>RPGQ01000010.1:0-87500 GCA_004193595.1 Desulfobacteraceae bacterium Eth-SRB2
CATGCCGGGGCCATCATCAGCGGCAGCAGCGGTACGGCCCAGGCAAAGATCGAGGCCATGAAGGCGGGCGGAATTCATATCTGTGAGAATCTGGGTATATTTGGGGAGTTGTGTTCGGAAGTTTTTTAATGATTGTAAAAATGGCTATAGTGACTGTTATAGGTGTACCTGACGGACAGAGATGATATTGGGCAGGCATTTTATCTCTTCAATAACCTTTTCATTTGCCGGCATATCGATATTTACCAGGCACAGGGCCCGCTCGCCCCGTCTTCCCAACTGGAAACGGCCGATGTTAATGTTGTGGCGGCCAAGGGTTGTGCCCACATTTCCGATAACACCGGGTTTATCAAAATTATTAATAACAATCATCCATCCTTCGGGGATTGCATCCAGGTAAATTTTCCCAATTCTTACAAGTCTCGGATATTTTTTTTCATAGATTGTTCCCCAGATTTCGTCAATTCCCTCTTTATAATCTTCCAGTCTCACTCGGATCAGGCTGGTAAAATCATAGGTTGTCCGGCTTATGGTCTCGCGGACATGAATCCCTTTGTCTTGAGCAAGGGATGGTGCGTTTACGTAGTTTACCGGCGTGTCGGTAAAAGAACCGAGAAGCCCCTTCAGTGCCGCGTGAGTTAGCGGTCTTGTGTCAAGTCTGGATACGCTGCCGCTGTAGCTTATGGTGATGTCGTGAACTTTTCTGACAAGTTGGCCCATCAACGATCCCATTTTTTCGGCAAGGTCGAGATAGGGACGAAGTTGATCCATAATTTCCATGGATACCGATGGGAAATTGACGGCGTTGGTTATGATACCGTCTGCGAGATAAGCAGCAATCTGGCGGGCAATCATATTTGCCACTTTGAGCTGTGCCTCGCCGGTACTGGCCCCTAAATGTGGCGTAAAGATTACATTGGGTTGCTGCAGTATGGGTAATGATGGGTCCGGCGGTTCCTGTGGAAAAACATCAAGGGCTGCGCCGGCCACATGTCCGCTTAAAATTGCCTGGTAAAGATCATCAAGTTGGACGATTTCACCCCTGGAACAGTTAATAATTCTGACCCCCGGTTTCATCTTATTAATTGTGGCTGCATCAATCATGTTCGCCGTTTCCTTGAGGCGCGGCACATGAAGCGTAATAAAATCCGAACGTGCAAGAAGGTCCTCCAGCGGCACAAGTTCAACTTCAAGGGACTTAGCCGCTTCCTTGCTGACATAAGGATCGGCGGCGATAACCTTCATTTTAAGACCCTTTGCCCGGTTTGCCACCACGCGGCCGATATGACCAAGGCCGATGATACCCAATGTTTTTCCGGTTATTTCAACGCCCGGCAGCTTTTTCTTTTCCCATTTTCCCTCTCGAAGGGATGCCGTGCCCTGGGGAATATTTTTGGCAAGTGCCAACATAAGAGATAGGGTATGTTCCGCCGTGGTTACTGTATTGCCACCCGGGGCATTCATGACCACGATGCCCTGTTTTGTAGCCGCCTGAACATCGATATTGTCAACTCCAATGCCGGCCCGACCAATAACCTTGAGCTGTTCGGCGTTTTTTAATACCTGTTCCGTAACCCGAGTCCCGCTCCTGATTGCAAGACCATGGAACTCATTGATAATTTGAGATAATGCCTTAGGATCACTGGTTGCCTTGTCATTATCAACCACAACTTCTATTTTTCCGGTTGCTTCAAGTATGTCTTTCGCAACAGGGGACATGTTATCCCTTATCATAACTTTGTACACGATAGATTCCTTGTATTGTTGTTCTTTAAACCGTTGGCTTTAATTTTTTCCGGTGGCGTTCTGTAGAACGTTTAAGCCAAAGTAAATATAGTGAAGTCCGGAAGTTATAGTTAATCCGGCCGTAATCCAGAACAGCAACTGTTTAATTATTTGGGCACCTGGAATTTGCGGGTCAAGAAGGGTTAAAAAGATTGTGAATAACTGGGCGACCGTAGTACATTTACTGACGAGACTCGGTTTCATTTCAATAGGTATATCGGTCATTGCAAAAATTAAGATTCCGATTACAATCATAATATCACGGCTTATGACAATAACCGTCAGCCAGGGGGGGATGATTTTAAGAACCGCCAGGCTTACAAAAGCAGAGACCAACAAAAGCTTATCCGCAATGGGGTCAAGATAAGCGCCTAATACACTATATTGGTTGAAATATCTTGCCAGAAGGCCGTCCAGGGCGTCACTGACTGCTGCAATACTAAAAACCAGAAGCGCAAATGAAAACATATCTCTTAGAAGGAAAATTACAAAAAGAGGGGTAAGTAATATCCTGATAATCGTTAAAATATTGGGAATATTTATACTCAATTATTTAATCTTCCATTATTCCAATTGGGCCTGCCCGCTCTTGCCCCAGGCCGTCTCTCCTTGCTCAGCTATCGGGCGAGCTTGCAATGGCAGGCGGGGCCAAGCCCCTAGGTTCTTGAAAAGTTGCGTTTTTAAGGTTAACCCGCGATAAGCTCTATTCTTAATCGATCCTGCGATACTTCGTAAATGTTAATACCGATTAATCCAAAGGCTTTGAGCATTAAGGCATCCGCAAGCTCTTTGGCAGTTCCCTGGAGATCGACGATAATGACGGCCTCTTCAGGTTTCAATTCCTTTATTCGAAGATTCTTCACCCCCGATATATTATTGAGAATACGACGGAATTTTTCGAAGTTTGCAATATCGCCGGTACCTTCAACGATGATTTCAAGAATCTTGGATGGTTCTTCTTGTTTCTGCCAGCCGGCAACTATTTGAGAAGCAAGGTCTTCACCTGCAATAGATCCGGCCCTTGAAAGCGCATCCCGGACCCCGGCAATTTCATCGGTATTCGCTGTTACGGAGGTTTGCATTGTGGTTGCGATTTCTGCACCCGTATCCGTCCGAATGGCCCGCGCCGATACTATCGCTTTAAAAGACCTTATATTTTCACCTATGATATTCGGCGATATACTTGCAACCGACTTTCCGACGATTACAACTCCTGCCTGTGAACTGAGGCTAAGGTTAATCGCTTCAATATCATTAAGATCGGGTTTGTCGTATATGGGATTAACCCGGGTATTTTGAGAGATGATATGGTTGTCGATGATGGGGAATCCCTTTGTTTTAATGGTGTTAACCAGAGCAGTTATCGAGAAAGATTCTGAAAGATATTTTTCTTGTCCCCACCAATAGTTGGGCGAACGGTCGTTTTGATTCTGATCTGAAATTAAAATCAGAATTTTTGGCAAGGGTTTTTCTTCAAGTAAAATCCCTGCGCTTGACATGAGTTTCTTCAAGGTGATGATTGAAACGGTTGCTTCCACCATTACCCTGTAATTGTTTGTCGATGGAAACTCTGCCAGTACTTTGTAATCCTGGATGAATTTATTGGTATTATTATAAATCATCTCATTGAACGCCTGAAAGTATCGAACCATCGATTCTAAAGGAAAAATTTCCATTGCCACCCTGTCCACTGCTGAAACCAGGCTGCCGGCGATTGCCTCTTCTCTTGCCCTGGCAGAGTTATTTTGATATATTTTACCCGTCCCCATCACCATAACAGTCTTTGTTGGAATCTGGTTTTTTGCCTGAACAAAAGCAGGCAGAATAAGCACAATTGAAAAGAAAAATACTGCAAAAACAAATCGGATGATGGTTTTAATAGATACAGACATATCCTTTTCATCTCCTCCGGGAATGTTTGACTTTAAGCCGAGTTAGTTTGCTTGGTCCCGCCTGCCATTGCAAGGCACTATCGGGCAGGTCACCATTGGGATAATGGGTTCTGGGAAAATGGGAACGTGGGTTATTGTAAAATTCATTTTGACAGAGAATTAAATAAATGAATAGCATCATTTTAAAGTCAACATTCCAATATTCCATCATTCCATTATTCCATGCACGGGTTAAATATTTAAGCCTTAAAACCCTATTGTTTTAAATAGCTTATAGAAATTTCGAGACCTATAATTACATATTGCGGGTCAGAGAATAATCGGCAATCATCAAAAGGATCTCTTTGGTTTTTGAATTTTTAAAAACCGCCAGGGAATCCTTTGCATTTCCAACATATTCTCTTGCCAGTTTTTCGGTATATTTTTGCCCGCCGTATTTTTTCATCAGTGCGATCAAAGTTTCAAAATCGTTGACGGAAAAATCCTTATTTTCTATTATTTTTTCCATCTGAATCCGGTCTTTTGTATTTGCGGCTTTGAGGGAATATATGACCGGAAGCGTGAGTTTCCCTTCTTTGAGATCTGCTCCAACCTCTTTTCCAAGAATGTCGGTATCCAGGGTGTAGTCGAGAAGATCATCGACCATCTGAAAAGCGATTCCAAGGTTGAAACCGTAATCCGATAGGGCGGCTTCCTTTTCCTTTGAGGCATCTGATATCAGGGCACTTACACGGCATGTTCCCTGAAAAAGAACAGCGGTTTTGCGCCGTATGACTTCCATGTACTCTTCTTCGGTGAGGTCTAAACACCCTTTTTTCATAAGCTGATGAATTTCGCCTTGGGACATATTTTCTGTAATTTCTGCGACGATCCTGATAACATCGGGCAGTTCTGTTTTGGCGGCGATGGTAAGGGAGCGGGCGAGCAGAAAATCTCCGACAAGGACAGCAGGTGCATTGCCCCATATTGAATGGGCCACGGGATTGCCTCTCCGAAATGTTGCTTGATCCACAAGATCATCGTGCAATAGGGTGGCGGCATGCAAGTATTCAAAAATGGTTGAGAACGTCTTGTCATAGTCCCCATTGTAGCCGCAAATCCTGGCCGAAAGGACCATAAGCAAAGGTCTTAAGCGTTTGCCGCCGCTGAACAGTATATGTCTGGCAATTTGTGACACCAGATCTAAATGCGGATTTAAGTTTTCTTCGAGGGCGGTTTCAATTGCTTCGAGGTCATCTTTAACCAAGGCAAGGATCTTATGCTTTGTCTCGTTCATACAACTTCTCCTGTGAGATCATATTCAAATGCGTCTGCAACCCTTACACCGACAAATGAGCCGATTTCCAGCCGCTCGGAATGAATATATGTAATGCCATCGACCTCCGGGGCCTGAAAAAATGTGCGGCCGTTGAAAAGATTTTCTCCGGTGGTATTTTCCACGAGAACGTCATAAATTTTGCCGATATACTTTTGATTATTATCCAAGGATATTTTCGACTGGCAGGACATAAGTTTGTCGTGCCGATCCTTGGCCACACGTTCCGGAATGTGGCACGGGAGGTTGTGAGAATTGAGGTCTTTGAAATCAGAATATATGAAGACTCCCAGGTGGTCGAAATATATGTCCTTCACGAAGGATAAAAGCGCTTCAAAATCTTTATCCGTTTCTCCCGGGAAACCCACGATTACGGTTGTCCTCAAGGCGGCATCCGAGACAGATGACCGGATTTTATCAAAAAGTCTGCGAAGGTTGGCAGATGTATAATTGCGACCCATCTTTTTTAAAACACCGTCACTTGAATGCTGAATCGGAATGTCAAAATAAGGGCATATGTTTGGGTGCCTGGAAATAGTTTTGATAACGGAATCTTCTATAGATTCCGGATGCCCATACAACAATCTGATCCATATTTTTTCGGATATTTCAGAAATACTTTCAAGCAACCGGCTGAGTGAAACCGGCGGGCACATGTCCAACCCATAGCCCGTTGTATCCTGTGCAACCAAAACAAGTTCCTTTACCCCCGATGAGATCAAGTAACGTGATTCAGCAACAATATCTTCAGGGCGGCGGCTTTTTTGTTTTCCGCGAAGCTTTGGGATAATACAATAGGTACAATGCCGGTTGCATCCTTCCGCAATTTTTAGATAAGCCATGTGAGAAGAACTTCGTATTCTTGGGACTTCCTGATGCTGAACGCCTGTCAAATTCGGGTCCGGCAAAAAGCAGCTGACGGCATTCAAAGATCCATCCACAGCTTCCACGATTTTATCAAATGCGCCGGTTCCCAAGAAGAAGTCGACCTCAGGAATGGCAGTGACGATTTCTTCTCTGAAACGTTCAGGAAGGCATCCGGCCACGATAAGACGACGGCAGAACCCATTATGTTTATACTTTGCCAGATCAAGAATGGTGTCGATAGATTCGTTTATGGCAGATTCGATAAAGCTACATGTATTGACGATTATGATATGGGCTTCTCCGGGGTCCCGGGTGTTGGTCCAGCCGGCCTTCACGAGCCGACCCAGCATGACTTCACTGTCAACAAGATTTTTAGCACAGCCTAAGCTTACCAGGTGCAGTTTCATTAGTATCGTATACAGAATAGTGTCATTAATCCGGTTAAACCTCAAAAGGCTCCCGGAGTTGTTCGGCAGCCTTTAAGCGCATAAAAATAAATTTTTTGCTCTGATGATACATTTAATTTTAGACCCGGATCCGGAACCGGAGATAATTTTTGGGTTCAGCCTTTTATTTTCCTTATTTCCTCAGCAATTAACGGCACAATTTTAAAAAGATCGCCCTCAATGCCGTAATCCGCTTTGGAAAAGATAGGCGCTTCCGGGTCCTTGTTTATGGCCACAACAACCTTGGATGAAGACATTCCGGCAAGGTGTTGAATGGCACCGGATATCCCGCAGGCAATGTAAAGATTTGGGGAAACAACTTTCCCGGTTTGCCCAACCTGGTCTGAAGCGGGCCGCCAGCCTTCATCTACCGCAGATCGTGATGCCCCCACAGCACCATCGAGCAGTTGAGCCAGGTCTTCTATTACCGTAAAATCGGCCCCTGCCATTCCCCTGCCGCCGGATACAACCGTATCCGCTTCAGTGAGTTCGACCTTGCCGGTATCGAGACTTTTTTCAATAAATTGAAGCATCGTGTTACCGGTATCCGTATCAAGCTTTTCAATGGATCCGGCTCCGCCAGCCTTTGCAATGCTCATTGCATTGGGTCGAATTGCCAAGATCTGCGGATCTCCGTCAAGGGCCACATCTGCCAGAATTTTACCGCCATACATGGGACGTGTTGCGATGAGATTATTTTCCTCGAAACGAATCGCCACACAATCCATAGCAAGAGGGGCATTCAGCCGAGCGCTAAGACGTGCAGACAAGTCCTTGCCCTGCGTGGATGCACCCAGAATAACTACAGTTGGCTTTTCTTTGGTTATGCAATCCGCAATTACAGTGGTATACGCATCGGTCAGGTACTCGGAAAGGGCAGGGCTTTGGGCGACGATAATTCTGTTTGCTCCGTATTGATCAAGCTCTTTTGAAATATTTTCTATTTCTGCCCCTAAAACCAGGGCGGTAAGATCACAATTTAGACTGTCAGCGATGCGTCTCCCCTCGCTTAATGCTTCGTAAGTGACTTTTCTGAAAACTCCCTCTAACTGTTCTGCTATTGCCAGTACACCTTGTGACATCGTTATCTCCTTAATTAGTTTCCATCCATAAATGGCTATTTTTCCGATGAGCGGCGTTCTCCGCGGGTTTCCGCCCTCGACGTACAGAAAGTACGCCTCGGGCGAAAACCCTTGTACGGCCTTGCTCATCGAAAAAATATCTCATTTATAAATTGGAAACTTAGTTCTTGATCGAAAACCCCATGAAGGGGAATTCAGCTCTAACCGTGCCACTGCCAACTCTATGAATTTATTTTGGTTTTTAAATCAACAATCATCAATCGCCAATCATCAATCGTACCTGAACGGTGTTTTCGTTCATGTACCAATTATATGACCTTAGTCTCTTCATGCAAGATTCTGACAAGCTCCACAGCCTTTGCCTGTGTGGAGTCACCGACTATCATACTTCCGCCTTTTCGCTCCGGAGGAGTTTGCATTGCCACGATCCTTGTCAGCGATTTCCCGATCCGGTCAGCATCAAGTCCCATGTCTGCCAGGGTTTTAATATCAATGGGTTTCTTTTTTGCTTTCATGATTCCCGGAAGAGAAGCATAGCGAGGTTCGTTCAGTCCGCGCTGGGTAGTAAAAAGAGCGGGCAGCGGTGCTTCCAGGATCACGGTCCCCCCATCAATTGTCCCCTGGCATCTGATCTTAGAGTCAATGATTTCTTGCTTGATAACCATGGAAATATTCGGAATGCCTAAAAATTCTGCTACGGCCGGCCCTACCTGAAAATTATCATCATCAACCGCCCGCTGACCTGCGATTATCAGGTCAAAAGGGGTTTCCTTCAACACTGCTGCCAGAATTCGTGCCGTACTTAGACCATCGCATCCTTGAGCGGCCGGATCATTGATCAGTATCCCCTTGTCGGCGCCCATTGCAAGGGCGGTTCTTATGGCTTCGGTGGTTTTTTCCGGTCCCACGGAAATGATGGTAACCGAACCGCCGTGAACCTCTTTTATTTGAAGTGCTTCTTCAACCGCAAATTCGTCATAAGGGTTAATGACCCACTTGATATCATCAGTCTTTATGGATACGCCGTCGTCGGCGATTTCGATTAACGATTCTGTTGCCGGAACCTGTTTTAACAATACTACAATTTCCACACGATTCACCTTTCCTTTTGAAATAGTAATTTTTTAAATAGTAAACTGCTTATGTTAAGAAAATGAAAGAAAGGAATGCCGCGATATTGGTGCGAAGCCCCTAATTTTACTTCCAGCTTACTTTTTAACTATTCAACACCGTAAAAAGTCAACAAAAAAGCGTAACTTCTCAATAAGTTCTGGTGTATTAAATGATCATATTGACCCGAATCCATAATTTGTTGAGATGTTACAAAAAAGCATGGTAACCCCTTTAAAAAATTGGATTACGCTTTTTTAACAGAAAAAAATACAGTACCCGTGTTTTTATGTCAATGAATTTTCGAGTTATGAATTATCCATTTCTTTGGAATATAAAACCTTTTGAATAGTAATCGGTCAAGGTTCCGCCATCTGCTTGGACAACGATTAAACATTCCGTGTTGTCAAGGGTGTTCACCAGTTCAAGTCCTTTTTTATGACCCAGAACCATAACCGCAGTGGCCAGCCCGTCTGCAAATGTGCAGGTATCCGCCACAATTGAAACACTTGCAACGCCGTTGTTTATGGGATATCCATTTCTCGGATCGAGTATGTGGGAAAAGCGTTTTCCTTGACATTCGAAGTAATTTCTGTAATCGCCACTGGTTGCAAAGCCTTTGTCTTGTAAGTACACAACCTTATACACCTGATCAAAAGGCGCATTTCCCCTGGGTCTGTTGATACCGATTTTCCAGTTTTTGCCGTCTTTTCGGAAACCTGCCGCAAAAACTTCGCCCCCGATTTCCACTAGAAAATTTTTTATTCCATTTGTTCTGATGAGTGTCGCTACCTGATCAACGCCGTAACCTTTTGCGATTGAAGCAAGATCGATCGATATGGACGCTGCTTTCTTGATAAGATGGTGGCTGGTTAAAATCTCAATATTATTGAATCCGATATTAGGTAAAAGCGTTTCTATTTCTGTTTTTGAAGGAATTCTATTTTTATTTTCAGAATCGCCGAATCCCCAAAGATTTTCAAGCGGCTTGACAGTGCCGTCCCAAGCTCCGCCTGTCAGTGTATACACGGTTTTCGCAACCGTCATGACATTAAAAAAATCGTCCGATATGTAAAACTTTTTTCCGGCTTGCTTTAATGAATTAAACCGGCTTATTTCACTATCTTTCCTGTAGGTGGACATACTTTTGTTGATCTCATTAAGCCGCATGTCAATCTTATCTTTCAGTGCTTTTGTGTTTTCAAAAAACCCGGTCACAACGGTAATATGATAGGTTGTGCCCATGGTTTTCCCCGAGAAGGAGACTTGTTTTTGAAACCCGCATCCGGCAAATAATAATAGGAAAAAGATCAAAAGAGCTGTGTTAATACATTTTTTCATGAACAAATCCTCGGGAGTTGATTTCCTGTCACAATCATAAGACGCACATCTTTTCTAAAAAATTTCTAATATTTCACAGCTACTTAGATTCGTATTCGGCCTGATCTTCACGGATTTCGATTTGATCAGCAGGTATTTTGACTACTTTTCCATCCCGCCAGATAACTATAGAATTGCCGGAACGTTTGTGATCTGCAATTGCATCGGCAACAGCCTTTTTCAGAGCTTCTTCAGCACGTATTCCAATGGGAATGTTCTTTAAATTCTTTTTTTTCATCTTTACTCCGTATGGTGAACAATCAGTTCAAACAATTCATTATCAAGGATTTTAAGCTTGCCTGATTCTTCAAAAACAATCATTGAAGGTAAATTTCCAGAATTATCGAAAACAGCCCAATAATCCAGTAACGGCCTATAAATATTAAAAAGATTGTATATTCCTTTATTAAAACGGCGCTGTACAATATTTTTCGGGATGTTGTGACCGCCCCTTCTCACACGACCGGCGATACGTTCAAGGGCAATCTCAATAGAGCGAATCCATAAAAAAAACAGATGGATCTTATATCCTTTAGATTTCAAATCTTGTAGAAAATGCACGTAAGCTTTTCCCGACAACGTGGTTTCAATAGCAAAATCGACCCGGCTTTCAGCCAGTGAATTCATTTTTCCCAGCATAAGCCTGCCTGCCTTTATTGCCGCTCGTTCAGGTTTAAAGGGTGAAAGACCGCTGGCAATCAAATCCGCATTAACAAATTCAAAACAATCGGCATAATTCGGCAAAAACTCTTTTGCAAAGGTTGTTTTACCGGAACCGTTTGGTCCGCCTATAATGTAAAGGTTTGGTCTTGCGTCTTGATTCATTTTTCCATTTATAAAAAATATCCGTGCTTCCGGCAGGTCATTTTATTTTCCCCTGTCTATATCACGGTAAACATTTAATGCTGCCACGCGGAACGGGTCCGGGCAGTTTGTTTCTTTCAAAATCAGCACGTACTCTTCTTCCTTCTGGTTGTAGAGATGTCCGACACTGCCGTCAATTCCAGCTTCGAAATTAATTGTGTCGAATCTTCGCATTGTTTTTCATGAATGCATATTTAGTGGAAAAGACAGCAGATCTTCACACAATTTTGCAAACCCATGACCTGTAAAGACCGAATCAGGCAAGATTATTCCAAGAGTTTCCCCGCTGGCTACCATTCATTTAATAGAATTTTTCTTTTCTCATCAGCATTGAGAACATTCGAACATGAATCCCAATCTATTTCGGTTATTTGGTTGTATCTTTCATCAAAGGGGTGTTTCGGTTTAACCGAGTCTATCAACTTCTTTGCATTTTCTATTTCACCATTGGCGATATCTATCCAAACATCCTCTAATACGTCTGGAATTTGGCCAAAAAGATCATAAATGTCCTCTAAACGATCCGATAGCAACTCGTGAACGCGATCTTCAACAGAGCCGCGATATCTCATGTTATAAACATACACTTCATCTCGTATCTGGCCTATCCGTTGAATACGCCCTTTTCTTTGCTCAAGACGAGTTGGATTCCAGGGCAAGTCAAGATTAATAAGAGACCCTAACCTCTGGAGGTTCAATCCTTCGCTGGCTGCGTCTGTTCCAAGGAGAAGTCGTAATTTTCCTTTTCCTACTTTCTGTTTCAGATCATCCCTTGACACTTTTTTATAGTCACCGGACAGGATAATATCTGAATTATTACCTCCTGCATAAATACCAATGGGTTCATCAGAAAAATCACCGGAAAGCTGGTTTGCCAGCCACCAGATAGAGTCAAAGTATTGTGAGAACACAATACATCCGAATTCAAGCCAGTTCTTGTCAACTATATATTCTACAACCTTCTGATATTTAGGATCGCGCTCCTGATTGCTCTCAAGCGCCTTAAGACAACGTTCTAATTGTGATCGTTCGCCTTCGGTCAGTTTTTTCATGTCGCTCTTTCCCGTTGAAATAATCTGCTGATCATCATTTTCTTCAAAGAGCGATGGATCTATAATACGGGATTGATTTCCCCATTCATGCAACATTTTTTCTGTTGTCTGACGTCCGGCATATATAGTACTGCCCATTCTTCTTAATAAAAGTGTTTTTAGGAAACCAGCCCCTTTTACTCTTTGCCCGAGAAGCGAACAAAATTTTTCTGCATCATTATAAGCATCCTGCAAATAAGGCGGCAGAGGAAGTGAATCTGTGCTGTCTTCGCCAAACAACCTTACTTTAACCGGTTTGAGATAGGGTTCACCGGTTGACAGATCAATGGTTTGTTCAAGAAAATTGCGTGTTCGCCTGACAATGTGGCGGATAAACGGATTATATTTTCTTCCGAATTCCGGCATTACACTTTTTAAGCGGGTAATTTCAGTGGGCCGTAAATAATCAAGGCTGTCTCCATCGGCAACAAAGTCGCTGTTTTTCAATCCGAAATTTCTTCTAAGATTTTTGAAAACAAAACCTTCAGAAGCTTGAGGCATGGGGTTTCTGATCCATCGCCAGGCTTCTCCAAACTCGTCAGGTATTTCAGAATCTCCCATGACAACGGGTATTGCTTTATGCGGTTTTTGCCATTCCGACCATTGAGTGCCCAATACCTGATCGTTGCCCTCTGCAAGAATTTTCAATAAATCCCATGCTTCAATGGGATGAAGCTGAACAGGTGTTGCAGTGGCAAGAAGCATGCTTTTTGTCCTCGGGCTTATCTCCCATAAGAACCGCATCAGATTGTTTGGATCAGCCCGTTCAAAAACGCTTTGATCGCTGATTTTCCTGCGCCTTGCCCGGTGTGCTTCATCAATGACAATGCATTCAAACTTCATAAATTTCAGGTATTCCACAGTTTCAGAACCCGAAGTTATAAGCCCCTGGGATATAATACCGATCTTGCGCGGACATTTTTTTATGGATTCAATTCCTCTTGAAGGATGGATAATGCCCTGCTCGTCCATCCAGTCTTTTCCATTCCATACTGCAGAAGGTATTCCCAGAAGGTTTCGCAATTCATCCTGCCATTGAATCAAAAGTTGTTTCGGAGCAATTATTAGAACAGGCTTTTCACCGTGTAATGCCATCAGCATGGCGCTTAGTGCGAGCTGAACAGTTTTCCCCAGCCCGACCTGATCTGCCAGGACAAATCTTGCGCCTTCATTCAGATGAGCGTCATAGGCAAGTTTTATAAAGTATTTCTGATGCGCCCAAAGCCCGTATTCTCTGCGGTAAACAGGTATTTCGATTACACCGGAAGCAGGGTCGCTTTCAGGATTATCCTTCCAGGAATCTATGGATATTTCGCTTCGATGGGCAAGACGTTTAATATCGCTGATAACAAAATCACTTAAGGGCGTGGCCAGCGGGTGAAACCACAGGGCATCAAATTCATCCCGCGCCCACTTTATCGCTTCGATGGAATCATCTTCCCATACCAGTTCGTAATTCAGTTTCCAGGCGGAAAGGCTTTCGTTGCTGCTTCCCATAAAACAGGTTTGCCTTCCGTCATTATATTGAATAATGTCGGCCTTGCCATGGATCAGTCCAAAAGCCGCATCAGGAAGAACCCTTATTTTAAGTTTGCCGCTTTTGATAAACTGATATAGCCGGCTGAAACGGTTTTTTGAAGACTCACCGAGTTTTTCAGGGCTTCCTTCACACCATGATCTGCGCAGCGCCTGCTGGGCTGCTTTAGCTGTTTTTGCATCTTCAGAATCAATATCGGAATTGCAGACCACACGGATCTTGCCGGCCATATTCTCAAGTTTTTCCCCGGCAACCTCCAGCATGGATGAACGAAAATATTCGGCAATACGGTCGTAGGTAACAGCGCCTTTCAGTCGTTTATTTATAAAGGATGTATCCAGTTTTTGGAGGCGTGATGAAAAACGCCTTATCATGATATTTTCTCCCTGTTTTTCTTCAGCGATATAAGCTACATGTTTTGTATGTTTTGTGAGGATATTATTGAGCGAATAAATCAAATCATGAAGCACATAATAAAAAGCTTGATTTTTACATATTATTTAATTAATATTTAAAAAGCTCATCTGCCATGTGTAGAAGGAGTAAGGATGTCGTCTGAACTATGTTTGGGCGACATTTGCATTTTTACCCTTTGATTCTTTTAGGTATTTTGCAGTTTTCTTTTTTGATGAGGCCTTATAACCAGATAGCCCGTCCAAAGCAGTATATATCCTTTACGTTCGGCCAGAACCAATAAATAATCGTGCTGTTCAAGCCATAAACAGATGCGCGTTTCTCCACGCCTGACATTTTTCCAGCATTTTATTACTGTATCCTTACTGTTCTCAATTATTGGCTTTGGCCATCGAATGCGCTCACATCTGCGCAAATCAGGGACTCTTTCCTGTTCAGTCTGTCCTGCTGAAATCAAATGCCAGAATGTAGCTTCTTTACCCGATGATAAAGGATGCCGCTTAAGTGCAAGCTTTATACCTTCAAAAACAGGTCTATTATCAATAAAATCCTGCTTAAAACAATTATATACCGCTTCAAGATAGTTTTCCCAGTTACCGCTAAATGATTCTAATAAAACAAGTTCCGGCAACCAATCAACATCTGTCCGTTCTCCGGCTCCTAAATCGCGTTCCATCTAAAAAGATTTACCTTCTTTTCCCTTAGCAATGTTGTTCTTATTAATGAATAGCCCGAATGCTCTTTCATACGATTAACCAAAGCAACTTTGGCGGAATTACCTGACAGTTCTCTATTAACATAAGATATCGCTCCAATTAGCAAATCCGCCAATTGCAGGATTTCAATCTCTTCTGATCGAACCAGTTGTATCCTTTCAATTATCTTTTTGGAAAAATCATATATATTATTACAAAGTACATCATGAAGTTTTGCTATCTTTTCGGCGCCACATGTGTCTTTGATGTCCAGATAAATTCTATAATGCCCATCAGGTTCAAAAATAACTTTAAGCATATCAAAATACATTTTGTAGTACCATGTATTGTGATCCTGCCCGAATTTTTCATGATTCAGTTTTGTTTTATCCGGGATAATGAGAGCTCTGAATTGCAAATCATCCCTGTCAAAAAAGTAATCCAGAATTTCACGATAAAATGATAATTTGGCAGGAGATACCTTTGTCCATTTGATTTCAAAACCTTTTTTTAATTTATGCTTGTTTTTTATTTCACGGATACGTATCGAAACCTTGCGGCATTTTTCAAGTGGACATGTAACTGCACCTAATACCATAACATTATGGTGGTCATTTTCCAGATGGCAGGATTCATCACAATATATGTTGTAAATTTGACTCACTTTTGTCCCTTTCTATTTTCTCCACTTTTTCTATTCTTAATAATTACAGCCTGCCTCCATGGTCGTTTTCAACTGCTCCGGCAAGACGCAGGGCTGCGTCCGCATCTTTTTCCCAGTGGGTCATGTGCGGAATGTGATTTAATTTTGATAAATATTTCAGTATCGCGATAATTGATTTGCGCTGGTTCCAGTATTCTTTGACCTCGGTATGCAGCCAGTTCAAACCCTCACGGGCATCTTCCGTGCGAACGATTTCATGTATGGCGAAAAGCATATTTCTGGTAAGTGATCCGGAAAAACCGGTTCCGCCTAAACCTGCTTTTTTGAACTCTGTTCCTGTTTTAAACCTAACAGCATTGGCCTTTGTGCCTGCATAGAGAAACGTGTAATCACGGACACCAAAACCCCTGGCCAGTTCCTGATATGCCCCGGATCTTGCCTCCATATGTTTTTCCAGCTCCAGCCCTTTTAAATAGAGTCTTTCCGGCGCTGAAATATTTTTCCAGTACCGGCGGTCGATTCCGGTGGGAACAAGATGGCCGGATGCAATTTCAACCGCCCGGTCAATGACCTTTTCAAACGCTGTTTTTTCGCCGGACTCTCGCTCCCTGAAAAGCTCATGCCGAATATTCTTGCCTTCAATATCACCATACTGCGTCAATACCCTTAAGGCAGCCGCGTAAGCTGCAAGCTGGTAATCGGTGTCCGCAAAGTTGGGTTCATCCTTGTCATCCAGTTCCGTCATGTAATCAAGCTGACGTCGAACCTCATCTTCGATTTCAGGGTAAATTTCATCGAGAAAGGCCATTTTGCCGGAAAGGCGTTTGCGGAGGATAAGGAGTACTGTTCCCTGAACATAGTTGCCTTTTTTTAGCCCTGATGTAGTTTCTGTGGCAATTGTCCATGCCGCGGTTACTTTGAGTCCTGCTGCCCATAAAATCATGGCAAGATCTGCCCAGACTGATGAGTTCTGATGGGTAAACTGCACCATCTGAATACCATTTTCGGGCATGTGGTTTGTGAGATTTTTATATATATCTACCATTGAACGTTTGAAATCCTCACCTGCACCTCTTACTGCTAAAGATTTTTTTGTGTCCGTGTACCATTTTGGAAAAATATGTGGAATGTGTTTCTCGTACCAAGCAATAAAAAAATCTGATAACTCATGATAATTTATAGCATCAGCATAAGGCGGGTCTGTAATCCAAATATGATTTTTGTGATTCACTAAATTTGCAGAAATTGGTAACACGGCATTGTTTAGCTCCATATCAAAAAGCCTGAAATCAATTTTTACTGAATGCAAACTCAATAATGGCCGACAAGAATAATTCAATAGTGGATTGAGCGCTTGATTTGCAAAAGTTTGTTTTCCTCCACCTTTCCCACCGCTTTGTGAGGCTAGCCATTGCGCAATTCTTGAATTCCAATTAGCTAATTTACCTATTATTAAACAAGATGTTATATTTTCAGTAATCGTTTTTCTTTTGAGTTTATGAAAAATTAAACCATGGAGTAAAAGCTGCCTCGGATTAAACAGATGATGCCAGTGGGTCCATCCGCGTGTTCTGATAGGTTCTTCTGTTTTAACCCCACCCCGTTCAATCTTCCGACTCGGTATATACCCTTTCTCCTGCCACTCGGCAAATCGCTCCCGCAATAGTTTTAGCACCTGCTTCTCACGTTTTATATCATTTTCCGTTACAGAGCAGTAATGCCTTCTTGTCTTTTCAACGAGCTTGCCCTGCCTGTTTTTCTCAAGATACGTCTCCACCCATCTCACGCAGTAAAGCCGCTCCTGAAACACGTCATCCGGTCTTGGCATAAGATCGTCATTTTCCCAGAGTCTCAGGCCATATATAGTTTTGCCGTCTATTTTCCGGTCCCCGCGAATCCCTGAGATGGAAAATTCCTCATCTGTCTCAGGGCAGACCATCCTGCTGTTGCGAACAGTTCCTTTTTTTGCTATGGTCATGGTCTCTTTATCTGCGCCTGTGACTATTTCTATGTCATATTTTTTTTCAGCATCATTTTTTTTCAGCACAGCGCATACATTGTATTTTTCACTGATAATCCAAGAAGGAGCAAGCGGCAGCATCAGACTTGTTGCCGGGCATCCGGCTTCAACACAGTAAAGGTACGCATCCGCGCGCCAGCCTTTATCGTTATGTTCAATCCCCCATTCAGCGATTTGTTTGTCAGCGGCCTTGTATGCTTTTTTTTGAGCCTCCTGAGCCTCTTTCTTTATTTTTTCTCCGCCTCCGATCAGATGGATGGAAGCCCATGTAAGCATGGCCGCAACCGGATTAAGATCAGAGCCGAACGCTTCACATCCGAGCCGTGCTGCCTCAAATGGAATGGAACCTCCCCCGCAAAAACAATCGCCGACTTTTGGTGTATGACCGAATCTTCTTTTCCCAAGCTTTGTTACCAGTTCCTGAAGGCTTTTTGCATCTGTCCCAAGATGTGTATTTATTTCCAGCCAGGCTTCTTCACCCGGTCCGTCGATCTGTTCCGGCCGGTCGCAGTATGTTAGCTTTTCATCATATGAAAGCTGATCAAACACCTTGCGAAGAACCTGTTCTTTTTCTTCCGGACTAAGCCCTGTTGACCAGGTACGTTTTAAATTGCCTTCTTCATCAGTTATAAGTTCATTCCATTTTTCTTCTGAAATATTGGCCTGAATAACTTTGGCAGGAATCGATTTTGACCGTCGCTGCCACAGGCCGGCTTCATCCATGGTGAGAATCTTTAAAAAAATATCCTGATCCTTTTTGGGGTCATCAGATGCAGGCATAAGCATTCCGATAATAGACGCTCTGATTAGAATCAGCGGTTTTCGTCCCCACCATTTACCAAGTCCGGTTAATGTTTGCCCAGCTACAGCCTTCCTCTCTTTATAACTCTCCTTTGAAACCTTTGATACCGGAAACTGTTCTTCAATAAAAACCCGCTCGTTCATTGATATTCCTTATCTGAATTTTCCGCTGAAAAGTGATTTCTGGAATTCCGCTCTACGTTTTATCAGGGACTGGTCGGAAACCGGATTTTCCGTTAAGGCAAATCGAATCGCCTTTCTCCATCCTTTGTTTCGATCATTAATCGCATGACCGGTGGATGCATTGGTCATGGTATACAGCCACCACCGTTCTTCAGGGGCAAGTCCAAGCCAGTTGCGGACAGCCGTACTGATCAGCACAGGGTCGCATTCTTCAATAGCCCAGGCAAGCAGTACAAGTTCCTTGCCAAGAGTTCGTTCCAGGTGGATCTGACCTTTCTTTTTCCATTTGCCGGGTCCAATGCCGTAAGTCCGAAGGCGGCGGTTAAATTCCGCCTTTGTTTCTTCGGCAATATCGTCCCACATAAAGCGTTTCAAAATCACTTTAATATGGGCATTTTCATTACTTAAAGATGTATAGATTTCTTTGCCTTTTTCGGGTTTTTGCCACTCAAAATGCTCGGAAATCATAACCTCGGCGCTTTTTGCCCGTGAGGCCGGAATGGTAACCAGAAAATAATGGTCCGTGAGATCAGGATTATAACCAAAACCGAGGACATTCTGTTTTTTTTTCGTCATAATTGATTTATTGTAATTACTCAGGTTGTCAGGTTCACGGTTCACGGTTGGCTACTTTGCGCTTTTCATATTTTTTAAGATAGTTGATGAATCCACGAACAGCGGCACGTGTTCGTCTGGCCTGCTCGTAAACATCTTTGAATTCGTTAGCGATATGTACTCTTCATCCAAGGCGACATAGAGTTCGCTCTGGACTTCCGTGCAAGATCGCTTGGCATATCGCAAGAACCGGATAAATTCCGCATTCGTTTCGGAATCGAAACCTTCGGCAATATTATGCATTGACGATCCGGCAGCATCTTGTATCTGTTTCTTCAGCCCGTAGTCCTTTGCAAATCCCGGCTTCTTTGTCAGACGGTATACTTTTCGAGTCAATTCACGTGCCAATTGCCATGCCTCAATATCTTCAAAACGTACAATTTTCATCGATTTCTAACCTTGAACCGTGAACCATTGAACCGTGAACCTGAGCAGTGACGATTTGTTTGCTTATTGGCTGGCTTCACCGGGAGACAGACTGCTTCTTGCATCGGCAATCCAGTCCAGCAAAAACTGGCCTTTTTCGAACTCGATTCTTTCAATGTTTAAAAAAATCTGACTTCCGCTCATAACTGACTGGAGCTGCTTGACAATCTCTTCGAACTTATCTCCGTAAAGCGCAAAATTATCTGTAGCTGTATAGCTGATATCCTGGTCATCATTATTGGATTGGATATCTATTGTGACGCCATATGCTTTACCTTCAAACTTTTTCAGCCTTTCCATGAATGCATATGCATCTTTTGTTGTAAGGTTGGTGTGTCTTCGCTTCCATACAGCACTTTTTGATGGCTCCAGCTTAACAGTCTTCTTCCTGTAATCATTAACATTTATCTTTTCTTGAGTAGATGACACACCATTACGCCGAGCAATAGCAAGAACAAATGGGCTTGTTTCAGGGGCTGGAAAGGGCGCACTATATGAAGCCCCCATGGTTTTGGGGTCGGATCCGTCTGTTGTGTATCGGATATCCGCGTTAGGATTGGCTTTAAGTTTAACCATCCAGTTGTCGCCTTGCTGGAATACCTGATGTTTGAGGGTAATTGTGTTTTTCCACAAAACTGAATCGCCTTTTTTATGTTTGGCGGTTGAATCAATACATAAAAATTTACATTTGAGTTCACTGATTTTAAAATTATTGAAGGAATCAAGCTTCATTGACGATGTTGTGGGTTCTGTTTCGCCTGTCTCGTAATATACAATATCTCCATGCACAGGAGTGATTTTAAGTGTGGCTTTGCCTGTGTCATCGTTCCTTGATATCTTCTGTATCCTTACCTCGGTTTTTGGCGGCGGAAATGGACCTTTGTTAATAACGCCCCCTTCATCCCTCCAGATATCCTGGCTTATGGATGTCTCTTTTAAGCTATCCAATGCATCCTGTCGATGGAACTGCCAGGCAGTTAGGGTGGCTGCCCGTCTTTTTATCTCTGACCACTGAGATCTTTGCTGACCGCCAAATAGACGCGCCTCGCACTTTTTCCTGAACGTGTCTCCAGTGATCTCACCGGTGAATTTCTGAACCTTTTCAAGGGTATCACGAATGAGTTTTTCACCATCAAACTGATTGTCGGTGAACTGAATTCTGCAATCTGTTGTGCGAAATCCATTTTTTGAGGGATATACCAGTGTTGTAAAAGCCTCCTGGATAGCGCTTCGCAAACTAAGTATGATTTTGTCATAGCTTGTTTGTGCCTGAATGCGCTGCGGGTCTTTATCAGGCAGCCTCTCAGCGTCAAATTCATCAATAATGGACTGTATTGCCCGATATTGAGAGGCCTGGTCTACAACACGGTCCAGGATATTTTCATGATTTCCGGTTAGAAAAACAATTCTGTTTTTGTATTCAATATCATTTGCAAATTTATCCCAGTCCTTACTCAATTTGGTTGCGCCTGCTATATTGCCGGTTGGTTCTGTTATAATGAGGCTGACTCTATTCGCATCAATATCAACCTCATCAATAGCAGGAATAATTTCAATCTTCTGATAACAGTCTTTTAGTTCAGGTGAAAACAAAGACTTTAGATATCCCCTCAGCTCTTTTAGGCAGGATTGCCGGTTGTAGGACGTAGCCATTGAGTGCAGTTTGGCTGCCAGGTTCTGGGTATTTTTATAAAAGAGCCTTCCATCCGAACTGGTGTGCAGATACCATGCCTGTGTGGGAAGATAATCAACGATATCCTTTTTTACTTTAGAGATGTCACGGCCCGGTGCACAGAGATATCCCATAATATCACCTTCCCGAAGGCCGTGTGTAGTTCCGGGGATATTGGCAAGGGATGCCACAAGAATAAGCTTTGATACATCCTGTGCATCTGTAGCGGAGCCAAGTCGCTGATCAAGTTCCTCTGCAACCGAATGACTCTCTTTGGCAATATCATGAGTTACTGCTTCGCTTAACGTCGGATTGATGGTCTTTATTTCCGAAAAAACCTCTTCATTGTTTAAATCCAGATCATACGGATGAACAAGCATGGTTTCATCCGCCCGTCCGGTTTCATACATGCTGGATACTATAACGCGCATCAGCCGAATCAGCCCTCTTGTCTGCTGGAATCCGGGATTTTCTTTAAATCTTGCATAAAGGTCGCGGATTACAAAGTGGAAAGGATAGGACTCAATAATCTGCGTCGCATAAGAATCAGGAGACGCATTGGTCACATCCATCTCTTTTGCATTTTTAACAGCTACGGCATATTTATTGGCAACTTTTTTTATTGTAGCTTCATCCGGTAGCGCCTTAAACAATCTGGTTCTCAAAATATTGTACAGTTCATCGCCGTGAGTATTAACCGGTTCTATTCTAAGAGCTGAACGACTCGTCTCTTTCTGAAGATTTTCAAGAGCTTTGTTTATCTGCGCGCTTCCTCCCTCATATGTGGCAGTAAGATCGGATATGATAACGCAGACATTGGAAAGTTCCGTTTTATTAACCGCGATCAAAAGATTTGAAAGAGCTGTTGTCGTAACTACCGCAAGATCGCTGTTCCCAATCTCTCTGGATTTGGCATATTCCAGATAAGGAGGCAGTTCATCCAGCATGATTACCGTGGGCTCACCTTTTAACAGGTTTATCCAAGCAGTTACCCCAGGGGGCTGTAAAGGGGAATAATAATTATTGAACATCTCTTTTTTGCCCAACTGTTCGGCAATTGATCCCCATATTCCTAAGGGTGCATCCGATTCCCTTCCGGTAAATCCAAGCACTCTTACAGCGCCAAGTTTTGCTCCGGGACTTTTTGCTCCCAGTATTTTTAAACGAAGTTCCGGATTCCATGCAAGCAAACCAAGGGCTATCATATTGTGGGTCTTGCCTCCCCCCATTGCCTGGGTTAGCAAAAATGTGGAAGCCTGATCTATAGATCCTTCAAGCCTGCTGAATGTTTTTTCCAAAAGGGTCTTCATGCCTGAGGTTATAAAATTTTCCTCAAAAAAATCTTCGGCATCGATTTTAGACTCAAGAAGATCTGAAAGATTCAGCACAACATCACGTCTGTCTCGATTAAAAACGCTTTCTCTCGGTATACATGAAGTTTTTAAATACATTTTATTATCCTCTAATTAAAATCCGTTGGCGATATCGGCATCAACCAATTGTTTTACCGTGCAATAGGGTTGAGCAAATAAAAGTTCGATCAATTCTGTTGCCGACGCCATTTTCATTAAAAAGCTGACCGTTTTCAGAGATCGAAAAGCCAAAATTCCCCTGGCTTAAAGGCTGTCCATCAAAGATGCCTACTATGGATTTTACAGCATTGACCTGGTACTGCTGGTTGGGGTCAAAATGGAGTTTCAAACAATTATTCTCCGATGTTTACTAATATTTCAAATTCGGATTTGGTCATGATTTGTCGATATTTACTGAAAAATCAAACATTAGATGATACAGTTTAATTTTTCTATCTTTAATGTCTTTATGAGTTGAGTAATATTGATATTTAAAATCTTTAATAAAATTGTGAAAAGTCAGAACGGTTTCAGTGTTTGCATCAGAAAAGTTTTCCATCAACAATTTGTTAATATTTGTGATGTTGGCGGGGATATCCACTTGTTCAACGACAAAGCCAATCATGCCGTTTATACCATAATAGGAAGAATAATATTCGGTAATAAATCTCATTATACCTTCCCTGATATAATCTCCATTTAAACCTGAAGTTCCTGACGTTTTGTTGTTATCCAATCGTTTACACTCAATGGTATAATATGCCTCATCAATTTCAAAATCATTTTTTGATATTATTCTGATATCGACTCGCCCTTTAGTAGTATCTTCCATAATTTCTCTATCAAAACGATAATTTGTTAGCTTAATCTTCCTTTTAATCGCTCTATTTTTTAGATAGTTTAACAGGAGGATATCTCTTATTCCGTTTTCATCATTTGACGGGACAGAAATATTATCTTCTATCATCATTTTATAACAAGATGTAATTCCGACAAGGATATTTTCAAATTCTGCAATGTAAAAATCTGCTGAACTGGGAAAAACAGAGGGATCAAGTGGATTAGCCATTTTGCTTCTCCTTGCCACCTTCCCTCAGCATTGCATCCACAAATTCCTCCGCATCAAGATATGCTATTGCTTTATGCCATAATTTTTTCTCATTCGGTTTAACTATATAAAAACCGTCCTTTTCAAAACCACGGATATCTTTTTGAATAAATAGGGATTTCGTAATTTTCTGGCTGCCGAGAGATAATAATTTTAATAGTAAATTATCTTCAGATATTGTTTCCCATGAAATTGGTTCTTTACCATTTGCCTTGGTTACTCTGAAAAATATTCCTATTATGTAATTACTATGTAATATTTGAAGGGTAAATTTTTTGTTGCTTCTTTCAAAGGAATTTCGGAAGCGGCTTAAAAATACCTTGGCATAGTTCTCTAAGAATGGATCTTCTGTTTTTAAAGGCCGGAACAACTCTTTTTCATATCCTTTATGCTTCATTATTAAGGGGATCGTAATATTCACCGCATAATCGACAAGAACCCTCTCCTGTTCATCCAGATCAAAACTGTTTAATATTTCATCATTCAGATTTTTTATGAGTTTTTTCTTTTTATCTTTCAGAGTTTGGGTGGGAGCTAATAGTTTTTGCTTTTCGTTGAACAGCTTTTTGCTGATTGATTCTATTTTCTCCACATATTGCGCTATGGCAGAGTTGTTTATGTATGGGAAGCTAAATTTTTCTTTGTCGTGAGTTTCTTCTCGTTCAATGCCGGCAGAGGATCCAGTTTGTAATATATTGTAGGAAAATAAATTTGAATTCAACAAACCATTAATTATTTTAAGGTCATTAATCTTTTTTAAATCTAATAGTTTAATTCCGGTCAGTGAGCTTTTAAAAACACAATTTTTATAAGATATTGCCGATTTTGACTCTAGTTTCTTATTTATACCGCCTGTTATTAATAAAGTGGGCGCATTAAATAAATTTTTATTTCTGGGTCTGTGAACATATTTTTGTGTCCATATATTATTTGGATTTCTATTGATGTAGAATTGTTCTATATCTTTCCTGGTATCTACATAAATTTGATTTAATAAATAAGAAACATCGTTTTGATCACCACCCCCAACCATAATTCCTTGTCCCACTAAGAATAAATTAGCATTATTTATAACATGCGAAATAGTTTCGTTTTTTTCCTTCAATCTCTTTATTAAATTAAAATCCAGATAGCTCCCATAAACCAATGTTTTCCATAACCAGTCGTATTCTGTCAGCCGGGATTGAACAACTTGCTTATAGTCATTTCTTTGAAGTATAAAGATTTTAAAGAGGGAAAAGAACCGGTTTGGTTTTAGCGTTATATGGTCAATAATATTTTTATCGGTAGCCACGCCATGTGCATAACTGAAAAACAAACTGGCGGCAGGAGCAATTGACGGATCATTTGATTTGTCAAATACTTCCCTTCGGACAGGAGCAAGTTCAAAAACTTTATCAATAAAATAATTATGTAAAAAATATCTTCTGAATTTTTTTGCTTTGAGATTATACAATGTCTTACTGGTAACAATCAGGGCGCATTTGGTTTGTGCAGTACTGAAATCGCTCGTTCTCAACAAAAAGGCCTGCGCTATTTCATTATTGCTGATATTTATTTGAGGCTTATTATTGAATTTGCCTGATTCTCGCTTTTCCCTGTCTTCAATATATTGCGGAAATAAAGCGTTTTCATCGCTTCCGCGTTTCCATGGGGGATTACCGAGAATAAAATTGAATTTGATTTTCTTAATGATGTTATTGAAATCCGCATTAAGATCAAAAAAGTCATTGGTGAAAAAATTCTTGTTTATTAGTTTTGGGAATTTAAAATTTTCTATATCCTTGGGGTCTCTAATATAGTCAAGCAAAGCAAGATAAACCGAGAATATGGCAACATTAATCGCATCGTCATCCTGATCGATTCCATAAATATTTTCTTCTGCTATCTTTTTTAAGACATTGGTCTTTGTGGAAGTTATTTCGTTCATTTCCTGATAACGTTCTATCATTCTCCTTAATGCCTGGACCAGAAAAATACCTGACCCGCAAGCGGGATCAAGCACCTTGCAGTTGTGGTCGTTTTGATTTGCTTTAAAATATTTCTCTACAGTCTCTTTTATTATGTAATCGACAAGAAACACAGGGGTATAGTATGCTCCTTTTTTAGCCTGATTTTCCTCTCCTATAAAGTGTTCATATACATTGCTGATAAACTCAACCGGAATTATTGAAAAATTATAAATATCAAATAAAGACATTTGGCCGCTTGCTATTTTTGTTCCCCGCATAAGCTGGCTTAAAATATCGAATGCTTTTGGGGGAATAGTTTTTAAAAGAAAATCTTTTAAAAGAAAAGCTTCTCCGTTAAAGTGGTTTTTTAGGTAATTCAAAAATTGAATGGTTTGATCTCTATTTTCTAAAACCTTACAGAATTCATCATTCGTCCATGTCCGCTGTGTGCCGTCAAAATTGATTCTAACATTACGATCTATCAGGTAACGAATAAATATACATTTTCCGATAAGGGCATTAGATAAGGAACTATCAATATTGTATTCTTTAATGAGTAAATTTCTTGCATCTTTTATATTTTCCAGCAACTTGTAATCAACTCGATTCTGATATTTAAGTTTATTTTCATAAGCCTGCCATGTCTTGCCCGTTACCAGTTCAAAATAAGAAAAAGCGTTGAGATTGCTTTCGTCTTCGAGTTTTTCAAGGGTTTTTTCTTTTTTCAGATAGGAAAGTCCGTTGAAAATATCTACGGTATTTGGTTCGTTAACAATTACGACAGGAGACTCATTAAAGTTCCAGATATCTTTGAACAGTTTTTCTTTATTTTGAGGGGAATTATAAAATAGCACTATTGGTTTTTTATCAATACAGAAAAAAGCCTCCGGTTTTAGTTTATCGTTAAGCAACCATTCTATCCGCGCAGGAAGCATTCCCTTCCAGGTATTTTCGGCAGTTATATACAGACCATCCCGATCCTTCATGTGAAGATGATCAAATATCTCTTCTAAATTATTCATATTCACACCACCTTAAATTCAATGCCGACATCTTTCATTTGCAGCAAAGTATTTGTTTTTAACTGGTCATTGTTTTTAAACAGTCTATCAAGGGTGATACACACCCGCGGTTTGTCTTCAAGGATAGAATCAACAATCTTTTCATCAATCTTTGAAAGAGCGATAATCATTTCGCCGTCATTTATCCTGTAATAATCATTGGTGTTTTCAATTGTTGAATTGATGTTGCGGCCTGACTTGAGCAACAGTTCAAATAATATGTTTTCTTCAACAGCATTCTTTTTTATAACGCGTCGGATACGTTCCTTGCCGATATCGGCAATGGTTTTGTATCCTGCTTTAAATCCAGCGACTTGCCATCCATTATAATTTCCCTTTCGTGCCCTTACGTGGTTTCAGCTCTTTCTCCAACCCCGTTACATTATTTTCTCTTGTTTCCGTAAGTTGCTTCTTTTTCAGCTACTGCCGGCTGCCTTGAACGATTTTCCGGTCGGATCTCGACATGGATCTTTGCACCGAGGACTTCTGCGACGCGGCGCAACATGCTTAGGGAATGTCCCTGGTAGGATGGTGATTCAAGGCGGCTGATCTGCTGTTGCGTTGTTCCCACTTTTCGGGCCAGTTCTTTTTGAGATAAACCTGCCTTTTTGCGCAGAGCAGTTAATTGCAAGGCCACATCCCAGGCTTCACCAGCCTCTGGGTAATACTTTACAAAATCCTGATCTTTTATCTGCGTTTCAAGGTATCGATCAAAATAGGTCTTTCTTTTCGTACTTGATTTTTTTCCAGCCATTCACGTTTTCTTTCCAAGGCAACTTTACGATATATCGAGGGAATTTTTGTATCTTTGTTCCAAATTCCATGTAAAATGACGATTCGACGAGCCTTCATAAAATTCTATGGCAAATTCCATTTAGTGTCAACATCAATATTAGTGTATAAATGGCAATAGTAAAGGTAACTGCTTTTTTATTAACTTGGCAAATTAAAGTTCGATCAATTCTTTCGAATAAACCCTTTTGGGCAGTTTTGCCTTAGCCTGTTCAATGGTTTCATCAAGCAATTTTCGAATGTGAATAATTTTTTCTTTAGTATACATGTTATCTCTATATGCATTGCGCCCCATGGACATTCTAAATTCCAGGTTATCACAAAAGCCAATTAATTGGTCCATTTATTATATTTTCATGATATTCCGTAACGTTCCGTGATAACTATACCAATAAATATAAATAAAGATCATATTAAGTTAGGGGAAAACGTGCTGCAAGATAGAGAGGATAATGATGAATGCTGTTTTTATGATCGATGTTCAAATTCTTAGCGCTCATAACCGTTCGATAGGGTGGGTTATACTTATCCGAAAAAACCTTTAGGCTTTTTGCCTGGGTCACCCAACCGGACTTTACCTCCACAGGTAGGACCTTTCCATGTTTTTCCCTTAAAAATTCAACTTCAGCGGTTTTTTCTCTCCATGAATAAATCTGTGGGGTTCCTGCATACCTAAACTCCTGGGCAATGAAGTTTTCGGCAAAATATCCTTTATAGGTTCCGTAATCATAATCGAGTATGGTTTTTGGTGGTAATTGGCTCATTGCGCCCAGCATTCCCACATCAAAGAAACAGAGTTGAAAGCGGTTTTCCGCAGTGTATGCAGAAAAAGGGAATTCACCGCTGTTTACAATATAAATCTTGATAATAAGTCCTGCGGTATTCAGCCAATCAATTGGGCCGGCCAGCTTCGAATATGCTTTGATTCCCGGGACCACACCTTTGAATCTGAATTTTGGCGTTGAACCATCCTGCGCTCTGGCCAACTGGGCCGGAATATTTTTCCATATACGTTCGATATGCATGGCGTTCTGCTTGCCTGAATGCTTTGCAATATCAGCAAGATATGCATTTATCAGATTTGTCTGCCGCTTCCTTACGGTCATAAGCGATAGAAATAAATCTACTTTGTAGTCCAAATAAGTCTGAATTATTTCCGGCAATCCCCCCACAACAAAATATATTTTCAATTGATCCCACAAAAGAGAATGGGCGGTTTCCGGAATAACGGTATCAAGGGCGCAATTCTGCAAAACATCAAGCAAACGAATTTCTCCTGACGCAGCCAGAAACTCCTCAAAACACATGGGAAACATTTCAATCTGGTCAACTTTGCCTACTGGAAAGGAACTGTTTCCAAGATGTATTCCCAACAATGATCCTGCAGCACATATTGACAAACCGGCCAACTGCTCCTGGAAATATTTGAGGCTGGTCAAAGCCCTCGGACACGCCTGAATCTCATCAAAAATAATGAGATCCTTTTCCGTGTCTATGGACGATTCAACATAAAAGCTAAGATCCTGCAATATGCGCTTGGGTTTTAGGTCGTTGATAAAAATCCGACTCAACGCCTCGTCTTCTTCGAAATTCACATAATGAAATTTATCAAAAGCCTTTCGGCCAAACCGCTTTAAAATATATGTTTTACCGACCTGACGGGTGCCCTTTAAAATAAGCGGCTTTCGATTTTTTCTGTTTTTCCATTCCTCAAGCTTTTGATAAATTTTTCTTTTCATGTCCTTGTTTTTTATTCTGTAACCGTTCACGGTTCAAAGTTTCAGGGGTTCAAGGTTTCATTCTTGTCCCCAAACTACATTTGATATGCGTATTTACGAGAAAAGTGTCAGTTTCGTCAGTCCTAATCCAAAATTTGAAGATAGATTGGCAATTACCTGGGAAAATGAACATTTGTAAAAAGGACTTCATATCTTCAATGCCCTCTTTGTCCTTAACCTTGAACGTTGAACACTGAACCGTGAACAGATACTTTATTCTTAACAAATTAGTGTATAATTAATAGTGATCACTAAAGTAATAATGGTGATACTTTCTGGTATCACTTTATTTAATTTTATGCAACTAATTAATATATACTTTATCATATTTATTTTTCGTTATGAGAAATGTTTGATAATATAGTTTTGTTATTTCGAAAATAACATGTAACGGGCTAACTCAAATATTTTAGCCTAATTGTGCATAGAATCCATATGCAAATTGAAATGTACTTTTAAGTTGAGATTCAGACTGAAAATTAAGTGCATGATGAAAATAATTATGGTATTAGACATGCGGTTATTCTTGTTCGTCGAATTCGTTGATATATAGATGGGCATCTACACGATCATGATAGCATGTTTTCCGGCACCTGATATTATAAAGTATTCTTATGGCAAAGGTAAAATCAAAAAAAAGACAGGCTAAACGCAAGACCAAACTAAAAAAGCGACGGAGCAAACTAACGGTTAACACCCAAAAGGAAAGGGCCGATTATTTTTTTCATGAGGCGCTCTGGTATTGGGACCAGATGGATCGTGAAAAAGCGCTGGCGCTTGTAACAAAAGCTCTGAGGTATGATCCGGAAAACCCGGAAATGCTCGAATCACTGGTGGATTTGGGCTATGAAATGCAACTGCCGGATATTATGAGAAAGGGCCTTTTAGCGCTTTACAAAAACGGAAAGATCGAGAATGATCAGCAAATTACATTGTGCGATCTTTTGGCAAGGGACGAACAATATAATCTGGCCATTGATGTTGCCGAGAACTTGCTGAATCTGCTTCCCCGAATAAAAATCCGTAATAAACGGAAAATACGATCCGACACGATTAAACTCCAGGACTACTGCCGAAGACAGTTGGAATTTTCGCAAAATTCGGCTGTAATTCGTAAAAGAACGAGCCCCAAGCCTTCGCGATCGGAAACCGTGGAACCTGCAACACCTCTGCCCAAAAGCAAACCTTTAAAGAAACCTTCAGCCAAGGCACCGCTTCAGAACATACCGATTTCAATTGAAGTGGATGCTGCCTCTTTCACCAAGCCGCTGTCCCAGGGGCATCTCACGTTTTATGAAAATTACAGCCTTTCTCTTGAAGCGTATCAAATCCGATTCAAAGAATCTTTTGAAAGCCTCATCTGTTTTACGAACCTGAAGGGTGTTCGCTCTTTATGGTATCAGGAAGAAACCGCCCGCAAGGTGTTAAAACGTTTTCGTGGACGCGCCCTGCTGTCGGACGAAGTAGGCCTCGGAAAAACCATTGAAGCATCCATCGTGCTTAAGGAATATATTCAGCGGGGCATGGTGAAAAGTGCCCTGATTTTAACCCCCACATCCCTTGTGAGCCAGTGGAAAGACGAGTTGCGGACAAAATTCGGACTCGATTTTTTGTCTACCGATGATCCGAATCACCGGAAAAAAGGAAATCGTTTCTGGAAGGCGCCTTTTATTCTTGCTTCCATTAATTTTGCCAAATCAAAGAAAAACTTTTCGCTGGTCACAGAACGGGAGTATGACATCGTTATTGTTGATGAGGCCCATCATCTGAAAAACCGGAACACCTTAAACTGGAAACTGGTTAATACTTTGAAAAAGCGATTTTTGCTGCTGCTAACAGCTACACCGGTGGAAAACAATCTGCTGGAACTTTACAATCTAATTACATTGCTGAAACCCGGTCAATTAAAAACCGCTTCTGAATTTCGCAAGGAATTCATGACGCGCGGTGATCCTACCGATCCCCAAAATCGCAGCCGACTCAAAGCACTTCTAGAAGAGGTTATGATCCGCAACACTCGTGCGCTGGCCAAAATCGGACTGCCGCCCCGTTTCGCCCATACCATACGAGTAGATCCGAGCAGGAGTGAAAAAGAGCTTTACGAGAGAATTACTGCTCTGGTTCAAGATATCAATACTACTGATGGAGTTGGCCGCAAGCTGTTGCTTAAAAACTTGCTGGCCGAAGCTGGATCATCCCCTCGTGCGGTGAGCATGACCCTGTCGCGTATGCTGTGTAAAAAAGACCTTCTACTGCACCATCAAAAAGAGATTCGGGCAATAAACAACCTTTGCCGTTCCATGGATGATACTCGCAAAAACCGGGTGCTGCTGAAGCTGATACGATCGTCTCCCGAAAAAAATATCATCTTTGTCAAATATCTGGACACCCTGGATCATCTGTCGGATTTTTTGGCGTGGAATAAAATTTCCCATTCCCTGTTTCACGGTCGACTGAATAACCGCAGCAAGGATGAGCAAATAAGAAAATTCCAGGAGGAAACGGACATTTTACTGACGACGGAGATCGGCGGGGAAGGTCGAAATCTCCAGTTCTGTCACCAGATGATTAACTATGATCTTCCGTGGAATCCAATGAAGATCGAGCAGCGTATCGGCCGCATCCACCGGATTGGGCAGGAAAAAGAAGTCACTATCTACAACCTGTGTGCCACGGGCAGCGCCGAAGACTATATTCTTGAAGTGCTTGATAAAAAGATCAATATGTTTGAGCTGGTCATCGGCGAAATCGACATGATTCTGGGTCGTATCCGGGGCGAGAAGGAATTTTCCGATATGGTCTATGACATCTGGGTCCAATCGGATTCTGACGCGGAAAGAAAAAAAAGGTTCGATCAACTGGCCGGCCGTTTGAAGCGCAACAAATCCAGTTATGAAAAGACCAAGGTCCTGGATGAGAAGCTGTTTGGAGAAAACTATGAAATTTGATTCGGATCAATCTTTGGAGCGTTTTGTCTGCCGGTTTCTTGAAAATCGTGGTGCGATGATAGAAAAAAGCTCCCAGGGTTTTGACGTGCTTTTGCCCGATCATTTGTCCAACTTGCTGGAAACCCCTGAATTTATCCAAATCGATACAGATCCGGATTCGGGATCAGGCTATTCGGTCAATTTCGGCTCGACTTTATTGGAAAAAATTGTAACTGCGGCTTGCGGAACTGCAGCATTGGTTGAATGTGATTTGTGCTTTGATTATATTAAAAGCCAGGGGTTTGACAAGCTGATCAGGAATCAGTTTACCTTTCACGGAGCTGTGGGCAAGGTTGAAAGTTTTGCGGAGGTTAGGGCCGAATATCTGCTGATGACCTGTAAGTATCTGGCCCAAAGCGATGAGCAAAAGGAAGGTCTTATCAGACTGATATTCAATCTTGAGACCGGTGCCCGGATTGATGACATGGAGCAGAATATCAGGCTATCTGTCAGCGAGTTTCAAACAAAAGAAAAACCCGTTAGCTGGAGAGAAGGAAAGATCCGGAAAATCATAGAATGGGTCGAACTTCATACAAAGGCAGTTTTGAAAGAAGAAATAGCACCATTTGAGAACAGCATGAACCGAAGGTTTCGCCGTGATGTGGCAAGCCTGGAAGAGTATTATGCCGGTCTGGAACAGGAAATGACAAAAAGCCTTGAAAGACCGGGGCTTTCCGGTCAACTGATCCAGGACCGCCAAAAAAAAATCGGTCTGCTACCCGATGAACTGGCACGAAAAACCGACGACCTGTTTAAAAAATACAGCATACGAGTCAATATAAAACTTTGTGGCGCCATGCTGATACGGACCCAGGCGGTCAAGGTTCTGTATCGGTTATCTGTCGGCAGAAAGCAGCATCGTCTTACCCTGATTTACAATCCCGCCAACAAATTTATGGATCCCGTGGTGTGTAAAGGTTGCGGCGTCAGTACCTTTAGGGTTAATTTTTGCCGTTACCTCCACCCGCTGTGCCCGAATTGCAGCCAGGAATGTCCTGTATGCAAAAAATGACCAAATTATCTTATGAAAATTTTATTTTAATCATCATTTTCAGTGCTTGCTGGTTCATTATCGATTTTTAGAGAATACGTAATATTTTTTATTTCGCTTTTGTCAACATAATCCGGTACAGGGGAATCATCTTCAATCAGATCATCAATTTCGACAACTTCGTCTTCAATCTTATCTTCAGCCGCCGGGCCTTCCTGTTCATTTTTCATAAGATCGTGGTCGTCAAAAACCAGCTCAACGGATTGATCATTTCCGGATTCATACATATTTGTAACTGCTACAGCTATTTCTTTTGCGTATATCTTGATCGGAAACAGATTTTTAGTCCTCAAGGTCTGGATAAGAAAATCTTCCCCTTTCGCAATTGCTGATGTTACAGACTCATCATCAAATGTCTCCTCACAGAGAAATGAAAACATTTCTTTATCCAACTCGGCAAATTCTTTAATTATAAGCTTGGTTTTTTCATCGTTTTTTAAAATCAAGTATTTTTGTTTCATGGTCGATTTCCCCTTATACAATTCGTCTTTGATCAATTTACAAAAAGTCAAATTCATCAAACAGTTAGTGCATAACCCGGACAAGCCCGCCCTCCTGCCAGGCGGAGTGAGGCGGACGGGCCGGAACCAAAAATATCTGCCACAAAGACACAAAGGATATATTTATTTTGCCCTGAAAAACCTGGTCCTTTGGGCCAGGTCAGAGTTCTCTGGCTCTGCCTGAAGAATCGCTGCAAGAGTTTGAAGTGAACTAAAGTTTAAAGTGAGCTAAAGTTGTGGATTCCGCCTTCGGCGAAGCCAATTTAAAAAAGGATAGAATTCATTAACTTCAGGCACTTTAGATCACTTTAGGCACTTTAAACTTTGAAATTAAATGGATAAACCAGATATTATGCGTAATCGTATTTAAGAATACGCGTACCTAGGGAACTAATATTTTGTCGGAAATCATAAAAAACAGGCCATGTCAACTAACAATAACAAAAATATTGACCTGTGATTTGCAAAATGATAATTAAAAGTTCAAGTTACTCGGAGGGATGGCTGAGTGGTCGAAAGCGGCGGTCTTGAAAACCGTTGAGTGTAACAGCTCCGTGGGTTCGAATCCTACTCCCTCCGCCATTTAATTGAGACCTTTGAAAAACGTTCAATTTTGTTCAAGTCCAAGGAAGGCGAAAATTTTAACCACAGGAATACAGTAAGTATTTTGAGGATTAAAATTTGAGCCTGTCAAAGCGAAGCGTAGATCCCGATTATCGGGGACGCAGGAATTGGGCAAAAGAGGGCGTTTTGCGAAGGTCTCTAACTTTAATCGGAGAGATGGCCGAGTCGGCTGAAGGCGCTCGCCTGCTAAGCGAGTGTGGGGCGAAAGTTCCACCGAGGGTTCGAATCCCTCTCTCTCCGCCAGAAAAACAAAAAGCCCGATTAAAAAGTCGGGCTTTTTTATTCTCACACCAAAAACTTAGCATTGTTTATGACAAAAGCAGGTTAAGCTCTGTCCATTTCACCCATCATCTGGTCCTTGTAAATCTGATAATATTTAAAGACCTTTTTGATATAGTGTTGGGTTGCCTTGAACGGTGGTATCCCCTGATAATGCCTTACGTTTCTGCTCCCGGCATTGTATGCCGCAAGAGCCAGTTCCACGTCCCCGTTGAATTGGGTAACCAGCTTTTTGAAATACCGTACCCCGCCGCTTATGTTTTGCTTGGGGTTGAAAACATCCTCCACACCCAGCGCCTGGGCAGTTGCCGGCATGAGCTGCATAAGGCCTTTTGCACCTCTTTTGGAAATTGCTCTGGCATTATATCCGGACTCCGCCATAATGATCGCCTTTACAAGGGCAGGATCAACCTGGTGGCGACTAGCCGTTTGAATGACAATACGATGTAAGAGACGTTCGGCGTCCTTTCTGCCAATGGATGATAACCTGTGTCCCATGTTGGCATAATCGTATTCCTCTATCAGAGATCCGGAGTTCGCACCCTTTGAAATTGCCGATATTTTATCGAGAATCCAGGCAGGCTTACGGCTATTGTAATTGGAGGCAACAGATACACCTATGATCATTATAGAAATGAATAGAAATTTCACAAGTCCTATTGATAATAGGTGTATAATTAGTTTTTTATCCATTATAGATCTCATTTTCGTTAGTTGATTACTTAACGATGTTTGCATAAAAAAAGCAGAACTTTAAACTATAATCTTTATTTTTTATATGTCAAGCAAAAAAGACTACAATATATTGTGCTTTAACAAAGGATTATGCATATAAATATAAAAGACTTATAATTTTTTAAAAGCGGTGTTTATACCCTCCCCGACTTTTTTGCAATAATAATATGTTTGTTGTGAAATCCATTGTTGTACCAAATTGGTCAGATAAGAAGTGTGGGAAGAAATTGCGGTTACAGCGGGGGAAAGGTTATGAAACCGTCGTTCTGCCTTATGACAAGATCTGCCGTAATAATTCCTAACGAAAACAAGCCGTTCAGGATAGTTCGAAACTTGTGTTTGTCAAAATTATTTATTGCGTCTACTAATTGCATTGATTCGTAAATACGGTGACGTATTTTATGACAGTCTACCGCATTCAACATAGCGATTGATCATAAAAGTGACTAAAATTTGAAGTGAGCTAAAGTGAACTAAAGTTAAGGAACTCGCCTGGGGCGAGGCCAGTTTAAAAATGATAGGATTCATCAACCCCGGAGGAATGGGCTCCACATTCCACAGGGTGAACTTTAGGCACTTTAGATCACTTTTCACTTAACACTTTTAAATAAATTGAATAAAACAAATATGATACGTAATCGTATTTAAGAATGCGTGTACTAAAAGTATTGCTTAACATACTGTTATTACGGCATGGGCTCAATTTCAACATGAATCGGTTCTATATGTTGATGAATCGGCACACACTCGCCGGCGCATCTGATCTTTGTCAAATTCAATTTGAATAAAAATTCCGCTTTCCATTCGCTCCCGTCAGATAATTTTCCGGTGATTACTGTTTTTCTATACCTATCCCCGCTCCATACCCGCTCCGGGTCTCCAGTGCGGATACATTCACATCCGCTGTAACATCCTGTGGCGGTTCTGATGGTATTTTCTTTAATTATTTGGTCTTTTGCCATTGCTAAAAGCTTGGCATTATCCATACTAACATTTGGAGAGGCAACTTCTTGTACCAAATAGAGATTTGATGTCTTCCATTCCACAATTTCGCATTTATTGTCACATGTCATAACACCCTCCTAATTTTTAAGTGTTGAAAAAGCCAAATAGATTCTTGATAAAAGGTGCAGGCCAAGTCGGTTCGCTTAGCCCCGAGCTGGAATGTTGGAATATTGGAATATTGGAACACTGGAATATTGGGTTTTGGGAAAATGGAAAATTGGGTTATTGAAAAATTCCTCCATTCCAGCACTCCATTCTTCCATTCTGATGAAATAAACAGGTTGCCATTAATAAACCTGTATTTTCAAGAATTTGTAGAATTCCCGAGACGTTAAATTAGGATGATCCTCTCATCCCGTGACCCGGCAAACTGCTTCCTGGCTGCGTATCCGGTTTCAAAAACGTTTTGATTGAGTCTCCTTATCTTGGCGTTGGTTGCGGGGTCCTTCTTTTGAGGCACGTTGTTGAGTATTCCCTGTATGGCCGCCTTTTTGGGTAAAATTATAAATCGATCGTCCTTTCTTATCTTAAGATCCGCCGCGATAACTCCCAGTGAGAACGGACCCTTCATAATCGTCAGAAGCTTATGTTTCTTAAAGTCAAAAAACACCAGCCTCAGGTCATGGCCTTGGTCGATGACTTCCTCAAACCTTTTAAGATACTCATCTCGAGTAAGATATCTCGGGCCTTTTCGGCTGGCGGTAACCAAAATCGGCTCATCCACATAGAAATCGGCGACAACCGTGAGCCCCCTGGGAAAAGATTTTTCAAAGTCTCCCGCCGTATAGACGGCTCGCCAGGCCTCGGAAAGATCAAACCCGTTGACATAGTCCACACAATGGGACACGGAACCTTTGACTTCATGTTCACGGATCATGACATCCACGCAAAGTGGGCCGCCGGCCTGGGCCAGACCCCGGCACTGGTGAATGGCTGCATGAAAACCTGCTTCAATGGCTGAGTCCGCCTGTATATTCGACAGTGTGAGGTAGCCGGAACCGCCGATGGATGGATTGGTGATGGTTAGCTGTTTTTCTTTAGCCATGCCTTCCTCCTAAATCTTTTTAAGTTCGGTTATGCTGATTGAAGTCGAAAAGCTTGGACCCTCGAAACTCAGGGCGCCAACCGGGCAGGGAAACTGGATACACGCCCCACAGCCGAAGCATTTGCCGGGGTCGTTGTCGAGCAGTGCATGGCACCTGAGCCCGATGCCGCAAAGCCGGCACTTGAACTTGGGTAGATCCTTGAGTTTTTCAGGCTCCTCCCGGGCCACCCGCTCTCTTTCTTTGGCAAACTTAAGATCCAGGCACTCATCGGACCTTATAAAATGACCCATCCGGACACCTGAGTCCTTGGCAGTTTTTCCCATGTCCAGTACGCAGACCCCGTCTGCCACCACCATTATTTTTTCTTTTTTGAGATATCTGCCGTAAAGTTCCTTGAAGAGTTCGGCGTTGTCGTCCACACGGTATGGGTTTATATGGATCACTTCAAAGCCCAAGGCCGGGCCTTCTTTGTCGAAATCCACCTCCAGGGGAATCTGGCCGCCGGTCATCCGGATGTTAAAGTTATTGTAGATGACGTTAATGGCGCCGAACTTTTTGTTTTTGGCGGCGAACTTGATACCGCTGATATTAAAATTATAGGCACCGTCTCCTGATGCGGTTACCACAAGCTGTTTCTCGGAACAGGATTCCTTGATCCCGTCACCCACTATGGCACCGCTGCCCATACAAAAGATTGCATCCACTATGCCGTAAGCGTGGTAGCCCTGAAGATTGCCGCATCCTCTGTCCGCCGCATAGATGAGTTCATATCTGTCTTTGCCTTTAAGTTTCAGCTGTCGGTTAAACCGTCGCATACCCTCACGCACTGACCAGGAAACCTTGGTGTCTCCACAACCGGAGCAGTTGGAGACAGGTCGAAGGTATGTTATCTCGTCTGTTGTGAAACTCTCTGTCGCCTGACTCTTCATGGAAGCCATGTTCGTACCTCCCTTTAAATGTACACAATATGGTCGATATAGGAAAACCGTTCGTATATCCTGGGTTCAAAAGGAATGCCGCAGTCCAAAACTTTTACTTTAAGTTCCCGTCGGTTTACCAGGTCTAAGAGTTGGAGATATATTACCCGTCCGTAGCCCTCTTCGAACACATAGATCTTTTCGATGGAATGTTTTGAAACCAGATCTTCATAAAGGGCGCCGGGTTGGGGAAATACAAGGTCGCTCTCAATTACTACAACATCTCCGTATTTGTTTAAAAGACGGTCCTTAAGAGCCGGGTCGTCATCCACCATGCGAAAATCCTCCCTGAAGGGGCCGTTCACTACTATCATGACCTTGGGATCGGTGCCGTATTCCGTCACTCGGTTTCCCAAAAACTCGAAGTTTTCTATGATTTTTTGTTTGAACAAAGGAATCAGTTTTGAATGAAATTTTCTTTCTCTGGGGCGGATGTGGGGGCCGATGGTGACCAAATGTTTGGGGTCCCTGGTGAAGCCCTTGAGCCGATGATTCACCTCCATGTCCAACTCCACCACCGGATCCACGGAAACCTCCCGGTAGGAGAGATCATAGTTCATGATCACCGCAAACGGAACACCCAATTCCTCGAAGAGGCGATAGCAGTTCTTGACGGTGGTGTGAGCGGTGCTGGGGGAGTGAAGTTCCAGGGTAGGGATTCTAAAATGAAACCCGAAGAGGACCTTGTTGTCTTGCATGGTCTGTGAGGATGTGCCCTGACGGTCATCCCCTGAGGCAATACCCAGGCCCCCGGTATACGGAACAACATTAACCGCAACCCGAAGCGCATCCGCTGCAGTATTTGCGCCCAGGTGCTTAAACGAACACATCACTCGTGACCCTACGGGAATTCGCTTTTCTTCGTCTTTGGCAAATACCGTATCACCATAAACCAGGTCCCATTCTTCTTCTGTTAGGAATTCCCGCTTTTTAAAATCCCCTTTACAGACTACGGCTCCCAGTGCCAGCGCCGCGGCATTGTCTTCGTTGGTGGTCGTTCCCCAGTGAGCGGCAAGCTGGTACCCTGTTTGATGCAACATTTCACCCACCCTGATGGTAAAAGGGTTTGTCTTAGGGATATTCCCCGCCAGTTGCTCGAAGCTCCCCTGGACGTCCGAAATGGGTGCTCCCGGATAACCCGTGGTCACTCGCACGCCCGCCTCTAAGACTCCCCGGGCGATGGCATGGTTGCCCGAAAGCCTCATCCTGCCTAAATCAAAACTTGCAATATTTTCCATTGACTTACCTCTCTTGCCATATAATTAATCTTTAAAATCAATTGGTTATAGTAATCCTAATATCACATGGTCAGGATTTTTTTCGTATTTAAAAATATATTCAGCAAAAACTGTGCCAAGAAAAAAAAGATCATGGCTAACTTCTTGAAATAAAATGATAAATTAGAATAATAAACACTATTAATATGAGTATGAATTTTTTGGATAGAGACAAAAATGTCTCAATAAAATAAAAACACAGCATTACTTACTGATAGTGCAGATAATATTGGTTGTGGGACAAAAATAGCCCGAATCGGGATTATTAAATCCTGTACGTTTTTATCTTTCTGAACAGTGTCCTGCGGTTGATGCCCAGAATCGATGCGACCTTGGCTTTGTGCCAATGGTGTTCATGGAGCAATTTTTCGATATATTTTTTCTCGAAACTTTCCTTTGCGTTACGTAACATAAGATTATTGAAATTTTCAAGAATTAATTTTTCTGCGATAATTTCCGGTTTGGCCGGTTTTGATTGTGATATATCCAAAAAGTCGATTTCCTTTAAAGTGATATAGCGGTGTATGGCATTCTGGAGTTCCCGGACGTTACCCGGCCAATCGTAGCTTTGCATGGATTTAATGATATTTTCGGGAATTGAGGGGATATTATCGTCATCACAATAGGCATGCAAAAAATGATAGAGCAACAAAGAAATATCCTCTTTACGTTCTCTTAATGGCGGAATGGTGATGGGAATGATATGTATTCGATAGTAAAAATCCTCACGCACTTCACCTTTTTCTACACAATCCTTTAAAACTTTGTTGGTTGCTGAAATAATACGGATATTCGGTTTTTTGATTTCCCTGCTTCCTATGGGTGTATATCCGCCACCTTCAATGGCTCGCAACAGTTTTACCTGCATGTTAAGTTCAAGTTCGGCCACTTCATCCATAAACAATGTGCCGCCGTCGGCAATATCCAAATAACCGGGTTTATCCATATCCGCTCCGGTGAATGCCCCTTTTTTATACCCGAAAAATTCACTTTCAATCAGGTTGTCCGGGATGGCGCCGCAATTAACGGTCACAAAATTCTTGCTGCCACGATTGCTCAAATCATGAATGGTTTGAGCCACCAACTCCTTGCCGGTACCGGATTCCCCGTAAATAATAACATTGGCATTGGATTGGGCGGCTTTTAAAATAGTTTCATAGACCTCATGCATTTTTATGCTTTTTCCAATAATGCTGCCGAACTGGGTAGACCCTCTAAAAGAAGCTCTCAGTCGCAAGTTTTCCTCACGCAAACGAGCCTCACTGATTCGCAAAGCCTCCTCATTTAGCTTCCGCTCGGTAATATCCACATGGGTTCCGACAATCCGGGCAGGCGTACCGTTTTCATTCCGATCAACAATCTTACCTCTTGCCATAATCCATCGCCATCCTCCCTGATTTGTTTTTAAGCGGTATTCAATTTCAAATGAACCGGAATTTTTTTTAGCATATTTATTAATCTTGTCGATTGCTGATTCCCTATCTTCAGGGTGGATCAAGCTTTTCCATGTGTCGAAACTCTGTGGCATTTCATAGGGTTTATAACCGAGCATGGTATAGAAGCAGGGATTGAAAAAAGCTTTGTTAGTCACCAGGTCCAAATCCCATAATGCATCGCTGGTTGCTTCCATGGCAAGGTCAAGTCGCTTTTTGCTCTGTCGAAGGGATTCTTCCGAATTCCGGTAATCGGTTATATCTACCCCTGAACAAACAACGTATTCAACATTTCTGTTTTCGTCCAGCTTTGGGGTCTTCGTTGTGGATAATAATCGTTTTTCTCCTTTTCCATTAATAACCCATTCTTCAGTGCAAATCTTTATTTTTTGATCAAATACCTTTGTGTTGTTGGCGATAATGGCCTCAGCTTCCTTTTTATTCAGAATATCGTGGAAGGGCTTGTATTCTATGTCTTTTTTTTCTAAGTTTAAAAATTCCGCATGGGCTTTGTTAACCGCGCCATATGTTTTTGAATTTGCTAAATACCAGATTTGAGTTTGTATGTTATCTAAAAGTAATTCCTGTTCCTCTATCTTTTGTTTCAAAGATTGTTCCGCGTGCTTTCGGTCAGAAATATCCATAATCATCGCCAGCTTGGAAATAGATCCATCTGAATGGCATATTGGCGTACTGACCACATAATACCAGTTATCCTTTGGGGTTAAGACTTCACACCGAACGGTTTCACCTTTAAATATCCGGTCGTTAAGACACCAGGGGCAGATAGAATCACGATTTTGTAACGATTTATAACATATTTGCCCGGTAGCGTCATAACCGAGCTGTTTGATATAATGTTCGTTCATAAATTCAACGCAGTAGTCTTGGGAAGATAAATATATTAGCCCATCAAAAGCTTCCACTATTGCTTCCAGTTGCAAGCCTCTTTCATGTAATACCGTCTGCCGCTCTTTACGCTGTTTATTTATTGTATCTTTTTGATTAACCTTGGGTGTTATTTTTTTGCAGATTGGTTTTTTTGTCATTAGAACATCCCCCAGTTGTTATTTTAAGTAAGGATGCTAAAAAGGATGGTTTTCAGTGAACCGTCGAAGTATATTGTATGATTCCCAATAGGAAGCATTTTTATTATATAAGCATTATCACTATACGATTGTCTTTTTCAAGAATTTTTACGCAATTACGGTTGAATTTGTCTAAACATCCGACATATGTGTAATTCACTGATGTTGGTTAACAGCGGTCATTTATTACTTTCCATCGGAATTCGAAGGTCTGGTTTCAGGTGTCGGGTGTCAGGTGTCAGGAGGACGAACGTAAGAGCTGACACCTGAAACCTGGATTGCTTGAGCTAAATCACCAACAATCTTGATTTACACCCATTCGACATTAGATATTGACATTTTATTTTTATTCCAATATATTAATAACTCAATTAGCTTGATCAAGGCGAATGTCAACAGGCCTTCCCACAAGGAAGGCCTTCACGTTTGGCTTGAAAGGAATCCTATCCTTCCTTCGTAGCCTTATTTTCCTAAAATGTTAGTGTTTTACCTGTTAGAAATCCGGTTAATACCCGTTCTGTTTATACTGGCCATTCTAGTTTCTTTAAATCGAGGCTAAAGATATTCCCGGATATTGTGAGCGTCAAAGCAAGCTTTTTTTAACATATTATCAATTCTAAAACCGAAGAAATCGATTATATAAGATTTCTGCAATATGCAGAAATTGTAACTACATAAATATATTGTAAGGAGTGCCGAGTTATGAGACCGCAGATAGACATATTTACTCTTTTAGATAAACTTCCCTATCGCAGGAAGAAAGAAAAAGAAAAGATAGTTCAGTTGGACTGGAAGGCAGAGTGGGAGCGGTTCGATGCCAAAAAACTTTTTGAGTTTGACCTTGCCGCTATTCCTGAAGAAAAATTAAGTGTTATTCGGAAGCGAAAAGAAGTCATCATGGACGGCAACTATGCGGCGCTTTCGATTCTCACCAGGGTTGTCGACGGTCTCTGCGGCTATCCCATCACGCCCTCCACTCCCATTGCCGAAAATTTTGCCAGCGTTGCCTCTCAGGGCCAAAAGAACCTGTTTGGCTCTGAACTCATGTATTTTCAACCCAGCGATGAACTTTCCGCCATTGCTGCGGTGGAGGCCATGTCATCCCAGGGAGGACGTTACGTTGACAACTCTTCTTCCCAGGGATTGGTTTTAAAGACCAAAAACCTCTTTTCAGTGGCCGGCAAACGCCTGCCGGTGGTGATGACGATTATGGCAAGGGAGGTCAACAAAGGATCTTTAAGTATTCATTGTGGTCACACCGATTTTTACGGTGTTCGCAATACCGGTTGGGCTCAACTGGTTGCCGGGGACAACCAGGAGCTCCACGATCTTTTGCCGATAGCTTTTAAGACCGCCGAGGTGCGCCAGGTAATGCTTCCGTGCATGGTAATCGGCGATGGGTTTATTAAATCCCATGCGTTAGAGAACATAAAGGTGTTTTCAGACGATTTTCTTAAGTATTTTGTCGGGCCTCCGAACAGATTATATCAGCCCGATTTTGAGCAAAAGACCTTAACCGGCACCTTTACCGACGTGGATCTTACCATGGAAGGTCAGGTCGCCCAGGATCTTGCTTACCGATTTATAAAAAGGGGACTTATTGCCGCCATGAACATGATGAACAAAATCATGGGGACTAATTTAAAGGCGGTGGAATGCTATCGCACCGAAGATGCGGAAATGGTGGTTGTAATTCTGGGATCCGCAGCCGGTGTTCTCAAGGATATGGTGGATTACTACCGGGATGTGAAGGGGGTGAAAGTGGGGGTGGTTCGCCCGGTACTTTTCAATCCCCCCTGTTTTCAGGAGCTTGCCTACGGGCTTCGCAATGCAAAGGTGGTCACCGTTCTGGAACGATCCGGCATGTCCCATAACCAGCTTCTTTTAGCGGACATACAGTCCGCACTCCAGGTTTCTTTTCGGGCCGGCCGCGAAGGCCGGCCGGAGCATAAAATCTACGGCCGTACCGACATGCCGACCCTTTTGCACGGGGTTTACGGATTGGGGAGCAAGGACTTTAACAAATACCACGCTGCGGCTGTTATAGAGAATATGTGGGCATGTTTTCAGGGAAAGACGCGCGATCATTTTCTCCGTGACTTTTTTGTCGGAATTGAAGGACCTTATACATTAGAACCCAAGCCGCTTTCGGACTACAAGGATCGTGAGCTTGGAATGACATTTATCGGCATTGGTGCAGAAGGCGTTAAGACGGCTCTGGAGACTGCGGCACTTATTTATGCGGAAGGTAATGACAACGGCAAGAGATACATCCAGTCCGGTGCGCGATACGGTGCTGCCAGGAAAGGGGCGCCGGTTTTTATGAACCTTAGGATCAGCTCCGGTCCGATTCGCAATTCCTCGGAGCTCACCGAGCACGATGTCCTTGCATTTTTCAATGATAAATTTCTCTCCGGAGAGATTTTAAGGGATTATGTGGGAGGGCTGAATGAGAACGGTCTTCTTGTTATAAACAGCTCCAGAACAAAAGACGACATCACGGGGTCGTTTTCCTCCGAAATGCGCGAGCTTATTTCAAAGAGAAAGATCAAAATAATTGTTCTGGACGCAACCCGGGCTGCCCTGAAGCATCTCAAAAGGAACCTGCCCGGTGCAATGATGCTGGGTCTTATAAACGGCGAGACAAAGATACTTTCCGCCGATGAATTCGGAAACAGGTTTCAAAACATACTTGAGCAAAAACTGGGACCCAAAAAGGGTCGAGAGATTGTTGAATGGAACGTTGCACTTTTAAATGAAGGGACAAAATGGGTCGCCTCAGCACCGGAACAAATGCCCGGGGCGTTTGCCGGGGTCTCGGATAGTCAGAAGCCGATAACGGTAATTAAGCCCGAAGATTTTGGCAAAGGGTTCGGAACTGCCGGTTTGCGCACCAAGCTTTCCCAAAAAGATGAGATGGGAACCATCAAGCCGGTCAACCTGATTAAAGATTATCAGAAACAGTTTGGCGAGGATATGGTTAAACCTATCCTGGAGGGTAAAAATGTTTCCTGGGATCGATTTTTGCCCGTGGTTCCGTCGGCCACCAGCAGGTTTAGGGACATGAGCTATATCGGGACCCAGATACCGGTGTGGGATGCGAAAAAATGCATTGCCTGCGGCATGTGCGCTGCTTTATGCCCGGATTCAGCGATCTATTCCACCATAACGGATAGGCCCATTCCGGATGATGCGGCCGCCTATTTCAAGGTTTTCAAGAAACCGCCCAGGGGTATCCCCTGGAAGAGATGCGCCATGAACCTCAACGTAATTGATGCCTCCTGCAAGGGATGCGGGGTTTGTACCCAGGTCTGTCCGGTGAACGCTTTGACCATGGTGGACAAATCAAAAGTAAAAGATACTGATTTTCTGCCCAAAAAATACCAGGATCTTGACAATACTTACGATGCGGCCGGTTATGTGGACCGGATGGCCTTAAACCATCAGGTTCTCTTTGTTTTTTCAAAGCTTTATCCGGGCAAACATACATTGTGTCCGGGTTGCGGCGAGGGTACGATCAACCTGTTGACCTTTTTTGCATTAGAAAGTTTGCGTAACAGTCCCAAAGGGATCGAGACCTTCTACCAGGGGATCAAGGTTTTGTCGGATATTAACCGGCATGCCATAGATCATATGATCGACCGAGGGTTCAGCATCTACACGATCAATTCCACAGGCTGCAACCAGGTTTCCGAACTGGTCAATCCGTTCAACACCCGAATTTACCAGTCGGGTCATTACGGTTTCGGTACGGCATCTGCTGCCGCTCTTGGGGCCAAATTCAGTATGGACCAGGCATATCATAACGGTTTTAATGATGTATTGACCAAGATCATCGTTTTTGCCGGTGACGGCGCCATTTACGATATCGGCAACGGTCCCTTCAATTATGCCCTGGGCGAAAATTTCGATGTCACCTGGGTGATTTATAACAACGAGGGATACATGAACACCGGGGCCCAAAAATCCGGTGCCACCCGTTTCGGTTGTGACAGATCAACATCCCCCATAGGGGTCAAGCATGCCGGCAAGACCACCTTGCACCGTCGGATCGTCAGCCAGGCCACGGCAATTTCACATGTCTATTCGGCTAAGCTAACCGTGGACAATCCGTTTTACGCCATCAAGATATTAAAGGAAGCCATCGCTTATTGCGGCCCGTCTGTGGTGGAATTTTTCTCATACTGTTCACAGGGCCACCAGAGTCATGACTGGGCGGGTCCTTTAATATCGAGGATGATGAATGAGGCCAGGAAATGGCAGATACAGGTAAGAAGACCGTTCCATAAGCTTGACATTTCGGCCAATCCCGATCCCGACAAAACATATCCGGTCAAAGGGAAATCGTTTAAAAAGGGTATCAAAAGAGAGCCGGCCACTTTCTATGATGTGGTGAGTATGCTGGGCCAGTACAATCGTCATATCAAGGCCCAGGAAGGTGACGTGATTCCTGAGCTTGTCTTTGTAAACGAGACCGTATCTCTTTTTAGATGGTTCAGAAACCAGTACCTGGCCGGCTACCGTGATACCATGCCGGCTGAAGAGGAAGTGGAGCGTATTGTGGCTGAGCGTTACAAGATATAGCCAAGCGGAGATCCCGCATAGCGGGGCTGCGGGGAGCTTCATTTTTTTCGCGACCCCTTACGAATTTATCAAACTTAAGTCGGGTGATCAAGACTGTTGTTTGCTAAGATTGCTATGGCTATTTGGTTTCAGGTGTCAGGTGTCAGGTGTCAGGAAACATGTTCAGTAGTAATGGGCCAGCCCTGAGGGAACGATTCATTTTTTACGCCATACACTGCCGTTTTCTCAGCTAACTGCCAGCGGCGTTCTCGCTCTGGGACTTTCCGTTCCAATGTTTTCTCTAATCCATTCAACATACGAATGCATTCTTTGTAACGACCCCGAATTTCTAAATACACCTTTTCCGTGATGTACCCTTTGAGTTTCGCCATGAACAGATGGTGAATGGTCTCAGCTGCTTCGCCCCTGGCGCGATTCACGCCTTCAATTTTGTTACGGATATAGCGGATCATCATTTTTCTCGGCGAGTTGTGCAGGATCGCTGTTTGAGGAGCGCCTGGAATTGGTCACCTCGTTTCCCCCTTAATCCTTAACCCTGACACCTGAAACCTAAAAAAAAAGCTTTGGAGCCACGGTTTGTCAATAGAAAGGCATCAGCGTTTACCAACGGTCTTGATTTCCACCCAGTTAAGTCGCTTGGTTTTTTATATAGGGCGCTGGTTGCAACCATTTGTTTTTATTGCTATCGTAAAACCATTTGTCCGGGAATCCCCGACGTTTGAGATAAGAAGGATTCTCCGCCCAGCTGATAAGCTCTAAATATGCCTGGTGAATTCTTCTGAATGTATCTGTATCTCCCCCAAGGTCCGGATGATGTTTTTTAACCTGAAGCCGGAATGCACTTTTTATTGTTTTTTCAAGTTCCGGAGAATTCAAATTCGACTTGTCAAGCTTCAAGTACATCAGCGACGCCTTTTTAACGGCGGGAATTTTTATTTCCGGCGGCATTACAGAACAGAATGCAGGATCATTGCGTCTTGCCCTTTCGAGCAAGAAACGGGTGGCAATATAGTTTCGATGCGTTCGTTTTTTTTCGGCCCACCATTTATTTCCAAGAATCTCGGACATAATACAGTAATCCTCGGCGGGTTTTTTTCCGGTAGAACGAGGATAGATAAAGCTGAAGATTTCTTTGGAATTATAAGGAAGAACATCCATAACGATCATTATGTCAGTAAAATAAAAGGTCGCATAGCGGGTGTTTAATGTCTTGAGCAAACCGGTTCTTAAATTAAGCGCATACCTGAGCTTCTGTCGGCAATCAATGGAACAATACCTTCGCCGGCCAAGATTTTCGTCTGTACCGCAGGAGAGACATTGTCTTTTTATCCTATGATCCGAACAGAATATGTTTTTTTGTAAAGAACTTTTCATGAAAAATGCGCTATATTGCGAGACCTTTGAAAAATGCTCAATTTTGTTCAAGGCCAAGGAAGACGAAAATTTTAACCACAGGAATACATTGAGTATTTCGAGGATTAAAATTTGAGACTGACGCCGGAATTGGGCAAAAGGGGGCGTTTTTCAAAGGTCTCATTGCTATTTTTTAATGTATCCCCACTCAACCAGACGTTGATAGGCATATTTGGCTTTTTCGCCCTGGTTAACAATTTGAAGATATCTATTGTACTCGTTAGCCGATTTCTTGATCTGCTGCATCCCATCCAGAGACAATCCTTGAAAAAAAATAATGTTAGGATTACCTGACAGTAATTTTTCATAATATTTAAATTCTTCATATGCTGAGTCGTAATCTTTTTGCTTGATTTTGGCAAATCCGGAAAGATAATATGCTTGACCCTCCTGTGGATAGACGGTTTTTGCTTTTTCTGCAAAGGATTCGGCTTTTGCATAATGTTTCTGGGTCAGTTGGCATGTTGACATCATGACAAGCCCGGCATAATCGTCAGGAGTTTGACTCAAGGCTTTTGAAAAATGGATTTCAGCTTCAGCATATTTACCTTTGGCCATTAAGCTTTCGCCTTTTTGTAAGGCTTCGATGGCTAATTTAATTTTCCGCAGTTTTGCCGTATGGTCCATGTAGCGATCTCGGTATGGGGGAAAGTTCTTCGAAGACCGATATTGTGTATGCACGGCTTCCACAGCCGTATGGTAACGCTCATCGCTCATAGGATGTGTCGCAAACATCAATTCAATGGCACTGGGCTTATACTTGGAGGTGCGTCTCAGCATATCCATCAGTCCCACAAATCCGTTTGCGTTATATCCGGCTTGGACCATATATTCCAAACCCGAGGCATCGGCCTCACGTTCGTTGTCTCTGCTGTAGGATGCAAGGAGCGCTCCGGCACCGACCATTCCCAGTTGTGATGCCAGGTTGCCAAGGCCGGAGCTTTTTGTTCCTGCATATGTCGCAATACCACCGATAAAGACGTTTGTTAATACACTTTTAGACATCTGTTCGGCAGTATGTCGACGGTTAACATGACCGAGCTCATGGCCCAGCAGGGCAGCAAGTTGTGCTTCGTTCTCAAGGGCAAGCAAAATTCCCCGGGTTGCGGCGATACTTCCCCCCGGAAAGGCATAGGCATTCACATAAGTCGCATTCACGCCTCGGAAGGAATACGGCATATGGGGACGATGGGTTCGGGCGGCTAAATTTTTGCCGGTTTGATCGATGTAATTATTCAGGGATGTATCCTGCAGAGTGCCGTAGTCCGAAGAAAATTGATGGGGTGAATTTTGTTTGTCGATCTCAATTTCCTGGGCCTCCGATACCACCATGAATTGAGGCCTGCCGGTAACCGGGTTTGCTGCACACCCGACCATAAAACCGGCTGCGGACATTGAAGAAATCCATAAGAATTCTCTACGGGTTATGCCACATTCGGTGCTGCTTTGTATGGGTTTAGTTTGCATGTTTGTTTCCTTTGGATGAATGGACACTACTTGACGGTCTCGTAAAAAGTCCAACTTCTGCGTTGTGCTGCATTTCGCAATCATTCAGCGTACGAAAAGTACGCCTCATGATTACAAAATTTGCGACGCCTTTTTATCCCGCCTATGTTTGGCGGGGGAATTTGAACTTTTTACGAAACCGTCTAAATCGGACTTTTTACGAGTTCATCATTACTTGATTCCCTTTTCTTTTTTAATCTCTTCATAGGCGGACTGGATTTCACGGAATTTATCACTGGCAAATTTTCCAAATTCCTCAGGCAACCCCTTTGATGCGATCTTGTCAGGGTGATAATCGGACACAAGCTTTCGGTATTGTTTCTTTATGTGCTCATTTGAGTCGTTTCTGTCACATCCAAGGACGGCATAATATTTCTCAACATTCTGGATATATTTTGATTTTAGTTTCCTGTATTTTTCATCGTTGAAATTAAATATCCTCACAGCGGACAGGATAAGCTTTTCTTCGTTTGGGTTCAGCCTACCGTCAGCTACAGATACTCTGACTAATATATCTATCATAAGGTCGAGCATTTGGTACTGGGATCGAAATTGGTTGTAAAACTGGCCGGCAAAAGCATTAAAGTTATCCGGAGAATCAATGGCAGTATGAAAAATGTTTGTGGCCAGTCTTTTGCTTTCAGGGTTTAGGTTCAAGTCGTATACCATAAAATTTTCAACGGCATTTATTTCTTCTTTTGATACCTGTCCGTCTGCCTTGACAAGCTTTGCGAGCATGGAAAACGCTGCAACGAAAAAGGTAAACTGGGCTTCTTCACCGGCCGAAAGACGGGCCCGTTCGGTTGTGTAGTAAGTTTGACCGCCGGAATCAAACGCATGTCCAAGCGCAGCACCGGCAATTGCACCCAAGGGACCGGCCATAGCAAATCCTATTGTACCTCCGATTACCTTTCCCAGAAAACCCATAAATCTCTCCTTTTTATCTCCTTAATATGTAACACCTCAAAAGTGTCTGGTATGTTAATGAACCAATTTAACAAAAAAATCCCGTTCTCTCAAGTATTCAAACAAATGGGTACGATGCTTCCTTGGTCCCAATAGCATATTTTTGTAGTGTTTCCAAACTTGAAATTATGACATGAAATGAAAACGTTCTTTGGTTACTGTTCATGAAATTTCCGTTTGGCAGGCACGGCCAAGCTAAGATAATTGTCGTTTTCTTGGAACATCAGTTTTTTGTCAACCATCATTTTTAAAAAAGTCTCGATTCTGTCTGAAGCTACAGACGGGAAACGGACAAGGATTTTTTTTAACGACCGGTGCCGTAAGCAAAAAACATAGATTGCCCGGGACGTCCCCTCCAGGCGGTGGGTCAGGGGTCGGCCGTTGAGCCTTTTCTGGCGTATGATTATAAAATATCTGCCATCGCGAAAGCTTAAGATGTTCTCATGTCTTGGACCCTTATGGAGTTCGTCATACGATTTTTCCCAGGCGTTCAGCTTTTTTTTGACCGGCCGCCAGAGTTTTTTCTGAACCCCGAGGTCCCCTCGATAGGACTGAATGGTAAACCGCATGGCTTTAAAAACGTCCGGTGGAAATATATGCGCATAATTACGGTGGTTGAAAACAGATTTAAGTCCGAAGGTTTCAGGGTTTTGCCATACGGGGCTCCCCAGCCCGAGCCAGAAATGAACCATCTTTAACGGACGAAAGCACAGAACAAAATCCAGGTTTCGGAGCGTTTCGTCCACATCCTTCTGGTCGCTACCCGGGAAATAGAGTATTAGATTCGATGAATTTGTAATGCCCGTCATTTCGCAGTGTTTCATGATTTCAATATTCTGGATTGTCGTGGTTCCCTTATTGAGTTTCTTAAGGAGTCGTGTGCTCAGTGCCTCTATACCGATCTGGACCTCTTGCATTCCGGCGGCCCGCATGGCTTTCAATACGGGTCCCGGTGTGATAGCCCTGATTTCTCCGAACAGGCGAAAATCCTTTTCCAGTCTTGCTATGCGATTAAAAATATTCCGGGAGGTTTTCAAAGGGAGAAGGTTGTCCATAAAGGCTACGGAAAGTGTTCTGTATTTCGTGGTGAGATGATCAATTTCCGAAACCACCTGAGCCGGCTTTTTTGATCGGTAACCGTCCCACTGGAGGTTGAGATTACAAAAGGCACATCCTGTAGATTTGCCGCTTTCTTGTTTGCGCTGCCACCAGCACCCTCTTGAGATTTCCATGGGAAGTGTTGGGAAAAAGGTTTTTTCCGGTTCGAATGATTGCAGCAATTCAAAATAGTCGTCGTAATCCGGAGGAACAAGAGCGGATAACTCATTCATCTGATGAAAATCAGCCGGTGTTTTTTTCTCAGCGGATTCCGGTGTGATAATTCCCTTAACCGGAGGAATCACTTTACACCGCGGATCTTTGAGATAAGCAATCAATCGGCTTAGGGGAAGTTCGCCTTCACCGTTGACGGCCACATCAATTTCGGGAAATATTTTAAACAGGTGACCTGTGGTATCACCGGTAAACATGGACCCGCCCACAACAATAAAAAGATTCGGGAATTGCCTTTTGATTTGCCTGATGAAATAGAGTGACGAAGTTAACTGGCAAAGACATATGGAAAAACCCGCCAACCCATATGCTTCCCAGTCAATGGTGTGTATAAAAGTCTCTGAAACCTTTTGAATCTGCTGGGTTAAATCTTCAAAAAGAATTCCCCGCAGCAAAGATTTACCAGTTGCCTGTTTATAAAAGATTTTTTCTATATGCTTTAGACGTTCCGGATATAACAGAGCCGCGTAAATGGTTTCCGCGAGCCATGTCCGCTCGGAGATTGCTCGATAGCGTCCGTATCCGATGGTCTCGGCGACTTTTAAATAAAAATGATGTGCATCCACCTTCAGATCAGGAAACTTTTTCTTTAGATAGGATTTCAGCGTGCCGATTTGAATTGAGGGGCGGCTGTAAAGGGGCCAGGGTGCGGAGATGAGAATTATTTTTTTCAATGGAGCTGTATGTTTAAATTTCATGTGAATAAACCCAACCCAGACACCAAGTATAAACTAAATTTCAAATTCCAATATTCAACACGCGGCGCAAGCGCCTGCGCTGCGCGTGACCAAAGCCTGTTTGGAATTTCGGTTATTGTGATTTGCGATTTGTTATTTGTTTTTTCCCGGTTTATCCGGCCATTATGATGTCGTGCGCTTTTGATCCGCAATTTAAAACAAGGTCAAATGCGGACAGGTTGGGAATAAAACTTCCCCAGAGTTGAGGATAAACCGGTGATGGGGATTTAACATCCGTTAGTCGAATTCCCGCTGCTTTGAACCTGTCTGCATCAAGGTACTTTCTGGCAGCTCTCTGGGCCAGAAACTGCGATGCTCCCAATCTCCTGCACATCTCTATGAGAAGCTTATCTCCTTTTGCCTTTATTTCAAGTTCGGACAATAATATGATTTCTGTTTCAATCTGAAGATGTTTCATCAAATAACGGATGATTTTAAGATTAAAATCGATAAGTTTTTCAAATTTTGTTGAAAAAAGTTCCTCTAAAAAAGTTTGATGGTCCTTAACATACGGAGCTTTTGCATAAGCATTTCTCAAGCTTTCCAAATGTTTTTTTGCCCATCCACCCTCGTGGCATATCCTGACCGTGTTGATTTTTTGCAGACCCAAGCCTTTCTTTTTTACAGGCAATGTCATCCATAGGCTTCCCTGGGGATTTTTAAATCTGTTTCGAGTGGTCCAGGTGGTTCCCCTGGGGAACTGAACGTCATCCAGAATTACAAAAACGTCGGAAAAATAAGTTTTGTAAAAAAAACCGGGATACGGAAAATAGTAAGGCTGATTTGCAGAGACAATCATTTTTTCAGTTGACTTTTTTCAGTATTATGTCCCATATAATCAAAAATTAGGAAACAGTTCACAGGTTCAGGGTTCAACGTTCAGGGTTAAGGACAAAGAAGGCATTTAAGATCCGAAGTCCTCGTTACAAATGTTCATTTTTCCAAGTAATAGCCAATTTGGCTTCAAATTTTGGATTAGGCCTGACGAAATTGACGCTTTTTTCGTAAATACGCATCCCAAATGCAGTCCGGGGACAAGAATGAAACCTTGAACCCCTGAACCCTTGAACCCGTGAACGCCTACAAAATTTGGCACTGTTTTCAGAAACACGAGGAAAATTTTAATGGATATTGAAGATATTTACAATCTAATTCCGGACTTTCAATGTGCCCATGGCTGTGATGAATGCTGTAAAAACTTTGGCGTGCCTTCCAGAACTAAAGTTGAGGATGAACGGGTTAAAGCGTTTCTTAAAAAAAACTCAATGAAACCGGGAGTGGCTCATGGAAACACCTGCCCCTATTTAAATGAAACCGGTTGTTCTATCTATCCTGTCCGGCCGTTGATCTGTCGCCTGTACGGAACATCCCCAAATTATGGATGTAAAATGAAAGTTGCGCCGGTCAGGCTTTTGCATGAAGATGAAGAAGCGGAAATCTTCCATTTATATCGCACCCATTTTTTCTAAATCGTGACGGTCTCGTAAAAAGTCCAACTTCTGCGTTGTGCTGCATTTCGCAATCATTCAACGTACGAAAAGTACGCCTCATGATTACAAAATTTGCGACGCCTTTTTATCCCGCCTATGTTTGGCGGGGGAGTTTGAGCTTTTTACGAAACCGTCTAAATCGGACTTTTTACGAGTTCATCAAATCGTGTCCATCCATAAATCTATATTGGACACTAACCCGGTAGTATACCGGGGTGATTAAAATTGCCCATAATATGGCTTTAAAAAATATCCCATATTTATTCCTTCCCGTATGCTTGGTGTCAGGTTTCAGGTGCCAGCGCCTCTGTTCATCATTCCTGACACCTGAAACCTTAAGATATGGAACAAAAATGGGATTAAAATTCCATCTGTATACACGGCGATTTTCACCACCCCAGTAGTATACCATTACTTGAGCCGGTAAAAAGGCCCGTCCCCGCTTTTTCCCACCAGCCTCAATCGACCCCCACATTGCTCGCATACCAATAGGATGTCCAAAAGCTTGGAATCAGCGTCGGTTGAATCGTCCATGATGACGGAATCTTCGGGAAGATAGATTGTTATGCCACATTGCATACACATACATTCTATTTCATTGTTCATGTGATATCCTTATGATAAATATCGAGTTATTTAATCCCACTATCCAAAACCGAGAGAAGCCGGTTGTTTTTGAAATTGAAACCTTGGGGATTTTTTCTTAAAAGCTAAAAATTTTATGGACGTTATAAGTTTTACAATGTAAAGAACTACATATAGCAAATTTATAAGATTAATTCTACCGAAACAAGTTTATTTAATCTTAAAAACCTGCATCTTTAAAAACTTTCAACGGACTATTGTTTAACATTAATTTAACCGTTCAGGGTTCAAAGGTTCAGAAATTGTAGGTTTACTTCACAAATCTGAGCCGTGAGCGGTTAAAAAGGATAAATACATATGAAACAAGAAACAATCGTACGCTTTGCTCCTAGCCCCACCGGTTACCTTCATATCGGGGGTGCCCGCACAGCGATTTTCAACTGGCTCTTTGCCCAAAAGACCGGCGGCAAATTTATCCTTCGAATCGAGGATACGGATGCGGAACGGTCAACTGAAGAATCTATACAAGGAATTATTGAAAGTTTGAAATGGCTGGGGATAACTTGGGATGAGGGCCCCTATTTTCAGTCGCAGTTTATTAATGAACATCAGGCCGCCGCGCACAAACTGCTGGAATCGGGGCATGCCTACAAGTGTTTTTGTACCAAAGAAGAACTTGACCGAAAAAGACAGGCGGCATTGAAGCAGAAGAAAGATTTAAAATATGACGGTACCTGTCGCCATTTAACACCGGATCACGTTGCCGAAAAGGAAGCGGCAGGGATTCCTTTTACCATTCGCATGAAGGTGCCCCGCGTCCAGGGCTCTGTCCGTTTTGAAGACACGGTCTACGGAACCATTGAATATAAATACGAGGATATTGAGGACTTTGTCATTGTCCGTTCCAACGGTCAACCTCTGTACCTTCTTTCAAATACGGTGGATGATATCCGTGACCGGATTACCCATGTCATTCGCGGTCAGGACGGGCTGTCAAATACACACCGGCAGATTTTGATCTACCAGGCGCTGGGAACACCGGTGCCGCAGTTTGCGCATATGTCCCTCACCCTGGATCCTAAAAAAGCCAAGATCTCCAAGCGCAAGCATGGCGAAATGGTTGCCGTTCACTTTTACAGAGAGCACGGATTTTTACCATGGGCATTTGTAAATTTTTTGGTACTACTGGGATGGGCTACGCCTGAATCCAGAGAAATCTTTTCCAGGGAGGAATTAATCCAAGCGTTTTCCCTTCAAAGAATCAATCGCGCCAATTCCATCTTCGATGTAAGAACGAATGATCCAAAATACTTTACCGATCCCAAGGCGATAAGTATCAACGCCCATTATCTGAGGACCCTGCCGGTTGAGGAGATTGAACCTTATGTTCGAACCGAACTGGAAAAAGCGGGTCTCTGGAATCCCGAGTATGAGGGCGCAAAGCGCCGCTGGTATCTGGATACCATTGAACTGATTCGCAGCCGGTTTCATGTGACAACCGATTTTGTTTCCCGTGGTCGGGCCTATTTTTCCGACGATTTTTCCATTGAATCCAAGGCACTGAAAAAAAATATTTTCAAGCATCCGGATCTAAAAAAATGGCTCCCCTTGCTGGCAGACCGGTTGCAGGCTTTGGAAAATTTTACGGCTTTGGAAACCGAGGATACCATTCGTGAGATGGCTGAGGAGCTAAAAATCAAACCCGGGGTATTGATCAATGGCGTTCGAACCGTTGTTACGGGCCAGCTTGCCGGCCCCGGAATATTTGATATTTTGATTACTTTAGGACAGCGTCGTGTTGTGAATCGCCTGAAAAAGGCGCCGGCACTTTTCGATAAAGATAGCTAAAGAAGTGTGTAATTCACTGATGTTGGTTAACAGCGGTCATTTATTACTTTCCATCGGAATTCGAAGGTCTGGTTTCAGGTGTCGGGTGTCAGGTGTCAGAAGGACGAACGTAAGAGCTGACACCTGAACACTGACACCTGAAACCTGGATTGCTTGAGCTAAATCACCAACAATCTTGATTTACACCCTAAAGAATGGAGCTTTGAGTATGACAAAAACCGAATTCACTCCGGCCCCTAATTTTATCCGGAATATTGTCGCCCAGGACTTAAAAGATAACAAAAACAACGGCCGGGTTGTCACCCGCTTTCCTCCGGAGCCCAACGGATATCTACATATCGGACATGCCAAATCCATTTGTCTTAACTTCGGTATTGCCGCAGAGAATAATGGGGGTATTTGCAATTTGCGATTCGATGATACCAATCCGGGCAAAGAGGATATTGAATATGTTGAATCCATAATAGAAGACGTCCGATGGCTTGGATTCGATTGGGATGATCGTCTGTTTTATACCTCCGACTACTTTGAGCAACTTTATCAATATGCCGTTCAGTTGATCAAAGCCGGTAAGGCTTATGTGTGCAGCTTGCGCGCTGATGAGATCAGGGAGAGCCGCGGAACCCTGACAACGCCGGGAAAGGAAAGTCCCTATCGCAACCGTTCGGTGACGGAAAACCAGGACCTGTTCGAACGTATGCGAGCCGGAGAATTTGAAGACGGTTCCCACGTGCTCCGAGCCAAGATTGATATGGCATCGCCAAATGTTCTGATGCGTGATCCCGCGCTTTATCGTATTCGACGGATACCCCATCACAGAACCGGTGATAAGTGGTGCATTTATCCCATGTACGACTTTGCCCATTGCCTTTCAGATTCCATCGAAGGAATTACCCATTCTCTTTGCACCCTTGAATTTGAAATTAATCGCCAACTCTACGACTGGATATTGGACGAACTGAATGTGGATTGCCATCCCCAACAAATCGAATTCGCCCGCCTTAACCTCAGCTATACGGTATTAAGCAAGCGCAAACTTGTGGAGTTGGTAGATGGGGGACGTGTTTCAGGATGGGATGATCCTCGAATGCCTACAATAAGCGGTCTGAGGAGACGCGGCTATACACCGGAGTCGATCCGCAATTTTTGTGACCGGATCGGAGTGGCCCGGCGGGACAGCATTGTTGATATGGCTTTGCTCGAATACAGCATCAGAGAAGATTTGAATAAACGGGCACAACGCGTAATGGGTGTGCTGCGCCCGTTCAAGGTCGTCATCGACAATTTTCCCGAAAACAAGGTTGAAGAATTGGATGCCTTGAACAACCCTGAAGATCCGGCTATGGGTACACGCAAGATTCCTTTTTCGCGAGTGATTTATATAGAACAGGACGATTTTTTAGAGGATCCGCCGAAAAAGTTTTTCCGTTTGGCGCCCGGGCGTGAAGTGCGACTGAGATATGCGTATTATATTACCTGCGTGAGAATTGTTAAGGATGAAAAAACCGGACAGGTGGTCGAACTGCATTGCACCTATGATCCGGATACCCGCGGCGGATCATCGCCTGATGGACGGAAGGTTAAAGCAACCTTACACTGGATTTCTGCGGCCCACGCGATAAAAGCCGAAACACGCCTTTACGAACATTTCTTTATAAAAGAAAATCCGGATGAGGAGAAGGATGTTGATTTTAAAACATATTTAAATCCGAATTCTTTGGAAACACTCCCTTTCTTTGTGGAACCCAGTCTTGCCGGTGCGGCACCGGGTAGCCGATACCAGTTTGAAAGACTCGGTTATTTCTGTGTCGATTCCAAAGATTCTTCCGAACGAGCCCTAATATTCAACCGCACGGTAACGTTACGGGATACATGGGCCAGAATACAGAAAGCACAGCAGAAAAAACAAAAAAAGAGGTAAGGTAACCATTTCGTTCTTTGAAACAAACCGGATCCAAACGAGCGGTCTATAAAATTTTCAAAAAGGGGCGTTTTGCAAAGGTCTCGAAGCTAACGTGATATCAAAAGAGGTTAAACCATGCCGATCTACGAATTTTATTGCAGGGACTGTAATACTCTTTTTAACTTTTTCTCCAAAACCATTAATACGACCAAAAAGCCCAAGTGCCCGAAATGTAAAACAAGGACACTTACCCGACAGATTTCTGTGGTGGCATTTACCGGACGAGCAAAGGAAGACGGCGATCTTGATGATCTGCCCTTTGACAGCAGCAAAATGGAACAGGCCATGCAGATGTTGGCGGGTGAAGCTGATAAAATGAACGAGGATGATCCCAAGCAGGCTGCCAATCTTATGCGCAAACTTTCTGATATGACAGGCCTTAAACTCGGTGACGGCATGGATGAGGCGTTGAGGAGGATGGAAAAAGGTGAAGATCCTGAACAGGTGGAGGCTGAGTTAAGTGATATTCTGGAAGAGGAAGACCCGTTTTCTTTGCAGGCGAAAGAGTCAAAAAACATCAAACCAAGACGCAAAGAACCGTTACGGGATGAAACCCTTTATGACTTATGACCGTTTCATGCAAAAGTGCATCCGGAGGTTTTCGGCGCTTATTTAAACAACATCGGCAATATTTTGTAGATATTGAAATCAAGACCGTTGGTAAACGCTGATGCCTTTCTATTGACAAACCGTGGCTCCGAAGCTTTTTTTAGGTGTCCGGTGTCCGGTGTCAGGTGTCAGGTGTCAGGTTTCAGGTGCCATCGCCTCTGTTCATCATTCCTGACACTTGACACCTAAAGATATGGAACAAAAATGGGATTAAAATTTCATCTATATACACGGCGATTTTCACCACCCCACCTGACACCTGACACCGGACACCAAATAGCCATAGCAATCTTAGCAAACAACAGTCTTGATTTAAACCCATGCTTCGCAGAAGCCACATTTATAAGCTCTAATAAATCCTTATCTTCAGAGACTGTTCGGAGGCAGAACCATGGAAAAGGAGGCGCTTGAGCGCATAGAAATTTTACGGGGAGATATAACCCGTCTTCAACTGGATGCAGTTGTTAATGCAGCGAATACGTCGCTTTTGGGAGGAGGCGGTGTGGATGGAGCAATCCATAGAGCAGCGGGTCCGAGGCTTTTAAATGAATGCCGAAAAATCGGGGGATGCCCTACCGGTGAGGCCAGAATAACCAGAGGCTATAATATGCCTGCCGGATATGTAATACATACGGTAGGGCCTATCTACAGTGGAAGGGCTCAAGACCGAAAACTTCTTTCCTCTTGTTACTTGAACAGTCTGAAACTTGCCGTAAAAAATTCTATTACTTCTATTGCCTTTCCAGCTATAAGTTGTGGCGTGTATGGTTACCCCGTAGAAGATGCCTGTAAAATCGCAGTTGATACGACCTGCGATTTTTTAAAGGAAAACAGAACCATAAAAAAGGTCGTCTTTATCCTTTTTTCTGAAAAGAATCATGCGGTCTACCAGGAATACTTAAAAAGTTTGGCAAAATAAAACGTGATGAATTCGCAAAAGGTTTTTTTTGACTTTTTACGAGACCATCATAACTATCGGATTCGAAAAAATAAAATTCATCTTATCTTAGGTTTTAATTTATGGTTTTTTTAACCTCTTACATTGACAAATCCATATGTCGAGATTATGTTAAAATTTAATTTAGACCTATTTAACAGGCGGTTATATTTTTTACAAAAAGGAGAATATTATGATTGAAGTTAGCAAATTAGCTACAGAACAGATTGCCGAATATTTCAAAGAAAAAGAGGTTTCACCCATACGGATCTTTTTAAATTCGGGAGGATGAGGCGGCCCATCACTCGCCATGGCTCTGGATGAGTCTAAAGATACAGATCACGTTTTTGAAATTGACGGTTTCAAATATATCGTCGACAAAGAGTTTATGGAAAAAGCAAAGCCGATAAAGATAGATTTTTCCGAAATGGGTTTTAAACTCAACTGCGGCATAGATTTCGGATCAGGATGTTCAGGCTGCGGATCACAAACAACTTCCTGTTGTTAATTATACAGATTCCGTTATTAACCAAGGGCAACACCGTTAAGGTGTTGCCCTTTTTATATTTTTCTGGAGAAATGGCTTCATCAAGCCGGCTGAATTCTTCTCTGAATTCATCGCCATATCGATAATATTTATTGCGAGAAAACCGGAAGGCCCTTTTGCGTGAGCGGTTAAGGATTGTATATGCGTTTTTCCCATAATCTTTGAAAATATGGGATCAGTCCATAGAGTTATTCGGTTGGAAATTCCAAGCTATCGCTTTCAGATAGATAGGGTTCGGATATATGACTCCCGGCAACGTGAAAATCCAATGGCCTTTGGGTTTCAGACGGTTCTTTAAGGGCTTTTTCACGAAAATGTATTTTGATGATCTCAATACGTTGTCGAGCCAATTTTTCACCCCCAAGTTTTAAGTAAGTTAAAATAATTTGCTGGGTGTGGTCGTCACCTTTAAGTGGGTCGGGAAGCAGATTAATCAAGCGCTTAAAAGCCAATTCCAATTCGTCCAGAATTTTCATTTGATTCGTCATTATATCTCCTGAATACGGATTTTTAATATGGCAAATAGTGACAATAAATCATGAATGAAAAATGTAAAGTGTTTTTATCAGAAATTTATTAAATAAATTTAAAAAAGGGTATCAGACAAGTGATTCACTTAAAAACCGGATCGCCTGAATGCTTGTTTGTTTCCTTTGTTTTGTGAAGATAGAATGATACAAAAGTAAAGAACCACGGTGGCTTAAGCTATACCGGTTGAAAAATTGATATAACTTTGATAGGATTAACCTAAATCATAAATCCAAAGATCACAGAAAAGATAAATTCTTATGACTGCAGAAGAATTGAATCCGGAAAAAATACTTAAATTATCAGGAAGTTATTGGGAGACTTGTACGCTTCATGCGGGAGTTAAACTCGATGTTTTTACAATCATCGGCAAAGATTATCTTAAGGGGGAAGATGTGGCCGACAAACTTAACGGCGACAAAAGAGGGGTTAAAACACTTCTCAATGCCCTTTCTGCCATGGATCTTCTGGTGAAAAAAGAAGATACCTATGCCAACACCCCTTTGAGTTACGCTTTTCTTTCCAAGGACGCTTCCCGATATATGGGGCACATCATCATGCACCATCACAATTTGATAGAGTCTTGGGGCCGGCTGGATGTAGCGGTTCAATCCGGCCGTTCGGTAAGGCATAGAGCAACGCATACGGACGAAGACGCACGAAAAAATTTTCTTATGGGTATGTTCAATTTGGCGATGAATCTCGCCCCGGTGCTGGTGCCGAAAGTAGATCTTTCCGGTCGACGGCATTTACTCGACCTGGGGGGCGGCCCCGGAACTTATGCCATTCATTTTTGTATGAAAAATCCCCAGCTCAAAGCAACGGTTTATGACCTGCCCACCACGCGCCCCTTTGCTGAAAAAACCATTGCTAAATTTAATTTGCAGGACCGGATCGATTTTAAAGACGTGGATTATCTTGAAGAAAAGATTGAAGGAATCTATGACGTGGTATGGCTGTCTCAAATTCTCCACGGAGAAGGACCCGAGGACTGTCGCAAAATTATCGGCAAGGCCGCTTCTGTCCTGGAACCCGGAGGTATGATCCTGATCCACGATTTTATTTTAAACAACAGTATGGACGGCCCGCTTTTTCCGGCTTTGTTTTCCCTGAATATGCTTTTGGGAACGCCGTCAGGACAATCCTATTCTGAAAAACAGATCGGAGACATGCTTTTCGATGCCGGGGTCAGGGAAATCCGGCGCATTTTTTTCGAATCACCCAATGATTCTGGAATAATAACCGGTATTGTTTGATGAGGAAGAGATCATGAATTGTCATCCCATTACCCGTAGAGAATCGATAAAAAAGCTTTTTAAAATAACCGGAAGCCTTGCGCTGACCGGCGTAATGACATGCCCTTTTCAAAAAACGATTTCGGCCTGGGCCGGATCAACCAATAAAAAATTTATTGTTGAGGGGATCGGACAGAATCCTGAATATTCTGTTAAGGCCTTAGTCGAAAAGGTTTTTGAGGCGGCCGGCGGAATACAAAAATTTGTTTCAAGGCAGGATGTGGTGGTGATCAAACCGAATATCTCTTGGGCAAGGCACCCCGACCTGGCGGCAACCACCCATCCGGAAGTTTTGAAAGCGGTTGTTGAGCTCTGTCAGGAGGCCGGAGCTAAAAAAGTCAGAATCGCCGATCATACCATCCATGATGCCAGACGCTGTTTTGCCATCACAGGTGCCGGGATGGTTGCAAAAAAAACCGGAGCGGATCTGGTATATCCACGGTCGTCATTGATGCGTAACATGAAATTACAGGGACACCGTCTGGATGTCTGGCCGGTTTTTTTGCCTCTGGTTGAGGCCGACAAAATCATCAATCTGCCGGTTGCCAAGGTCCATAGCCTTAGCGGTCTAACGCTTGGCATGAAAAACTGGATTGGAGCTGTGGGCGGCAGGAGAAGTGCCCTGCACCAGGATATACACCTGACCATTGTGGATCTGGCTCAATTTTTCAATCCCACGGTCACTCTCATAGATGCCACCCGGATCATGGTCGCTAACGGTCCATCGGGCGGAAGCCGTTCGGATGTGGCGGTTTCAAATCGCCTTATATTAAGTGACGATCCTGTTGCCGCAGATGCCAAAGCAGCAGGTCTCTTTAATTTACGTCCCCAGGACATCGGTTTCATTCGCCTCGGGGAAAAATGGGGACTTGGCACCACTGAATTTCAAAAACTCCGTCAGACCCAGGTGATCATTTGAAAGCAACACATCTGGTCTGGATACGACGCATGAGCCAGGCCTTTTTTTTAATTCTTTTTATTTTTCTCCTGGTTGAAAGCCGCCTGCCCCAAGACATTTATCTGGATTATTCCGTAGCACTGAACGCTGAGCAGGACATCGATCTGGATTATCCTGTAAAATTTTTTTTTCAGCTTGATCCCCTCATATGGATTACATCTTTCATATCAGGACACCAGTGGACCACAGGCTTTGGGTGGGCTTTGGGGATTATTATCCTGACGTTTTTCTTTGGCAGGATTTTCTGTGGCTTTATCTGTCCGTTGGGTACCCTTCATCACATGGCAAGTTATATAAGACCGGCCCTGAAAAAACAACGGATGATTTCTGCCAACCAAAAACACGCCAGTCAGAAATTCAAATATTTTTTGCTGATTCTATTTCTTATGGCTGCGTTGCTGGGTCTCAATCTCACCGGATTGTTAGACCCCATTGCTTTTTTATTTCGCTCTTTGGCTCTTGCTGTTTTCCCGGGGATCGGAACAGGGATCAAAGAATTATTGGATCTGACTGCGCAAAGCGATATAAAAATCTTGAATTATATAAGCTACGGCGGGGAGGTTCTGGTATCACCGGTTTTCGGATATGGATATAAAGCCTTTACATCTGCATGGTTCATCGGCATTCTGTTTCTATTTATTTTGTTTCTCAACCGTATCCGGCCGCGTTTCTGGTGCCGGACACTCTGCCCTCTGGGCGCTCTATTAGGCCTTTTTGCACGGTTCAGTATCTTAAGACTGGAAAAAAATCCTGAGAAATGCACGAATTGTAATTTGTGTGTTCTATCATGTCAGGGGGCAGCCTCTCCGGTTCCGGGACAGGAATGGGACGCCTCGGAATGTATGTTCTGCTTTAACTGTTTTAACTCCTGCCCTGAAAAGGCCGTTGTCTTTAAATTGGGATGGCCGCCGCACGTCAGTAAAAAGCCGGATATGGGTCGCCGGGCCGTATTGGGTGGTTTGTTGGCCGGCCTATCTTTTCCTTTATTAGGAAGGTTGGATGGCAGGTTGCACCATGTATCTGATGCACGTTTGATCAGACCTCCGGGTTCATTGCCCGAAAAGGATTTTTTAAAGCTCTGCCAGCGATGCGGGCTCTGCATGAAGGCTTGTCCGACAAATGTTATCAACCCTACACTCACAGAAGCGGGAATGGCCGGGTTCTGGACACCGAATCTCATTATGACCCAAGGGTATTGTGAATATACCTGCACACTTTGCGGCGGTGTTTGTCCTACAGGTGCTATCCGTAAATTATCAGGCAAAGAGAAAATCGAAACTCCTATCCGGATAGGGTCTGCCTATGTAGACCGGGGACGATGCCTCCCATGGTCGGGAAACGGACCCTGCATCGTCTGTGAAGAACACTGCCCCACTTCTCCCAAAGCCATACGCCTTATCCAAGGGACGTCTTTGTCACCGGCAGGGAAAAAGGTGAATGTAAAATTGCCTTATGTGGATCTCAAAAGCTGTGTGGGGTGCGGAATTTGTGAATATAAATGTCCTGTAAAAGGCAAACCCGCCATCCGGGTGATAGCAGCCGGAGAATCCAGGTCTGTGGCAAATCAGATTTTACTAGAGTTATAACGGATTTTTAATGCGCACTTTTCTTTTTGCTCCGTGCAATTTTTTCTTTACCGACTATCCATTTTCCGTTTTCTTTGATTAATTGGATTTGTTCTTCATAATTAATTGTACCGGAAACTTTTATTGTTGCGTTATTACCTTCTGGGTCTTCGGTAACCGTATATTTTAATTTGGACGTGTTAAGCTTACCGGCCTTATCAAGCGTAAACTGCTTTTTAACATAATCCTTGGCCACGTCTTCCGGGCTATCTTTACCGCATCCAAAAACCATGAAAATAGACAAGATAATAACAAGATAGATGATTTTTCTCATGTAGCACCTCTTTAGTTCTTGATAAATTCGTAAGCGATGTTTTACGAAACCATCAGTTTTTTTGTTGAAAATAAAAGTCTATTTTTTTAAAATAATTTTATATCAATATAGGAACGGATAGCACTTTTTCCCAAAATGATCAAGGCGAATTAGCGTAACTACCAGGGTAAACGCTTTTGATTTCGGTGCAGCGTAACGACGGCGTGTTTCTCTTTATATTAGGAATCAAATGCGTTTTTCCTGGCGTAACCACGACAACACTCCCCATTAATGACTCTGTTGATTTACTATACTTAAAAAAAATTGCTTAAAAATCGACTCCCTCAGAGGCTCATATCTTGACGATCTTACGCAAAGGAATGATAAATGCTGCGTGTTTTTTTGTAATTTTTTAAAAAATTGGACTAAATCAACAGACTCATTAATAGAAAGGAGGATATTATGGATAAACCTATTGATAAGTTTTGGAGAACAAGACTGACCGATCTTAAGAAAGTTTTGGATTCAAATAACTTTGAAACCTTTGTGGCGGAAAATATCGATGAAGCCAAAAACATTGTACTGGAAAAAATTATACCCGAGACTTCACCTACAAGCGTTTCATGGGGAGGGTCGCTCACATTCACTGCTACGGGGCTATATGATACGTTAAAGAAAAGAGGTGATTTAAAAGTGCTGGACACTTTTGAAAAAAATCTGACTCCTGAAGAAAGTCTGGAGCGTCGCAGGCGGTCGCTTTTGGTGGATCTTTTTATCACCGGAAGCAACGCGGTGACCGAGGCCGGTCAGCTTGTTAATCTTGATATGATCGGAAACCGTATTTGCGGGATCACTTTCGGCCCGAAACATGTTATTATCCTTGCAGGACGAAATAAAATTGTTCCTGACCTGGATGCGGCCATGTTTCGTATTAAAAATTATGCCGCTCCGGTCAACACCATGCGGCTGGACAAAAAAACACCTTGCGCCAAAACTTCATATTGCGAAGAGTGCAAAAGCTCTGATCGTATTTGCAATACTTGGACGATTACCGAAAAATCGTTTCCCAAAGGAAGGGTGAAAGTTATTTTGATTAATGATGACCTGGGATTTTAAATCCCATTCGGATGCAGAAACGACATGGGGTGATTAAAATTGCCCATAATATGGCTTTAAAAAATATCCCATATTTATTCCTTCCCGTATGCCTGGTGTCAGGTTTCAGGTTTCAGGTGCCAGCGCCTCTGTTCATCATTCCTGACACCTGACACCTGACACCTGAAACCTTAAGATATGGAACAAAAATGGGATTAAAATTCCATCTGTATACACGGCGATTTTCACCACCCCAGAAACGACATAAGCATAGAAGATATATTCCATATAACAATTCCATAGCGTGGATGGACACTATCTAGTGAGGAAAGAATCGGGAATCAGGTCGTCAGAACAAAAAGTGTTATGCAGTGGAAGTCAAATCAATGTAAAGCACTGACTTTAATAGGGGGTCATCAAAAATCTAATTTACACAAACGGATGGACATGAAGGTGTTTTGGTTTATAATAATTTTCTATCTTTGGGCGAATCTTATAACAATCAGAACACTTAATGAAATACCCGCCAGATGAACACTTAAATAAAGCGCCGCCCTGTAATCCAAATCCTCCTGAGGTGGATGTGATATTAATTTTTACATTCTCGCCGCAGTCTGAACATTTACCATTTAATTCGATTGTCGTTTTCCCAGGGTTAGCTTCAAATAGTTTTCTTAGCATTTCTTCCATTAGTAGCTACCTCCCTCAGTTTTTGACCCTGTTCGTTTAAATAATTTTTTTGTATATTGATATTCTTGGTTTTAATCTTCTATCATGCCCGCTTCTGCGTTCTTTTCCGGATCTGCGTTCAGGAATATGTAAATTATAGGAGAATTGACGTCGATCAATCCCTAAACGCCGGTCACCATTGTTCTTGGTAAATAACGCCATAACTTCAAAAATTTTATTAATGCGTTTTATCGATTTAAAGACCTAAAGAGAAAATGAGGGATATGTTTGACTTGCTCATCATAGAAGATTCCATAAACTTGTAATTTGTTGGTGTCAAGTAAAATTATGTATAATTTATATATAATTTTAGTGAATTAGAATATGTTGTATTTTATTAAAATAAATTACTATATATTGTGCATCTAAGAATCAAGAAGTTAGTAAAATCGGACTGTTCTATTACCATACCTCCTTAAGTACCTCTGAACAATAAACTCGTAAGATTTACAAAATATTTCCAAATCCCATAGATTTTGGGCGCAGTTCTCTTACGAACTCCATTTGGATTTATTGGAAATAGGCTTCAACAGGACAATCCGGATAGATGTCCAAGTATTTATACTTTTACATACACCCCAATCCCCGCGCTTTTAATCTTTCCCTGCTTCTTCAAAATCTTAACATTATCGTATATTTTTCTTTTATTGAAGTCCGTCTTTTTCATTAACGTAGCGACATCAGCGCCCTTTTTGTATCTTTTAATAATTCCAAAAAGACTATCGGCCGCTGTTAATTTGGCAGTTTTTTTAGCAATGCCCTTTTTCACGGGTTTTGTTTTGTCCACGGTTTTCTTCGTTGATTTTGGGTTCTCAAGTTTCCCGACCTCGACAATCATTTTATCAACTTTTTTTGATAGTGCCTTTAGATCCTTGTTCACAGCTTTCAGATCCTTCACTAGATTCTTCATTTCCGGGCTCCTCCTTTGCTTTTAAGTTTAACCTAAATCGAGCTATTTTTTACTCCATTTGCACCGATCTCCCCGCTGACGGGGGATCTTGGACTTGCGCATCAAGGATCCGCGAAAAATCTCGACATATCCATCCCGATGTTTTTTCGGGACGTTTTCGTAAACCCTTATGCATCAAGATCTCAGCACATCTCTTCCCAAAAAATTCCTCAACGCAGATTTAATAATCAACCCTCTCTTTCAACTCTTTTCCACATTTATAAAACGAAAGTTTCTTCGAGTTGCTTTGTAGCTTCTGAAATTTGAATTAATTCAGTTAAATACATCAAAAAAAAAGAACTGTCAAGAATTCTGTAGGGTTGAAGGATTATGGCATTAAAGGAATGGAGTCAGACCGTTTGGAGGTCATTCCAAACTGTTCATACTTCCTTGGATGTAAATCAAAACTGTTGTTTGCTAAGATTGCCATGGCTATTTGGTTTCAGGTGTCAGGTGTCAGGTGTCAGGAGGCATGGAGCCCTGAGGGAACGATTCATCTCCATTTAACAAATGTGTAACCGACACAACTTTTTATAGACCTCAAGATCCTCCACGTCCATATAATTGCTATTGGTCACCTGGTTTCCCCCTTAACCCTGACACCTGACACCTAAAAAAAGGGCTTCGGAGCCACGGTTTGTCAATAGACAAGGATCAGCGTTTACCAACGGCTTTGATTTACACCCTACTTCCTTGTGCATTCCATTTTAAGTTGGCTTTAGCGGGCGTTGCTCAACTATTACCGGCACAACAATGGCAGGCAATATAAAAAAAGAGCGGGAAAGCCTGATTGCCAACCCGCTCGATTTACTTTTCATTTCTGGTCGGGGCGAGAGGATTTGAACCTCCGACCCCTTGAACCCCATTCAAGTGCGCTTCCAGACTGCGCCACGCCCCGACGATAAATAAACAACTAACACTTCAGAAATGCCATGTCAAGATATGATACGATGATGAATTCGTAAAAAGTCAAATTCATCACGTTTCAGGTGTTGAGTTTTAGGTAACGATCATTTATGTATTTAGCAAACACTTAAAACAGTTGTAGGAAATCATTTTTTTTATTTTTTGTGAAGGAAATGGAGTTTTTCCTAAACCTCATATGATAATGGTTTTAATTTTTTATTGACGATTGGACAAAAAGGATGTTTTATTTAAACAACATGAATCTATTCAAAACTCGATTTTGGCATTATCCGTTATTTTAAAACTTAATTTAATAACCACGCAGATCCATTCAAATCCATGAAAAAAAAAGCTGTTAAGCCTTACTGCCTGATGCCGGGCGATACCGTCGGCATTGTTGCGCCTGCCGGCCCATTTGATCCCAAAAAATTCATGAAAGGAAAGGCGGTTCTGGAGTCAATGGGGTTTCGAACCTTTTTTGATGAGGGTATTTTCCAAAAGTATGGATTTCTTGCCGGAACCGACATACAGCGGGCGGATCAAGTGAATCGTCTGTTCGCCGATTCCGCCGTCAAAGCGGTTGTTTGTGCCCGGGGCGGGTATGGCAGCATGCGGATACTTCCGTTTCTCGATTATAAAACCATTAAAAAGAATCCCAAGATCTTTGTGGGATTCAGTGATATTTCGGTGCTGCTGTCTGTATTACATGACCGGTGCCGTCTGGTCACCTTTCACGGGCCTGTGCTAACCACCCTGGCAAATACCGATGAACAGACCGTTGCGGCAATGCGTGTGGCCCTGACATCCAATATCATACTTGAACTGAAACCCGAAAAAGGCATTGTCATTAAGCCGGGGGTGTCCTCAGGATTAGTGGTCGGCGGCAATCTGACGACATTGTGTCATCTTGTTGGGACTCCTTATGTGCCGAATTTCAAAGGGAAGATCCTATTCCTTGAGGATCGGGCAGAGTCGCCATACCGAATAGACCGGATGCTGACCCAGATGAGGCTTGCCGGATGTTTTGAGGGGATTAAGGGCCTTTTCCTGGGTTCCTTTGAAGCGTGTGGAGAGCTCGACGAAATATTCCGGATCGTTCTGGAAATATTCGGAGATGTCAACATTCCTATTCTTTCCGGTTTTGAAATCGGCCATGGCAGGATTAATATTACGATTCCAATTGGACTCGGAGCAACCCTTGATGCAGACCGGCAAATTTTGACTTTTCATGAACGGGCAAACGTGACAATTAACGAATGATAACATGGAATCGGTAAACAACTTGATGAAACAAGCGGTTATTAATAATGTTTTTCCGGGAGGGGTGCTCCTGGTCTCAACCGCGGGTTCCGAAATTTTTTTCCAAGCCTACGGATATGCGAATAAATTCTCCGGCCGTCAAATGACAAGAGATACAATTTTTGACCTGGCATCTTTAACAAAACCGCTGGCAACCACACTGGCGATCATAAAGCTCATTTCGCAAAACAAGCTGGAGCTGGATCAACCTCTCGGATCGATTTTGTTCCAATTTAACCCTACGGACAAGGGGGGGATAAGTATAGAAAACCTGCTTTATCATACTGCGGGCCTTCCGGATTATCGCCCCTATTACAAGGTATTGTCCAAGCTTGAGCCCAATCAAAGAAAAGATGCGTTAAGAGGGCTTCTGGTGGAAGAACCGCTTATAAATCCCCCCGGCAAACAGGTGATGTATAGCGATATAGGATTCATGATTCTGTGCTGGGTGATAGAACAGGTGTCCGGAAATCAATTGGACCGTTTTGTTACGGATGAGATCTACAATCCATTGGGTCTTGAAAACTTGTTTTTTGTAAATCTTGATTCAAAGGCCCGTCAGGTAGAGTTTGCCGCTACCGAACTCTGTTCGTGGCGGAATATCCTTTTGGAGGGCGTAGTCCATGATGATAACGCCTATGTGGTAGGGGGTATCGAGGGACATGCCGGGCTTTTCGGGACGGCCCAAGATGTTCTTTCTCTTTTGTCCGAGCTTATGGCCGCATATTTAGGGTTCCCTTGCACGGCTGTATTTGAAAGTGATTTAATCCAAATGTTTTTCAAACGGCAGGAACATACGGGTCGGGCTCTGGGATTTGACACCCCTTCTCCGGTCGGCCCGAGTTGCGGCCAATATTTTTCTAAGGAAACAGTGGGGCATCTTGGCTTCACCGGAACATCTTTCTGGATGGATCTTGACCGCAGAGTTATCATTATTCTATTAACCAATCGTGTACATCCATCGCGTAATAATAACAAAATAAAAGCCTTCAGACCGAAATTACATGATAGGGTCATGAAAAAGATCTTCAATGACGGCTTGGTTTAACGTTTTGAAAATTTTACAATTGGTTAAAATTAAAGATATTTTAATAGATTTTGGTTTATGCTACTTCCATGGAATGATGGAATATTGGAATACTGGAATATTGGTAGTAAGGGCGGAAATCAACCATTTTAATTGTAAAAAACTCCTTCACCCCATAATTCCATTGCTCCATCATTTCAACATTCCAATTGTGAGCGAAGCGAACTAACTTAAAAAGATGTGTTCTAAAGTCTATATCCTAAGATGATGATAAGATATTAAGTTCTGTTGATAGTAATAATATTTTTTTTGGGCGGGGCAGTCCCGCTGCAAGTGAGATTGTATTAAATAGAGATGCGATTTTATAACTTGATATTTTTGTTGTAATTATAGAGCAATTCTGATAAATTTAATTTTTTAATGATTAATAAATTATTAACCTTCTTTTCAAGGCCGTAAAAAAATATCATTTATAAGATAAGGTATGAGCACTTTTCGAGTGCAGATATGAGGTGTCATGGGTCTATTTGTAGATAAAATTTTAGGTGCATTTTCCAGTGATCTCGCGATTGATCTGGGTACGGCAAACACACTCGTTTATGTTAAAGGTAAGGGTATTGTATTGAATGAACCCTCAGTTGTTGCGGTTCGAACGGACAATCGAATGAAAAACCGTGTTCTTGCTGTTGGTCTTGAGGCCAAAAATATGCTGGGTCGAACCCCCGGCCATATCGTAGCCATTCGCCCAATGCGTGATGGTGTTATTGCTGATTTTGAAGTTACCGAGGCCATGCTCCGACATTTTATTCACAAGGTCCATAACCGGCGTACATTTGTCAGGCCGAGAATTGTTATTGCCATTCCGTCCGGAATTACACAGGTTGAAAAACGGGCTGTCAGGGAATCAGCCGAATCTGCAGGGTCTCGCGAAGTATTCCTTATTGAAGAACCCATGGCGGCTGCAATCGGAGCCGGTCTTCCTGTTACTGAACCGATCTGCAATATGGTCGTGGATATTGGCGGTGGTACCACAGAGGTTGCGGTAATATCTCTGGCGGGAATTGTTTACAGCAGATCAATCCGGGTGGCCGGCAATAAGATGGATGCTGCGATCATTCAGTATATCAAACGTAAATACAACCTGTTGATCGGTGAACGGACAGCTGAAATTATTAAAACGACAATCGGGAATGCATACCCGGAGACTCAGGATCTGGAGACAATAGAAGTCAAAGGCAGGGACCTTGCATCTGGAATACCCAAGATTCTGGCCATTGATTCAGAGGAGATACGGGTAGCCATTTCAGAGCAGATAGATGCTATTGTAGAAACCGTCAAAATAGCTCTGGAACAAACGCCGCCGGAACTTGCTGCCGACATTGTGGACAGGGGAATCGTTTTGACAGGAGGGGGCGCACTATTGAAAAATATGGACAAACTTCTCAGGGAGGAAACCAGCCTTCCGATAACCATAACCGAGGATCCGTTATCAACGGTGGCGCTTGGCTCTGGTGCAGCTCTCGATAGTATTGAAATCCTCAAACAAGTTGTGATTATTTAGTTTCATGTTCTCCAAAAAAATGGTGATGATTATTGGCGTGATCGTTTTGATTGCTGTCAACATCATACTCCTTTCTGTTTCCAATCGCTACTATCAATCTTATGGTCCGGGGCGGATAGCTATCTCTTTAATGGCCCCTTTTCAGGAGGCTGTTTCCCGTTCAATTCGTTTTGTAAAAGATATCTGGGTACACTATTTCTTTCTTGTTGAAACAGCAAAAGAGAATGATATTTATAAAAAAGCCTTAAGTTATGAAGTTGAAAAAGATAATCTGCATAAGGAACTAAAGCTTTCCAACAATCGTCTCCGCAGTTTACTTAATTTTCAGAAAACCATTACCGATAAAGTAATTTCTGCCGAGGTTATCGGCAAAGATTCCTCTCCCTGGTTTAATACCATAATGATAGATAAAGGGAAAGATGATGGTGTGAAAAAAGGTGCGGCTGTTGTGATTCCTGAAGGAATTGTGGGACAGGTTGCAGAAGTTTCGACTAATTATTCAAAGGTGTTACTGATTATTGATCATAACAGCGCCGTTGATGCTCTGGTGCAGAGGACCCGGGCGCGCGGGATTATTAAAGGCTCATCCTCGGACCGATGCCTTTTTAAATATGTTCTGCGTAAGAAAGGTGTTTCCGTTGGCGATACCGTTGTTTCGTCTGGATTGGACGGTGTTTTTCTAAAAGGACTCCCGGTGGGCCACGTATCCGGCGTTATCAAACCTTTTTCAGGAATCTTTCAGGAAGTGTCAGTTACACCATACGTTGATTTTGAAAAACTTGAAGAGGTTCTGGTTGTATTAAACCCCAGAAAAGATAAGTTTCAGAGCGAGCAATGACCTATTGTTTTCATGTCGGCATTTGTATTTGTCTGGTGCTTTTTCAGACAACGGTTATGCCCTATTTTAACATTTTTGACGACTTTTATGATCTGCTTTCCCCCTTTGTTATTTATTTAAGTCTTTCTCATTCTCTTCGTCAAAGCATACCTGTTATACTCTTTTTTGGATTCGTAATGGATAGCCTTTCCGGCGGTCCTTTTGGGCTGTATTTAACAACCTATGTCTGGCTCTTTATAGGGGTTCGGTGGATTGTTACCTTTTTACATGTAGGAGACAGTTTTCTTTTACCCTTTGTTGTTGCTGCGGGCGTGTTGTTACAAAATTGCATATTTATAGGAACCATTGCCATGTTCAAGCCGGGCGCACAATTTTTATCAGCGGCCATAAGCACCGTGACGGTGCAGCTTTTGTGGGCAATATTTACCGGGCCGATTTTCCTGATGTTTTTTAATTATTCTCATAAGAGATTGAATAGATGGCGTAAAAAAGTGTTTGCCAAAGAAAGTTGATTGTACCCCTTGCATTTTTCCGCTATTAGCGGGAGAAACAAAGATATTTATTGGATTGTTTTTAAAGGGTGAAGCGAACTCACTAATAAAAGAAATTCATTGAGGTCCCCTTTGGGTAAATATTTAAAAACCGCAGACACGGATTGGTACAAACAACGGTTAACCCGGGTGATGCTATGCGTTGCAGGAGCCTTTTTTATTCTTTTATTACGTTTATTTTATCTTCAGGTGATTGAGGGGCAGGAGTTAAGGCGACTTTCAGAAAACAACTGTATTCGGCTGCAAAGTACAGATGCTTCCAGGGGGATGATTTTTGATCGTAATGGAATACTCCTGGTTGATAATCGGCCGGCCTTTGATCTTAGTATTATATTAAAAGATGCCAAACCGGTTGATCGTACTATTGAAAAGCTGGCTAAGCTCATTGACGTTCCTGTGTCGGAGCTTATGAAAAAAATTGGGAATAATAAAGGTATTTCATTCTATAAACCGATTCTTTTGAAACAGGATATCGGGCGAGATTGCCTTGCGGCTGTCGAGGTCGGAAAGTTCGATCTTCCCGGTATTGTCCTAAATGTCAAGCCGCAAAGACACTACATCAAAACACAGAGCGCCGCCCATCTCATCGGATATTTGAGTGAAATCAATTCTGATGAACTCAAATCAGGGAAGTATCCGGATTGTAAAGGTGGAGATTTTATTGGAAAGTTTGGTGTGGAAAAGGTGTTTGAGCGGTTTTTGAAGGGAGAACGAGGGGGACGACAGGTCGAAGTAAATGTCATGGGACAGGTTGTTAAAGTCTTAAAAACGGTTGATGCCCTGCCCGGGCAAAATATTTATCTGACCATTGACTATATTTTGCAGAAAAAGGCGGAAGCGCTTTTAAAAGGCTCAGCCGGTGCTGTGGTCGCCATGGATCCGAAAACAGGCGATATACTTGTAATGGCAAGCTCCCCTTCATTTGACCAGAATGCTTTTGTTGACGGTATGTCACACAAACAATGGGAGTCTCTTATTTCCAATCCGTTAAGACCAATGGAAAACAAGGCTATCCAAGGTGAGTATCCTCCGGCATCTACTTTTAAGATTGTAACCGCAATTGCAGGGCTGGAGGAAGGTGTTATCGATGAAAACACAACTATGAACTGTCCGGGGCATTATAAATACGGGAATCGTGTATATAGATGCTGGAAACATGGAGGGCACGGCAGTGTAAATATTTTTAAAGCATTGGCTGAATCCTGTGACGTCTTTTTTTACCAGGTGGGTCAAAAGCTGGGCATAGATCGACTCGCGTTTAACGCCAAGGCGTGTGGTTTAGGTTTCGCAACCGGGATAAATCTGGACGATGAGGCAGCAGGGCTGGTTCCCTCCGCGGCCTGGAAAAAGCGGCGAACCGGCATTGCCTGGCAGGGGGGAGAGACCCTTTCGGTTGCCATCGGACAGGGGTATAATCTATCAACGCCGCTGCAGATGGTGGTTTTGACTTCGGCATTGGCAAATGGCGGAACAAGATATAAGCCACTGATACTCAAGTCGGTTAAAACAGTGGATGGTGATATTGTTATTCAGAGCAAAAAACAGGTTATCGGCAGGCTGCCCGCCGGCAAAAAAACATTGGCCATCGTCAAGAAAGGCCTTTGGGAAGTCGTCAACAGTCCCAAAGGCACTGCACGAATTGCACATATTAAGGGTATTGATATCAGTGGAAAAACCGGAACCGCACAGGTGGTTGGACGTCATAATAAACCCAATCTATCTGAAAAAGATATGCCGGACCAGTTCAAATCTCATGCGTGGTTCGTGGCTTATGCACCACCGGTGGATCCACAAATAACTGTTGCCGTATTTATAGAACATGGAGGACACGGATCAACTGCAGCGGCGCCCATAGCAAGGGAAATAATCAGGACATATTTGGAAAAGGATGAATATGGCAGGCAGCTGAAAGCTGAAATCTTAAAGCAATAATAATGCCCCAATTGGAATAATGGAATAATGGAATGATGGATAGTAGAGTGATGGAGTGATGACTCAGGCTAATTAGAAAAAAAGTCACACTCCGGTAAGATCCACCGGACTTGCGGGACAGGCTGGAAAAAATGATGGATGAGCTTGTCCTGAACGAAGTTGAAGGAAAGGAGTTTTTTTACAATGAAAATGGTTTATTTCCGTCCTTATCCCCAATATGCCAGTATTCCATCATTCCATTCGGATGGCATAAATACGTTGAAATTAATAGACTGTTAATTTCAATGAGTTGTAAAATTTTCAACACCTCTATCTATATGGAGTGTAGCGGTTATGTTTGATCGGCGGTTTATAAAATACTTTGATTGGGGCTTATTAGGGCTTACTTTTTTAATCGGACTATTCGGTCTTGTTACCCTATACAGTGCGGTAACATCAGCGACTCCCACGCCGCAAAAAACACTCTATTTTAAACAGATCATCTGGTATTGTATCGGGATGACCGGCATGGTTTTATGTTTTCTGATTAATTATAAGTCATTGTATCGATGGTCTCCCGCAATCTATGCGGTATGCATATTGCTTTTGATATATGTATTAATGATGGGGAAATATGTAGGAGGCGCAAGGCGCTGGCTCGTATTGGGACCTATTTCAATTCAGCCGTCAGAGCTTGTCAAGATTGCCGTGATAATCAGTCTGGCAAGATACTATTCCAAATTTGCATACACCAGAGGTTTTTCCTTGCGAGAACTTCTTACCCCTTTGATATTGACGGCAATTCCTTTTATTTTAATCGTTAAACAACCGGATTTAGGGACAGCCATGGTGGTGGTCTTGATTGCCGGTTTCATGACTGTATTTGTAAAAATTGAAAGGCGGTCACTTTTATATATTATTACTGCGTGTACGATAACCGGTCCTTTGGTCTGGTTTTTACTGAAAGGTTACCAGAAGGAACGGATATTAACATTTATAAATCCAGACCGTGATCCACTGGGTGCGGGTTATCATATTATACAATCAAAAATTGCCATAGGTTCCGGAATGATCTTCGGTAAAGGATTTTTGAAAGGAACTCAGAACGCACTCTCCTTTTTGCCTGAGCAGCATACCGATTTCATATTTTCAGTTTTGGCCGAGGAATGGGGATTTGTGGGATCGGTGGTTATTCTTTTTCTTTTTCTTATGCTTATAATTTGGGGATTAAATATTGCTTATAGATGCAGAGATCCTTTTGGAACTATTCTGGCTGTAGGCATCACGGCAATGATGTTCTGGCAGGTTTTTATTAATATTGGAATGGCTATGGGCCTGATGCCCATCGTCGGTGTGACGCTGCCATTTACCAGTTATGGAGGTTCATCGGTCGTTAGCATAATGATTTGCGTCGGCCTTTTAATGAGTATCAGCATGAGGCGCTTTCTGATTGAATGATCGAGAAACATGATGCTTGAATTGACCGGACAATGTGTTTTCAGCTATTTTCTGTAGATTCATTTTTTTCAAAGGTCTCTTATTCTAAAGGGGTGATTTGCACCGGCTTGTCCGGGTTATGGAGAATGTATGAGAAAGAAAAAAGAGCCGGAAAAGATAAACACTTTTTTTGGAGCCGGCACCAGTATTGAAGGTACAATCGAGTTTAGTAATACCGTCAGGCTGGACGGAAATGTTAAAGGAAAAATTCATGGTAATAAAGGTACGGTGATTATAGGGGAAAAAGCTGTTGTGAACGCAGAGATAATTGTTGATGTCGCGATAATCATGGGTGAGGTAAATGGTACCATCCATGCAAAGGAAAAAATTGAAGTTTATCCGCCGGGCCGTGTTGTGGGTGATATTGAGGCTCCGGTTGTATTGATTGAATCCGGGGTCATTTTCAATGGAAATTGCTCTATGAAAGCCTGAACTCTTTGTTGAAGCAATACAACCGATTTAATTTTAAGGGGAAATAAGACATAAAAGAAAAATTAAAAAAAACCTTTGACAACCTTTATCACTGATGCTATGAACCGCCGAGTTAAAAACATGAGTTTTTATAAATTGCGTTTACAGCGTTTACTAGTTTCACGGATGGAGGATCTATAGATGAGAATAGTTGGTTTAAACCGGAAAGGTTGGATTATCTTCTATTTTATATTAGCCTCTCTATGGTTTGCGGGAGTTGCTTTTGGCGCAGGTGGAATAACGGTTATTCCTGATTGGACGCTTTTCGTTCAAATGGCCAATTTTCTCCTTATTGTATGGGCGTTAAATATTATTTTATTCAGGCCGATTCGCAACATTCTGATCCAAAGAAAGGAAAAAATTGTAACCCTTGAGCAGAATATCGAAACTTCAGACAAGGGAGCAAAGGAAAAAAACGAGGCCTTTGATTCGGGGATTAGAGAGGCAAGGACTAAAGGATTAAATGAAAAGAATGCCCTGTTAAGTGAGGCTGCTGGCCAAGAAAGAGAGATCATCGATAAAATTAATCAAAAGGCTCAGGCAGATCTTGTCGAAGTGCGTGAAAAGATTGCAAAGGATGCCGAGGCGATAAGGGCATCTTTACAAAAGGAGATTGATACCTTTGCGAGTGCTATTGGTGAAAAAATTCTGGGGAGGGCTGTTTAATGAACCTGATTACTAAAAGACGGTCCGGTGTTGGTCGCAAGAATCTGATTATAGCAAAAGGTTCTGCCATGATGGTTATATTGGCCGTGTTTTTATTCTGTTTTGTCGGAGCGGTTGCAGCGTCGTCAGAAGGCGAGGGCGGCCATGAAGGAGTTAAAGGATGGGTAGCGACGGATACTTACCGGGTTATGAATTTTGCTGTTTTGGCAATCGGCCTTTTTTTTCTGTTACGCAAGCCGGTATCTCAAGCACTTAATTCCAGAATTAAGGGTATAAAAGATCAGCTCAGCGAACTGGAAGCTAAGAAAAAGGATGCCGAAAAAGAGTTGGCAAAATACAATGAAAGGCTTTCGCATTTGGAACAGGAGGCCGAGAAGCTTATCCAAGAGTATATAAGGCAGGGAAACGAGGCCAAGGCGAGAATCATTGATGAGGCGAAAAAGACCGTTGAGAAACTGGAAGAACAGGCCCGGCGCAGTATTGAGCATGAGTTCAAACAGGCCAAAACAAAGCTGACACAAGATATACTCGAAAAAGCGCTTGTTAATGCTGAAACATTGATAAAGGACAGTATTACAACCCAGGATCAGGACAAATTGGTAGATGAATACTTAGAGAAGGTGGTGGCATAATGAAGAATCTAAAAGTAGCCCGGCGTTATGCCAAGGCACTTCTGATTATCGGCAAAGAGGATGATAAGGCTGAGACTTATAAAGAAGAGCTTGATCAATTTTCAGATTTAATTGCAAGGGAAAAAGAGCTTGAGCAGGCAATTGCAAACCCCCTTTATGACGCGGGAGGTCGTAAAAAGGTTTTGCAGGCAGTCATTGATAAAGTAAATATTTCCAAAGTGATGTCATCTTTCCTGCTTTTGCTGTTTGACAAAGGACGGTTTGGGTTTTTAAATGATATCAATGAGTTTTATAATAAACTGGCCGATGAATTAAAAGGCGTTGTGCGTGCCAGTCTGGTTTCAGCCACTGAGTTGTCATCCGAAACCGTTGAAAAAATCCGTACCACCCTGTCGAAAAAGACAGGTAAAGATATTATTCTGGAGGTTGAACAAGACCCCAGCCTTATAGGGGGAATTGTCTCCCGAATAGGTGATCTCGTTTTGGACGGTAGCATCAAAACACAATTACTCAATATGAGAGAATCTTTAAAAAGGGGTGAGAGTGTATAATGGAACTAAAAGCTGAAGAAATAAGTCAGATCATTAAGCAACAGATTACGGATTACGACAAGAAAGTTGAATTGAGTGAAACAGGAGTTGTCTTGTCGGTGGGTGATGGTATTGCCAGGGTGTATGGTCTGGACAAGGTTATGGCTATGGAGCTGGTTGAATTCCCGGGCAGCGTTTATGGTCTTGTGCTGAACCTCGAGGAAGACAACGTAGGCATTGCAATCATGGGTGACGACTTCGGTATCAAAGAAGGTGACATGGTCAAGCGTACCGGCCGAATTGCTGAGGTCCCTGTGGGAGAAGCTCTCTTGGGACGGGTGGTTTCAGCAGTGGGTGAGCCTATCGATGGCAAGGGACCGATAGATGCCAAGGAAACCCGAAGGGTCGAGATGGTTGCGCCGGGTGTTATTGCCAGAAAGGGTGTGCATGAACCCATGTACACCGGAGCAAAAGCTGTTGATGCCATGACACCGGTGGGCCGCGGTCAGCGGGAGCTGGTCATAGGTGACCGCCAGATCGGCAAAACAGCTCTTGTCATAGATGCCATCATTAACCAGAAAAATACGGATGTTTACTGCATTTACGTGGCCTCCGGCCAGAAGAAATCCACGGTTGCTCAGGTCGTAGCCGCCCTTGAAAAACACGGGGCCATGGAATATACCACGGTTGTTGCCGCCTGTGCCAGCGACCCGGCGACATTGCAGTATATCGCTCCTTATGCGGGATGCGCCATGGGAGAATATTTCCGGGACAATAAAAAGCATGCGCTCATCATTTATGATGACCTTTCAAAACAGGCGGCGTCATATCGCCAGGTTTCGCTTCTTTTAAGACGTCCGCCAGGTCGTGAAGCCTACCCCGGCGATATCTTTTACAATCACTCCCGCCTGCTGGAGCGAGCCTCCAAGCTCAACGACGAACTGGGCGCCGGTTCTCTGACAGCGCTTCCGATTATCGAGACCCAGGCCGGTGATGTTTCGGCATATATTCCGACAAATGTTATTTCCATTACCGACGGCCAGATCTTTCTTGAGCCCAATCTGTTTTTTGCGGGTGTTCGGCCTGCAATCAATGTCGGACTTTCGGTGTCGCGCGTGGGGGGTGCGGCTCAGGTCAAAGCAATGAAACAGGTGGCCGGTACTCTGCGGCTTGATCTGGCCCAATACCGTGAACTTGAAGCGTTTGCCGCTTTTGGAAGCGACCTGGACAAGTCGACTCAGGCACAGCTTTCCCGTGGAGAAAGACTCGTTGAGATTTTGAAGCAGCCGCAGTTTCAACCGCTCACGGTTGAAAAACAGGTGACCATACTCTATGCGGGAACAAAAGGTTTTCTCGACAAGTATCCGGTTAACGTTTTAGAGAAATATGAGGCAGGCCTGTACCCTTTTATTGAAGACAGGTATGCTCAGATTTTTACTGAAATTGCGGAGAAACAAGAGATATCAGATGAACTTGACAAAGTCATGACTGAAGCTTTGAACGCTTATGACGAGGAGTTCAAGGATACAATCAAATAGTTGTTTGTTGTTTATTGATTTGTATAAATTAAGGTAATTGAAACAAAATAACAAATAACTTTAATCATAAAGGCTGAATTGTATGGCGACGTTAAAAGAGGTCCAAACAAAAATAGGTGCGGTAAAGAAGACAAAGCAAATCACAAAAGCCATGAACATGGTGGCTGCTTCCAGATTGCGCGGCTCTCAGACCAATATGGATGGCTTTCGACCCTATGCTGAAAAATTCGCCGAAGTTCTTGGAAGTGTTTCAGGAAGAGCAGGAGAGGAAACCAGCCCTCTTCTTTTGCCGCATGAGGAAGTCATAAAAAAACACATAATTTTGTGCACTTCCGATCGGGGCTTATGCGGTGGTTTCAATGCACATCTTATTTCCAAAGTCAATTCATTTATAAAAGAAGCCGGAGAGGATATAGAGATTTCCCTTACAAACTTTGGCAAAAAGGGACGTGATTGGTGCCGTAAAAATCAAATTCCTATCAAAAGTGAGCATATTGATGTCATTGGGACTGTCATCAAGTTCAATATTGCTTCCACAGTCGGCAAAGGCTTGATTGACGGATTTCTTAATGGAGAATATGATGAAGTCTATGTTGTTTATTCAGAGTTCATCAGTATGGGACGGCAGATCGCGACAATAAAACAGTTGCTTCCCATACCACCACTTGAATCTGGTGAAGATGAGACCGAAGACCAGGACAAGCCGTATCTGGCGGAGCATATTTGTGAACCGTCTCCTGATGAACTTCTGGGCGAGTTGCTGCCAAGGAGCGTATTTGTCCAATTGTACAGCGCGTTACTCGAAACATCAACCAGTGAACATGCCGCACGGATGATGGCCATGGACAATGCGTCAAAGGCTTGTGACGATATGGTAGACAATCTTACTTTGGTATACAACAAGGCTCGGCAGGCAACCATTACCGCTGAGTTGATGGATATCGTCGGCGGTGCCGAGGCCCTTAAAGGGTAAACCTGGGGAATAGTCACTCGTTGTTTGTTGATCGATTAACAAATAACAAATAACAGATTCGGAGGTCTATAGATGGGAGAGAATATAGGTAAAATTATGCAGGTTATGGGGCCTGTGGTTGATGTGGAGTTTGAACAGGGTAAACTCCCTACGATTCTTACTTCACTTCTGATTAGCAATCCAGCCATCAGCGATGAAGCTGGCAATCTTGTTGTTGAGGTTGCGCAGCACCTGGGCGATAACATTGTCCGTACCATAGCAATGGATGTAACCGACGGTCTTGTCAGGGGGATGCCGGTTACGGATACGGGCAAACCGATTATGATGCCTGTGGGTGCAGCCGGACTCGGACGAGTTCTTAATGTGGTGGGAAGGCCGGTGGACGGTTTGGGACCGGTCAGCCAGGAAAAGATGATGCCTATACATCGTCATGCCCCGAAATTTACGGAACAGGATACCACGGTTCGTGTTCTCGAGACAGGTGTTAAGGTTATCGATCTGCTGGTGCCATTCCCCAGAGGGGGTAAAATGGGGATGTTCGGGGGCGCCGGTGTGGGAAAAACCGTTATCATGATGGAAATGGTACACAATATCGCTATGGAGCACGGCGGTATTTCCGTTTTTGCCGGAGTTGGTGAACGGACTCGCGAGGGGAATGACCTCTACCATGAAATGAAGGATTCCGGAGTTCTTCCCAAGGCAGCCCTGATATACGGACAGATGACCGAACCTCCGGGAGCCAGGGCTCGGGTTGCACTTTCAGCCCTGACCGCCGCGGAATATTTTCGGGATGAAGAAGGTCAGGACGTCCTTATTTTCATCGATAACATCTTCCGGTTTACCCAGGCCGGTTCCGAGGTTTCCGCACTTTTGGGACGAATGCCTTCGGCGGTTGGATATCAACCCACACTGGCCGTTGATCTGGGCGAACTTCAGGAGAGGATCACATCGACAGACAAAGGCTCGATTACGGCAGTACAATGTGTTTATGTGCCTGCAGACGACTTGACGGACCCGGCGCCGGCGACAACATTTGCACATCTTGACGGTACGGTTGTTCTTTCACGGCAACTGGTGGAACTCGGGATATATCCTTCGGTGGATCCTCTTGATTCCACATCCAGAATTCTCGATGCGGCTTATATCGGTGATGAGCATTACCATACTTCCCGTCAGGTTCAGCGAATCCTCCAAAAATATAAAGAACTTCAGGATATTATTGCAATATTGGGAATAGATGAGTTGTCTGATGAGGATAAAATTACGGTGGGACGGGCACGTAAAATTCAGCGCTTTTTGTCTCAGCCTTTCCATGTTGCTGAAGTATTTACCAATGTTCCCGGATCTTATGTAAAGATCGAAGATACCGTAAACGGCTTTAAAGAAATAGTTGAAGGCAAACACGATGATATCCCTGAGCAGGCTTTCTACATGGTTGGGGGGATTGATGAGGTCCTAGAAAAGGCCAAACAGATGGCCGAATAAATCTAGTTATGAGGGGAAATGGATGGCTGGAAATATTACATTAGAAGTGGTTACCCCTGAAAAAGTGGTTGTTAGCGAAGAAGTTCAAATTGCGGTGGCTCCCGGCAGTCTCGGTGAGTTTGGCGTACTTGTCGGCCATACCACTTTTTTGACGACCCTGAAAACAGGTACGATCCACTATACGGGTGCAGACGGGGGGCAAAAATATATTTTTGCCAGCGGTGGATTTGCTGAGGCGCTTCCGGATAAGCTTACGGTGCTGGCGGAATCGGCTGAAAGGCGGCGTGATATTGATACCGAACGTGCACAGGCTGCAATGGATCGAGCCCAGAAACGTTTGGAAAAAGAAACTGATGATATCGACTTCGCAAGAGCCAAGGCAGCTCTGGAAAGAGCCATAAACCGAATAAGACTTTCTGAAACAAGGCAATAGTAAAAATCACCGTTGGTTTTTGAGTTTATATTTATCCCTGATATATGGGAATTGATTGTTGGATTTATATAATGAGGGCAGACCGATAATTTGGTTTGCCCTTTTTCTTTCAAAGCCAAGGATTCAGGGTTCCTTGTTTAAAAAAATAAAAGAAAGACAATTTCGAGATGGGTGTAAAATGGAAAAAATTATGGGAAAACAATTATTATAGTATTTGTTGCCGGAATGGGCAAAGGTATGAAATTCGGAAAAGCAAAAGGATTATACGAGATTTTTTGCATGCCCACGATTTAAAAAAACAGTACTGTACACAGCGAGTTTTATATAACGGATATTTTCGAATTAGGGTATAAGGATGGAAAGGTTGTAGGGGGTCTTATTGGTGGCCATAGCAAGAAGACGGTTGGGGCCAACACCATACAAAACCTTATGACGCTTTGAACACATTTTGCATAACAGATTAAGGAATAAAACCTTGACTTTCGGTTATATAAAAGATTATATTAAATAAACAGATTATGAGGTGTAAGGTTGGATAACGAACTTATTTTAAGACAATTTGAAGAAATTGAAAAAAAAGTTGAGAAATTAATCGACATTAATAAATCACTTGAGGCGACAAACCTAGAATCTATAAATAAAATTAAGAGATTAGAAGAAGAGCTTCAAGGTAAGGTTGATGCTGAAACCAATTACACACAAGAGAAGGCTTTGATCCGGTCAAAGATTGATAGTCTTTTGGTAAGACTAGAGGATATTACTGAGATTGAATAGTGGCCAAAAGGGATGATCTTAGAAAGGTAGAAGAACTTATTCATTGGAACAACTTGTAACAATAGAACTGTTTGGGCAGCCCTATACATTTAAAACAGAATCTGACATAACCAATGCTAAAGAGGTTGCTGATTACCTTGTCAAAGAAGTGGCTAAGGTTGAAACTCAACATTCGAGCAAATCATCTGTTACTAAATTTGCGACTTTGATTTTAGCTGCACTTAACATTGCTAATGAAAATATTGAGAGAAAAAGATTTTATTCAGACTTGTTGGCAAATATATCTAAACAATCAGCCAACCTGATCCGTGCATTGGATGCTGCAGTAAATGATTAATGGTTTTTAACAAGTTGATACCACTAATATATGATAAGTTGTTCTTTCATGTTCCTCCCTTAATCTTTGTATTTATCAAGGACAAATTTAGGCAGTTTTTGTTATCCTCCCGGGATAAAATGTGATCTTGATGTTTTTTAAACCAGGTGTTTCACCCCTGCCGTGTTTGTGATTGGAAGATGTCCCTTGACCCAACATCTATTTAAAGGGAGCCTTCCCTGATTTTGGTGCGCATGTTCTGCTCGTACAGAAAAGCCTAAAGAAATTAAAAGGTGCCCACTTTATTTTTTTGGTTCAAAGACCTCCCAACACGGCATTGTGGCAGGGGTCCTGCTTAATTCAGATCAAAGAATAGCAAACAATCTGATACGGCGGGAAGTGCCGATACAAAACTATTGAAACATTAAGTGCACACAGATATAAGCGTTTTTTTAAATACCTTACCTTTTTTTCCTAAATTTCTCATTCATAATCTGCATCATTATAACATTCTTCATAAGTCGCATCGTAAAGCGGACAGTTTAGTTTTATCTGATATCAAATTTAACCTATTGAACTTTCAGGTAAAACGTAAAGTTTAAATCTTGATGAGAATGTTACATATAAATATTTTCAGGGAGTAGGCTAATGAATGAATATAATTTATTAATAGGGATGATTGCATTCGTTCTAGGCTTTGCAATTGCCTATTGGGTTAAAGGGATAATTGTAGCTCAGAAAGTTAAGGCAGCTGAAAGGGAGACTTCGCGAACATTAGAGGATGCCAAGAGAAGATCAGAGACTCTAATAAAAGAAGCGCAACTGGAGGTTAAAGACAAACTTTTCAAGATGAAAAGTGACTTTGATGCTGATACCAAAGAAACTATAAATGAATTGAAAAAAAGAGATCAACGGTTGATGCAAAAAGAAGAGAATATCGACCGGAAGATAGATCAATTTGAACGTAGGGAACGGGATATTTCGCGAAAAGAGAAAAAGCTTGGGATAAAAGAGGAAGAAATAGGGCGGACTAAAATTAAATATAATGAGCTTATTGAAGAACAGAAGAGACAGCTCGAAAAGATTTCTGGTTTAACGGCGGAACAGGCCAAGGAACTTCTTGTTAGAGCCATGGAAAACGAGGCGCGATATGAAGGTGCCAAAATTATCAAAAGGATAGAGAATGAAACAAAAGAACAGGCAGATAAAAAAGCCACAAAGATCATGGCTACTGCCATTCAAAGGTACGCCGGAGATTTTGTCGCTGAACATACTGTTTCAGTGGTTCAACTCCCAAACGATGAGATGAAAGGTCGAATAATCGGCAGGGAAGGTCGAAATATTCGTGCACTTGAGGCGGCAACCGGTATTGATCTTATCATAGATGATACGCCTGAGGCGGTTATTTTGTCCGGTTTTAATCCGGTTCGACGTGAGGTTGCCAGGCTTTCATTGATGCGGTTAATAGCGGACGGTCGGATTCATCCGGCCCGCATTGAGGATGTTGTTAAAAAAGTTGGGAAGGAAGTTGATTTAACCATAAAAGAAGCTGGAGAACAGGCGGCGTTTGATTTGGGTGTTCACGGTATTCATAGCGAACTTATTAACTATATCGGCCGATTGAAGTTTCGTACCAGTTATGCTCAGAATGTTTTGCAGCATTCGGTTGAGGTGGGTGTTATAAGTGGTATTATGGCGTCTGAATTGGGGCTTAACTCGAAACTGGCGAGACGAATGGGATTGCTGCATGATATCGGAAAGGCGATTGATCGCGAGGTTGAAGGCCAACATGCTATAATCGGTTCTAAGCTTGCAAAAAAATACGGTGAAATACCTGAGGTCGTGCATGCCATCGCTGCTCATCATGAAGATGTGCCGCCGAGCTCGGTGTATGACTTGTTGATACAAGCTGCAGATGCTTTATCAGGGGCAAGACCCGGAGCTCGTAAGGAACTGCTTGAAAATTATATCAAAAGGTTGGAAGACCTTGAAAACATAGCAAAATCATTTAATGGGGTTGCCAACACTTATGCTATTCAGGCGGGAAGGGAGCTTAGAGTTATCGTGGAAAGTGGTATTATTTCTGATGAAGATTCGACGCTTCTCAGTAGAGATATTGCCAAAAAAATTGAGGAGTCTCTAACCTTCCCCGGTCAGATCAAGGTTACGGTCATACGTGAAACCCGGGCGGTAGAGTATGCAAATAAATAAGTTGAAAATTATAAATGAGGTAAAAATA
>RPGQ01000010.1:92500-124418 GCA_004193595.1 Desulfobacteraceae bacterium Eth-SRB2
ATATATTTAGGTATAGCCTTGTAAATTAAGTGATGGGGGTAGAGCACTGGATGGGCTAGGGGTCTTACCAGATTACCAAACCTAACCAAACTCCGAATACCATCAACTTTTATTACAGGAGTCAGACTGTGGGAGCTAAGTTCCATGGTCGAGAGGGAAACAGCCCAGATCGCCAGCTAAGGTCCCGAAATATGTGCTAAGTGGGGAAGGATGTGGAAATGCACAGACAACCAGGAGGTTGGCTTAGAAGCAGCCATCCTTTAAAGAAAGCGTAACAGCTCACTGGTCGAGTGAGTCTGCGCCGAAAATGTAACGGGGCTTAAGTACATTACCGAAGCTGCGGGTCTCGTATTCGTACGGGGCGGTAGGGGAGCATTCTGTTCGGGTTGAAGGTTGACCGTAAGGACAGTTGGACTGGACAGAAGAGACCATGCTGACATGAGTAACGATAAAGCGGGTGAAAAACCCGCTCGCCGAAAACCTAAGGTTTCCTGAGTAAAGCTAATCTGCTCAGGGTTAGTCGATCCCTAAGCCGAGGCCGAAAGGCGTAGGTAATGGAAAACAGGTTAATATTCCTGTACCACCCGGTTATCAATGTCCCTTCGGGGATGAGAGTGATGGGGGGACGCAGAAGGGTAGGTCATCCACCTGTTGGAATAGGTGGTTCAAGCTTGTAGGCAGAAAGGATAGGCAAATCCGTCCTTTTATTTAAATGCTGAGAAGCGATGAGGAGAGACTTTGTCTCATAAACTGATTGATCCCACACTGACAAGAAAAGCCTCTAACAAGATAATTAGGTGATCGTACCGCAAACCGACACAGGTAGGTAGGGAGAGAATCCTAAGGCGATTGAGAGAACCCTGGTTAAGGAACTCGGCAAAATGACACCGTAACTTCGGGAGAAGGTGTGCCCTTGTTAGGTGAAGCAAACTGATTTTATTATCGGGCATGCGGAGCTGAAGAGGGCCGCAGAGAAATGGCGGTAGCGACTGTTTACTAAAAACATAGGACTCTGCTAAGTCGTAAGACAATGTATAGGGTCTGACGCCTGCCCGGTGCTGGAAGGTTAAGGGGAATTGTTAGTGGTCTTCGGACCGCGAAGCTTTGAACCGAAGCCCCAGTAAACGGCGGCCGTAACTATAACGGTCCTAAGGTAGCGAAATTCCTTGTCGGGTAAGTTCCGACCTGCACGAATGGCGTAACGACTTCCGCACTGTCTCAACCAGGGACTCAGTGAAATTGTATTGGCGGTGAAGATGCCGTCTACCCGCGAAAAGACGGAAAGACCCCGGCACCTTTACTACAGCTTGACATTGAATTTTGGAGTAGCATGTGTAGGATAGGTGGGAGGCTTTGAAGTCCCGACGCTAGTCGGGATGGAGCCACCCTTGAAATACCACCCTTGCTATTTTAGGGTTCTAACTTCGACCCGTTATCCGGGCGAAGGACAGTGTCTGGTGGGTAGTTTGACTGGGGCGGTCGCCTCCCAAAGAGTAACGGAGGCGCGCGAAGGTTCCCTCAGGCTGATTGGAAACCAGCCGTGGAGTGTAAAGGCATAAGGGAGCTTGACTGCGAGAGAGACATTTCGAGCAGGTACGAAAGTAGGTCTTAGTGATCCGGCGGTCCCGTATGGAAGGGCCGTCGCTCAACGGATAAAAGGTACGCCGGGGATAACAGGCTTATCGCCCCCAAGAGTTCACATCGACGGGGCGGTTTGGCACCTCGATGTCGGCTCATCACATCCTGGGGCTGGAGCAGGTCCCAAGGGTTTGGCTGTTCGCCAATTAAAGTGGTACGTGAGCTGGGTTTAAAACGTCGTGAGACAGTTTGGTCCCTATCTTTCGTGGGCGCAGGATATTTGAGAGGAGCTGTTCCTAGTACGAGAGGACCGGAATGGACGAACCAATGGTGTTCCAGTTGTCGCGCCAGCGGCATTGCTGGGTAGCTAAGTTCGGAATGGATAACCGCTGAAAGCATCTAAGCGGGAAGCCGACCTCAAGATAAGATATCCCTTGAGTATGGAAACATACTTAACTGAAGACCCCTTGAAGACTACAAGGTTGATAGGCCAGGTGTGTAAGTGCGGCAACGCATTTAGCTTACTGGTACTAATAGGTCGTGAGGCTTGGCCACAAAATAATTTACATAATTGTTCTGAACATTTTTTTGTGCTTATATTTAAATTGTTGCTAAACTGAAAGTAATAGTTTTTTCGGTGGCAATAGCAAAGAGGAAACACCCGTTCCCATCCCGAACACGGAAGTTAAGCTCTTTTGCGCCGATGGTACTGCTCGGGAGGCTGAGTGGGAGAGTAGGACGCTGCCGAGAAATTTTTATATAGCCCGGAATTACCGATTTTATTAGTCGAGTAATTCCGGGTTTTTTTTTGATTAGAATTGTGTTTTTTCTGGAAGCCCACCTTTTTTTATTTAAAAAATCACCCCTGAATGTGATTCTTTGTGTAAACGCAATTTGACTTATATGGAACTTTCACGTAAAATATTAAAAAGACTTGGCCTGTCTTCCACAACGCGGATACCATAAGCTGGCGAAATTTAAATTTGACGGTCTCGTAAAAAGTCCAAATTCTGCGTTGTGCTGCATTTCGCAATCATTCAAAGTACGATCAGTACGGCTCATGATAACAAAATTTGCGACGCCTTTTTATCCCGCCTATGTTTGGCGGAGGAGTTTGAAAATTTTACGAAACCGTCTAAATCGGAATTTTTACGAGTTCATCAAAAATTGATTTCCATGAGTTTTAGAAATCCCAGAATGTTAAAAGGTTTGATGTGTTTTTTCACGGTTTAAAAACAAATATTGCTATTCATCTATCAGTCCTTTTATTGCTGGCAATGATCTTATTAGATTTCGTAATGATTATAACCGCACGAAGGGAACTTCTTAGATCTGAAATTTCAAGAGGACATATTTTCATATCAGGAATCCAAGCAAATAAAATGTTTTTTTCGGAATCGGACAATATCGCAGGGAACCCAGATTCTCAAAATGATTTTGGTAGATTGTTAAAAGATGCAGGCTTTTCTTGCGCAATAGTTATGGACGTTAAGAAAAATCGAGTATATTTGGATGGGGAAAATTGTACCTTGAAAGATGAGATTGAGACACTTACAAGACAATCAATTCGGTTGGGAGATAAAACCTCCCGATTTTTTGGTTCAACTTGGGGGGTTTTAGGGAAGCAAAGCCGAAATCTGATCATATCAGCGCCCTTGCTCAGGAATGGAAATGTCGTTGCAGGAGTAAGTCTTGTTTTACCCCTTAAGGGGATCTATAAAACGTTGAGACGGACGCAATATATATTATTGATATATATCTTCATAAATGTATTTGTTTTTTCCTTTTTCGGTTATTACCGGTTGTCGAGGATTATCGTGAAACCGTTGCAGAGTCTGGTAAAGAGGGCCGAAGAATATATAGAAGATGATGAGATGTTTTTCCTTTATGAAAAGAAGGGCAATGAATTCAATAAATTATTTAAGGCGTTGAACAGCATATTGAAACAGATTGCCGATGACAAAGAAAGACTTCGGACTACGGTTATATCTCTTGAGAAGGCAAATATTGATTTAAAACAGGCTCAAAAAGAGATTATCCAAGCGGAAAAATTGGCATCTGTCGGCAGGTTATCTTCAGGAATTGCCCATGAAATCGGGAACCCAATAGGTATTGTTGTGGGGTATCTTGAATTGCTTAAACAGAACGATATTTCAGAGGAAGATAAAAAAGAATTTATTCTTCGCACAGAAAATGAGATAAATAGAGTAAATACTATTATTAAACAACTCCTTGATTTTTCAAGGCCTTCAAGTGAAGCTCCGAAAGCGGTTTCAGTGCACTCAATCATCCGAGAAACGGTTGATGTTTTTAAATTTCAGCCGTTGATGTCCGATATTGAATTAAATCTCAGTTTCATTGCAGAAAACGATCGGGTGATGGCTGATCCGAATCAATTGAGACAGGTCTTTTTAAATTTGCTTATAAATGCTGCCGATGCTATTTCATCAGTTGAGAATCATTTTAAAGGTAAAATATTGATAACCAGCGAGGTCGTACCGATTGTCCAAGCTGAATCCGCAGAACATCTGAACATGTTGAAAATAAGCTATATTGACAATGGCTCCGGGATTTCAAAGGAGAATCTTGGGAATATTTTTGATCCTTTTTATACCACCAAGGAACCCGGGAAGGGAACAGGATTAGGTCTTTCGGTCTGTTTTATGATTATCCAAGGAATCGGCGGAAAAATCCAAGCAAGCAGTGAAGAAAGCAAGGGTTTGACCATAAACATATACCTTCCCTTGACCCCCCTATCAGCGAATGGGGAAACGGGCAAAGAAAATTTGGATGTGAATGATGGATAATAAAATTACCAATAAGAGTAAATCTTCCCAAAAACGTTTGCTGATCATAGACGATGAAGAGAACATGCGTCACATGCTGTCATCTTTACTCAATAAATCCGGTTACCGTGTGGATTCAGCATCTGATGGCGCGGATGCTCTTGAGAAGGTTGACCAGACATTATACGATTTCATCCTCTGTGATCTTAAGATGCCCAATATGAATGGAATGGAATTTTTTGAAACTGCAAGGGATAAGCTATGGGCCACGACTGTAATTATGATGTCAGCATATGGCAACATCGATACCGCTGTTGAGGCTATGAAAAAGGGAGCATATGATTTTATATCCAAACCGTTTAAACCGGATGAAGTTCTCCTTACCCTTAAAAAGGCTGAAGAACGGGAAAGTCTAAAAAGAGAGAATCTTTGGTTAAAAGAACGAATTCGGAAAATTCAAGAAAATTATTGTTTTGGCAGCATGGTCGCCAAAAGCAATGCCATGCTGGATGTATTCAAGCTGGCCGAGAAAGTGTCCCAATACAATACCACGGTGTTAATTTATGGCGACAGCGGAACCGGGAAAGAGCTGATCGCAAGGGGTATTCATTTTGCGGGGCAAAGAGCAAAAAAACCTCTGGTCCCCGTTAACTGTGGGGGTATACCTGAAAATTTACTTGAAAGTGAACTTTTTGGATATAAAAAGGGTGCTTTTACCGGTGCGGACGGAGATAGAAAAGGTCTTTTCGAAGAAGCGGACGGCGGAACAATCTTTCTTGACGAGATTGGTGAATTACCCCTGTCTTTACAGGTTAAACTCCTGCGGGTGTTGCAGGAAAATGAAATCAGAGCGGTGGGTGATTCAAAAACAAAGAAAATAGATGCTCGGGTAATTGCTGCAACCGCCAAACATCTTGAAGAGGAAGTCAATAAGGGTATATTTCGCGAAGATTTGTTTTTCAGACTGAACGTGTTACCGATCAAGCTGCCGACACTCAGCAGCCGGCCGGAGGATATCCCTCTTTTATGTCAACATTTTATTGACCGGTTCAATATACGTCTGGAAAAGGGAATAAAAGGGATAACACCTGCGGCCATGTCACTTCTGCTTAAGCACCGTTGGCCGGGAAATGTCAGGGAGCTGGAAAATATGATCGAAAGGGCTGTAGTGCTTGCAGAAGATACGATTCTTTTGCCGGAACACTTTCCGCCTGAACTTGGGGCGGAATCTGACACAGATCATGTGGACGATTTATTCGAAGGATATTCCCTGAAGGCTGCCCAGAAGATTCTGGAAAAAAAACTGATTACCCGGTCACTTAAGGCAACCGCCGGCAACCGCACTAAAGCTGCCAGGATGCTTGAAATAAGTCATCCTTCATTATTAACCAAAATCAAAACTTACAATATCTCAATTTAATTCTTTCATTCTATCTATAATTCGGGATCGGCCTTGGTAGAAATTCAAGGCAAGGGTTTTGACAACCTTATCCACCTTTTCTGAATAAAAAGCTTTGGCTTTGCTGTCCCCCACACCGAGATTTTCCTGTATGCCGCGTACCGCAGAAAGCGTAGTATATCCCAGATCTTTAAGCTTCGCCGAGCAAAATTCGACAAAAGCTGCGGTATACAGATAATTCAGCGCCTTTTTGCTGCTTTCGATATCCCGGGTTACCATAACGTAACCCATCACTTCGTATAAAAGCTCTATCCAGCGTTGCTGCGAGATCGACATCAGAACAATTTCATCAGTCTTTGCATTAATGGAGTCCGTCAGGAGTTTGTGGTTGCTGATAATTTCCTCGTAGGAAGAAGGCCGGAGCACCTTTTCTATATCACTTTTGAAATCATCAAGCCTATTGGCCAAAGCTTCTCTCTTTACATCAATATTAAACACATTTGTGGTTCCCGGATTAATAAAATCGATATTTGTCCGATCGGAATCCCAAACAACGATTTTCTTTAGTGGAACATCATTTTCGAGACGATGGGTAATTCTTCTATCTAAATCTTCATAATAAAGTATTCTTTCCAGGGCTGCACCGATTACCTGCCCAGGCATAATGCTGAGTTTGGCGTCATCGGTAACGTCATGTAGTTTGGCACCCAGATAAACTTCATATATTCGGGTAGTAGGATCGGCGATATTATCAAACGTGGTGGCGATATCCGTGCCGTAATTTCGACGGGCATCATTCCAGTTTGCAATGCGCTCTTTAGCCACAGCACCCGCACTTAGCATAATGTCACCGGAAATACCTCCGGGCACGTAGCCTCCCATCAGCGTTGTAAGCGGCCCAACCACATTGCGTGTAAGGGAAGCATCCACAATGTGGCGCGCGTACCGGGCGGTTACAAAAAAATCTTTGTCGGGATAATGTTTTTCATGATGCTCAATCACTTTTTTGTAAACTCGTTGCCACGGAGTCATATCATTACGCAAATCACCGTCCAGCAGAATAATGGTCTTTGTTTGGGTGGGCTCCATTTCTTCAAATATCATTTTAAAAGCATTGCCTTTGCCCGGCGAAAAATGAGCGCTGTCGTATCCTTCATGCGGACCGACATACACCAGCACATTTTTTCTTTCGTGCTCAGTAAATCCATCCAGTGCTTTTTTTGCACCGGCTATTGCAGCCTCAATATTGGAAGTATCGTTACTCTTGTCGTTATAGGTGCCGTCCGCTATTATAACAGCGACTCGATTGTCGTTAAAAACCTTCCGAGTCCCTTCCAAATCCCGGTATACTAGGCTACCAATATTATCTTCGCAATGAAAAGTAGGGTGGGCGATAATTATTTCAGGATCAAATTCCGCCAGTATTTTTCCGAGGGCTCCCCTGGGCGGTTTTGCGATACCTTTGAGAATATTTTTTTCTTCCTGTTTGATGAATTCATGCATACGGAATTTTTCCAATTATATTTCAATCCGGACCAGCCGGTATCGTTATTTTTTTAGCGCTGAACTTTTTGGCCAAAAAAACAAAAAATAAATAAATAAGAACCTATGGACTTTCCAAATAAAAACCTGGGAAATGTGGCTTCTGCGAAGCAATTAATATTCAATTTTCAAGAAATTTTTAGTTGGGCATTGATCATTTAATATTGAATATTTCAACATTGGCACGATGTTATAGGTCTGGCTTTAATAAGCGCCTGGCCGGCACGTATGGCCAAATATTGTACATTCAGGAATCAAATTATCCTTGGCCGTTAATTTTATCCCTTAACTTCCCGGAACATTTAAATGTGACAACTTTTCGTTCCTTCAAAATCAGGTCATCGCCGGTAGCAGGGTTTCGGCCCCTTCGCTTTTTCTTTTGCTTTACACAAAATTTTCCGAAGCCTGAAAGAAGGACATCTTCACTCTTTTCCAGGGTATTTTTGATAATTTCCAATAGGGCTTCGATTATCTCAACAGATTTTTTCTTTGTAAAGCCTATTTCGTGTACTTTCGTGACAATATCATTTTTAGTTAATGCCATGGCGCCTCCTTAAAAAATATTTGCTGTTTTCATCCGGTTTAACTTTTTGCGATATGAACGGACATCAATCTTCATTTTGTCTGGACTTCTTGCTTTTTACAGGGTCAAGATTTTCAATTTTTTTAATTATGGCATTGATGTTTTTCATAATCCCATCAATTTCAGCTTTTAACTTTGTGTCATCGGGATCATTCATATTGATTTCTCCAAAAAAAACTTAACACTTACAATCTATCTTATATCGGTATGCTAAAATGGATATGTATGTCAAGATGATTGATGTAAAAATTATTTATAGTATTGTCGGAAGTAATCCTTCGGCAATTTCGAAATGATTGCCGATGTCCCTCCGCAAATCCAACCGGTTTCCTTCCGGGTCTTCACGGGGAATTACCCTGATTTTTCCATTTTCAAAGGCGGCCAATATTTTTTGACGAAGTCGTTTTGCTACCTTTGCTCTGCTTGTTCCAGGTGCAACGGTTGCATTAACATTACAATATATCACCCGGCTGCCGTCTGATTTAAAAATTCCTTCTTCAGCTGAATACGTCATGGCAGAGGGAATAACCTGTATCTTTTTTTTCTTCAAGTAGCCAAGATCAATATCGACCAACTCTCCTTTAGTGCAGGACCAGGGATACCCTTTTTGGCTTTGAGGACCGCCGGAACCGGTAACCAGGGCGACGCAGATGGAGATTTGATCGGATCGTACTTCCGGGGGTACCTCGTCCAGATTTCCTTGAATTGTAGCTTTGATTAACGCCCCCAGGTTCCTTATTCTGCGAATAATGGGCTGCCATTCGGGTTCAGGAGGCCGAATATTGATTTCACAGACTCGAATTCTTGTCGGAGTCATATTGTCGTTAAAAGATAAAAAGCAGCCCGGGTATATCAGGCACGGACGTAACATGTTTTTTTCTTTCAATGCTTTTATCAGAGGGTTTACAATATCTCTGGCTGCCATTTCAAGCAAGTCGGGCGTTTCCATGGGATGCGGTGATATGCTCCCCATTCCACCGGTAATGGGATTTCCCTTACTGGCAGGTCCCGGAAAACGTTCCGGATAATCCATGGAGGTGGGAAGAATTTGAAAATGGCCGTTTTTATCAACAAGAATAATAAAAGAAATTTCAACTCCCGACATTCTGGATTCTATGAGGAGCGGCCATTCCGATTTTTTCCCGAACCGTTGTTTATAGTTTTTACCATAATCTTTTATCAAGGTGTCATATACTTCTTTTATCTCCCAAGAATTTAATATGATACGGGAACCCTTTCCTCCGGCACTATAAGGATATTTGAGAACAGCCCCACCATATAGATCTAATAGAATTAGACAGGCCCTCAAAATTTCGTCATAATTTCTGGCATCCACGGCATACCACTTATCCGCCACAGGAATATTATATTCATGACAAAGACGTTTACAGGCTATTTTGTCGCCTTCAATAAATGAACTTTTGCGAGTGAATCCAATAACATGATCTGAAAAACCGACTTCTTCCAGTTTATCTAACAGACCATCAAGTAATAAATCTTCAGGCATGGGAACAACACAATCAATCGAGCCGTTTTTAAGGGCGTCAATAATAGCGGAGGCATATGCCTTTTTGGAATTATCCGCTGTGGGAATAAATTTCACCGGCCATTGCATTGACATCGCAAACGGAGGCATGGCCGGCATTCCTCTAATCACCACTCCCTGAAAATCATTTTCATAGTTTTCACTTGTTGCCGTTGAAGTGACCACAGCACTTAGAAGGGTTCTTCCGTCGGTTCCGGCAAATCCTATTTTATAACTCACAATTACCCCTTTTATTTTCAGACCTTGTTAAACAGTTGAGTGGTTAAGTGGTTGTTATTATATAGATATACTGCTTTGTACGAAAATTGGACGTTCGTTGTTTTGAGGGCTATAACCTGCTGAGTCGTCAGTATATATTTCACGCAAAACACTAAGCACCAAACACGTGATGAATTCACTTTTTACGAATTCATTAAGTTTCTATCGGGTCACTTTTCAATAGCGCTGGGAACGAGTTTCCCAGGGCATAAACGCCGGTTGCACAATGATCCGAATTAAGCTATAGCGGTTTGCAAAAAGCCTTATTGGAAAGACATGAAGAAAAAAGCTTCTCCAGAATATGTTATGACCTGAATTTCCCAGGTATGAAATTTTTGTAACAAATGTGGAGCCGACGGGCGGATTCGAACCGCCTACCTGCTGATTACGAATCAGCTGCTCTACCAACTGAGCTACGCCGGCACAGTAAAAAGACAACTACTTTGTTTATGGATCAAAATCAAGAAAAAATATCACCCGGACGCTTGATTGATATAATTTCCGTCGGGGATTATAATGTTGATTGTATAGGGCTGTCCGGATCTGAGCAAGCATATTTTGTGTCCAGGTTATATATGGCCCATAGAGAGCCCGTTGTTGTGATCGTTCCTTCAACAAAAGATGCGGAAAAGTATATGGAAGACCTGAGATTTTTTTTAGGAAAAAATAAATCCCCCTTGGTTTATTTCCCTCCGTATAATATTTTACCTTTTCAGCATCTTTCCTACCACAACGAAACAGCAGCCAAGCGGATCAGATCTCTTTACCGTTTGATAGTGGACGATGTCCCGCAAATTGTGGTTACAACTGTAGTCGGTTTGCTGCAAAGGATCATTCCAAAACAGGAATTATCTGATTATGCCGAACTTATTATGATGGGAGAAGAGATCGATCGGGATTTATTGGTCGAGAAACTAATCTCAGGCGGTTATGTTCGATCAACAATAACTGAAGAACCCGGAGATTTTTGTGTAAGGGGCGGTATTCTGGACGTTTTTTCACCACTTTATTCAAATCCGCTTAGAATCGAATTATTCGGAGATACTGTGGTATCTTTGAGGTTTTTCTCAACCGCAAACCAGAGAACAATCAAAAATATTCAGGAAGCAGTTATACTACCGGCCCGAGAGGCTGTTTTAAAGATGCACTGTATTGATCAGATCATCGGACGAATACGGGAGCAGGCGTCCCGGTTGGATCTCCCGATGACAAAGGCCAGAAGTCTGATTGATCGCATTAGAAATGAGCGTGTGCTCCCTGGGATTGAAAGCCTGATCCCACTCATTTATTCGGATCTTCACACGGTCTTCGATTATATGCCGGGCCATGCACTTTTTATTCTCAAGGAACCGGCTGAACTGGAAAAGGTTGCTGATCAATCGCAACAACAGGCATCAAATTGTTTTGCTTCCGCGTGCAATGATACCAGACTATGTGTTGAACCGGATCGGCTTTATCTCAAGTGGTCGGAGGCCAAAAAAGTCTTTAAACATAAAAAGCTGCTGACGGTTAAAAAGCTTTCCGTGTCAAAAGTCTTTCTTGATAACGGTCAGGCCTCCCGTGTATTTAATTTTACCGTTAAAGACAACACGGATATCAGCCTGGAACTCAAGCGCCGTAGGGAAAAGGCTCTTTTTTCGCCGCTTGCAAACTGGATCAATGATCAAAAACAATCCGGATGTGCCACACTTATTGTTTGCAAAAACAGAACCCAGGCCGACAAACTGAAATCACTTTTGATTCCCTATGGTACCCATCTCAGGTTTATTGAACATTTCCCTGATGTTAAACCGTGCGAGAACCAGGTATATGCATGCATAGGGCAGATTTCTTCAGGTTTTGTTTGGCCTGCCGAATTTTTGGCTATCATTACAGACTATGAAATATTTGGCTCAAAACATCGCGCCAGAAGAAAACAGATACAAAAGGTTCGAACCGAGCTTCTTGGATTTGAAGATTTAAAAAAGGGGGATCTTGTCGTTCACGTTGAACACGGAATAGGTCAGTATAACGGCCTGGTAAAATTGAAACTGAACGGGTCGAACAATGATTTTCTTTTGATTGTTTATAAAGATGATGACAAACTCTACCTGCCTGTGGATCGCATGAGTATGGTTCAGAAATACATAGGGGTGGATGGTATTGAGCCTGTTCTTGATAAAATGGGCGGCAAATCATGGGATCGGATCAAAGCCAGGGTAAAAAAATCGGCGGAGAAGATTGCCGGAGAACTCTTGAAACTTTTCGCCGAGCGTAAGATTAAGCAGGGCTATGCTTTCAGGGAAGTAGATACGGATTTTTTCGATTTTGAAGCCGGTTTCCCTTACGAGGAGACATCGGACCAGCTTGACGCCATTGAAGACGTTCTCAATGATATGAAAGCATCTATTCCAATGGACAGACTGGTGTGTGGCGATGTGGGATATGGTAAAACGGAGGTTGCTTTGCGCGCATCGCTTATGGCCGTCAGTGACGGTAAACAGGTTGCCGTACTTGTGCCGACCACTGTGCTTGCAGAACAACATTTTGCAACGTTTTCCAGCCGTTTTGAGCGATACCCGATTAATGTTGCATGTTTGAACAGATTCCGTTCCATAGGGGAGCAACGTAAGATTATCGGTGATCTTAAAGCAGGAAAGATAGATATTATCATTGGAACTCACCGGCTGATTCAAAAAGATGTGGCATTTAAAGACCTGGGACTTCTCGTGCTGGATGAAGAGCAGCGTTTCGGCGTCAAACATAAGGAGAAGTTAAAAAAAATAAGAAGCACGATGGATGTTCTTGCCTTAACCGCTACTCCAATCCCGAGAACTCTTCACATGTCTTTGATGGGGATACGTGACATCAGTGTAATTTCAACTCCGCCTGAATATCGTAAATCTATTATCACATATATATGTGAAATAGATGATGCCGTAATTTCAGAAGCCATACTCAATGAGTTGAACAGAAAGGGCCAGATATTTTTTGTTCATAACAACATTCATGGTATATGGGCCATGGCAAAGCATTTGCAAAAACTGGTGCCCGGGGTCAGGCTGGATGTGGCCCACGGACGTTTGGAGGATGATGCACTGGAGCGTGTAATGCTTCGTTTCATAAACAAAGAGATAGATTTATTGGTGTGCACCTCTATCATAGAATCCGGTCTTGATATTTCTTCAGCCAATACCATATTAATCAATCGGGCGGATAGATTCGGACTGGCTCAAATTTACCAATTACGGGGTCGTGTGGGGCGGCTCGATGAACAGGCCTATGCATATCTTTTCATACCTGACGAAAGCACATTGAGTAAAGATGCCAGGAAACGTCTGAAGGTGTTGATGGAACACAGTGATCTTGGCTCCGGCTTTCAAATTGCCATGAGTGATTTGCAAATTAGAGGTGGAGGCACAATTCTGGGCGCTTCCCAGTCCGGTCATATTGCCGCAGTAGGTTATGACATGTTTCTTAAACTGATGGAGAATTCAATGGCGGAGTTGAAAGGGGAGGAGATTCAAGAAAGTCTGGAACCGGAGATTAACATTGCTCTGCCTGCTTCAATACCTGAATCCTATATACCAGATATCGACCAGCGTCTTTCAGCTTACCGTCGTCTGACCAAGATGACAAAGGTAGATGAAATTGCTGATTTTAAAATAGAGATGGTGGATCGCTTCGGTGCTTTGCCGGTTGAGGCTTCAAATTTACTTTTAAAAGTTATGTTCAGGGTATTAGCCATAACGGCAGGTGTGAAACGGCTTGATCTGAAAGGATCGCAGCTTTTCCTTGGTTTTTCGGAAGCTCACCTCAAAAATCCTGCGGGAGTTCTCCATATGATTGCTTCCGGAGGCAGGCGATTTGAGTTCACCAGAGACCATGTACTAACAGCCGAACTTTCAAAAACAAATAGAGCCGGTCTGTTAACTCAAATTAAAAATATCTTGAAAGAAATCGTGCAACATGTTAACAGTCAGAAATTTATGTAATTTTGGTTCTAAAACCTAATTTTTCGATGATAAAATATTTTAACATGTTTATGGTTCTAATCGGATTTTTATCGATTATTTACACTTTGGCCGGGTGTGCTGATTCTGAATCTAAAGACGGTGATGAATATTTTATCCGGGTCGGAGACAGTGTTATAACCGTTCTTGATTTCAACAGGGCTTTTGAGATTGCCAAAGCTTCTTATTCACATAACGCAATACAGCAACCCGAGTCTCTTAGAGAAGCTCAATTGCGGTTTGTTAAACAGATGACCGAGGAGATGATTCTGCTGGAAAGGGCCAAAGATATCGGCATTAAGATTACCGATGCAGAAGTAAAAAAGGCTATTGAAGATATAAAACAAGATTATTCCGAAAATGTATTCGATCAGATATTACTCGAGTATGCTGTGCCTTACCAATCATGGGAAAAGGGATTAGAGACCCGTTTGCTCATGGAGAAGGTTGTTGCCAAAGAGTTGGGTGATCAGATCGTAGTAACACCCGATGATGTATTCAAGTATTATGAAGCGCATCATAAAAACGACAATTTGACAGCGGATATGAAAGAGGTGTCAAAAGATCTAAATGAAACCATAATAAAAATTTTACGCAGGAAAAAGGTTGAAGAAGCGTATAAGCCTTGGATAAAAAAGCTTCAAAAAGAATATATCATTGAAATAAATAAAACACAGTGGAAGAAAATCATGGGTTCGTAAACGAATTAAACATCTTGAAGATTCTACCTTCTAAAAGCTGGATTAATAAGGTAAATTGTTGGGACAGGGTTTTTTGTCTCACATGTGGCTCTAATAAAATAGAAAAAAGTTACATCCCAGGACGATCTGCCGGAACAAGGGGGCAGGCGGGGTGAAGCGGACTAACTTGCGGGTTATAATAATGATGTGCAAACGTTTTACGTATTTGGTTTACTGTATAATATACACTTTTTATTTTTCTACGTTCGGTTTTTCCTTTCTTGCTAAAGCGGAAGGTGCGGAAGTTGTTGACCGAATGGTAGCGGTAGTTAATGACGACATTATTACGCTTTTCGAACTGAACCAAACGGTTAAGCCGTATGCAGAGAAAATCCGCAAACTCGGTTATTCAACTGATAAAGAGCATAAAATGTTCTTCAAGGTCCGGGAGGATATTCTCAACCAGCTCATTGATCAAAAACTTAAAGATCAGGAGATAAAACGCGTTGGAATTAAAATAGAAGAACAAGAGATAGATCAAACCATTGAACGGATAAAAGAAACAAATTTTTATACGGATGAAGATCTAAGAGGTGGATTGGCTAAGGAAGGATTAACAATGGAAGAGTATCGTGAGCGGCTAAAGGAACAGATACTCAGGACAAAGTTGATTAACCTTAAAGTAAGATCTAAGATTGTGATTACAAAAGAGGACATAACGGCTTATTACGAAAACCACCAAGATAAGTACGGAGGGAAGAAAAAATATCATCTGTACAACATAATTGCAAAAGTTCCACAATTTGCCGAAGAAAAGGAAACGCTGAAGATTAAAGCACGAATGGATGCGATTTTAACAGAATTAAACGCGGGGAAATCTTTTGAAAGCGTGACCAAGAGCTATTCTGAATCATCTCCGGATGTTGCGGGCGGTGATTTGGGTTTGTTCCGGATCGAGGAGCTTTTCCCACAGTTGCGAAATACCATAAAAGAGATGAAGGTCGGTGAGTTTACCCCAGTGCTTGATACCGACCAGGGATTTCAGATTTTTTTTATTAAAGAAATTGTGCAAATTTCGGGAAAGCCTCTGGAAGAGGTATCACCTGAGATTGAAAAAATACTTTTTAATGAAATTATTGAAAAAAAATTTCAATCATGGCTTGGGGAGTTGCGTAATCAATCTGTTATAAAAATTATTAAATAGTTCCATATTATCTATTATCTTATGACAATGACAAGTGACCGCACTAAAATACTAATTGACAGCATCAAGAGATTGCTGAGACGGAATGCTTTAACCCATCTTAGAAAGATTGTTAATAAGACACATGCGGCAGATTTGTCTGTGGTGTTCCGTTCGTTGTCACTTCCCAACCAGCATAAGCTTTTTGAAATGATAGAGGAGACCGAGCAAAAGGGAGCCCTCTTCAGTGAACTGGATGAAGATACTTTTCTTGCGCTTAATGAAGGCATTGAAATTGATGAGGTGGTCGAGATTTTTGAACACATGCCCACCGATGATGTGGCCGACCTGTTAGGGCGTTTGCCCGAGGAAAGGTCTGACGGCATTATAGAACGGATGAAAAAGGAGAGCTCCGAAGAGGTTGAAGGTCTGCTTCACTATGGCGATGATACTGCCGGCGGCATCATGGTTCCTGATTTTATTGCCTTGCGAGAAAATACAACTGCCAGGGAAGCCATCGAGTCCCTTCAGAAAGAACATCTGGATGTGGAAATGCCGTTTTATCTTTATGTGGTTGATTCAAACGGCAAACTAATAGGCGTCAGTTCTTTGAGGCAATTGGTTGTGGTTCCCCCTGAGACGCCCCTTAAAGATTTCATGACAACAGATGTTTTTACAGTCAAGACCGATATGGACCAGGAAGAGGTGGCAAAAATAGTTGCCCGTTATGATATTCTTGCGGTACCCGTAGTCGATGATACCAACCAGTTAGTGGGTATTGTTACGGTAGATGATATTATCGATATCATCAGAGAAGAGGCTACAGAAGATATTTTAAAAATGGCGGGTGTGGGGGGCGAGGAGTTTATCGAAACACAGTCTGTTTTAAGAAGCACGAGGATTCGCCTGCCGTGGCTGTCTGCAAGCTGTATCGGTGGCATTGTTGCATTTTTTATTATCGGCCATTTTGAAGGAAGTTTGAACAAGTTTGTATATCTTGCAGCCTTTATTCCGGTCATCATGGGAATGGGCGGCAATATCGGGACCCAGACTTCCACTATTGTGGTGCGGGGTCTTGCAACGGGGCGCCTTAACATTAGAGATACTTGGTCTGTCGTCTTCAAGGAACTTGCCATCGGTTTTATACTGGGTATGGTTTATGGATTTCTGGTCGGTTCCGTGGCCCAGCTTCGATACAGTATGTTTCAAGTTGCCATATCCGTTGGACTCGCCGTGATCAGTTCCATGTCTATTGCCGCCCTGGTGGGTTCTTTGGTGCCCATGGGGTTTGCAAAGATAAATATCGATCCTGCCATTGCCTCAGGTCCTTTTGTAACCACAGCTATCGACATTATAAGTGTATCTTTCTATTTTATCATCGCTACAAAACTTCTTGGTATATGAAAAGATGTCAAGCTTTTCAACGCCTGCCATCATGCTTCGCCGGATCGATTTTGGAGATTATGATCTAATTGTTACGTTTTTTACTCTAAACAAAGGTAAAATTTCAGCAATTGCAAAATCTGCTAAAAAAAGCACAAAACGATTTGCAGGCATACTTGAACTCTTTTCGGTATTGGACGTGGTATGCAGTATCGGCCGAGGCAAAGGACTGTTTATTCTTCAGGAAGCGACATTAAAGAATGCTTTCCCCAACATCAGATCCAAAATAATAAAAACAGCTTATGCCAGCTACTGGGCTGAATTGATCAATCAATGGATGGAAGAAGGTCAAAAACAGGTTCAGCTTTTTCACCTGTTTCGGCATGTTCTAAGAGAACTCGATCTGGGCCATACATCCGAAGAGGCGCTTTCCATCCTGTTTCAAATAAGATTTATGACAATAGTCGGACTGGGTCCAAATTTAAAACAGTGCAGCATCTGCCGGACAGAAATGGGGAAGATGAAAGAAACCAGGATAAAATTTGATCTTTCAAAGGGAGGGATTATATGTGGTGGGTGTGCTTCCGGAGTCTTACAGAAGATATTTCTTTCAAAGGGAACCATTAAACATCTTTTGTGGATCCAAAGGGGGGATTTAACAAGGGCCGTTCGAATCAGATTTGCTTCCCAGGCGTTAATGGAAAGTCTGGAGTTTTTAGAGGCATTTGTGCCTTATCATTTAGGGAAAGAACCCCGGAGTTTGAAATTTTTGCGGCAGATAAGGAAATGACCGGAAGTCGGATCACAGAGAACAGAGGGCAAAAATTGAAAGACAGAATGGCAATTCAACACCTATCACGCAACACCCAAAGCGCAACACACACCTTGAAAAGCATCATTGAATCGCATCAAATTGAAGCATCGGCTCCTTGTAGGATCGACATGGGCGGAACGCTGGATATCAGTACGTTTTATTATCCGCTCAGGCATCTTTCCCCATGCACCGTTAACATGGCAATCGATTTGAGAACACGGATACGATTTCTTCCCTATGACAAAGGTATGGTAAAAATATCTTCAAAAGGTTTTACCAGTGCAAAATATCCTCTCGATGAATCTCCTTTTGATCATCCCCTGGGGCTGATGTTTGCAATTGCAGCCTATTTCAGGGCCGAAGGTGTGCATATTGATATCCACTCTTCATCACCGCCACGCAGTGCTTTAGGAGGATCATCCGCAGCGGCAGTGGCGCTTGTGGGGGCCTTTTCATATATTTTTGAGCAAACCGGTATTAAGCCGTTTTCCAGGCTTCAGGTTGCACTGCTTGCCCAGGCCTTAGAAGCAAGCGTAGCCGGCGTACCGTGCGGACTTCAGGACCAGCTTGCAGCTGTATATGGCGGTGTTCATGCCTGGTTCTGGCAAGAAGGTGTCGGAAAGCCATATTTTAGAAAAAAGGCCATTGTAAGGAAAGAATGTTTAAATGATCTTAAACCTCACCTGCTGCTGGCATACTGCGGTGTGCCGCACGAGTCAAAGGATATTAACAAAAAGTGGGTCCGGCAGTTTCTTGAAGGAAAAAATCGTGGGCTTTGGGCTGAAATTGTTGCATGCACACAAAAGTTTGCCCAAGCTTTAAATGCCCTGAATTTTAAAGATGCTTCGGACTTAATGAACCGGGAAACGGCCATCAGGAGAAAAATGACCCCCGAGGTGCTTGATGATCTTGGAGAAGAACTTGTAGATTCTGCCGTGAAAAATAGCTGTGGTGCGCGATTCACGGGTGCCGGAGGTGGCGGCTGTATTTGGGCGCTGGGTGAAATCGAGGATATTGACAAATTAAAGGGGATATGGGAAAAAGTTCTTTTAAGTAGAAAGGACGCCCGTCTGTTGGATGTAACGATAGACTCAGAAGGGTTGTTGTGCAACATTCATAAATAGTGCCTGATCGAAAACTGTCTTTTTCGCTAATATCTGCGTCAGACTCAAATTTTAATCCTCGAAATACTAACAGTATTCCTGTGGTTAAAATTCTCGTCTTCCTTGATCTTAACGAAAAATCCTAGTTTTCGTTCGGGTACTGAATAACAACGAGTTAATGAGGGAGAAGAAATGAATTTTCAGGATGTTATTATGTCGTTAGAGAAGTTCTGGGCTCAAAAGGGATGTGTTTTGGCCCAACCTTATGATATTGAAGTTGGCGCCGGAACATTTCATCCCGCCACTCTGCTGAGGGCACTTGGCCCTGAGCCTTGGAATGTCGCTTATGTCCAGCCTTCCCGGCGGCCCACAGACGGTCGCTACGGTGATAACCCGAATCGGTTGCAGCATTACTATCAGTATCAGGTAATACTGAAGCCTTCTCCTTATGATGTGCAGCAACAGTATTTGCAAAGCCTTAAGGTGCTTGGGATCGATCCCCTTGAACATGACATAAGGTTTGTGGAAGACGACTGGGAATCGCCAACCCTTGGTGCGTCCGGTCTTGGATGGGAAGTTTGGCTGGATGGTATGGAAATCACCCAGTTTACCTATTTTCAGCTCTGCGGCAGTGTTGAATTGTTTCCCATATCTGTGGAACTCACTTACGGATTGGAACGTATTTCCATGTATCTGCAAGGCGTTGACAACGTTTATGATCTGAAATGGAACGATGATGTAACTTATGGTCATGTCCATCATCAGCAGGAAGTGGAGCAGTCAACCTATAATTTTGAGAAGGCGGATGTAGGAATGCTGCTCGAATTTTTTGATAAATACGAGGCTGAAGCCGACCGCATGATTAAGGAAAAGTTGGTTCTTCCTTCTTATGAATACTGCCTGAAATGTTCACATACCTTTAACCTTCTGGATGCTCGCGGCGCCATCAGCGTTATGGAGAGAACCGGTTATATCGGACGCATAAGAAACCTTGCCAGAGCCTGTGCGGAAGCATATCTGGAGCAAAGAAAAAAGATGGGGTATCCCCTGATCACGAAAAAGAAATGATATTAAAGGCTGTTCCGTTTATAAGATGATGTTTAATGGATGATGTAAGATCAATGGTGCAGGACTTGTGAATACTCTAATTTAACATCTCGGAAATTCTATAATTGTTTGATACTAAATATTTTTTAATAGCTCTTGGTTTATGCCATCGGAATGGAATAATGGAATGCTGGAATGCTGGAATATTGGGGGTACGGGGGAAATAAACCATTTTAATTGTAAAAAATTCCTTCAAACCCATCATTCCATTACGCCATTATTCCATTATTCCAATTGGGGTGAAGCCCCTAAGTTTAATTTTGCATTAGATTAAATAAATATAGAGGTGGATATGGAAACTTTATTGCTTGAGATAGGGACGGAAGAGATACCGGCAGGTTACATTGAACCTGCGCTAAATGCAATATCATCAATGCTGCTGAAAAAAATGACCCATGCCCGTATTGACCACGGCAGTGCCAGGATTTTTGCAACTCCGAGACGGCTTGCAGTGGAGGTGAAAAAAGTTGCAGCCAAACAAAAATCCTTAATTTCAGAAGTTGTGGGGCCTCCTGAAAAAGTCGGATTTAATGAAAAGGGCCAACCCACTGTGGCGGCGAAAAAATTTGCTGAAAAAGTCGGAATTTCGGTAAATGCTTTAATAGTAAAGGATACGAACAAGGGTCGTTACTTGTGTGCAAAAGTTACGGAACGCGGGCTTCCAACCCGGACGTTGCTAAAAAACATCCTGCCGGAAGTGATTCTTGCCACACCGTTTCCCAAGACCATGAAATGGGCCGAGCTTGATATTCAATTTGCCAGGCCCATACATTCGATATTAGCCCTTTTGGGAGAGACAGTAATTCCTTTTACCCTGGGAGACATAAAGAGCGGAAGCTATACTTGTGGGCATTACTTTATGAATAATACCAAAGTTAAGATTTCCAGCCCCAAGGACTATATTAAGACCCTGCGCTCCGTAAAAGTACTCGTGGATCTTCAAGCACGCAAAAAAAGTCTTGAGAAAGAGATCGATAAGGCTGCAAAAAAAGTAGGCGGTAAGATCTTGCCCGATGATGAACTGGTGGAGATTGTAAAAAACCTGGTTGAATATCCTGTGGCTACGGTGGGCAAATTTGATAAAGAATTTTTGGAAGTCCCCAATGAGATACTGATCACCGCCATGCGAGAACACCAAAAGTATTTTGCCGTGATAGACAGTAAAGGAGATCTCATGCCCTGCTTTGTGGCGGTAAACAATACCCGTACTAAAGATATGAACCTGGTGGCAACCGGGCATGAATGGGTGCTGAGAGCCCGGCTTTCGGATGCTCAATTCTTTTACAAAAGTGATCTGGAGTATTCCTCTAAAGACAGGGTTGAAAAACTAAAAGGCGTTCTTTTTCAGGCCAAACTCGGGTCCATGTATGAAAAGGTTGAGCGTCTTCAAAAAATGGCAGGATTTTTGGCAGATAACGTTGAAGAGGGTTCGGATTTGAAAAAGCATGTTACCCGGGCTGCCGGGCTATGCAAGGCGGATCTTGTTAGCAGTGTTGTGGTTGAATTTCCCAAACTTCAGGGGATTATGGGCAGGGTTTACGCTTCTGTTACAAAAGAACCCGTTGCAGTGGCCACAGCAATTGAAGAACATTACCGGCCGATTTATTCAGGGGGAAAGCTTCCTGAAACTACAGCAGGCGCGATTCTTGCCATTGCCGACAAGATCGATAATATCTGCGGATTTTTTTCCGTAGGACTTGTTCCCACCGGCGCTTCCGATCCATACGCGCTTCGGAGGCAAGGCATCGGTATTGTTCATATCATGATTGATAAAGGTTTTTCATTTTCTTTAAGGGAAATGATTGAAAAGAGCATTAAGCTTTTCGGCATAAAGGGCGCTAAGAAGGTTCGGGAGATTGCCGACAAAGTAAACACCTTTTTGTATAACCGCATGACACATAAATTGGCTGAAGAAGGATTTTCAAAAGATGTCATCGCTGCTGTTACAAGTGTATCCGTGGATAATATTCCTAATGTATGGAACCGGGTACAAGCGTTACAGGATCTTAAGACTGCACCGGATTTTGAACCGCTGGCCGTTGCTTTCAAGCGAATCGTCAATATCATAAAAAAGGCCAAGGCGTTTAAGGCAACATCAGTAAATGAAAGTCTTTTTCAACATGATTCCGAGTCTGTTCTTTATTCGGACTATAAAAAAGTCGAAAAAAAGGTTTCAGACAGTCTTGACAAAGAAGATCTGGCACAGGCTCTGCATGAGATCGCTTCCCTCCGGGATGCGGTGGATGCTTTTTTTGATGGTGTTTTGGTCATGGCAAAAGAGACAAAAATACGCAACAATAGACTTTGTTTGCTCAAGAACATAGCAGGTCTATTTGAAACTATAGCAGATTTTTCAAAAATATCGACTTAGGGTTCACGAAAAAATAAATTTGCAATTTTGGGGGTTGAGGCGCCCGGTTGGCAAGGCACGAAAACTTAAGGAATATCAAGCATATTTCGAGTTTTCGTAACGCAGCCAGTCGGGATGCATCGGCATCCAAAATGTGAAGTTATTTTTGAGTGAGTCCGAAGTTCCTTAAAGTTAAATTTTGTACATTTTGTGGTAAAAAATTTGATTACACCACGAAGTACACGAAGAGCACGAAGGTTATATATTTCATTCTTTTTTTCCTTCGTGATCTTCGTGGTAAAAATAAAACCGATCTTTTTTAGTTCCGGTTTATTCGGGTTAGGATGATTCTGAAAGATATATTTGTTCGGAAATCAGAACCGATTTTTCAATGGCGTAAAATGGAAAGATTCGAATTTTTAAAAAACGATTATGTTCAGGGATTTCCGGCCAACTGCGGGTTTGAAGTTGAGAGGGTGGCTTACGGGATATTTGAATCACGTCTAAAAATTCGTTCGGTGCACCGCCAGCAAGATGGGTTTGTGCATGCAGGTGTCATTGCGACCATGGCTGATCATACCGCCGGTTATGCTGCTTTTACCACGGTTTCCGAAAATTATCGAAACCTTACCATTGAGTTCAAAATTAATTACTTTAAGCCTGCCGTTGGCGAATTGATGATCTGTCGCTCAAAAATTATCAATAATGGCAGAAAAATCAAGGTATCAGAATCTGAAGTTTTTTCTGTATCTGAAGGCCAGGAAAAACTTATATCAAAAGCCATGGTCACTTTAATTGCGGTGCCGGCCGAAAATTTGGCTTAAAATATTCTGTTAACGGATAAGAGATTGCCGGCAACTCCCCATTGGGGATGTCAAAGTAGAATTTCCATTCCTTCTCTCGCCACCACGATTTCAAGTGCAGATTGGTTCGCCATACATTCATGGCAACGTTTTTCAAGTGCAAACAGTTCCTGATCTGTTCGTGGAGGGTCATGATGAAAAAGAACGATTTTTTTTACTCCGGCCTCAAGGGCGGAATTGATTGCAGGTTCAAAATAAGAATGGCCCCATCCTATCTTTGATGCAAAGTACTCTTTTTTGGTGTACTGACAATCATGGATAAGAATGTCTGCACCGCGAAAAAAATCCAGCAGCTTTTGGTTTTCTTCTCTGACGGCTTCTTCTCCGTTCTCACTTGCAACCGGATCATAATCCGGGGCGTTTGGGTCTGTGGAGAAGACGTTTCTAAATGGCTCTGTGTCAAAGGCGGTGCAAAGGACCTTGCCTTTGAATTCAAAACGGTACCCCAGACAAAGAAGGGGATGGTTTAAGTATTTTGTTTTCAGAGTAATCCCGTCACCCAGATCCATTTCGCATTCACCGAGCTGGAAATAATCGATATCCGCTGTAAGTTCACCGTGCAGTACCGGAAAGTAACGGTATCGAAGCAAGTCGCCCATAATATTTTCAATGGTGTCTTCCTCGAATGTTATGGGTCCATACACCTTCAATTTTGTACCCTCAATATAGATCGGTTGGAAAAAGGGAAAACCGATGATGTGATCCCAATGGGTATGGGTTATGAATATCTCGGTTTTAATCGGTCCGTTTGGGAGATCATTTTGCACCAGGTAGTCTCCAAGTGCACGGATACCGGTTCCGGAATCAATGATAATGAGCCTGTTTTTTTTGCCAAACCGCAATTCTAAGCATGAGGTGTTACCCCCAAATTCTGCTGTTTCTTTTCCTGGGCATGCAATGGAGCCGCGAACTCCCCAGAAACGAACTTTCATGGTATTCTCCTTATCGCGTAACTTTCAAAAATATTTGGGCTTTTTCTATTTCTTGAGTTACTTCATCAGTAAGATCATGCAAATAATCAAGAGTTGTGTCCGGGCAAGCGGAAAAGTGCTGAAACACTTGGGGCCAAATGTCTTCCATAGAAGGGTCTCCGGAGAAACCGATTCCCGATCTTTTTGCAAAATAGTTGGCAAGAATTATAGTAAAAAGAATATCTTTCTGTTCGCCTTTATAGGTTTCCGGGGAATGATGATAGGTGACAGTGTCTACAATTTCTGCTCCCAGCTTCCAGTTTTCCGCAATAAGACTTCCAACGATAGTATGATCTATGCCCAGAATCTGTCTTTCGGAGATGGATAGAGATTGATGCTCTCTGTCTGAAATCTCCATCGCAAGCCGATATTCATCAGAGAATTTTCCATTCAACGGTATCTTTCCAATATCGTGCAATAGCCCGGCAATAAAGTATCCTTCCAATTTCTTGGGAGTTACGTCACGTTTTTTAGCAATCAGCTTTGAAATAACACCTACCCCGAGAGAATGTTTCCAGAATGCATCCATGTCAAGTGCACGAAAATTATTACGGCTCCCAAGGCCGCTCATCACAGCCAGGCCCAGGGCAAGATTTTTCACTGTATTCATACCCAGCATAATAATTGCCCTTACCAGAGATACAATTTCATGCGAGAAACCAAAGTAGGCTGAGTTGACAAGTTGCATAACCTTTCCGGACAACACAGGATCCAGACTGATTACCTTGCTCAAATCCGCAGGAGATGTGTTTGCATCATAGCAGATTTCCATGACCTTGTTGACAGTTGCCGGGAAACTGGGCAATTTTCTAATATAAGACTGAAGTATTTCTAATCTTTTATTAGATTCCATGTGAAAGTTATTACCCCATTTATTATTGACGGTCTCGTAAAAAGTCCAACTTCTGCGTTGTGCTGCATTTCGCAATCATTCAACGTACGATAAGTACGCCTCATGATTACAAAATTTGCGATGCCTTTTTATCCCGCCTATGTTTGGCGGGGGAATTTGAACTTTTTTCGAAACCGTCTAAATCGGACTTTTTACGAATTCATCAGACTTAATCGTATAGAAATTTTCTAATTTAGACACGGATGAGTATAGATTGTCAAGATTCCGATGCCTAAGGCTATAATTTTATATGCTCAAGCAAAACCTTCCTTTTAAGGGTAGCCTCGGCTGTCTTTTCAAACTGCTCGGTCACATCCGACACAAAAAGCCTGAACTCTCCTTCTTTGCCCAGAAAATTGTCAACTTCCGGATGCGTATCCAAAAAATCCTTTACATTTTCTGCAAGAGCAATGGAAGAGTCGATGACGGTTACCCTTTTCCCGATTTTTCTTTGAATCTTATCCAGTAAAAGAGGATAATGGGTACACCCCAGAATAAGCGTGTCTATTTGTCTTACTTTTAAAGGATGCAGATATTTTTTGAGTATCATCACAGTTTCCGGTTTTTTCAGCCATCCTTCTTCTACCAAAGGAACCAGAAGAGGACAGGCAACTGAATAGACCTTTGCCGCCGGTTTCATTGCCTTGATTTTTTTTTCGTAGATGCCGCTTTTAACCGTTGCCCGGGTTCCGATAACCCCGACGATTAGATTTCTGGAACTTTTAACTGCTTTTGCTGATGCCGGAGATATAACTTCGAATATAGGAATATCAAAATTTTTAGCCACACGATTAGAAGCTACACTTGAAGCGGTATTGCAGGCCATTACAACAATTTTTGCACCCTGCTTTAAAAGGAATTCGGTATTTTCGAGAGCATACCCGACTACGGTCTCGGGGCTCTTGCTTCCGTATGGCGTACGAGCCGTATCGCCAAAATAGATGATGTCATAGTCGGGGAGTTGCTTCATAAGTGACCGGACAACGGTCAGCCCCCCGATTCCCGAATCGAATATTCCAATCATAATTATCCTGTTAATGATTAATCTGTGTTTTCACAGATTGTACCCACAAATGCTCTACCGGTACATGAATTAAAAAATGCCTAAAATGTCTAACCTGCCTAAAATGATAACATTCCTTAATTTTAAGGAATTCAGTCGGCGTACCTTCCATGACTATGAAAACAAGCCGTGCTTTTTAAGGGTGATAATTTGACTTTTTTTTGATACACTTATATTCCATAGCAACCCGCAAATGAAAAATGACAGCCGACCCATTAAAGGAGCTAAATGAATTCACAAAATCAAACTTCGGCAATGAACCAGAAGATTTTTAAACTGGGACTTTCGGTGGAGACGGTTTCAGTGTATCTGATGTGCTGCAGCCTTGCAGACACTGATACGACGATTTCAACCAAGAAACTTTCCGAAATGTGGAACAGCACCCGATTGTCATTACTTGAAGGTTTGAAAGATCTTGAAACAAGAAATATTCTCCGCAGGATAATTTCGGACCGGGCGGGGAACACTGTTTACATACTATCAGACGTAAAGAACTGGAAACTTTTATAGCTTCTTTGTAAGTTCTTTGCGGATACATTCCTTGATAGCGCTGTCAGGGAAATCCGTTCGAATGCCCGGACACAGTGTAGCCATGATGTGCCAGTTGTTTATATCAACCAGTACGCTTTTTATAAAAGGCCAATTTCTGCACATGCGGGGTTTGACCGGATGAATCGTGCATAGTCCGTCCCAGAATACGCAATAAGAATTCCTGCCCTGTGCCAGAACCGGTTTCCCCCCCGACACCTGGCAGTATTTATCAACAAAATGCTCAGGATCGATATTAAGATAATCCACGATGGCTTTAATTTCTTTCTCGGTTACAAATGTACCCCCATACCCTTTGCAACACTCACCACATTGCCGGCATTCGAAAATATTTGACGGTGTTACATTCTTATACAGCATGTCTGGTTTCCATGGCCTTTTTCAGGGTTACCTGGTCCACATATTTTAAATCGCCTCCAATCGGAACGCCGGATGCGATTCGTGTCACTTTAATCCGATAATTTTCTATACGTTCTGCAATATAGTCTGCAGTGGCCTCGCCTTCTACATTTGTACTTGTGGCAAGAACAACCTCTTTGATTTCCCCTTGAGCTATCCTTGAGATAAGTTCTTTAATCCTGATTTTATCGGGCCCGATACCGTCCATGGGAGACAGAACGCCTTCAAGGATATGATACAATCCGGTAAAAGCCCCCGATTTTTCAATTGCCACCATATCGGCGGGCTGTTCCACCACACATAAAATTGAGGGTGTTCTTGTCCGGTCACTACATATATTGCAAATATCGGTGTCGCTTAGCCCACAACAGACAGAACATAATCTTATTTTATCTTTTACCTCAACAATACTGTTCGAAAGTTGTTCCGCCTCACTGCGCGGTGCTCGGAGAATATGCATCGCAAGCCTCTCGGCAGTTTTTTCTCCTATTCCCGGAAGCCTGGAAAGGCTTTTGATCAATTTCAGAATGGATGGTGGGTAGTGGTTCATAGTGGCTATTTTTTATCCTAACCCGGACAAACCGGCCTCCTGCTCGTAAGACCTATGACTTGGAGAGAACCTAATATCATTGAAAATTGAATATTGACAGTTGAATATTTGAGGAAGCCGCTTCGCTCCATCATTTTTATATTTATAATTATAAAAAATTGGAAGAATTCATTAGATATTCAATCTTCAATCGAAAATATTCAATTAGTTTCGATAAAAAAAATATAATGTTTAGAATTTATTTAGCACAAAAAACACAAAATTTTATAAATAAATGAACTACATCAATCCCGGTATATTGAGACCGCCGGTGAGTTTGCTCATCTCTTGGGTGGCCATTTCCTGTGATTTTATTAACGCGTCATTTACAGCTGCAAGTATAAGATCCTGGAGCATTTCCACATCGTCAGGATCAACCACTTCCTTTTCTATCTGAATGGATAATACCTGTTGCCTGCCGTTGGCTACTACTTTTACCATACCTCCACCGGAAGTGGTTTCAATCGTTTTGTCCGCCATTTCTTCTTGTAGTTTTAACATCTTGGATTGAAGCTGCTGGGCCTGCTTCATCATCTTTCCCATGCCTTTCATTTAAACACCTCCTATAAAATCTTAACCTCAACGATATTGCCGTTGAAAATATCTAAAGTATCCGTAACCAGAGGGTGGCTTAACGCCTCCTGTTTTAAACGTTCTGCGTGGTCTATTTTGTCCTGATTATCAAGATCTTGTATTTTTTTAGCAGCGATAATTACTTCCATTTCTTTGCCGAAAAAGTCGCTGCACACTTTTTTTATAATGGCAGTGTTTTTATTTCGCCTGACCATATTTATGTTAAAATCGTTTCCGTTTACTTCGATTTCCAGACGGTGACCGGCCAGGCTTTTTATCTTAGAATTTTTCAGATTTGCCGCCAGGGAAGGATATTTTTCTGAGAAAATTGCCAAAAGTCTTTCCCAGATGCTGCTAATATTTTCATTTAGATCAAGAGCCGCTGAAGTAAAAGGCTTAATGGACTCTGCAGTACCCGATGCCTCACCTGATGTTTCTATCAAACCTTCTGGGTTATCCCTGAACACAGGCTTGCTTTCGGTATCACGAAAATCTGTCCGGGTTTCATGAATATCTTTTCTCAGATTATCAAGCTTTGCAATGAGAACATCAATGGGCAAGGCCGGTTTCATCTGAAACATCCGGATAAAAACCATTTCAATGGCCAGCTTCGGTTTTGTTGAATTTAATATGGAAACTTCCTCTTTAAAGAGCAGATCTAAAATCTGATTCAGGAAGGTTCTGGAAACTTCCTTGACCTGGTCTCGCATCAAGTCTATTTCATGTGAAGGGATATCCACTATACGGTCGATTTTTTCCACCATTTTAACGACCAATAAATTCCTGAAGTGTTCGATCAGATCCCCATACAGCTTTTTCATATCATGACCGGCGTTGTATATCTCATCCAAGATATTAAGAAGTTCCGGGATTTCTCCGCGTAAAATAGCTTCTGAAAAATTAAAAATAATTTTTCTGTCAATAACGCCGAGTATGTCTAGAACATGTTCATGTGTAATCGCCCCTTTGGTGCAAGACATCACATGATCAAGAAGGCTCAAGCCGTCTCTCATGCTTCCGCCGGCTTCACGAGCAATTAACCCTAAGCTATCAACGGCTATTTCCATACCCTCTTTGGCACACAGTTTTTCCATATGTTTGGAAATCGACTCCACATCTATTCGTTTGAAATCATGTCGCTGGCATCTGGAAAGTATGGTTATCGGAATCTTTCGAGGTTCCGTAGTGGCAAAAACAAACATTACATGGGGCGGGGGTTCTTCCAGGGTCTTTAAAAGCGCGTTAAAAGCGGCGATGCTGAGCATGTGAACTTCATCAATAATATATATCTTGTAAAGGCTGTGAGCAGGCATGTATTTGACGTTTTCACGCAGTTCCCTGATCTGATCAACACTGTTATTTGAGGCACCGTCGATTTCAAACACATCCACGGCACTTCCTGCAGTAATTTCTCTGCATGATTTGCACGCATTGCATGGAACCGGCACAGGGCCATCCTTACAGTTCATGGCCTTTGCCAATATGCGGGCAACCGTAGTTTTCCCGGTCCCTCTGGGCCCTGAAAACAGGATTGCGTGGGCCACGCGACCGGCCGAGATAGCATTGGATAACGTCCGTGTTACATGGTCCTGTTTTATCACTTGGTCAAAGGTTTGGGGACGATATTTACGTGCAAGTACAAGATAGGACATAAAGAAAGCTTCCTAATCCGGACACCTGATATTTTTTTGGCGGAGAGAGAGGGATTCGAACCCTCGGTGCCGCTTTTGACAGCACACACGATTTCCAGTCGTGCTCCTTCGGCCAACTCGGACATCTCTCCGAAAATCTTGACGGTCTCGTAAAAAGTCCAACTTCTGCGTTGTGCTGCATTTCGCAATCATTCAACGTACGAAAAGTACGCCTCATGATTACAAAATTTGCACGCCTTGAATTTGAACTTTTTACGAAACCGTCTAAATCGGACTTTTTACGAGTTCATCAATCTTGAGGTAAGCGTTATTTTTTTAAGATGCTATCTTATGGCGGAGAGGGTGGGATTCGAACCCACGATCCCGTTTTTGACAGGATACCGCTTTTCGAGAGCGGGGCCTTCAGCCGCTCGGCCACCTCTCCAATATCCTCAATCGATAGCATACAGATTAGCTCAATATAATTTTTTAATAGGTCATGTCAATAATCTTGTTTTATTTGAAACCGATTCGCCCTACACATTTTACGAGACCATCAATTTTAATACTTGAATAAGATTATTCTTTATAGTATCAGATCCCCGCATTTTAAAAACTAACGATTTAGCTTTTTGAAAATATTACCGTTCATTCGAATTCGATTTATTTTAAAGAACGAAGCGGTTACAAAAAATAATAAATAAGGAATCTAAAAACATGGCAGAAATAATCCCTTTCAGGGGAATCCGTTATAATCCTATCAAAATAGATAATATGGCAAATGTTGTAGCCCCCCCTTTTGATATTATTTCAGAGCAGGAACAGCTTGAATATCATGAAAGTCATCCCCATAACATTATTCGGCTGACACTTGGAAAGACACACGAAAACGACAACAGTACAAACAGCCGATATACAAGAGCAGCAAACTGTTTTAATAAGTGGCTTTCAGAGCATATCATGGAGCGTGATAAAACACCGGCGTTTTACCTTACGGCCATGGAATTCCCCTTTGAAAACAGGAGGGTTACCCGTTACGGCCTGATTGCTCTGGTGGGCCTTGAACCTTTTGAGAAGGGAGTTGTTCTTCCGCACGAGAAGACCTTCCCTAACGTGAAATCGGAAAGGCTTGAGCTGATGAAAGCCTGTCATGCCAATTTCAGTCCGATATTTTCTTTGTATTCAGACAATGAAAACCGTGTTCTCGATGAATTAAAAAATGCTGCTTTCAACAAAACAGCCGACAATTTTTTTACCGACAACAAGGGGCAGAAAAACATGCTGTGGCGCATCACCGATAAGGCGGTTCACCGGTATGTTTCCGAAGCCTTCAAAGACAAACTCATTTATATTGCCGACGGACATCACCGGTACGAAACAGCTCTTAACTACAGGGACTGGTTATCGGTCAAACGTCCTGATCTCAATGGTGATCATCCGGCCAACTATGTAATGATGTACCTTTGCAGTATGGAAGATCCGGGACTTATTATTCTTCCGGCGCACCGTATGCTGAATGAGGTCTCGGTGGCTGCAAGAGCGTCGTTTATCAAAAAGGCCAGGCCTTATTTTGATATCATAACCCTCCCATACAAAGACGGTCAGCGGGCAGAAGCAAGGGACCAATTTATATCGATTCTTACATCAAATAATTCCAAAAATTGTATAGGGGTCTTTATGAAAGATCAGAGGGAACTTTATCTTTTGACATTAAAGTCGGGGGTTATGGATCGGATGTTCACCGATGAATTGCCGGAAGTGATCAGAAATATTGATGTAACGGTGTTGTCCCGGCTTATTTTTATGGAGATTCTTGGCTTTGATCAGTCCCGACACGATAATGAAAAACTGATTGCCTATTCGAGCATTGTAAAGGATGCTATCCATGCAGTGGATACGGGCAAGCACGATATTACCTTTATTTTGAATCCCACAAAAGTTGAGCAGGTTCGCAATATTGCCGAAGCCGGCCTTGTTATGCCGCGAAAAGCAACCTATTTTTTCCCAAAGGTAATAACCGGCCAGGTAGTAAACAAATTAGACTGATAAGACTGTTCGTAACCGTTCAGGGTTCAAGGTTCAGG
>RPGQ01000010.1:124518-176756 GCA_004193595.1 Desulfobacteraceae bacterium Eth-SRB2
CCTGACCGATTTTGCTTTACCCGGATACTGCCGTTAAAGAGAGAATCTGTGGTCAAACATTCCATTTTTATATGGGTCCGATCTTGAATTTTATTTCTTCAACCAGTTCTTTGCCCAAGGCGTGGTTGATTTGTTTTATAATATCTTTTTTAAGGAACTGAAGCTGGTGCATCCATGTGGAACTGGTAACATTGACCAGAAGGAGTTTTCCTTTGAAGGCCTCTGGTCGAGCATTTTTAGCGATGCCGTCTCCCACTGCCCCGTCCCACAGACCCCAGACCTGTGCCAGATTTTCATCAAAATCATTGCGGCAGGTCTTCAAGACGTTACCGATTATATTTCCGATGTGTACGGATTCTTCGAGGTTTTTTCTTTTTTTCATAAAAAAAACACTACAAATTTATCGGTTTTATTGTCAAGAAACAATTAACCCTTGATTTTTGCTTGACTTGAAGCCATGGGTACCTTAGATAATAAAAAGATTGAATTGTTAAATAAAAAACACTTTCGCAAAAAGATCGCTTTTTTGACCTTTTTTCAAGATCGTTAAAACTAAATTTACAGGAATAAATACTATGAATTGGGACTGGGATAAACTTAAGGCAAAGCAAGAGCGCAAGGAAGGCGAGGGAGGATTCGTCCCTCCGGATATAAATAAAATTATGGAGAAATTTAAAAAGATCAAATTGCCGGGCGGTCCTATTATCCTCCTTATTTTTATTTTATTATTTTTCAGCACGTCGACATTCTATACGGTGGCCGTTGATGAAGTCGGTGTTGTTCAGCGCTTTGGGAAATATGTTCGAACCACTCAACCCGGCCTTAATTTCAAATTCCCTTCAGGGATTGAAAAGGTGACTAAGGTCAAGGTTCGCCGGGTCTACAAAGAGGAATTCGGTTTCCGTACCGTGCGGAGAGATGTCCAAACCCGCGCCGTATCCGGCGGTGAGAATAAAAACGTCAGTCTCATGTTGACCGGAGATTTGAATGTGGCTCTTGTGCCCTGGATTGTCCAGTACCGGATAAAGGATCCCTACAAATTTTTATTTAAAGTCCATGATAACAGAAGACTGCTTATTGATATGTCCGAGGCGGCAATGCGACTGGTGGTTGGCGACAGAAGTATCAATGAAGTCATCAGTAAGCGAGAAGAAATTGCAATTGAATCCAGGAACGTCTTGCAGGCGGAGATGGATCGGGCAGAATCCGGAATCAATATTGTAACCATTGAAATGAAGAAAACCAATGTTCCCGGACCTGTGCAGCCGTCATTTAACGAAGTGAATCAGGCAACTCAGGAAAAGGAAAAATTGATATATCAGGCCAAAGAGGATTATAACAAGGCTATTCCGGCAGCCAGGGGTGAAGCTGAAAGGACTATAAAAGCCGCTGAAGGGTATGCTCTTGATCGGGTAAACCGGGCCAAGGGTGATGCTTCAAGATTTAAGGCATTTTATGCCGAGTATGCCAAGGCCAAGGACGTGACCAAACGGAGGCTTTATCTGGAATCTTTAAAAGATCTTCTTCCAAAACTCGGAGACAAATATATTGTTGATGCAGATCAGAAAAATCTATTACCCTTACTTAATCTTGGAAAACAAAACGGTGCAAAGAAATGAAATCCAAAGCTATTATTTTAATTGTTGCGGTTGTTGTGATTCTCATCGGTTTTGCATCCGCATATATCGTGGATGAAACCGAACAAGTGGTTGTAACTCAGTTCGGCAAAGTTGTGGGTATAACCAAGGTGGAACCCGGTCTTTACTTTAAGGTCCCTTTTATCCAGAACACCACTTACTTTCCTAAAAATCTTTTGGAATGGGATGGTGACCCCGGCCAGATCCCCACGCTGGACAAAACCTATATCTGGGTTGACACATTTGCCAGATGGAGAATCGTGGATGCCATAAAATTCTTCCAGACGGTCAACAATACCGTCAGAGCCCAGGGAAGGCTGGATGATATCATCGATCCGGCTGTTCGAAATTTGATAACTGAAAACAAACTCATCGAAACCGTTCGAAAGTCGAATCGGGAGCTGGATACCTATGAAATCGGACTTGAAGATATAAAAGAAAGAGTCTCCTACAAGATTAAAACCGGCAGGGAAGAAATCAGCAACAAGATAATGAAACAGGCCCAGCCCAAACTAGAAAAATTCGGGATTGAGATTGTCGATGTGAAGATAAAACGAATAAATTATGTGGAAGAGGTCAGGAACTCGGTGTATAGCCGCATGATTGCAGAGCGGAAACAAATCGCAGAAAAATTCAGATCCGAAGGCCAAGGTGAAGCCCGAAAGATATTGGGCGAAAAAGAAAGAGATTTGAAGAAAATTACTTCCGAGGCTTACAGAAAAGCTCAGATAATAAAAGGTAAGGCCGATGGCGAATCAACAAAATTATATGCTGAAGCCTTTGGCCTGGATTCAGAATTTTATTCATTCACGAAAACACTTGAAATATACAATGAGGCTCTTGATAAAGAGACTTCATTGGTGCTTTCAACCGACTCGGATTTGTTTAAATATTTAAAAAGATATTCTGATAAACCGTAAAATAAAAAAAAGCACCAAAATTTTTAAAGAGCGACTCATTTTTGTTTGAGTTTGCCAATTGGTGCTTTTTTTCACTTACATAAAAACGTTCCGGTCATAAATTTTATCTACCCTTCTTTCTCTGATGACGGGTACGGGCCAAAAGCTTTCTGTGTTTATGCTTTCTCATTTTTTTTCTTCGTTTTTTTACAACACTACCCAACAGATCACCTCCAATCATTATTTTGATTTAAAATTAAGTCTAAATTCTTACATAATATATAACTATATGTCCACATTTATTTTACTCAAGATCGGATTCCATGGAGAAACTTGAAAAATTCAGCGCCGAGCAGATTGGAATCGTTGACAATTGTGTTGCAATGGCTGAAGAACTTGCCAGCAATTTCTATAAGATGTCTGCCAGTCAATGGTCCGCATCCTGCAAATACGATATCAAAACAATGGTTGATCTTTGCCCTGAAGAGACAATTTTTGGCCCTTTTGCGCAAATCATCCGATATCAAGGACAGCGTAAAGATTCCTCTCTGGGTTCTTCAACCTATGATTTTTACAAAATATGTCTTCAAGACCACACCATCCTTTCAGTTCTGGACAAAACACCCGGCATGGAACTTTACCCTTTTATGCTCTACATTGTACTGCATGAATTAATTCATATTATAAGATTTAGCAAATTTCTTCAGAACTTCGATGCCTCACATGAAGAAATCACGGCGGAAGAGATACGAGTTCATGAAATAACCCGTCAAATTTTAAGTAACATCCGAATTTCCGGACTTAAACAAGTGCTTAAATTTTATGATAACTGGCGAATCCCATTTGATGATTTGCGAAATTTATAATAAATAAAAATACAGGTTACACCTTGACAACGCAAAATCATTGAATATATTAGGTCAGATTTGTTTTATATAACAAAAAAAATGTGAGATTTTTTGTTAGCTATTTTTTATGAAGCAGGAGGATTTTAAAAATGCCCATCTATGAATATGAATGTTCAAAATGCGGCAGGATTGATGAGGTGATTCAAAAGTTTTCCGATAAACCGCTTACAAAATGCAAGTACTGTTCGGGAAAACTTCATAAGCTTATTTCCCACAGCAGCTTCCATCTCAAAGGCACCGGATGGTATGTAACCGACTATGCAAACACGTCCCGAAACTCTGCCATATCTCCCAGTAAAACGGGGAAGGAAACAAAATCCGTCACAGACAAATCAGAAAATAAACCCAAAGAATCCAACAAAACCGCCGATAAAACCAGCTGAATTCGTTAAACGTACCGATTTGTTTTTTTGTGAACCTTAACCTATTTAAAAGAAAAGGTTATAAACTATATGTTTAAAAAAAAGGAGAATTTGAAAAATGAAACTCAGACCGTTAAATGACCGAATTTTAGTGAAACGTGTTGAAGAAGAAGCAAAAACCAAGGGTGGAATTATTATTCCTGATACGGCCAAGGAAAAACCGGCAGAAGGAAAAGTTATTGCTGTTGGCAAAGGCGCGCTGAATCCCGAAGGTAACCGTGTTCCTCTTGAAGTCAAAACAGGTGATCGGATTTTGTTCGGAAAATATGGTGGACAGGAGATAAAGGTTGAAGGTGAAGAATACATGATCATGAGTGAACAAGAAGTTCTTTGCGTAATCGAATAATAAACATCCAAAACGGAGGACAGATAAAGATGGCGAAAGAAATAAAATACGATATGAAAGCCCGGGAAGCCTTGCTCAACGGAGTTAAAACTCTCGCTGATGCAGTAGTTGTTACTCTCGGCCCCAAGGGAAGAAATGTTGTTATTGAAAAATCCTGGGGTTCCCCCACGGTTACCAAAGACGGCGTAACCGTAGCAAAAGAAATTGAACTGGAAAACAAGTTTGAAAACATGGGCGCCCAGATGGTAAAAGAGGTCGCCAGCAAGACCAGCGATATGGCCGGTGACGGTACAACCACAGCTACCATACTGGCAAGATCAATATATGAAGAAGGTCAGAAGCTTGTTGCTGCCGGCAACAACCCCATGGCCATTAAGCGGGGCATTGACAAGGCTGTTGAGGTTGCCGTCAAAGAACTGCACGACATCAGCAAACCGACCAAAGACCAGCGTGAAATCGCTCAGGTGGGCACCATTTCCGCCAACAACGACGAAACCATAGGGAATATCATTGCCGAGGCAATGAACAAGGTGGGTAAAGAAGGTGTGATTACCGTTGAAGAAGCCAAGGCCATGGAGACCTCTCTTGAGGTTGTGGAAGGGATGCAGTTTGATCGCGGCTACCTTTCCCCGTACTTTGTGACCGATCCTGAAAAGATGATTTGCTCATTGGAAGATCCTTATATTCTCATTAACGAAAAGAAGATCAGCAACATGAAAGATCTGCTTCCGATTCTTGAGCAGATCGCCAAGATGGGGAAACCCCTTGTAATTATCTCAGAAGATGTGGAAGGGGAGGCACTGGCAACCCTTGTTGTGAATAAACTAAGGGGCACACTTAACGTGGCTGCCGTCAAGGCCCCGGGTTTTGGTGACAGACGAAAAGCCATGCTTGAAGATATAGCGATTCTGACCGGCGGTCAGGTTGTTTCAGAGGATCTTGGAATCAAGCTCGAGACTCTTGCACTTACGGACCTTGGTAAGGCCAAACGGATTAGCATTGACAAAGACAACACAACCATCGTTGACGGTGGAGGCACACGTGCTGCCCTGGAAGGCCGTGTCAAACAGATCCGCGCTCAAATCGATGAGACCACATCGGATTACGACCGTGAAAAACTCCAGGAGCGATTGGCCAAGCTGATCGGCGGTGTTGCTGTTATCAACGTGGGGGCTGCCACAGAGACCGAGATGAAGGAAAAGAAAGCCCGTGTTGAAGACGCATTGAATGCTACCCGGGCTGCGGTTGAAGAAGGTATCGTTCCCGGCGGCGGGGTTGCACTTGTCCGTTGCCTGGATGCTCTGGAAAAAATTAAAATCAAAGCCGATCAGAAACTGGGCGTAAAGGTTGTTATTCGGGCTGTGGAAGAACCCCTTCGCCAGATTGCCAACAATGCCGGCTTTGAAGGGTCCGTTGTGATCGATAAAGTGAAAAACGGCGAAGGCGCTTTTGGTTTTAATGCTGAAACCAACGTCTATGAAGATTTGATTAACGCCGGTGTTATCGATCCGACCAAGGTGGTCCGGTATGCGCTGCAAAATGCGGGAAGTGTTGCATCCCTGATGCTGACTACCGAAGCCATGATCGCTGAAAAGCCTGAAGATAAGCCGGATATGATGCCGGGCGGCGGCGGCGGCATGGGCGGCGGCGGCATGGGCGGCATGGGCGGCATGGGCGGCATGATGTAGCCCTATGTAATTGACGATTGATAACAAAAAGATTGTTTTAAAAAGCCCTTATGCTAGGTATAGCATAAGGGCTTTTTTATTGAAAAGCTTGACAAATCACCCATGGACGGGTTATAAAATTGGCTGAAAAAATGGTTGGTTAAACAACGGATTAAAATTGGAGAATCTGATGTATTGCAACAGAAAATTCCAGATGATTATTTGTCTGTCTATTTTGGCCGCAATGGTTTTTTTCCCGGTTTATATGTTTGCACAGGAAAACAAGGAAATTGTGGAACATGAAGCAGGTTTTTACTATACCGTTCAGAAAGGAGATACTCTATGGGATCTTTCAGATCAGTTCTTTGATTCATCGTGGCTATGGCCTGATTTATGGAGCGAGAACAATCAAATCTCCAATCCCCACTGGATTTATCCCGGCGAGCGTATCCGTATCTTTCATCAAAAGGGGGCCGAACGCTTAGTCGGAAAAACCGTGGTAAAGCCCCGGGCTCTCAAAAAAGAACCCAAAAAAGAACCGCGGTATTATTATTATTATTATTCCCCTATTGACAGAATTGGATTTATCAGGAAAGCCCCTGTCATTTCCTCAGGTGCCATCTTTAAAGTGAAAGATGATAAAGAAATGATCAGCGAGGGGGATCTGGTTTTTATCCGGAAAAAAGGGGATATGAACCTTATGGTGCGAAATAAATATATCGTATATAGAACCTCAACGCCTATCATTGACAAAAAAACAAAAGCACTCATCGGAACTCAGCACTATCTGACCGGTATTGTTGAAATTACAAAAATTGAACCCCGTTTCGCCGTAGCCAGGGTTGTTCAATCTTTCCGTACCATTGAAGTGGGCAACCTTTTAATGCCATACAAAAGGCGGTCACCCAGAATTGAGCTCACCCAAAGCAAAAAAGGATTAAACGGGGAACTCATGATATCCGAGGAGCATGGCAATAACATTGGAGACAGCGACATTGCGTTCATTGATAAGGGTAGTAAAGACGATGTGAAACTCGGACAACAGTACAGTATATACTATCAAGAGAAGCAACGGCTCCATACGGAGACCAAAGAAGATGTTCTCCTCACAAAAATTGTTTACGGCACGCTCCTTGTCCTTCATACCGAACAGACCACATCAACGGTTCTCATAACCCGATCAGACAAGAGTATTAATCCGGGAGCCAAAATTTGTAGCCCCATTGAGTAGGGTTTGTTATGGTTTATGAGCAATTTGGGTTAGGGCCTCGAAAAATAATAAATTACCAAAGCTTACGCCCAATTCGAGCCAAAAGACAAGTAAGATGGGGCAATTTATTTTTTCCGAGTTAGAAAGGAGGACTGTGTGATAAAGCTGGGAAGATTGTTAATATTTTTAATGCTGGTGTCACTTCCCCTGTCGGCTTCCGCCGAATTTTACAGATATGTCGATGAAAAAGGAAACGTCCATTACACAGACGATTTAAGCACGGTCCCTAAAAGTCAGCAGACCGATATTTATGAATATAGCGAATCTCAAAATGATACGGATAACAATCAAAAGGATGAGCAAAACAGTTTGAAGTCACAGCCTTCCTTTGAGGAGAAACAAGCCCGGGATCAAGATGAAGCAACTGAACTTGCTAAAATAAAAAAAGGTCTTGATCGAAAAAAGGAGGAATTGAAAAAAGAATACCAAGCGTTGATCCAGGAAAAAGAACAGATTGCAAAAGACAAAAAGAAAATAAGAAACAGAACAGCGGCAAAAAAACATAATAAAATCATATCGAAATTTAATGAGAAAGTAGAGGATTACGAAGCAAGCAAAAAGATATTCAACGCTGAAGTTAAAAAATACAATTCCAGGGTTAAAAAAGATTTTTTAGAGAGCTTAGAGGCTTCACCCCAATCGGAATAATAGTTCCATTCTTCCATTCCCATGGCACAAGCAGGATGCCGTTAAAAAAAACGTGTGATTTTGATCCCGATTATAGTGGGGTAGGATTACCGAGACGTTTAATTAGTTCCCTTTGATTTCTTCCTTTAACATGCAGCATGCAACTCTGTATTCCGGCGTGCCGTTGGTGTTATAGCTCAGATTGCCGGGCTGAATGAGTTTGTTCATTACACATCCTTCCGGGATGTTAAGATTGAAAAGGTCGCTTTCGTTTATCTTCGGGGTGTCCAGAAGTCGGTTGCCTTTAAAAACCTTGCTGTGCAAAGGAAAATCCTCACACAGGGGGCATTGATACACCCTGCCGTTTGGGAATATAAAATAGTTTTCCGCAACCTTTGCGGCACATTCAAAGGGTTCGTCCGGACTTAAAAATACTTTTGGATAGGTAACGGTTATCCCGAGATCAGCGATCTTTTGGGCTGCATCAGGGATAATTTCCAACCAGTCCTTTCGAGAAATCTGAAGTTTTTCCCGGCTCTTTTCTGCGGATTTCCCCCGGATACCGATGACCTGTATGAAAAAACGGTCAACGCCCAGATCCTTCAAAAGCGGTGCAATCCTATCGAGTTCGTGTAAATTCATTTGACTTACGGTGTAGATCAGGCTGGTGTTAAAACCTTTTAGAATCGCTTTTTTGATGCCGGCGATACAGTTGTCGTAGCATCCCTTTCCCCGGATCATATCGTTTGTTTCTCGAGTCACGCCATCCAGGCTGAAACTGAAATAATCAACCATATCAGGATCGACTTTGGAGAGAATGTCATGAAACAAGTATCCGTTTGTATCTACCGTTATGGAGTTGTATCCCATTGCTTTTGCTTTTTTTATGGCAAGTGACAGATCAGGGTGGAGCGTGGGCTCCCCGCCTAAGAATATGACATTGGCATTTTTGTTTTTTGAAGCAAACACCTTAAGCCATGCTTCAATGGTCTCAAGGGGAAGCGTGTTTTCTCCGTGCTGTTTTTTATTTATATAGCAGTGTTTGCATTTGAGATTGCAATTCGTCAGGATATGAAAAAAAACATTGGTGGCATTTTTAGAAAAGGCAACGGTTTTTTTCATTTTTGTCATACCTCTTAGCTCCTAAGTTTTAAATGTTGTGCTTTTTATAGCAAAAAAAGTGTGATTACACCACGAAGAACACGAAGAGCACGAAGATTATATTTTTTTCTTCTTTTCCTTCGTGATCTTCGTGGTAAAAAATCTGTTTTTTTGGGTATCTGCCTGTCCACCGACATGAGATTGACAGGAGGGCGGGCTTGACCGGGTTTGCCCGGATATTTCACGAGCGCGAGGCATTCATTTGCAAGGCACTCAAGGGTGCAGCCGTAGTAGACTACTGCAAACCCTTGATAACGCTGCAAATGGGTGCCTCGCACTCGCCCGAAGGGTGAAAATTATTGAGAAATTAAACAAGAAAACTCTTAGTACAAACTGTCAAATTAAAACTATCACAAAAATTGTAAATAACGAACGATTTTAATTAAAAATAAAAAGACCTCTTGAAAATTTTCATGAAATATTCGGATTAGCGGCTTTCAAGGCAGTGCTTGGACAGATATTCATCGAATTCCACGGGATAGCATCCGTCAAAACATGCCTTGCAAAAATGGTTTTCCGGGTGTTTGATTCCGGTTGATTCAAGAAGGCCCTCAAGGCTGAGGTAATAGAGCGAGTCCAGGTCGAGAAAATCTTTAAGTTTTTCAACCGACATATTTGCTGCAATCAGCTCCCCCCTTGTGGAAAAATCGATACCATAATGACAGGGAAAGATGTGGGGAGGACCGCTCACGCGCATATGTATTCGGTTTACACCCAATTCACGAAGCGCTTTGACTCTGGTTTTAACCGTGGTTCCTCTGATTATCGAATCTTCGATGATAATGATATCTTTTCCTTTGAGAAGTTGTCTTACGGGATTCAGCTTTATTCTGACTCCGAAATCGCGCATACTCTGGGTGGGCTGAATGAATGTTCTGCCCACATAATGATTGCGAATCATGGCCATTTCAAAAGGAATCCCCGAGGCTTCCGAATATCCCAACGCTGCATAGGTCCCCGAGTCGGGAAAGGGCATTACCAGGTCTGCATCCACAGGCGCTTCTTGGGCAAGGCGCCGACCATGGGCCTTTCGGGTTAAATAAACATTGTGCCCATAGATGGTGCTGTCCGGTCTTGCAAAATAGATAAATTCAAAGATGCAAAACGCTCGGGTTGCAGGCACCGGTGTTTTGATGCTCCGGATTCCCTTTTCACCGATAATGACGATTTCCCCAGGGTCAAGCTCGCGGATGAATTCAGCCTGGACAAGATCCAGCGCACAGGTTTCCGAAGCCAGAATGTAATGACCATTAAGCTTCCCAAGACATAACGGCCGGAAACCGTATGGGTCTTTTATCCCGATGACTTCTCCTTTGCTGGTCAGCATAATAAATGAAAATGCGCCTTTAAGCCGTGACACCGTCTCAACCAGGGCGCTCTGGAAGCCTAAATTTAAACTTTTGACGAAGTAATGGAGGAAAATTTCGCTGTCCATGGTGGTCTGAAAAATTGAGCCCGTTTCCTCGAGTTCTTTTTTCAGATGGTGTGCATTTACAAGATTTCCGTTATGGGCGAGTGCATATGCTTTTTGGCGATGGTGGATAACAAAGGGCTGGGCATTGGAAAGTATCGAGCTTCCCGTAGTGGAATAGCGCACATGTCCGATGGCGCTTTGTCCTTCCAAATGTTCCAGATGGGTTATGTCAAAGACATCCGACACCAGCCCCATACCGTTATGGCCGACGATGTTGTTGTTCCGGGCCACAGCGATTCCGGAACTCTCCTGTCCCCGGTGTTGAAGCGCATAGAGGCCGAAATAGGTCAGTTTTGCGGCCTCGAGGTGCCCATAAATACCGAACAGCCCGCAGGCCTCACGGGGCTTTTCAAAATTATCCATTTAGTACCTTATTGACGTATCATCGACAAAATTTTGTCGATAGTAAAATGTTCAATATTCAATTTTCAATGATCAATGTCCAAGTGAAAAATACTTGAAAATTGGATATTGAGAATTCGACATTGGATATTAACGGGTTCTGCTGTTACAGTACGTTCAATTATCCATTTTTGATTCAGGTGTGTCAAAATTAACTATTATACTCCTGAATAGTTTTAACCGAAAGCATTTTCTTTTTTAATGCAGCAATACCTTTGCACATGGCCATGGCTCCTGCGATCGTCGTGGCATAGGGGATATTGAATTTAATGGCCGCACGTCTTATCTCGTATCCGTCCCGTTTGGTTTTGCTGCCCAAGCCCGTATTAATAACCAGATGGATTTCTTTGTTCTTAATGGCATCAACCACATGGGGACGGCCAATAGAGACTTTATTGATCATTGTATTGGATATGCCATGATTTTCTAAAAACGAGGAGGTTCCCCGGGTTGCCATGATCGTAAACCCCATAGTTTGAAATTGAGATGCGAACGCAAGGGCTGCTTTCTTGTCACGGTCTTTTACACTGATAAAAACCGTTCCTTTATCCGGAAGATGCTGTCCGGCGCCGAATTGCGCTTTGGCATATGCAGATCCGAAATCCGAATCGATTCCCATGACTTCTCCGGTTGATTTCATTTCCGGTCCCAGAAGGGCGTCCACATCGGGGAAACGATCAAAAGGCATAACAGACTCTTTAACCGAAACATGGGACGGGATTATTTTACTGCCGAGGCAGAGGTCCTGCAACGTATGGCCGAGCATCACCTTTGTGGCGAGTTTGGCCAAAGGAACGCCGGTTGCCTTGCTGACAAACGGGATGGTTCTAGAGGCTCTGGGATTTACCTCCAGAACAAAAAGCCGGTCGTTTTTGATGGCATACTGTACATTCATTAGACCCACAACCTCAAGTTCCAAAGCCATGGCTTTTGTCGAATCGGCGATCTCATCAAGCATGTGCGGAGTAATACTTTGAGGCGGCAGGACACAGGCCGAATCACCGGAATGAATTCCCGCCTCTTCAATATGCTCCATGATTCCGCCGACCACGGTTCTCTTGCCGTCTGAAATGGCATCCACATCCACTTCAATCGCGTCCTCTAAAAATTTGTCTATCAGAACCGGACGGCCCAAAGATTCAGTAATTGCAATTCGGGTAAAGTTTTCCAGATCCTGAGGGAAATATACGATTTTCATGGCCCTGCCGCCCAGCACATATGACGGACGGACAATGACCGGATAACCGATTTTTTCGGCCACGGCCACGGCTTCTTCCACGGAGGAGGCGGTGCCGTTTGCGGGCTGAATCAGACCCAGCTTGTTCAGCATGGCCTGAAAAAGTTTCCGATCTTCAGCTCTGTCGATACTTGCCGGCTGCGTGCCGAGAATGGGGACCCCGGCTTCATGAAGCGGCACCGAAAGATTCAAAGGGGTCTGGCCGCCGAATTGAACAATAACGCCCATGGGTTTTTCAGTTTCTACAATATGGAGTACATCTTCTTTGGTCAGCGGTTCGAAGTAGAGTTTGTCTGAAGTATCGTAATCCGTGCTCACGGTTTCGGGATTGCTGTTGACCATGATGCTCTCAACCCCTTCTTCACCAAGGGCAAATGAGGCATGGACACAGCAGTAGTCGAACTCGATTCCCTGGCCGATCCGGTTGGGTCCGCCCCCTAAAATCATCACCTTTTTTTTATCGGAAACCCTGGCTTCATTTTCCGTCTCATAGGTGGAATAGTAATACGGTGTGGCTGCTTTGAACTCGGCCGCGCAGGTATCAACAAGCTTGTAAACCGGACGGATACCGAGGCTCTTGCGTGTCCGGCTGATCTTGTCTTCCGTGGAATCGGTTAAATATGCGATCTGTGTATCTGAAAACCCCCAGGATTTCGCTCTTTTTAAAAGCGATTCCGGTAAATTTGTTTCCAGTGATTTGATGCTATGCTCAAGGTCCACGATCTGTTTTATCTGATACAAAAACCAGGGATCAATACCGGTTAATTCATAAATGGATTGAATGGGCATTCCTTTTAACAGGGCATACCGCAGGTAAAAGATGCGCTGAGAATTTGGGGTGGCCAGCTTCTGTTCGATTTGGGATGATGACAGTTTTTTAGTTTTATCATCCATTGGGTCCAAGATGTCCTTGCCGTCGGCGCCCAGCCCGGAACGGCCGATTTCAAGGGACCTCAGACCCTTTTGAAGCGCCTCTTTAAATGTTCGGCCAATGGCCATGGTTTCCCCCACGGATTTCATGGCTGTCGTGAGATAGTCCGGTGTTTCGGGAAATTTTTCAAAGGTCCAGCGCGGTATTTTTACGACACAGTAATCCAGGGTGGGCTCGAAAGATGCAAAGGTTTCACCGGTAATGTCGTTGGGGATTTCATCAAGTGTATATCCCACCGCAAGCTTGGCTGCGATTTTGGCAATGGGGAAGCCCGTGGCTTTGGAAGCAAGGGCCGAGCTGCGGGATACCCTGGGATTCATCTCAATTACGATCAATTCTCCGTTTTCGGGGTTCACGGCGAACTGAACATTTGAACCGCCGGTATCAACGCCGATCTCCCGCATGATCGCGATTGATGCATCCCGCATGGCCTGGTATTCCTTATCTGAAAGGGTCTGGGCCGGCGCAACCGTAATACTGTCACCGGTGTGTATGCCCATGGGATCCATGTTTTCGATGGAACATATAATCACGACATTGTCATTTTTGTCCCGCATGACCTCCAGTTCATATTCCTTCCAGCCCAGAACCGATTCTTCAAGCATGACCTGCCCGATAAGGCTTGCATCCAGCCCTGCTTTTGCCACTTTTTCCAGGTCTTCTGGGTTGTAGGCTGCACCACCGCCGGTACCGCCCAGAGTAAAACTGGGACGAACAATTATGGGAAATCCTATTTCACGACTGACGGTTCTGACCTCTTCCATGTGGGTTGCAAAACCGCTTTTGGGCAGGCGAAGTCCTATATTTTCCATGGCATTGCGAAACAGTTCCCTGTTTTCAGCCTTTTGGATCGATTGGATTGATGCGCCGATCATTTCTACACCGAATTTATCGAGTACGCCCATGTCTGAAACTTTTACGGCGGTATTAAGGCCTGTCTGACCTCCCAGCGTGGGAAGCAGAGCACAGGGACGTTCTTTTTCGATGATTTTTGCAACCGCCAGGGGAACAACCGGTTCGATATAGGTTCGATGGGCCGTTTCAGGGTCGGTCATGATGGTCGCGGGATTACTGTTGACAAGGACGACTTGGTAGCCCTCTTCTTTTAACGCCTTGCAGGCCTGAGTTCCTGAGTAGTCAAACTCGCATGCCTGGCCGATAATAATCGGACCGGCGCCGATGATGAGAATTTTGTGTATGTCAGTGCGTTTAGGCATTGCTTTTTTGCATCATATGTTTAAATTCATCAAAAAGATATTTTGCATCATGAGGGCCGGGTGAGGCTTCCGGATGATACTGGGCGGTAAGGATCGGCAATTCTTTGTGTCTGAACCCTTCCAGTGTATTGTCATTCAAATTGATGTGGGTTATCTCAATATTTTTATCCTGCAGGCTATGGGCGTCCACCGCAAAACCGTGATTTTGAGAGGTGATTTCTATTTTTCCGGTCAGAAGATTTTTTACCGGCTGATTGGCGCCCCGGTGGCCGAATTTTAATTTAAAGGTTTTTCCTCCAAGGGCAAGCCCTAAGAGTTGATGTCCCAGGCAGATACCGAACATGGGAACATACCCCAGCAGCGACCGAATGGTTTCTATGGCATAGGTTACCGGCTCCGGATCACCGGGTCCGTTTGAAAGAAGAATTCCGTCGGGCGCCATGGCTTTAACCGTAGAAGCTTGTGTGCAAGCAGGTACCACTACAACTTCAACTCCCTGGGATTCCAGACATCTTAACATATTATATTTTATCCCGAAGTCAAAGGCCACCACAGAAAATTTTTCACCTTTGAATTTCCAAATTTTTTTATTTAAACCGGTTGTTGCCGGTTCGCAAAGGATTGGCTTTCCGTTCGTCCAATAATAAGGAGTTTGGGTTGTTACTGTTTTTGTCAGATCCTGCCCCTTCATGCTCGGGATGTCCCGTGCACGTTTAACACAAGATGACGGGTCAAGATCCTCTGTGGAAATGAATGCCCGCATGGCTCCTGCCTCGCGAATATGTCTTGTCAGAGCGCGGGTGTCGAATTGTTCTATACCGAGCACTCCCTGTTCTTTGAGATAATCTGCCAGGGAGGCAGTCGATCTATAATTGCTGGGGAAACTTTGGTATTCCTTTATCAGAAAGGCCGCCACCTGGATTCGGTCGGACTCGACATCTTCGGGGTTGACGCCGTAGTTGCCTATCAAAGGATAGGTCATGGTTACCATCTGGCCGCTGTAAGAGGGATCGGTAAGGACCTCCTGGTATCCGGTCATACTGGTATTGAACACCACTTCACCCCCGGTTTCACCGGGGCCGGTAAAACTTTTACAGGTAAAGGTCCGTCCGTCTTCTAAGGCTAAAAGTGCTTTCATACGAATAGGTTCAGGCAGATATGTCGAATATGCAACCATTGAGCAAACAAGTTGGTTCGCTTCGCCCCGCCTGCCATTGCAAGGCACGAGCGGGCAGGTCACAATTGGAATGTTGGAACTTTGGAATATTGGGTCTTGGAAAAATGGAAAGATGGGTTATTAAAAAAATCCATAATTAATATAATTCCTTTAGCAACCAACATTCCAGTATTCCATCATTCCAGTATTCCGTCATTCCATTATTCCGTATATAAGGCAAAGGACCATGCCTCAATAACTTGTTTTATTCATTGTTTCGTTTTTCAAACTTCCTGCCAGTCTTCGTCCCATTCTTCGGCTCCGGCGGATTCTTTTGCCAGAACATCGAGGGTAACCGCCTGGACCTTGCGAAAGACTTCTGTATAATTCTTTTTTTCGCCGTTGACAGTCAAGAGGTCGTTTTCTATGGAGATGCCGAAGAGCTTTTGGTTTTCCTCTAAATAAGGGAGAATCAGCTTCCAGTCGGCGGAACTTAAGTCGACAAATTCGCCGCCGTTCAACTGGTCAACAACTACCTTGTGGTGTGGATCTCTTAAATAGATAGCGCCCCCGGAAGCCAATGAGAAGAGATTGGAGCCCGGATAAGGTGAAGCCTGATCGATAATGTTGGCCTGGTCGTCGAACTTGATGCCGTTGAGTACAACAAACCCGCCGCCTTTGAGGGGATCGCCGGCCATAAATGACTGCGCCAGATAATCGAGACAGGTGCCGTTGATCACAACCCTGGGACATCCCACCGCATTAATCAAAGGACGGCCGGCAGCATTGCCCAGCACAAATACGGTTCCCCCTTTGGCGCCGTACATAAACGTCTGACCCACATCGCCGTATATCACCAGTTTTCCGCGTTTCAAAATCTGGCCCAGTTGATCCTGAGCATTTCCGTGGACATATATTTCCAGTCCGTCGATGCCGGACGCAAGGTAGTCGCCGGAACTGTCGTAAACATCTATTCTAACGCCGTCGGAGTCGCTTGTCAGTCCGCAGCCACAGAATCGCTGTCCCCTGTACCCATAGCAGATGAACGTTTTCCATCCCAGTTTATAGGCGGCACAGATCAGACGCGCGTCACAGTCATCGCCTTCAGGCGGGAATTCCCGGGCATTAATCACCAGAACTTTTTCATTGTCTTTAGGGGAACGCAGACTATCTCGTATCTTCCAGTCGATATAACGATATGTCCCGGCAGTATTATCAGAAAGATTGGGCGAATCCTGAAAAATTAACGTCAGGTTCTGTCTTATGATTTGGAGTATTGAACTCGGTTTTTTATCTCCGGTTGGAAAACGACGGTCCATAAGGTGCGTCAGGATCTCAATGGCTTTTGATTTTACCCTGTCATTTCCGGCGGCCTGTTTTTTAATCTCTTGGCAAAAGTATCTGATCGAGGGATAATCCCAGGCGGCCATTTGCCGGCAACAATAATCCTTAAAATCAGAGATATCATCACAGGACAGACCTTGTGTTAATGCCTGATCGATTTCGGCGGCATTTGCCGGTGTTACAAGTTCGGGGGTTATTTTGTACGGTTTTTGATTTTCCGGTGTGCTAACAACGTCCCCGAATTTATTTGTACACACGAGTTTTTTGGAGCCGTCTCCCTTGCCGGCGTCTTTGACGGTGAAAATGAAAGCGCCGCCGTCGGTTGCACTGCCTCCGCGGGCATTCCAGTATTTGTCGGCTATGGGGCAAAAACGGTTGTCCTCTGTTGCAAGGTTCTGCAGCGTGGCATCAATGGCCTGCTTTTCCGAGCATACCAGGGCGATCTGAACTTCTCCTTCCTGCAAAGCAAATACCTGCGGACGCAACATGGAGGTGTCGGTAATACCGAGAAGCTGAAAATAATGTTCATAAGGGTTGTTGCGTGCAATGATAAAAAACCAGGGACCGTCCGGCGAAGCATGAATATGGGCCGCTTGTAAGTATCGATAAATATGCTGTTTCTCCGGTGGCAGCAAATCGAAATCATATTCTGAGGTGGGCGCCATGGCCTCAATGATATATTCTAATGGATATTCAAAGGTTCGGTTGAGCAGGTCGAGCAGCAGGACCGAAACCTCGGTATCTGTTAAAAATTGCGGAAAGATGTTATTTTGCTTCAAGTATTCGCTGACCGCATAATAGTTGGCAAAGTCACCATTGTGAACCAGGGCTTCATCCAATCCGATAAAGGGGTGCGCGCCGGCGGGATGCCAGACCCTTCCTTTTGTGGGATAGCGCTGGTGTGCAATCCATCCGTGGGCTTTGAAATCCTCCATACAGTAATACTGGGTGGCCTGTTCGGCATAACCGACGATTTTCAGGATCATGATATTACGGCCATGGGAAAGAACAAAAGCCTGTTTTTCGCCCAGGGAAGCATAAAACTTTTGGTTTAAACGGAAAGAGTTTTGATAGATAAATTCATCTTCAGCCTTGCCGGGTTTTAAATCCTGAAGCTTATTCTCCTCAATAAAACGATCCAGCACATGTTTTTTGACCCTGACAAAATAACGCCAAACATCCGGAGGCTTGACTTCTAATCCTTGTATGTCTCGGTAATCGTCAAGTGTTTGAATACGTTCGGCTTTATGAACTTCCAGAAATGGGGCAATAGCCGATTCTTCCACGTCCGGCCGGGATTTTGGATCCAGCAGGGCAACCTGAAGCAGATAATGGGTGTCCAGAACTTCCTGGGTTACCCCCAGGTCTTGGGCGGACAGGCCCACCGCGGCGATACCGCCGCCCTTACCGTTGCCGCGATTATGCATCTGAACCGAAGGCTCATAAATATGGCGGCCACGCACCGGAACCGATGAAATAAAACCGGTTACACCGCATCCGCCCTCTTCAGCGGACTTTTTAAGGGGGGTATTTCCATGAGGCAGGCGGCCCCGAGATTTCAAAATGTTTTCTATATTTGAGTCAAAGCCATAAAACATTATTTATACCTTTATCAGTTAATTAAAGCAAATTTGATGGCTTCGTAAAAAGTCAAAAAACATCATTTTTTGTCATTCCGGCGAAAGCCGGAATCCAGTCTTTTCAGAAGCTTATGACTGACCTGGACCCCGGCTTTCGCCGGGGTGACGACTTTTTACGAAGCCGTCAAAAAAAGTGTCTAAATAATAAGCTCCGCCTGAGGAGCCGGTTGATATTTTGATCTTTCTTCTTCGTCCAGATAATCGAGGTGTACCAGCAGATCGGATCGGCCCACCAGTTCTTTGATGCTCTTTAAACCATATTGCCTTAAAATTTCACACCACTGCTTACGCCAGGCCATATACATATTGACGATTCGTTGAGTGGCCCAATCCTGGGCAATCATAACCCCCAGTTCGGGGTCGGTAGTGGCAATGCCGCGGGCACACCCTCGACCGCTTTCGCAGTGCCCACAGCGAACGCATTCAAGGGCAATCAGTTCCGCAGTGCCGATCACTACGCCGTCGGCTCCCAGTGCGATGGCCTTGGCCACATCCATTGCATTACGGATGCCGCCGCTGGCAATTAAACAAACTTTTTCTCTGACGCCTTCATCTTCCAAGAATTTATGTACCTTGGGAATGGCGTACTCGATGGGCATGGCAATATTTTTCTTTGCAATATCCGGAGCGGCGCCGGTTCCGCCGTAACTGCCGTCAAGATGGACAACATGTGCCCCTGCATAATAACTGCCGACTGCCACCATGTCAACATCCGTGGGCGTTGAGACTTTAACGGAAACCAGTACCTTTGGATTAATCTCTTTGACCCAGTCCACATGTTTTTTATGATCCTCCACCGAGTAGACGCTATGGAACGGAAACGGCGAAAACAGGGCATTCCCCACTATGGTTTCCCTCATGGCCGCGACTTCCGGAGTCACCTTGTCTCCCAAAAGATGACCTCCCAGGCCGGGCTTTGCCCCCTGGGCGTATTTGAACTCCACCATGGGTGTATACAATATGGTTTCTTCTTTTACTCCAAACAGACCGGTTGCGATTTGGGTAATGACATGTTCGGCATAGGGGAGTAGTTCTTGAGGGTAACCTCCTTCTCCGGTGCAGGTAAGGGTGTTAAGCTGTGTCGCGGCATGCGCCCTCGCAACCATGACCGACAGAGCTGTAGAGCCGTATGACATACCGCCGCCATAACACGGAATGGAGATTATCTTTTCAGGCCGACCGTCACACCGTTTGTTCAGATTAACAGAGGTATCCATATCCTCATCGCTTAAGTCCAGGTAATCAACGGGTTTCGGTGTTTTGAAGCGGATTTTATCAAAACCGCCGCCGGAGTTGCCCAGATTGTATTCAAGGTCAACCACGGGCAAATTACCGGTTTCCGCCATTTCCCAGTGGCCGATGAGCATGTCCGCGGTCCAGCGGTAATCGCCCAGAGTGTCCAGGATGGGATTACGCCGAAGTGTCAGAGCCTGTTCCGGGCAACGATCTATGCAGAAAAAATCATTTTCTTTGCATTTAAAACCGATACATTTGTAATCCAGAGGGCGTAATGGTTTAGAATAGTTGTCATATCGAGGATGCACGCCATGAGGACAAAGCTCTGCACACAGCCCGCATGAGATACATCGGGCATTTCTCCGGATGGTGTACTTGCCGATGGGATTGCGAAACCGATCCGGTGTTTGGACAATTTTGGGGAATTTAAAATTATTTTTTTTATTACTCATAGGTTATTTGATTCCTGCTATTTTTCTTTTACCGAATATGGGACCGAAACTTTCCATTTCCAGATCCTCAAACCACATGGAGCGTCCGACTTCGCCCCTTAGCCTTCTAACTTCCCGGATTCCCATAGCGCCCATCACTTCGATTAACTGGTTGTGCCAGGCGCCAATGAGATTGACGATTCTCTGGCTACCCCATTCCGGATCGATTTGATGGTCTATTTTTGCCGGACAGGGCAGACCGTTTCGACATTGGTAGCATAGCCGGCACTCTAAAGCGACTAACAGGCCGATATCAACGATAACACCGTCGGCGCCGCAAATAATCGATTTGGCCATATGTTCGGCCATGGCGATCCCTCCGGAAAATACCAGATTAATTTTTTGTCTGACGAAATTATCCACCAGCTTTAGGTGAATTTCCCGAATCATTTCCTTTAAAAATATAGGATGCTCCGTATTCAGTTCTTTGCCGTGTTCATCGGCATAAAAATGAAGGGTGTCCACATGGGCATAGGAAAGTTCCAGAGCACGGGAAGCAGCCGTTGCATCCATCGGAATGCCGATAATAATAAAACTATCCGGTTTTATTGCACGAATTTCAGTAATCGTTTTATCGATATCAGGGGCGTCCGCCAGTTCCACGGCACGGCTTTTGAGGATAAGCTCTTTGTAATCCATGTAATTTTCACAAGTTAAACAAGGAATAAGATGATCGGCGTATGGACTCAGAACCTTATGGTCCTGAGGCCGGATCAGCATTAAGGTTCCCAGAATTCGTGCCGCCTTGGCCGCTGACAAAAGAATTTGTTCATTTAAAATAAGCGTATCCGGCAACTGAAACATTAAGGGGATGGGAAGCTCCAAAATGGGAGGCACATCCGAAGCCAAAGACATATCGGCATTAAACTTTAAGGGCGTGGCTCTACGGGAGATTTCGAAACAGGTACTGATATACTCGCGGCCGTGGATACCGTCTCTTGTGGGACGAACAATTTCAGACATATCGGTCCACATGGAATCGAAACCGGCGGCAACAAAAGGACCGCGATAGCCGGCTCCGGAAACCGGAACTTTACCGGTGTGGGCTTGATACCAGAGCCTGTTGATAGTATCAGGTTTCCAGTAATCGTCTCCCAGTGTACGGTATTCCGGATTGATCACCCGGGAAAAAATGCCTTTTGTACATTCTTGAACACAACGAAAACAGCTCATGCAGGTATACAGGTATTCCGGTTCGCTCATGGTGCTAAAATGCTTATAATTGTCCCCGAAAATCCCAAAGACACATTTTTTCTTGACGCACTCTTTGCAACTGCCGGCACAATCTTCCCGGAACTCAACCGTGGCGTATTTGCCGATGGGGTTGTACCTTGGCTCTGCTGTTTTTATGGGAATATGATACTTCTTGGGCATAAAATCTCCGTTTTCAATTGTCGATTTTCAAATGTCGATTGTCGATTGAATATTGACTATTAAAAAACTCTAAAGTTTTCAATCATCAACCGTTATACGCTTCAAAAGACCAAAAACGTAACAATTGGATCAAGTTTTTGGCACACAAAATAATCTTTGAAAAAAAGGAATTTATAATGTATCCAGTATCGGTTGCGCCTGAAACTCTGCAAAGTTTTCAACATCAATTTGGCGGTTTAAGGCAAAGCTTCGCTGTTCATCAATTATCAATCGTAAATCTTCAATTACTAGGGCCTTGGTGTAAGACCGGCCGACTCAACGATTTGGCCGACAATTTCCTCCCACTCAATCGCCATAATATGAACACCGTGAACCCCTTCAATGTCACGCAGTTCGGCAATGGTTTCCAGGCATATGTTGATGCCTTCTTCAACAGCCTTTTCCTTGGGAACGCCTGCCATTCGTTTGATCAGAGGCTCGGGCACATCCATGCCGGCCACCTTGTTGTTCATAAATTTTGCCATTCCTGCAGATTTCAATGGGGTGACTCCGCCAAGAATGTGAACTTTTTCGGTGAGGCCCTCATCTCGGGCCATTTTCATCCACTCCTTGAACCGATCCATATTATAGATGCACTGGGTCTGAATGAAATCAGCACCGGCATCAATTTTTTTTGCCAGACGGATGACTCGATATTCAAAAGGATCGGCAAAGGGATTGGCGGCGGCTCCGATAAACATTCGGGGCGGGCCGTTGAGTTCGAATCCGCTCATGTCTTTTCCTTGATCCCGCATGGTCTGTACGGTCCGGATAAGATTCATGGAATCGATATCAAAAACGTTTAAGGCATCGGGCTGGCTGCCGAAGCTCTGATGATCTCCCGAAAGACAAAGAATATTTTTGATGCCCAAAGAGTAGGCGCCCATGATATCCGATTGCAGGGCGATCCGGTTCCGATCCCGGGTGACCATTTGCATGACAGGTTCCAGACCCATTTGTAACAGATGAGAACACGCCGCTATGCTCGACATTCTCACAATAGCGGTTTGATTGTCGGTGACGTTTACCGCATCTACGTACCCTTTTAATAATTCGCCTTTTTTTCGGACAACCTCAGGATTCGCCCCCCTGGGAGGACCGCATTCGGCGGTAACGGCAAACTCTCCTTTTGATAAAGTTTCCTGCAATCTGCTTTGTGCGTTCATATTCATATCATATGATCCTCTCTCACCAGTTTTCTTGGGCCTCCTGAAAGGCTGGTGCTCCAATTTTTCGGGGGGATATATTTCCTTAAGTTATCCATCTGCCCCAATGCCTTAAGCCGGTCAATAATGAGTTGCCAGGCGCAATCCGTTTCAGGATTAATCTCGCATTTGCCGTTTTGTGATCCGCCGCAGGGGCCGTTCAAAAGTTTTTTGGCGCAGCGGGTTACCGGGCAAATTCCTCCGAATATGTCCAGTCTGCAATTACCGCAGCCGGAACACTCTTCGGTAAAGACGCCCTGCTTTTCCAAAACGCCGATGAAGGTGGTATTGACACCGGGAAGGACGGGGGTTCTGGCAAACCGTCTGGCAAGCGCCTGAACGCCGGCGCCGCAGGCTAAAGATAACACCCCCTCGCTACGAGAGACAGCCGGTGCGCTTTCCCGGATAAATTCGTCTTCACACTGGCGTTCTATGGTAAGCTCTTCGATCTCGATTTTTTTACCGTCTTTTTTACAGGCCAGTCTCAGAGCCGATGCAAGCACGGCAACTTCGTCCTCTCCTCCGGCAAAACAGGTTTTCACGCAGGTGCCACAGCCCAGAATAAGGATTTTCTTATAGGGTGCTATGATTTCCTTGATTTCCGATAATGGTTTTTGCTCTGCAACGATCATAGATTAACTCCATTTGATTTTTTTGATTAACGAGGATTTTCGTTCAAGATCAAGGCATGCGAAAAAAAATAACCAAAGGCATATAATTTGATATTCCGAGGATTATTTTTTGAGCATAACGCAGAAATTGTGCGAAAAGATCGTTAAGCAACTGAATCATTCATGCGGCCGGGTTTTGACCCAACTCAGCCAGATTTTTCAGTGCATTGTCTATTATTTGAGTTGCTGCGGCGGTATCTCCGGCAGCAATATTGCTTAAAGACAACCGCCCACCGTCTATGCCGATGTCATCCAGCAAATTTTTGACCCAAGCAACCCGTTTTTTTGCTCTTATGTTGCCCTCAACATAACGGCACTGCCCTTCGGGGCAGACCAGCACGACCACCCCATCTGCTCCGGCTTCAAACGCCCGAAGCAAAAAAATATCCTTAACCATACTGGAGCAGGGGAGCTTTATAAATTTAACCTCAAAATCGTTCCTGCCGACAAAGATCGAATGAGTGTTTTCAGTAAAGGCATTAATGCAGTGAAACACGGTTATTTTAGGTATAAATTTTTTATTCATAGCTGGCGTCAACATTCCTAAACATTCTGTAATAAAATGATCCGAAAAAAAAACGTCTGAATCTAGTTATACCAGATAAAGACGCCTTTGTCTTGTGATGGATTACTTTATACAACTTTGTATAAAGTTTTTTACAAAAAGCTATATTCTATTATTTATTTGTCAAGAGATAATTAAACGGATCTTATTATCCATATTATTACCACTTAAATGCAATATAGATGCCAAGAGTATCAATAACCATAACTGTCTAAATTAGTTTCATAATATGCCTATCCAAAAGGGAGTGCCCATATATCAAGGTACATTTTTGTTATAAATTTGTCGAAGAAATAACAAAAATGTCTTAAACTAAATCAGATTTTCTGTCTTTGGCATTGAAGTTCTCCTTAAAATTATCCCCTTCGTGAAAGTTCAAAAACAAAGCATCTTGAGCTGTTTGCGGGTGATAAAATAGTCGGAATTGGGGTGCCGCATCTATTTACTATAGCGTGAGTCAGTGCCAAACGGACTTTTGGATCGAAAAAGAGCGGACCATGGGTGTTGTAAAGAAGGATCGTATAAAATAGTAGAGGGTAGATGATAAGACGCCTGGAAATCGTTGTTTTCAGTGTCATAAAATATTTTAAACCTCTTAGACAAATTCAACTCCAAGGCCATGAAAATCTTTCTCTGTGTCTCAACCCGGCACGGCTTACCGAATTCAATCCGTGAAATGGTTAATTGCCAGTAATAAACCTTGCATTTTCCCAACATCTGCGTTATGAATCCTGCTTTAGTAATCACTAAAAGTACACCTGTCCTGCCAGTTTGAGACCATAACAAAGAGGCGTCCATGCCCGGTCTGAGAACCAACAAAAAACAAGACATCATCCAGGCGGCCACCCTGCTGTTCGCCGCGCAGGGGTTCGACGGCACCACCACCCTTCAGATATCCAAAAAGGCCCGCATTACCGAACCGGTGATCTACTACCACTTTACGGGCAAGGACCAGCTGTTCACCGGTATTATATCTGATACCTTTGCCAGGTACTATGCGCATCTGGACGGTTTACCTAAGAAGACCCGGACGGAATTTGAGAAGATCGCCAATTTGATCGCCCTTCACCTGGATATTGTCGAAGAGATGCCCGACCAAATCTACCTGGCGGCCAGCGCCTGCCCGGCCCGGCTAAAGGACCCTGACGGCCTGTGCTGCCGTAACATCGAAACCATGCACCGGCGTCTCGAACATTACCTGACCGGCTGCCTTGAGGTCGGTATTGCCCGGGGCGAGTTCTATCCGGTGGATGTGGTCGCTACCGTGGACCTGTTGATTGTTCTGCTCGTGGGGCTTTTACGGCAAAAGGGATTGAAGGTGATGCAAATAAAAGGGATCAAACAGACCGCCGTGGACTTTTGCCGGCGTAGTTTGGTGAATACAGAGTTTGGACACGGATGAACGCTGATGATCTGGATCGAGAAACAGTTTGAACTCACAAAAGAGGAATTGAACAATTGGAGGTCGCAATTTGCGACTTCCAATCGAGATATAATGGGATTTAATTATAAACAAGTTTGTTTTCCGACAGGATGAACAAGATGTTCAGGATTATTTTTATCATTAAAATCCAGTAGATCTTGTCAAACAATAAATAATTTTGTGTTCATCTGCGTGCATCTGCCTGCCCCGTAGGTCCGGAAGATCGTACTGGGACGGCTAATTAAAAAATCTGTGTCCATTTGCGTTCATTTGCCTGCCCCGTAGCTCCGGAAGATGGTACTGGGGCGGTGCCAAAGGTTTATTTTAGATTTTTATGCCTAAAACAGAAAAAAACCGTCGTTGGGAAATTTTTCGTGCGTTACTTCCCTTTTATGGTAAGATCGTTACACCTGATTTCCTGCGGAAGACGTCTGATTTTGTTTTGGGTACCATATCTGATCAATTTGAGGTTGTTGTGCACCCGAAAGCAAAACAGGCAAGTGTGAATAAATTTTCGATATTGGAGATGAATGGGGTACCAATTAATCTTCCTTAAGATGAAAATTATTACCCGCATCCAGAAGCTTTGGAATGGCATAAAAAAGAAGTTTTTAATAAATTTTCGCTATAAATGCTTAGAGCAATCATTTTGATGTCGAAAACATGGTTTTAAGAAAAAATAAGGGCTGTTTTTTGACCGTATTTAACCTAAACACAATCACTTAGCTTGGTCAGACCCGGATTTCGTAATACAACGTTTTTGTAACATATTGAATCACTTAATCATTTTCATTGATTTTTTCCCCGTATTCAATTATAGACCATCAGAGTTTTTTTAAGCAGGGAGAATATCGGGAACGCCCCTTGATTCTCCTGTCGTAATGACCACCTGCTGCCGCTTCACTGCATGTCCTAAAGGACGTTCCCAACCTGAATTTTTCAAACAATCATATAATATCGCCGTTCTAAATGTTCGAGATAGAAAAACGCATAATTGCAAAGTGTTCCGGAATACGTCCCAGATTATTAATGAGGGTTTAAAGTACGTTCAGCGTCAACGTCTCCAAGGATAACAGTACAACTTCTGGTGGGTTTATGGCTCGTCACGGGAGCCATGGCACAAACGATTTATATCAAGGTTCTTCATTCAGGAGAAGTAGTAAGATGGATAATCGATTCTTCGAAAAGCCTGTTCTTAACTCTCCTTATGAGTACCCGGCGCGCCATTGGGAACTTGATGACGATGGGCAGCCGACTCAAAGGATCATTGAAAAACGCCGCAGCGCAAAATTTATCACACCTATTCCAAAGCCGAAAAAGCGTAAGGGATTACAAAAACAGTTAAAACTGCTTCTTGATGAAGGTAAAGGACTTTCAACCCAGGAACAGCAATACGATCCCACCCCGATCATTAATGCGCTTCGTCGAGAGGTGGATCAATGGCGAAGCCTATCCAATCCAAATGATTGGAAAGTCACACCCGAAACCGCCCGATTGCTTCAGCATTGGCGGCACCATAAGTTCAACAGCTTTCGGCCTTTCTTCTGTCAGGTGGAAGCAGTTGAAACAGCCATCTGGCTGACCGAGGTCGCTCCCAAAAAGGGTAAAGCCGAAAAAGGCTTTATGGAGCACCTTGCAAATGCCAATAACGACGCCAATCCCGAACTGTCGCGTTTGGCCCTGAAGCTTGCTACCGGTGCCGGAAAGACAATGGTCATGGCCATGCTGATTGCCTGGCAAACGATCAACAAAGTGCGCCGACCCAACAGTCGGAAATTCACCCGCGGGTTTCTGGTTGTAACCCCCGGGCTGACCATCCGCGACCGACTCCGCGTTCTTCAGCCTAACGACCCGGACAGCTATTACGAGAGCCGTGAACTGGTGCCCGGCGACATGCTTAACGATTTGGATCGGGCCAAAATCGTCATTACCAACTACCATGCGTTTAAGCTGCGAGAGCGCATGGAGCTGTCCAAGGGCGGGCGCTCCCTCCTCCAGGGTCGTGGTGAAGCGCTGAACACGCTGGAAACAGAAGGCCAGATGCTTCAGCGGGTGATACCGGACCTGATGGGTATGAAAAACATCTTGGCAATCAACGACGAGGGACATCATTGCTATCGGGAGAAGCCGGGGGAAGACGATGTCAGCGCCCTGAAAGGAGATGACAAAAAAGAGGCACAAAAAAATAACGAGGCTGCCCGGCTTTGGATCACGGGGCTTGAAGTCGTAATCCGCAAACTCGGCGTCACCCGTGTTATGGATCTGTCAGCCACACCCTTTTTCCTCCGGGGGTCAGGATATGCCGAAGGCACCCTGTTCCCATGGACGATGAGCGACTTCTCGTTGATGGATGCTATCGAATGCGGGATTGTAAAACTGCCACGGGTGCCAGTGGCTGACAATATTCCTGGAGCAGAGATGCCTATGTATCGAAACCTCTGGGAACACATTCGAAAGAAAATGCCGAAGAAAGGACGTGGCAAGGCTGGCTCACTTAATCCGTTAAACTTGCCACCGCAACTACTAACAGCACTTGAAGCACTGTACGGCCATTACGCAAAAACCTATGAGCTTTGGCAAGAAGAGCGTATCTCCGTGCCTCCCTGCTTCATCATCGTTTGCAACAATACATCCACTTCCAAGCTAATCTACGATTATATTTCTGGCTTTTACCGCCAGAATAAGGACGGTTCAAGCCAGCTCGAAAATGGTCGACTGGAACTATTTCGAAATTTCGACGAACATGGAAACCAGCTCGGTCGACCCCGGACTTTGCTAATCGACAGCCGACAACTTGAATCCGGCGATGCATTGGATAAGAATTTTCGCAACATGGCCTCGGATGAAATCGCACGTTTTAGGCGCGAAATAATCGAACGCACCGGCGATCGCCGCCAGGCCGAGAACATCACCGACCAGGACATACTCCGGGAAGTTATGAACACCGTCGGCAAAGAAGGCCGCCTTGGAGATTCGATCCGTTGCGTGGTGTCGGTTTCCATGCTCACAGAGGGGTGGGACGCCAACACCGTCACCCATGTTCTGGGCGTGCGCGCTTTCGGAACCCAGCTGCTTTGCGAGCAGGTCATCGGTCGTGCGCTTCGACGGCAGTCGTACGATCTCAACGAAGAAAACCTGTTTAATGTTGAATACGCAGACGTTTTAGGTATTCCCTTCGACTTCACAGCCAAGCCGGTGGTTGCGCCACCACAGCCACCCCGAGAGACCATCCATGTCAAAGCAGTCCGCCCTGACCGTGATCATCTGGAAATCAGCTTTCCGCGTGTTGCAGGCTACCGGGTCGAACTGCCGAAAGATCGACTGACCGCAAAATTTAACAACGATTCTGTGCTCGAATTAACACCGGATCTTATTGGTGCGACGGAGACCCAGAACGCCGGAATCATCGGTGAAAAGGTAGACCTCAACCTGGTTCATACCGGAGACGTGAGACCTTCGCAGGTTCTCTACGAATTGACCGCTCACCTCGTTTTGACGAAATGGCGAGATCCTGACGGGGAAGCTCAGTTACAGCTGTTTGGTCAGCTAAAACGTATCACGCGGCAATGGATAAACGGTTACCTGGTCTGTAAGGGTGGCACTTATCCCGCGCAGCTGAAATACAAAATGATAGCCGATACGGCCTGTGAGCGTATTACCGCAGGCATCACCCGCTCACTATTAGGAGAACAGCCCATCAAGGCGGTCCTCGACCCTTACAACCCCAAAGGCTCAACCATCCACGTAAACTTCAACACCTCCAAGACCAGCCGCTGGCAGACCGATGCACGCCGATGCCATATTAATTGGGTCATCCTCGATAGCGACTGGGAGGCCGAGTTCTGCCGGGTTGCCGAGTCCCATCAAAAGGTCAAAGCATACGTAAAGAATCACAGCCTCGGGCTGGAAGTCCCATACCGCTATGGTTCTGAAAAGCGTGTCTACCGGCCCGACTTTATTGTATTGGTGGACGATGGGCAAGACGACCCACTACACTTGATTGTAGAGATCAAAGGCTATCGTCGTGAAGACGCCAAGGAGAAGAAAGCGACCATGGAAACCTATTGGGTACCCGGAGTGAACAATCTCTGCCGGCTCGGACGCTGGGCCTTTGCCGAGTTCACCGAGGTCTATCAGATCGAATCTGATTTTGAAGCCAAGGTTGAATCTGAATTCAACAAAATGATCGAGCAAACCTTACGCAAAAAGGCTGATGACCATGCCGGCGACACCATATAAAATTTTCATCAGCAGCGTTCAAAAGGAACTCGCGGCGGAACGGCGTGCGGTGAAGGATTTCATCACCCATGATCCTTTGTTGAGCCGGTTCATATCCGATGTATTCCTGTTCGAAGATATTCCTGCTGGAGACCGCAAGCCTGACGATATCTACCTAAATGAGGTCGAACAGTGTGACATCTACCTTGCCATTTTCGGCAACCGGTACGGATGGAAAAACCAGGACGGAAAGTCGCCGACGGAACTGGAATTTGAACACGCTACCAAAACCCATCGCGAACGGCTGGTCTTTGTAAAGGGCAGTGACGACAAGGCGCGTGAACCGGAGATGGCCAAACTGGTGAGAAGGGCGGGACGGCAGGTCACCCGTCGTCGTTTTTCAGATACACCCGGCCTGATCCGCGAAGTCTACGCCAGTCTCGTGGAGTGCTTGGAAAATCGTGGTGTGATCAGATCCACGCCGTTTGACGACAGTGTGTGTAACGGGGCAACGCTCCGGGATGTGGACAACGCGGAAGTGAGAGCTTTTGTTGAAACGGCTGAGGCCGCAGGCCGGTTGAAACTCAAGGGGTCTCGCGGCCCGAAAGCGGTTCTGCTGAATTTCAATCTGCTGCGAGATGGCCGGCCTACGAATGCCGCCATGCTTTTGTTCGGGAAAAATCCGCGCAGGTTCTTCAACAATGCGCAGGTCCATTGCTTTCATTTCCATGGAACCAAAAAGCGCAAGCCCATCGCATCCCAGCAGCCTTATGAAGGAAGGCTGCTTGAAGTGATCGATCAGGCGGTGGAGTTCGTCCTGGGCAAGATCGACCGCAGCGTGGGCACACGAGCGACCAGCATGCAGGCTCCCGTTGAGTTCGAGATTCCCCGCCCTGTCATCGCCGAGGCCATCGTCAATGCCGTTGCCCACCGGAATTACCGCCACAACGGATTTGTCCAGGTTATCATATTTGCCGATCGCATCGAAGTGTGGAACCCCGGAGAACTGCCTCCCGGGCTCACCCCGGAACTGTTGCGCAAGCCCCATGGCCCCATACCGCGTAATCCCTTGATCGCCGAGCCGCTGTTCCGGGTCAAATACGTGGAAAAAGCCGGAACCGGTACAACGGATATGATTGCAGATTGCCGGAAAGCGGGACTCCCTGAGCCTGACTTTGAGCAACGCGGACCCCATTTTGTTGTAACGCTCTGGCGGGATTGGTTGACAGATGCGGTAATGGAACAACTTGGATTGTCAGATAAGGAGCGTAAGCTGGTTGTGATGCTAAAGACCGGAGATAGAATCACCAACAAGTCGTACCAAGAAAATTTTGGGGTAACCAAACCAACGGCATCACGACATCTCGAAGCGCTTAAACGGAAAGGTGTTCTGCGCAAAATAGGAACAACCGGGAAAGGGACTTACTATGTGCTTTCACGCAAAGGGCTCATAAAGGGCTCAAAGGGCTCATGATTTGGGAAGGCATCACAAAGGGCTCAAAGGGCTCATGATGGACATAAGGCCGATAAACAGACAAAATAAGACCAAAAAAGTTGGGGTACGAGTAGGTAATTTACAAAAAGAATGGGATGCTTTTGGGACATATGGCCCTCGAACGGGATATAAACCGGACAAACAGGACATATTGTCACCCTGAAAGAATAATGAAGATATGAATTATTTCACGCTGGTAAAAGGACAAAATGGGATTGAATGATGTCACGAAAAAAGAAAAAGAATGCCAAAACCGTTGAAACCCTCACCCATGACGAGGCCTCCCGCAAAAACATCCCCACGGCCGAGTACCAGTCGGTGATGCGCAAGGATGAGCAAAGCCCCATTCGCGTGGCCTACGAACGCCGCAACCGCGATCTCGATCCTCAGCTTGTCTGGCGCGGCAAGGATGAGAAGGACTGGTCCGACCTGGTGGTCCAGGCGCCGCCCTTGTACATCCAGGAGAAGGTACATCCCAAGGTCCTGATTGACGATTTGGTGAAACAAACCCAAGCGCAGGAAAAGGCAGGCATCCCCCAACAGCTTGATCTGTTTTCCGACTTCAACGGCCTGCCCGACGCGGCCAGGTCAACCGAATTCTATCAGCATGACGCCAATTGGTCGAACCGCATGATTTTAGGTGACAGCCTCCAGGTGATGGCGTCGCTGGCGGAACGCGAAGGGTTGCGGGGTAAGGTGCAGTGTATCTATATCGATCCCCCTTATGGCATAAAATTCAATTCTAACTTCCAATGGTCAACGACAAGTCCAAAAGTTGACTCAACCGATAGGGTCACAGAGATCACAAGAGAACCTGAGCAGGTAAGAGCTTTTCGTGATACTTGGCATGATGGTATTCATTCATATTTAACCTACCTGCGCGATCGGATGACAGTCGCTCGAGATCTTCTTTGCCCATCAGGCTGCCTTATTGTGCAAATTGGCGATGAGAATGTTCATCGCACTAAGGCTCTAATGGATGAAATCCTTGGTGATGAAAATTTTATATGCTTAATAACCGTAAAGAAAACACACCACCAAGAATCAAACTTCATTCCATCTGTTGCTGACTACTTAGTCGTATATGCAAAGTCAAAAGAGCTGCTTAAATATCGCCCGATTAGGCCAGAAAAGTCGTTAGCCGGGATCGACTTTTCAAAATTCACCAAGACGCTTGATTCAGAGCTACGGATTGAGGCAATTTCGCGAGAATGGAAAGACGATCCAGATCTCATTCCAACAGACAAAGTGCCCATTCGGACGGATATTACGCTTACGCAAGAAGGCGACTCTGGTAGTTCCCAAGTTCCATGGGATATTTTTTCTCAAGAATACTATCCAGGCATAAGCCGACATTGGCGGACTCATGAATATGGCAGAAGGCGACTTGAATGTGCCGGAAGAGTGGCAAAAGGTAAAACTCGACCTTTCTACATCGAACCATGGGACGATAAACCCGCCGCGCCTTTCAACAACATTTGGACTAAAAGTCTTGCAGGTGCACAACACAAAGTTTACGTTGTTCAGACAAACACACGAATAGTAGAACAGGCTTTGCTGAGCTTCACTGATCCAGGCGACCTTGTGCTCGATCCTACTTGTGGTTCTGGTACTACCAGTTACGTCGCAGAACAATGGGGGCGCAGATGGATCATGATTGACACTTCTCGTGTTGCTCTTGCTTTAGCTCGTGCTCGCATTATGGGGGCACGGTATCCCTATTATCTTCTTGCCGACAGTCGCGACGGCCAAACCAAAGAGGCTGAAGTGACGCGCACAGGCCCTTCGGAAGCATCCACCCATGGCAATATTCGGCAAGGCTTTGTCTACGAACGAGTACCGCACATCATGCTCAAAACCATCGCCAACAATGCCGAAATCGACGTCATCTGGGAAAAATTCCAGGAGACATTGGAACCGCTACGAGAAAATCTCAACAAGGCGCTGGGCAAGACATGGAAGAAATGGGAAATCCCCCGGGATTTAGGAGATAAGTGGTCAGACAAAGCCAAGAAGTTGCACGCCCAGTGGTGGAAACAGCGCATCGCCCGCCAAAAAGAAATCGACGCCTCCATAGCCGCCAAAGCTAACTTTGAATTCCTTTACGACAAACCCTACGTGGACAAAAAGAAAGTCCGTGTGGCCGGGCCGTTCACCGTGGAAAGTCTTTCGCCGCACCGTGTGCTGGGTGTGGATGAAAACGATGAGCTGATCGACAATGTGGCCGAATCAAAGTCCGGGTATGGGCAAAAGCAGGACTTTGCCCAAATGATCCTGGAAAACCTCAAGACCGCCGGGGTGCAGCAGGCCCATAAAGAGGACAAGATTACTTTCTCATCGATCACCCCATGGCCAGGCGAGCTTGTATGTGCAGAAGGACGATACTTTGAAGGCGATGAAGACACCGGTGTTGAAAAACGAGCCGCCATCTTTATCGGCCCGGAGTTCGGCACGGTTTCCCGTCCTGATCTGGTGGCTGCTGCCCGTGAAGCCGGGGATGCGGACTTCGATGCCCTCATCGCCTGTGCTTTTAACTATGACGCTCACTCTTCAGAATTTGACAAGCTCGGCAGGATTCCCATCCTCAAGGCCCGAATGAATGCCGATCTGCACATGGCCGATGATCTCAAGAACACCGGCAAGGGCAACCTGTTTGTTATCTTTGGTGAGCCGGACATCGATATTCTGGATGCCGAGAAAAATCAGGTCAAGGTAAAGATCAAGGGCGTGGATGTATTTCACCCCAATACCGGCGAGGTCCGTAGCGACGGGGCTGAAGGCATCGCCTGCTGGTTTATCGATACCGATTACAATGAGGAAAGCTTCTTTGTACGCCATGCCTATTTCCTTGGGGCAAACGATCCATATAAAGCCCTCAAAACCACCCTCAAGGCAGAGGTCAACCAAGAAGCCTGGGACACTCTCAACAGTGATATATCCCGCCCCTTCGACAGGCCTGCCTCAGGTCGCATCGCCGTGAAGGTGATCAATCATCTTGGCGATGAGGTAATGAAAGTGTTTCGGGTGAACTAATGGAATTCCGAATCGCCGATACATTTACCGATAGTCTTACCAAACTCACTGGTCAGGAACAAAAGGCCGTCAAGACCACGGCCTTCGACCTGCAATTAAATCCGGTCAACCCGGGAATGCAGTTCCATAAACTGGAAGGGACCAAGGATTCCAACTTCTGGTCCGTACGTGTAAGTCAGGACATTAGGCTGATAGTGCACAAAACAGATGCGAGCTTGTTGCTGTGCTATGTTGCTCACCACGATGATGCCTACCGATGGGCCCAGCGACGCAAGCTTGAAACACACCCGAAAACCGGTGCGGCGCAATTGGTCGAAGTCCGCGAAACGGTAAGGGAAATCCCTATCCTTAAATATGTTGAGGTCCAGCAACCTGCTCAATCCAAGCCGTTATTTTTTGCGAAAATATCTGAGGATATTCTGCTGAGCTACGGTGTGCCGGTTGAGTGGATAGACGATGTTCGCCAAGCCAATGATGACACAGTTCTGGAACTGCTTGACCACTTGCCGAGTGAAGCCGCCGAAGCCCTGTTGGATCTGGCTACCGGCGTGACGCCGCAAGTGGCACAGCCGGTTGCCGTGGGTACGAACCCATTTGACCATCCCGATGCACAGCGTCGATTCCGGGTGATGCGCAATGTTGAAGAGTTGAAACGCGCCTTGGACTATCCCTGGGAGAAATGGACCATCTTCCTGCATCCGGATCAACGGCAGTTGGTTGAACGGGAATACAACGGACCGGCTCGAGTTTCAGGTTCGGCCGGGACGGGCAAGACCATCGTTGCACTTCACCGGGCAGTCTTTCTGGCCCGCACCGACCCGGATGCCAGGGTGCTGCTCACCACCTTTTCGGAAACCCTGGCCAATGCGCTGAGAACCAAGCTGAGACGATTGATCAGCAATGAACCTCGTATTGGCGAGCGTCTGGGCCTGGGGTCAAACCTTGATCATTGATTAAAACAGTATAACATACAGTACATATTTTAAGAGCCGGGAGATTAAATGTCTCTTGCCCAATACCTCAAAAGCTTTCTCCGCCTGCGGACGTGTAAAGACCGTAAGAAGTGGTTGGCACTGACCACCTATCAGGCGCCTCACAAACCGTTTCTTCTTCTCTCGATTATGGATCTGATTGCTCAGGGATTAATTATCAAAAACTTTATCGAACCTTCCTTTGAACTCATCGAGACCTTTAACGGTTATTGGAAGAGCATTATGCCGCTTGGCTCAAAAACGAGCATGCCTTATCCGTTTCCCAGGTTGAAAACCGATGGATTCTGGCACCTGATCCCAAATCCGACCTTTGAGAACCAGATCAATATTAACTTCAGTTCCATGGCAAAACTGCGTGAGGTGTGTGCCGGCGCTCGAATGGATGAAGAACTTTTCCAGTTGATGTGCAACCCGGAAACGCGGGAGCAGTTACGGGCGGCTCTAATCGAAACTTATTTCGCCCCTGAGATACGTACCAAGGTTTTAGAGCAGGGCCATTTAAACTATGCTGTGTATCGATACAGCAAAAAACTGCTGAAAGTGGATGAATGGAAAAAAGATTTTGGGAAAGTAACAGATGAATCCGACTGGCAGAAAAAGATAAGAGACAGTGGGTTCCGCAAAACCATTGTTTCCCTGTACCGGCACCGGTGTGCCCTTTGCGGCATTCGCATGCTTACGCCCGAAGGCCATACCATTGTGGATGCCGCCCACATCAAACCATGGAAAGACAGCTTTGACGACCGACCCACCAACGGAATGGCGCTGTGTAAGCTCTGCCACTGGTCTTTTGATAAAGGACTCGTGAGCGTCAGCAAAGAATATCAGGTTTTGGTCTCGAAACGCGTGATGGTGGAGCAAAACTTTCCCGGCCATATCCTTACGTTGACCGATCGACCCATTTTCACACCGGAAAAAGAAATCTTCTGGCCGGAACAGGATAACCTTCACTGGCACCGGAAAAACACATTCCGCAGATGAAAAACGAAATAGAAGAAATGGCGTCAAGTCTACTATTGACCCATGACAGGGGAAAAAGCATACAATACGGGAACCCGTAATAACGTTAATTTATATCAATAAATTGGCTTGGCCCGACGCCAATTCCACAGGTTTCCCCCGGAATCAGTAGCAGGTTTATTCCCCAAAGGGTGGCAGCTTTGATCCGAAATTTACAATAAATTGAAAGAAGCGCTTGACAGGAGGTCTCAAAAGGCCTTTTTTAGCTTATATTAACATTAATCGACTCGTAAAAAGTCCATCAATAGGCCGAGGGCGGGTAAGCCACGGCTTATGGTGGGGGTGGGACCGTTTGAATTCACTTCAAATGGCGGGGATGGGTAAGCGCACCTCCACCGAACAAGAAGACGCAGACTGACTTTTTATAAGGTTATCAACATTAGGAAAGGAATGATATGGACAGAGATGCCATATTGGATTTGGAGGAAAAGCCCCTGCTGGAGCTCGTGGAAAAAAATTTCAATGTCAAACTTGGAGGATTGAGGGATGAAGAGCATCTCTCCAACGCCTGGGGAATCATGGAGATCCTGGTTGAAAAGGGGTGGGGTTTCACTATCAGGTTTGATGGAAATGTGAAAAGCTTAGACGGATACAAATTCGACAACGGACCCGGGACCATCTTTGCACAGCACGGCTCCCTGCCCTATTTCGGCAGCATGTGTGAAGGCATCTGTAAGACGTGTCTGATCGCCCTTGTACTGACCGAAAGTATCAAGACAGCGTAGTGTTAATGATGTCAACTCATGAATGTGCATCAGGAAGCTTCATGTGCTAATATCAGGGTGTGTTATCCGCAACTTCTTGCAAGGCGTTTTAAAAAGCTGGGACTTGGCGATATTCTCAAACGGCATCGATCCAATGGCATCAGATGGACCCGACTGAATGAAATCGAAAACAAAGCCGTCATGCTGATCCGACCCGGATTCATCTGGGATATTAAAAAGTTTTTAGACCTAAAAGATGCGACTTGGATCTATTCCATGTGGCGCGGTTATTTTGAACGGAGCAAACCATTGCGAAATCTGAAATCTTATCTCGAAGATAAAGGTGTTAGATATGAACATTTGCATAAAAGTGGCCATGCAAAACTTGAAGATTTAAAAAAGCTGGTTGACGCAATGACCCCTGAAATGGTTATACTTATTCACAGCTTTCATCCGGACAAGTTTAAAGATTATTTTCCAAACGTGAGACTTGTGGATGATGGTGAAGTCGTGAATTTGTGAAAGGTAAAGGTTGTTAGGTTCAAACTCAAAACTAAAAAGGGAGGAAATTAATGACAAAAGCTGAATTGGTTGAAAACATGGCAAAGGATGCAAAAATTTCTAAAGCTGCTGCTGGATCTGCCCTGGATTCTTTTATAGCAAACGTTACAAAGGCACTGAAGAAAAAAGACGGGAAGGTGACTTTGGTAGGATTCGGTACATTTACAAAAATTCGCCGGAAAGCTCGAAAGGGTCGTAATCCTCAAACAGGAGAGAAAATAAAAATTAAAGCGAGAAATGCAGTAAAATTTAAAGCCGGAAAGAAACTAAAAGACGCTGTGTAAATATTTGAGGCAGTTTATTTGATTTTTTAATAAACCGACTTTTTAATTAAATCCTCGCTTTTCCGGGAAAATCTTATCTTTTTCAGATAATCACGTTTCACAGCCAAAATAATTTTCCTTTTGTTTTTTTTGCGTCAGGTCATTCCTTTTTCAATAAGATTGATATTCAAAGGGAACCCCGCTACCGGTGAAAGTATGATATTGGCGCTCAGGAGGGTTGTGACTTTTAAATGCTCGGCGAAGTTGCTGGAGAGAGTTAATAGTAATGATTAACGGATATAAATTTCCCCTTTGAAAAAGGAATATTTTCTTTGACAGTTCAATATACAAATCGAAAGTCTAAAACGTATTATCTTCATGAAGGTAAGACCAAGACAGGGAAGCCCAAATATCATTTCTCTATGAAAAAAGAAGGCAAATTGGTTAAAAAAATACCTGATGGTTATGAAATATATGAACATCCGACCAATGCTCAAGTGTTTTTGAGAAAGGAACAACCCAGAATTATTACAGATATTGAAAGGCATTTAATTGACAAATGTTTAAAAAAGATAAATACTTCAGGACGTTACATTTTTGATGTTAAATTAAAGGTAATCACTATTTTTGAGTCAGACCAGGACATTGATGAATTAAAGGAAATGATTAGCAGTATATTTGCACCAGGTTTTAAAGATAAAAAGTCAGCCATCGATTTTGCAGTCAATTCCGCAATTAACTATTCACCTGTAATACGATTTACTCTTGATAACAAAGTAAAACGAACTTTTATTGCTGAACGTTATTGTTTTCTCGGGTCAATTGATGACTGGATTTACATTGATGGCCCTGATTCTTTAAATAATCTTTTAAAAAAATATTCTAAACACTTGGGAAAAGAGTCTTTTTTCGATCTTTGATCTTTATTGATTGGATATAATTTAATCATCAGCAATCCGGAAGCTGTACAAAAACCGTTCTAGTCTGAGATGGAGAAGATTATATGAACAAAATAGATCTAATCATCGCCCTTGCAAATAAAACCGGACTCACAAAATCAGCATCAGAATCTGTGGTGAAACTTTTTTTTAACGAGATGTCAAACGCCTTGGCAAATGGCGATAGGGTTGAAATCAGGGGATTGTGTTCTTTTTATGTCAAGAAATACAAAGCGTATACTGGTAGGAATCCTAAAACCGGGGAACCGACACAGGTTAAATCTAAAATATTACCGTTTTGCAAAGTTGGGAAGGAACTGAAAGAGCGAGTGGATAATCAAAACTGAAAAATGGATAAAAGACAATGGGTTGTTTATCTGATTCGGTGTTCTGATGAATCTTTGTATTGCGGGACAACCAATAACCTGAAAAACCGGTTGGAAGCGCATAATTCAGGTAAAGGTGCCAAATATACAAGATCTCGGAGGCCTGTTAAATTAGTTGGTGTCAGTTCTGAAATGACGAAAAGCGATGCGCTTAAACTGGGATATCGGGTTAAACAAGTACCTTCCAGTAAGAAAATTTATGAACTTACAAAGGGGGAAAATGAAATGACAAAGAATCTGAAAAAGAACCTGCAGGCGATTAACAGAGAAATTAAAGTGCTTGCTAAGAAAGTTGATCAAATGATTGTCGCGGTTGGGAAGCTTGAGAAAATAAAAACCGCCAAGGCAAAACCGACTAAAAAATCTACCACTAAGAAACCCGCCAAATTAACGGCAGCTGATACAATTTTCGGGATTATAAAAACAAGCAAAAAGGGTGTTGATGTTTCTACACTGATGAAAAAGAGCAGTTTCAATCAGAAAAAAACTTATAACATTGTTTATAAACTGAAAAAGCAGGGCAAAATTAAAAGTGCGGAAAAAGGTGTTTATGTGAAGGCATGAACCGAACACGAAATAGAAGTAACAAAAGATTTATGTCAAAAATGTATCCGGAATGCCCATTATATAATCACGATAACTGTAAAGATCTTCATAACCCAAAACTCTGTGCCATTGTCAGGAAAGATAAGAAGTGTCTTAAAAAGAATCCGAAGTACAAGAGAAAGAAAAAACAGGTAGAAGCAACATGGGACAATTTCAAAGGCGGAGTTACCGGCTTTTATTGATATTTCAGGTAAGGTGACAAGGGAAATGAAATACAAAATAGGACAATCTGTAAAGGTTAAACAAGGCGTTCAATGCCCGGATGATCCAGATTTTGATCTGAGTGAATGGCAAGGAAGGGTATTCGAAATAATTGAAGAAGACAATGAAGAACCTACAGTTGGTGTTAAATGGGATAGTATCACTCTTAACAATATGCCGAAACTTTATATTGGAAAAAGTGAACGAGAAAATTTAGATTGGTCGGTGATTTATTTGTATGCTTATGAAGTTGAACTCACACAACCAAGGGATTCGGAGCTTGACGTCAATAAAATTAGAGATGAACTCGAAAAACGTTTTGGATGGTTAAGTATGGGCGAGGAGGGTGAACTCATTCAATCAGTTGTTAATTCAGCGGAAAGTTTTGATGAGTTGGATGTTATGAAGGCTTGGGAGAACCATTTAGAGAAAAAGGTTCAGTTTCCTTTTGAAACGGTTGTTGAATATCAGTCAAGAGGTCCATTGAATCAGGGAGATTTATTAAAAGTCTTTGGTATTGAGCTAACTGATGATCTATATGGTGTGATAGTAGCTTGTAGGAAAGGTCGAAAGAGATATGATTTCCCATTAGTAGATCTAAAAGTAGTTGAAGAGAACTCTGAAAATGCAAAAAAGGTTCAAGCTTATTGTACGTGGTTTGCTAATCGCTAATGAAATTTAGATTATCCTTTATTTTTTAAAAAGGCTTATATCGCCTCCTTCCTGGTTTCTTCATCATAATAATCAAAACCAACCCGGCAACAAACCCGCCGATATGGGCAAACCAGGCTATACCTCCGCCCGTCCTTGATCTATGCTCAGCATATGCGCTTAAAACCTGTAACAAGATCCAGTAACCCAGCATTATCACAGCAGGAATATGGACTATCTGTATGAACACAAATAATATCACCAGGGTTTTTATCCGCGCTTTTGGAAAAAGGAAGATATATGCACCAAGGACACCGGCAATTGCCCCACTGGCACCTAAAGTCGGAATCTGTGAATTGATATTTATAAATCCATGGACCAAAGTTGCTGCTATTCCACACATGATATAGAAAAAAAGATATTTTACATGGCCCAGAACATCCTCAATGTTATCCCCGAAGATCCAGAGGTAGAGCATATTGCTCAGCAAATGAAGCCATCCCCCGTGCATAAACATTGCGGTGAAAATGGTCAGTGGTATTGGAACAAGGTTTTTCGGATTAACATCAACGAAATGAGACAGTTCGTAGGGTATAAATCCCAATTTAAATGTTATGGATTGGGTGGCAACCGGCGCAAAGTAATTCATATAAATAAAGACTGAAATGTTGGTTACGATCAGAAAAATATTTACAACCGGAATGGTTTTGGATGGATTTTCATCTTTTAAGGGAATCATTTAGGAGTGTATTATGGGTAGGTTGTATTTTTTTTGATATGGCCTGTCATTATTCATACCACTTCAGTCATAGTTGCTTGGTTTTCATCTTGTGTTGAATTCTCATTCTTAGCCGGGTCAAGCTCTTCAATTATTGTCATTATTTTTTTAATTCTTTCCATGATCCCATTAATTTCATTTTTTATTTTTATATCGTATGAATCAACCATTTGTAATTTCTCCCAAGAATAAAGTCACTTTCCATGCACTTAAATCTTCAAACAAACAGAATATATAGGGGACACTATATTGTATGTCAAGGGAATTAGTTCGCAATATATGGTGCTTTGAGGATGTCTCAATATGCTGCCGCCATCTGTTGCCGGGGTTGTATTCAGAAGTGGCATGGGATAAAGAAAGAAAAGGAGCTTTCAGATAGGGAAATACAGTTTCTCGCAGAATTAATAATGAGGTGGAATAAAGGGCAAACAGGTGCAGATGACGAAATTTAACCAAAGCACATTGTCTGACCTCCAGGGTCAGCTTGAAAGAATATGGAAAGCACTGGCGATCGGTGTCAGGAATGATAAAACCCAGAAACGATATACATATCTGAAAAATAGGTTGAACTTACTAATAATCTTTAGTGAAAAAGGACTGAAATGGAACCCATACCTGAAGAATTAGTAGAGGAAATCTGGCAAGAAACGGCTGGATTCTCGCCGGATCAAATAAACAAAAGGATTAAAAAGTTAAGTAAAAGTCAGCCGAACCTCCTGGGCTTTATCATAGAATTTTCCCAAGATTTAGATCAGCAAGTAAAAGAGCTTGCTATGTATATGTTTTTTGTCGTATTTCGTATGTTTCAAAAAAGCTCTCAAAAGAAAATCAAGAGAATTTCACCTGAAAAGATCATCGAATATTATGAAAAAAACGAAAATTTCATACAAAGCCTGGAAGGAGTACATGAGAAATTTTTTGAAAGAATAGCCAGAGTGCAACTTTCCGAGCAACCCTATGTTTTGAAATACGTGACAGAGACACTTATGGAAGCACCTTACGAGGAAGATCCTATATTATTGACTGAACAAGACGCAGGCTTTGTCTTTATGCTGCTTAAAACTGTGGTTGATGTTCTCGACAAACAAACATAAAAATTCCAAGGTCAATCTTTCGAATTACCCCCAAAAATATACCAACGCATGGCAAAAAAACTAAAAATTTCGGATAAGTATCAAGTATGGGTTAATGCACGAAAGAAATATCGCCTTTCCCATGCCCAAATACAGATGGCAAGGGAACTTGGCATGAATCCGAAAAAGTTCGGCAAAAAAGCAAATCATAAGCAAGAGCCTTGGAAAGCGCCACTGCCGGTGTTTATCGAGAACCTTTATTTCAAACGTTTTGGAAAAAGACGACCGGATAAAGTCCACAGCATTGAGCAACTTGTAAAAAAGCAAGCGAAAGCAAAGGCGGAACGTCGTAAACGTAAACAACTAAAGAAACAGGAGCCTCCATGCCAAAGAAAAAGTTTGGGACACTCACCAAAGCCGACATAATATCAACACTGACCAACCACCTCGGCTTTACCAAAAAGAAAGCCACTGACACAACTGAAACCCTTCTGGAACTCATCAAAAAAACCCAGAATCTGAATAGTGGTGTCAAAAATGCTGCGAACTTTACTCCGTATCCTCTCTACATATCCCCTGAGTAGCACTGCAACCAAAAGTTTCTAGTTTTTGTGAATGGGTGGCAGTTGTTGCGATAGAACTTTAGAGAGGATATAATCTATGATGTACCGATTCTACTCGGGTAAGTTCTTCAGGATTCGGCCCCGATTCGATTGGTTGCGCAAGGTCAGCGCGGCCAGGCGCAGGCCGGTGATTCACTTACTGTTTATTTAAATCTTAGTATCTGTGCTATCAAATTCGAACTGTTAATATCAAGTCCTTATTATTTTTCAGATATTCCGTTGTTACCTCAGTGTCTGAATCTTGTGGGATAACATTGAGCGATCTCACGAAATTTCGGCTTGTCAAAACCTTTTTGATCTTGCCAGTATTTGCAACTCTGAATCTTTCTAACATATTGATATATAAATATGATATCAATTGTAAAGAGAACTAAAATGAGAATATTCATTTTGATGAAAAAGTGTATTTATTAGATTAAAATAGTCGGCACCGAACTTTTGAAATTATTCCTCGGAAGTTGAAACCCCCCGCCTCATCCGCTTTATTTTACTTCGATGTTGTTTTGCCGACAGCATCCGTTTTTTTGCAGCCCGGGTCGGTTTGGTTTTAATGCGTACTTTAGGTTTCTCAGATGCTTTCCGGATTAATTTTTTCAGGCGATCAATTGCGTCCTGTCGGTTACGCTCCTGTTTTCGAAACCGGCCGGCCTGGATAATGAGAATCCCGTGTTCTGTGATTTTCCTGCCTGCAAGACGAACCAAACGGGTTCGAACATCATGGGAAAGAGAAGGAGAATTTTTCACATCAAAGCGAAGCTGAACCGCCGTGGCAACTTTATTGACATTCTGTCCGCCGTGGCCTGATGATCGTATAAAGTCCAGTTTGATTTCATTTTCACCGATTGCAATTGTGGGGGTAATGTTGATCATAATTTAATAGTATAGGAATTTTCTTTTTTGGACACAGATGAGCACAGATTGTCAAGATTTTTAAAGTGAAAAAATAATATTATCTGTGTATATCTGCGAAAATCTGCGTCCTATTTAACTTGATTTTACATGATATTGGTTTTTTCCTCAAGAGCAACCACACGGAATCTGCAGGGCAAACGCATTTGAATCCCAATACAGGGAAAACGCTTCACGCCGTCGCTACGCTGCACCGAAATCAAATATTTACCCTGCACTGATCTGATTAAAGAAAAAAGATTGAGATATTAAACGGTTTTTATTATCGTATATAGAATATGGTATTGTTAACCTTGGCGGGTTATCTTTGGGGAGTACAGATTTCAGACATTAGGTGCTTAATTGTGGATTTTGTATATTTTGTAGCAAAAAATTGCTTAGAGAATTAAGTGTGAAGTGCCTTGTATAATGAAAATTAAGGAATACTGCCAATTTGTATAAAAGTCGGAGCACGGCGACTCCTTAACTTTAGTTCACTTCAAACTTTAGCTCACTTGTAACTTTTCCGGCTTGTCCGGGTTGGGTATTACGATATGTATATTGATGTGTAACAATATGAGTGAAATATCAACACAAATGAAACCGATTACCGACCTTCCACAAGAGATGATCGAAGATTCCCAACGCAAATGGGATGCATTCTGCAGTGCTGCAAAGCACGCCGATATTTCTTTGTGGTATGATTCCGAGTTTATAGAAGTTCTAAAACGGGTCTTTGCTTTTAGCAATTTTGTTACCGGAAGCTGCAGCATTAACCCGGCCATGCTGGCCGATCTCGTTCAAAGCGGTGATCTTCATAGAGAATATCCGCCCGATCATTACAATCATAAGCTTAAAAAGTCTTTGTCGGGGCTGTCCGAATTAGAAGAGGAAGCCAAACTATTCTCTATTCTTCGCAAATTTCGATTGCGCGAAATGATTCGGATTGCCTGGCGTGACCTTGCCGGCCGGGCAGACCTTTCCCAAACTATGGCAGATCTTTCTGCCCTGGCCCATGCCTGTATCCATCAGGCCCTTTTGCTTCTTTATGAATGGGCGTGTCGGAAATATGGCATTCCTACAGGATATGACGGTTCACCGCAGCACCTTGTTGTTTTAGGAATGGGGAAACTCGGCGGCGGGGAGTTAAACTTTTCCTCTGACGTGGATCTTATTTTTGCTTATCCTTCAGCGGGCCAAACCCGCGGCGTATCGGAACCCATCAATAATGAAGAATTTTTTGTGCATCTTTGTCAAAGTTTGATAAAAACCATCGGTTCCCGCACTTCAGAGGGCATGGTGTTCCGGGTGGACATGAATCTCAGACCCTATGGCCAAAGCGGTCCTTTGGTGATGAGTTTTGACGTCATGGAGGCATATTACCAGGAACAGGGGAGGGAATGGGAACGATACGCATGGATTAAGGCACGGGTTGTGGCAGGTGATAAACAGGCCGGTGAACGGCTTATTGAGTCTCTTAACCCATTTGTATATCGCAGGTACCTGGATTTTGGCGCCTTTGAATCTTTAAGAAATATGAAACAAAAGATCTCTCTTGAAGTCAAACGCAAATCCATGTCGCACAACATCAAACTCGGTCTCGGAGGAATCCGTGAGATTGAGTTTTTTGGCCAGATATTTCAGCTTATACGGGGAGGCGTCGCTCCTGCGCTTCAAGAACGGAGTACTTGGAAGGTATTGAAGATCCTTGCCCGTGAAAACTATATTCCTCAGCAAGCATGTGATGAACTTACCCGCGCATATGAATTTTTGCGTAACACGGAGCATCGCTTACAGGAATTTTCAGATCAGCAGACCCATGAGATTCCCGCAGATCCGGTTGCAAGAATTCGTCTGGCCGCATCCTTGGGATTTTCCGATACGGAATCGTTTGCCCGCTGTCTTGAACAGCACAGGAGAATTGTACACGATCATTTTAGCCAATTGCTGGGTGCTGGAGATTCAAAGCGTATCCATGACCCGGGCGAAAAAATTGAAAGCGGGTTGGAAGCGGTATGGCTGGATTTAATAGAAGATGATCAGGGCCGGAAGGTGCTTGCTGACGCCGGATATGAAAATTCGGATCGTGTGATGCACCTTTTAGATGATCTTCGGAAGGATCCGGAAACCCGGTTACTCAGCAGCCACGGTCGAAATCGCCTGGACAAACTCATGCCCATTATGCTGAACGTCATGGGCCGGTCAGAACAACCCCTATTGGTTGTGAGTCGAATTATAGACCTGATCAAGGCCATCCAACGACGGACCAACTACCTGGCCCTTCTGCTGGAAAATCGAATCGCTATTGTGCACCTGGTTAAGCTGGCCGTTGCCAGCCCATGGGTGGTATCATTTCTGGCGCGCCATCCCGTACTTTTGGATGAACTTTTAGATCCCCGCACCCTTTATCTTCCTCCGAAAAAATCGGATCTTAAAAAAGAGATACGCAAGAAGTTGGATCTGACATCCGCTAAAGACCTTGAGGTGAAGATTCAAGAATTATGTATTTTTAAACAAGCCAACACATTACGTGTGGCCGCCGCAGATGTCACAGGTGCTGTTCCGCTCATGAGGACCAGTGATCATCTCTCTGAAATTGCAGAAACGGTTTTAAATGAAGTGGTTGACCTGTCATGGGAACATCTCGCTCAAAGACACGGGACTCCCGAATGTCAACTGGACAACCAAAGAATTGAAAGGGGATTTTCGGTCATTGCCTATGGGAAGCTGGGCGGATTTGAACTCGGGTACAGCTCAGACCTTGATCTGGTTTTTCTTCATGCCGGAACCCGGGGACAAACCCAAGGCGGTAAGTACCCTATAGATAATGCCCAATTTTTTGCCCGGCTGGGACAAAGAGTCGTCCATATCTTAACCGCGCATACGCCTGCCGGTGTGCTGTACCAGCCGGATATGCGGTTGCGGCCCAGCGGCAGTTCCGGCCTTCTGGTCAGCCACATCCAAGGGTTTAAGGAGTATCAATTGAACAAAGCCTGGACATGGGAACATCAGGCCATTATCAAGGCAAGACCCATCAGCGGTGATCGTCAGATGGCCGAACGTTTTGATCAGATACGCAACCAAGTGCTTGCCCGGCCCAGAATCATGAGCAAGCTTCAAAAAGAGGTTGTGGATATGCGCGACCGGATGCGCAGAGAACTCTCAAACCCTGAACCGGAATTTTTCGATCTCAAACAGGATAGGGGGGGAATTGTTGATGTTGAATTTCTGGTTCAGTATCTGGTGCTTTTAAAATCCAGTGAATATAACGAGCTGACCCGGTGGACCGACACGGTTCGTCTTCTGGAAACCTTGAACCAAACCGGTATCATTGAAGCCAATATCGCACACTTTCTAAAAGTCGCCTATCTGACCTATCGGTCGACGGTTCACCAACTCAGCCTCCAGGAAAAGCCTGCCAAAGTCCCTGAAAATAAATTTCGAGACTTACGGGAAAACATCAAAAAAATCTGGGATGATTTTATGGGCATAGATCCTAACACCCCTGGACAGCTCAATTTTGAAGTATGATATCACAACCCATTGAACCAACTTCAAAATTCAAGATACATTGCCGAACTCACAAGGTTAGTTCAGGTTGTGATATGGTATGGTTATCACACAAATTCAATGAGTTGATATTTGGATCTTATTGCAGATATTTCAGATATAACGTCTAAAATATTCCTTCATCAATTCAAATTGAATGCTATAAATGAGATGAGCACCTAATAGCAAAAAACCGGCTTTTTTTAGGTATTCAACAAACAAAGCTATACTGATTATTCTTTTTTATCTTTTTCCGTCTCCTCTTTGAGAATGACTTCTTTTCCACACAGATCACACTTCCCATCTTCTGTGATACAAGGCTGCTTAGGCGCCTCTCCGCCACATATTCCGCACTTAACCATAACGGACACCTCCTTTCAGGCAATTTTGGAGCAATAAGTAAAAAAAACATCTACATTCGCATTTGTTCTCTCAACTTGTGAGCGATTTCCTTACCTAATGTTTTAGCTTGCGCCCAGGTTTCCGTTTGGTCTTCGACACTGCTGAACTTATCCGGCGTAACCTTGGTATCGTCACCAAAAATCCATGGCAAAGCACTCATCGGGCACGATTCGCCATATCCACAAACCATGCATTCAGGGTTGCCGATGACTTTAAGTTGACCCAACACATCCATACCCTCAAGCTTTAAAGCATGTGCAATTTGGTTGCTCGCTTCTTCAAGGCCTGGAGCTCCACGTCCAATTCCGGTGGTAACAACGACTGCAAGCTTGCCTCGATTCAAACCGTTTTGGTGCCGCAGTGAAAATAATCTCTCAAGAAAAGCCTTGGTAAACCCATCAACAGCTCCATAAGGAGAGTATCCACCGACGACAATTGCACCTGCCTTGCGAATCTTTTCTGCAAGCTCAGGAAAACCATCCTTTACCTTACAAATATTGTCCTTTTTACACCCAAGACATGCAATGCAAGGTCGAACATTGATTTTACTGAGTTTAATAAATTCTGTTGATAGACCGCTACTTTCAAGAACTGCTTGAATTAGCCGATCTGTGTTGCTGTTTTTAATAGGGCTGCCTGAAATTCCGACAATCTGAGGTTGCATAACCATTACTCCTTTCCTGAATTTTTAACTTTACACTTATAATAGCCAATATGTAAAATAGTGTCTGTAGCAACTGCTACAAATTTATATGCTCGTGAGTATTAAAATCAAGCTTTGTATTGTATTTATTTCGGACGAGAAATTTTTACGGATGAACTTCTTAATAATAACTTGGGAACCTATAATTTGAATAAGCCAAAAATATCAATTTAAATCAAAAGGACATCGTGGATTTGAAAGAATGAATTTCAATGATAAAATTCTGGGGAAAAATGGTGATACCTCAAAAAAATTAGTAGATCCATAAATATTGATGAGATTTTAAAATCTTTCGATGAGTATAATCTAAGTAATATTAATTCAGAAAAGGTACAGCAATCAGATTGAAAATGCTATTGCAGTTTTCGGGGGGGTGTGCAAAAATACCCAACTACGTTGCGTGTAAGATCTCTACACATCGATAGATATATGGTTAATACTTAATTTAGCGCCCCAGTAGTGACTCAAGGCCCACTTGATTCCCGTAATACTGGGGTTTTAGATTTGGAACGAAGAACTGTCTACCACCCCCAGGGAGGTTTATGGTGTGTGCTTTTTTTTCAGGCCTAAAAGCACCTATATGACCTGCTGGTGCAGTAGATATGATTTTAGACTGAGAGCTTGGTGCGTGACGTAATTGATGCTTGAAACGCCCATAGGCAACATACATATCGACATTAAGAGTAATAGTCACACAATATTGACAGCTGTTCCAGCTCTCAGTTATTGCAGAAGTAACCCGGCCTAACTCACGAATACTGACTTTAAAATGCTTGGCCATAGCAACTTTAGCATGCCAACCGGGATCAACATCGTAGGCATTATAAGCACTCCACCAACCGGTAACATTACCATTTGCATCGGGGCGAAGTGAAGGGTAAGAGTTAAACTTATAAAGCTTGGTACGTGCAGGTAGAAGAACCATCTTAGCGTCTAGAAAGGCTGTTTTGACCAAATTTCCTCCTACGCGCATAGAACCGACTTCCAACCAGCTAAGATCTTTGTTGATAGCATAAAGCTTGTTAAACTGATTAATACGATCACTTACTAATCCCATGGGGTCCCCCCTTTAAATAGAATAAGATCAATAGGAAATTTAAATTTTAAATGATAAGAACTCGCTTTTTGAGAGCGGGTAAAGTGAAGTAGATTGAAAATTTATGATTGTGTATGGAACTCATACAAACCTCAACATATGGAAGCCCATTTTTTGCGGGTACAATCAAAACTACTATACTAAAGGCGAGCCCGGTTGTCAAACGCTATTTTTTTATCAATTTTTGCCCAACCTCATAAAATTACAGGTATTTTAGCAGCCCTTTCAAGGTAGTGCTTCTGTAACGTAAAAATACTGTATTTATTGGCTAATTTTAGTCTCGGGATAGGTATGAACATATTTTTGTGTTAGTTTTGGAACAAAAAACACCCAGATAAAAAGTGATTAAGAAAAGACAAAATTGTTGTTGTCTATGACCATTAAAGGCTTTGCTCAATTAATTACTGTTCTTTCAATGCGTTATCTTGAAGAAGTACTACCTTGAAAGGCCTGCAGGTATTTTAGGTAAAGCTTTCCCGTTAATCTCTCGACGGGCTGGCTGCTAAAAGTAGGCTCCGACCGGGTAATCGGGATCGATCACGTAATCATCAACAGAAAGAGTTGGATATAAATCCGGAATCAAGGGCGGCGCGTTGGCTTGCGGTGACGGCTTCCGCTTCACCTCTTACAAGCCCAAATGCTTGAGGATTTTTTTGATGACATTCTCATGTTCTATGAAGGCAATTACCCGCATGCACCCCTATCACTTTAGCCGGATCTGTCAAAGGGAAGTGACAAATCGTAGATAACTGAAAGAATTTGGGGTAATAAAACCGTGCTATATCTTGCCATAAGCACAACCTGAAACCGAGTCTCGTTCAGTACCGACGCTTTCGGAAATTCATCAAGAGGAAAAGGAACAATCTCTTTTAATGAAAGAATGAATGCTTTCCCCAGGGGATGACGGATCACAATGCGCCCTTGAGCTTTTATCATCCTGCTGAGATTAGAGAAAGCACCTGTCTTGTCAACGATGTTGGGATAACAGGCATTTATGAAAGCCACATCCATACTGCCTCCCGGCAAGTTGAGATCCCGAACATCCGCCATAATGGTTTTCACGTAAGGGTAGTTTTTTCTCAATTGTTCCAGCATGCGTGCTGAAAGGTCGCAGGCATGAATGCCCGGGCTTATATCTCTTGATAATGGGAATAAAAATTCCCGTGCCGGACCCCACATCAAGAACCATATTATCCCTGGTGATCTTATCATTTCAAATAGCCGTCCGGGGCTAAACTGGTTGCCAACATCACGCTGTTGATATCCTGATGCTCGGTCCAGGTTTTAGCCATCCTGTTTTGGGGATCAAGCCAAGATTTCTCGATGGCTTCACCTAAACGGGCAAAACGCCCCAGGTGTTTAATCTGCGAATAGACGGGGTGATTTTTATCGAACACATTCGCTTTCTCCTCCATCAATCCCTGGATCCTTTCAACCGCGTGTAATCCTATGGCCATTCCTAATTCCCGGAATGCCAGCCTGTATTCAGCAGGAAAACTTAAAAAACGATCTAACATTTAAGTATCCAAACTCGCCGGCGAAGATTCCAATAAATCCTGCAATAAGCCGGTCCCGGTAAATCGATCTTGTACTATTAATTGCAAAATTGTGTATGCATTACACAGGAGACCGCCGAGACCCAGGGGATCATTCGTAACCCAATTTCTTCCTTTGCAAAGCAACTCAATATCGGCGATTTCTGAATCCAGGCCCGGCCCGGATGTATCAGAAATCTCAACTGCCGTCGCCTGAATCTGATTGTAAGTGATAAACCCGTCCAGTGGATCATGATGTCCCATGGAGGGTACCAAAGGATAGGAAAGATCAATACTCATCTTCCAGTACATGCCTTTGGATCCGGAATTTAAAATATGGACAAAGCCGGCATGGGCGGCTTTTGCAAGCTCTATGGCCAGAGGTTGAATATTGGGTTTCAGGTAGACCGGCTCACTCTGTTGAGCGCATGCATCCATTTGGTCAAATAATGATAGTATTGCCCGTCTCGATCCCATTCCAGATGGTCGTCGTATGGTTCATCAGGTTTACGTTCGTTCATCTTTTTACCGATTCGCAATCCACCGATTGTGGGATGCTTTCTGCCTTGTTCCTCGGTGTAGCCGCTGATCCGGCCGGTACGCGGGTCGTCTTCACGATGCCGCCCAAGAATGTAATGAACCTGATCCACCAAGCGCAGGGCTAAATTCTGCCAGCTTTCATCCCCTGTCCGCTGATAAAGCTCAAGAAAGTTGCAAACGGCAAAAGCATCCGTCCAGAGATATCGCCGTGGGGACTTTCCAAGTGTTGAAAGGCCGGTTGAATCGGAAAATTCGGTCATGATCTCTTCAACAATAGAAATGTTCGCCTGTTGTTTCATATCAAATTAAATACTCTTAAACTTAATTTAAATCAACGCAAGATAATCAGACTTATCACAGGTTTTTGAGGTTATGGATATTTTTACATTATTGAAAATATCTGCGGGCTATTTTAAATAGTTTGTGCATGTTCTGCACGAACGTTCCCCTACATTATAAAAGTTTGAAAAACTTAATTCACAATTCAGGCTTTGACCCCATTCATTTTTCCATTCATTTTTAATTTTCTTCTACTATTTTTATTGATAATAATTTTTTCTTGAAATGCCCGAAGTATTAATGCAGACTGTTTAAAAATAATTTCTTATCGTCATGTTTTATCAGAAAACGCCAATCTAATT
>RPGQ01000045.1 GCA_004193595.1 Desulfobacteraceae bacterium Eth-SRB2
TAAAAAGTGGAAAAAATTACAAAACTGTTATAAGGACATGTTATGGGAATTTTCTCCAACTATTGAATATTTAAGTTGTTTCTAACTGATCAGCACCAATCATATCCTTTTTACAAAATTGTCTCAAATTGTGGTAACTTATCAAAAAGAAGAATTCCACATAATATTAATGTTAGCCTCGAAAATAATATGAATTTTGTTGAAACGTACACACAATTTATTAAGCATTTGAAAGGGAAAATTCCTGATATCCAACTTAAAGGATTACAAGAAAAGCCAAGAATTAATCCCAAAATCGACCCGAATCCGAGAGACTGGTTTATCGATTCATTTGAATGGTATGTTGGTGTAAAATTACTTAGAGGCAGAAAATACGGCCCATTTTACAGAATTGATGGAGATTATTTCTGGCCTACAATTGGCAATTTAGTAGACGAATACTCAGAATCAAAATGTTTTTTTGGGCTGGAAAAGCCCACAACATATCAAGATGCTGAACGATTGTACAAACTACAGCTTAGTACACTTACCAGTTTCGTTTATGATATAAATGTTGAAATGCCAGAATGGCCAATTATAGACGATGCATACCTTTTTATTGGTGCGGTCAAGGGAGGTGAAGGCTTCCAAGTCAATCCGAACGGTAGAGTTGTTCAAATGCTAAGAACAGATATTGAAAATAACAAATTGAAAAGATATTCTTCATCCAAATCAATCTATGATTATAGCAAATCTGAACAATATACATTCATCAAAGCAGAAAAATAGGCTAACAAATGCATACACCCGACTTTACCCGCCGCTACGCTCAGGGCAAGGCGGGTGATGCCAGCGTTATGCGGAGAAGATCATTGTGAAGATTGACATGGATTTCAGGCTATTGGATGTATCACTCGAGCTTCACGCCCTTGAGGAATATCTTGAGACGATTGAGAAGCAAATCGATCATATCAAGGAATCAGAAAAACTGATCATAGACGCAGCAATACGGAGGGAAGGTATTACGCCGGACGATCCAGAATGGCATTTCGAGCATCAGACTTACGATCATAGGATGGAATTCTTGCTTCCCCGCTTCTTCAGGGGGCCTTTTATAGTCTCTCTATATGCCGTTTACGAAGCTGCTGTAACGGAAATAGCACGACTCATTCAAAAGGCCCAAGGTCAAGCCATTTCAATAGATGATCTTAGAGGCGAAGATTTCTTGGATCGCGCCAAGAAATACTACAAGCACATTCTCCATTTTGAGCTTTGCAGTGACAATTCCATTTGGCAGCAGATCATGATGCTTTCCGAGATACGCAACGCGATTGCTCACACGAATGGTCGCCTGGAAATGTTGCGTAAGCGAGCCAAAGAGCGCATCTGGGATTGGGAGCAAAGAAAAATTGGCATTGAATTGCAAGGGGGTTACATAATCGTCGATGCTGCATTCCTTCAAAGAACATTCTCACATGTCAGGATTTCACTGGAGGACCTTGTAAACAGATACAAACGCTGGGACAGTTCTCAAAAGACCGCATAATATGGGGGGAAACGCGGATGTTCAGCAAGCTGCAAAAGTTCTATGCTGATTACATCCGTTATGGCATTATGAAACCCGAAAAGATATTAGATTTCTCTGCTCATTACTCTATAGGAGCAATTCTACGACTTTTAAAGGTAAATAACACCATGAAAAAGACACTAATTTTAGCAGCGCTTTGCCTATTTGCTGTTTCTGCATTTGCTGATAATGGCATAATTGGTCGGTGGAAAGACAAAAGTGAACCCACCTCATTTCAGTATGAGTTCAAAAAGGGGAATGAATTTATATATACACACAAGTGGAACTACGAAGGCAAAACAAAAACTCGTGTATATAAAGGTGTATGGGAAATTGGAGCATGGAGTATCACTAGGTCAAGCGGCACTAGTAGGGAATGTAATTTAACTTTATATGCAGGTACAGAAGAATGCTGTTTTAATTTCAAATTTATAGGTGACAATTTAATTCTCACAAATGAGTATAGATCAAATTCATATGGAGATATGTGCAAAAACAGGGTGTTAATAAAATCAGAATAAATAAAGGCCAAAAAGTAACAAAAATTTGCATAACCACGCTCTTGCAGCGGATCGCAAAAAACCGCGCCCGCTGAAGAGCACCGTTGGGCAGTTTGCTGATTCCGGATTATTGCCGTAGAACATACGAAAACGAGAACTTGAGTAAATTACAATTCTAAAAGGAGCTGATGTTTGATAACAGAAGATGGACTTCACGAAGCAATAATGCATGGTCGTGAACAGAGAGGAATGGAGTTCAAGGGACCTGGGAGACGCACTGACAAGGCCTTTCAAGTAAAAATCATCCGGGCGGTTCTTGGTATGGCAAACAATCCTGGTGGTGGTGTGGTGGTGGTTGGGGTTGATGACAACGGTATCGAGATAATTCCCACGGGGCTTTCCACGGGAGAGCTTGCCACTTGGCCATATGATGATTTTGCTTCTAATGTATCGAACTATGCTGATCCATATGTCGATTTCGATATCGGCGTTGTTAAAATGGGCGGAAAATCTTTTGTCGCTATCGAAGTGAGACAGTTCGATGAACTTCCGGTTATCTGCAAAAAAAGCTATCAAGGTGTACTAAGAGATGGCGCATTGTATGTCCGACGTAAAGGGAAAAACGAGACGGTTGAAGTCCCATCTCACGTTGAAATGAGAGAGATCGTAAGTCGCGCTGCCGAATTTGCGGCACGACAGATTGTGGCGACGTATGTCGACCTTCAGGGCCATCTAAAAACAAATGAAGCCGCTATATCAAGTTCTGAATTGAGCTTTGATAACGAAGCGAAGGATTTATTATGAACGATATACTTGAAAAAATCAAAAAGCGCGGCTTTTGGACAGTCAGGATGCATCCAGTTGGCTTTAATAAAGATCGTATTACTATGCTCAGTGATCTCGTAGAGGCCGTAAGCAAATGCGCTATAGAATTACGGGGGTGGGATTTTCCGCACTTCGACTACAAATCTTCGCCAATCAGAACTGCTGATTATGTCGAGCAGAAGCTTGATTGGCAACACCATGTCGAAATCTGGCGAGCTTACAAAAGTGGGCAATTCGTATCCATAAGCGCTTTATGGGTAGATTGGCGAGATCAATCTGGCTTGTGGCCGGCGCCCTCCGGATGGTCCCCTGGGTTTACGTTGAGCGTTGAAGATACCGTGTTCCACTTGGTAGAGATTTTCGAGTTCGCCGCCCGGTGGGGTCGTGTTGCGGATATGGGTAACGAAATGATTGTAGAATGCAAGATGCAAGGTCTGAAAGATAGGACCTTAGAGATAGGGAGAGGGCGTGCTGGATTCGGCTATCATCATACTGCGTCTGTGGAAGAATGGGTGTGGAAACGGAAATACCCCAATGCAGTTCTGTTTTCGGCATCAAGAGAACTTGCCATAGAGCCTGCCATCAACCTTTTTGAGCTTTTTGAATGGGATACCAGCAAAGATGATATAGTCGGTATTCAGAAAGAGCTTCGTGCATGATAATGTAGCAACATTTTGCCCAACCTGACGCTGCACCAGATACAAAAAGCCGATCGGCTTTTTGTATCTGGTGAGCTAATCGTTAAGCCTCATGAGAAAGGGGTAACTGCTATAACCTTCTAAAGACGTATGTGATTATGGACAATCTGATAAAACTTCTTGATGTTATAATATGGCCTTGTGTCATATTCATCATTATCTTTATTCTCCGAAAACCGATTAAATCGTTACTTCCATTTGTTGAAAATATAAAATACAAGGACTTTGAAGTTAAATTTCGTAATGATTTGAATCAAATCAAAGAAGAAGCAAAAGATGCTGGACTTGAACTGCAAACTGAAATTGGCGAAAAAACAGAAATATACAAACTTATAGAGGTATCTCCTGCATCAGCCATTTCGGAATCTTGGAAAGAGATCGAAATTTCAGCAAGAAAGAAAGTTGGGGAACTTGCACCTAAAGGAACCAAATTTAAAAATCTCCTTCATCGACCTATATCTTATCTTGAGTATACAGGCGCCTTAACACCATCGACTGCAAGAGCACTACGGGAATTGCAATCTTTAAGAAACCAAGCCGCCCACTCCGCAGAATTAAAAATAACAAAAGAGAATGCAATTGAATATGCCTCTTTGGCCAAATCTATTTTAAGACAAATTGAATCTATTAGAGAATTGCCCAGAATTAAATTGACGGCATTAACCCTTTTGATTCTTGAACTAAACCATCTTATTGACAGCGGTAAATATAATAAAATTTCTATCCAGGATGTGCATCAGGCAATTGAGAAAAAGCGAATAATTCCATACCTGGCAGAAACGACACGAGATGACTCAGACTTTAGTCTCTTTAGTACAGATGGTCCATATTCAGGGTTTGTCGAATATTATCATGAGCAAATGTATCAAATCTATGGCGGTTATGCGGGGAATGAACGCAGAAAATGGGGGATTGAACATCTTGGTTTGTGCCTTCTTCTTGCTTGGACAAATGAAATAATTCAGCAAGGAGCAGGCTGGTATCCAAATGAACAATAAAAAGTGGAGCTTAACCATCTGCTGGTAGGGACGCGCGAACTACTGCGCGCCCCACAGCAGCCCGTTGGGCAAAGAGAGGAAGACTATGGCATGGCAAAAATTTAGACGGATTGATACATATGTAACGAAAGATGCACCTCTCATTTCCATTTCAAGAGATAAATTCAATTTCAATTCGGTTTTTTCCAGGCTGGCTAGGATATCACCGGATCAGAAGGTAATAATTCATCTCGATCCTCCTGCCTTCCGCATTGGTTTTGAATTCGTGCAGACCGATGATCGTGATGCCTTGACCATAGTGCCCATGAATAAAAAAAATACCGGTGGTGGATTCATGTGCACCGCCAGAGGGGTATTTTCCCAGTACGAATGGGTAGCTAAAGTCGGCAGACTTCAAAGTTCAAAAGATAGGAAATTCACTCCTGACAAGAGTGGTTCGATCTGGGCTATTCAGCTATGCCCTGCGTTCGAACTTCACTCTAGTCGCAAAGACCTGGACATCCCAGCAGAATCTTACGGCATTTACCGGTACCTTGATGCAGACGGAACAGTCGTTTATATCGGACGAGGGCGCATTAGACAAAGGCTTTCTGCGCCTGAGAGACAGGACTGGATCTTCGAAACAATACAATATTCTATTGTGGAAGCCCAGGAAGATAGAGAACGGTGGGAGACTTACTGGATTCAACGCTATAAGGAAGAGAACAAGGGACGCCTTCCGTATTACAACAAGCTTTCTGGAACAACCTCGGGCAGTGATGCCCAACATGAGGCTTCAGCGGACGCTTAAAGCGCGCCGCTGAGCTTCGCGAGCCGAAATAATATGAATACAATTAGCGGCAAAATAAATGATAACTACGGATGGGAGGTAACCGTATTCCATAAACTACGAGAAGCATCAGATGGCGTTATATTCTTTGACGGCAAAATAAATTGGGATAGATATCTTGCTGACCATTTGCCAAGATTTGAAATACATGTCGTAATATTTAACTACACAATAATTGAAATTAACATTTATTATTTACATCATAGAGACGATGAAAATTAGAAAGCACGTCAACGATAAAGCTGGTCGAGAAGAAAAAAGCAGATGAAACCAGGAAAAAACGATATACCCGTAAAAGTCAAAATATCTGGTAGGCAATTAAGTGAACTACAGAAACACACATGGCAAATGTGTGAGGCTTTTGGGTTAGACCGTAAAATTGAAAATTATAAAGGCACGAGGCCAATTTCATTATACAGTTGGGATTTGGATTGTATCATTGATGTGCTGTGGTTGGCACTTGATGATGAAAAAGAATATCCTGACAAAAAAAGTGAGGGATATACTCTGCTGCATGCGTTATATGTCTATTTGAAAAATGCACACAAAGATGTCCACGGGTGTTGAGTCAATCAAATCGGCTAACAAGGCAAATTAACTCGGACTGGCAAAAGCCGCGCCGCTTCGCTCTGCGCCTTTTGCCAGCCGGTTATTTGCGACGAACCCCGCAGTAAGATGCAAAGTTAGGCGCAATTAGATTGGCGTTTTCTGATAAAACATGACGATAAGAAATTACTTTCTAACAGTCTGCATTAATACTTCGGGCATTTCAAGAAAAAATTATT
>RPGQ01000046.1 GCA_004193595.1 Desulfobacteraceae bacterium Eth-SRB2
ATCTTGACCAGATTTATCTGGCGGGTGCGCTGGGTAATTTTGTTAACCCATTCAGTGCCATGCGAATCGGCCTGCTTCCCAAAGTTGATCCGGACAAAATCAAGTCCCTTGGCAACGCTGCCAGCAAAGGCGCTGTGATGGTCCTTTTATCCAGGCCTCACTGGCAAAAGGCCAATGAACTGTCTAAATCCATCGAACATGTTGAGTTGTCCACTCATCTTGACTTTAACCGGTATTTTGTAGATAATTTGGATTTTCCTGATACAAATCTATGGTAGACCGGTTGACACTCCTAACACCCGGATCGCAGACAAACCGTTCTCCCTCTGGGTGGAAATCAAGACCGTTGGTAAACGCTGATGCCTTTCTATTGACAAACCATGGCTCCGAAGCTTTTTTTAGGTGTCAAGTGTCAGGTGTCAGGGTTAAGGATTAAGGGGGAAACGAGGTAACCAATAGAAATTTTATGGACGTGGAGGATCTTGAGGTCTATAAAAAGTTGTGTCGATTCCACATCGATGTCTGTGACTTGACGCACAAGTGGCCCCAAGAAGAGAAATACGAGTTAGGAAGCCAATCATGATGAGGAAATGCTTATCAACGGCCCTTATCCATGGCCGATAAAACAACGCATCAAGGGCAGAACCGGACATCTGTCCAACGAGGCATCGAAAAACCTTTTGAAAGAAGTACAACATGACCGATTAAAATATGTAATTCTGGCTCACCTGAGCGAAACAAACAATACTCCCCAAAAAGCCCTAAGTGAAGTGGGCCGGGCAATGAACCATTGCAATGCACAACTTGATGTTGCAACTCAGGATGAATGCGGGGCGCTGCTACGTCTTAAATAGTTTGGCAATACCCCGAATCCTTGGGGATCTTAAAGGTGTCCATTGTATGGTGGAGCATCCTGATCCGATCTAAAGCGAATATTCTGACATCGCTTTTCACATGACAGTGGCCGGTAAAATAAAAGGTTCCGTTGAGAAACCAGATATTGTAAGGATATTGATTGAACTTTGTCTCCTTATCTGTCCAGGGCATGCATAAAAACTACCCGTAATAGATGTCATAACCTGACATATCAGGTTTTGTGGTGGATACCTATGTAAGTTCCCCTTAACAAGCTTTCAATATCATAACTCACAGATATTATATGTTCCCAAGGAGCAGTTTTGGAATATTTTAGACAGCAATGAAAAATATATTGACAAAAATAAACAATTTGTTAATCTACATTAACAGTTTTTCGTAAATTTAGATTATCTTTTAAGATCATGCCCAGCAAACAATTTGATATATTCATGAAAAGGCTTCGTGAAGCCACTACAATTATATCTCAAGCTAACTTAGCGAAAACTTTGAGTATCAGTCGTTCCGCGATTACCCAAGCAAAAAAAAATGATTCAATACCAATAAAATGGATAACCGAATTATCACGGCTGCATAATGTAAATCCGGACTGGTTGGAAAAGGGGTCTGGTCCAAAAATCCTGAGCCAAAACAACTTTCATGAAATATTTCAACAAGTTCCAAAAGTTCAGGCTATGTTATCTGCTGGGGGCGGATCCTTTGAGACAGAACCGAAAATTGAAGAGTTTTATTCATTTCGGAAGGATTGGTTGAGCAGAAAAGGACAGCCAAAAGATATGGTCTTAATGGATATCTTTGGAAACAGCATGGAACCGGAACTGAAAGATGGGGATACTGTACTCATAGACCAATCTCAAAAGGCGGTATTGGCTGGCGCTATTTATGCCGTAGGTCTTGCCGATGCAATAGTCGTAAAAAGGTTAGAGAAACGACCTAAAGAACTTGTATTGCTTTCTGAAAACGAAAGGTATCCAATGATGCGTTTTAGAGATGAAGAAATGAACAGTGTACGAATTATAGGAAAAGTGATATGGGTCTGTAGAGAAATGAATTGAGCCATTTCATAGCCTTTTATGTTTTCTATTAAGACCATCTTCACGCTAGAATATTTAACAATATCACCTCATTTTTTCTCTTATTTTTTGCACAAGCATCAACGCAAAAATGCTGGAGGAAGTTCATGACGCTTCTAAATATTTTATATGATCAACTGGACTTTAAGAGCGGCAATCTGTACACGGCGACAGATAAGCCGCTAAGCGGTCAAAATGGCATTGACTGGCTGGAAAAAGGTGAATGGCTTTCAGCTGCCAAACGGGTTGGCGCGGAAAAGGTATTTTTTATTGAAAATAATCCTGTAGCTGTTTTTGCCGAATGCGAAACAGCGCTTGAAGAAAAAATCAACGCCTTCAATAAAGCATGGTGCCTTGCGCGACCGAGACTCCTGTTTCTCGCATCACCCGGTGAAATTACTGTTTATGATCTGGCTCAAAAGCCGATCGATATTAAAAACAAAAGGGCCTGGAATAAACTGAGGGCTTTGGAAACCCTCCATGACCTTACCAAAGTCTCCCGCAATCTTCAAAGTTTCCACCGGGACAATGTGGAATCCGGTCGGCTGTTTGCCGAAAAGAGATTCGGCGATCTTAAAAACCGTGCGGACAAGGCACTTATTCGGGACCTGAAGACAGTACGGCGAGAATTGATTGATGCAGGCCTTGATGGAAATCTGGTTCGATTTACGCATGCGCTCATCGGGAGGTCCATATTTATTCGCTACCTTGAAGACCGTGATATATTAACGAAAGATTATTTCCATAAAATTGCTGAACAAAGTGCCAGATGGACTGATATCCTACACAAAACTAACAGTAACGCAGGTTTTGACTTCTCTGAGCATAAAACCTTTTATCCTCGTGTTTTATCTGATAAGGTTTTTACTTATGCCTTGTTTAAAAAACTGTCCCAAGACTTCAATGGCGACATGTTTCCCGATGTCAATGAAGAGGAACAGGTCGTCGGCCAAGAACATCTGAGGAAGATTCAGGATTTATTGTATGGTGACGTTGGGATTCAGAAAAAACTATTTTTCTATTCATATCGTTTCGATATCATCCCTCTGGATTTAATCAGCTCAATCTATGAAGAATTTTATCATGGCTCTGCAAGCGATGATGAGAAGAAGAGTAAAGTGAGGCAGGACGGTGCCTACTACACTCCCCCAGTCCTTGCAGAATTTGTCCTCAGCCGTGTTTTGACTCCCCATGTCCTCAAAAAAACTCCACGTATAATGGACCCGGCCTGCGGCTCCGGTATTTTTCTGGTGGAAGCCTTCCGGCGCATTGTTCGATATGAATGGCATAAAAAGAAGAAGCCGCTTACATTTGGTGAATTAAAAGATATTTTGAAAGAGCAGATTGCAGGGATTGAAGCCAATGATGAGGCCGCAAGGATTACGGCATTCAGCCTTTATCTCTCCATGCTTCACTATCTTGATCCGCCGGCGATCGACCAGCAAATTAAGATGGGGAACAGGCTGCCCAACCTTATAGCGACAACCAGCCGAGCTACAATTAATTTACACTGCATCCTTCCAGAGAATGCCTTTGACGTCGAACTCATTGAGTCCATTCCTGTTTGGAAAGAACGTTTTGGCAAGGGATGTGCTGATGTAGTAGTCGGTAATCCACCATGGGGAGCCCCCGGGAAAAAAGCTGATGCAGAGACAAAAGCAGGGCAAAAAATCTTGCTCGATTGGTGTGAATCCAATAATAAACCTATAGGAGATAAAGAACCTTCACAGGCCTTTCTATGGCGTGCACTGGATTTTTTGAGAACAAACGGCAAGGCCGGGATGCTGGTATCTGCCGGAGTTTTGTTTAAGCACAGCACAACAACACAGCAGTTTAAGAAAAATTGGCTTGATAGTGTGAGACTTGAGGAAGTCTTTAATTTTTCTCATGTACGAAAATTCTTTTTCAAAGGAGGAATCTCTCCATTTCTTTCAGTTTTCTTCAGCAAGGAAGGTCAAAAGGACAAGCCAGTTTACTATTGGACCCCAAAACAGACAATAGCTATTAATAAAACTCAGGCAATAGCGCTCTCAAGATACGATTTACATGTTCTATTTCAAGAAGATTTGGCGGGGTTATCAATCTGGAAAGAACTCTGGTTCGGAAGACCAGCAGACAGAAAATTTCTTAATTTAATAAAAAGACATAAGCGGCTTGGTCAGTATTCAGCTCGCGAAAAATCAGGTCAAGGTTTTATAATTGCGAGTAAAGACAAAAATGCAGATGTTCTTCAGGCATTTAGAAAATTGGATATTAAAAAATTCTCAAGGTATGATCTTCTTTCCTTTTCAGATTCCCCCAAAAAAGTATACCGCTTAGGAAGAGTAAGCGCATATTCCGGCAATCGCCTTTTGGTCAAACGGGGCATTGATGAAAGAACTGTCGACAAAGGTAGAATAGTCGCCCGCTATGAAACAAAACCGTTCTGTTTTACCCATTCAATTGATGGTATCAAACTTGAATCACCTGAAGAATGGAAATATAAAACTATCCTCGGTATTCTTTGGTCATCTGTAGCTCGTTATTTTTTCTTCATGATTTCTTCCAATTGGGGGCTTTGGCATCATGAAATTCATCTTGACGACGAATTGCTTCAACTACCGATTATTCTCGACAGATCCAACCCGGCGACTAAAAGGGTGATTGTTATTGTCGATAAGCTTCGCAACTACCATCCGATAAAACGGGACCTTCTCCATCCACATGAGCCGTTTGAAGAAACTATCGAAGCACAACGTCGCGAATGGGAAAGAGAACTTGATGAAGCTGTTTTTGAACTATATGGATTGAATGATGAACAGAAAGATTTAATCCGTGATTTTTGTGAAGTAACATTGCCGTTTTTTTACAGACCGTTTGGAAGTCTCGGTGCGATGCAGGCCGTGAAAAGAAGCAATCTGTCATGGATTGAAAACTATATACACAATTTCTGCCTCCGATGGAACGCCTATCTTGGGAGTGATGAAGAGATGCGAGGAGAGGTGCATATTGGTGCACATGACAATATGCTGGCCGTCGAATTCTATGTGGCTGACAAAGGGGATCCTTATGATCTTAAAATAAAAGATAACCGTTGGGATTCTATACTTAATCAGATTGGAAAAGTTTTACCACAGCCCATGGGGGTTTCACAGATTATTCTGGATGGTTTTGTTCACGTTGTTACTGATTCCGGGATCATTCTCATCAAAAGGAATGAGAAACGTT
>RPGQ01000047.1 GCA_004193595.1 Desulfobacteraceae bacterium Eth-SRB2
CGACGGCTGAGAACAAAAAGGTAAGCAATAACGTATAAGCCCCAAAAACCAGGTCGATTTTAAGCTAAGATCGACTTTAAGACTGCTATAAAATACGCTGTGCGGCTAACTTTTTAACATGTTTTAAAAGGGGTGTTTAACCTGTTTTTTTTCGTTTTGCCATTTCCTCCGCCCGGAGTTCCTTTTTTAAGATTTTGCCCATATTGGTTTTGGGTAGATCATCTCTGAACTCAATTTCTGTGGGAAGTTTGTATCTGGCCAGTTTGTCAGTGCAATATTCGATAAGTTCTTCCTGAGTCGCGGTTTCTCCTTTTTTGAGCACTGCAAAGATTTTGGCCGCTTCGCCTCGGGTCGGGTGCGGAATTCCGATGGCACAGGCTTCCTGAATCTTGGGGTTCTCGTAAAATACTTCTTCAATATCCCGCGAATATACATTATAGCCCCCGGATATGATCACATCCTTTTTGCGGTCGACAATATAAAAATAACCGTCTTCATCCATTTTGGCGATATCTCCGGTATGGAGCCAGCCGTCTGTCAGGGTAGAGGCGGTCTCTTCGGGATTGTTCCGGTAGCCCTTCATGACTTGGGGACCTCTGACAAGCAATTCACCGGATTCACCCACCGGAACATCCGTGTTGCCGTCATTGAAACTTACAATACGGCAATCCGTGTCGGGAATGGGGATTCCGATACTTCCGGCTTTCCGTTTTCCGCCGGAAAAAGGGTTTACATGGGTCACCGGTGATGATTCCGTAAGGCCGAACCCTTCTACGATTACGGCGCCCGTCTTGTTTTCGAAATTTCTTATAATTTCAAGGGGGAGCGGTGAGCTTCCGGAAAAACATCCTTTTATTGACGTCAGGTCGGTTTTATCAATGGCCGGATTATTAAGTATCCCGATATACATGGTGGGTACCAGTGGGGCAAATGATGGTTTGAATTTTCTAATCGCCTCAAGCAAAGCATCCGGCTGGGGTTTTGGGACGAGAATATCTCCCCATCCCTGAAAAATGGCCAAATTCATTGCCGTGGTTAGACCGAACACATGAAAGAAGGGAAGCGCTCCCAGCATTACTTCATTGCTGTCGAAGGTCGGGAACCATGCAGCAACCTGCTGTACCTGCATGCTCAGGTTTCCGTGGGTAATCATAACTGCTTTTGAAACACCGGTGGTTCCCCCGGTATACTGATACATAGCGATATCATCAAAGGTAAGTTCAACTTCAGGTGAACGGGGATGACTTTTTACCGGAAGGTCCTTCCATCTATAAACATTTTCAGCAGGTTTAACATCAGCAGCAAGGTTTTTCTTTTTGGCTACCAGCGGGAACAATAAGTTCTTGGGGAAAGGAAGATAATCACCGATAGAGGTATAGATAATCTGTTTTATTTTTGTTTTCGGCCTCAGGTCAATCATGCGATTGGCTAAAAGATCTATGGTAACGAGTAGTTTTGAGCCGGAATCATTGAATTGATGTTTAAGCTCACGGTCTGAATACAAAGGATTATTCATAACCGCTATGCCCCCGATCTTTAATATGGCATAATAGGCCACAACGCAGGGAATAACGTTTGGCAGAAGAATGGCGACACTATCTCCTTTATAAATGCCAAAGTTATGAAGGCTGGCGGCAAAACGGTTTACCATATCATTCAGTTCACGAAAGGAAATTTTGTACCCCTGAAAAAGGAGAGCCATTTTCTCCGGAAACCTGCCGGCCGATCTTTCCAGAATTTCCGGCAGACATATTTCCTGGTATTCTATTTTTTCAGGAACACCTTTTTCATAGCTGGTTATCCATGGCTTGTCTTCATATTTAATTTGTTTTGCCATTCTCTCCCTTAGTTGTAAATTTTGTGCATTTTGTGGCAAAAAAAATTTGATCACACCACGAAGTACACGAAGATCACTAAGGTTATATATTTTATTCTTCTTTTGCTTCGTGATCTTCGTGGTAAAAATAAAACCGATCTTTTTCTTGGTTCCGGCCCGTCCGCCTCACTCCGCTCGGCAGGAGGGCGGGCTTGTCCGGTTTCGCTTGGTTGGGGTAATTTCGTTAAAAAACGTTTTAGTCAGCAAAAATCACCAGGGTTGTTTTGTTATTATCTGTTATGATGAAAATGGATATTTGTCAAGGAAGCTTGTAATTTACGTCAGTTTGGTATACTCGAATAGATTCGAAATCGGTTGAAAAACCGAACGTTTTTATGGAATTAAAAAAGGGCGTTTGTATAAATATGAATGACCCATCATTCATCAACAGGGGGTGGAAAATTTAACAATGGAAGCAGCTTTGATTTCTCCGGCTAAAGCAACTGTTTTTGGAATTCCCACCGTTATTTTCTCATTAATCATACCGATTGTTGGTGTTGGAATATTTACTTATATTATTGCACTCCGACTAAAGCCCATGGTTAAAGCTTGTCCGGACCCAAGACTTAATCGTCCGGCCCATCGATTTTTTAAGATGATAAAGTATGCCGTGGGTCAGTACCGGCATCCAAGGTACATGGATGCCGGAATTATTCATATTATTATCTTTGCGGGTTTCGTAATTTTGTCCCTGCGATCCATAACGATAGTGATGTCAGGGCTATCAAGCAGTTTTGTGCTGCCGAGAATGGGCGGAATATCCGGTCAGATTTACCTGGTTCTTAAGGATGTTGCCGAAACATTTGTTCTGTTAGCCTGTCTGGCTGCATTGTACCGCCGGATCGTAATCAAACCCGAACGATATGCAGTGCCGGCCAAATATGGAAAAGAACATACCCGGGAGGCGGTGCTGGTGCTCCTATTGATTATAGGTCTGGTGACGTGTGATATGCTTTTTGAAGGGAGCCGGGCTGCGGCCGAGATCCAAAAGGGATTTAAAACCGAGATTCTGGTCCCAATCACCGGAACATGGCTTGCCGCGCATGTTCTAACTGTTGTACCGGTCCACACCCTTCAGAACTTACATCTGGGCGCCTATTTTACACATGAGATCATATTCTTCTTTTTCTTGTGTTTTTTACCCCTGGGAAAGCATTTTCATGTGCTTACCTCCCTGCCCAATGTATTTTTTATGAAACTGGACAAGGGTACGGTAAAACCGGTTAAATGGGGGGTTGAGGATGAAGATCTTGACGAACTGGAATCCTTCGGAGTCAAGAAGTTCGAGGATTTTACCTGGAAACATATGCTCGATTTTTATTCCTGTGCAGATTGCGGGAGGTGTTCCGACAACTGTCCTGCCAATGCCGTGGGACGTCCACTTTCTCCGAGGTTTATATCCATCAAGTGCCGTGACTATTCATTCAACAAATATCCGCTCATAGGCAAACCAGCAAATAACCGGTCTTTGATCGGCCATGTACTGGAGGAAGATGAGATCTGGTCGTGTACCACATGCGGTGCCTGTGAACAAGAGTGTCCGCTTTTTATCGAATATATCGACAAGATTATTGATATAAGGAGAGGTATGGTGGATGAAGGGATGGTGCCGCAATCCCTGCAAAAGCCGCTGAGGGCTATTGAAAAACGCGGGAACCCTTACGGCAAAATGGAAAAAAAGCGTGGAGACTGGACAAAAGATTTGCCTGAAGATTTTAATGTGAAGATTCTTGGAAAGAACGGAACCGCAGATACGCTCTATTTTGTTGACAGTGTTACGTCATATGATGACAGGATACAGGAGATCGGCAGGGCTGCAGCTCGGTTTCTTGATGCTGCGGGTATTGATTTCGGGATACTGGGACCGGCGGAAAGAGACAGCGGTCATGAAGTGAAACGATTCGGCGAGGAGATGCTTTTTCAGGATTTACGAGACCGAAACACGGATGCGATCCTCAATTCAGGTGCTAAAAACATTATCACCACAGACCCCCATACCTTTAATGCTTTGAAAAATGACTACAAAGGTATTCCACCGGTGGAACATATCAGCCGGACCATAATCAACGCCGTGACATGGGGTAACATACGGTTAAAACATATTGAAAACCCGGGTAAAATATATACTTACCATGATCCTTGTTACCTTGGCAGACACAACAACCTCTATGATGATCCGAGAAAGGCTATTGATGCGATTCCAGGCATAAAGCGGATCGAGATGGAGGGAAATTGCAGGGACCGCTCATTTTGCTGCGGAGGTGGGGGCTTGATGCTTTTTTATGAACCCATAGAGGAAAAAAGGATGAGTCAGGTAAGGGTTGAGATGGCAAAACAAGCCGGTGCAAATGTGATGGTTACGGCCTGTCCGTTTTGTATGGTCAATATTGAAGATGCCATTAAAACAAGCGGCCTGGAAGGGGAGATGGAGGCGATTGATTTGGTAGAACTGATTGAGCGGCATATGATTATAGATTGAAAATCGACAATTGAAAAAATGAACATCATCGGGCATTCAACACGTCGAATTTTGAATAAGGTATTCTGCCAATTTATAAACTGGCAGAGCGAAGCGAATTCATCATTCGATGTTCAACGTTCGATGTTCGATGTTGGACGTTCATCTTTTAATAAGTCTAAAGTTAATGAGTTGCTTCGTTCTAATTTAAAATTAAGAATTCAAAACTCAAAATTATTCAGTAACTGTCAGGGGAGGGTGGATGGAGATTTTAGTTTGTGTTAAAAGGGTTCCCGATCCCTCGGAAAATGAGATAGAGGTCAATAAAGACGGCACGGATATTGAGGGGGACGACCTTGTGTACTCGGTAAACGAATGGGATAATTATGCGGTTGAAGAAGCCATCCGGATTCGAGACAAAGTGGGTGGCAGTGTTACCGTTGTTTCCGTGGGCGACGAGGAAGCAGAAGAAGTGGTGCGAAGAGAAATGGCCATGGGCGCCGACAAAGGCATCCTGCTTTCAGATGACGCTTTTGAAGGTTCTGACGGAAAAGGGATCGCATCTATTTTAACCGCCCAAGTCAAGAAAGAAAATTACGACCTGATTCTCACCGGTGCCCTGGCAGATGACGGGGCGGCTCAGGTCGGCGGAATGCTGGCTGCAATGCTCGATTGGCCCTTTGCTTCTTTGGTAAATTTTATTGAAATCTTGGATGATAAAAAAATTAAAGTCGGCAGAGAGATTGCCGGCGGAAACCAGGAGATGTATGAAATGGATCTGCCCTGTGTACTTTCAATTCAGACCGGAATCAATGAGCCTCGATATGTAAGCATTCGCGGAATCAGAAAAGTGGCATCCCTTGAAATTCCGGTTCATACTGCCGGAGATCTGGGTATTTCACCGGAATCTGTTGGAGAAGCCGGCGCAAATACAAAGTGTCTCGATTATTTTGTGCCTGAATTGGGTGACGGCGCCCGGATTCTGGAAGGGAGTACGGATGAGATAATTGACAACCTTATTGAACTGTTAAAAGCCAAAGGAGGAATTAAATAATGGGTCAACAGGTTTTTGCATATATTATTCACAAGGATGGGGTGGCAGATGACACAGCCCTGGAGCTGATTGCAGCGGCAGGAAAACTTGATACTGATGCTTCGGTTACGGCGGTTATTGCCGGAGCCGGCAGTGAACTTGATTCGGTATGCAATGAAGTTGCTTCTTTTTTTGACGAGGTCTGGAAGATCGATAACCCGGCACTGGCCTATGTAACTGCAGAGGTGCTCCGACCCCTGCTGGTTCGTATTCTGCCAAAGCACGGAATCGTTTTGGTTCCGCATGATCATTTTGGTATGGACCTGGCACCGGGTCTTTCCATAAAGATTAATGCAGCATATCTTCCGGATGTCGTGGATTTTGAAGGTATTGATAACGGAAAACTCAAAGCGGTGCGCGAGGAATACACCGGACAGGTCAGCACACATGTACTTAGCGATATTTCCCAAGGCGCTGTGATTACTGTCCGTCCGGGATCTTTCAAGGCAGATGAACGTAAAAGCGGTGACGGTCTTGTTATTGACAAAACCGCTCAAGCTATTGAAAGTGGGCTGCTGGTGGGTGCGCACCGTTTCCTGGAAATTATTGAGGCCCAGGTCGGCGAGGTGGATATTACCAAGTCTGATATCCTTGTCTCTGTGGGCAGGGGAATCGAAGATCAGGATAATATGGAGATGATATTTGAACTGGCAGAAGCCATGGCCGGAGATGTTTCATGCTCCAGACCGATTGTGGATGCAAAATGGCTGGAAAAATCCCGCCAGGTCGGAACGTCAGGCCAGACAGTAAAACCCAAAGTTTATATGGCTCTGGGTATAAGCGGAGCATTCCAGCACGTGGGCGGTTTAAAGGGATCCCCCTTTGTCATTGCAATAAATAAGAACCCCAGGGCGCCTATTTTCCAGGTTGCGGATGTGGGTATTGTGGGCGATATTCTCGATTTTATTCCTGAGCTTACGGAAAGGATAAATGAATTAAAATCTGCATAAACAATCTTGATGAACTAGTAAAAAGTCCGATTTAGACGGTTTCGTAAAAAGTTCAAATTCCCCCGCCAAACATAGGCGGGATAAAAAGGCATCGCAAATTTTGTAATCATGAGGCGAACTTATCGTACGTTGAATGATTGCGAAATGCAGCACAACGCAGAAGTTGGACTTTTTACGAGACCGTCAATCTTGAACAGGTGTTAACTTATCAATATCAGGGTTTAACGCGATCATAAATTACACCATGTTTTAATAATTTCCATATATGCATCAACAGCATCTTCAATTTTGGAAATATAACAAAATTCGTCTGTCCTATGCGCCATAGCCGGTTCCCCGGGGCCAAGAATTATTGTCGGTGGGTTACCAAAGGCCGGAGTAAGTATTGATGCATCTGTAAAACCTTTTAAGGCTCGTGGCCGGAGGCGTTTTTTAAGAAACCTCTCCATGATACGGAAAACCTGTTGTATCCAATCGTCTTTGGGATCACTTATCATTTCGGCAACATCCATGACACGCTTGAGTTGGACATCTCTGCCGAGATGAGATTGCAGTTTTTTTAATATCTCACTGTTTGTCAAACCCGGAATGGTGCGAATATCTATGCCGATAGATGTTTTGTCGGGAACCGAATTGAAATTTAAACCACCGGAAATTTTTCCTATATTCAACGTGGCTTTTCCTAATAATGGGTGAGCCGGAACGTCAAAATCAAAGTTTCTAAGTTTAGTAACAACTTCCGCTGCCTTATGAATAGCATTTATTCCCAGTTCCGGCGTTGACCCATGAGCTGCGACACCTGTAGTAACCGCTTCAATCCACAGTGTGGCCTTGTTGCCGATAAAAGGGTAGTTTGACGTCGGTTCTCCGACAACAACTGCTCCGGCTTTTCCCAATACATCACCGAGACCGGCAAGATGAGATGATCCCTGGCAGCCGGTTTCCTCACCTGCAACAATCACAAGAGTTAAACCTGCCGAGCCGTCCTTAATCTTATCCGATAATCCGAGAGCTGCGGTAATTATGGCGGAAATGCCTCCCTTCATATCTGATGATCCTCGTCCGTAGATTTTATCTCCGTCGATTTCACCATTTAAAGGGTCCTTACTCCACGGTACAGCACCCAGAGGCACCGTATCCAGGTGACCGGCAAGACAAAGAGGGGGGGTATTGTTTTTGCCTTTTATCCGTGCGACAAGACTGGTTCTGCCCGGTGCAAATTGGTAATAATTTACTTTAAATCCGCCATTTTCCAGTACACTTCCAACATACTTCGCACAATCATGTTCACAACCCGGGGGATTGATGGTATTGAAAGATAATAATTTACGAGTTAAATAAAGAAGGTCTTTATTTTTTGCTTCAAGAGTCATTGACTTTGGTACCTGCGTCAATACCCGTCATTAATATTATATTAGAAATCATAATACAAAAGGCACTCCATCATAACTTTATGGAATGCCTTTTTTAATTCAGAAATGGCAAGCTAAACTACAGTGACATTTGCTGCAGCAGGACCTTTTTGGCCTTGTTCAATATCAAAGGTAACCCGGTCGCCTTCATCAAGAGTCTTGAAACCGGTTGCATTGATTCCTGAATGATGAACAAATACATCCGGACCATCTTCCTGCTCAATGAAGCCATAGCCTTTGCTGCTGTTAAACCATTTTACAATTCCATTAGCCATAGTGACACTCTCCTTTCAAAAAATTCTCATAGTTCCATACTTCAGGTTGCCGCTTTGACAAATGGAACTTTCCTTCAGAACGAAACCGGTCCGCCAATTAAGAATGGACCTTTATTGATTATTTTAATTATAATATCCTTTTTGAAAAAAATCAAGCTGTTTATACAGTCATTTTTTTTAGCGGATTATCTTGAATAAGTGCATCAAACTCCTGCTATTACAGGATGATCAGTTTGTCCCTCAGTATAAATTCAGAGAAATCAAAGTAAGATGCATTATAAAGTTTTTCTTGACAGATTATATACTAAACTATACGTTGCAATAGTTGCTCTATTAATAATTTTACGTGGCTATGCACTATACTCCCGACACCACAACATGTAGCATTAAGAAATTAAGATAACCACAATATGCAGTAGTATTGGGAGTCAAGTGCATAGCCACATAATTTTAAAATAGAGATAAAATCAACATGACAGAAGAAAAGGATGTTTTTACTATTCCCAGGGCTGCCAAGTATTGTGCCATACACAGGGTAACCCTGTGGCGACGGGTCAAGTCAGGGGAACTTAAAGCATTTCATACTCCCGGTGGTCATTTCAGAATCCTTAAAGAGGATTTGGAATCATTTATGCGTGAAAAGGGAATGCTTTTCCCTTTCCACAAGTATTCAAATAAAAAAAAGATTCTGATTGTTGATGATGACCCGAAGATTCATAAGCTGCTTAACAAAATTCTGTTTTCTAATGGCTATAAGGTTGAGGTCGCCTCAGACGGTTTTGAGACCGGATCCAAGATCCTGAAGTTTAAACCCGACCTTATGATTCTTGATCTGTTTATGCCCGGTATGGATGGCTTTGAAGTATGTAAACGAATAAAGACAAATCCAGGAGACTCTCATATAAAAATATTGGCCATTACAGGTTTTGATACAAATGAAAACAGGAATCGAATCATGCAAGCAGGTGCAGATGGTTATCTGGCAAAGCCTGTTGCAAAAAGAACACTACTTCAAAACATAGAAGAAATTTTTGAGCAATAATAATCGTAATAAGTTAATCCAGGTGGTAAAGAACATATTGCCGAACCATCAGGAATGTGTTGGACCTAAAAATTGCACACCCTGCGCCTTGAAGCTGCGGCCAAATAGGCAATTGCAGATTTTAGGTTGGATCAAAAAAGGGAGAAATAATTAATGGCATGCATTCTTATCATAGACGATGAACCACAACTACTGAACATGCTCGCCCAGACTTTAGAGCGTGAAGGGTACGACATAGTGAAAGCGTCAAACGGAAAGGAGGGGATAAGACTCTGTCGGGAGAATCCGGTCGATTTAATCATTACAGACATCATCATGCCTGAGAAGGAAGGTATTGAAACGATCTTTGAACTAAGGAAAGAATTTCCGGATTTAAAAATAATTGCCATTTCCGGGGGCGGGCGGATCGAACCGGAGGAATATTTAGATATCGCCAAAAAGATAGGAGCTCAGAGGACCTTTGCTAAACCTGTCGCACGAGAGGACCTTATAAATGCGGTGCGGGAGCTTTTAGGATAACCATAACTAATTGCAAAAAAACAGATATAAATCCATCTCAAACACCATTCATTTCATTAAAAAGTGCAGATTTTTGGCCTCTTCAATTTGGGCACAATCCCTGATAATTCAAATTACAATACATGCGTGTTTTTCGTTCCAAGTCGATGCGTGATCAATTTGAATTTTGACATCCGCCTTTTAATGTTGTATCCAAAATTCGATATCTTATTTTGATTTCAGGAAAATCCGATTTTCATCCTGAGGAACACAAATGGTCAAAAAAATAACGTTTTTTTCAGAAGATTATGAAATAGAAGGACTGTTCAATAAAAGAGACGAGAATAAGGGGGTCGTGGTTACCCATCCCCATCCGCTTTACGGCGGAGATATGTATAATCTGGTGGTTGAAACCATTGTGCATGTCTATAATATAAAAGGATATTCAACATTAAAATTTAATTTCAGGGGGGTTGGAAAAAGCCGGGGGCAATATGATAATGGCGTAGGCGAGCAGAAGGACGTTTTGGCCGCCCTCTCATTTCTTGCTGATATGGGGATGAAAAGAATAGATCTTGCCGGGTATTCGTTCGGCGCTTGGGTTAACGCACTTGCCGTTATTCAGGGGGATAGTGTTGTGGAGAATATGGCGATGGTTTCACCTCCGGTGGGGTTTATGGATTTTCACGCAATAAGCGCAATGAAGGTTTTAAGGTTTGTTATAACCGGCAGCCGGGATGATATTGCACCCGCGGATGCTGTAAAAAAAATGCTGCCCACATGGAACCCCGATGCTCGGTTTGAAATTGTCGAGGGTGCTGATCATTTCTACGGTGGATATCTTGGTGAACTCGAATCTGTTTTGTCTTCTTGTATTTAGCCGATGAAAGTTTTACAAACTTACGAGCCATCTAATTTAACGTCTCGGAAATTATGCAACTTTTTGATAATAAAGAATTTTAATGGAAATCTATTTATTCCATCATTCCATTATTCTAATTGGGGCGAAGCCCCTGAGTTCCACCACTTGGCTATTCCAAATATTGTGAATCCTATATGTTCATATTTATAATGTGTTTGATCGACTGGTACGGGATTTCTTAAAAAAGCAAGATGAGGCTTAAAAAAGATAAGAAATTTTTATGGATTCTTTTGCTGTTTGCAGGCTCATTTTTTTTATCTTGCAGTATTTTTAAGACGACCTACAAAATTACAAAATATACTGTAAAAACAACATATAAAGTTACGAAAGGTGTTGGAAAAGTAGTATATAAAATAGGCAAGTTTAGTTTTGTCGTAGTCATGGCCCCCTTAAGCTGGCCGTTAACACATGGAGATATTGAATCTATCGACAATTTACCTCCAAAAGATGCGATTCGAAAGGGTCGTGTCAAGAAAGCACCTTATGTGGTCAAAGGTAAAAGGTATGTGCCCATGTCTGTAAAAGAAGCCGGTAAATACCGTCAAAAAGGGATCGCTTCCTGGTACGGGTATGAGACGCTTCGTCAAAAAGGAGGGCATATGACGGCCAATGGCGAAGCTTTTGATCCCAAAGGACTTAATGCCGCTCACAAATATTTGCCGCTTCCGATATACGTCAAGGTTACAAATCTGGAAAATAATCGAATGATCATTGTTCGAGTAAATGATCGGGGTCCTTTTGTAAAAGGGAGGATTATCGACCTTAGCGCCGGTGCAGCAAAAAAACTCGGTTTTTATAAAAAAGGAACCACAAAAGTTTTAGTAGAAACTATACAGATCGAAAGTTAGCCAGTGTCCATCCATAAATGGTTTTTTTGCTTGCCCAGTTAAATCCGTATTTAATATTTAACCGGGGCCCAATCTTAGCGTTATGTTCAAAAAATAATCCTCGGAATATTAAACATATGCCTGCCTGCCCCGTAGGTCGGCAGATCGTACCGGGGTGGTTATTTTTCTCACATGCCCCTCCGGAGCGTAGGCCCTACGGGCCGGAGGCTTGATCTTGAACAAAAATCCTCATTTATGGATGGACACTATCCGGTAAACTTATTACCTGAATCTTGCATGAGAATTAATGAAAAATGCGGGTTCGAGGAGCACACTATTCATGCGATGGAAATGGATATTTGGTATCGCTGTTTTCCTTATTGTTGCGGTAATCGTAGGGATATTTGCGATTTTGTCAAGCTATGACTTCAACGATTTAAAACCTCAAATTGCCCGGATGGTCAAGGATACCACCGGTCGTGAGCTTTCTCTGAAAGGTGACCTGGAGCTTGAAATCGGCTTAACTCCGAGCCTGGTTATAGAGGATGTGATCTTCCGGAATGCGTCATGGGGTTCGCGGCCTGAGTTGGCCAAAATCAGGCGATTAGAGGTCCAGGTGGCTGTCCTTCCGCTGATCAGAAGGATTATCCTTTTCAAACGGTTGATCCTGATTGAGCCCGACATCCTGATTGAAACCAACAGCGCCGGCAAATCAAATCTTGAATTTGAAACCGTAAAAAAAAGAGAGGTTGCAAAATCGGTAGAAAAAACAACCGCACATGATAAATCATATTTGTCTGGACTAACATTCAATGAAATTCGGATTGAAAAAGGTCGTTTTACATATAATGGCGGACAATCCGGCCGGACCTATGCTGTGACTCTGGAAAGCGCAACGGCCTCTGCGGACGCTGACGGGCCTGTTGCGTTGAAGCTTGACGGAGGCTACAACAGTAAGCCTTTCCGGGTTAAAGCAACCCTGGGCCCTGTGGCCGCGTTGACCGATCCTGATAAAGCATGGCCGGTTAAGCTGACGTCCAATATTGCGGGTTCAACGGTCATTATTGACGGAGCGGCAAGAGATCCCATAAATGGCAAAGGTCTGAATATCACGGTTACGGGGAACGGCCGGTCCATTCCTGAGATTTTAAAGCTGTTTAATATAACCTATATACCGGAGTTAGGTCCGTTTGATGTGACGGCCAAGCTCACGGATCCTGACGGCAGGCTGGGGTTAACGGATATCGACCTCAAGGTGGGCGGCGAAGATATGGCCAGGGCAAGGTTCACGGGTGCGATCACGGATCTCATAAAGGGCAAGGGTCTGGATATCACGGTTACGGGAAGCGGCCGGTCCATTCCTGAGATTTTAAAGCGGTATAATATAACCTATATACCGGAGTTAGGCCCGTTTGATGTGACGGCCAAGCTCACGGATCCTGACGGCAGGCCGGGATTAACGGATCTTGACCTCAAGGTGGGCAGTGAAGCGTTGGCCAGGGCAAGGTTCACGGGTGCGGTCGAGGATATCACGGCCATAAAGGGAATGAATCTTAACTTTGATATTCAGGGTAAAGATTTTGCAAACCTAAAAAAGATTACCGGCAAGCCCATGCCTTTCAATGGCCCATTTTCCGTTTCCGGCAACGCCGTCGCCCTTTCGGCAAAATCTTACAAGATTTCTGATCTCAAAGCTTTAATCCAAGAAGACGATCTAAATGGATCGATAGAAATAAATCTGGCCGCCAAAAAGCCACGGATCACGGCTGATCTTTCATCCCAAAAATTTGATTTGCGTCCCATGTTGTCAAAAAAAGGGAACAAGATCGGCGAGCCGGAAAAGGATGCCACCGAAGCTACTTCCAGAAAGGGTAAAGTCTTTCCCGATACCCCTTTGCCTCTAAAAGTGTTGACACAGGTCGACGCTGAAATTGAACTTAAAGCAAAACAACTCCTGCTGCCACTATTTTTTCTCAGTGACACTACCGCGCATATGGTTTTAGAGGATGGACACCTTATCGTGAATCCCCTTAAATTAATTGTGGGTGGCGGAACACTTGCCGGCCATTTTGATCTCCATGTCCAGGGCAACGCTGTCCAAGTGGCCACGGCACTCAAAATCGACCGGTACGAGCTTGGCAGTATGCTCAAAAAGCTGGGTATTAATGACTTGCTCCACGGCAATATGGATGTGGCCCTCGACCTCAAAAGCCGGGGAAACTCGATAGCAGAACTTATGTCCGGGCTGAACGGTAAAACCCTGATGGTCATGGGTGAAGGGAGCATCAACGAAAACGCCATCAAACTCCTTGGAACCGACCTGAGTTCCGGCCTTCTGCAACTACTTAATCCCTTGAAAAAGAAAGAAAAATACACAAAAATCAACTGTTTTGCCGGCGGATTTGACATTAAAAACGGACTGGCACAAAGCAGTGCACTGGTATTGGATACCAGCCAGGTTAGTGTGCTCGGGTATGGTAAAATCGATCTTAAGACAGAGGAAATTGATCTGTCACTCAAGCCGTCTCCAAAAAAAGGAGTCGGCATCAATGGACTGGCCAAGTTCAGCCTGAGTTTTGGTGAGTTAACAAAAACACTTAAGGTTAAGGGAACCCTTTCCAATCCTTCTCTATCTATCGATCCCACCGGATCAATGATTACCCTGGGAAAGGCTATCGGCGGCGTGGTTCTGTTTGGACCTTTTGGCCTTGCTGCAGTTCTGGCCAACGGCCAATTGGGCGATAAGAACCCGTGTCTTGCAATTATCGAAGCTGCAAAAAAAGGCTTTAAGGAGTCTGAAAGTGAGAAGCCCGAAGAAAAAAAGAGTGTGATTAAAAAAAGCAACTAACCCGGATGGAGAATTCAGGTGCTTAGGTAGTGTCCAATGGACGTGTCGAAAGTGGCCGCATACTCTAACCTAACCATTTATCGTTTTAGATAAAAAACATAAGGAGATGACCCCTATAAGCAGAAATACTGCATTAACAAATCCCTTTTCTTCATGGGTTTCCGGAATCAGATCGGAAGCCGCAATATAAAGAAAAGATCCTCCGGCTATTGCTAACATTAAACCCACCATGGCTTGGGATAGACTCTTCATGAAAGTCAGGGAGATCAGAGCGCCTAATGGAGTAGCCAGACCCACGGCAATTGACAGCTTCAGTGCAGTTTTTCTTTTCATTGAGTTAATCAGCAAAGCAAAAGTGGTAACCCCTTCGGGAAGCTCATGCGCGATAACCCCCAGGGAAGTTAGCAATCCCAACTTAAAATCTATTTCAAAACCTATCCCGATAATGATTCCATCAATCAAAGAGTGAAAAAAAAGGCCGGAGAACATGACCTTGCCTTTTGTATGGCGAGAGCTCTTCTTTTCTGATTCCGGAAACCCACGAAGAAAAGGGATTTGCTTTTAATGCAGTATTTCGCCTATAGGGGTCATCTCTTTATGTTTTTTATTCCAAAACGATAAAATGGTTAGTTAGAGTATGGCCACTTTCGACACGTCCATTGACACTACCTAAGCACCCAAATTCTCCATCCGGTTAGTTGCTTTTTTAATCATACTCTTTTTCTTCGGCTTAATTCTCAGACTCTTAAAGTTTCCTTTTGCAGCTTCGATAATTGCGTAAAGACACGGGTTCTTATCGCCCAATTGGCCGTTGGCCAGAACTGCAGCAAGGCTAAAAGGTCCAAAATGCCTGGTGAACCACGCCGCCGATAGCCTCTAGGGTAATCATTGATCCGGTGGGATCGATAGATAGAGAAGGATTGGAAAGTTCCCTTTAACCTTAAGTGTTTTGTTAACTCACCAAACTCAGGCTGAACTTTACAGTTCATTGATGCCGACTCCTTTTTTGAGACGGTTTGGAGTGACAGATCAATTTCCCTCTGTCTTAAGATCGATTTTTACCATACCTCGAGCACATCTAACCCGGCTGGTATCCATTACCAGTGCACTGCTTTGTGCCAGTCCGTTTTAATGTCAAACTGGCCGCAAAACAGCTGATTTTCGTGTATTTTTCTTTTCTTTTTCAAGGGATTAAGTAGTTACGCAGAAGGCCGGAACTCCGCGGGTCGGTTCCAAGGAGTTTGATGGCGTTTTCGTTGATGCCCTTCACCCAGCGACCATCGGTTTTACCGTTCAGCCCACATAAGTTCCCGCTATCGAGTTTCCCCGGCTTTGAGGTCGAGGGCCACATCCATATTGCCGGAGCAAGTCATTAATACCCAGCTTTTGAGCATACCGCCAAGCCTCGTACCGGTCGATTTTGAGTGCCGGGCCAATTTGGACAGCGTTGCCCCTGGACATGAGATCAAAATGGCCGCAAGTGTTCCGCCACCCACAATTAATTTAAGGATTCACGATAAGGTGTCCATCCTCAAAACCATATGCGCGGTAGTCACTGAGAAAAATAGCAGCGGCAGGAGTTGTTTTGTTTTTAAGTTCAATTTCCAGCGTCGACCTGTGTCAACACTTTTAGAGGCAAAGGTATCGGGAAAGACTTTACCCTTTCTGGAAGTAGCGCTTCGGTGGCATCCTTTTCTTCCGGCTCGCCGATCTTGTTCCCTTTTTGACAACATGGGACGCAAATCAAATTTTGATGAAAGATCAGCCGTGATCCGTGCTTTTTGGCGGCCAGATTTATTTCTATCGATCCATTTAGATCGTCTCTTGATTAAAAGCTTTGAGACCGTGAAATCTTGTAAGATTTTGCCGAAAGGGCGACGGCGTTGCCGGAAACGGAAATGGGCCACGAAAGGCATGGGCTTGCCGGTAATCTTTTTAGGTTTGCAAAATCTTTACCCCAACATCGTGCTAAGATTCATTCCCTTTATGGCCGTGATATCCTCGACTGCACCCGTGAACCTTTGCCCTGGCTAACGCTTCACTGCCCAATTCCAGGTCAAGATCCGTTAATCCTGGCTCAAGCTGTCAGGATCCGTGAGCTTGGCCGTCACATCAAACGGGCCTAACTCCGGTATATAGGTTATATTATACCGCTTTTAAAATCTCAGGAATGGACTGGCTGCTTCGTAACCGTGATATCCGTGACCTCTTTGCCCTTTATGAGATCCGTGATCGCACTGGCAGGAACCTTTTGCCCTATCCATATCTTCGCCGCCCACCTTGAGGTCGATATCCGTTAACCCTGGCCTGCCGTCAGGGATCCGCGAGCCTGGCTGTTACATCAAACGGACTTAACTCCGGTATAGGTTATATTATACCGCTTGAAAATCTCAGGAATGGACCGGCCGCTTCTCTAACCGTGATATCCAGACCCTTGCTCCTTATGAGATCCGTGATCGCACTCCGTGAACCTGCGTCTCTGGTTATCTTCGCCGCCCACCTTTGAGGTCGATATCCGTTAACCCCAGCCTGCCGTCAGGGATCCGCGAGCTTGGCCGTCACATCAAACGGACCTAACTCCGGTATATATAGGTTATATTATACCGCTTTTAAAAACCAGAATGGACCGGCTGCTTCCTCTAACCGTGATATTATCCATCCTGCCCTTTATGCGAGATCCGTGATCGCACCCGTGAAATTTTTGCCCTGGCCATATCTTCGCCGCCCAACCTTTTCTTTTCTTTAAAGTGGATCTCAGAGCCCGAATGGAGTACCATCACATTTTCCAGCAAATAAAAGACAAGAAAACCTATTAGTATAAAAAGTAAGGCGTTTTTAGAAAGTTCCAGTGATTCGGGAAAGAGATGGAAAAAAGCAACCCCCAAAATTAAACCTGCGGCAAAGGAATTTACATAATGGGAGTATTTAAGAACCAGCCTCTCATTAAGGAGTACGAGAATAATTCCCAAAATGGTTGATAAACCGGCAATAGAGCTATAAAAGAGAACGTTAAATTCAATGCCCATTGTTTTCCCATCCCATTAGTCCGAATATTTCTCAATAATTTTCACACTTGGGGTTACCTGTGAACATGATTTTGCAATAGATCGTCTCCACAGGATTTGCTTTCAAACTGAATCGTGCTATGTCCTATTCTATAATTATTATGGAGAAGGCTTTTAATTTCCTTTAATATATAAGCGCTACTGCTGATGAGTAGATCGTCAATCAATACATGGGCGCTCATGGCATTAATACCGGAGGTAATTGTCCATAAATGTAAGTGATGTACATCCTTTACTCCCTTGATTTTACGGAGTTCATCCAACATTTCCTCTACGTTTATATCTTTAGGGGTTGCTTCCAGAAAGATGTCGATTGATTCCATTATCAGAGCATAAGCTCCTTTTAGGATGAGAATCCCAATAAAAATGCCAATTAAAGGGTCTATTAAATACCAGCCGGTATATAAGATTAACAAGCCTCCCACAATCACTCCCCCGGAAGAAATTGTATCCCCCACGATATGGAAAAACACTGACTTGACATTCAAGCTTGTATGGGCGGATTTTCTTAGAAGTATTATTCCCATACCATTGGCTAAAAGTCCTATACAGGCAACTACCAGCATAAATAAGCCTTTAATTTCTTCGGGATGAAGAAGGCGATGATATGCTTCGTAGAATATGTAAAAAGAGATGAAAAACAGGAGCATGCCGTTAAAAAATGCAGCCAGAATTTCCAATCGATGGAACCCGAAAGTCTTCGAGGGTGTGGGTGGTTTTTGGGCAAACCTCATGGCAACCAAACTTAAGCCCAAAGCCAATATATCGGTTAACATATGTCCGGCATCGCTGAGCAAGGCAAGGCTGTTGGCCAGAAGGCCACCGATTATTTCAGCGATCATGACAATGGCCGTGATTAATAAGGCAATCACCAAGTTGCGCTGATTCGAAGAATATACGTGATTGTCTGATTTTTTAGGTTGATGAATATGATGGGATATCATCTTGTTTTTATTAATGAACACCCCGAAAACGTGAAATATCCGGGCTAGCGGGTGGACAATTTACTATTCCTCATCTTCAAGATAAAACCTAAAGTCTGTTGTTGACTTTTTGGCAAAGAAATTTAGAAAGTTAACTTCCTTTATTTCTTCCGAATTTATTTTCGGACGGTCAGCACTTTCATTTAATACGGTTTCTCGTAAATTAGGATTTTGGTGAGTTAAGATGACGGCCATTTTTTCGGCCTTTTGTGGATTTTCTGCCTTTACAAATATTGTGGAAAAAAACCCGTACTTTTTAAGTTCACCGTCAAGATTTAAGAGGAAATTCTTTCCATGTAGTTGAACCTTGAAATTTTTCATCCGATCCTCTTTGACGGAGAGCCGCTTGTTATCTTTTTTCAGTTAATGACAGCACTTTTAAACTGCAGTGATTCTCAATGATATGAAAATCCTTATCATTGTGCAAGAGGGATATGTGGTTTTCGATGGCAACCGAGGCAATCATTCAATATAATGGTTTTCGGATTGTGATACCTTTCTTACCTTATATAACAATATCATAATGATTACAAAATTTGCGATGCCTTTTTATCCCGCCTATGTTTGGCGGGGGAATTTGAACTTTTTACGAAACCGTCTAAATCGGACTTTTTACGAGTACATCATTTTTTAGGTTGGACGAGGTTATTTATTCCTGAGCAGGTTAAAGCTCTTGAAATTAAAGGAAAAATCGTGGCCATTGATGCCAAGGGGTGTCAAGATCGAATTATCTTAACCTCTTAATAAGATTCTTGACAAATATATATAATTATAATAAATTTAATTACATGAAAGATGCTTTTTGAAATGAAATCAGCAACAAAAACATCAACAAAAAAAGTTTAACAAATCGTTTCCACACAGGATTTTTTTACTAACGGATGAGGAATTTCAGTGTGAATGATATAATTGATATAATAGACACACCCTCTCTGATTCCCTATCTAAAGACGGATGGAACTAAATTTCATATAAAAATATGGGTTGGCGATCCGGATGATTCCATCCATCAAAAATCCTCCTTGCCTTTTTGGGTTGTCTCCGAATCAGGACCCTTTGCGCGTATCATTGAAGCAAGGATTAAAACGGATGCCGGAACTAATATTGAACCGGTATTTTTATTGATTCAGAAAGATGAACCCCCTCTGTCAAGAGATGAACTTTGGCCTCTTGACAACCGGGCGGTTGACCGGTACTGGCAGAACACACTTACCTTTTATTCCCGTGAAAAATCCGGCTCTCCTCCCTTGATATTAAAAGATCAGATGGATAAAAACGGAGCCCTGCTTCCGTTTCAGCCGTTACTTTATTGTAAATTTAACCAGACTTATTTCCCTCCTTTGTGCCCGGATTGCGGAACGGTGTTACAACAATGTTATAATGACAACATGCTTCAGGGATATGGACTCCTGCCTTATTCCAAGTCTCTCAAACGCTATCTGTTTTGTCCGTCATGCACCGGTTCAAAGGAAAAAATCGATTTTTATGTATCCTCATTGGATGACAATGATCCGGCATTTTTAAAAGACCGATACGAATTAATAAAAAAATTCGGTCAATTAAACGGAAACGGAAATGAAAATTTTGCCGGTCAGTTTCCATGTGTGAATTGCAGCAGGCATCAAGAGTGCTACGGTCCCGACGGTCTCGCGGTTTCAAGAATCGTTCCTTTGTCTTTTTATCCTTTTTATATGCTGATGTTTAAAGCCGGTTCGGTCAATGGGTTCGATTTCTTATCTTTAATCTCAGGCGCTTCATTTAAAGAGATAGAAGACCGTCTCAAGGAAAAACAACAACCGGGCAGGTTAAACTGTCTGAAAGTTTTAAAACAGAAACCATCTGTTCACACGTCCTTTTTCTTTAAAAATGAAGATAGATACTTCCTGGAAGTATTGTATTTAAAGCTTTCTTTCCTTGGTGAACTTATAGAGGCTGTATTTTCAGGACTCGATACCTTCCAGTATCCCGATCTTGGATTATCCATGGATAGAATCTGGGTCAACCTATCCGATCAAAACAGTCTGCTTCCGTGTTTCTGGAATTTTAAGGTGGCATTATTAGATGTAATCGGCTCCGACGTACCGTCTTCATCAATTCCGCAAATGCCCCGATCATACGGTTTTCATCTTTTGGGATTCGTCTGGTTTTATACGCTTCTTGTCAACAGAAAGCAGGATGTTTCACAGATATATCCTGTGTTGGGAGAGGTTATGGAGAAGATTAAAACCCAGGATGATGCAAACTTTGAGAATTATCTGGAAGCCGGGTTTCTTCAGGTGTTATCTCCTGAAAATATTTTTTTCAATCCCGACATATTATCTGTTAAACAGGATTGGCATAAATTCTGGAAAGCGTCACTGGGCTTGGGGTTCCATTTTTTTGAGGTCAGCATGCTTGGCTCAAGAGATGGGTCCATAGAGGAATTCGGACATGAGCTGGAGCAACTCAGACAAGAAATAAAGGACAGCCTGTTTTCAACAGAACCATCTGTCCCTGATGAAGAATCCGAAGCCGACGATAAAATCATTTCTAATATACTGAAGAAGATTATGAATACCCGGCAAGAGGAGGATGAGACCTCATCGGATGATTTGGAAATAAGCCATATCTTGCCGGAAATAGACGACACAACAGACGATAAAACAGCGCCTGATTTTCAAGAAGATTCCGATGTTTTTCAAACCGTCATCCTTTCTTCAGATGATAAATTAACAGAAAAATTAACCGGCATTGAACAAAAAGAAGAACCGGGCGAGGCGCCTCCGGTTCCGGAAAACGATTTGGATGAAACTTTAATCTTAACGCCTGAAGGGCTGGAAACACCGGGGACAGCAGACACTCCCGATCACTATGATGAAGATATGGAAGATACGGTTATTTTTTCACCGGATGGCTTGGGACAAAATGTGCCGCTACCATCTCCGCCTGAAGAAGACGATCTTCCTGAAACCGTCATTATCTCCTCCGAGCAGGGCTCATCAGGATGCCCGCCGGAGGTTCCTCCGGGTCCTTCCCGGCAAGATTTTGGATCTGAAGGCATCATAAAAGGCGGCAGTGTGCCGGATGAAATGACGACCGGTGAACATAAAAAAGCTGAAACGTCAGAACCAGACGAATTTCTGGAAGAGACCCTTCTTATCCTGCCGGGAAAAAGCTTTTCCGGCGAAAAAGATGATAATAAGTAATATCATGAGCGATCCCATACCCATAGACCGGTTGGCAAATGAAATCAGAAACATTTATATTTCAGATAAGAATCAGTCGGAAAAGCAGATTGAAAAATTTTTAAGTAACAGGTTCAAAGAACTTAACGGCCCTGAGAGTTTAAATGTGCTAAATAAACTGATTACTGAATTTGACAGCAGGCACCCAAATAGGATAGATAATTTAAGCATGGATAATGGGATCATGTCCCAGACATTTTCATTTTTGCTGGGAAGAGATGTTCCCCGAACCGATCTTTCTTCCACAGAACTCATGGAACGGTTGGCGGAATCGTTGAAGACTATTTTTGATTCGTTGAATCAATTGATTAACGTTATCAATATGACGCTTACCGGAGAGACTTCCGGAGATCAAACCATCCGTCAGGTCATCGGTTTTCACCTTGAAGGAGAGGGGCAGGGGAAATCCTTAGAAAGCTACATCGGGCAGATAAACAAAGCGTTTTTGACAGTCCAGCGTTCCTTTAAAAAAACTGCTCAGATCAAAGTCGGTCAAATACTTGAAGAAATAGATCCGGATCAAATTTCTACCAAAGAAGGTGGAGGGTTGAAGATCGGTCCCTTCCGAAAAGCAGAATATTATGAAATATACGAAGAAAAATTTCGTAAAATAAAAAAGTGGTTCGAATCCGGTCGATTCATGGAGGAATTTTTACGAGAATTTGAAAAAAACTGCCAAAATTTAATGGAAAAATAAGGAGGTAAAATTGAAACATTATCTTAATGTCATGTTTTTGGTGATGGTTAGCTCAATAATATATGCATGTGCATCCCAGCCGCTTCTACCTCCTCAGTGGCAATATGAAAAAGAGGCCATCACGCTGCATCTTAAGGCCGATGCGAAATTAAATCTGGAGGAAGGAAGGCCGCACACCCTTCTTGTCTGTGTATATCAGCTCAAAGATCCCAATGCCTTTAACCAGCTTGCCGGCGATTATGATGGACTTTACAAACTGCTGGAATGCGAACTTTTCGATACTGCAGTTGCCGCCTCTAAAAGAATTATTGCTCGCCCGGGACAGGATATGGATTTTGTTTTTGATCGAGCTGAGGGGGCCAAGTATGTCGCTGTAGTTGCAGGGTATTACTTGCTCCACAAAGATCGTATGATACGGTTGTTCGACATTCCGGTAATCACGGAGGAAAAAGGGTTTTTTTCACGAAAGAAAATTCAAAAACCCGGACCTTTGAATATAGAACTGACTTTAGGGCCGCGACAGATACTCACGGTGGAGGGGAAATAGAAATATGAAAAGACCGCTTTTCTGGCATCAAGGCCTTTTTTTACAGCCCCAGCATTTTCAGCTGAAAGATCTTCACGACCAGTCATTGCTGACTCCCTTGCATAAGTATCTCCACCCTCACTTCTGGGGGATCGCCAATATTGATATTAAGCAAGCAGCCCTTGGGAATTATTCGTTTGATCTTTCACGGGGAGCGTTTTTATTTCCGGATATGACCTTTGTGGTTTTTCCTGACAATGCAGTGATCCAGGCCCGCACCTTTGGGGAAGAATGGGAAAAGGGGGGGAAAATTTTTCCTGTCTATGTGGGCCTAAAAAAGTGGAATGATAGCGGGGAAAACGTAACCGTATTGTCCAACCTTGACAATCTTTCCGATGTTACCACCCGGTTTGTGACCTCAACAGATCCGGATGAGATTCAGGATTTACATCAGGATGGTCCCCCGGCCCAAGTCAAAAGGCTCTATTATGTATTAAAAATATTTTGGGAAACAGAAAAGCATCTTCTCGGTGATTATGAAATTATTCCGGTAGCTTGTTTGGAAAAAGATGGTGATGATGTCATATTTTCGGAGCAGTTTATCACTCCGTGCATCAGTATTGCCGGGTCAGAACCTCTGGATAAACTTGTCCGGGAAATCAGGGATCAAATTGCCTCCCGGGCACGACAGCTTGAAGCTCACAAAAAGGAAAGGGGGATTCATAGCGCTGAGTTTGGATCACGAGATATGGTTTTTCTCTTGGCATTAAGATCGTTGAACCGTTATGTGCCGATTCTAACGCATTTGACTGAAACCCAAAGAATCCACCCGTGGACCGTATACTCGGTTTTAAGACAACTTATAGGGGAGTTATCCTCATTTTCTGAACAGATTTCTGTAAATGGAGAACTGGAAGATGGAACCCCGCTTTTATCGGGTTATGATCATCTGAATTTATGGAAATGCTTTTCAGGCGCAAAAACCCTGATCACCCGACTTTTGGACGAGATTACCGCCGGACCGGAATATATTATTGAGTTACTGTACGATGGAACCTATTTTGCTGCAGATCTGCCACCCATGATCTTTGAAGGACGAAACCGATTTTTCCTGATCTTTGAAACAGAAGCCGATGCTAAGACGATATTTCAATCCATGGAAAGCATTGCCAAGCTGAGTTCCCGTCAAACGTTGCCCATTCTAATTGCGCATTCCCTTCCGGGCTTACAACTGGAACATCTTTCGATCCCGCCGCAGGAACTGCCGCGACGGGCACATTCACTATATTTTCAAATTGACCACCATAGTGACCAATGGGCTCAGGTACAAAAAGGAAATAACCTTGCATTGTATTGGGATACCGCTCCGCAAGATTTGAAGCTGGAACTTATGGTGGTAGGGAGAACATAGATATGCGTCTGATCGACTGTTTTATAAACATCATTGCTTATGTAACCTATTTGGGGAAATCCGGAACTGAAAAACAATCCTCTTATGACCACGTCAGGGCAGACATCCAGCGCCTCATCGCCCAAAGCGAAAGCTGTCTTGAAAATGAAACGGTTTCCCGGGAGGATTATGACATGGCCCGTTTTGCTGTTTTTGCCTGGATTGATGAAATCATTATGAATTCCTCATGGGATGGAAGAGGCCATTGGCAGCGGGAACAGCTTCAGCGACTGTATTACCAGACGGCGGATGCCGGGGAAATTTTTTTCGAACGGCTGAACACTTTAGGCCTTCACCAAAGAGATGTGAGGGAAGTCTATTATCTTTGTTTGGCCCTGGGGTTTCTCGGACAATACTGTAATGACGGCGATGAATACCTGTTGGAACAGCTCAAGACTTCAAATTTAAAACTTCTTATGGGAAGTTCCATAGGCATGCCTTCCCTTGACAAACGGGAACTTTTCCCGGATGCATACCCGGCTGAATCGGCAGAGGTTACCTCTTTAAAAGTAAAAAGGCGTTTTTCACCGTTTACCCTAATATGCCTTGGCGCTCCGGTGGCTTTTTACGGGATTTTGTTCCTGATTTACCGTTTTGTTTTAAACAATATCGGACAAACCTTTATCAGCACGGTGCCATAAATGAAACAGCTTATTATAAAGATACTAAAGATATTTCTCATTGTCACGTTGATTCTATTCGCTGTTCTACTGGTTTTCGGTCTTGTATTGGGTATTGGCTGGCCATGGTGGGTGGGGCTTTTTATTCTTACGGGTGTGATTGGTCTATGGCTGGGCATTGTTTTTTTCAAAAAAGTATGGCTTCGGCGCCGCGAACAGCAATTTGTCAGCCAGGTGATTGATCAGGATGAACACTATCTTAAATCCCTTGGTGACAAAGAAAGGAAAAATTCAAAGGAACTTCAGGATCGCTGGAAAGAAGCCATGGAGGCCTTGAGGAAATCCCATCTAAAAAAATACGGCAATCCACTTTACGTGCTGCCATGGTATATGGTGATTGGGGAGAGCGGGTCTGGTAAAACCACGGCCATTAAAAGTGCTCGTCTTTCATCACCGTTTGCCGAGATTAGCCGAATATCCGGAATTTCCGGTACAAGGAATTGTGACTGGTGGTTTTTTGAACAGGCCATACTCATTGATACCGCCGGTCGGTATGCCATTCCAATAGATGAAGGACGTGATAAAGAGGAATGGCAACGGTTTTTGTCTCTTTTAATCAAATTCAGGAAAAAAGAACCGTTAAACGGGCTTGTTGTGAGTATTGCCGCCGACAAATTGATCGATTCCGGCCCGGAAGCACTTGAAACATCAGGCAAAAGCATTCGTCGCCGCATCGATGAATTGATGCGGGTGTTGGGTTCAAAGTTTCCGGTTTATGTGCTGGTGACAAAGGGTGATTTGGTTCAGGGAATGACCCAATTTTGCAATCGGATTCCCGAAAAAAATTACGATCAGGCCATGGGCGCCTTAAATCATAGTCTTTCAAAAGATATTGCTGAATTTGCTGGTCGTACGTTACATTCAATTAGTGAACGACTAAAAGATTTACGACTCATCCTTTTTCATAAGCCTGAATCCAAGGGAGCTGAGCCGGATCTCCTGTTGTTTCCTAATGAATTTGAAAAACTCAGACCCGGTTTGAGCGCGTTTATACGAGGTGCTTTTCAGGAAAATCCATACCAGGAAACGCCGATTTTAAGAGGTCTTTTTTTTAGCAGTGGCAAACAGGAGGGAACTCCGTATTCCCACTTTTTAAAGGAACTTGGCCTTATTGAACAAAAAGAGGTTTTGCCGGGAACTGATAAGGGATTGTTTCTGCATGATTTTTTTTCAAAAATACTTCCCAGTGACAGAGGACTCTTTGCTCCGACACAACGAACCATTGAATGGAGCCGGCTGACCAGAAATATGGGGCTGACGTCGTGGGTTGCAATATGTGTTGCTGTATGTGGACTTTTAAGTTTTTCCTTTGTGAAAAACTTGAAAACGCTCCGGGGGGTTTCAAACGAATTTGCAAAGCCCTCGATATTACAAGGCGAAATCCTGGAAGATACCATTACCATGAATCGGTTTCGTGAAGCGGTCATGAGCGTGGAGGAGCAAAATCGGAGTTGGTGGATTCCCCGTCTCGGGTTAACTGAAAGCAGAGATGTTGAAGTGCAGCTAAAAGAAAAATATTGTAACCAATTTCAAAACGGGTTTTTAGCCTCTTTTGATAAACAGATGGCTGAAACCATGACACGCTTTTCTGCGGCTACTCCGGAGGAAACCCTCGGGAAATATGCGGCACATCTGGTAAGACGCATCAATCTGCTTCGGGCACGGATTATCGGCGAAGGCCTTGGATGGCTTAAATCTCGACCTCAACCCTTATATGATAACGTTGTATTGGGAGCCGGTCAAAACCTGATTCCTGAAGTCAGTCAAAAACTTACTGACTTATACCTATATTTTTTGATTTGGCGGCAGGATAAGACAAGTATGAATCAGGAGATGAATAACCTGCAGACCTGGCTGAAACACATTTTGACACTTGAAGGCGCAACCCTGAACTGGCTAATCGATTGGGTCAATTCGGATCCCTCTTTTTCACCGGTAACCCTGGCCGATTTCTGGGGGAGCAGCCTGGAAAAAGGAGAGCATGTAAGTGTGCCTCCTTGCTTTACCATTCAAGGAAAGGACCAGATAGACGCTTTTATAAAAGAAATTGAAACCGCTCTTTTTGATCCTTTGATCATTGCAGAGCAGAAACTCGATTTTAAAAAATGGTATTCCCAAACATATTTTCAAATCTGGCATGATTTTGCAACGGTTTTTCCAAACGCACCGGATCATCTTAAGGGCAAGGAGGAATGGAAAGAGGTTGCTGCCTGGATGGGCTCGGACCAGAATCCCTATTTTGCCTTATATGCAATGATGGCAAAAGAACTGAAACCATTTTCCAAAGTGGAAAGGCGTCCGGCTTGGGTAAATTTTGTTTATGATTTTAAATCTGTGAAACTTCAAGCCGAAGCAATAAAGAAAAATAAAATCAAAAAGACGGGCCTCTTAAGAAAAGTAACATCAAGATTAACACCGTCTGAAAGAGCTATTGGTACAGCCGCAGAAGGTGCTTTGAATATGGAATCTCGGTTGCTTGCCGGCAAAGCCTTTTATGGTTATCAAAGCGCCCTGGACGAAATCACACCGGTATCCGCATCCAGCCTTGTTGCTCACAAAATAGCGTCTGAAATATACACTGAAGATCCGGCCACCAGCCAATCACCCTTTTATACGGCTCAAAATGCGTTAAGAAAACTAAAAACAGTTTTGATAAAACCAAAAACAGATCCAAAAACATTCTGGAAACTGGTAACCGGGCCCATAGATTTTTTTCATGAATTCGTTTTAAGGGAATCCGCCTGTTACCTCCAAAGCCGATGGGAAAAAGAAGTTTTGATGGAAGTGCAGGACGTATCGGATCAGAAGAACACGAATCAGCTCCTTATGGGGGAGAGCGGCTTTGCAAAAAAATTTATTGAAGGACCTGCAGAACCTTTTCTAAGCCGAACGTTGAAAAAAGGGTACTATGCCAAAAAGGTGATGGGTAAATCGATTGACTTTAATAAATATTTTTTATCCTATTTAACCAAGGGCGTCGTAGCTTCAAGGCCGACACAATCGGATTATAGTGTTCAGATCAGGGCCTTACCCACCGGAGCCAATCAAGGAGCCCTGTTAAGACCGCATGCCACCAGCCTGGAGCTTCAATGTGGATCTGAGACGCCGAAACTGATCAATCTTAATTATCCTAAAAGAAAAACATTTAACTGGTCAGCCCAAAGCTGCGGGGATGTCATCTTTAATATAAAAGTGGGGAATATTATTCTGACAAAAAAATATACGGGATATCTGGCTTTCCCGAAATTTATCAAAGATTTTAATAAAGGCCAGCGTATATTTTACCCCAGTGAGTTTCCCCATGAAAAAGTTGCGCTCAAAAGGATGGGAATCAAATACATAACGGTAAAATATCAGTTCGAAGGACACCGGCCGGTTTTAAAACTCCTTAGATCGGTTCCGGAAAGGATACCACAGGATATTGCAAAATGCTGGGACTAGGGAAACCCAAAAATATCTGGAACTGGGCGGCTTGTGGTAAACATCCCGTGGCAAGGGATTATTTCCGGATCAGTTCCGGCGCGCCTCTTTTCGTTGCATTTGAAAACTGGATTGAACAGGGGTTTGAGATCTTAAGCAAGCAGGGAATATCCGGCCACCGTGTTTATTCCTGGCGCTTTTGGGCCAAAGGTATAAAAATGGGAAACCTGATCTTCGGTATTGCAAGGGATAACAGCGATAGTATCGGACGACCCTATCCACTCTTGATCATGGGAGATGGTTTCCTGGATGGATGGGAAGAACATTGGGATCTTCTCCCCCATGCTTTTGGAAGGGCCTGGGATCAGATGGAATACATTTCATCACGACGATTTGATGACTTCAAAGAGTTGGAGAAAGAGGTTTACGCCATTAAAAACCCCCGCCAAGACTGGCTGGAATGGAAATCTAAAAATGCAAACTCAAACAAGCCTGAATCTTTAAGTAATCCCTTGACAATTTCAATAACCCATGGTGAAATAAAGAAAAAAGTGAGACACCTGTCAAAAAAAATGGAAGTTCATATACCCCTTGACAATCAGGCGATAGGAGATCCCTCCGATATGGCAGCCCTTTGGTGTTCTTTGTTAAAATCTCATAGCTCCGGTACACCTAGTGCGGTATTTATGGGAGGAATCTCAGAAAAAAACTTTTTGGTAGTTTTTAACCGCTCTTTAAATGCGAAAGATTTTATTCAACTTTGGTCTGGTTCTTATTTGTAATTCTGTTTGCAATAAATTCGCCGCACATTATCAGTGAAATATCAAGCAAAAAATTGATTTAAAACGCTGATTTTACAATATTTATATGCAATTTCCTAACCGGAAATCACTGTAAAAAATTAGGATTAGGAGAGGATTTAGGTGACCCATTTCGACCTTGATGCATTTCTAACTGAAATTTCACCGGATGCTCCCTGTGGAGAAGATATTTCCTACGATGTCGAATTCTTGGAACTCGATCGATTTGCTCAAGGCACGGAAGAAACCCAGGTAGGGGATCATATCCATAAAAGCGAGGAGCCTGATTGGAAAAAAGTAAAAAGCCAGAGTCTTAAATTGCTTGAGCGCAGTCGGGATCTCAGGTTGATACTTTATTTGACTGTTTCGAAACTTTGTCTCGAGGGGTTGCCGGGGTTTTACGATGGGCTCGCTTTGCTGCGACGTATTATAGAATGTTATTGGGAATGTTTCTTCCCCCAATTGGATCCAGAGGATGACAATGATCCAATGGAGCGAATGAACATCATTGGTTCTCTTTCCCCCCCCCGGACGGTAATGAGCGACCAGGATGCCATGAAATTCATCCCCCGATTAATGAATGTGCCTCTTTGTAAACCTAACAATGTTCGTTTGCCCCAACCGAGCCTGAGGCATTTTCTGGTGGCATCGGGGGAAATTTCAGTGCCTGAGACGGAAGCTAAAGATTTTCCTACCATGCAGCTCATTGATGCTGCTTTCGAGCAGACCGATATTCAGGAGTTACAAAATACTGATCAGATATTGCAGGGATGCATCGAGCATTTACATGCCTTGGACCACGTGTTAATTGACCATGTGGGGACGGCAATGGCACCCAATTTCGACAGGCTTGAGCAAGTGTTGAAACAAATGCACACAAAAACAGATATGTACCTGGAGCGCAGGGGGTATGGTACGGATTCTTCATTTCTCAAGCAGACACAGAATAAAATAAAAACTTATTTCAAAGGCAAACAAACCCCATTAGATGAACCCCGGTCGGACGTTAACAAAGAGATGAAACTTTCAGCGGTTGAATCCTTAAATCAAGAATTATCCGGACAGATCACATCGAATCAGGACGTACATAAAGCTTTAGACATGATTATTGTTTATTATGAACAAAATGAACCATCCAGCCCCGTGCCTTTGCTGCTAAGGCGGGCTAAACGTCTTGTTGGCCGAACTTTTGTGGATATCATCCGCAATATTTCCCCGGATGCAATGACCCAGGTACAAATGGTTAGCGGTGAGGAAGAATCAACCGACAGTTAATTCAATAGTTCGTAAAATAGTTTGGCATTGTTTTTGACAAATTTGTGATTAACCGTAACTCGCAAAATTAAAAAGATATCGAGAAAAGGAGAAGACATCATGGTCAAGGGAAAAGCCAGCAGTCAAAAATTTATTGCGCGCAATAGAGCTCCGAGGGTTCAAATAGAGTATGATCTGGAAACCTATGGATCGGAACAAAACATCAATCTGCCTTTTGTGATGGGGGTAATGGCCGATTTGTCCGGTAAACCGGAAGAGGCACTACCAGCCGTAGCAGATCGAAAATTTTTGGAAATCGACGTGGATAATTTTGATGAACGGATGAAATCTGAAAAACCGAGGGTTGCCTTTCAGATTCCAAACACGTTGACCGGAGAAGGTAATCTCAACGTCGATCTGAGCTTTGAAAGCATGGATGACTTTTCACCGGCTGCAATAGCCCAAAAAGTTGAGTCCCTGAACAAACTGCTCACAGCCCGAACACAATTGGCCAACTTACTCACCTATATGGACGGCAAGGGGGGTGCGGAAGAGCTTGTTGCCCGGCTTCTAAACGATCCGGCGCTCATGCAGGCGTTGTCCTCGACACCCAAACCGAATGAGGAATCCGAAAAAACAGAAGAGGAGAGTTGATCATGGCAGATGAAAACAAGGCAGCCGCTACAGAAGCGGCAGAAGCCCAAACCATTGAGATGAGTGAATTTGAAGGGCTCCTCCGGAAAGAATTTAAACCCAAGACAGATAGAGCCCGCGAGGCTGTTCAGGTTGCCGTACAGGAATTGGCGGCACAAGCGCTGCAACAAACCGCATTGATTTCCGACGATTCCGTCAGGACCATTGAGACAATTATTGCAGAAATTGATAGAAAGCTTAGTGAGCAGATCAATTTAATCATCCATCATCCGGATTTCCAGCAGCTGGAAGGAACGTGGCGCGGATTATCCTATCTGGTAAACAATACGGAAACCGATGAAATGCTCAAGATCAGGGTAATAAACCTGAACAAAAAAGATTTAGCAAAAACCCTAAAAAAATACAAGGGAACCGCATGGGATCAGAGCCCGTTGTTTAAAAAGATGTATGAGGATGAATACGGTACACCGGGTGGAGAGCCTTATGGCTGTTTGGTCGGTGACTATTTCTTCGACCATACTCCTCAAAATGTGCAAATTCTTGATGGGATGGCCAAAATTGCTGCTTCGGCACACGCACCGTTTATTTCCGCCTCCGATCCAGGGCTGATGAACATGGATACGTGGCAGGAGTTGGGGAATCCAAGGGATTTGACAAAAATTCTGCAAACCGCTGAGTATGCGCCCTGGCGCTCTCTTCGAGACTCGGATGACTCTAAGTATATCGGTCTGACGATGCCCCGCTTTTTGTCCCGTCTGCCTTATGGAGCCAAAACCGATCCAGTGGAGGACTTTGATTTCGAAGAGGATATCGAAGGGGCCGATCATTCTAAATATTGTTGGGCCAATTCCGCCTTTGCCATGGCAGTTAATATCAACCGGGCCTTTAAATTATTTGGTTGGTGTTCCCAGATACGGGGTGCCGAGAGTGGTGGTATGGTGGACGGATTACCTTGTCACACATTTCCCACGGATGATGGCGGCGTGGACATGAAATGTCCGACAGAAATAGCTGTCACCGACCGCAGAGAAGCGGAATTGGCCAAAAACGGATTAATGCCGCTTTCTCACTGGAAGAATACCGACTATGCGGTATTCGTGGGGGCGCAATCCTTGCACAAGCCAGCGGAGTATGATGATCCGGATGCCACCGCCAATGCAAACCTAGGGGCCAGACTGCCCTATCTTTTTGCAACATGTCGCTTTGCTCATTACCTCAAGTGCATCGTACGGGATAAAGTGGGTTCTTTCATGGAGCGGGAAGATATGGAAAAATGGCTGAACAACTGGATCACCAAATATGTTACCACGGATCCGACCGCTGCGGAAAGTGTTAAAGCGAGATATCCATTATCGGCTGCAGAGGTGGTGGTCGAGGATATTGAAGGCAATCCGGGATACTATAGCGCCAAGTTTTATCTGCGCCCTCATTATCAGTTGGAAGGCTTGACCGTATCCTTAAGATTGGTCTCAAAACTGCCATCGGCCAAGGGTGGTGACTGATTTCATTAAAACCCGCATCCTGGTTAAACTGGTAATAAATGAAAAAGTGAGGAGCCATGCAAGCAGAGACATATCTTCAATCCGGTGATCTTGAAAAAGCGTTGGCTGAACTCAAAGAGAGAATTCGCAAACATCCTGAAAAAGTTGAGCTGAGGATATTTCTGTTTCAATTGCTAAGTGTTATGGGGCAGTGGGAACGCGCCCTTACCCAACTTAATGTAGCGGCCGAAACGGATTCGGATGTTTTGCTGATGGCCCAAGTCTATCGTCCTGCTTTGAATTGTGAGGTGTTGCGCGCCAATGTTTTTCAAGGCAAACGCACCCCGTTAATTTTTGGTGAACCTTTGGACTGGATGGTATGGCTCACCCAGATACCAAGCCTGTTGGTTACGGGTCAATCCGAAGCTGCAGTTGGTCTGCGCGACCAGGCCTTCGAGGCGGCTCCGGCGATATCAGGGCAAATAGACGGGCAGGCATTCACGTGGATTGCTGATGCAGATGAGAGGCTGGGGCCCATTCTTGAAGCCATCATCAACGGAAAGTATTATTGGATACCTTTTGAGCGGATTCGAAAAATACAAATCGAAAAACCTGTAAATCTCCGTGATATGATATGGATTACGGCAACATTCACATGGACCAATGAAGGTCAGGCGGTTGGTCTTATTCCAAGCCGGTATCCCGGTTCGGAAGAAGAGGAGGACAGCGGAATTCGGATGAGCAGAAAAACCGACTGGAGGAATCTGGGGAATAATTTTTTTATTGGTTTAGGGCAGCGCATGCTGACTACGGATCATGGAGAATGTCCTTTGCTGGATATTCGAGAAGTGACCTTCGATCCTTTGGACATCCTACCAAAAGAAAGCGTTCAGCATGGCTGAGTTGACACCGTTAGAAAAATTACAGCCTTGTCTGCTGGACAGGCTGACCGACGATGAGCCGCAAAAAAAGCAGGAACGCCGTAATCAGCGCGTGGTAAGCCTACAAAGATACCGGGAAGCGGTTTTGCGCGATCTGTCCTGGCTGCTGAACACCCACGCCGATGTTGGGCAAAGCGGTTTGGACGAGTTTGATGATATCGTATCATCGGTTTTGAATTTTGGTGTACAGAACGTAGCAGGTATGACGGCGTCCAGCCTTAGTGTCGATGACACCCGGTATCAACTAATTGAAGCGATTCGGCGTTTTGAGCCGCGTATTCTTCCCGATACCCTTTCCGTTGGCATAACGATAGATCCGGATGCAATGAGCAATCGCCGCTCGCTTAGTTTTGAAATCCATGGGATTTTATGGACCCAATCCATTCCCGAATCGCTGTTTATTAAAACCGAATTGGATCTTGAAACAGGCAAGGCCCGGCTAAATTGGGGGGGCAGTGGATAGACGGTTATTGAGATATTATAATGAGGAACTCCGACATCTGCGGAGTACGGCAGGTGATTTTGCCAGGGAGTTTCCTAAAGTTGCCAGCCGGCTCTCTCTGAATGAATTTGCCTGTGGTGACCCTTATGTGGAACGGTTGCTGGAAGGATTCGCATTTCTTGCTGCGCGTGTTCACCTGAAATTAGATGCCGAATTTCCACAGTTTTCCCAGGCGATGCTTGAAACCGTTTATCCTCACTATCTGTCTCCAACTCCCTCCATGGCAGTTGTCGGGTTCACCTTTGATAAAAGGGGAAGCGGCCTGGAAAATGGATTTGAGATTCAGCGGGGAACGGTTTTACGGTCGGTGATCGGCCCCGATGATCGAACTGCGTGCGAGTATCGTACCGGACATTCTGTCATGCTTTGGCCAGTCAAAATAATTCAAGCGGATTATTTTGCGCGGGATATAATCAGCCTGAAGCCACCGGATTCGATGGCTGCTGCCAAAGCAGGAATCCGTATTCGCCTTGAAACTCGGTCAGATCTAACCTTTTCTAAATTAAACCTGGATACATTAACCTTTTTTATCCGGGGTGCTGAAGATTTTCCGATGAAAATTTACGAGCAAATCTTTGCTCACCGTAAAAATTTACTGGTCCGGCCAACGGAAAAGCCTTATGCTTGGCAGCATGTGCTGCCGTCTAAAAAAATCGAGCCGGTTGGATTTATTGATGAGGAAGCCCTTTTGCCGGTTGTGGCCCGATCTTTTCGGGGCTATCGGCTGCTCCGGGAATATTTTGCCTTTCCTCAACGGTTTTTATTCTTCCGAATCAATGGCCTGCGCCGCTACATCGAACAATGCCAAAGCAACCTTATTGATCTGGTTATTCTTCTTGATCAAGAAGACTCGGCGCTTGAAGGGCAGATTGATGCTAGTAATTTTGCTTTGTATTGCACCACGGCGATCAACCTGTTTTCAAAACGGGCTGATGTTATTCACTTGTCCGATAAATTTACTGAGTTTCACGTTGTTCCCAATCGGACCTGCCCCATGGATTATGAGGTCTTTCAGGTGACCAACGTAACCGGTTACGGCGTTCGTGCGGATGAAAAACAATCTTTTACCCCTTTTTATTCGGCTACTGATGTAGAAGAAAAAAATGGCAGTGGCGCATACTTCACGGTGAATCGCACCCCCCGTATAATGTCGAGCAGGGAGAAGCAGCGGGGTCGCCGATCCAGCTACGGCGGCAGTGAAGTATTTTTGTCAATTGTAGATTCTGCCGCAGCACCGTACCGATCCGATCTGCGGCAGCTGGCAGTTGAAACCCTTTGTACCAACCGCGATCTTCCCCTTCAAATGGGGGTTGGTCGGGGTAAAACGGATTTCAACCTTGACATCGCTTCACCGGTGGAGTCCGTGCGGTGTGTGGGGGGACCGACACCACCCCGCCCCTCTATTGCCGAAGGAGAGATCTCCTGGCGTATTATTAATCACCTGAGTCTAAATTATCTTTCATTAGTAGAAGGTCCGGATCAAAAAGGTTCGGCCGCCATTCGGGATTTGTTCAGGTTATATTGTGACGCCCGCAATATCCAGTCTAAAAAACAGATAGAAGGTTTATTGGCCGTTAACAGCCGCCCCGTCACCCGCCGGATCAGTGACCAGGGACAGGTAGCTTTTGTCCGGGGTCTTGAGATTACACTCGAATTTGATGAATCGGCTTTCGAGGGAACCGGGGTATTTCTTTTAGGAGCTGTAATGAACGTTTTTCTTTCCAAGTATGTCTCAATTAACTCGTTCACGGAAACGGTGATCAAAACGCGGGAACGTGGAGAAATTATGCGATGGCCGGCAAATTTGGGGATCAGACACACGCTTTAAAACTGCGATTTCTCGAAAACCCTGTGGGGCTCAGTTTCTTTCAGGCTGTCCGACGGGTGGAATGCCGTTTTTCGGATAAACCCCGGGTGGGTTATGCAACCCGTTCGTCGGATGAACCGGTTCAATTTTGCCAGGAATGTTCTTTGAGATTTCCTCCGGCTACGCTTCAGCGTTATGAGCAAGCTACAGAAACCAGCAAGCCGCGCCTTATAGTCAATTTTCTGGGACTGCTCGGGCCTCAGGGGCCCATGCCTCTTCACATTACGGATTACATTCACGACCGTGAACTGAATCATAACGACCATGTATTGGCCCGTTTTTTAGATATTTTTAATCACCGCATGATCAGTTTGTTCTACCGGGCCTGGGCCTGCAAGCGTCAAACTGTAAGTTACGACCGTCCCTATGAAGATCGCTTCTCAGTCTATATCGGAAGCCTGATCGGCATCGGCCTTGACTCCCTTTGCCACCGGGATAATGTTCCTGATGTGGCAAAGTTGCATTTTTCCGGACATTTATCTTGCCAGACGCGTCATGCCGAGGGGCTGCGTGCGATTTTAGAACATTATTTCGGCATAAAGACATCCATCGAGGAGTTTATCGGCCAGTGGGTCAGGATTTCCGAAACTTACCGATGCCGATTGGGTCAGTCCGCCGATTCAGCAACCGTAGGTGTTAACGCGATCGTGGGTTCCCAGGTATGGGATTGCCAGCAAAAGTTCAGAATAGTATTGGGCCCCATGAGCCTGAAAAAATATGAACAAATGCTGCTGGGAGGAAATAGTTATGCAACACTGAAAGACTGGGTGAGAAATTATGTGGGAGACGAACTGTCGTGGGAACTTCAGCTTATCTTGAAGGCAGCCGAAGTGCCGAAAATACGCCTTGGTGAATCAGGGCGTCTGGGATGGACAACCTGGGTCCAAAGTTATCCCTTTGAACAGGATGTTAAAGATCTTAAGCTTCAGTCAGAGGTGTGTTAGCATGGAGATGCAGGAACCCCCACCGGTATTCGGGCATAAAATAACCATGGATTGAACAACAGCAAAAGGATATCATCATGGCGGAAATAAGTCGTACAGTTTTGTTTGGTAAGCTTAACAGCCTGGCGTATAAATCGGTGGAGAGTGCTACTGTATTTTGCAAGATGCGCGGAAATCCCTATGTTGAACTGGTACATTGGCTAAACATGGTTCTGCAGTTGCAAAATTCGGATCTTCATGGCATTGTTAATCATTACGACCTCAATCCCTCCCGCCTGGCATCCGACATTACAGCTTCTCTGGATAGTCTGCCGCGTGGGGCAACCTCCATATCGGACTTTTCACCCCACCTGGAAGAGGCTGTTGAAAGGGCATGGGTTTTCAGCACACTGCTCTTTCGTGTCTCCCAGGTTCGTACAGGACATATGATCATTGCACTGTTAAAGACACCGGGTCTGAAAGCAATATTGCCCGGGATATCCTCTGAATTTAAAAAAATAAAGGTGGAAGACCTGTCGGACAGGTTTTTATCCGTTGTTAGCGGTTCACCAGAAGATGCTCTCGGCGCACAAGACGGTACCCGGGTGGGTGGTGGTGTCGCCCCTGGCGAGGCCAGCGGTGCGGTGGCACCGGCGGCAATGGGCAAACAGGAAGCATTGGCTCAGTTTTCCGTGGATTTGACGGAAACCGCCCGAAAAGGGTCGCTCGATCCGATTTTGGGCCGGGATAAGGAAATCCGTCAGATTATTGATATCCTTATGCGCCGTCGTCAAAATAATCCCATTCTGACGGGTGAGGCTGGTGTAGGAAAGACAGCAGTTGTGGAAGGATTTGCTCAGCGTATCGTATCGGGCGATATTCCACCGCCGTTGAAAGATGTTTCTGTGCGTACTCTGGATTTGGGGCTGCTCCAGGCGGGCGCCAGCATGAAAGGGGAGTTTGAAAACCGTCTGCGGCAGGTAATTGAAGAGGTCCAGGCGTCACCCAAACCGATCATCCTCTTCATTGACGAGGCCCACACCCTGATCGGTGCCGGTGGTGCCGCCGGCTCTGGAGATGCTGCAAATTTGCTCAAGCCCGCCCTTGCCCGGGGGACGCTCAGGACCATTGCGGCGACAACCTGGGCCGAGTACAAAAAGTATTTTGAAAAGGATGCCGCTCTTACCCGGCGATTTCAGGTGGTGAAAATTGATGAACCGTCTGAAGATCAGGCGGTTATCATGATGCGCGGATTAGCAGGCGTCAGTGAGAAGCATCATCGGGTGCAAATACTCGATGAAGCGCTGGTAGCTGCGGTACAGCTTTCTCATCGCTATATTCCCGCTCGTCAGCTTCCTGACAAAGCGGTCAGTCTGCTGGACACCGCCTGTGCACGGGTGGCGGTCAGTCTGCATGCGACACCTCCGGCCGTTGAAGCATGCCGACGGCGTATCTCGGCGCTGGAGACGGAAAATGAAATTTTGACCCGTGAAGAAGCGGTGGGGTTGGCTCGCCAGGATCGGCAGGATGAGATTAAAGCCCAGCTGGCTCATGAAGTCGAAGAACTGAAAGTGCGTGAAGATGCCTGGCAAAAAGAAAAAGATCTAGTGGATAAGATTCTTGAACTAAGAGGTAATCTCAGGGCTGGTACCGGAAAATCCATTGATGAAAATTCCGCCGAAATGGGTTTTTCAGAAGCTGAGACCAAGGCCGAGTCGGAAAAAAAAGAAGTTTCGCAGACAGAGACCGGAAGCGGCATTCTGACCCCGCAGGAACGCGAAACCATGATGGCTGAGCTGAAAGAGCTGATGGACAAGCTTAGCCATATCCAGGGGGAATCTCCGTTGATTTTGCCGAGCGTCAGTGCTCAGGTGGTAGCATCAGTGGTCGCCGACTGGACCGGTGTCCCGGTTGGTCGCATGGTCAAAAATGAAATTGAGGCCATCATGCATCTGGCTGATACGCTCGAAAAACGTGTGATCGGACAGCGACATGGCCTGGATGCTATCGCCATGCGCATTCGGACTTCGCGGGCCAGGTTGGAGAATCCGGCTCGACCGATCGGTGTTTTTTTGCTGGTGGGACCGAGCGGTGTGGGCAAAACAGAGTCAGCGCTGGCTTTGGCAGAGGCCCTCTACGGGGGCGAGCAGAATGTTATCACCATTAACATGAGCGAGTTTCAGGAAGCCCACACTGTTTCGACCTTAAAAGGAGCCCCCCCTGGATATGTGGGATACGGTGAAGGCGGGGTGCTCACTGAAGCTGTTCGCAGGCGTCCATACAGTATCGTACTGCTGGATGAAGTGGAAAAAGCCCACAAGGACGTGCACGAAGTCTTTTTCCAGGTTTTCGATAAAGGAAGAATGGAAGATGGTGAGGGGAGAATGATCGATTTTAAGAATACCATCATTCTTCTCACCAGCAATGTGGGAACCGATCTGATAATGAGCATGTGCAAGGACCCGGAACTCATGCCCCATCCCGAGGGTATGGTCAAGGCGCTGCGAGAGCCTTTGCTGAAAGCATTTCCTGCAGCTTTTCTGGGACGGTTGACAGTGGTTCCGTTTTATCCTCTTGGCGACGAAGTGCTGAGGAAGATCATTCGTCTGCAATTGGATAGAATTGAAAAACGTATCCAGGAAAATCATCAGGTACCATTCACTTATGACGACGAGGTTGTCGAATTGGTCCAAAACCGTTGCACTGAGGTGGAAAGCGGTGCACGAATGGTGGATGCTATTTTGTCCCATACCCTATTACCTGAAATCAGCAGCGAACTTTTATCACGCATGATGGAGGGGAAAGTGCTGGCTCGGGTTCTCGTGGGTGTGCAAGACGGTGGTTTCAGCTATTCTTTTACCTAAGCGTGGAACGATGGCAATCCATGGCGATAAGCTCTGGAGCTTGTCGTTTATCGTATAAACATCTAAATAAGGAGGGAAAAAATGGCGGCTTATATCAAATTTGATGGAGTTGATGGTGAGGCACAGGACAAAGATCATAAAAATTGGAGCGATTTAGTTTCTTTCGGCCAAGGGCTCCAACAACCGGGAAGCTCCTCTACCGGACCGACACGACGCCGGGGGGATGTGGTAGTGGAAGACATCACAGTAGCCAAAGAGCTCGATAAGGCTAGCCCCAAGATAGCCGAAGCCGTGTGCAAGGGTAAAGTTTTTCCCAAAGTCAATATCGACATGACAGCGTCATATACGGATGCCGGACGAGTGACCTATTATGCCTATGAGCTGATAAACGTCCTGGTCACAAGCTACAATATCTCCGGCAGCGGTCAATCGGAAGATGTGCCGATGGAAGACTTTGCCTTGAACTTTGAAGAAATCAAAGTCACCTATACCGAAGCGGATAATAAGGGCAAATCAAAAGGTAATGTTGAGTACAGCTGGAAAGTTGAAGCAGGCGAGGCATAAGAAACACGACTACTTGATTCCCGCGGGGCTCGTTGGGGCCCCGCGGCTTGCTTTTTAGTTTTAAATTGAATCAAATCTAATGAACTCGTAAATAGTCCGATTTAGACGGTTTCGTAAAAAGTTCAAACTCCCCCGCCAAACATAGGCGGGATAAAAAGGCGTCGCAAATTTTGTAATCATGAGGCGTACTTTTCGTACGTTGAATGATTGCGAAATGCAGCACAACGCAGAAGTTGGACTTTTTACGGGACCGTCAAATCTGAATCAAGGGGGGCTGTACCATGCCGCAACCTACCCAGGCAACCCGAAATATAGCCATTGATACACCGTTGGGCGAAGATGTTTTACTGCTGCGTAGTTTCTCAGGTCACGAAGAAATCAGCCGCCTGTTCGAGTTTGATCTCGATTTGTTAAGCGAGGATTACGAGATCAATTTTGACGATATCATCGGGCAGAATGTAACCATTCGTATGGAACTTCCGGAAGGCGGAATGCGTTACTGGAACGGTTATATCAATCGCTTTGTGCAGGGAGTGTCAACCAGCGTTCAGTTTGCTCAATACCGGGCAACAATGGTGCCCTGGTTGTGGTTCCTTACCCGAACCTCCGATTGCCGTATTTTTCAGGAAAAAACGGTGCCGGACATCATCAAGCAAGTATTCAATGATCTCGGGTTCAGCGACATCGAAGATCGGCTTTCCGGTGGGTATCGGACCTGGACCTACTGTGTACAGTACCGGGAAACTGATTTCAATTTTGTCAGCCGTCTGATGGAGCAGGAGGGCATCTACTATTATTTCCTTCACGAGCAGGGAAAATGCACCATTGTTCTTTGTGATTCCCGGAGCAAGCATGACCCATATGGAAATTATGGTGAGATAGATTTTATTGCCGATACGAAAGGCTCGGGGATTTTGGAGCGAATCAGTGAATGGACGGTTGAGAAACGCGTCCGGTCAGGGAAATTTGCCCATGTGGATTATAATTTTGAAAAACCCAGCACCTCTTTGATGAGTATTGAAAAGCTGAAAATGCCCCATGCCGAGGCGGATTATGAAATCTATGATTACCCCGGTGAATATTCGGAGAAGACGGATGGGGATAAATATGCAAAACTGCGAATGGAAGAGCTGGCTCAATCCCATGAAGTTTGCACAGGCCAGTCGGATTCCCGGGGTATTTGTTCGGGATATCTTTTCACCCTGGCTAAGCATTCCCGAAAAGACCAGAACAGGGAGTACCTAGTTGTATCAACGGGTTATCAGGCGGCCGCCGAAGCCTATGAGACTTCGGACCAGATGAGCGAGATGTGTGTTTGTTCTTTTACAGTAATTCCTAGTTCCTTTCAGTTCCGGCCTGAGCGCTCAACTCCCAAACCCATCATCCAGGGCAGCCAGACTGCCATGGTCACCGGTCCATCCGGAGAAGAGATCTATACGGACAAACACGGACGGGTCAAGGTACAGTTCCACTGGGACCGCGAGGGGAAAAGAGACGAAAACAGTTCATGCTGGATTCGGGTCAGCCAGGCCTGGGCCGGTGCCGGTTGGGGGGCCATGTACATCCCCCGGATTGGCCACGAAGTCATCGTCAATTTTATAGAGGGAGATCCGGACAGGCCCATCATCACCGGACGGGTTTACCACGGCACCAACACACCGCCTTATTCTTTGCCTGACCAAAAGACCCGATCAACCATAAAAAGCATGTCTGTCCCGGACACCGGCGGGGTTAATGAGATCCGGTTCGAGGATAAAGCCGGTGAGGAACAGCTTTTCATTCAAGCGGAAAAAACGCTGGATACCCGGGCAAAAGATAAATGCCGTGAATTTGTAGGCGAAAGCCGCCACCTGATAATAACGGAAAACCAGCTGGAACTGGTGGAAATAGACAAGAACCTGACGGTTAAGGGGGATCATAAGGAAAAAGTATCAGGCACGATTTCTATCCAGAGTGATTCCGGTGATATACTGGAAAAGGCGGCAATGAATTATGCGCTTGATGCGGGAATGGAGGTCCACATTAAAGGCGGTACGAAGGTGGTTATAGAAGGCGGCGTGCAGGTGTCATTGAAAGCTGGCGGCAGTTTTATAGATATCGGCCCTGCCGGCGTCAGCATATCGGGAACTTCGGTTATGATCAACAGCGGCGGAGCTGCCGGTTCCGGTTCCGGGTGTTCCCCTGCCTCACCCGATGAACCGGAAGAGGCGGATACGACCGAACCCGGTAGAACATCGGAACTGCCGAGTTTAACTCCGGCAGAGGTTGAGGCAACAGAGCTTACCCCGCAGGCGTTAACCTTCCAACAGGCGGCGGAGTCCGGAGCGCCGCTCTGTGAAACATGATAGACTTAACCCTATTGAGCCCGTGCCGGCTCAAAAGAAAAAACAGGACACAACAACCGGCCAAGGTCCGCCGAAAACGGATCGGTTGAGGAAAATAGAAATCCATCGTTTAAGTTGATGCCATGCTGACCCAAACCCTCTTTTCCCGGTTCAAGCTTGAACCTGAGTCACAGTATAAGTTTTTTAACCATGGAGCCCGATGTTATGTCAGTCCATACACCATTCAGACAATGGCAGATTAACAGTGTGTTGAGCGTCGGCGTAGGCTGGGCTGCCCTTGGTGCCGGAGGGGCGCTATATACTCTTGAGGCCGAGGATGACAGCCATGTGGTTCCCCCCATATCGGGGGAGATTACGGAGTATAACATTCCACAACCCACAGCCATCGCGGGGACACGCACCAGCGACGGGGTAGACCTGGACCGTGCAAGCCTTGAACAGGCCGGAGCCCTGGATTCAATCGAGGGGCTTGTCAGGTTCTTAACCCAGGCGCTTTTGCCCCACGGTGTGGCTATAATGGGGGGAATGAACATCGGTATCGGCGATATGGGCATTTCCTTCCATTATGCGGTCTTACGTGCCCATGCCGCGGGCTCCACGGTTCGCACCGTTGATTTGAGAGATATATAAGCAACCTGAATGAAAACTGAAACGGCGGTGAACGGAACGCCGTTTTGTGATACATGAGTCATAAATGACCGTAACCCTTATGAGTCCTTGCCGGCTCAAATGAAAGACAGGATTAAAAATGTCAGATTCGAATGATTTTTTGAATGCCGTAAAGCGGATGTTATGGTCCAGGGACAGACAGGATCAGGGTAAGATATATGCCATACTGGATGCTGCGAGAGACAACGTAATTTATCCAAAGCTGGCGGAATCCGACAACAAAAAGGTCTGCCTTCTTATGGGGGCGCAGGCCCGAGAACTCGCCACTGTTGCACCGTATCTGATTGAACTTGATGAAGATGATCCCTTCACTCAATGGCTTTTGGATCAGGGGTGGGGAAAGAGCTGGGGTATATTTGCCGAATCAACAGCAACATTTGTAGGATTGCGGAGTCATTTTCGGAGTTTTTTGAGGGTCACCGATGAAGACGCAAAGACTCTTTTTTTCAGGTATTATGATCCGAGGGTGCTGCGCGTATTTTTGCCCACATGCGATAGGGAACAGATCGAAACCATGTTTGGTGAGGTGTCGCGTTACTATGCCGAAGGAAAAAATGAAAAGCAGTTGATTGAATTTGTTTGTACGGAGCAATCCAAACTGATTGAGAATGCGGTTAATTTGTGAGGTATGTATAAGATACCATGATAACCTTTGCTCTTGAATTTGACGGCGAATAGAGGACAGGACAAAAGGCTGTTTACAGTGAAGACAACGGGGCCATGTTCCCGTTAAATATGCTTGGCGTTTAACGGGATAAATTTTCATTTTCGGTAAAACAAAAAGGAGTTTTTTACAATGCCAAAACAGGTAGTCATGGGCGCGATGATGCAGTGCAGCTTCGGGGTTGCCCCGTCGTCATTGATCGTCCTGCCGGTCAACAGGGTAATGGTGGAGAATAAGCCAGCGGCGAACATCATGGACTTCAAACCGGTCGTGAATATCCCGCCCTTCGGCATGTGCAGCGCGCCTACAAACCCGGCCTTTATCGCGGCCACGTCAGCAGCGCTCGGGGTGCCGACACCTGTGCCGTGCGTGCCGGTGACTACCGCGCCGTGGGTGCCCGGCTCACCGACAGTCCTCATCGCCAACATGCCGGCGCTGAACAACACGAGCAAGTGCATGTGCGCATGGTTAGGCGTCATCTCGATCACCAACCCCGGGACAATGAAAACCGATATCCCCTGAGTTCTCCATCAGAAAATAAGGGGGTCAGGTCCTCATGCTTGACAAAAATAGTTCAGTTTCAATATTCGCGGTTCTTTTTTTTAAAGTTTTCTGCTATCTGATCCTTTTCACGGTGAAGGTTCACCCAAAGGCTTTCTTAAAGCCGGTTTCCCCAAATAAACACTCGATCCGGTTACAGGCATAAATAAAATGGGATCTTCCGACGCCCCAACACTGAAGGTTAGAATTGAAAGCGGATTGGCTCCGGTCACTGAATTCGTTTTTACAGATCGGTTTCGCATCGGAAGGCATTCAAGCTGTCAGTTGCAGATCAAAAACAAAGGGGTCAGCCGGTATCATGCGGATGTGTTTATAGAAGACGGCCACTGGTGGATTCAAGATCTGCAAAGCGGTAACGGGGTGTTTATTGACGACCGCAAAATTGACCGGTTTCCCCTATCCGGTACTATCCGTATCCGCTTGGGTGTTTCCGGGCCCGGCCTTATATTCGAACTTGAAAAAGCCGTGCCGCTTACCCCCCCTGTTTCCGAATCCCCTGTTCCCGAATCCCCTGTTCCCGAATCCTCTATTCCCGAACCAACTGTTCCCGAATCCCCTGTTTCCGATTCCCGAACGCTCAGCGACTACAAAGAGCATTACTTCGGCCAGACACTAGATGATACGGTTGGCGAACATACTCTGATGGTGCGCCAGGCCTATGCCGAGGTCAAGAAAAAACAGCGGTGGATGTATGTTTCAATTATTTCGGTTATTGCGGTTTTGTGCATCCTGACCGGAGGTTATGCCCTTTACAAACATAGACAGGTCCGCCAGCAGCGCGAGCTGGCGGCTGATATTTTCTACAACATGAAGACTCTGGAAATCGAGATAGGAAAGGTGATAAAAGATGTCAAAAAGCGCCGGACCGCCGAGTCTAAAAAGCAAATTGAAGAATTCAGGGCCAAACAACAGCAATTGGAACAAAATTATAACCGGTTTGTGGACACGCTTAACGTATACGGCAAAGGGTTGAGTCAGGAGGAACGGATCATTCTGCACATATCGCGCCGGTTTGGGGAGTGTGAAGTCAATATGCCCGAAGGATTTATCAAAGAAGTCATGAAATATGTCGAGAAATGGAAATCGAGCCAGCGGCTGGAACGAGCGATCAAACGGGCAAGGTCAAGAGGTTATATTCCCGAAATTGTTCAGACCCTTTCTATGTACAACCTGCCGCCGCAATTTTTTTATCTGGCCCTTCAAGAAAGCAATTTAAACCCCAATGCCTGCGGCCCGGAAACGCGGTTCGGCATTGCCAAGGGGATGTGGCAGTTTATTCCTTCAACCGCCGAGGCGTATGACTTGAATACCGGCCCCCTGGTCGACGAACGCATTCCCGACCCTGATGATGACCGCCACGATTTTAGAAAATCAACCCTGGCCGCCGCCAAGTACTTGAAGGATATTTATACCACGGACGCCCAGGCTTCCGGGCTGCTTGTAATGGCATCCTACAATTGGGGCGAAGACCGGGTGATTAAACTGATTGAGTCCATGCCCGAAAATCCGCGTGAAAGAAATTTCTGGCAATTGATTTCCCAATATCGCAATAAGATCCCCGACCAAACGTATGATTACGTTTTCTCGATTTTCTCTGCCGCAGTGATCGGTGAAAATCCCCGTTTGTTTGGATATAATTTTGATAATCCACTGGCTTGGGAAAAGACGGGATGACAAGGCTGAAGGGTAACCCTTCACGATTTTTTACTCGATCTGCACCGATCTCTTGCGCATCAAGAATCCGCGAAAATCCTCGACATATCCACGGGTATGCCTGCGGTTTTCGCGAACCCTTATGCATCAAGATCTCAGCATATCTCTTCGCAAAAAATCGCTCAACTTAGGTACAAAACTATCAAGAGAATAATTTTTTAAAAATTGACCCCGACTTTTTAGCCTCATCCATAAATCTAATCAATTATGAATTTCGATAGCTCATTTAAGAATATCCCGAAAGTCGATCAGTTAATAAAAAACTGCCCATCAAGAATTGAGTTTGCTGGCTTTTCAGAAGCTGTTCAGGATATTTTGTTTGATGCATATGACTATCTTGATGCTATGGTAGGTTATTCCAGTTGGTATCTTCGAAAAAAAAAGTCCGAAAGTCTATGAAGGAGCATTTTTGCCTAAAAAATTCTGGGAAGATTTGGAGATGATAGAAGCCAATAACAAAAATCCTTTTGATATTCCAGGGATTAGGAAAACAAGAGAAATTGGCGAATTTGTGCAACGCCTAAAAAATTTGATGTTTGTTCCATCCAAATAGGAGATTGGGGGCATATTTATTGAATTCAATACAAAAACCAAAGGACGAAAATAACCGCCGAGGGCCGCGAGGGCTGGGTCTGACCAAGCAGGATGCCCAATTGGCGAGGGTTTAGGTCAGAAACAAGGCCGTTTTTTATTCTTAGAGGCTACTTTTTGATGGCCAAATGGGCGTATTAAGGATTGAACTGCGTAGGTTGGGTTGAGGAACGAAACCCAACAAACGGCTTTATGCCAAACCGCAGCATGAAAAATATAAAATGTAAATTACCCTACAATGGGGTTATGATAAAAATGAAAAATGCGATACCGCCGTGCTCGAACAAAGGGGGGAACCTATTTTTTCACTGTTGTAACATTTAAACGGGAAAAAATCTTTGCCCAACCTGCAAATATATTACTTTTACGCGAATCATTCCGATATGTTATGGAAAAGCATTGCTTTAAGATAGACGCATTTGTATTGCTGCCTGAACATTTGCATTGCATATGGACACTGCCTGAAGGTGATCGTGCTTTTTCAAAACGCTGGAGGCTCATAAAAAGTTATTTTACAAGGAAATGTGATGTCAAAGATAAAAATAAACCGCATGAGGCAAGAATCAGGAAACAGGAGCAGGCTGTTTGGCAACGTCGATTTTGGGAACATCTTATTCGGGATGAAAAGGACTTTACCAATCATGTAGACTATATCCATTATAATCCGGTAAAGCATGGATTGGTGAAAACGCCAAAGGATTGGGAATATTCAAGCTTTCACCGATACGTCCGTGAAGGCAAATATAACGTGAATTGGGGTGCCGGGCAGGATATGGATTTAGATTCTTCAGTTGGAAAAGAGTAATACATCCGGCTTAAGGTATATCTTTTCATCAAAAAAATGGTGAGGATTAAAAATTCATAATGTTGGGTTTCGCTCAAAATATTACTCGAGAATAATAGAACTATTAGATTTATTGATAGTTATTTATAATAATTCAAATTTTCGCTCAACCCAACCTACAGGTGCTACCGGTGCTAAGCTTGGTTATCATTTAATCTTATTTTATCTAAGATATTGAAAAAAATCGTACCTGTTGGGTTTCGCCCCAAGTCACTATTTGAAGATAAGAGAATAAATATGAGCTATTGATAACTGTAAAACCCAATTTATGGCTCAACCCAACCTACAGGATATGGATTGTTGGATTTCGCGCAAATCAATACCCGTGAAAATGAGCAAATTGTTTTTTTGATAGCTGCGTAGCTGCGTAGGCTGGGTTGAGGAGCGAAACCCAACAAATGGGATTATTTCAACCTAAAAAATGGAAAACGTGAATAAATATTTAACGTGCTGATAATAAGAGAAATAGTTACCCAGCATGCTGAAGAATCCGCCTTTCTGTGGCTTCTTCGCGACAGCGCTATTTATGAGCCACATTACAAGCTGTCTGACCTTGCCGAATTGGATGACCGCGTAGAGGCTCACATTGACGAACTTCGCGTTGCCGGTGATGCAGGTTGGGAGATTTGCAGGGAAGCCCTTGCATTGGAAGAAACCGGGGAGATTTTTACTGCAGCGGTGTTGGCATTTGGAAGCGGAATTGAAGAGCGAATAAAATTCGTGCTTGAAGCGGTTGGTGATGACGATGAGCTTTCCCGTGGTGTTATTTCTGCATTGGGTTGGATACCTTATGAAAAAATCGAAAATCATGCTTTCGATTTTATGAAAAGCGAATCCCCTGCATTACGCCGAATCGGTCTTGCTGCATTTGCAGTGCATCGGAAGGATCCGGGACAATTTTTGATAACTGCTTTATCAGATTCTGATGCCTTTCTAAAAGCCCGTGCTTTGCGGGCGGTAGGCGAGCTTGGCCGAACGGATCTTTTCCCGGTCATCTCCGTTTATTTAAACGAGGAGGATGAAAACTGCCGGTTTTTTGCCGCATGGTCCGCTGCGCTTTTGGGGAACGGATCTGCCGTTTCTGTGTTGCGCCGTATTTTTGAAAGCGATGGCATTCATACAGAAAAAGCTTTTTCCATGGCTCTTCGAAAAATGAACCTTCCTGATGCGCATGAATGGGTGCGAGAGCTTTCATCAGAGGGCTCTAACCACAGAAGACTTGCTGCAAACGGGTATGGAGTAATCGGTGATCCCGTTGCTATTCCCTGGCTGATTCAGATGATGGAAATGCCGGGACTGGTTCGTGTCATCGGCGAGTCGTTCTCCATGATCACCGGCGTTGATATTGCCTATGAGGATCTTGAAGGCGAATGGCCGGAAGGATTTGAAGCGGGCCCTACGGAAGAACCTGAAGATGAAGATGTGGAAATGGACCCGGATGAGGATCTACCATGGCCTGAACCTGTGCTGATATCCGAATGGTGGCATCAAAATAAGAATAATTTCCGAACCGGCACGCGATATCTGTGCGGCAAACCAATTACCCAGGAACAGTGTCATCATGTTCTCAGACATGGCTATCAGCGGCAACGGGCGGCTCCTGCCATTGAACTGGCGATTTTGAATCCAGCCCGGCCCCTTTTTGAAGTTCGAGACCCCGGTTTTAGGTAACAAAAGCTTTTAGGGTTGAAGTAGAAAATAAGCAGATTATAACGGAATTGGGAAAATTCGTAGGTTGGGTTGAGCGGTTTTCATGTCGAGGTTTGCTTGTTGCATATTCGTAACAATCACCTTTTTTAGAAGTTTAAATGCATAATGCAGCGAAACCCAACAATTATGGACGGTTTCCCCAAATCCCTTATAATCGGTAAATTATCAATTGGTTTAAAAACATAAGGCGCAGATTGCTTGAGAAACGAAACCAAATAAATGCGCTTGACAATTCAGTAAAGAGCAAGTACATTTAAGAAAAAAAATATTTCTATAGAATATCGGGCGCTTATTCGCTAATAGAAGACCTATGAGTATATCGAATGGCAGGGAAGGAAGGCTTAATTTCGGTTTTGAGTTTCAGCCCAAAGCCGAAAGCTCAATAAAAATCCGTCGTACCTCAGATGGACCCTTTCGAATCTTTTTGCTTGCGGATCTGAGTGGGAGAACTCAACGCCATATTGCAAATGTCGATGATCTGCATTTGCGCCCCTGTCTTCGGGTAGATGTGGACGAATACGATTCCATTTTAATGAAATACGCTCCTTGCATCGATTGGCCGATCGGTCAAATCAATTTCAAGGAACTCGATGATTTCCATCCGGACCATTTATTCAATGAATTAGAGATATTCAAATCTCTGCGTGAAACAAGAGAGAGACTAAAAGATCCGAGCACTTTTTCAGATACGGCTCGACAACTGCGATCCGAAAAACCAATGGACTTGCCACTGGAAAAAAGAACAGAGGATGTGAAGACTGAAGAGGATGTTTTTAGTCGCCTGCTTGGAAAATCTTCCGAGCCATCTGAACAGTCGAAATCATCGCGGACGCCCGATGCTATTTCCTCAATGATTCGGAAAATTGTCGAGCCTTACATTGTGCCGGAAGCCGATCCCCGACTCGAGCAATACATTTCATCTGTCGACATGGCCATTGCCGATCAAATGCGTGCGATTCTTCATCACCGGGACTTCCAGGTTCTGGAAGCGACCTGGCGGGGAATTTGGGATTTGGTGACGAGTTTGGAACTTGATGAGAATTTAGAATTGTATTTGCTCGATGTTACGAAACAAGAACTCTACCTTGACCTTCGTACTCATATGACGGATTTATCAGCAAGCGGTCTTTGTAAACAAATGGTAGACAAAGCGATCGGTGCTTTAGACGGTGGTTCCTGGTCGGTAATTGTCGGGCACTATGATTTTGAATACAGCGAACAAGACATTGGACTTTTGGCAGGATTAGGGTTTTTATCCTCTAATATCGGTGCACCGTTTCTCGCTGACGCCAACCCTTCCCTGGTTGGCTGTAAATCCTTTGCCCAATACCTGGAACCATCGGAATGGGTATCGGATTTTCCCTTATTCAACAAATTGCGAAAGAGTTCTGTTTCCCCTTGGATCGGCCTCGCAGCACCCCGCGTTTTGATGAGATTGCCCTATGGAAAGAGGAGCGATGAGATCGAGGCCTTTAACTTTGAAGAATTATATGGGGAGCCGGATCACGAACACTTCCTATGGGGCAATTCAGCCGTTGCAATTGCCAAGCAGCTGGGTATGGCCTTCAAGAGACGAGGATGGTCCTTCACCCTAGAAGATTGTCTCGATCTTGTAAATTTACCATCCTACACAATTCATACTGAATATGGAGGCGAGTTGAAGCCTTGTGCTGAGGTTTTTATGAGTGAACGGGTGGGCGATGAAATCTCTCGACGGGGGCTAATTGCGCTAATGAGTTATAGAAACCGAAATGCCGTGAGAATACGAAACTTTCAATCTATTTCCGATCCGCCAATATCATTACCTGGGCCATGGAAATGAGCGAAATAAACAATTTACAAAAATTGGGGTCCAGAATAAGACCTGAGCTGAGGGATTTTCAAGTTTGCCGCAGATACCAGGAAGATATCGTACCGATATAGTGCCCTTCGTATGCTGCACTCGACGCCTTACCGACGTATGCCGACTCGTTTCCGGAGCCGCAAATCCACAGACCGACAGGGCAAAGCAGCTAGAGAGTGTTTGCAAACGGTCTTCGATTCATTGTTTACGATGCTCGAACACCTCGCTACAGAGATGGGCACGTCCGACGCAGCGGGAAAGGCAATGACAGTAACGATTTGCGTTCACATCCACCAATTGACTTCGTGCTTGAAATGCTCACGCCTGCTGCAGCAAACCTTGCTCCGCGAGCCACTCCAACTGGTCGCGAACGAGGGAGTCCCATCGAGCGGCGCTGAGGGGCTTATAGGGTTTCACTCGCTGTTGCACCAAGGAAGTCAACTCACCAACGGTGTGGGTTCCGTCCAGCAACTGCGCGAGTTGCTGCTGGAAAGCGTTCTCCAGCCGAACGGGGCGATGTGCGGCCGTGGTGACCAGCCCCGTGGTCGATAGCTGACGACAGAGGGGTGACAGGCAAGGACGAGGATCGATTGTCCGCGTGCAACGGCGTGGTTCAAACGTCACCTCCAGAGCGCCGCCCAGCATCATGCACTCCACCATGTCGGCCGCCTCGTCGTCCGTGACATCCTCTCCGAGAGTGTCGCGAAACTGAGCGACAGGCATTGAGGCGGGACGATCCGCGGCGAGAAGGTCTAAAGCCGTCTGCAAAACTGAATGCTCGACGCAGAACTTCCGTCCTGCATCCGTTCGGAAGTGAATCACGCCATCTTGCGACTCCTCGCGACGGCACGTTGCGACGGCGTGCAGCGACTGCAGACGCCCGAAATCGATCTTACGATCGACGTGCAAATGCCCGTGACACAGCAGGCTGCGCCGGAAGGCGACGTTGGCCAGAAAATCGACGTACTGCTGTTGTTCCTTGTAGTTGTCATAACGCTCGACAACCCACTGACGCAATTCCGGAACCAAGCGGTCCGGCGCCGTACTCGCGGGAAACGCATCATCTACGTACTGCAACGCAAAGGCTTCGATGCGATCAAGAAATTCCTTGAAATACAAGGGTTGGTTGGTGTCGATGAGGTACTCGTGAACCAGGTAGGTAATCGGGTCGTCGGACTTTTCCAGATCCTGCTGCAGCCGGTGAACGAGCATGGCGGCCGGATCATCCGGCAACCGGGTCTGGTTCGCCAACCGGTGAATCAAATCTTGGGCCGCGACCGCCTTGTCGCGCGGATCGCTGATCTGGTTCGTGTGGTACCGCATCAATTCACCAAGGGCCTGTTTCCCGTGCCAGCCGGGGTAGGTGTTGTAGCTGACGAATGCGATTCCCGTCTCTTCGAGATGATCCCGGCAAATCGCCAGGATCCTTTCCTGCACTGCGAACGGCACCCAGGAGAAGACACCATCGACAATGATGTAGTCGAAACGCTCCAGATCGTCGGCACCCAGCTCGAGAATATCGCCCGTCCGCAATTCGAAGTTGTCCAGACTCAAGTCACGGATCGCCTGCCGACCCATATCCACTTGAACCGGGGAGAGATCGATTCCCACGAATTGGCTGCCGGGGTAGTCCGCTGCCATGGGAAGCAGGTTGCCGCCATCCGCACACCCCAATTCCAGCACACGACAACTTCTCGGCGGCGCTGGAGTCAGGCCTCGCCAGGCAGCGATGGCGGATATCCGTGAGATGTGTGTGAACGGTTTGGGGAGGTTGCGGTAGGGAACTGTATCGTACGACTTGCGCAAAGCGGCCGAGGAAGGCGCGCTGCCGAACTTTTCGATGCTCCGCGTCTCGTTCATCGTTAGTCTCCCCGCCTAATGATAAGAACTCGCTTTTTGAGAGCGGGTAAAGTGAAGTAGACTGAAAAATTATTATTGTGTATGGAACTCATACAAACCTCAACATATGGAAGCCCATTGTTTGCGGTGACAATCAAAACCTTCATACTAAAGGCCAACCCGGTTGTCAATCGCTTGTTTTTACCAATTTTTGCCCAACCTCAGAAAATTACAGGTGTTTTAGGTAAAGCTTTCCCGTTGATCTCTCGATCTGAAATAATGCCCAAAGACTTATTTCATCGCAATACCCATGCCAAAATGACCGAACATAAAGCATATCCAAAGCAAACACCATATGTTGGATGAAGATAATCGACCGGATACTAATTGTCACATCGGCGCCATCAACCCTTTTTCCGATAGCCGCTGAAGTTGCACAACCGCCTGTGCACTCATGCACAGATTTTTAGGCATTTCAAATCACCAAATCCCAATCATTATAAATTCACAAATTGTCAAATAACAAAAGCTTAAAATAAAACAGAACTCACAACACTTGTTTAATAGAAATAATGTGATGTGCCAATCAGCCGAAAGTATTATTTTATTCGTTTTTTACGTTTTTGAAATTATGCCGATTTTTGATAAATAGCAGCTATCCACAATGAAATGATCGCCAGTTTAGCTGCCCTCCCATGCTTTTAATGATGAACCAAATCGTTATCTATTAAACTTCTTCCTTACTTTTACAATGCTACTTATCCAGCAGCTTAATCATATCTTGGGTGATTTTACCTTTGGCCAAAAGCATCTTTAAAACTTTGTGCCGGAATAATTGCTCCAATGCTTTTGTATCAATGGCCGGGGAAACAGTAAACACGCCATTTTCGTGAAAACAGCCGTCGGAAACCAGAATATGTAAGTGAGGATGATATCCGAGAAAATCGCCTAACGTCTGTATCGCGACAACAGCTCCGGATACCGCCTTTTGATCCCGTGTAATGGTTGTGAAAAAATAGATGACAGTTCCACGGAGCGTCGTGCCTGCCCAAGGCAACAGGGTTCAAATACGCTTTAAAGCCCCCCTCGGGAGGGGGGTTGGGGGGTGCATTTAAGTTGGAAATCGCCAGATATATTCATGTAGAATTTTTTTACCAACTCAGCTTTTTTTTTATTTTAGGATATTTTTTTGCAAGGGTTTGTAGTTTTTTGGGATCAACAAAGACCAACTTTGCATAAAGATTAAAGTCGTTCTCAAGAGTAGATTGTCCGTAATCAGCTAAAAATCCATTATGATAAAGTTTGTCACTACCCTCCAGGTCAGCATAGGTTTCTATTGCATTTAATATATCCTGATCAGATTTCGTATAATGGAAATCTTTTGGATTGATAGCTGACCATTCTTCTTTAGGAAAGGCATAAACATTAAATAGAAGCGAACTCAGTTCATGATGAATAAGACTTGAAAAATAATATTCACTATAGCCCTCACTACGATTCCCAGCGGTAAGATACACCGAGCTCCCTAAAAATGTTCCTCCATATTCAATTCCGTAAAAGCTTAAACTTTTAAGCAGATAAATGGACTTCAGATCACTCCGAATAACTTCTGGAGGATATTTCTTTAATTCTCGAGATAAGATACTTACAGCACGACATAAGTCTGATTGTGCAATCGCTTCAACTGTACCACTTGCAGGCGGATTAACCCATGCCTCTGGAATTATTATCTTTCCTATCTCATATTCAAGCTTTATTCCATATAGCTGTTCGATGTCATCAATTTGCTTTTCAAAATCAGTAAATATCGCACATGAAGTGTTAGACCAAAAGTCATAAATGGCTTCTTTCCCTATAAGATAGAATCCGCACAAAGCCAGTATTAACGCAATAGCGATTTTATAGTTGGTTTGGACTAACACCATGGCCTTCTATTTGTATCGGTTCGCCACCATTTACTGTCTTGAAAAGAGAAATGCCACCTGTAAACATTGCAGCGGCAGCCGCAAAACTCGGTGCGTCATCAGCCACTCCTGCACCTATCGTAACGATATCTTCAGCAATAGTCGCTACAATAATTACACCAGCACCAACCACAAGCAAACCACCCCAAAAATAATCCCAACCCGATTTAGCATGAGGCACGCGCTTAGCCGTTGGAACGGGTACAGGTTTAGGTTTTGCTGAAGGCGGACGTGGAGTAATTTCTATTTCAATACCCAAACTATTCGCAAGATCACCCTGCTGTGCGGCATCGGAAAGGACAGTTTCGACCGCCATGGACGTCCCTACCCCTTTTTTATCATGGGCGCGGGGCCGCTGGCAGGTTACCCCCGCTGCTGGGATATGTTGCCCTTAGCTTTTGAAAACCTCTGGTCACAAATGGAATACCTGTGCAGTAAGCGATATATCGATTTTTCACAACTGGAAGTAGATTCCCAAAGACTTCCAACGCCTGAAAACAGCTGGTCGGCATTTGAGGCCGACCGAAAAAAACGGTGGGACGCGTGGTGTTCATAAAACCCGCCTGATCAGGAAAAAATCAGAGAAGCGCTTCGGCGGCATGCCGGATCGGCACAGTTTCTGATTCCCTTATCGAAAATGTGTTTCCGGATGTCACGTCAACCATCGGGCTCTGGTTTTCACGTCTGAAGGCGGAAGAAAAAACCATGTTCGGCACGGCTTTTTTCGGTGGCAACCTTTCGGAAACCTGTCTGGCGGTTTTCAGACGCCCCCTCGGTGCGGACGACTTTGCTCAACTGTGGTCTATTGACACAAAAAATCCATAGTTTCAGTTTTTAATCAGAACCCCGCACCGGGGTAATTGTTGAAGAATTTTCCCCAGCTTATCGCGCATCGACATTCGAATTTCGTCTATATTCTTCGTATTGAGGCTCGGTATACGAACCTGGCCGGTGCGAACAGCCTTTGCCATAAGATCACACAGGGTATCCCGGTTCCGGGTGCCGTCGAGATGGGCCAGGACAAAACAGGCCATATCGTCGTCCATCACGATGGTTCGATGGCATAAATTGGTTACATGACCCAACGGTGCCAAAACACGCGAAACCGGTGATGCCTTTGGAAAGTTCCCGATGTTCAAAACACATTGACGCCTGGTCCCCATCAGCTCCAGAACACCGTTATAGAAAAGAGAATAGACAGCATGGCCGATCTTCTCGGCCTGTTTGTGTATACCCGGCTTCGATTCCAATGCGCTCTCCTTGGCCACCGCTTCGATCAGGGAGCCAACGGGCATGCTGCACGGTCTGATATCGCTTAACCAGCGTAGAATGATTTGTGCAAATTCGTGCTGGGTACTGAATTGTCGTCCCGTGGGTGTTTTGAAGGCCGTGGCCTCTTGTAGCGGACTGTCCGGCGAGTCTAAAATCGGCACCGCATTCGTGGCGGCATAGAGACGCTCCAATCGCTCCAGGCGATAATCCGAGTTCACCGCAAGCCCCGCATGGCAAACAAGGGATCTACGAAAACAGGTGTTTTTCAAAAAATCGATGTATTGCTCCACCTCAATGGCATTGTGGGACATTTTTTCAAATTCCGCCGCCGCATCTGGGGGCAGACTGTCCAATTCGAAGTACGCCTGATCCGCATCACAGATATATTGCAGATCATGGTCTTCCACATCGTTTGCAAAAGCGCTGAAATAGAAGGGCACGTTGTCCGCTTCCATATACTCGTGCAGCAGGTAACTGGTAACATCCGGGTAGCTTTTGAGGGTTTTGCCGAAGAAGCGCAGCTGAACATCATGGACTGCGGTACTGTCAGTGGTGGCCTTGAGCAGGGTGCTGATAAAAGAGAGGGCCGTGTCGGCGCGCACTTGGGGGTCCTTGATATGGCGAGTTCGATAGAGCATCATGTCACGCATGGACTTATTAAACTTCCAGCCCGGCAGTACATTGTAGCTGATATAGGCCATGCCCTGGTCTGCGAGGTTGTTTTTGCAGATGTCCAGGATCTTCTTTCTGACAGCGTCCGGCACCCATGAATAAACACCGTGACAAATGATATAGTCAAACTTGCCGTCTGCAGCGTCCATGTCCATAATGCTGCGGGTTTTCAGGTGGATATTTTTCAGGCCCAACGCATCGACGCCCTTTTGGCCGATCCCGATTTGAACCGATGACAGGTCGATGCCGACAAACTTGCTTTGGGGAAAATCATGAGCCATGGGAATAATGTTGCTACCGTCTGCGCACCCCAGTTCAAGTACACGGCAGTTGTCCGGGGTAGAGGGGGAGAGACCATATAGGACGCCATACGCCGCTAAAACGCCGGGGTGGGTGGCATAAAATGGTTTCCCGGTGTAGGGTGTCATGTCATAGGATTTGGCCAAGTCGCGTTCCGACGAATCGGCTTCAATCTTCATGGCGGTGTCTCCTCATTGAAAAATGGGCATGATCATTATGGCTTCTCCGTATGAACGATCGCATACGCTAGCGGAAGCCGTTTCCGGTGATTGCATCCCGGTTCGGGGGGCGGCAATCGGCTGGGCCGGAAGGGTATGTTCCATGACCTTAGGGGGCCAGTAAAATAACCTTCACCTGACTTGGCACCGCACGCATTCCCGGACAATTGGTATTGTTCTGCAGGGAAACGATGGTGTGTTTGGTGGCCGGCTTGCCTTTGATGAGTACATTAAACGAAGCGGTCATATGACGAGCCAGCCCCATGACCGAGCCGGAAGCGACCCCGGTGGCTACGCCGGCATTGTCACCATTGGTCAGGGGAACCTTGGTGCCCATGTTGTGGGCCGGTGCGCAGGATATCAAGACCCAATAAGCAGCGGGCACCCCCATATTCCCGTTGGCCATATTTGGATAGGGAACCGGAACCGGGGAAGGCGATGGGGGTGCAGGGGTCAGGCAAACATCGGGAAAACCGGTGTCCATACCGCCCATTTGGGTGTTTGCAAACATCTATTCCTCCTTTTAGCCAAGATGGATTTGATCGCCGTCCAACCTGACTAGATCGTTGGCCTCAATTAAGGTGTTTTTTCCTCGCAGACTCAAATTGTTTTCCGCCCGGTAGTCCATCTCGTCGCTTCTGACATGGTCAATTTCCTCCACCACCCGGTAACTGCGTTTAAAGCGCTGGGCGAAACGCTCCATAACCGAATCGAAAAACACCCCGATCAGTCGTATCTTTTGTGACTGGGCGAAAATCTGGCTGCCGACGAAGGAAAGCGTATCAATGATCACATTGCTCCGCGAGGCCCGTATGGAAATATTGGCGGCATCCAATCCCAATTCTTTGGACGAGAGCAAATGCAACTCCTCTTCAGCCGCCAGATTCAACCTTCCACGTAAAACCTTGACCGAACAATCCCCCTGCAAAGAGATCTGCAAAGGTTGTTTACCCGGCCGATCAAGTACAGCAACAATAAAAACCGCCTCCCTGGGCATCCCGACCACGAGAACCCGATCGCCCTCCTCAGGCACAACAAGACAACTCAATGCCTGACGGGCGGTGAACACGCCTTGGTCTGTGTTAACGAGTACGGCGTCGGCCTCGCAGCTTATGACGGTACCAACGCCCTGTAAGTATCCCTGTTCTTCTTTTAATTGGGTCACGACGGAAGGCATAGCATTTCCTCCGGTTAAAGTTCTAATTAATAGGAAGGCTGCCAATTTTCGGATGCCAATAGGTCTTGGTCGATGCCGAGAACCGATCGACGGTCATCGATCACCGTTCCCTGGTCTTTGATTCCGTGGAGGTTGGCCCGAAACAATACCGCCCCGGAAAGGTTGGCCGATGTCAGGTCCGCATGGGAGAAATCGGCATAGTTGAGATCGCTGCGGCTGAAACAGGCCGTAACACAGACTGCATTCGTCAGAGTGCACTGCTTCATATTGGCTCCTGAAAAATCCGCTCCGGTCAGATCGGCCCCGATAAAAATGGACTGGGAAAAGTTAATGATAAGAACTCGCTTTTTGAGAGCGGGTAAAGTGAAGTAGACTGAAAAATTATGATTGTGTATGTAACTCATACAAACCTCAACATATGGAAGCCCATTGTTTGCGGTGACAATCAAAATTTTTATACCAAAGGTGGGCCCGGTTGTCAAGCGCTATTTTTTACCAATTTTTGCCCAACCTCATAAAATTACAGGTATTTTAGGCAAAGCTTTCCCGTTGATCTCTCGACGGGCTGGCTGTTAAAAGTAGGCTTCGACCGGGGTGTCGGGCCGGTGGGGCACTGCCTTTACTACCTCCTGACACAGCCACTCACCGAATTCTACCACCCGTTTCTGACCTGCCCGAAAATGCCGCCCCAATCTGTTACAAATTTTCTCTCTTTGCTGTTGCCGAATGATTATATCCATTTCACCTCAAAATCAGGCAAGGCAGGCGGGTGACAGGACGGGCAAAAATGCCGACGCTTGCATGAAAATGCCAAGAGATATTCGTGGCCGCAATCCTCACATCGTACGCGGGCAAACCCGTTATATAGAATTCCGCAGTCCAGATACCGGTAAATCACCTGCCGGACATAAGGACGATAAAAGCCATACTGCCGCTCAAACCGGTCTTCGTAAACCTGCTCGAACGTTTCAAAATGGTCCTATTATTTCTTTTCTTTCGGAATCAACGTTGGCGAACCCCTTTAGCGGGGTTCCCTTTTTATCGATTGTGGTTTAGAGTCTCCATGAGCTGCTTGACTTTTACATCATTTACATGGGATTGCCACCACAACTGAGCCTGACTTAGCTGCTTGTTGTTGTCGTCCTGATCTTGCACGGAAACATCCTTTTTCACAACGAATGCAAAGGCCGGATAAATTTTTTTGACCCAGGCAACTGCAAACTCCCGGGACTCAATGGGCGCTTCTTTGTCGCTGACAGTGGCTAAAAGCATGGGGAAGGTGCTTTCATCATAGACCACCTGGATCGGGATCTGGTTGGAAACCAGAGTCACGTCGTCATCGCTGAGGTCTATAATGTTGACAAGGTTGGTTCCCGGAAGGAAGAGATCAGGCCATCTGGCAGCCACGTCGTAATTAAACTGATATTGCTCGTCTGGGGCAAGACTAATGGTTTCGGCCTCTTCTATGGTACGGCGTTCGAGACCGTCATCTCTTTTATAATAAAAGATCCGGCCAAAGGGCACTTCCTCCATAGTTTCTTCCTGTTTCTTATCAGGATTGTGGATGACCTGCAATTTGACTTCCCACGTTTTGACCGGCTCTCGAAAAGAGACAGGACCGTCGCTAGTATTAAGATAGTTGGCGGTGAGTACAATCGAACCACCAAGAGAATATTTTCCATCCTCCACGGAAATCCTGATCTGCATTTTCGAGGGGTTCGTTCCTTTCCCAACGTTCATATGGGCGTCACTGCCGTCCCCGGGTTTATTTGACATGGTATAACCTCCTGTTTGTATAAAGAGCAGCAATGGGAGTATTCCGACTACAAGAAGTCCCGCCATTTTAAATGTCTTTGTTTTCATCCTTTTCCCTTCAAGATCTCAATTTCGCCCGCAGCAAAGGAGCTTCGACTCCCGGTGGGATCCATAAGCCCGGCACCAGCAGTGTGGTCTCCGGCACCAAAGGTCTTTCGTTTGAATTGGTTTTTAGTCTCATGGCCCGCCTCATGGGCAATGGCTACCTTTGTGCGAGCTGCGGACATACCTGCTGTTATATAGGCCCTTTGGCCATAGGACAACCCCTGCCCGCTGATCCATCGGGTGTCTGGATGGATGTTGCTGCCTTCCACGTTGATAATTAACCAGGGATATGTGCTCCATTCACTGGTAACTGAGTCAGCATTGGGGGCACTGGCCGAGTATTTGGGATGCTCGTATTCAATGGAGACAATAGAGTTGACAGGTACTGCGGCATCTGTCGCCCAATTATTCAACCCAGAGGTATAAGCTGTGTTGATTCGATCTCTCCAGGCATTGGCCTTGGTCTGGATGGCAGCTCGCGCAGTAATTTGAGCGGGTCCGGCTGCCCCGTTTGCTGCAGTGGTTTCTGCTACGGTCGGGGTTTCCGCTGGGATTTTTGCCTTATGGGTCGTCCAGTTGAGCTGACTGGTAGTGGCGTGATCCCATAGTCCGATGTACTTGACCGATTTGGCCGCCGCAATGTTCGTTACAGCTCCCAGGGTATAGGTGACAAAAGTGGCATTGGTGTAATAGCCGGCCATGATGGCAGTGGTTCCATGGGTGGAAACATGGGTCTGACCATGCATCTCATAGGGCCGAAATGTGACCTCTCGCCAGACAACGATGGTGCTTGACTCCTGAGTGAGCAACTCAGTCGTCCCATTAGCAGCAAGGACAGCTGCCCTGAGTTTGTAGTCGTCTCCACCTGCACCAGCCGGTTTAAAGTAGACCTTGGCTGTCATTTTATGCTGCAACGGGATATCAGTGGCTGTCACCTTAACCGTCTGTTTAAAGGCGTCGTCACTTGTTGCACTGTTGGCCGCATGTGCCTCCCAGAGGATCGCCGAAGGATCGCTTCTCTTACCGAGATATTTACCAGCAGTATATTGGTGGGAGGCGACTTTAGTCATGTTGTTTGTGGAAGGATCGGTAAAGGAGAATTTTACCATTGTCGGCAAGGCGGCCAGATCATTGGCGTCGGCGGTCTTGATATAGGTAACCGATGCCAGGGCTTCAAACTTCTGCTCCGGATTGTTCATTAAGAACTTGTTGTTTGGGGCAGCCACAGTCAGGGTCAGGGCGATAAGCTTGTACTTATTTCGTGGACAGGGCTGTACTACCCTGTCGCACGGTGTATTAGCTCCTGTTCCTGCGCTGGGGGAGGTGGGCTCTTTTCCGCCACTCATGATTGTATCTCCTTTTCGAAGTAGGCCAATACATGGTCGAGCCAGGTTAAGGCCTTCTTTTCCAGACGTTTGGCCCTGGCAGCTGGATCAGGAATTTTGTCGTTGTTGAGGGTGTGGTTGATCCAGGGATAGAGGGGATCATCACTGCAGCCGTGGCCTAGAGAAAACATTAAGAGAACTAAAAAGGCAATCGCGCGATCCGTCGAAAATTGAGAGCTCTCGGCTTTATCCCTAGCCTCATAGATCAGTGCTTTGAGACCCTCGTCACCAACATAAGCGGCTTTTTGCGGATAGATATGAGTTAACTGCTGTAATATGGCAGGAATGGAGTCTATCGCCGGGGGCTGTTGTGACTGACTCGCCAGCAGCGATATTTTTCTGAGCGCTTTGATCGAATAGGCATCCTTGGGGCCGACCACGTTTTTGCGATACTCCACCGTTTTCAGGTAAAGCTGATCGGCACGTTGTATCTGGGGAGCTGCGTCTTGATCCGACAGAATTTCTGCTGCCCAGAGATATTGCGGGTCGGTGTCAAAATGACCCCCTAATAAAAACATTAACTCCAGATAAAAGCGGACGGGGCCCCGGAAAGTAAAACCATAGCTGTTTGCCTTATCAATACCAAAACGGACTGTTTTGCGCAGTTGTTCTTCTCCGATCGCTTTAACAAGGGGGGGGGAAAATTGAGTGAGGTGGATAACCATCTCATTTTCAAAGCTCCTCTGTGCTGCTTCTTTAAACACTTTCATCTGATCGGAACGTATCTGGAGCATAATATCATTACCTTTAGTGCCTTACTCCAGAAAACCTGCAACAAAAAACAAGAAATCTGGGGAGTGTTTTGAAACTGGGAACTTTAAGTGACCACCAAGGCACTTATCCCCCGCAAGGGGGGACTAAACTGAGTACCCCCTTGTGGGGTGTTAGATGATAAATAAAATGGGCAGGTTCGATCCGAAATAATAAAGAACGCCCCCCAAAATATTCAGTAATACCTCAACAGCCACACGGAGCATTAAATTTTACCGGTTGGTCCAGGCAGTCATTGTCCTACTACAGACCTCAGTCAAGATACAGATAAAATAAGATAATCTCATACAAAACAGTTACTTTTTCCCGATAAATTTGTCAACCGATACCTATGTTGTCCGAGAATGCCCTTTTCCTGCAACTAATTGTTAGACGGAAAAAATTATCCTTGGAGGTAAGCGCAGACTCCGATATCAAATATAAGCCTGCAGTAATTTTTCCGAATACCTCAATTTGGAAAAAAACCGCTATTTCCGGATAGGCTCCTAGAAATTTCCACTAAACCGTTCGATAGAACCAAAAGCATTCGCCCTCCAGCTGCCATCAAATACAGCGATAAAACAGACAGAACGCCGAACCATTAGGAATTATTTTCAAAAAAGTGGTTTCACTTCCTTCATCTCATCTATATTTTCTGATATGATTAATTTGTAACTATTATAGCAATGAGCGAACCTTTATTATGATCGAATTCCTTGAGGCAACTCTAACCTATTCTGTTGTACCCATATGCAAGATTTTACTAAGAGCCTTTACACTGCTCCCCCACTCCCCATTCTTGAGCTTGTCAAAGAACTCACCATAGGTCAACGGTCAACCGATACGATTGATCAGCTGGCTGTTTTTTTGCACACGAACATTTTCCCAAAGCTTTGGCCTTTTTTCATAGAAATATATTTCCAGGATGACTTTTCCGGCAACTTTCTCCCGTCTCAGTCTCAGCTCCAGAACCAAGCCGCAAACAGGCCATCAAATGTCCCTGAAAGCATCCGTGGAAATCACCCAATAATCAGCCAGCTGGCAGAAACCCGCTGTCCAGCAGAAATCCTAAGCGAGTCGCAGCCGACGCCCTTTCTCACCTCAACGAACAACAGTATCCATCTGCTTGTACCGATCCAAGATGGCCCCGAGCTATCCGGTCTGCTCTATCTCGGCAGCCCCAAACCCTGTTCCTTAATGATAAGAACTCGCTTTTTGAGAGCGGGTAAAGTGAAGTAGATTAAAAAATTATGATTGTGTATGAAACTCATACAAACCTCAACATATGGAAGCCCATTGTTTGCGGTGGCAATTAAAACTTCTATACTAAAAGCGAACCCGGTTGTCAATCCAAATCTCGGATTTTACACACCCAGTTTAAAATGTTGAAAATATTTATCTAATAATATCAGCATAATACGAAAAGGCGGTTCGCGACTTCTAAGCACCGACTAAATTTGACTATGACATTTTAATAACACATAACTATTTGATGTTATTATAAATGAGAAAATAGTGAGTTGGACTATCAAGTTGTATTTTTTCGATATATCAACTAGTTATGATATTATTAGTAAAAATCTCAAGGTGAACGAGGTCTGCAATCGCTTCTTTTTGCCAATTTTTGACCAACCTCAGAAAATTACAGGTATTTTAGGCAAAGCTTTCCCGTTGATCTCTCGACGGGCTGGCTGTTAAAAGTAGGCTTTGACCGGGTAGTCGGGATCTATCACGTAATCATCCACAGAGGGAGCTGGATATGAATCCGGAATCAAGGGAGGCCCGTTGGCTCGCGGTGACGGCTTCCGCTTCACCTCCCACAAGCCCAGGGAATCTCGGTCTCCGCCATGGTCCGGTATCCGTTTTAGTCACTCTTACTGGCAACCCTACCGCGGTCGAATGCTCTGAGACTGCACAGGTTTCTTGGCCAGATGCTCAGGGCTACTGAATCGCAGAGCCTTTCACGACTACCACGCCAGGGCCCATGCCAATCAATAATTCAGGCAACCATTGCTGGCGGCCGTTATAAATCGCTATCTTCTTGCCCTGCCGGTAGAACGACTGCCAATGCCACCCCCCTGCTTGCCCTGAAACGACGAGACAGCGGGCCTTGTAGTGTGTTATGAGCTTCCCCATGAGATCGCGCAACGTCTCCTCATAGAGCCGCAGTTGCTCCTTCTCAGACATGTGCGGCTTGAGCTTCGCACGGTAGCTCTGGCCTAAATGCGACTTGCGCTGCTGGAATACTATGCGTGAACCTAACAAGATGGAAAGTTTCATGTTCACCAGACCCGGCAGTTTGACCGTCGTGTGGGCCGAGAGCATCTTCGCCGTGATCTGACGGCCCTTACCCAGTTGATTGATGTTCTTGGTGATCTTACCGCTCGGCCAACTGGTGTCCTGCAACAGCTTCAACGATTCGTGTGGCACAGGTTGCTTGAGCCCATATACGCTGAAAAGGGTCGCGACGGCCCCGCAGACTGGTTGTGAGGATTGTCGGTAGTCCTTCATTTGTCGCGTCGTTTGAAAAGACATAATCCACTCCTTTACCGGCGACCGTGCTTTCGACCGCCATGCAGCAAGAGCACTGTAAGCTTTCTTGTTGATACCCACTCGACCATGGGATTATAGATAGGAATTTTAATTCTATGCTAAAATTTCGGTCGGTTTGTCAAGAAAAATTTATCAATATGTTGTGCATGCCTTAGCGCCGAAAATATCAGAGTGGCGCCGAGTAGTTTCGATACCAGGGAGGTCCTCTGGAAATAGACTGAATAATGGGATGAATTGGGCCAAGGGAAGGGGAATTTTTAATTTTTTGAAAAATTAGCGCGCAAAAGATTACCGATCTGGGGCATGTTTACGAGGGAACCATCAGTGGTTGGGTGGTGCCGGACTACGTCCCCATTACGAAAATATCTGAACTCAATGACCATAAAAAAGTAAGGGCCGCATTGTGGGAATCGACGCCGGTTCCGGCATTATGAAGACCTCTGAAAAGATGATCGAAGCGTATAACCTTGATTTCAAACTGCTCGCATCCAGCGGACCGGCAATGACAGCCTCCCTGGCAAGCTGGGTACGCATCTGCGGTGCGCTTGGCGACAGCCTGGTGTGCGACATTTGGGCCCTTTTGCAGGCATATGGAAGCGCTGTACTTCAAAGTCTGCTCTAAACAATGAAAAAGTCGCCAAACATCCAGTAAAGCCAACCGGTAACAACAATCCATTTTCCCTCGCTTTGATGGCATCCTTCAGGGAGGCTGTCATTGCCGGTCCGTTGATGCGAGCAGTTTGAAATCAAGGTTATACGCTTCGATCATCTTTCAGAGGTTCATAATGCCGGAACCGGCGTCGATTCCCACAATGCGGCCCTTACTTTTATGGTCATTGAGTTCAGATATTTTCGTAATGGGGACGTAGTCCGGCACCACACCCAACCACTGATGGTTCCCTCGTAAACATGCCCCAGATCGGTAATCTTTGCGCCAATTTTTCAAAAATTAAAAATTCCCTTTGGCCCACCATCCCATTATTCAGTCTATTCCAGAGGACTCCCCGGTATCGAAACTACTTGGGCGCCACTCTGATATTTTCGGCGCTTAAGGCATGCACAACATATTGATAAATTTTTCTTAATAAAACCGACCGAAATTTTAGCATAGAATTAAAATTCTATCTATAATCCCATGGTCGAGTGCGCGGGTATCAACAAGAAGTTTACAGTGCTCTTTTGCTGCATGGCGGTCGAGCACGGTCGCCGGTAAAGGAGTGACAGTTCCTTTTTCAAACGACGCGACAAATGAAGGACTACCGACAACTCTCACAACCAGTCTGCGGGGCCAGTTTTAATTTTTCAGCGTATATGGCCTCAAGCAACCTGTGCCACACGAATCGTTGAAGTTAAGGTTGCAGGACACCAGTTGGCCGAGCTGCAAGATCACCAAGAACATCAATCAATCCGGGTAAGGGCCGTCAGATCACGGCGAAGATGCTCTCGCCCGCCACGACGGTCAAACTGCCGGGTCTGGTGAACATGAAACTTTCCATCTTGTTAGGGTTCACGCATAGTATTCCAGCAGCGCAAGTCGCATTTAGGCCAGAGCTACCGCGTTCAAGCCGCACATGTCTGAGAAGGCTGAGCAACTGCGGCTCTATGAGGCAGACGTTACAGCGATCTCATGGGGAAGCTCATAACACACTACAAGGCCCGCTGTCCGTCGTTTCAGGGCAAGCAGGGGGTGGCATTGGCAGTCGTTCACCGGCAGGGCAAGAAGATAGCGATTTATGCAACGGCCGCCAGCAATGGTTGCCTGAATTCATTGATTGGCATGGGTCTCTGGCGTGGTAGCGTCGTGAAATGGGCCTTGCGATTCAGTAGCCCTGAGCATCTGGCCAAGAAACCCGTGCAGTCTCAGAGCATTCGACCGTAGGGTTGCCAGTAAGAGTGGACTAAAACGGATACCGGACCATGGCGGAGACCGAGATCTCTTGGGCTTGTGGAGGTGAAGCGGAAGCCGTCACCGCGAGCCAACGGGCCTCCCTTGATCCCGATTCATCCAGCTCCCCTGTGGATGATTACGTGATAGGATCCCGACTACCCGGTCAAAGCCTACTTTATCAGCCAGCCCGTCGAGAGATCAACGGAAAGCTTTGCCTAAAAATACCTGTGTAATTTCTGAGGCTATCGTACCACAGAAGGATTGCAGACCTCGTTCACCTTGAGATTTTACTAATAATATCATAACTACAGTTGATAATATATCGAAAAAATACAACTTGATAGTCCAATCCTCACTATTTTCGCCCGACTGCTGGGTTAAAATCGTATCTATTTTATTTCGCTTTGTTATGACCTTCTGTAGATTTCCTTTAATACTTTGCTCCTCTCCATACCAGTGGACCAAAGGAAAAAGAGAAATTACCACGAGCACAAAGAAAATGATAAGAACTCGCTTTTTGAGAGCGGGTAAAGTGAAGTAGACTGAAAAATTATGATTGTGTATGTAACTCATACAAACCTCAACATATGGAAGTCCATTGTTTGCGGTGACAATCAAAGTTTTCATACCAAATGCGGGCTCGGTTGTCAATCGCTTGTTTTTACCAATTTTTGCCCAACCCCAGAAAATTACAGGTGTTTTAGGTAAAGCTTTCCCGTTGATCTCTCGACGGACTGGCTGTTAAAAGTAGGCTTTGACCGGGTAGTCGGGATTTATCACGTAATCATCCACAGAGGGAGCTGGATATGAATCCGGAATCAAGGGCGGCCCGTTGGCTCGTGGTGACGGCTTCTGCTTCACCTCCCACAAGCCCAAATGCTTGAGGACTTGTCCGCCTCTGGATGATCTTTTTGATGACATCCTCATCTTCTATAAAGGCAATGACCCGCATGCACCCCTGGCACTTTGGGCATTTATAAAAGGGTTGACCTTCCCGGATCAAGTCCGGGACAGGCTCCAATTTTTTGAATCAGCCCTCCAAGGCGGATAAACCGCGCCCAATTTTTTCGAAATGCCATATCTGTGAGTTCAGATTCCAGGATACAGGGAATCTTATCATCAGCATCGGCTTTTTTCCGTTTTCCGCGCGCCACATTGCTATAGTAGCCATAATAACGAACCATCTGCTCACCTTTGTTAGGAACGTGAGAGCACATGGCGGTTCACCCTGTTAAATTTCCCTAAAGGAAACCCTATTTAACAGGGCAGGCCACTCCAGTGCATTAAATATCTTTTCTTCTCTACCATCCTTGGATTGATAAATAACCTTAGCTTCATCTCGAATGTAAGTCATTCTTTCTTGGGAAAAAGAAGCCCGGATGATATAGCGAGCTAAATTCTCCATTGATCTTTTTTGCCAGGGCAAAATCCTCGGTCCACAAAATACGTTGAACCCTGTATGACGCCATTTATCCATCAGCGCGATCACATGGGCGGTAATTTTGCCTTTGCCCAAGTTCGTGCTTCAAAAAAATAAGTTGTATGATATCAAGAAGATAGTAATCTGACAAACGCAATTTTGGCACTACAGATTTGAATAAACTATAATACCGCTTTCACAGTTCTTCCTGGTTGATAAGATAAATTTAATGCATCGTAGATGACTTGATGTGACGGCTCGGCTTTGGACGATTTCCGAATATGGACAACTTTGTTATCTTTTCGTTTCATGGTAGTTGTTATCCTCACCTGTGTTGATAGCTGTTTGCGAATTGTTGTCCAACAAAATCGTACTCCCTTTTGTCGAAGCTTAAAACGAATCGTTTGCAAAAGATGATAAGCAATGACCGTTATGAAAATATGACCATCGCATCGTGCTTCTTTCTGATGATAGATTGGCCTTAGGCCCAACTCGGATTTCATACATCGAAATGAATCTTCAATATCCGGCAACATTGTATATATATCCCATATCTGTTGCTCATTGAGATCTTTTCGATTGGTTCTAAGGCAGTAGATACCACTTGTATTTTTGGTTTTTTTTACGTGACCATGTGACGTTTTTAGCCTTGTCTGTTTCGCTGTCTTTTTCAATAGTCACCTTATATCCATGAGATACCAATAAATGTTTAAATGTTGAAAACGTCCCGAACTTTCCACGCTCCTGTCCACTGAAACCGGGTCGCCCTTTAATGGGCGACCTGGAATCAAGGAAACATGCGCCACCCACATACTCACGTACTCACTTACGCGTTCTCTACACTCAACAACTTGCGAACAACTTCCGTGCAAGACATACAGAACTCGCGAGTTCAGACTCTAGCGGGACCTGCGCATTGGTGCTCGACGTCGGGTAGCCGAAGCTTTTGCTGTTGCTATCTGTGGCCTCGTCAGCACCGGGTTGGCCCGAATAATGCCCGGTGTCATAAGGTTGCTTGTAGCAGCCAGACGTTCGCGTGGAGACATGCTGCTGCTCGTCACATGAGCCAGTCTCAGGATGTGACCCAGTTCATGGGCCAGAACCAGAGGCTTGTAGTTCTGAGCGATGCCCCGGTGAGGCTGCAATGTGAACCGTCCTCCAACGGTAGCCAAACCTGCTGTGGCGCTCCCGGCAACCTGATTGACGAGCCCCACTGTGATACGGCCTTGGGGCGCAACGTGTGATTGCAGAAAGAAAAACCCGGCATTGTCGATCACAGCCGAGCTGCTCGTCCCCGGCATCTGGACGGACTGAGAGGACGTCTGTTTAACAACAAACCGGATACCGGCCTGTTGCCACACCCGATTGGTCTGTGTGATCACGCCGGACAAATTGCCTTGGGTCCAGCCGGGTGCCACGGGCCCTCTGGTTGTCTCAATTGTTATGAATACCACATTCAGGTTGACCGTAGCCATATCAATCCCTCCTTATCCTCTCGTTAGTCTTGGAATGTATCTATCTTTACAGATGTTCAGCGACGATTGAAATGATAAGAACTCGCTTTTTGAGAGCGGGTAAAGTGAAGTAGACTGAAAAATTATGATTGTTTATGGAACTCATACAAACCTCAACATATGGAAGCCCATTGTTTGCGGTGACAATCAAAACCTTCATACTAAAGGCCAACCCGGTTGTCAATCGCTTCTTTTTACCAATTTTTGCCCAACCTCAGAAAATTACAGGTGTTTTATGCAAAGCTTTCCCGTTGATCTCTCGATCTGAAATAATGCCCAAAGCCTTATGTCATCGCAATACCCATGCCAAAATAACCCAACATAACGCGTATTCAAAACAAACACCATATGTTGGATGAAGATGATCGACCGGATACTAATTGTCACATCGGCGCCATCAACCCTTTTTCCGATAGCCGCTGAAGTTGCACAACAGCCTGTAAACCCATGCACAGATTTTTAGGCATCTCAAATCAACAAATTCAAATCATTATACATTCACAAATTGTCAAAGAACACGTTATGAAGCATTTACCGAAAGTATGTCCGGCTTCGAGGCCTGATTAAAAGGGCTCCCAAAAGGACAACATGTCCTGATGGGAGCGATTTTAGCAGTAAGATGAATACTTGATGGTCCGATGGGAACATGGATAAGGGATGCCACAAAAAAGGTTTGCGACAGTATGGCCACTTCGGCTATCCGGTCATAGTCCAGTTTTTTCAGCCCCACCGCAGAACAAGTAACCGTGATGGTGGCGCTTGTGAAAGCACAGGTGCGGATAACACGCCTTCTGAAATATGCAACCTCTCCTTATGTTCAGGCAGGTCTTCTGACTCTATGATCATCCTACTTGCCGCTCCTTCCCACCAAGCGGTCAGCTTATCGCTAAACACCCGGTAGTGGCTATTGACGGCGTTTGTCCCCGATTACAGCGGCGGGCCCGTCCCCGATTTTAACGAGGTTCCCTTTTGAGCCTGATAAAAGGCACCTGAACAAATTGTTTTTTTTCGAAAAATATCGTTGCGAATAGTGAAAGTCAAATAAAAAAAACAGGGTCTTTTTTCCCTAACTACTAAAAATGATAGGAGATAGAATGGCTATGGTTTTTTATTGTTTATGATTACAGTAGGTTATCAATCAATCATTGGCCACGCAAATTCCACGCAAATAGGTTGCGATCGATCCAAAAAAAATGGTTGGTTTCGGTTTCAAATCAGAACCCCGCACCGGGGCAATTTTTGAAGGATCGCCCCCAACTGATCGCGCATCGACACCTTTATTTCATCTATGTTCCTCTCCCTGAGGTTCGGCATAAGAACCTGGTCGGTTCGAATCGCCTCTACCATGAGATCACACAAGGCATCCCGGTTCCGGGTACCGTCAAGATGGGCCAGGACAAAACAGGCCATATCGTCATCCATCGAGATGGTCCGATGGCACAGATTGGTCACGCGATGGTGTGGCGCCAGCAGGCGCGAGACAAGCGATGCTTTCGGGAGGACTCCGGCGTCTAAGACGCATAGACGCTCCGCCCCCAACAGTTCCAGGACGCCATTGAAGAAAAGTTTATAGACAACATGGCCGATTTTCTCGGCCTGGTTTTGCGTATCTGGTTCCTGTTCGAATGCGGTCTCCTTTGCAACCGCTTCGATCAGGGAGCTAACGGACATGGTGCATGGTCTGATTTCGCTTAACAGGCGCAGTATGACTTGCGCAAAAATGTGCTGGGTGCTGAATCGTCGACCTGTGGGTGTTCTGAAGGCAGTGGCTTTTTTGACCGAGGGTTCCGATTCGTCGAAAACCGGCACCACAGTCGTGGCGGTATAAAGATTGTGAATCCGTTCCAGGCAGTATGGCGAATCTACTTCGATGCCCTCATGACAAACGAGAGAGCGTCTAAAGCGGGTGTTTTTCAAAAAATCGATATATTGTTCCACCTCAATGGCATTTTCAGATATTGTTTCAAATTTTGCCGCAGTATCTGCGGGCAGCGCGTCCAGCTCGAAATCCTTCTGCTTCGCATCACACAAATATTGCAAACCGTGATGTTTCAGCTCACCCGCAAATTCGTGAAAGTAGAAGGGATCATTGTTCGATTCCATGTACTCGTGAAGCAGATAGCTAGACACATCCGAAAAGCTTTTCAGTGTTTTTCCAAAGAACCGAAACTGAACATCATGGGCGGTGTCGCCGTCGGCTATGCCCGCAAGCATGGTGTTGAATAGATCGAGGGCTGCCTCCACCCGCTGTTTGGGATCTTTTATATAATGGGTGCGATAGAGGATCATATCGCGGATAGACTGATTGAATCGCCAGCCCGGTAATACGTTGTAGCTGATATAGGCAATGCCCTGATCCGACAGGTTTTCTCTGCAGATGCTCAGAATTTTTTTTCTAACCGCCTCCGGAACCCATGAGTAAACACCGTGAGCGATAATGTAGTCGAACCTGCCGTCGGCAGCGCTCATATCCCTGATACTAAGGGTTTTCAGCTGGATATTCTTCAACCCAAGCGCATCAACGCCCTTTTGGCCGATCCCGATCTGTACCGACGACAAATCAATGCCCAGAAACTCGCTTTCGGGAAACTCATAAGCCATGGGTATGATGTTGCTGCCATCTCCGCAACCCAACTCGAGCACTCGACTATGGCCTGGAGTAGCTGGGGACAGCCCGTACAAAACGCCATAGGCAGACGATACACTGGGATGTGTGTGGTAATGGGGATTCCCGGCATAAGGAGTGATGTCATAGGATTGCGCCAAGGCATGTTCCGACGCGTCGGATTTTTGGTTCATCAAACTGCCCCTTCATTGCGTATTGTAAGGTCCATATGTTGGGTTTCACTTTATACAACCCAACCTGCACGGCTGACGTCATTCACCTCGCATTTCCGGAGCCCCGGCAATATCAGTGCGCAATCCGGTCTATCCATGAAAAAAATTCGTTCCCCGCAGCCTTGTAGTAAGGACGCAGGGATTCGCAATGATTCGTTTGAAAATACATAATCCCCATAGGATCTCGCTTAACAAGTTTTATAAGAATTTTTTTTCTATGTTAGCAAATAACGGTTGGCATCACTTTTGCTGAGCCACCAATAGGGTTGTCAATTGTTCGGTAAAATCCGGGAACCGGATAAGTTTTTTCATTTCCGGACTAATCCTTACACATTTCTTTT
>RPGQ01000011.1:0-44627 GCA_004193595.1 Desulfobacteraceae bacterium Eth-SRB2
TTAACCTCGAGATTCTGAACCCTGAGCCCGTGATCGATCACAGTAAAAATCCTGGCCCAGAGGACCGGGTTTTTAATTTAAAAATAAAACAGAGGAAAAAACTTGAATCCACACCGAACCCTAAAGCTATCTGCCAGGTTCATATTAGGCGGGGTATTTGTTTATGCCAGTTTCGACAAAATCCTCCAACCGTCAGCATTTGCAGAAGTGGTATATAATTATAAGATTCTGCCGGACGGACTTATAAATCTAACGGCAATTGTGCTGCCCTGCCTGGAACTTGTTTTGGGAACTTTTCTTATTATCCATTTCTGGATGCCCGGAACAGTTGTAATGAGCAATCTTCTTATGATCACGTTTATAGGTGCCCTGCTGTTTAACATGGCCCGCGGGCTGGATATCAGTTGCGGTTGCTTTTCTGCCACTGCTGTTGAAAGTTCGATGAACATCTTGACTGTGTTACGGGATACTTCCTTTCTGGCAATAGCTGTTTATCTCCTATATTCATACTTTTTCCATAAAAACTAGCCTCGGACACCGGGATTGGGCAAAAGTAGACGTTTCACACCGGAATCTAACGATTCGATAGGTTTTATGCTGTTCCTATAAAAAAAGGTCTAAACGATTTTTCATCCTTTCTTAACGCCGCATCGATCTCGTCAAGAAGCCTGGTTTTAGCTTGGGGCAGCCTTCCTTCAAGGTTGATATAGTTCGTATAATGGTCGCTCATAACATATGAGGAAACCTGAATATTCTTTATCAGCCGTGCGGTTTCATGCAACACCTCATGAGGACCCAGCATTTTAAAGGATTGGTTCTGAACTTCTTCCAGAAGAGGCGTGTTTATTTTCGGAACAAAGGTGCGCAGCCGGATAAAATCAGGTTTTATTTGATTTAATACCTTTGCCGTCTCCCGGGCATGGGATACGGTCCGGTTTTTTCCGCCCATACCCAGGATAACATATAGGCTCAGCTCTATGCCGGCATCCATGACCCACTTTCCCGCTTCTATCTGCTCTTGGCTGAAGGTCCCCTTTTTTATGTATTTTAGAATCACATCGTCACCCGATTCCAGGCCGACATGTATCCGGGAAAGGCCTGCATCCGCCAAACGTTTAAGACCCCGGGGCCCTTTTTTGTGAATATATTGCGAAGAACCGTATACGGTGATCCTCTCTAATCCCGGAAAAATCTTTCTTGCAAAACTAAGAATTTCACATAAATCATCGGTTTTCATGGCGATAGTGTTTCCGGCCGGCAAAAAAAGGGTTCGAACTTTTTGTCCGTAGATATCAGAGGCCTCTAAAATATCCTCTTTTATTTCAGCCACATCACGCACTCTGAATCTGGGACCATTTTTATAGACCATGCAAAAGGTGCATTTGTTGTGGGGGCAACCCATGGTCGCCTGGATCAAGAGGGAGTCCGCCTCGCTGGGAGGCCTGTAAATGGGTCCTTGGTATCGCATATAAAAATAGATGGAAATCCTGGATTTTTTCCTGTAACTAATTCAATTATAAGTTTAGTACCAAAATTTGAATAAAAACGCATCATAAAATCAAAATCTATTTCCGGATACATTTCATGCAAAGGACAAACTGGTATGTAATAACCGGGGCCCCATGTTCCGGAAAAACTGCGGTAATAAGGGCACTTGAACAGCTGGGCTACCCGGTGGTTCATGAAGTGGCACGCGCATACATCGATAAAGAATTAAAAAAGGGAAAAAGTATCGCCAGGATAAAATCGGATATCCTACTGTTTGAGCGCCATATTTTATATAAAAAGATTGAAATTGAGAAATCTCTTTCCAAAGACGCAACGGTTTTTCTGGATCGTGGGGTTCCGGACAGTATCGGATATTATATTATAGAAGGATTATACCCGGATGAACCCATCAAAAAGAGTAAGCAAACCCGGTATAAAAAAATATTTTTCTTTGAAAAATTACTTTTTGAAAAAGATGCTGTGAGATCGGAAGATGATAAAATCGCAACCGAGCTTGATCGTATTTTAAAGGAAAGTTATCAAACGCTGGGGTATGAAATTATTAGCGTTCCAATTCTGACTGTAAAAGACCGTATCGATTTTATTTTAAAGCATGTATAAAAAAATAACCGTTATTGAATAAGGCACCGTGAACTATATCGTCTGAACCGCTTCAATATTTTCAGAAATCAGTCCCATGTGAAACGTATGCCCTTCCACGCTCTCTTCCTCTAATAATTTCAGAAAAGCATCCACCACCTTTGGGTCGAACTGGGTGCCGCTCCCTTCCCTTATCATCTCAGCCGCGATTTCAATAGGTATTCCGTTCCGGTAGGGTCGATCAGAGATCAACGCGTCGAATACATCGGCAACCGCCAGGATGCGAGCACCAAAACTTATCTCTTCTCCGGAGAGACTATCGGGATACCCTTTTCCGTTGAACCACTCATGGTGCTGCATGGCCACAGGTATAACTTCAGCATATTGTTCAATAGGTTGTAGAATTTTTACTCCTTTTTCCGGGTGCTCACAAATAATGCGGTACTCTTCATCAGTTAACTTCCCGGGCTTGTCGAGAATGCTGGCGGGAATGCCGATCTTGCCAATGTCATGGAGCAGTCCGGCCTGCTGAAGGTTGTCCAATTGTCTCCGCGTAAGTCCCAAAATAAGGCCAATTTTTAGTGCCAGATGTGTGACTCTTTCCGAGTGCCCCGCCATCCAGGGGGATTGTGCATCAATAGCTCGGGCCAGGGCGGTTAGTGTGCCCCGGTTGAGCTTGTCCAATCTTTTATTTACTTCTAATATTTCTTTTATGTTTCTTTCTAGATCTTTGTTTCTTTCTTCCCAATCATAGAAAATAAAGTCCAGAGAATGCTTAGAACTTATCTTCATTGTTTCTTCTTCCTTTCCCGCCTCTTCTATGTTTTCAGTAAGAACTTCATTGTCTTTTATTTTCTCAAACAGATTTTCCGTCTCAAAAATCAGATCACATTTTTAGACTTAAAAATTAGGCGAGCTTGCGGTGAATAACTGTTTTTTTATCCCCCGTTCCCACTCATTTTCCTGTGACTCTATCAGAAAATCAGCCACAAGACTCTATCTTCTTTTTTTTGTGACTCAAGAAGAATTCCAAGAGCCTCGGTAGAAATACATGATATAGAAAATTTTGTAAACCAGTAATTATCTTTCATTGCTTGATCATATCCTTTTTCGGGATTTTCCAGTTTTAAATCCTCTAAAACAGCAGGCATTGCCTCATTTTCTATGATATGGATAAGGAAAAGCCTTCGAATTTATATAGAATAATGCCTATTGTACGTCAAGAAGTAGTTTACACAATATATGGCATTTTCAATCGATGAAAATCTCCGGCTCGCCCTTAGGGGTGAAAATTGATGAGAACAAAAGATCATCATCCGATTGACCATCTGGATAAAATGTATGACGATATCATGTTGTTTAAACCCGCTTCAATTAAGATTATAAAAATTCTCATCAATTTTCATGCAAAATTCAGGTATAACGTTTTTTGAGACCCAGGCTAAACGCATTTGATTTCGGTGCAGCGTAGCGACAACGTGGAGCGTTCTCTCTGTATGGGGAATTCAATGCGTTTGCCTTGTTTTGAGACCCTATCCTGCTTGACGAGTCACATTCACTTTAGTATTAACCATATATACCATTTTGTGGAAACAACCCTTCTGTATAGGAAGTTTAACAAATTAAGGGGGCTAATTAATGAAAAAAATAATTGCAATCATTGCGAGTCTGGCACTGGCCATATCTCTTTTTTCATGTGCAGGGCCGACACAAAAAGAAAAAGGAGCAAAAACCGGAGGTTTAATTGGAACTGGTGGCGGTGCAATTCTCGGTCAAGTTATTGCCGGGGATACAGAATCCACTCTTCTCGGAGCGGCAATCGAAACGGATTTTGGTGATATCGCCGGCCATCAAATTGGTGCATATATGGACAGACAAGAGCAGGAGTTGAGATCAGCGATGGCTGCGAGTGAGGCTGCCAGTATTCAGAGAACCCAGAATGTATTGACGGCTACTTTCCATTCTGAATTCTTGTTTGACTTTGACTCTTCAACCTTAAAACCAGGGGCATATGCGGAACTTGCCCGAGTTGCTAATGTATTAAACAGATATCCACAGACAACCATCAGGGTCGAGGGCCATACCGACTCAAAAGGTTCTGAAGCATATAACCAAGCTTTGTCTGAAAAACGGTCACTGGCGGTTAAAAGCGCTCTGACACAAAGGGGGGTCGATCCCACAAGAATACAAACCGTGGGTTTTGGTAAGTCACAACCCATACCATCAAATGACGCAATGAATAGAGGGGTTGTGATTGTAATTATACCTACTTAGAAAATATAGAGTAAAAAAAAGGGTAACCGTTCACTGTTCAAAGGTTCAGGGGTTCAAGGTTTCATTCTTGTCCCCGGACTACATTTGAGATGCGTATTTACGAGAAAAGTGTCAGTTTCGTCAGTCCTAATCCAAAATTTTATGCTAAATTAGCAATTACTTGGGAAAATGAATATTTGTAAAAAGGACTTCATATCTTCAATGCCTTCTTTGTCCTTAACCTTGAACGTTGAACCCTGAACCGTGAATGGATACAAAAAAGGAATATTAGGCATATTTCGAGTTTTTCCAACGCAGCCAGGCGAGAGGTGAGCCCTAACCTCTTAGGACAAAAGTATGCACCACGTCAAAGAGATCATTCACACGAACAGGTTTGGCAAGGAAGGCATCTGCCCCGCAATTTCTGGCGGGTTGTTCATTGGCAGGATTGTCCGACATCAGAAGGCATTTTTTGCCCGGATTTTTCTCCTTGAATTTACCCATAAGTTCAAATCCGTTCAACCCGGGCACGTCAATTTCTGAAATAATTATGTCAGGACTCTCATAATCCTCTATATATCTCCAGGCAGCCAAACCGCTATCAAAAGATAAAACATCTCTGTTCACACAATACATTAAAACGGTGACCACAAAATCTCGGACCATGAGGTCATCATCAATAACAGCTATCTTTACGTTTGGTATATTGACAGGATTCACGCTACTTTCAGAAAATTCACATCTCGAATTTGGAATTTGAATATTAGTGTCTCACAGATCTTGTTCAAGTTATCGGTGAGAGCCTTTTTCCTTAAATGACCCCTGAGACGGTCTTCAGCCAGGGCTTTAGCCATTATGGCCAAAAGCTGAACTCGCTGATGAAACAGATGCTCTTCCGAGGTCTTTTTTTTGGAAACAATTTCTGTTTGGGGCTCAAAGCCATTGTCCTTTAAAGTGGAGGATTCGCTGACCAGATGGAGGGAATGATAGAAAACATAATTCGCATTTTCGATAATGGCCCTTTTTCGATAATTTCCGAGAGGACAATCTTTTAAATAGGCCTTGGCCATGATAATAAGAAGCTTTAATCGTGATGAAAAAATATCATCGTCCGACATTGCTCTCATCCTCACGAACGCCGGGTCCAATTTAATCATAATATGTCCTTGTCTTTGATTTTCTTAGTAATAAATATTACCTCCAGGCCATTTAATATACTGCCTTTTTTAACCTGTCAGCATGTGGATGTCAATACATATTTTCAGGGATTGAGACCCGTTAAAAGGTAACTTACTAACATCTCAATAAATGATTTAGGCGGGTCAATATAATTATTTTAGAGGTCGGAACTTATTGGGAAGCTACATTAAAAGTTCCTTTTTTTCTTTTTCCGTCAAATTACGCCAGGCTCCCTCGGCCAGCCTTCCCAGTTTGACTTTTGAAACCCTTATTCGCTTTAACCGTGTCACACGGCTCCCAACTTTTCTGACCATGCGTCGTATCTGCCTATTTCTACCCTCTTTGAGTATGATACGAAAACGTCTGGAAGAAATTCTCCGGATCTTTGCGGGTCTGGTCTTGCTCCCCATCATGGGCAGCCCCGAAGCAATATTCCGGAGAGAGCCATCGGTTATGGGCTTTGAGACGGTAACGTCATACTCTTTTTCATGATCAAAGGAAGGATGTGAAAGTCTGTGATGGAGACTGCCGTCATTGGTCAGAATCAAAAGCCCGGTTGAGTCCTTGTCAAGCCTTCCGATGGGATAGACACGTTCGGAGATATCTATAAGATCAAGCACTATTTTTTCACCCGGATGACTGCAGCTTGTAACATATCCTTTGGGCTTGTTCAGCACGATGTACATCGGCTCGCTTTTCAGCGCGATAACCTTTCCATCAAATTCTACTCGGTCTTTCTCAGAATCTACCTTTGTACCGAGTTCGGTAACAATCCTGCTGTTGACCCTGACAAGCCCTTGTCTGATATATTCTTCTCCTTTTCTTCTGGAACAGATACCGGCTTCGGAAAGAAATTTTTGCAAACGCATCGTAATCATGTTCTATATTTTAATCACCAAACCACGAAAATACAATAACAGCTAAATATTTAATAAATGGGGAGGTCGGGGAGTTTTTCTTTTAAAGTCCCAAATTAAGCGGAATGAATGATCCGCAACGAAACCGTACACTGTTTGAATGCCCCTCAATTCATTTGTGGATGAAAATTTAAGATCTGTAATCTGCGTTGATCCTTACATAGTCCACGGAAAAATCGCAAGTATATATCAAATCAGAACCCCGGCCCATGTTCAAATCAATGGTTACAACAAATTCCGGTTTACAAAGAACCTTTGTGGCCTCAGCCTCAGCGGCTTTTCCGCACCCCATGCCGCCTTTCACCATTTGAACATCATCAAAATAAACATCTATCTTATTCGGGTCTATGTCAGCATCCGACCTGCCCGCAGAGGCCACAATGCGCCCCCAGTTGGCATCCTCTCCGAAAAATGAAGTCTTTACCAGAGGAGAATGGGCAACCGTGTCTGCAACGTTTCGGGCATCAGAATCCGACACCGCCCCCCGAACCATAATTTCAACCAGCTTTGTCACCCCTTCCCCATCCCTTACCAGCTGTTTGGCCAGGTCCAGAAAGATTTCATCCAAAACCTTTTGAAAAACATTTTTATGGGCTACGCTTCGAATAACAGCCCCGGACAGCCCGTTTGCCATGACCATAACCGTATCGTTGGTGCTGGTATCCCCGTCAATGGTGATCCGGTTAAAAGACCGGTCTGCAACCTTAACCAAAGTCTCTTTTAAAACGTCCGGTGACGCTTCAACATCGGTACAGATAAAGCAGAGCATAGTGGCCATATCCGGACGGATCATTCCGGCGCCTTTGGCAACACCGGCAACGGTAAAATTCTTCCCTTCCACAACTCCCTGTGCCAAGGCCGTCTTGGGGACCGAGTCTGTTGTCATTATGGACCGGGCCAGGTCTAAAATTCCGTCGGGCTGAAGTGATCTGACAAGGTCGGAAACCGCTGTTTTAATCTTTTCAATGGGAAGGGGCTCACCGATAACACCTGTTGAAGCCACAAACACCAGATCGTTTGAAATTCCGAGTTCAGATGCTGCGAGACTTGTCATGGTTCTGGCATCACGCATGCCCTGTTCTCCGGTACAGCAGTTGGCATTTCCGCTGTTGACAATAATCGCCTGGCAGACACCCGATTTCATCAACTCCATGTCCAGAAGAACCGGCGCCGCCTTAACTCGGTTTTTAGTAAACAGACCGGCGACATTTGCCGGTACCTGTGAATAGATAAGCCCGAGATCCTTTTGACCATTTTTTTTAAGACCCGACGCAACCCCGGCGGCCTTAAAACCGGGACACATTATGACACTCATGTTTATACGTTTCCTTTAAAATTCATTTTAATAGATCCTTCCCCAATGGATTTCATTTGACAGAATAGTCAAATATTGTCAATTTGCATTATTAAATGCTGAAAAACTTTAAAATTACCATCGAATACGACGGCACCGACTATCACGGATGGCAGCGCCAGGCCGAGGATCGAACCATTCAGGGCGAAATTGAAAAGGCCCTGATGACCATGACGGGAAATAAAGTTACTCTGACGGGTTCCGGCAGGACCGATGCCGGTGTACATGCCTTCGGCCAGGTCACAAACTTTCACTGCCACACCGCATTGGATTCCGGTGTTTTTCAAAAAGGTCTTAACAGCCTTCTGCCCAAAGATATTGTCATCACGAAATGCGAACAAGTTTCAGTGAAATTTCATGCCCGCTATGATGTCAAAAGCAAATCTTATCATTATAGAATATTAAATCACAACCTGCCTGCCGCAATCTTCAGGCAGTATGCCTGGTACATCCGAAAGAGACTCGACCTGGATGCCATGGCCGGCTCACTGTGTTATATCATCGGAACCCACGACTTCAAGGCATTTGAAGGAACAGGGAGTCCCAGAGCCAACACCATCCGCTCTATTATGCATGCGGATCTCGAAAAAATGGATGACGGATATCTGGTTTTTAAAATACAAGGAAACGGTTTCTTGAGGTTTATGGTGCGAAATATTGTCGGAACACTTGTGGATGTGGGGCTGGGTAAGATCACACCCGATGATTTTAACAACATACTGTTGTCAAAAGATCGCAACCTTGCCGGTGTGACGGCGCCGGCACACGGATTATTCCTTATGCAGGTCAATTATTAACAGCCTGCTGAACTCTTTTTAGACGTTCACGGATTTTTTAAAATCTTAAATTTAAAGCTCCACAGATCAATTAAATCACAAACTCCAAATACCAAACTCCAAATAAATCCCAAATTCCAATATTCAATGACCAAAACTTTCCAGGACAAGATATTGTTTGGATTTTCGAATTTTGGTCATAGGAAATTGCTTAATATTTGTATTTTGATATTTGGGATTTCAATAATTCAAGGCTGGGTCATATCAAACCCGGTAAACCCTTCCACAAAACGACTGCTGAATATAAAGGTAAAAAAAATAAGCCGCAATGAAGCTGTTGTAAGCACAATGAAATATTGGTATTTAAGATGGTGGGATAAATAAGTTTTCCTGTTGAAATAATATTGAGTCTATGCAATGAAAATAGCTATATAAATTTAAAAGCAGAAAGGAGATATAGCCCGCATGAAAAACAATATCAGGATAATTCTGGCCAACTTTATTATAATTTTCATTTTATCTACTGCAAACAACGCATTTAGCTGGGGTGAAGTTAAAAAGGCCAAAGAATTTATGCAGGCCGGCATGTATCCGCAGGCAATTGAATTGTTGAACAAGCGGATTAACGATAAACCGGCTGATGCTGAAGCCCATTTTCAGTTGGGCGTCTGTTTTATCCATAATGGAAATTACAGCAGCGCTGGTCAACGATTCGGCAGCGCAGTTCGGTTAAAATCAGATTACGGGTACAACATCGGCGGGCAATACCAAAAAGCCGCTACTGAGGAATTAAACCATGGGCATATACAAAACTCGATGAAGTTGTTCAATAAAGCGATCAGTTATCAACCGGACCTGAAAAACGACATCGCAGCCCAATGTAAAGCATCGGCAATTAAATGCTTAGAGAAAAATAAGGATGAAGAAGCCATAAAGCTGTTTAACGCAGCCGCTCAGTATCATCCGCGACTAAAAGAGGAAATTGCCAAAATATGTTATGACAGAGGAACTTATATTCTTAATAGTATGACCCAGAATGATTATTCTGAGAAATCAGAAACACCAGTAATCACAGGATATGTTTTTATGTGATTACACGGTTCTATAATATTTCTCAATATTGACAGAATGTTAACCAATTCTTCCGTTTGTCGAAAATCGATTTTCGACATTTTCAGATGTCTTCCTTTCGTTATAAATATCTTCCAATCATACCAGACAGTTAATTGCCGTTTTTCAGACAGCCTCCAGCCTGATTTCAAAAATCAGACCCTGCCATTGCCGGTTTTTCGGTGAAAATTTATGATCGGCTGGATTTTTCTTAAACTTTCATCTAATTTGTCGTAAGCGCATGAGAAAAAATATGGGTCAAGCTATTTTCGATACAGGATCATTATTAATGAAAAATACAACAAAGGAGGTGGATATCATGACAATACTTGTTGAACCATGTATATTGACTTGTAATATACTGGTGTTCGCTGGGAAAAAAATGCAGTAGAATAGCTTCCAACAAATTAAGCTTTGCACAGGCAATCCGTGAGTTTTTGATACATCTTAAAGCGGCCGGTTGTGCAGCAAACACAATTTGCAGCCATGGCTCAAATCTTAAATGGCTTAGGGAGATCATCGGGGATGTGGATCTTGGCGAGATTGCCGATACTCATTTAGAAAGCGCCATTATCAAGATGAAGGTAAGGCAGGAAAGCTGAAGCCGGTACTGATGCGTTTGGGTGAGATTCTAAATAAAGCGCAACGCAACACTATGAATTATTTCTCAAATATATCTCCAGGCAAATCAAATTTGTCAATCAGGTCACTTAGAGCATATGGCAAAATGAGTGTCTTTTTGCCATGAGATTTCACTGGATAGGACTTATGAGTTTCAGGGTCATAAAATTTCGGATGCCTGCCCTTGCCGGTTATGTATACAATGCCGTACTTTTTAAAAATTTTTTTAACCTTTCTAAGTTCAAGTGGCTTAAGCATAGTTGATTTCAGCAGGTGAATGTTCCAGATTCTTGTATGAAATTGATCTTAATGATTTTTTCAAAGAACGCTTCATTGTTACATAAGAATGTTTGGTTTCCAGCTCATTAAACATTCTCCAATATTTACTATGTGCTGAATCATAAATTGTATTTATGGCATCGTTCTCCACTGCTGTTAGAATATATTCCTTAATGGAATCCGCCAATGAATTTAGCGCGTTCTTTATATCCGTACCATGAGATGAAACCGTAAAATCTAAACAACGCGCTACAACAACATCGTTCTCTTGGGTTAACAAAATATGAAGTTCCGGACTTTCCCAGATATCTCCAATTTTTACCCTTATTCTTTTGGCTTTAAGACTTTTCATAAATTCCCCCTGAACCTGGATTTTGGATCAGAAAAAAGGCACATATTTTTTTTAGAGTGTGTTTATGTAAACCTAAGCTAACACAGGTTTAAAAAAAATGCAATCTAATCTGTGGGTTGAAACAAAACACAACATACTAAACACAAAGCACTTGATGAATTTGACCTTCTGCGAATTCATCAATATTTAATTCCTGTTTTTCATCTTATGGACCTGCTCGTTGTAATATGAAATAACCTCTCTCCGGTTCAGCATCCCGATCAGAATACCATGGTCATCATCCTTTACAACCGGCAGGCTGTCGATATTTTTAATGGTAAATTTCTGCAGCACGGAATTCAGATCCTCGGACGGCGTCGTTAATATAATGTCAAAAGTGGCAATATCATTCATCACCACAAGCTGCCCGATTCCCCGTGTAAAAAGTACACTTCTGATGTCTGTACTGGAAAATATTCCCGTCAGTCTATCATATTGATCCACAACCGGGAAATAGTGTTGTTTTGTTTCTGAAAAAAATTCCCTGAAATCACGAAAGGTCATATCCCGGGGAATAACTTCCACCTTTTTAACAAGGTGCATTAGATTCTTGACTCTGATCGCCTGTAAGATATCCACGAAAAAATCTCCGGCATGGGCCGGAGAGCTGACCTTGCTTTTGACCTGTCTCTCATAAATCGTCCATTTCCGTGCCGCAAGATAAGATACGGAACATACCAGAAGGCTGGGCAGAAGCAGCTGATACGAGTCGGTCATTTCACTGACAAATATGATGGTGGAAATCGGAGTGTTCGACACAGCCGTAAAAAAGCCTGCCATACCCACCACTACAAAGGCCCCGGGTTCAGTGACAACACCCGGCATAATCTGGTGAAATATTTTTCCCACCACACCGCCCATTGCACCGCCGATGACTATTGAAGGGCCAAATACCCCACCGCTGCCCCCGGATCCGATGGAGAATGATGTGGTAAATATTTTTCCAATAGCAAGAAAAAATAAAAAGGGTATGGTAAGCTCATTGTTAAGCGCTTGCTGAGCAAATCCATATCCAAAAGCCAGAGTCTGTGGCAAAAAGAAGCCGATAATACCGGTACATAAGCCGCCGAGAGCCGGCTTTATGTGATTTGGAATTTTGATAGATTTGAAAATGCCGGTGAGACCATAAAATGATTTGATGTAAAGAACGCCCGTGGCTACGAGAACTAATGCAAGTACAAGGTAAGGTCCTAATTCTAATGGATTGCGAAATAAAAAATCAGGAGACTCAAACAAAGCCCCCCAGCCGAACACGAGGCAAAACAGGCAATAGGCGACAACCGAGGAGATGCCCGCAGGAATGATCACCTCGGACTCAAACTCCGGATCACGGTAGAGCACCTCGGCAGCAAAAAGAGCCCCGGCCAGAGGGGCCCTGAAGATACTCCCCACGCCGGCCCCGATTCCCGCAGCCATCATTATCCTGCGCTCCCGGTCTGATAGTTTTAAGGTCGTTGCCAGAAATGAACCGAAACCTGCTCCGATTTGAGCAATGGGACCTTCTCTTCCCCCTGATCCGCCGGTGGTAAGGGTCAGAGCAGATGCTATGGTTTTAATAATCGGAACCCTGCTGCGCATGAAACCTCCTTTTCTATGATAGGCATCAATCGCAGCATCCGTTCCATGCCCTTCGGCTTCTGGAGCATAGGTATATACCAGCCACCCGCTAATAAGACCGCCAAGTGCAGGAAGAAAAAGAAGGGTAATACGGTTGAATGGCGTGTTTGTGGGGTAAAGGAGATGTTGTTCACCGGATGGAGAAGGGGGCCGGTAGCCGGCCATAAAATCCATAAAATAATGTAGACCGAGCTGGCACAGATACTGAAAAACGATGGATCCAAGGCCGGCGATAAGCCCTATTAATACAAAGTATAAGGTCCATTTACCGGCTTGGGCGATATTGATGGACCCCTCTTTGCCGGTAATGAATTGGATGATTTTTTTAAAACCATTCAATAATCCCACAGGTTAGCCTGTACCGTCATCTCAAACATTAATCAAGAATATCAAACCGTCCTGCAAACCAAAACTAGTCCCCAACCCTTCATATATTTCTTTCGAAAAAAATTAACGCAAACTTTAGGTTTTATACATTCAGTCCTTTAAGATCTTCTACACCCTGAAAAATAATATTGAAAAGTTCAAGGATATCACTTTCCTCCAAGCTAGAGAAAGCGATTCTCAAATCCCTTTTTCCAATGGATATAAGACCGACACCGTATTTTTCAAGAATGTGGCACCTGAGCGTTTCGGCATCCACTGACTTTAACCTGATACACATAAAATAACCGGAATTAAACGGATAAACATCCCATGCCTCTTTGTATCTGGTATCCGAAAGCACTTCTTTAATCCGTTCGGCTCTGTTTTTTAGAACCTTAAATTTTTCTTCTTTTTCTTTAATGAAATTTTCGCTCTGCATGGATTTGAGTACAATGGTCTGTCCCAGGTGGGAAGCATTGGAAATAGAGCCTCTGATGCTTCCTGCAGTTTTCCTTTCCAGTGCATCATATACAGCCATGGGATCGCCTTCAATTTTACATCCGTAGGTTATAAAACCTACCCGTAACCCCCACACATAGTTCTCTTTGGTCGCGCCATCAAGCTTAACCGCTAAAAGCCTGGGGTGCCGGTTACAAAGATTCGCAAAAAGAGATTCTTTCAGAGTCTGTTCTTCATAAAAAAGTCCGAAGTAGGCGTCATCCATAACAGCTATAATATTTTTACCCGTGTCGGCGATTCCGGCAAGAATTTCCGTGATGCGATTCCCCTCTTCAACGGTTATCGAATAACCGGTAGGGTTGTTCGGAAAATTCAGCAAAATAATTAGTTTATCATGTTGTTGCGCCTCGGTCTTTATCTTTTCCTCAAAGGCTTCAAGATTAAATCCAAAATTTTGCAAAAATAAATCATAATGACTTATTTTTGCCCCCTTTTTGACATTCAGGATCATGTTATAGTTACCCCACATTTTGTCAGGCAAAATTACGACATCACCAGGATCCAACCATATATCCGCAAACATGCTGATCGCGTGGGTAATACCACAAGTAACAACCGGTAGACTGATGGTTTTGCCCTCAAGGGAAGGATTTTTTTGAAAAAGGGAATCCTGCCAGATTTTTCTTAAGTCCGGAATTCCGAAGGAAGGTGCATAAGTTAGCGACTCTTTAGGTCGAATACTGTCAATAGAACCCATTACCGAAGAAAAATGCATGGTTCCCCCGCGCTCTGTGGCAATGCCGATGGTTGCATTTAACTTATAGGCCTTTTCCCTGGCCTCGGCACTCTGGCTTAAAATCCCTTTAGGGAAAAAAAGGTTTCTGCCTATATCAGACAGCATTTCCATAATATGGGGATTATTTTTCTCAATAATCCGGTTGAGCTCTTGAGCGATAGGATTCACGGATTTTCCTCCTTTAACCTAAATAAACTAACTCGAACATGCCCCGCACCGCAAGGGGTATCTTGGATTTTTTATAACGATCATAGAAAACCACTTAAAATTTACCGTGTTGACACAAAGGATGTCAAGGGAAAATAACTTGAAAAATCGGGGAGATGAATAAGTGCCGGCCCTATGGCGGAATGGGGAGTTGATGGAAAACCCCGCTCTTTTAATAAAGCGGGGTTTATTTGTCGATCGAAAGCAACATTACTTGTTTCCTCTCTTGGATGCTTTGAGCGGATTAATCTTGGCTTTTGATTCTGAAGCAGCCTTTGTGATATGTGAAGCAAAGTTGCAATCTCCGGTTTTCCATTTCAGTGAAGGATCAGGACATGCAGAGCAGTACCATCTTGAGCCGTATTCAATGCCACGATTGCAGCCGTTACACTTCTCCACAATCTCGTGACAAATTCCGCCATTGTAAGAACACCCCTTTGCAGTCATAAAAGGGCACTCAAAACCATTTCTAACCGTTGTACAAACCATTGTAATCACCCCCTTTCGAAAAAAAATCAAAAAAAGGCCGGGAGTTATTAGTTCCCGGCCTTAAATAGACAGGTCTCAAAAAAACTGGAGAAATATAATCAGACGGATAAAGATTGTCAATAAAAAATTTGACTTTTTTCTTATTATATATGAATTGTCAAAAATATGTTCGCAACTCTGAGGATCAGTATAGAGAATCAAAAAGAATCCTTGATTTTTTATTTAAAAATTGCCAAGTTATCGACACAGGTCCCTCAGCTTCGCTCATTCCGCAATATGGCGGGACCGGATTCCCTACACGTTCAATTAAAAGAGGATATTATGAAATTCGATTCCATTGACACAACAATACCGACCCTTGGACCCCCTAAAATACAATCACCGATCCGCAGAGGTGAAAAAGATGCGCTCAGCCGGAACTTTGTGAGCGATTCTGACAGGGTTGTCGTGGACGTAAATTTAAACAATCTGGTGAAATTGGCCGAAAAAGGAAAAGAATTTCCCGCTTTTGAGCTGGCCGGTCCCAGAAGTGAAATATACTTTGACCCGAGCAAGCTTCGTTGTGCGCTGGTAACCTGCGGCGGAATGTGCCCGGGTTTGAACGACATTATCCGGGCAATCGTTCTGGAACTTTTCTACAGTTACGGCGTACGAAATATCTACGGCTTCAGATATGGTCTCCAGGGCTTTATTCCCAAATATGGGCACGACATCATCGATCTTAAACCTGAACTTGTTGTTAATATACACGAAATGGGCGGATCAATTTTAGGATCTTCACGGGGCCCCCAGTCTATAGATGATATTATCGACAGCCTGGAAAGGATGAACATCGGCATCCTTTTTATGGTCGGAGGAGATGGAACCTTGATGGCCGCTAAAAAAATAGCGGATTCAATAACCCAGAGAGGTCTGAAAATAAGTGTTGTAGGAATTCCCAAAACCATTGACAATGATATTTACATGGTTTCACGCTCCTTTGGTTTTCATACGGCGGTTGACGTTGCCACCCAGTCTATCAAGGGGGCTCATAGCGAATCGGAAGGATATCCCAACGGAATCGGTCTTATCAAACTAATGGGCAGACATTCGGGCTTCATCGCAGCGACAGCCACCCTGGCCCAGCAGGATGTAAATTTTGTACTGATACCGGAAGTAGACTTTGACCTTGAAGGACCTGGCGGCCTTCTTGATTCCCTTGAAAAACGTCTTAATCACAGAGGACATGCCGTAATCGTTGTGGCTGAAGGCGCAGGTCAAAAGTTTTTTGACGACCAAACAACTGAACGTGATAAATCCGGTAATATCAGGCTCCAGGATATAGGACTATTCCTCAAAAATACCATATTGTCATATTTTAATCGCAAAGGCATCGAGGTGTCTTTGAAATATATCGATCCCAGCTATTTGATACGGAGCCTGCCCGCAAATGCCAATGATAATGTCTTTTGCAGCTTTTTGGGGCGTGACGCGGTTCATGCAGGTATGGCAGGCAAGACAAAACTTCTCATCGGCCGCTGGAACAACCATTTCGTACATCTTCCCATAAGTGCCTCTGCCGGAAAACGCAAGCAGATCGATGCCAAAGGAAAGTTGTGGATGAGTGTCCTGGGAGCAACCGGTCAGGGTTCATTGAAAAACGATTGATCCCTCCTCTGTAACTCGATTTTCTCATAAGTTGCTTAGTACATGTGTTCGTAAATTCGATGACGTATTTATAACTTGTTTTATTCATTCTATGTAGGTAAAAGTGTAAAGTGCCTAAAGTGAACTAAGGTGCCTAAAGTTAAGGTATTCTATCAATTTTAATTATAATTGATCGCGCTGAAAGCGCGTTCCTCAACTTTAGCTCACTTTAGGCACTTCAAACTTCAAACTTTTGGAGTTCAGCTTATACGGGATTGTTGTATTGATAAAATACGTCATCGAATTTACGAATTAGAGCACTTAGTTGTGTTTCAACTCGACAAATCGGTCACCTTTTATTTGAAGAAGATATAACTTCCTTCGAACCTCTCCGTTGTTATCAAAGGAAATAAGCCCGGTAACCCCCTGAAAATCGGTGAGTTTTTTGAGATTATTTTTTAGTGCACTTCTGAACCGGATGTCCGGCCTGCTGACCATCTGAAACAATATCATGGCCGTATCATATGCCACCGCTTCAATGAATTCCGGCTTTCGGTCGAAAGTCTTATGGAAAGCTTGGACAAAGTCCATTACCTCCTGTGAATCGCTTTCGGCAAAAAAACCATCCGGCATAATTGCGTCCTGTACATATTGCCGGGCCATCTCGATCAAGCTACCGGAATGCCACAAATTGGTTCCTAAAAGGTAGGTATCTGTAATATCATAAAAAGCCAGCTGTGGAATAATAAGTCCTGCTTTCTTGGGAGCATCGGGAATAAAAACGGCATCAAAATCGACAATTGCTTCCGGTTTTTCTTCTTTTTCCTCTGCAATATTTTCATCATATTCATATGCATACGCAAGCGATGTATCTTCATCATTACCCGCAGCAGCAGCGTCATTTTTTTCATCATCGAAATGGTTATCAGTAATTTTGAGATCTTCGGGTACCTTATAGTAAAGCCCCACCAGTTTTTTGATAGAATCGGAAAAATCGGTGTGAGTCGAATTGAATGATTCAACGCCCACAACTTTACCTCCGCAAGCGATCACCTCATCCCAGAAAAGATTCATAAAGGTTAGACCATAATTTTCATCGGGATAAAGGATTGCAAAACGGTTAAACTTGAGTTCTTCGACGGCATATGATACCAGCGTCTTGACCTGCGTAATCGGAGTGAAAAAATTTCTAAAAACCCAGTCGCCTATTGAAGTGATATTATCTTTCTGGGTTAACGTTATGATGGGCATCCCTTTATCCTGTGCCTCCAGAGCAGCCGGTTGGGCCATAAAAACCGGACCAATAATAGCGGCAACGTTTTCATCAAACAATTCTCTCACGGCCAGAACGGCTTTAACGGGGTCGGATTCCGTATCTTTTATGATTACCTTGATGCACGGGTTACTGTTTTGTTGGCTGAATCTATTCAAAGCGAGTTCAACGGCATTTAATACTCTGTTGCCGTAAAGTCTATAAAGACCGCTCAAGGGGAGTAAACATCCTATGGTGTAACGGCTATAAATAGATTTTTGATTGATTTCCGCTATCAGATTTTTTGCCTCTTGCACATTTTCGTGAGCCGGAAACTTTTCGATAAACTCCGACAGCACCGTTAACGCCTCATCATATTTATCTTCACCGGCACTGTTAACCCCCAACTGAAACATAAGATAACCTGCGGGAAACCTTTTTTCCAGCCGGCTTAAAAAAAATAGAATATCTTGAGAACTAAACCGCCGGACAGCATCTTTAAGCTTTGTTATAATGATCTTCTGTCCCGGATCTTGCGCTTTTGAATATGCCAGGGTATAGTAATCTACGGCATCTTTCAGAGATCCGAGAGCCAAATAGGTATCACCTGCCAATACATATGTTCTGAGAATATGGGGTCTGGAAACAGCATGTTTGAGAAAGTCTGCTGCCTGCTCGATTACTGTTTCATATTCTCCCTGGTTATAATAAGTGACCATTATTTCAATTTTGGCATCCGGCACAAAATAACTTTCCGGATATTCTTTTATAAGTCTTTTATAAACATTACGAGCGCTGTCATTATTCCCAAGCGCCATATGGATAGCTCCCGTCTTCATTAAAGCCGCACCGGCCATAGATCTGTCAGGAAATCGGTCAAGGTACTCATTGAAAAGAAAAAGAGCTTTCTCATAGGATTTTTCCTGAAACATTTTTTCAGCCTCGGAAAAAAGCTGAGCTGAGGGATCATACTTTTCGTAACCCACCTTTGGCATGCATGACCATAAAAAGATGACTGATGTTATGATTACAATTTTGCAAATCGGCTTCATAAACATGTTTTAACCGTTATAATGGTTTGATGATTAGTAAGAATTAAAAAATGATCCCAACATCGAACAGAATGAACATCTTTTTCAGTAAACTTTCCACAGTCCTTCCGCCGCAAAAAATAACTTAGCGCTTATGAGGCAAAGCCCCTAATTTCTTTATACTCTCACGTTTACCCTCATTTAATAACAAAGGCAAGCATAAGATGCATACTTGATGAACTCGTAGAAAGTCAGATTTAGACGGTTTCGTAAAAAGTTCAAATTCAAGGCGTGCAAATTTTGTAATCATGAGGCGTACTTTTCGTACGTTGAATGATTACGAAATGCAGCACAACGCAGAAGTTGGACTTTTTACGAGACCGTCATACTTTACTTGCCAAACACTTTGCAAAGATGATATATCGCCGGAACCATGGAAACTGATAATTCAAAACAGCCGTCCTCAACGCAAATCGCAAATCCTGTCAGCGATAAGGTTGAGCAGGAGCTTGAAAACTTAAGGAGACAACTCGATACCATTGACCAAAAAATAGTCTCCCTTCTTGCAAAACGCCAGGCAGAAGTCGAACGGGTTGTCAAGGTTAAAAAAACCCACAACATACCTGTCTATCACCCGGCCCGAGAAGAAAATCTGATTTCTCAGCTCCGTAATCAGGGGGCCGAAGCGGGACTAAATTCTGATTATATTGAAGATCTTTACCGTCGTATTCTCCGCCAGTCACGGGTAGAGCAAGCTGCTCGTCTCTCTCAAAAAGGTGTCCGTGCCGGTGCAACCGTCCTTATCGTTGGCGGCAAGGGCAGTATGGGGCAATATTTTTCTAAATGGTTTGCCGATTCCGGTTACAGGGTACGCATTCTGGACCGAAATAATTGGTTAAATGTGGACAAGCTTTGCCACGGGATTGAGCTTGCAATTATCAGTGTCCCTATTGAAGTAACGGCTGAAGTCGCAGGGAAACTAGGTCCTCACCTGCCGGTTGGTTGTGTTCTTGCAGATATCACCAGTATTAAAGAACAACCTTTAAATGCCATGCTTGAAGCTTACCGGGGACCGGTTATGGGTCTGCACCCTCTTTTCGGTCCCACCACATCAACCATGGACAAACAGATCGTTGTGGTCACACCCGGCAGAAATCTGCCCTCATGCCGATGGCTTATTGATCAATTCAGCGCCTGGGGAAGTATTATCCTGCAAGTGACGGCACAGGAACATGACGAAATCATGTCAATCGTTCAAACGGTGAGACATTTCGCGACTTTTGCATTCGGTCAATTTCTGTGTCACAAACAGATTGATTTATGCCGAACTTTAGAATTTTCCAGTCCCATTTACCGTTTAGAGCTTGGAATGGTGGGAAGGCTTTTTGCACAGGACCCCTCACTTTACTCTGAAATCATATTCGCATCACCCAAACGGCTTGCCCTGCTGAAAGAATATCTTGGTTCTCTCGCTAATAATCTTGACATGGTTGAAAAGGGTGACAAAGAGATGTTTCGGGCTGAATTTAAAAAAATTACAGACTGGTTCGGGCCTTTTAGTGAACAGGCTATGCGGGAGAGTACTTACCTGATTAACAAACTCATCGAACGTTTCTAGCCCGAATATTTCATGAAAATTTTTACCCAACCGGCGGTACGTATTCAGGGGGTGTGCTTTCCCGAGTAACGATATTGGCGGAGTGGCTTCGTCATTTCAATGACTTAGAAGTGGGGGAAACCGCGGCTCCCGCATGCTTTTTTGCGGGAGAACGCGGAGGGGGCAGGAATGCCCCCGCTGCTAAGTCATTGAAATGACCAGACACGAGACACCAGAGTGAAGCGGGGGAGCACACCCCCTGAATACCTATAACCGACGATAGAAGCCATTTCCAAACCTTCCAGCGAGTGATTTTTGAGTCTTTTACCGAAAGGCGCTTAGGGAAACAGAATGCACCGCCCGTACCCTGAACCCGTGAACGGTTACAAATATCCGTCACATTTATTTTTATATTTACCATGTTCCGGCCCGTATATTCCATTTTTGCCACACTTCATCGCTTGACATAAAATTCTCTTTTTTGTAATCTTCGGTTAAATCATTTTATTTTTTTTATTTTTCTTTAGAACTTTTACAGGCTCCGAACCAAAGGACTTGGATAGTGACTGACTCATCACCTCTATATAATAGCCGAATCATAAAAACTTTTTTAGAATACCTCAAAAAATATTATCCAAATTTGGATATCGATTCTGTCTTAGGGTATTCGGAAATGACCAAGTATGAGGTGGAAGATCCTGCACACTGGTTCAGGCAGTCTCAGACAGATCGTTTTCATGAAGTTCTGGTTAAAAAAACAGGAAATCCCAATATCGCAAGAGAGGCTGGACGTTATACAACTTCATACAAGGGAATGGGTCCTATAAAACAATACGCATTAGGATTAATGAGCCTGACCGGTGTTTATCTCCTGATGGGAAAAGTCTATCCCATCATGAGCCGCGGTGCTACTATTCGTGTAAAAAAAGTTGGGCCCAACAAGGTTGAAATTGTCTCTACACCGAATCCGGGTGTAAATGAAAAACCTTATCAATGTGAGAACCGTCTCGGTGTCTTCGAATCCCTGGCAAAGTTGTTCACCGATCATCTCGCCGACGTTGAACATCCTTTGTGTTTTCATAAAGGTGATAAAATCTGCAGTTACATCGTTAGCTGGAAGAAAACAACTGCTCTCATCTGGAAACGGGTACGAAATTATTCTCTTCTGATTAGTATTGTTACTTGTCCGGCTCTTTTCTTTACCTTGCCCCGAACCGCCTGGGCATTCCTTGTTTTTTTCTGTTCGCTTACAACCATCGCCCTTGCGTTATTTTCCGAAAATCTCGAAAAAAAAGAATTGGCCAAAACCGTTGAAACCCAGGGTAATGTCGCCCAGGATCTTTTAGATGAGATGAATATTCGCCATAATAATGCTCTGCTGACTCAGGAGATCGGCAAGGCTACATCTTCGATCATAAATGTCGATCAACTCATAAATACTTTAGTAAGTATTATGAAGGTACACATAGGCTTTGACCGCGGTATGATATTGCTTGCAAATAGCGATAAAACTCGACTCCTTTACACCGCTGGATACGGTTATAACAATGGAATAGAGGAACTTTTGAACCAAACCGAGTTTCATCTCGATAAACCTGAATCAAAAGGAACATTTGTAGAGGCATTTAGAGATCAAAAAAACATTCTGATAAACGATATTGCAGGAATTGAAAAAAAACTCTCAAAAAGAAGTCTTGCATTTGCTAAAAAAATGGGTGCACAGGCACTTATATGCGTGCCCATTGTTTTTGAAAAAGAATCACTCGGCATATTGGCTGTAGATAATGTCAGGTCAAAAAGACCCCTTACGAAAAGTGATATGAATTTTATGATGGGTATTGCCTCACAAACAGCCATCAGTATCATAAATGCCCTGTCATTTCAGAAAATTCAGGAGAGTGAAAAAAAGTATCGTGATCTCGTCGAAAATGCGAACAGCATTATCATGCGACAAGACATAAAAGGAAATATCACTTTTTTTAACGAATTCGCACAAAAATTTTTTAATTATACTGAAAATGAAATCCTCGGAAAAAGCGTGCTCGGTACGATCTTTGAGAATACAAAATCAACAAAAAATCATCGTGATAAACGATTAGCGCTTCTTAAGCACAACCCTGAGCAGCCAATTATTAATGAAAGCGAAGGGATGCTCAGAAACGGCACAAAAGTATGGATTGCGTGGACTTACAAACCCATATTCGATAATGACGGAAATTTTAAAGAAATTCTTTGCATCGGTAACGATATAACAGAACTTAAACATGCGGAACTGGAAAAAAGGGATTTGCAAGTCCGGCTCCAAATAGCACAAAAAATGGAGGCCATTGGAACTCTTGCGGGCGGCGTAGCACACGATTTAAACAATATTCTGTCCGGTATTGTAAGTTACCCTGAGCTGCTATTAATGGATATTCCTTTGGACAGCCCTCAAAGAAAGCCCATATTAACGATACAAAAGGCAGGAGAAAGAGCTGCCGCTATTGTTCAGGATTTGTTGACTCTGGCAAGAAGAGGCGTTATCACTACTAACGTAATGAATTTAAATAGTATTATTTCTGAATATTTAAAAAGCCCCGAATATGAAAATCTAAAAATATATCATCCAAATGTTCATGTAAAAACCGATTTTGACCCAAACCTGCTGAATATGTTAGGCTCTCCTGTGCACCTGTCTAAAACGGTGATGAATTTAGTCAGTAATGCTTTAGAGTCAATTCCCAACAGTGGAGAAATAATTATATCAACAGAAAATCGGTATGTTGATAAATCGTTAGATGGTTATGACAAAGTAAAAGAGGGGGATTATATTACTCTAAACGTTTGTGATACAGGTATTGGTATTCCCACAGAAAATTTAGAAAGAATATTTGAACCGTTTTACACGAAAAAGGTAATGGGAAAAAGCGGAACAGGATTGGGCATGGCCGTTGTTTGGGGAACCGTAAAAGACCATAATGGATATATTGATGTAAAAAGTACTGAAGGACAGGGGACTGATTTTACAGTCTATTTCCCAGTAGTCAGACAGGAACTGGCCGTGGATAAGCCCATATCGTCCATTGCGGATATAATGGGCAACGGTGAATCGATTTTAGTGGTTGATGATGTGAAAGATCAGAGAGAAATTGCATCTGAAATGCTAAAAAAATTGGGGTATTCTGTTGTATCTGCCTCAAACGGTGAAGAAGCTGTTGATTACATAAAGAATAATTCATCAAATCTGGTAGTGTTAGATATGATTATGGAGCCCGGCATGGACGGACTTGATACATACAAAAAAATTCTCGAAATAAATCCGGGCCAGAAAGCAATAATCACAAGCGGTTATTCTGAGACCGATCGTGTCAAAGAGGCTCAAAAATTGGGCGCAACATCATATGTAAAAAAGCCATATTTACTTAAAAAAATTGGTCAGGTTGTAAAGTCCGAGCTTGATAGGTAGCATCAGGAGTTTCATATATGCATCCCCCTGAATATTTTATGGAAAGCCACGAAGAGACCCTTCGTCTCGAAATGAAAATAGACGATATGGCTTTGAAAAAACAGGCCCGATGGGCCGGTATAAAGCCGGGGATGCAAGTAGTCGATTTGGGGTGTGGTTCCGGCAAAACCACCTTTTTACTGCACAAACTGCTTGAACCGAAGGGTAAAGTCGTGGGGATCGATATCTGTAAAGAAAGAATCGAATACGCAAAAAAGAATTACGGCAAAGAAGGAATAGAATTTGTTCAGAAGGATATACGTGAACCTTTAGATGGTATAGGAATGTTCGATTTTATTTGGATACGTTTTGTCCTTGAATACTATCGATCAAAAAGTTTTGATATCGTCAAGAATATAAACCGTATTCTGAAACCCGGAGGAATTGTTTGCCTGATAGATCTGGACTATAATTGCTTGAGACATTTCGGGCTCTCTAATAGGCTTAAAGGAGCAATTTACGGAATAATAAAAGCTCTGGAAAAAAATGCTGACTTTGACCCCTACGTTGGAATTAAACTTTATTCTTTTCTTTATGACCTTGGTTACCAGGATATAAATGTAAACCTATCACCACATCACCTGATTTTTGGAAAAGCAAAGGAAAAAGAAACCTTTAACTGGATGAAAAAGGTTGAGGTTGCTGCAAAAAAGTCGGGATACCCCTTTGAGGAATACAATGGAAGATATGAAGAATTTTTTGAAGAATTTAAGCAATTTTTTTCCGATCCAAGAAGATTTACCTACACCCCCATAATCTCCTGCAGGGGATGCAAGCCTTTAAATTCATCGCATCTATAAATCATACACGGCTTCTACGAGTAAAGATCCGGGTCCAGAGAGCTCGGCTTTGATTATCCCCAGAGGGGATTTAGTTTGACGGCTTTTAACGATTTACGGAGTATTGGAGTGGTGGAGTAATGGAAGAAACCCCTTTTTTCATCGCTCTCAGAAAACAGATCCCTGGAGAAAATCTGAAAGTTTAAAGCTCTTTTTTTTAAATCAACACTCCAATACTCCATTACTCCGGGTGTTTTATACGGGCAGAGCCATTGATCTCTGACCCCCGCAATGCGGGACAGGCTTGGCCCTGAGGACCACGTTTTTTAGAACCCAATACACAACATGGCTAAAGGCAATTCTTAAAGAACTAACCAAAAATAATCTCGCCGAAGGAGGACGCACAACATGAACAAACAACACAAAAAATTAGAAACCCTACGTTCCGACGCCAAAGAGATATTTGCGGGCTGCCTTACGGCTGTGGACCCATACAAGGCGGTGAAACGTTTTGTTCACGTTCAGGGGGACAGGCTTATTGTGGGAATGGAAGGAGGGCCTGAAACCGAACTTGACCTGGCCGAATTCGATCGCATCTCCCTCGTGGGTGCGGGAAAAGCTACTGCGCCCATGGCCGCGGCCATTGAAGAGCTATTCGGAGAAAGGATTCAGAAAGGGCTGATCAATGTTAAATACGGTTTTACGCAAGAGCTGGCATTTACTGAAATCACCGAGGCCGGCCATCCCGTACCGGATGAAAACGGCGTAAAAGGGACCGGAAAGATCCTTGATTTCTTGCAAAGCACCGGGGAAAAGGACCTGATTTTTTCTCTCATATCCGGGGGGGGGTCCGCTCTGCTCCCTTTCGCTGTGGAAAATATCACACTCTCGGACAAGCAGGAAATTACCCGGGAATTACTGGCGTGCGGGGCCAGCATTGATGAGATAAACGCTGTCAGAAAACATATATCTTCTTCCAAGGGCGGCCAGATGGCAAGAGCGGCTTTTCCGGCCACCATTATCAACTTGATGCTCTCGGACGTGGTGGGAGATAAGATGGACGTGATTGCATCAGGGCCCTTTGTGCCTGACAGTGCCACCTTCAAGGATGTTTGGAAAATCTTCAATAAATATAAATTAAAGGACATCCCCCTTGCCATTCATAAACACATGAAGTCGGGCCTGAACGGGCAAATTTCCGAAACACCCAAAGAGAATGATAAGATATTCAATCGCGTCTTTAATTTTATCGTGGGGAGCAATATATTAGCACTGGAATCAGCAAGTGCAACGGCCAAAACGCTCGGATATGAAACACTTATCCTTTCCTCCATGGTTGAAGGAGAAACAAGAGAAGTGGCGCGGGTTCACACCGCCATTGCAAAGGAAATTGTCAAAACCTGCAGACCGATTCCTGCGCCGGCATGTATTATTACAGGAGGTGAAACCACTGTAACGATCCGGGGGGATGGTCTAGGGGGAAGGAACCAGGAATTCTGCCTGGCTGCATGCATGGACCTTGTGGAGCTTCCGCCTCGAGTTGTCATACTGAGCGGCGGCACGGACGGAAATGACGGCCCCACAGACGCAGCAGGCGCCCTGGTTGATCCTTTCACGGTAACACGAGGAAAAGATGCCGGGATGGAGGCCGCCGAGTTTCTAAACAGAAACGATGCGTATCACTTCTTTGAAAAAACCGAAGATCTTCTCATGACCGGCCCTACGAATACAAATGTAATGGATGTCAGGCTTGTGTTGGTGGGCTGAAATAGTGGGTTGCCGTAAAATTCCTCTTGACAGGAATTAAATAAACAAGTTAGTTCGCTTGGCTCACAATTTGGAATAATGGCCCGGGTGAAATAGAAAAAAGTTTCACGGGATAAAAATGATGAACTTGTAAAAGTCCGATGGCACAAAGAGGTTGCCATTAAAAGACTATTTATTTCATATAGTTGTAGAAATTTCGAAACGTTTAAACATTGGAGGTGTATGATGCATCGAATCAGGTGTTCTGCCAGGTATGTAAGTTTTTTTATGACATTAACCATGGTGTTTTTTACCATGCCTCTTCAAACGGTTTGTGCAGCAATGGTGGGCACCGAAACGGTGCTTACTACTGCACAAACACAAAATGCACGTGAAAATCTTATCAGGTTTCTTGAACGTGAAGATTTAGAGGCCGCAATGACAGCCCAGGGTATTCCTTGGATAGAAGTCAAAGCCCGTGTGGGTAGTCTTTCCGATGCCCAGGTCATGCGAATTTCAGATAAAATGGATCAGCTTCCTGCCGGCGGCGATGGGCTCGGCCTTTTGGTAGGTGCCGCTTTGATCGTCTTTTTGGTACTACTTTTTACAGATATTGCGGGTTATACCGACGTCTTCCCATTTGTTAAACACCGGAACTAAAACCTAAATTCTGCAAACCACGCATCATTCTGATATACCTCGATAACGGGATCTTCGTTTCACTACGACAAGACATCAATCGTGGAGCCGTATTGTAATACTGCAATCGATTGATAGCGCAGTAGATCCGGTCGAGAAAAGGCTCCCCAAGAGTTAACTTTTTTCAAATTTTAATCTGGATTTTATCCTTTTGTTTTACCTATTATCGCTGTGTGGATATTGACAATAACGTCTCGATACCGCATGGTATTGATAGTAAATTTATCTCTTTCGAAAGAAGTTAATGCAGATTTTAGGTAAACATAATATGGCAATCCGCCGCATATCCCTGCTATTGTGTATCGGGTTGTGGCTGACATGCCTGACCGGCTGTGCAGGTCTTAAAAAATGGGAACTGCTGCAAAAAGAGGGTAAGTTGCCCCACCGTTTTGAGCTTAAGATGGTACCGTTTTTCCCCCAAAAGGCATATCAATGCGGGCCCGCCTCCCTTGCAATGTCACTTAACTGGAGCGGATTGACTGTTTCTCCTGAAGACCTTACAGATGAGGTCTTCACCCCCACACGAAAAGGAAGCCTGCAGACAGCGCTTATAAGCGCTGCCCGCCGTCACGGCAGAATCGCTTATATATCGACCGGAATAGAAATCATATTCTCGGAAGTGGCCGCCGGTCATCCGGTAATCATTTTGCAAAACCTCGGGCTTTCCTGGTATCCTGTCTGGCACTATTCAGTTGTTGTGGGTTATGATTTACCGAAAAAAATCGTTATTCTTCGCTCCGGCGCCACCGCCCGCAAGATCATGCCTTCCCGAGTCTTTGTGAACACCTGGGCTCGCGGCAATTACTGGGGACTTTTAATTCTACGACCGGATCAACTTCCTGCCACTGCAGAGAAGGGCCTATTTCTGGAAGCGGTGCTGGGACTTGAAAAGGCCCGCCAGTTCCGTGCCGCAATCCATGGATATAAAACAGCGCTGGCACGCTGGCCACAAAATCTGACCGCCATTATGGGTATTGGCAACTGCCATTATGCACTGGGAGAATTAAAAGATGCCGAGTCGGCCTTCAGAAAAACTGTGCGGTTACATCCCAAGGAAGGTTCCGCTTTAAACAACCTGGCACAAATTCTTTTTGAGCAAGGACGAAAGCAGGAAGCGCTGGAAACTATCAAAAAGGCGGTTTCTCTTGGCGGTCCGTTAAGCGCTGTTTATGCAAAGACCCTTGAAGAAATTCAAGCCGGGTCACGGTGAAAAGCTAACTTCTTCAGAAGTTTCGAGGTAAAAAGTCTTTTGCGAGGGACTTTGACCATTTTTTAGAAAAAGCGTTTCCATGGGTGGTGCGTTAAAATTATCTCCCGAATATAGCGGGATGAGCAAAACAAACTAACTTAATGCCTGACAAACAATAAACTGTTGATTTTAAGGTGCTGATTAGATATAAAAAAGCCTCCACCGAAATGGAAGAAGCCTGTTTAATGGGATTCAGTGGAGGCTCTGAGTAAGGAAAACTGGTGTCAGCACTCCTTCAACTCAAAAAATATATATCAATAAAGCCCACGACGGTCAATCTAAAACTCTTGGGCAATTTTTATCTTAGAGGTTTCTAATATGAACTTAAGGGCTTGGCCCCAATATTCCAGCATTCCATTAAGACGGCACAAGAAGTTTACTATTTAAATCTTATCATTTCAACAGGTTATAGATTCTCTGAGACATTAAATTATGAAAATTAAAATAAATATAAAACTATTTATTTTTTTTGCCCTGGTCTTGCCTTTTATAGTTCCCGCCTTTTCAGGAGCCCAGGAACATGTTGAAGTTTTTACACTCGAACAAACTATTGAGAAAGCCATGAAGGCCAACCTCTCGCTGAAAATTTCCAGAGAAGAAATCAAGGCGGCAGAGGCGGAAAAAAAAGCCCAACGTACCCGTTTTTTCCCCACATTTAGCGTAACCTATCAATACAATAGACTGGACGAAGGCGCCAGTATCGGTGGCTTTGCGACAACTGCGAAAGATGAATACTCATTTATTTCCTCTGTCACCCAACCGATATTTACGGGCTTTTCTATACTTAGACAATACGATATTGCAAACCTTGGCCTTAATGCTTCAGAAATTAAAGAAAAACTTGTGCGTCAGGATATTATCTTAGAGGCAAAAACCGCTTACTTTATGCTGTTAAAAGCTCAAAAACTTAGAAAAATTGCGGAACAGACCGTTATCCAGATCAATGCCCAAAAAAATGTGGCCGAGAGTTTTTATCAGGTTGGAATGTCCCCATTAAATGATTTACTGCAGGCACAGGTTGAATTGGCCAACGCAAAACAGGACCTCATTGTTGCAAAAAATACCATGGAAAATGCTGAATTGGATTTTAATACCCTGATTCGAAGACCCATTAACACCCCTGTTGCCGTAGAAGATATCCTTGATTACTCACCTTTTGAAAAAGATCTTGATTATTGCCTCGTGCAAGCGGATAAGAATCGTTTGGAAATCAAGATAGCCGATTTAGACGTTAAGATAGCGGAAAAGGAATTACAACTTGCAAAAAAAGATTATTATCCTTCAATTAACCTGGAGGGCAATTATTTCAGAGAAGGAACGGAATGGGATGTGGATGGCGGCGAAGGTATATTTGATCCAAGGGGTTGGAATATTTTAGCCGTCGCAAAATGGAATTTTTTTGAATGGGGCCGCACCTCCTATGGAATAAATGAAAAAAAGTCACGTTCGTCTCAGGCACAATACAATAAAGAACAGCTTCTTGACAATATACAAAAAGAGGTAAAAAAAGCATACCTTAGAACACAAGAAGCAGAAAAGGCGATCATCGCTGTTGAAAAAGCCATCGAACAGGCCAAGGAAAATTTCAGGATCAACCAGGAACGTTACAAGGAACAGATGGCCACGTCCACCGATGTCCTGGACGCCCAGACACTTCTTTCCGAAACCATGACAAATTATTACAATGCATTATATGCATATAAAATTTCGAAGGCTGCATTGTATCGGGTAATGGGTCAGGGAATTATAGAATGATTGACGGTCAGAACAAAACTTCAATAATTCGAATGTTCCATGTTCACAAGAATTACGGCGCCAAGAAAGCTCTCGCCAATATCACCCTTGATATTCCAAAAAACGAACTTCTTTTTATCAGCGGTCCGAGTGGGGCAGGCAAAACCACCCTGCTTAAACTTCTATACCTTGGGGAAAAGGCATCAGAAGGGCAAGTATTGATCGAGGGAATAAACCTGTCGAGAATTTCTCACAAACGAATACCGCTTCTTAGACGAAAGTTCGGAATAATATTCCAGGATTACAAGTTGATAGCCACAAAAACCGTCCTTGATAATATTGCCATTGTCCTTGAAGCAACAGGTAAAAAACGACGATTTATCGAAAAAAAGGTAAAAAGCATATTAAGAACCGTGGGTATGGAAGAAAGTCTGAATTCCCTTCCCCCAAGTCTATCCGGCGGCGAACAGCAAAGAATAGCGGTTGCCAGGGCCGTTGTCGGTGATCCAAAGATAATCCTCGCAGATGAACCCACCGGCAATCTGGACGAAGTATCCGCCGATATCATCCTTGAGCTTCTTAAAAGATTCCATGCCCGTGGCGCCACGGTTATCATTGCAACCCATGACAAGGAGCTTATCCGTAAAACCGGGGGCAGGGTAATCCATCTAAATCAGGGTTACATGCAAAAAATAACAAATACTTGAAAGTTGTTCCCATGATTCTCAACTATAAAAGGGCCATACAGGATATCCTGGACAACAGATTCTTAAACGCCGTCACTATCATTACCATCGCCATTTCCATCCTTATTGTCAGCGCTTTTGCTCTTTTTTTTGTAAACGCCAATGAAATAATAAATTCCTGGAAAAAAGGGATAAAGATCATGGCCTATCTGAAACCGGAACCCCCTGAAATAAAGCTTCAAGAGTTAAAAGGGGAAATTCAACGCATAGAGGGTATCCAGGACGTCAGATTCATTTCAAAAAATGAGGCCTTTCAAGAGCTTAAAAAACAAATGAGACGGCAGTCTTCTTTGTTCGAAAATCTAAAGGAAAACCCGCTTCCGGATGCTTTTGAAATCCGTCTTAAAGGATCTTTCCAAAACCAGGAAAAAGTTGAAATTCTTGCCACCCAGCTCGAATCATTTGCCCAGGTTGATGAGGTGGAATATGGCCAGAGATGGCTTGGACAATTTACGAATTTTTTTAATCTTTTCAGATTAACCGGGTTTGCAATGGGTGGTCTTTTCTTTATGGCCACCTTATTAATCGTGGCCAATACCATTCGACTGGTACTCTATTCAAGACAAGATGAGGTGGAAATCATGCGTCTGGTGGGTGCTACCGATAGTTTTATCAAGGCTCCCTTCTACATTCAGGGTCTTATCCAGGGAGCTTTTGGCGGAATTATCGGTCTGGTCGCATTATTTTTCAGTTTTTTATTGATATCATTCAGTATGGAACGGGGGATATCTCCGAGTCTGTTTACGATTAGATTTCTCTCCCCCGGCGCTTTCTGTGGCATAATACTTGGCAGTACATTTGCAGGATGGATAGGGTGTTATCTTTCTTTAAAACAATTTTTAAAATAATATTATTTACTGCCGCGGGTATCATTTTTGTGTTGCGGCCTTCTGAATTTTTTGGCGCTGAATCCCATGAAATTGGAATTGTCACCGTAAATAAGCTTAATCTACGGCCTGCACCGACAATAATGGATCCCCCTCTGGAGTTAATAAAAAAAGGGGAAAAGGTTAGCATTCTCCAGCATCTCAACGGGTGGTTAAAAATTAGTCACAAGGGTCGGGTCGGTTATATTCGAAATCTAAAACAGTATGTGCATATTATGCCTAAAGTTCCCGCAGCGAAAAAGAAAGAAAACGGGGATAACGGCGTTGACATTGAACGGTTCAGAAAAGAAGCTGAAGATATCAACCGAAAGATAGAAAAAGGCAGGGATAGAGTTCTGACGTTCACCAGAGAAGAGGCCGCCATTGTAAGCAGCCTGAACGATATCGATCTGGCGCTTAACCAGGCAAGAAAACGAGTTTCCTCTCTCAAATTCGAACTTACCGCCCTCAGAGATAAAACCATCGAAACCACCCGGGCATCCGACAGCCTCAAAAAGAGGATTAAAGCCGGTGAAGACTACATATTCAGACGCCTGGTGGCGCTTTATAAAATGAACTGGCTGGGGAAAATATATGTTTTGGCTTCGGCTCAATCCATGTATGAACTTTTTAAACGCAAAAAGTCCATGGAAACTATTTTAGCTTATGACGAAAAAATCCGAAAGAACCTTCTAGACAACAAGACAAAGCTCCAGCAACTTTTGGTCAGGCTGAATTCCCAAAAAACGGAAAAGCTCTCTCTTGAAGCAGATTTAAAAAAACAGATTGCGGTTATGTCCGACGAAAGAGTAAAACGCTCCGGGATCCTTGCGGGCATCCGCAACAAAAAATCGCTGGAACTTGCGGCCCTTGAATCCTTGAAGCAGGCGGCAGTGGATCTGAATCATACAATTAAATCTCTAAACTTAGAAACCGGTCCATTAAAACAGAAAAAAAATATTCCGCCAAAAAGCTTTTCTTCATTAAAAGGATTGCTTAATATGCCGGTTAAAGGTAAAATTGTTAATCTTTTTGGCCCACATAAAAACAAAAAACTCAATGTAGTAAATTTTCAGAGCGGTATCGAGATAAAGGCAGACAGAGGCGAACCGATCCGCGCTGTTTTTGATGGACAGATCCTTTATGCCACCTGGTTCAAGGGTTACGGCAACATGATAATCATTGATCATGGGGAAAATTATTATACCGTTTATGCCCATGCTGAAGAACTCTTCGCATCAAAAGGAGATACCATAGATAAGGGAGATGTTGTTGCCACAGTCGGAGATTCAGGATCCATGATAGGCCCAAGCCTCCATTTTGAAATACGCCATCACGGTAAACCTGTGGATCCGTTAAAATGGATTAAAAGAGGTTAAGGAGAAACCATATGAACATGAAGCAAAAGCGAAACGTCAATCTGTGGTTAATAATAGTAATCGGCGTTATATTCTTGATCATAGGATTTGGTTTTTACCGTGATCTTTCAGCCGACGGAGAAGAGACCTATAACGGCCTGAAATTATTTTCCGATGTGATTGAACTGGTTGAAAAAAACTATGTTGATCCGGTGGATTCAAAAAATATGATCGAAAAGGCTATTCAGGGTATGGTCCACAGCCTTGATCCCCATTCTTCCTTGTTGCCGCCTGACGACTTTAAAGAGCTTCAACTGGATACCCAGGGCGAGTTTACCGGAATCGGCGTGAGTATAACCATGCGAGACGGTTTTGTCACAGTGGTTTCGCCCATCGAGGGTACGCCGGCCTATAAAGCCGAAATAAAGGCCGGTGATATAATCGTTAAGGTTAATGGTAAACCGACCAATGAATTACGACATGCCGTAAAAATGATAAGAGGCCCCAAAGGGACTGAAGTTGTTGTAACGATAAAACGGAAAGGAGTTAATGAACTGGAGGATATCAAGCTGATACGGGATGTTATACCCGTTGAAAGCGTAAGAGCGATTGTCTTAAAACCCGGATTCGGATACATCTGGATCACAAATTTCAGGGACAATACAACGGAAGATACGGTAACAGAGCTAAAACGGCTCGAATCAGGAAAAATACCTTTAAAAGGGCTTATCCTGGATCTTCGCCACAACCCGGGTGGGCTTCTAAACCAGTCGATTAAGATCTCGGATCTTTTTCTTGAAAAAGGAAATATCCTTTCCATCAAAGGACGTATGAAACAAAATACTCAAATTTTCAAAGCAACGCCCAACGGCACAGAGCGAAACTATCCAATGGTTGTCTTGATAAACGGAGGAAGTGCCAGTGCATCGGAAATCGTTGCCGGCGCACTCCAGGACCATAAACGCGCTCTTATACTGGGAACCGCTTCCTTTGGCAAAGGCTCGGTCCAGACCGTTGAGCCCTTAAGAGACGGTTATGGCCTTAAATTGACCATCGCCAGATATTACACACCCAGCGGGCGGTCCATCCAGGCCAAAGGGATTGAGCCTGACATAATTGTAAATGAAAGATTTATGGATAAAGAAAAAATAAATGCCGGTGACCATGGAATAAGAGAAAAGGATCTTAAAAATCATCTCGAAGCAAGTCCCGATCAAAGTCAAGACGTCCAAAAAGAATCCGGGGAAAAAAAAGGGAACAAAAAGAAACCGAAAATCAAGGCCCCTGAAAATAGATACGGTCATCTTAAGGTCGAAAAATTGTTGTCTGACAACCAGGTTACGCGCGCCCTTGACATCCTTTTAAGTTATGAAATTTTCAAGGGTAGCAACAAGTAATTTAAACATCTCGGCAATTCGGACATGGAAAAATGGAATGATGGAATATTGGAATAATGATTTAAAGAAGATGACATTACTCTATTTAATTCCCGTAAAGAGAATTTTACAATAACCCAACTTTCCATTTTCTCTCTGAGCCGTAGACTCTCCGAGCCGGAGGCCCAAAACCCAATATTCCAGTATTCCAATATTCCAACATTCCAATTGTGAGCGAAGCGAACTAACTTGTGGCAAAAAGAAAAATCAGACGGCAAACCAAACCCAAAAAAAAACCGAGTAAAGAAAGGTCCCAAAAAACCAATCTAATGATAGCCGTTGCCGGGCTTGGCGTTCTGATAATTCTTGTCATTATTGCCGGTGTTCTTGCCCGCCACTTATTATTGCAAAAGCGCCCTATAAAAAAAGTTGTAAAATCCCGTGCAACAAAAATACCCCGGTTTGAAATCTTCCCTGAAAAGGAGGTACCGCCTCATAAACCCATACCAAAACCGGTGCCCGGAATACCAAAAAAGTTGCCTAAAATAGCTATTATTATCGATGACATCGGCTATGATAAAGAAATAGTGAAAAAATTCATCGGACTGGATGCGGTTTTCACGTTTTCTATACTTCCTTACAGCCCTTTTCAGAAAAGCATAGCCAGGTCCATCCATTCAAAAGGGTTGGACGTGATGCTTCATCTACCCATGGAGCCCAATGAATACCCCATGGTTAATCCGGGACCCGGAGCGCTTCTGACCTCAATGTCTCCGGATCAACTCATCAACCAGCTGGACAAGGACCTGGATTCTTTTCCTTTTATTCAAGGGGTAAACAACCACATGGGCTCAAAAATGACTGCGGTTTCTACCCAGCTATACCAAATTTTTTCTGTTCTGAAAAAACGGAAGCTTTTTTTTATCGACAGCCGTACCACAACCGAGACATTATGCAAACCATCCGCTCTTTTATTACAGGTACCTTTTGCGCAAAAGGATGTGTTCCTTGATCATATCCAGGAACCCGATTTTATACGAAAACAAATACGCAGGCTCATACATATTGCCAATAGTCATGGTGAAGCCATCGGCATCGCACATCCCCATAAAGTTACGTATGATGTGCTTCGGGAAGTACTCCCTGAATTAAAAAAAAAGGCGATTCTGGTTAATGCTTCCGACGTAGTGCATATTGGGACATAGGGGCTTGGCCCCATAAGTGCTAAGTTATTTTTTTTAATATTTGCAAAACAACCTATCGCTTATAATGATGGGTGAGCTTGTCCTGAACGAAGTTGAAGGAATGAAAAAAAGCGTTAAACACAAAATACCGTCTATAGATTTTGATTTCAGGCAATTAGAAATATTTTGCAAAGTGGTTGACCTAAAAAGCTTTTCAAAAGCCGCTGATGCTGTTTTTCTGGCACAGCCTTCGGTGAGCGAAAGGATAGCCACCCTTGAGGACAGGGTCGGGACCCAACTTCTTGATCGCTTAGGCAGGCAGGTGGTTCCAACTGCGGCAGGCAAACTTCTTTACAACCATGCGTGTTTGCTCCTGGATATGAAAAAGCATGCATGCCATGAGATGCAGGGTTTTCTCGGAACCAAAAAAGGGGAGATTCATATGGGGGGCAGCACCATTCCCGGAGAATATATCTTCCCAAAAATATTAGAAAATTTTCGCAAAAAGTATCCGCTTGTGACGGTTGCATTGACGATCTCAGACACCAGTGAAATCGGACGACGGGTGATGAATGGTGATTTTGAGCTGGGCGTGGTTGGATCGAAAAGTACGAATGACAGCCTCATATGTCGCGAGCTGTGGAAAGATGAACTGGTATTGGCTGTTCCCTTCGGGCATAAATGGGCCGGCAAAAATCAAGTTCACTTTGAAGAGTTATCCAAAGAACCATTTATTTTAAGGGAGACCGGTTCGGGTACGCTGAAAATCATCAAAGAGTATCTTAAGGTACCGCACGCAAAGGATATCAATACCCTTAATATCGTAGCGCGTTTGGGTTCCTCTACAGCAGTCAAAGAAGGGATAAAGTCGGGACTTGGCCTATCGATTCTGTCTTTAAGAGCCCTTGAAACGGAACTTAAAACAGGAATACTTAAGGCTGTAAAAATAGAAAATCTTACCCTGCTGCGAAAATTTTATCTGATCAGGGATAAAAGGAGAAACGTTTCACCGCTGTGTAACGCCATGCTCGATTTTTTGATTACCACTTCAGAAAAATAAGGTGTTTTTTCTCATACCCCATCCTATACTTTAATCCTACTTTTTTTAATCACACCCATGGTCCTTAAGATTCTTCTTGACTAACGGGTAATACATAGTAATAATTTTAGTTAATACAACGTAATAATATCATGTACTGATAAAGGATTTGAATTTCCATGAAAAAGAGCAAGCAAGAAATCATCACCTTCAAGGCGGATGCTTCCCTTCTGGAGGCCATGAAAGGAATACCCAACCGCTCCGAGTTTATTCGCGCCGCGATTCTGGCATCTCTCGATAGCGTTTGCCCCCTTTGCAAAGGTGCAGGCATCCTTACCCCCTACCAGAAGAGTCATTTTGACAGTTTCCTTATGGATCATTCTCTTGAAGAATGTGAAAAATGTCGAGAGGTTCATCTGATTTGCCTTAATAAGCCATAACCGTTCAGCGGCTAAGTACATGTATTCGTAAATACGGTCACGTATTTATACCTTGGTTTATTCATTCTATTTATGCAAAAGTTTGAACTTCACCTTATACGGAATAGTGACCATACAAAAATACGTCATCGTATTTATGAATTCAGACCTCGGGAAGCATAGATTGAATAGAAACGCCGGAAGTCTTATTGTACAAGCATCTCAGCTATTACACAATGATTTGTTGGACAATCACAAGTGGAAATGATTAATAAATAAATTGGACAATCAGATAATCAATATGCGTATTTTTAATGAATTATTTTTAATAGTGTTAATTTATCTTGCAAATAATGTTTCTTCATAGTAGCCTCATAAAAAATATCACATCGAGGTATCAAGCATGCAAGAAAATTTATTCCCGGAAATGTCACAGAAAAAAAGTGATAACACCAAAGTGATTGGTGCAAATTTGTCTTTGATTTTTAACAGAAGAAATAAGAATCTGGTTATTCTTAAAAATCGTGATGTCATTGTTAAAAAGGTTGATCTTTCTGACAAGCCGGCAAAAAAATTACTTGTTCTTGATGCTATTGCTTTGGGTGCGACTAAATCCCGATTGGCTGAAGCCCTTAATATCAGCAGACAAACTATACACAATTACGTAGAGAGTCAAAAAAGATTTGGAACAGAAGGCCTGTTAGGTGGATACAATCCTAATATGGGCAAAAATCTTGCGGAACATCGACCGGGTTACGCAACATAAACGCATACAGGGCACTAAGGCTGTCATCCTTGCTGAAGAGAGAAAAGCTAAACGGATCGAAAATCAAAAAAAACAGCAGGAGTTTGATTTTGAATTCGGCGAAAAAGCAGTTCCTATAGACGAGCAACCCTTCAACATTCTTCATGATTGGAAATTCACTCGTTTTGCAGGGATATTCCTTTATCAAATCGTTTTGTTTGGTAACAATCAATGGTTGAAACTGGTAATGGGGTATTTCGGATCTGCCTACAAAATATTTTTAGTTTTCTTGTTGATGGCGACTCGCAATATCAAATCCATAGAACAACTAAAAAATGCTAACCTGAAAGAAGCCGGGCTTATTCTCGGTCTCAATAAATTGCCGTCAAAAAAGGGTGTCTGGCAATGGTTTTATGCTGCTTGCAATATGCGACGTTCCATATTTCTTTGTGAGTCATTTTTCAAGCAGCAGCTTCGATGCGGATTGGTCGGTGTCTATCAATGGTTTACAGATGGACATCTGCTTCCATATACCGGCAATCAGAAGGTTCATTCCGGTTTTAATACACAGCGCAAAATGATGATGCCGGGACAAACAAACATGGTTACATGCGATATAAGTGGGCGCATTGTTGATTTTCAGATTCAAGAAGGAAAAGGCGACCTTAAAACGCATATTGTCGAACTGAAAAAAAACTGGGAGCAGGAGCTGACAGAGATTCCCTTCATGGTATTTGATCGGGAAGGGTATGGCGCCCCATTTTTCAACACTCTTATAGAAAATAAGGTCCCCTTTGTTACCTGGGAAAAACACGTTGATTCAAAAAAGCCCAAGGAGTTAGATGACGATCGTTTTACTAAATCATTTGAGATGAACAACAAAAACTACCGCATTTTCGAGGGAGAGAAGACGTTCACTTTGGAACAAAATGGTAAAACTCAAACCTTTGCTCTCAGGAAAATTTATCTTTGGAATCAGACCAGCAACCGTCGGACATGCGGTCTTGCATGGCATGGGATGCCGGCATATCCATGAGTACTCTTCAATGCGCACAAGCTATATTGAGCCGCTGGGGTGCCTCTGAAAACACATTCAAACACCTTTATGACAGGCATCCGTTTCATTATCACCCCGGTTTTAAAACAGATGATAGCGAGAAACAGCTTATAGCAAATCCTGTTATCAAATCCATTGAAAAAGAAATCAAGGATGTACGCAAAACACTTGATAAAAAGCACAAGAAGAATTCAAAGGCAAAGGAAGTCTTTAACAAAGATGGATCAAGGCGCGAAAACAGCTTGAAGACCCGTTTAGAGGTAGAGATCAGCGAGTTAGAAGCAGAATATACAAAACTTCTCGATAAGAAAAAACAGCTGCCTGAAAAGGTGGATGTCTCTACTTTAGAAGACTATAAATCCTTTAAGAAGATTGATAATGAAGGGAAAAATCTTTTTGATTTTGTTACCGCTTCAGTATGGAATGCACGTAAGGAGATGACTGACTGGTTATTGAATCATTATCCAAATGAAGATGAATATGTGGACTTGTTTTATGCCATCACTCAGTGTCATGGATGGATCAAATCTGAAGCAGACAGAGTAGTTGTCCGATTGGAGCCGCTGCAGCAACCGAGTCGTCGAAAAGCGCAGGAACAGCTTTGTAAAAAGCTGAAATGCGTTAAGCGCCTATATTCCGATCGGGAAAATACTACAGATTGAAGTTGGCCAGTCACCGATTAAAAAAAGGTGAGTGTCCAAAAATTACGCTTAAAAATGCTCCTTTTTCCGAGGTCTGGAATTAGAGCACTAAGCCACAAAGAAAGACATGGAAAATGAAAACAAAGACTGTCTTTTTGCTCCTGGTGTTTATATCCTGTTTTGCAGGAGTTGCCGGCGTAACTTCTTTTGCCGCCGGTAAAATCAAGGTTTCGGTCAGTGTATTGCCCCAGGCCTATTTTGTAGAAAGGATCGGGGGAAACAGGGTAGAAACCCAGGTCATGATTCCTGTGAGCGCAAGCCCTGCCACCTATGAACCCACTCCACAGCAACTTGTCATGCTCTTGGATTCAAGGCTCTATATTAAAGTGGGAGTGCCTACATTCCCTTTTGAAAAAAAGCATTTTAATTCGATAATAGAAAAAAACAAAATGATGATTGTCGTAAACATATCGGATGGAGTAACATATCGCTCGTTTTCATTTAAGGAAAATGTAAAAGATCCCCATGTGTGGGTTGCCCCTTATACAGTAAAAATGGCTGCCAATAACATCTATAACGCCCTATCTAAGATCGATCCGTTCAATAAAGGTTACTATAAAAAGAATCTTGATCTGTTTTTAGCGGATATTGCAAGATTAGATAACCATATTAACACCATTCTTGCCGGCAAAACCGGGGGTCACTTTATGGTCTTTCATCCTGCCTGGGGCTATTTTGCGGATCAGTATGGTTTAAAACAGCTCTCCATAGAACTGGGCGGAAAAACTCCAAACGCATCCAAAATCAAAAAAATGATAGATACCGCCAAGGGAAAAGGTATAAGAATCATCTTTACACAAAAGGGTTTTGATAAAAAAAGTGCAAAAACCATAGCCCATGAAATCCACGGAAGGGTTGTGGAAATAGATCCTTTAGAGAAAAACTGGCTGAAGAATATGCAAAAAATTGCAGAAACCTTTTCCCGGGCTTTAAAAGAATAGCCATGAAAAAACTGATTGAAATTAAAGCCCTATCTTTCGGTTATAGAGATAACCGTGTTTTGGAAGATATTGATCTGGATATCTCCGAGCAGGATTATCTTCTCGTGATCGGTCCCAATGGAGGGGGTAAAACAACCCTCCTTAAACTTATACTGGGGATCATTGAACCCTGGAGCGGATCCATCACCTTTAATAAAGATATTTCCAATAGATTGGGCTACGTACCTCAATCTTCAAATTTTAATAAAAATTTTCCAATTACTGTCTTTAATATGGTCCTTACCGGATGTATAAATTCAGGAAATTTTCTGAAAAGGTATAGAAAAGAGGATATCGAAAAAACTGAAAAGATCTTAGAGCAAGTGAACTTATATGATAAAAGAAATGAAAATATCAATAATCTTTCCGGCGGCCAACTCCAGAGATCTCTTATCGCCCGATCCCTGGTTTCAGATCCTGCGGTATTGCTCCTGGATGAGCCGACGGCATCTATCGACATAAGCTCAAAGGTAAACTTGAAAGATTTTCTAAACCAACTCAATGAAAAAATGACCATTGTTGTGGTAACCCACGATCTGACGGCTTTTGCCCGGACTTACACTCATATTGCCTGCATAAACAAAAACCTGTATCCCCATGGAAAGGGAGAATTAAATACCCAGGTCCTGGAAAAGGTATATGGCTGCCCCGTGGAATTATTAGGCCACGGCATTCCTCATACCATTTTAAAAAATCATGGCTGATATGCTAAACATCTTATCATACGAATTTATTCAAAACGCAATACTGGCCGGCCTTCTGGCAAGCATTGTCTGCGGTCTGATCGGCCCCTTTATTGTTGCAAGGCAGATGGTCTTTATCAGCGGAGGCTTAAGTCACACCGCCTTTGGAGGACTGGGAATCGCCTACTGGATGGGTGTGAATCCCCTTTACGGCGCCACTGCCTTTGTCTTATTGTCTGCAGCAGGAATTGGGTTTTTAGAAAAGAAAACAGAAAAAAGCGATCTTTTTATCGGAATATTATGGGCCGTGGGCATGGCAATCGGGATTGTTTTTATCCATCTCACACCGGGATATGCCCCGGATCTAATGACCTTTCTCTTCGGCAATATCCTGACCGTACCCCGCTCGGATATCTTCATCATGTCAATTCTGGTGTTATTCGTGACCCTGTCTGTTCTGATATTTTACAAAGGTCTTGTCTCAATTTCATTTGATGAAGAATACGCAAAGACAAGGAAGCTGCCGGTAAGATTTTTACATATCGGGCTGTTGCTCCTTATAGGCCTTGCGATCATAACCATGATTCAGGTGGTGGGAATCATCCTTGTAATCGCCCTTTTGACCATTCCTGTGGCCATTGCTGAAGAGTTATCCATAAATTTCAAACGGATTATGATTATTTCAATACTTTTGGGAATATGGATTTGCTGGTCAGGTCTCTTTATTTCCTATTACATAGAGTTCCCCTCCGGGGCATCCATAATTCTTATGGGGAGTATTCTTCTGTGCCTGGTCAAAATAATAAAAAAATCAATAGGATTTTTGCAACATACATCGCATATTTCCTGACCCGGACGAGCCGGAACCAAAAATATTTGCCACAAAGACACTAAGACCCGCCAGCCTCGCCTAAGGCGAAGCCAATGGCGGGCAGGCACAAAGGGTATATTTATTGATTTCTAAAAAAACTGGTCCTCAGGGCCAAGCCTGTCCCGCATTGCGGGAGTCAGACATGTATGGCTCTGTCCGTATAAATCAACCGGAGTATTGGAGTATTGGAGTGTTGATTTAAAAAAAAGAGCTTTAAATTTTCAGATTTTCTCCAGGGATCTGTTTTCTGAGAGCGATGAAAAAAGGGGTTTCTTCCATTACTCCACCACTCCAATACTCCAGTACTCCGTAAATCGTTAAATGCCGGCAAACTAAATCCCCTCTGGGGATAATCAAAGCCGGGCTCTCTGGACCCTGATCTTTACTATTCTTTCTTGGTGCCTTGGTTCCTTAGTGGCAGAATGGAAAGAGTTTTGCCACAAAAAGCACAAAATTTACAACTAAGGAACTAATGTGTTTTGGAGATTAAACAAAAAATGTCTGAGCCTATTTATCTGGATTATAACGGAACAACACCTATGGACGGCCAAGTAATAGAGGCCATGGGGCCGTTTTTGGAAACAGAATTTGGAAACCCTTCAAGCAGTCACTGGTACGGCATTGTTCCTAAAAAGGCGGTTGAAACCGCCCGCAGACAGGTGGCAGGACTTCTGGATTGCAGCCCCGGTGAAATCATATTCACAAGTGGCGGCACTGAATCCAATAACCATGCCATTACGGGAATTGCCCGTACTTTTCGTGCAAAGGGAAACCATATCATCACCAGCCGGATTGAGCACCCGTCAGTTCTGGAAGTATGCCGCTTTCTGGAAGGTTTTGGATTTGAAACAACCTATCTGCCGGTTAATGAGCAGGGCCTTGTGAGCCAGTCGGATGTTGAAAAATCCATCAGGCCCGAGACAGTCCTGATTACCATTATGCATGCCAATAACGAGGTGGGAACCATTCAACCCATTGAAAAAATTTCCAGGATCGCCAAAGAACAGGGTATTGTCATGCACACCGATGCAGCTCAATCCGTCGGTAAAATCCCAACGCAGGTGAGCAAGCTCGGCGTTGATCTTCTGTCTATGGCCGGTCATAAACTATATGCTCCCAAAGGTATCGGGGCCCTTTATATCCGGAAATCCATAACGCCGGAAAAATTCTGCCACGGCGCAGGCCAGGAGATGGGGCTTCGTGCCGGCACTGAAAACGTATTTGCAATTGTCGGTCTGGGAAAGGCCTGTGAAATTGCCGCCCGCGATTTGAAAAAGAATATGGAACATATGAAAATGTTGCGAGACCGGCTGCATGATGGATTACTTTGTGAGCTTGGACAGATAAAACCAAACGGTCACCCGGATAAACGGCTGCCCAACACCCTGAGTGTTTCGTTTAAGGGGCTTGAGGCCAACAGGATCCTCGAAGAGATCGGCCTTGAGGTGGCGGCTTCCGCCGGTGCGGCCTGCCATTCGGATACCGTGGAAATTTCCCATGTTCTCCAGGCCATGAATATTCCGTTAGACTGGGCCAAAGGAACCCTAAGGTTCAGTGTGGGACGGATGACCACTGTCGAGCAGATTGATAAAGCCGTTCAGGTTATTGTTCATGCCGTGAAAAAGCTGCAAAGCACTCCTCAATAGCCATAATTCTCGATGGTTTTCCGCTCTTTGATGATCTCAGTTGCCAGTTTTTCTTCAACCGACAGGTAAAGCTTGTAGCGTAAAACTAAAAGTTCTTTTGGGGAATTCATTGTCATGAAACCTGTGTTTGTGAATAGCACCAAATATAATTATTGGTTGTAAATATGGTTGAAATGCAATATTATACAACCAAATCGTTCAAAAAGGAGCATCATTATGCCGACAGCCGTAAAAATATCCGATGAGCTAATCGCACAAGCCCGTATTAAATCAAAAATTTTTAAAAGATCCATCGCCGGTCAAATCGAATATTGGGCGCAGATTGGTAAAATCGTAGAGGAAAATCCCGATCTGCCACTGCCTTTTATTCAGGATGTCCTCCTTGGAAAAGAACAAATACGAGCCGACCTGGGAACGCCGTATGTTTTTGATGAGGGTAAATGACAGCAATCACAGAAATAACTCAATCACCGCTTTTCGCCAAGCAAAAAAAGAAGTTGCATAAGAATCGAATCGAAGATTTGGATGAAGCGATTCGAACCATTGTAAAAGAGCCGGAAACAGGCCACCTTAAAACCGGTGATCTGGGCGGAATTCGGGTATATAAATTCCAATCGATGCAAGAAAAAGTCCTTCTTGCTTATGAAATTGTGGAAAATCATCTCTACCTGTATGCATTTGGAACCCATGAAAACTTCTATCGCAGGCTCAAAAAATATTTTGACCGCTAAATACTTTTCATTTGTTTCAGAAATACAACCTATGATGGATTCCGTTCTTCAACATTAACTCAAAATAGAAACACATGGAAAAAACGGGGTTTCAATCCTTGTTTTAATGGATTCCTTTCTTCAATA
>RPGQ01000011.1:44727-144061 GCA_004193595.1 Desulfobacteraceae bacterium Eth-SRB2
GTTTCAATCCTTGTTTTAATGGATTCCTTTCTTCAATCTCAATTTCGTAATTTTTGCAGTAATATTTACCTGTTAAACAAATTTTCAAAGATCGATATTTGGACACATTCGGTCATTATATGCTAATGATCCATGGGTTTCAGGGTCACCATAGTACAGTTAACCTTATGATTTCAAATGAGATATTTGATCAAACAGCCCTTTCGTAAATATTTTTACAGTAAACATGTTTTGGGACACGGATAAACGCAGATTGTCAGGATTAAAATACGAAATAATATTATCTGCGTTTGTCTGAGAAAATCTGCCTGCCCCGCCTGCCCAGTTAAATCCGATTTTGCTCTTATTTAACCGGGGTAGCTCCCCGTGAAAATACCGGGACAGGCCGGCAGATGGTACTGGGGCGTCCTGTTTTTAAATTGTTCTTTCACAAATATTTCTGTAGCAACAATCCGGGCATCTTCTTTTATACCGGGTCGGTTTGGGATAATGGCATTTCTGAATAATATCCAATAGATCTTCTACAATTTTTTCAAGCTCATCAAAATCTTTTTCTAAAATGGGCACCTCAACCAACTTATTTTTACTACGCGTGTAAACGATAAACCCACGGGTAACCGGAATATGAAAATTGTCCTTTATGAGCTGCGCATAAAAAACCAATTGAAGCTTATAGGTTTTGAATATTTTTTCTTTATACTCGGCATACTTGTAATCAAGCGGAGCCGCTGTTCCATCGCCTAAAAATAAAATTTCATCAACAATTCCTCGAATACCCATTCTGCCGGAAAGATAAACATCACTTTGCTTATCCTTTACCCCGATTTTTTTTCTAAGGTAATCGGAATTAATTTTCCGCGCCCTTTCGTGAATTTTCCGGCCGACTTCTACTTTAAAGCGTTTCTCTTCATGCTGCGGTATATTCAGCACATATTCAAAATACGTAAACCTTGGGCAAAATAGGTATTCCAAGAGATGTGAAGCCGTTACGGAAAAGCCTGTTTCCTCCTGTATATCCTCTTGTACTATTTCGGATGTTTTCATATTCAAGTCATCCATCAGATAGATTTTTATCGTTCAATTTCAATAATCGCTTTAGACTTACAACCCCTTTGCGTTTGGATTCTTTTAGCCGATCTAAAACCTCTTGGAACCGATTTATCGATGCCGCAATAATCGGAAATTTCAAAATTGACCGAAAAAGTGCCAAGGAAACCCATAATCAGGATTATTCCCTTACCCTGCTTCTAATAAATTCCATAAAGGATCTGAATCCATCAATAATTGTTAAAGGAAAAGGCGATGCTTCTATATTCTCTTGTGAACCTTTATGAAAATGATATGGAAATGTAGGAATATTTTTCCAGTTTTTATCAGGGAAATTGTCGTATCTGAAAATAGTGCCTTCCCTATCTCTACATTCCCAATGGAACCCAAACCTGCCTGATAATTTTTTTGACACGTTCACATCTATAAAGCTATTATCTACCAGAACAATCCGTAACTTGTAAGCAATAGGAAAAGTCTCTTTGACAATATCAGAAAATTCTACTTCGGCTACTCTTTTCAAATCGTCAATTGTCGCCATTATAATTCCTTTAAGAGCTTTTTTATTTTATCCCTGTCTGCTTCAAGATTGTCGAAGGCAAAATAGTCATCATAAGCATTTTGCTCACTTATGAATCCTTCTTTAACCTTGGAATCAAGTTCAAACACATCCTTCACACCATGTTTTTTCGCAAGAATGAAAATCTCGGTTTCGACCTTTGCAAGCAGCTTTTCCAAATAAGTCTTAACGCCTTCCCTTATAAGTTCATCGGAGTTTATATTTAGTTCCTTTGCTGTAGTATCAATCACATTCATGATACACCTCCTTTAATTATCCTACGTTCTATCCCAATATGTTTATTATTTCACTTTCTTAACCGTTCCAAATCTTCTTGATACCGACTTGCCGATGCCCCAGTAATTGGGAATTTCGAAGTTGACCAAGAATGTGCTGACAAAGCCAAGCATGCATTCATTTTTTTAGTATTTTCTTTTATTGCCCCAAAACCGTCCGTCAAATTATCCTCTCACCGGCCTCTATTATTGCTTTGATATACGGGTTGGTTTCGTCAAAATCTGATTTTGCAAAGGAGTGCGGCTCTGTGCTCAAATCCACCCTCCTGGTGAGTTTTTGCAAAAGCTTCTCTCTAAATAGTCCTTTCGCATAAATTTTGTAGCAACAATCAGGACAGCGCTTTTTTACTGAAGCTGGTTTAGGATATCTGCAATTTTGAATAATGTTTGTCATATCATCAACAATCTTTTCAAGCTCGATAAAATCCTTATCTTTTAAGGGAACTTCCACAAACTTGTTTTTGCTCCGGGTGTAAATAATAAATCCTTTTTTAACCGGAACCTTAAAATCATCTTTTAAAAGTTGCGCATAAAATATTAACTAAAAGCGATAAGTTTTAAACAATTTATTTTTATACTCGGCAAACTTATAATCAAGAGGAGCCGCTGTATTGTCATCCAGAAAAAGCACTTCATATACAATACCTCGTGTTCCCAAATGAGATGCAAGATAAACATCGGATTTTCTGTCAATGCCCCCAATTTTTTTCCGCAAATACTCAGGATTTGTTTTCCTTACTTTTTCATGAATATTTCTGCCTTTTTTAACTTTAAATCTTTGCCCCTCATTTTGTGGAATATCCATCACGTATTCAAAATATGTAAACCGTGGGCAATACAGATATTCAAGCATCTGGCTTGCGGTAATTGAATTGTCTGATAGAGATCCAATTTCGGGTTGTTTCAGCATTTTTCTTTTAATATCTCAAAATACATGCTGTATCGGGTCTTTTCTAATAAAACCGGTGTCTTTATCATAGACGCTTTTAATCTGATCTTTATTTATATAAACAATTTCGGATTTTTTCCCGGCTCCACCGCAATAGCTGCCTGTGGCGGGAACAGATATAATGTATTTATACAGATCTGCTTTAATGCGGTCCATTAAATCCTTTCTTTTAAGTAAGTCAGCCTCATTAAATATTGATATGTATCTTTGCCATACGGCAGATGCTTCGACATCGATTTCGATAAAAAGGTCACATGCAGGATAATCTGCTTCAATCAGTTTAAACTCATCCAAATTGGCAAAGTTCAGTTTTTCCAGTTGTTTTAAAAGGTTGATAGAAATGTTATTGGCCATATCGTCAGCTAATCTTTTGAAATAATCGTTACCCAGCTCCAGGAATTGTTTTTCCGTCATTTTGGCCACATCTTTTAAAATCTCTTTGGTTTTTATAATAGAAAGGTCATTCCCTCCGTAAACATACTGGTAATATTTTTTTCTGTTAGTTAACGAAAAAACAGTCACATCCCCTTTTTTGTGTTGTTTGGAAAAATTTCGATTGCATCGCCCGGCAACCTGATTAAGGGAATCAAAGGGCGCAAAATCTCTATAAACCCTGTCCACATCAATATCCACACCGGCCTCCACCAGTTGAGTGGATACTATAATTTTTCTGCATTTTTTTTGCTTGATTCCTTCTTTTCCTTCTATCCTGTCAAGCCTGTGTTTGGGAATGATATTGGTCGAAAGGTAGTATAATTTTACTCCTTCATTTTCTTTTTGCTCCATGAATTTTTTCAGGGCGTTGAAGACTTCTATTGATGAGTTAATCGTATTCAGCACGATCAAAAAATCGTCTTCAGGGTATTTCTCAATATCTTTTTTTACTATTTGGATAAATGCAGGAACATCCAATTTTTCATCTGAACGATTATGGAATTTAATTCTATCAAAAAAGGAAAGATATTCCTTTTTTTTATCACGGGGAACGAGTTCTCTGATTTCGGAATTTCTAAAAATAACGGGTTGGGTCGCGGTCATAAAAACAAACCGGGTGTTAAATATTTCTGCAAAGCCGGTAAATAATTTTCTGATTAAATGCCAGTATTTATATGGAACAGTTTGGATTTCATCCAAAATAACTATTGCATTGGTTATGGCGTTAAATTTTTTAAGCATTCTGTTTTTATTGGATATCAAGGTGTGAAAGAGTTGCATAAATGTTGTGACAACTATTTCAGATTCCCAGGTCTCAATTAATAACCGGCTTATATTTGTTGGGAATTCTTCTTCGTTACCATGTAGCCTGTATGAAATTTCAGCAAGGTGATGATGCTTGAGCATTGTCCTGTTATCAGGCTTTTTGCCGTTAACAATAAAAATATTTTCAAAAACATCAAAATTCTGTTCAATTATACTTAAAAAAGGGAGACAATAAATTATTTTCGGCGCAAACTTTTTTTCAGCCAGTATCTTTTCTCTCAATTTTAAAGCAAACGAGAACCCTGTTGTTGTTTTGCCTGTTCCGGTAGGCACGTTAATTGATAATATTCTATCCTTGCAATTGATTGAAGATGCAGAGTTACAGACAGTTTCGTATATTTCTTTTCTTATGGGGTTTATCAGGTTATCGTTTTCTTTATTGGTAAATTTCTTTTCTGTATATTTATCAACCATATCTGATGAAAGCAAGATATGACTATTGGGTATGTTAAGCCCGGCCGCATCGTTTTTATCTGCTGCAAGAAGAGCGGAATAAAAAAATTGAAACAGAAAATAAATATTTAGGGAACTGTTTTTACAATATTTTCGCCATTGTTTTTTTTCAGCCTTGCAAATGTTATCCGTGATCAATATATCAACATGCGATTTGAACTCTTCCAAGCTCAATACTGTATTCGGGCATTTTTTTAAAATTCGGTTAAACTCATCAGCATCAATGCTTTCAAGCTGTTCCTTAATAATTTTAAAAACTTCAGGATTGTTTGCCGGCTCAATGTCAATAATTTCATCTTTAAGATTTAGAGGATTGCCATGATGCCTTTTAACAATTAAATATGAAATTATGGGTAAATAACCATAAATCTGATGTGCTGATAGATTTTTGCTATGGACAAAATCTTTGACTATACGATATGTAAAAAGAGATGATAGCAAACCATGGTGGGTTTTTTTCTTATTTCTTAATGAACGTTTTTTGTCTTCATCTTTCTCTTTAAGATATTCCTGAAAAAAGATAGTTGCCTTGCCCAAATCATGAGTAAAACCTATCAACCATGCAACATCTCCAAGAATATCTGTATTCGTGTCTTTGAAATTGATTTTCTTATTTCGAATTTCCGAACAAAGCTGCGCCGTATTTTCAAGATGATCTATAAGAAGTTGTCCGGGGCGGGATTCCAATTTAAATAAACAGGAAGGTGTCGCCATTTTCAGCCTTGTAGTATTTTGTTGTTATTATTGCTTGAATCGGATTGCCATTTCGTTCATAAATAAACGAGCCAAATAGGGTTACAATCCGCTGCTTATCCATTTCAACCGGCATATTCTCTGTAAAATAATTTTTTCCGGTCTCTATCGTGAAATCATTCATCTTATTAGATGGAATAATGCTGTTAATCATTACAGGGCCTGTGCTTGAATTTTTTGCACAACCGAACTCCCCGATATATTCAAAATTTGCCAACAGCTCACTTAAACCTAAAGAAACAGAGTAAACAGACTCATGGTTTTCAAGGCGTGTCTTTACCCGTCTGAAAATGTTTTGATCACTATGTCGGAAATAGACTCTGTATTTTGGATCTTTGACATATTCAAACCGAATTCTAGTCCTGGCGCCACTGGTTCCGCGCCTGATCCGGGAAAACTGTGTGGCTTTTTTTGTATGAATAAGATTTTGACTTATCCGTATTTTTTTTACAGGATTTATTATCCCAAGGCCGATATTTGCATCTTTTATTTTAAAAAAATCCGCATATTCTTGTTTTCCAAGGCCGATAATAGCTGAAATAATCCCGGTTAAAGTCGGTCTTGGAGGAAACGCAAAACTTAAGGGCGAAGTTGTAGTATATGGTTTTTTAAAATGTCCCAGGTCACCCCATAAATCAAAAATCAGTACACTGCTGTTCATGGCAGCCTCGCTTATGATTCAAAAACTATTTCATTTTTTTGAATGCCTTTGCCTAAATCACTGATGCCGACTTTTTTGCCATCGGCATATAATTCAAGGCTGGAATCAATAATGTATTCAATAGAAGATATAGTGTCGGCTTTGGCTTCCAATGCCGCATTTAATCTGCTGACATCAACCATAAGGTCTCGTGCATCCCTCAATTTTTCAAACGGCATATCACTTTTATACGTTATTAACCGATCAAGATCACCGATAAAAAAAACAGGGGAATTATAATTCACTTTTAGAAGCAGCCTTGGCATCTGGCCAAATTTTGACCTTGATATCAGGTTTTTAGTGCCTTCCCACATCCCCTCAAGAAGAAGCTTTACATCTTCTTCTGAAGCGTTGCTGTCTTTTGCGGCCGTTGGATTTATGATACCGTGAAAAGCGATTAAAGAATAATAAAGGATATCCTCTTCTCGAAAAGTCGCTTGTTTCGCTCCTGCTTTAGAAGCAAATGCGCCCGTGCCCTGAATATGCTTCATCACTACAGGGTGCAAAGATCTTCCCATTTTAAACTGAACAGGTCCGGTCAGTGTTATTGAATCTTTTTCCTTAGGGATAGTAGCTCCAAAAAGCCTGATATCTATACAGCGTTTCAGAACAGTATCCTTAAACCCGTCAAAATCTCTTGCTCTTGCCTTTCCATCCTGAATTTTACCCTCGTCATCTGCTATTTCCCTTACGAAGATATCATCCTTATTATCATTTTTCCCATTATATCCTTTATAATCAAAAAGATAATCTCTGACTGTTCTTTTTAATCGCACATCCGTCACGATATTCTGCCCGGTCTCCTCATCGATACGCGGTTTGTTTTCATCCAGAGGGTCGCCATTGGGGTTTGCATCTTTTACATCATATAAAAAAAGCAACTCTGATTTATTCGTCAGATCCGTCATTGTCTTCCACCTCCTCGTTTTTTGTTTTAAAAAGATCAGCAAGGTTCATACCGGTTGTGAAATAAAAACTTATTTCGTCATTAGTTAATGCCCATTTTAAACCGGCAATAACAAAATATTGCGCAATAATATTTTCGAGTTTTATGTAGTAGTTTTCTTTATACTGTTCCAATTTGTTCTGTGCTTCAAAAGATAGTTTTTTTATCAATTGTTCGTTTAATCTTAATCCTTGTAGTTTTTTTTCGAAGGGAGCCTTTGATAAAGGTTTGCCCCCTTTTACAGGAGGTTTTTTTTGAATGTTTATTAAGTATCGAACAAGGATACCTGTTAAAAAACAAACTTTTTTCGAAGCGCAATCAAAAAAACCTCCATGGGCTGAAAAAAACCTTTCAATTTTTTCTGAATATGTTTTATCTTCAGAAGAAAAACTTACCTTAAGATCATCAATAATTTTAATATCCATTTTAACACCCCCTTTACTCAAAATTTCAAGCTCAGCCAGAAAATTCAAAAGCATGTAGCCTTTTAAACAGAGTATCTCGGTAGATTTGTTATGAATGAAAAGCTGCCTTAGTTTTCTGACCATAGCTTGCATAACAAAATTATAATCTATTGGTTTATATGAAAATATCTTTTCCGTAAGCTCAAGAAAGTTTTTATCATAAGTCCTTTTTTTGCTTATTAGCGGAAAAAAATCCCTTAAAATGCCAAAGTTAAATACCAGTCTTTTCGCCTCATTATTTTTATCTGTTTTGACTTTTTTAAAAATATCAATTTCATCAAGATGATTTTTTATTTGAAAAAGTCGCTTTAACCGGGAGGGAAGAACATCCTCTATTTGAAGAATAATATTAAAGGCTGCCTGCTTTTCTGCATAAAACAGAAAATCAAAACTTATATAATCTTCCTGTTCGCTTATGAGGTCAAAAATTTCATTCTCCGCACTGGTAAGACGATATCGGAATTTTTTCTCAAATCCAGATTTTAATATTTCTGATGCCTTCTGCTCGAAGGCATCTTCAAGGATTTCCATTGATTCCCCAACAAACTTTCCGGTTATAAATTTGGGAATCAGTAAATATTTAAATCCGTAAAAACTGAAACTAAGGTTTTCATTTAGATATTTTTTTCCCTGCTCCAGGTTAACAGCACAATTGTAACATACCGGATAGTTCTTCCAGGCATTCTGCTGTTTGAAGCCTCCTGAGACAAATCCCGGTTTATCAACTGTGTAAAAGTTGTATGTATTGACAAAACCATATACTTCTTGCTGGTTTTCATGGCAAACCGAACATATCTGATCCTGCCCCAATGATTCTTTCCCATATTGTTTATAGTATTTTTCTTTGGTCTTATGTCGCAGGATTTTTTTGAACAGTTCCATATCGCCTATATATTGCTTACCTCCATTGCCGATAAAGACAAGGGTTAGAATAGACCCTTCTTTTTGATCAATATCTTCTAACTGTTTTTGCAGGCTTATAATAATATCTTTTTTTGATGCTGACAGGGCCTTGTTGATTTGCGTAATTATTTTTTGCTCATCGGAAGTTAAACCAATACTTGTTTTCTCTTTTTCAATATCACCAATGCATTTATAAATTTTATTCTTAAAAGTTTTTTTCATGTCTCCTGCAAATTTTGAAGTCGGGGTTACATCACTTCCCCTTGAGCTTCCATGTCTGTATAGATATTTCATCAGCCTGGTTTCACTAAACTCGGAAATATTTACTTTCTCGTAAGTAAAGCCTTTTTCCTGCTGTTTCAAAATTATTTCAAAAACCTTGTTTATATTTCCTTTTTCATTGGGATTTTGTATGAAATCCTTGATTAAGTCCCAAGAATCCTCATTTTTCCTGACCCATTTCCCGATTTTCATAATAGATTGTATCATTTTGCCACCATTGTCTGATATGATCTTTACAGGTTATTCACCTTAAACACTTCTGATACTTTTTTCATATTCAGCAAAGATAGAAGGTTATTGATATCCTGCATTGTTAAACACCAAACATCTGATTGTAACGCATACTCGCTGAAACTTGATTTTGCTATAAAAACAATTTTATGAATCTTGATTTCATGCTTATTTTCTACAAAATTCCGTTTCTTTTTCAATAGTTCAATATCTTTTTTTTCCACTGATTTTTTTCTGTATTTAAACTCAAACAACCAGTTTTCTGTGCCCCTGCATAAAGCATCAACTTCAATATTTGATGGTCGTCCAAACACATCGCCATTTCTGTCAAGCATATTAATTCCGTTAACGTCATCAAATTTTGGCAGGTAAATATCCTGATAATATTGACCATCAAACCTGCTTATCATCTCCCGCAAATAACTCTCAAAAAAAATTCCTGCCTCCGAGCTTAAAGAAGCAAAATACTCTTTATAATTTTCCTGAATTCTCTCTTTCACATGCTGTAAATTTGTTTCTTCATTCCCATAAATGTTTTTCAGCCAGAATGTTAAAACGCTGTCAGTAATGTAATAAGCTTTTTTCTCTTTATCTATAAGGTCTACGTGATGTAAGTTACGCAAGTATGTGCTTAAATACCCTGTCCGTCTTCCCAATCTTTTTGACAACTCCGTCAAGGTTGCCCTGCCGCTTGATAACTCTCTCAATATCTCCATCATAAACGTACCACGTCCTTTTAATCTGCTTAATGATGCTTCAAAAAGATAATTACAATGGATATCAAGCGCTCCGGCTGAAAGCTCTGAAATAAACGCTTCCTCAACGTGTTGTTTTGAAATAATATTGAAATCAGAGGCATTTCCGGATGCCGTTTTAGTAAGAATAACCGTGTAAAAGGGATGCCCTTTCGACAAAGAAAACAAAAAATTTAAAGCCTCAGATGTTATTGATTTTTCATTACATTTATAAACAAGTTGTATTGTGTCTTTTTTATTAAATGGTTTAACATGAAACTCTATTATTCTGCCAAGGAATGGCGAAGCATGACCTGCCATAATATCTTCCATCAATCGAACAGCTGATCCTGTAAAAAGATACCATGTATTTTTTTGCCTGGAAATTATATCTTCTAAAAATCCAAGCAAATTTCCATTTTTAAATCCTTTATAGTTATTCAAATCCACAATTTCCTGAAATTCATCTAATACAATTGCGCTTTTGATTCCCATCTCAATTGAAAAGTCATCAATAAAATTTAATATTCTTCCTAAAACTTCCCTTTCGTTTTCAGGTGATGGTGGGTAATATGAGATTATAAATCGGGAAAGGTTTAAAAGGACTTTACTATTCAAGCGATCGGAAATATCCATTAAAATCCTGGGATTGACCACAATATCTTCTGTACCAACATCTGATTCAATATTTAAACATTCATAATAAGCAAACATAAATGAGCGCAAAAGGCGCATTGCAAATTTTCCTGGAGTACCAATATTTCTTTGAACATTAAATCGAAATTTTACGGTATTATCCTGTGTTAATGTTTCAAGAAATTGTTCTGCAACGGAACTTTTGCCTATTCTTCTCGGCCCTACCAGCGCTACGTTATCAGTAGGATAAATTTTATGGATATTACGAAGGAGTTCAACTCTATTTACAAAGTCTTTCCCGCTAACCGGATATTTTATGGAAATCACAATTCACCTTTAACTGAATTTGCATATTGACCTATTTGCATATTGGACAACATGCTTTTTAGTATAAACATTTTCAGTTTATATAAAAAATGTCAATATAAATATTTATTTTATCACATTTTTATATCATCCTCCTCACAGCCCCAAACCCCCTCGAAACCGATTTCCCAATCCCCAGACAATCCGGTAGTAAAAAATTGGTTTTAAATATCCCGTTAAACGCTGTCATGCTTTTGCCTTTAAGGTTTACTTTTGTTTCTTTTAACTTATGATCAATTTTAATTTTCTGATCTTTTGAAAGCCAGCAGTCCAGATGCTTTGACATGGACAAAACATTACCCGTCATTACACTTTTTAACATTTCGTTCTTTTCTTCCCTGCCTGCATCATTGTATTTTATGAAATTTTTCTGATTTAGACCGATCCAGGGCGAGGCAAACTCGTACATGAATATGTCATCAGAATACCCGAATTCGACTTCTTCGATTTTTAGATCTTTTTCAAAAACAGGGATAACAGTATCTTCAATAACGATTTTATCGAGTTTCATGAATATTTCCGAAAATATGCTAACAGCCCTGTCCGTTATTGCAAGAATGGCAGGCGTCTTATCTATCAGCTTGAACTGTATTAAAGGATAACGGTAAATGGGATTCCCTTTTTCATCATGGTTATGAATAAGATCATGATCTTTAAAGGCGTTTCCAACAAACCCTCTGAATTTATGAATCTGCGATGCTCTCAAATTGACATTACTAAAACTAAGAGTTGCTTTTTTCATAATCTATCCCTGATGTTAACAACACCCCTTAAAATCCGCTCACTTTCTTTCCCGTCTATTTTAAAATTACCGACCAAATCGAAAAAGTTAAGCCATAAACTTGTTTCTTCCCGAATAAACACAAAATTATTGTGGCTGTCATAAGTAAAAAAATAAGTCGGCACTGGATGTTCGCTGTTTAGAAGGGCAAACAGGTGGCCGTAAAATCCATGGTCATATCGCTGACCGCTGCTGCCGGAACCGCCTTTGGCATAATAAAAAACGTTGTCCTTGTCTTTTGAAAAATAATATTGCTGCCAGGGATTACGGCTGTCCCAGTGGTTAAACGGTTTTGGCATATCGTATCGCCGGTGATATTCATATTCAATTCTTGGTTTAAACGGATCTTCCTTTTTCCAGTATTTTTCCCACTCGTCTTCATAGATCTCTTGATATTCTTCTTTCACTCTTTCTATTGCCAATGGAAACATCTTTTGATCCAATTCCTTGATGGCTTTATTCCTGAGATCACCCTCTTTTTTGTTTTTAAACTCGGGATCATTTTTAAGGGATTCAATCCGTTCATCGATAAGCTTAAGATGTTCCCTGTTCCTGCCCCACCAGTATCTTCTTACTTCTTCCTCTACCAGAGAGCACAGATGAACTTTTTCCTTATCTACGTAACGAGAATCTTCCCACAAATCATCTTTCATGTGTTCCATGGCAACATAAACTGAAAAAAACATCATACTCCTGTCAATTTTTTCATACACTTCTTTCAGTGGAGGGCCTGTCATAAAGGACGATAAATCAAAGTGCCTTAATTGGTCAGTCCCTGCAGCCTCTGTCAACGCTATGATTAGCTTAGGATAATCAGAAGTCATAAAAGTATCTTTTGGTTTATGAAATTGCCATTTAATACACTAAAATCAACAATTGTTTTTATACCACACCATTTTGTCAGATAAGGACAAACCATAGATGTCACAAATTGGTTTATTGAGTAAATGGTCGAATGGTTGTAATCGGATATTTTTCATTTTTTTGGGTTCATCTGCGTATATTCGCGGTGAACCCAATCAAAAAAATTTAGCCAGAATCTCATCATTCACCAGTTTACGATCAAACCCCTGTCCAAGTACTTTTACTCTCCGGAAGTCTTCCTGGCAAAAAGGAAACAAGTAAACTCTGTCCGTGTCTTCATCAATGAGGCTTAGACACTTTTCCCCTAACTCATCAAACCGGTTTGATTCGAGTTTGCCTAAAAATACACTTTTTTGAACCCTGATCAGCCCATATTTTTTACACGCTTTGGCTACCTTGGTTCGTGCTTTGTCATCCACAATGTCATAAAGAATCCAGACAAGGACGGTCATGATTTACTTCGTACAACAGTTTTTTTATAAATTGCTATTTTTCATCCAAAAACCCATGGGTAAAGTGAACCGGGGAACCGGTGAATTTGTCTTTCTCCGTTTCTCCGTTTCACCCCATCACCGTTTCATTCCCTCACCGTCTCACCGTTTCTCCGTTTCTCCCATTCCTCGTTTCATCATTGCCTAATCAGCCATTTATCTACATCAATAATCATTTTCACAATCTGCCCCATGATTTGTTCATAGATTTCATCAAGATCATGGCAGGTTTCGTCATTCAAATATTTACATCTTCCGGCAAATTCCACCCAAACCTGTGTTTCACATGCCTCGCTTTCTGCATCGCTGAGTTTGGCTATAAAGGCCGCCTTGTATCGTCGTTTTCGCCACGCTTCAGCCATATTCGCGCAGACCGAACGAGATGCACGCCTCATTTGGTCGACCATAGAATATTTTTCTTCAGGAGGAAATTGTTTGGTCAGATGAAATATTTTCATCGCCGCATCCATACCATTTTGAAATACCCTTAAATCCTTGTAGCTTTTTATTCGTTCTCCCATTCTCCGCCTCCCCGTCTCTCCGTCTCTCCGTTTCCCCGTCTCTCCGTTTCTCCCTTTCCCCGTCTCTCCGTTTCTCCCTTTCCCCGGCTCTCCGTTTCTCCCTTTCCCCGGCTCTCCGTCTCCCCATCTCCCCGTTTCACCCCATCACCCCGTCTCCGTCTCTCCGTTTCACCGTTTCTCCCCATCCCCATTTCCCCCTGTCACCATCAGAATTCTTTAATCTCCAGCCAGTCCGGTCTTTTTTCTTCTTCATCGGCCAGAAGGATATTTGCCATCCTGTGGGCTTCGTGCTGGAGAATATGCCGGCGCTTGACGTTTTTTCTGCGATAGCGGACGGTTTCTTCCATGTGTTTGTTTATGGCTTCCACAACAACGGGTTTGCCTTCTGTATTGAGTGTAACAGATTGTTCGTTGCTGTCGAAATATTTGTCCTTCATCTTTTTTCCGGTAAACAGGTAAACAGTTGTCCGTTCTGCATAAATCCGAAACGGTTCAATCAGGTCAAACACCAGAGATTTCTTGTTGTAATTATCGGTGTGGAGAAAGCCGACATACGGGTCGAGACCTGAAAGAATACAAGCCTTTTCCACCCGGCTGTAAAGGATTCCGTAGCAATAATTCAAAACCGCATTGAAGGGATCTTTTGCCGGACGCCGGGATCTGCCCTTGAATTGATATTTTTCGGGCATGATTTTTGACAGGCACTGAAAATATGCCCTGCCCGAAGTTCCTTCCAGCCCCATCAACCGGTTTCGGACATTTTCAAGATCCTGTTCTTCTAAAACTAATTTTGTCAGAGACTGCTCCATGATATTTATGGGATTTGTAAATAGCAAGAATTTGTCAGGGCGGGCATGCATCAGCTTTTTCAAAAAACGGATCTGATTTTCCATTTTCCGACCGATCATATCAATGACAAGTTGCAGACCCAGCAGCTTTTCGGCAGCTTCGAGTTGTTTTCTGCGAATCAGGGCGGTACTGCCCATTTTTGAAAACCAGACACGACCCAGCGGGTCTCCAAAGGAATCCAGGAAAATGATATCAATGTTATGTTCCAGGGACAACACCACGGCCTGAGTTGAAATCATGGCCTGGTTTGAAATGACGATTGATTCAACCTTCAAGGGAGAAATGTCAAAGACTCTTTCTTTTTGTTTAAGCCTGAAACATTCGTTTTTCTGGGTTATAAATGTTCCCGGGCTGTTGATAACAAGTTGCATGATGTTTTCCGATTAAAAAGAACGAAATCAAATCCGCTCTTGTCTCTTTTATGATTAATTCAGTTCATTTTTTACTCTTTTTCGTCCTTTTGCCGTAGGTTTTTTGTTTTTCCTTAACCGTAAAACCTATTTTCTTTTTGGGTGTTTCATCAGTTTCTAAAAGTTGCTTTATAGCCTCAAATACGATCTGAAACTGCTGGTCGTATTTTTCCTCCATTGATTCAATTTTTCTCTTTAAATCTTCATGGGTTGAGAGCATCTTTCGAAGCTGTGTAAAGGCTCTCATTATCAAGATATTAACCTGGATGGCTCTATCACTGTTCAACACACTCGAAAGCATTGCAACACCCTGCTCTGTAAAGGCATAAGGAGGATAGCGGCGGCCGCCCCTTCCCTTTGAGATCACAATTTGTGATCTCAAAGAATCGAATTCATCTTTAGAAAGTTGAAACATAAAGTCAGGGGGAAACCTTTGCTTGTTCCTTTTTACGGCCTGAACAAGCGTTCTGGTTTCCACATCGTAGAGTTCAGCCAGATCTCTGTCCAGCATCACCTTCATGCCGCCCATCAAGTATATCTTATTTGCAATCCTTTCTATGGGTACAATGCCTGACATCTGATTTAACCTCCATCACTTCATAAGATGAGTCGTCACATGAATTATTAACGTCTCCTTCAAATCCCTGTATGAAAACCTTATACATATTCAAAAGTTGTGCCTGATATTAACATTTTGAAATTACACACGATCAAAAATAACAGCATTACTTGATGCACAGTTTTCTGTGCATGGCGCACAATTTTTTGTGCATTCGCATAAGGACGGAGTTTAAACTATTCTTGACTTTTTTTATCACTGATTCAGCCCATTGATATTGAAGAAATCGGCTATGGGAATTCCACTTCCGTAAAAATCATCGGAGGCCAAAATGAAAAAAATGAATCTCAATATAACATACGATGTAGGTCATATAGCATCCCATGTCTGAAGATTTTTTTTGTATCTTCTCGATTGAAAACCAAGCGATTCTGTTTGTTATCAGTGAAAAAGTAAGTTGGCCCCGGATTTTCTTTATTTAAAAGGGCGAACAGATGGCTGTAAAGGCCGTGGTTGTATGGCTGGCCGCTGGAGCCGGAACCGTCCTGTTTTTTACAAAATCTCACGGACCGCTTTTATTTTTTTCATGTCTTCGTCAAATGAGACAACCACCTTTTCTGGAGAAGAATGAGCGGCAAGAATACAATCCACAATATCAATATGGTTGCTATTGTATTTTAGAAGCGCTTCGAGGATTTCTGATCTGTCGGGATTTACAATGCCGGAAAAATTCATGATTCCGCTTAACTTTGTTGAAATTTCACTCTTGGGAATCTGATAATATTTCTCCATCACATAGATGCATTCAACAATAACCACATCAGGTATCTCGGCCTTTTTTGTCCCTTCAGATATGTTTTTCATAAATGATTCTGCTTTAGGGCTGAATTTGGGATGATCCCCTAATAAATACCTGAGAATAACGTTTGTATCAATCAGGTAAACCTTCTCCTGCTGTTTCTTCACCGATTTCACCTTGTATTTTTTTTCTTATTTTTTTTAAAGAAACATATTCCTTTGCATATTTTTTCAGACTTCCGGCTAATTGTTCCGGTTGAACTTTGGGAACGCCTTTTAGCTTGATCTCATTGTCTTCAATAAGAAACAAAACTGCGCCATCTTTTTCGATTTTTAATTTTTTTCTAATTGGTTTGGGGATCGTTACTTGTCCCTTCTTTGTTATTTTTGCATACATTTTTTATTTATCCTTCAATTTTATTTATTCTTACTTTTACTAAATAATTCATTTTATAAAATAATACAAGTATTAATGTTTATATCTATTTCTGAAATATCAAGTAATATTAAAAATAAAATAGATAATTGCAACATCAATTGATATGAGATTGCATATGGGACATATAGCATCCCATGTCTGAAGAGGTTTTATTGTTTGTATTTTTTTGCCATCTTATCGATTTCTTTTCGCACCTCCTGGCGAAGTTCCTCCGGTGAGATCACCTCGACATCGGCGCCGAACTGGAGAATTTTCAATTTGTTTTCCCTAAAATCGGCCACCGGTAACGAAAGCTCCAAACCACCGTCGTCAAGATGGGTCATGGTTTGGTGGGGATGCCAGAGCTGCTCTTTGATCCAGCGGGCGAGAAAAGGCGTAAATTTCAATACTGCGGTAATGGTTTCTTTGGCCTGGAAAATGCCGAAAGCGCCTTCGAGCAGGTGTTTCCATTGATCGACTGGTTTGGGGTCAAAGGTTTCCGGCTCGACCAGGACATGGGTCATTCGGGCAAGGTAGAGTTTGCGCCAGTCCTTACGCAGTCGGCACCAGGCTATCAGAACCCAGCTTGCCATGTAATGTTGAAGGTGATGGGGTTCGGCCAGACAATACGTCTTCTGTCCGGTTGAGGGGAATCGGTAGGTGAAACCAATCACATGCCGTTTCACCAGGGCATGAGCCACCTGCCGAAACAGATCCCCCTGAGCCGGCTCGCGCAGGAATTTGTGACTCGAAATATGTCAGGGCAGCTTGTCGTAGCGGAGCAAAGATCCCGCCCAGCGGGGCTACGGCTTTGATGCCTTGGACCTGCAATATCCTCGACTTTTGCATCGTTAGGATTAATGCATCATCCCTTCACTAATGTCCCATATCAACCCTTATTTTTATTTCCTTTCAGGTTATTACCCCTTTTCACCAATCGGTTTTCTCTATGAAAACCGCCTTTAAGTATCGGAAAATCCAGGTTGACAAATCGTATTATCCTTTGTATTTTTAGTAGTTAAACCTGTTGATTTCATCCGAAAAACGGTGGGAAGGTTCGATTCACTCCATGTTTTTGACGCTTGTTTTCAGGAATAAATCACAGACTGATGAACATAAAACAGAAAATTCAAAGAAAAGAGGAAAAATTTGAGTAAAGCACTCTTAACGAAAAATAACCAAATTCGTCCTGAAATGACAGTGCTGGATGTTTTGTCCAGGTATAGAAAAACCGAGGAAGTATTTAAACTGTACGATAAGCAGGCCGGTGAATGTATTTGCTGCCAGGCCCTTTTCGAACCTTTAAGAAAAGTTGCGGCAACATATGGTTTAAACATGGAGAAACTACTGACAGACCTGAAGGCGGCAGCCGGTCAAAGTCCGGCAACGCCGAAACTGGCCATGTGCAACTTTTTCTCAAACACGGAAAAAATCAGAAAGTTTGCCCATGAATATGGTTTTTCCGGCATTGATTTTTCTTTTGATTTGCAACAACTCCCCGAAACACCCGCACAGGAATCAAAATGGGTTAAGGACATATCGGCCCTGGGACCTCTTGAAGTTCGGTATCACTGTCCATTTGATCGCATAGATCTGGGCCACGATGATCCCGAGAAAGCCCAAGCGGCTAAAGACCTTTTCTGCCGGGTGATCCGTCTTATTTCTAAAGTGGGGGGAAGATACATAACCCTGCACATTGGCCTTGGCCATGACTCCACGGAACCCCTTTCCTGGGAGACCACCATCGATAACTTAAGACAATTGGTTGACTACGGCCGAGCCATGAGCGTGAGGGTTTGTCTTGAAAATCTAGCCTGGGGATGGACAAGCAAGGCAAATCTCTTTGAGAAACTGATTCGCAGAAGCGGGGCCGACGTTACCCTTGATATCGGGCATGCATATGCGTGCGAATCTGTGCAAAGCCAGCAATATACCGTTGAGGATTTTGTCACCCCCCATGCGGACAGGGTATTTAACGCCCATATTTACCATACCGAAATTCCGGGCCAAGGGCATATCCCACCGGAAAAAAAGGAAGATATTGAAGACCGTCTTTCTCTCCTAAAAGCGATTGGTTGTGAGTGGTGGGTTATCGAAATAAGGGAAGTGGAGGGACTGTTAAAAACCAAGAAAATTGTGGATGACTATCTGGCCCAAACAAAAAAGGTGAAGATATGAAAGAAATCGACGCCAGGGGACTGGCATGTCCGGCCCCGGTACTTGAGACAAAAGCGGCTGTCCAGGAAGTGAACCCGGATGTAATCAAAGTTATGGTTGATAATGAGGCATCAAAACAAAATGTTTGCCGGTTTTTAAAATCCCAAAACTTTGATACCGACGTACAAGAGGACGGGAACGATTTTTATGTTATTGGAAAGCGTGAGGCCGGTATCTCTTCCAAGGATTCGACCCAAGAGAGAGTAAAATCCCATACAAAGAAAATCATGGTCATGCTGGCAACGGATCGCTTGGGGTATGGTGATGACGAGCTTGGGTTAAAACTCATGATCAGCTATATCAAGACACTCAAAGAAATGGGATCCGAGCTATGGCGGCTGGTTTTTGTGAACAATGGGGTTAAACTCACCATTGAGGGTTCAGAGGTATTGCCGGTTTTAAAAGAGTATGAAGATCAAGGGCTCTACATCCTTGTCTGCGGCACCTGCCTGACCCATTTTGACCTTCTCGACCAAAAACAGGTGGGCGAGACCACGAATATGCTCGATATCGTCACCGCCATGCAGCTAGCGGACAAAGTAATCAGTATTTGACGGTCTCGTAAAAAGTCCAACTTCTGCGTTGTGCTGCATTTCGCAATCATTCAACGTACGAAAAGTACGCCTCATGATTACAAAATTTGCACGCCTTGAATTTGAACTTTTTACGAAACCGTCTGAATCGAACTTTTTACGAATTCATCAGTATTTAGACCAGGGAGATTATACCCATGACAGATCCAAAATCAAAGCCGCTTCGCCTTACGGAAACCGTCGCAGGATCAGGGTGAGCTTCAAAACTGCCTCCAGGGGACCTGGACAGAGCGCTTTGCGGACTTGAATTTCCCACAGATTCCAACGTTATCGTGGGGTTGGAAAAGGCGGATGATGCCGGCGTCTACAAGATATCGGATGATCTTGCCTTAATTCAAACCGTGGATTTCTTTACCCCCATTGTCGATGATCCCTACGGGTTCGGACAAATTGCAGCGGCAAACGCCTTAAGTGATGTCTATGCCATGGGCGGGGTGCCCAAAACCGCCATGAACCTGGTGGCCTTTCCGATCAAAGACATGGACATATCCGTGCTCCGGCAGATCATCCAGGGCGGACTGGACAAGATGAAGGAGGCCGGCGTGGTTCTGGTGGGTGGTCATAGTGTGGAAGACAAAGAACTCAAATACGGCTTATCCGTTACGGGATTTATCCACCCCGATCGAGTGCTTACCAAGAAAAATTTAAAGGCCGGGGATCGCCTGATACTGACCAAGCCCCTGGGTACCGGAATTATCAACACGGCCATAAAGGGCGGACTCGCTCCAAAAGAAATTACAGACACCGTCACCCGTTTAATGGCCTTACTCAACAAGGATGCGGCAGAAATCATGGCAAATTACCCCGTCCATGCGTGCACCGATATTACCGGGTTCGGGTTCCTGGGCCACCTTGCTGAGATGGTTGTAGATTCCGGGGCAGGAATTCGTATTCAGGCGAACAGGGTACCGATCCTTCCCCAAACTCTTAATTACGCCGGCATGGGCCTGGTACCGGCAGGCGCATATAAAAACAGAGAGTTTTTTGAACGCCATGTGGACTTTGTAATCGGGGTGGACATTTTGATTCAAGACATCCTTTTTGACCCTCAAACATCCGGAGGACTGCTCATATGTGTTGAGGGTGACAGAGCTGACGACCTGCTTTTGGCATTGAAACAAAAGGGAATTCAGGATGCCGCCATCGTCGGTCAAGTAGTGCCCGAACCAAAAGAACGAATTGTCGTCGAATAAAACGATTCTTTTTACCAGCATCCAGTATCCATCATCCAGTACCAGCTTATCTAATACCTCAGGTAGGGTGTAAATCAAGACTGTTGTTTGCTAAGATTGCTATGGTTATTTGGTTTCAGGTGTCAGGTGTCAGGTATCAGGAAACATTTTCAATAGTAATGGACCAGCCCTGAGGGAACGATTCATTTTTTACGCCATACACTGCCGTTTCCTCAGCTAACTGCCAGCGGCGTTCTCACTCTGGGACTTTCCATTCCAATGTTTTCTCTAATCCATTCAACATACCAATACACTCTTTGTAACCGCCCCGAATTTCTAAATACACCTTTTCCGTTATGTACCCTTTGAGTTTCGCCATGAACAGATGGTGAATGGTCTCAGCTGCTTCGCCCCTGGCGCGATTCACGCCTTCAATTTTATTACGGATATGCCGGTCATCATTTTTCTCGGCGAGTTGGGCAGGAGTGCTGTTTGAGGAGCGCCTGGATTGGCTTCCTATTTCGTGTCCATCCATAAATGAGGATTTTTGTTCAAGATCAAGGCATGCGAAAAAAATAACCGCAGGCATATAGTTGATATTCCGAGGATTATTTTTTGAGCATAACGCAGAGATTGGGCAAAAAGACCATTTATGGACGGACACTAACTCGTATTTCTCTTTTTGGGGCCACTTGTGCGTCAAGTCACAGACATCGATGGGTAATCCACACAACTTTTTATAGACCTCAAGATCCTCCACGTCCATAAAATTTCTATTGGTCACATCGTTTCCCCCTTAATCCTTAACCCTGACACCTGAAAAAAGCTTCGGAGCCACGGTTTGTCAATAGAAAACCATCAGCGTTTACCAACGGTCTTGATTTCCACCCCCTCAGGTACTTAAGCAGGAATTGCTATAAAATCGTTCGATTTTATACAATATTTTTTTTACAGGCACACCACATATAGTAACTTGGCTTAACAAGACACAATATATTCTAATTCAACAAAATTATATATAAATTATGCATAATTTTACTTGACATAGATCATTTATAAATAGATGATTCAACAAAAAAATATTATTCAGCCACCTGAAAAAGTTCCTTGACATCCGAACAACTGGTTGTTAAACAAAAGTTGTGATTTTTTGTCTGTGTGTTTGCAGGTTGCTATTGAGTTTAGGAGCTTCGCCCCAATTGGGATAATGGAGTAATGGCCTCGGTGAAATAGAAAAAAGTTTCACTTGGTAAAAATGATGGGTTTGAAGGAGTTTCTGACAATTTAAATAGTTTAGTTTCGCTCTTACCTTCAATATTCCAACATTCCATTCTTCCATGTCGATGGCATAAACAGATTGCCATTAAATAACTCGTGATTTCGATAGGTTGTAGAAATTTTGAGACTTATTCTATCGTGTGGGGACCCATTTTCTCATGGGGATCTTTTGTGCACGGAAAGGAGGTAAACAGGAAAAAATAAAAACGGAAATTATTAGGTTAGAATTATTAGGTGATTATTAGGTTAACGGTTTTATTTAAAATCATTAAGGAGGAAAATTAAGATGAAAAAAATTACGTTATTCCTCGCATGTCTTGCAGCATTCGCTATGGTCTTCGGATTTACGGTTACCGCAGCCATGGCCGATGCCGACCTGTACGGCAGCATCCGCTTCAGGACTTACTGGGTGGATAAGGATAAGAATTATTCCGGTACAGGCTTTGATGACGAGGATCTGGACTGGCGTATCGGTTACCTGTCCCGCTGGGGGGTTAATTATAAAAGTGGTGACATTAAAGGTAAAATGGAACTTGATACCCGAGATCAAGATGGGGATGAAGGCAGCTCCGAAATTGGCGATATAAGAGTTCGTCACCTCTATGGTGAATGGGATTTTGGTTCGGGCAAGCTGCTGATCGGCCAGACCTTTAATCCCTGCACTGTGTATGCCAGCGGTCTCGGTTACTTCTCCGGCGGTTTGCAGAAATTCCACAGTACGGGGTTAAAATATTTCCGGACGTCCCAGATTCGCCTGACCTTTGACAAGCTTATGATCGCATTTTTGACACCGGATACTGAACAAGATTATGCGCAAGCTGATATCGATACCACCTTTCCCAGGATTGAGGCACGGTACTCCTTTAACTTTGACCCGATCAAACTCGATGTGATGGGCGGATATCAGACCTATGATGTGGTAGACGCCCTTGATCATGAGGAGAGCATTGATTCGTATTTCGTGGGGTTGTATGCCCAGGCTAATCTCGGCGCGGCGTATGTGAAAGGTCTTTTAAACTATCGGCAAAACGGCGGCAATTACGGTCTTTGGTCCGTAGTCAACGAAAGAGCCCAATGGAACGGCAATGATTTCGATGACTGCGAAGCTTTTGGCTATAGCGCCGTTGTCGGATATAAGTTTTCCGACAAAGTCACCGTTGAAGCCAGCGTTGCGGGGTCCAGTGCTGAGAACACTGACATGGCCGGAGATCCGGAAGACGATGCCGTGGCTTATTCCTTTCATGTCAAATACAGCCCGGCACCGGGGGTTATTATCCAGCCGGAGTTTATCTACGATGACCGACAAGAAAGTGATTTTATAGGACCTGATGATGACCAGGGGGATGCATACATTTTTGGTGTGTTCTGGATGATCAACTTCAAATAATCCTGTAACAATCGGATAACCTTTAACACAAAAACCCGGAGCAGCAATGTGCTCCGGGTTTTTTTTATGCCCTTTTATCTTGCCCTGAAAAACCTGGTCCTTCCCCGCGATGCGGGATCTTCGATGGGCCATGCCTGTCCCGCATTGCGGGGGTCAGAGTTCTATGGCTCTGCCCGTATAAATCAACCGGAGTAATGGAGTATTGGAGTGTTGATTTAAAAAAAAGACCTTTAAATTTTCAGATTTTCTCCAGGGATCTGTTTTCTGAGAGCGATGAAAAAAGGGGTTTCTTCCATTACTCCACCACTCCAATACTCCAGTACTCCGTAAATCGTTAAATGCCGGCAAACTAAATCCCCTCTGGGGATAATCAAAGCCGGGCCCTCTGGACCCGGATTTTTACTTATTCTGAATAAACCCAGCCAGCCTCTATCTTTCAATCCGCCGGCTGGTTCCAATGACGAGACCTTTGCAAAACGTTCAATTTTGTTCAAGGCCAAGGAAGGCGAAAATTTTAACCACAGGAATACATGTAGTATTTTGAGGATTAAAATTTGAGCCTGACGCAGGAATTGGGCAAAAGGGAGCGTTTTGCAAAGGTCTCGACGAATGACCGGTGACTACTTCAGTGGATAGGCAATCACCTTGCTTTTGGGCTTTGTCCCCACGACATACCCGGTTTTGATCACCAGGGGAACGACCACTTCTTCATTTCCGTCATTGTTGAAATCTCCGATGGCAAAATCACTGAAATAGCCTTTGAGCTTGCGGGTTCTCCAGAGCACACCAAGCCCCACGCCGTTCCAGGAACGGATTTGGATTTCGCCCTGGGTAAATTTTCGAAATGAAACCATTTCGCTGAACCGTTTATTCTTGACCGTGATCACTTCATTTTTTCCATCCCCGTTAATATCCCGGATACGGATGCGCGCCGGATAGTATTCTTTTTCTTCATATTCAGATGCTTGGGGAAGAATAAAATATTCCGCCCCTCCCCCGGAATGTTCGCCGTCTTTCCATCTCTCTTTACCCGCCACGCTGAATATCCGCAGATAATCAAGATTGTCATACGCCACAGCTACCTCGACGTCGTCGTTCATGGCATCTCCATAAGTCAAGCCCAGTACATGGGTCCGCCGGCCGTGCATAATTTTATTGGCAGGTTCGTATTCGTTATTTTCCCAGACCATTTCATAAACCTGGCCGGAAAAAGGCGTATCACCCTCTTTCTGCTGCCCGAGCAGGATGTGGCCCCGCAACGGGTGATCCACCACCCTATAGTACCAGCGACTGTTGGTGACAATCTCGGTATAGGTCTCCCCGTCGAATTCCATTACGAAGGAATTGACCATGTTTCTGTGGGGATTCAAACTGGTTATAAAAATCTCCGGGGTCCCGTTGGCATTGATATCCGCCACATCAACACCGATTAAATTATTAAGATTGCACTCTGCAAGAATTTTTATCTTAAGGAAATGATTGTTATCAAACCGGTACGCCTCCACAGAATGCTCTGTTATAATGACGGTTTCCTGTTTGCCGTCTCCGTCGATATCGCCTATGGAAATACCGTTGATCCGGTGCCGGATACTCCTGCTTGCCCAAAATTGAGCCGATTGGCTGCGAGCCTCTTGGGTAGCCAGAAATCCTAAACCGGGGGCGGGTTGTTGGGGTCCCTGCCTGTCAACGTCTTGAAACCCGCCGGCAAACAATTTTTCCGGGTGCATTTGAACATCGGTTTGATATTGCGGGGGTTGAGTCTGTGGCGTTTGGGGCGGGGGCGTGACAACAGCTTTCTGTGACGGCATGGCCCGGCCAAACACTTTCTCATTTATATCCGTGGCAAAAAGGTTGATTTTGGGGATTACCTCGTCCATTCCCTGACTCTGGTTGAAAAAGGTCAAAACAGGTTTGGCTCCTGAGACATCCACCATTTTAGCATCGATACTCACACTTTCTCCGAAAACCGTGAGGCTGCCGAAAAGAACGTAATCCACACCCAGCCGGATTCCGATTTCCCGCGCCTTGCTTTCATTAATCGGAGGTGAAACCGTTTTCAGTACATTGACGATCTCTTCACGGCATAATACGGAAACCTTGTCTTCTATGTAAAGCCGGGATGTGAGCATATCGACAATGCCGTCTCTTAAAAACGATAAATCTTTTTCAGCATTGATTTTAAAGGGCACTATCGCAACCCGGTTGACTTTGGCAACTGCCCATTGAGAACTGCCGAGAATCATGACAAGGAACATCAAACTAATCAAAAAACGGTTCAAGGTTTCTTTTCGTATTTTTTCCAAAAAAAATCCTCCTTATTTAGTCCATTATTATTCGTGTTGGTGCAATGTACTTTAAACAATCACAAGTTGAGTTTTCTAACCCATGGATATGATCACAGTAGAAGTGGTTTCAAAACCTTCAATCAGGTTCAAGGTCAAGGCGGGGCGATGGATTCAAACGCAGGAATATATTTAATATTTCGAGTATTGAATCCCTCGGCCCAACACAGAAATTGGGCATGAGGGGAGGTTTTGAAACCACTTCTAATTAACATGCAAATATCAGAGCTAAGTCGGGGTGTCAATCGCCATTTTTCATCCAACCTTGGTAACAAGTCTTTTGCATAGCGACTTTGATCCTTTTAAGAAAAAATTTCTTGATCGTTTGTGCGTTAAAACTGAACGAAAAGAACGAATTGTCTTGGATTGAACGGCAACTAAATCGTTTGACAAACAATTATCTTTGCGAGATTATGTCGCCGAATGAAATGCGAAGGTTATTGACAATAGGGCTTCATGAACACAAATCCTTTTTTCTATGTGAGGGAAATATGCTAAAATTACGATACATCCGTTATATTGGTTTTCTTTTGTCTGCTATGGTTCTGGCCGCGATTCCTGTGTCCGGCAGCGCTCAAACCAATGCCATAAATATCGACAAGATCGTCCGGGATTTCAGCTCTATTTCCGGTTATTTGGTGAGGCAGGCCGGAGAAGAGTACATCATTGATATGGACGCATCCAACGGGATCTCGCCCGGGGATGTCTTCAGTATCTACTCCAAGGATAAAGAGATTATTCATCCGGTGACCGGAAAAGTTATCGGGTATCTCGGAAAAGTAAAGGCAATGCTTGCCGTAACCCGGACTGCGTCCGGTTATTCCTTTGCCCGGTTGCTTCCCGACTCCAAAAAACCCGAAAGGGGCGACGTCATCTGCCGTTATGACAAGGTCCCGGCCCTGTTCTGGGATTACACGGGGCAGGGGCGGGATATGTTCACCCGTTTGCAGTCCGCCATTCGCCAGTTGGAATGGGTGGATTACGACCCATCCCAGGCGATTCGGCCTGCAACACCGTCTTCACCGGCAAAAGACCACGCCAACTCCCTGATCTTTATCCTTCAAAAAGATCGTCTGGAGGTCCGAGGCCCGGATTTCGGAATTCTTCATGCTTATGGAACCGAACCCGCTCCCATAAAAAAGATACAAACCACACAGCCCGCTAAAACCCCTCCGGTATTAGCCCTGAAAATGCCGAAACCCGACACGGAACCGGTATTAAATCATAGTTCCAAACAGACGGTCCGGTTTGAAGAGTCCTTTCCGGAACTTCAAACCCTGGCCAACTTTTCACGGCCCACGGCAATGGCTGATTTTGTACCCACAAAAGAGGGAAAGCTTTTGGCGGTGACAGACGGAGTGCAGGTAACTCTGTATCTGGTCACAGATAGATCCAAACGGCTGAGCACGCTTAAGCTCGATCATCCCGGGCAGATCCTGGCCCTGGGATGGTGGCAGCCCAATGAAGACGGCCCTCTTTATCTCGCGGTAAACACCTATTATGATCGTAGCGTCTGGGGGTACCTCTTTGTGAGAAAAGGAAACCGGATGACCGCTTTTCATAAAAGAATTCCCCGTATTTTTGGCACGTTTGATCGGAACGCGGACGGCATACCCGAAACCCTGCTGGCCCAGGAATTTGACCGCGATGAGCTCTTCGGCAGCCGCAAGTGGCAAGGGCGTATTGCAGGAAATAAACTTAGCTGGTCCGATCCTTTTCTGGACTTTCCGCGACATTTCAACGTAGTCGGAAGCTGCATCGGGGACTTGACCGGAAACGGGCAACCTGAAACCGCTTTTATCCACAATGAGAAACTCTTCATCTATTCGGGGCGAACACCCCTGTTCAAATCCTCTGTCCCTGTGGGGGGGAGCGGCTCTGTGCTCGTTTACGACAAAGACACCTCTCCCCAGAACCTGATGAGCAACAGCGCGGTTTTTGAAATCAAGCCACAGTTCCGGGATGTTGACGGCGACGGCCGGAATGAACTTATTGTGGTGTCCATGGACATGGGCTTTTTGGGCAAGGTCTCGCCGGGAATCGGCGGCGGGGGTCAGAGCCGGCTGGCGGTGTTCAAGTACAAACAGAACCGTTTTGTCAACGGTACGCTTGGCAAGAAGGTTGATGGCCACATTCAGGGAATGGACATCGAAGCGGACCGTGTCCTGATGGTGGTGTCCAAATATAGCTTAATCTTCAAACACGGAGGAAAAAGCTCCCTGCTCTTTTTTGATCTCCAGCAATAAGTCTTTTGATTAATGAGGATCTTCGTTCAAGATCAAGACATTCGAAAAAAATAATCATCCCCGTACGATCTGTCGGCCCTGCCCTGGTATTTTCACAATGCTTAATATTTTACCACAAGGCTGTTACAGGATGTGGCAACCTGCTGACTGCACCCTGTGAAGACAGTGTTTTTTAATTTTTTATCAGCGTACCGGAGACCGATTTTTTATTGCATAGGGTACTGCTCCGCTGGAAAGGGGGTGAATTAAAGGGAAAAGCAAAACCGGAGATTAGAAAATTATTAGGATAACGGTTTTAAATCAAAATATAAAATCATTACAATTACAAAGTCTTTTTGTATGCGAACAAAAGGAGGAGAACGATGATGACCAATAAAAAGATGATTGTTGCACTAGCGGCTGTGGCCCTGATTCTGGTGGGTTTGGTTGTTCCTGCCGCCGCAGTTCAGCTCAAGTTCCACGGGGACATGAACCACCGTTTCATGCTGGGAACCAATCACAACGAATTTTTTAACGCGGCCGGCGATAATAGGGTTAACTCGATTGACGACGGCAGCGCTTATGACAACTTTGCTGAGATCAAGTATCGGTTCTGGTTCGAAGCGGTAAGCGACGACAGCGATTATAAGGGCGTGTTTGCCACCGAAATCGGCGGTCTGCGTTTTGGTGAGAGCAAAAAAATGGGATACTCCGGCGATCAGATAAATATGGAAGTTCGTTGGGGCTACTTTGATTTTCAGCTTCCCTTTGCCGAGCAGAAATCCCGGGTGCGCATGGGGCTGCAACCGATTAACATAAACTCATTTCTATGGCAGGAAACCGTAGGCGGAGTCAAGCTGTATGGCGCCGCCGGCAGTTTCGACTATCAGTTGGGTTGGTTGCGGGGCTATGAGGCAGACGTCACCGGCGATCAGGATGCGGACCTCCGGAACGACCATGACGCCTTCTACGGCCGTCTGGACTTCAAACCTCAAGAGGGGTTGAATGTTGGCCTCCTGGCCCTGTGGCAGTGGAACAACATCGATGATTATGATCCAGCATCCGGCAATGATTACACCCTGTCTGTTGCAGATTGGGAATTCAAAAAATTATCCGACAAAGAAATTGACGTTAATTTGGTCACCCTGGGCGTTGACGGCGCTTTTAAATCGGGTGATTTTTTTGCAAAATGGGATCTCATGTACCAGACCGGAAGTATGGATAACATGGAATTCATAGATCTCGACGGGGTCACGAATGCGGTGGACGATTACGATGTCAGCGCTTACTTTCTCCATGCCGATCTGGGTATGAAAATGGGCAAGAGCACCCTGACCTACACCTTCTGGTACACCTCGGGAGACGATGATTCCACTGATGATGATTTAGAGGCCTTCATGGCCACGGATATCGACCGCATGGACGATGTCATCATCACGGAAGGCGGCTTCGCAGATGACAATTACTTCACCGAGCGGCATTACATACTGGACAAAGGGTTCATTATGAACAAACTAGCCTACGACTACCAGGCCACGGAAAAGCTCAAGCTGGGCGTGGCAGCGTTGTACATGATGACGGCCGAGGATCTCGAGTACACTGCCGCCAACGGTTCGCTCGTGAAAGAAGACGAAATCGGCCTTGAATTTATGGGCTATTTCAAGTACAAACTGTTCAAAAATGTGGAGTGGGCGGTTAACGGAGGTTTCCTGGCTGCCGGCGACGCCATGGATTATTTTGAAAGAGACGTCATTCAAGACGGCAACTCTGATGAAGATATTTGGCGAGCAGACATGAGAATCAGGTATAAGTTTTAATCCTGCGTTCTCAAACACTGCTAACTGGAAAAGGGCTCGGATTCCGGCCCTTTGACAAAAACGCTTGATTACCCAGTTCATTCTAACGGGATGGAGTTTCAAACTTCATCCCGTTTTTTTGTCTGCTCTCGCCCTGTTCCAAGATGACACCGGTTAGAGTCAGTTTCTTTGTTTTACAACATATTATTTCATTGGATTGCGCTATGTCTTTGAGAGGGGGCCACTATTTTTAAAATGGCCTTAAAATAAGATTTTAGGTTTTATGGTTTGTTCGGGCAATCAGAATATGTCGTCTACTTCAATATATTCTATACTCTTATATATTACTCTAGGGTACAGATCATTGTAAAGTGGAACATAAAGCGGGGGATATCCGAAACCGTTTACGAGAGCCATTTCGCAATCAAAAAACTTATGGAAGCGACCATGGAACAGAGAAAAACGCCCCACAAAATATCAACCATCACAACCTTTAGCGGCCAGTTCGCATCCGGACTTAGTATAAATCCAAAATTGATTCGATGCGGTTTCATCTTGTTCTGCCGGCAATCTTTACCTGCGCCACTTTTTCCTAAAAGATCTCCTTTAATGCCAGCAAGGTTTCAATCGATGGATTATCGGAAGGGTCTTTTGAATAGTGCGCATAACGAATATTGCCGGAAGTGTCTATCAAAAACACACCGGGCATCTGCATAATATCATCCCGTGGCACACCCGGTATGTGTCCCCGTGACAGGGCTTTCAACCCTTTCAACAAAAAGGCCGGTGATGCCATACGGGCAACAGAACCTCTCCCAAGGCCATATGTCTGATACAGCTTTTTTTCGGGATCGCAGATTATTGGAAATGATAGAGAAAATTGCTTTTTAAACCCTTCCGCCCGATCGGGAGTTCCCAGACCCACAAAAACAACCTGAAAGCCAATTTTTTCAAACTGTGCTTTGGAGCGATGCAACTGCACCGCTTGCTCGCGGCAAAAGGGTCAACCGAAGTGTCTAAGAAAAACAAGAAGCAGGAGACGTTTCTTCCATAATTCGCTGAGACGGTGGTCCGTCCCGTCGGAAAACTTCACCTCTGCATCCACAGCTTTCTGATATGTTTCTGCTACGGTCATTTTCACTTTCCTTTTGTTTACGATGAATATGGGTTTAATTTTCCGATGCGTATGTTTGGGTATTTGAATATGATATGCATCAAAAATTCACGAAAATATTTATCAGGACAATTCGACGGGGACACCTTTCTTTTTCAGATCTTCAAGTATCGCCTTTAGTTGGGATTTTTCACAATCTTCAATGTGGTAGACATTTTTTACGCCGTCCGTGAACAGCAATACAAAATGACCGTTGTCATCCAAGCAGGCCTTGCGAATATAATCATCGTCAAGCCAGGGTGTGAGCGCTTGCATAAAATCAGTCAAATTACATGTTTTCATTGAAACACCTCCTATATTCACAAGTTTTCCGAAACGCCGAGTGAGGCGCAAAAACTATTTGTGATGGAGTTAAAATATTACTATAACCTATATCCATCAAAAGACAAAGTCAAAAAGGACCATTTATGGATGGACACTAAATAGGAAATCTTGTCATGATTCGCTTCGGCCTGTGCTGCATCTTTCGTAAAGAGCCCATTAAATTTCGCCGTACAACCGCAAAATATCTTCAGAGATTTTCCCGCAATCAACAGCTTAAATACCTTGCCGAAATTTGCCGGCACAATGCCCACGCCTTGCAGAAAGCCCTGCGATATTGTCGGGATCACGGCATCAAGGATTTTCGGATCAACAGCCAGATACTACCCCTAAAAACCCATCCCCATATTGGATACTCCATAGAAGATTTGCCCTTCCACGATCAGATTATACAAATATTCAAAGACTGCGGCCGGTTTTGCCGAAAGCACGATCTCCGAACGACATTTCATCCCGACCAGTTCATTTTGCTCTCATCACTGAGAAGCGAGGTGGTTCAGCGTTCTATTGACGATTTGATCTACCAGGCAGAGGTGGCCCGGTGGGTAAATGCGGATGTTATCAACATCCACGGCGGAGGGGGTTACGGGGATAAAAGTACGTCCCTGCGCCGCCTCCGAAAACGAATCGAGCAACTCCCCCAAGCGGTGCGTTCGCGATTGACCTTTGAAAACGACGACCGGGTTTACACGCCCAAGGATTTGCTGCCGGTCTGCAGGGACATGGGCATCCCTCTGGTGTATGACGTGCACCATCATCGCTGTTTGCCCGACGGCAGCAGCGTTGAAGCAACCACGGAACTGGCTTTGGGCACCTGGAACCGCGAGCCGCTGTTTCACCTGTCAAGCCCCAAAAACGGATGGGAATCCGGCAACCCTCGCCACCATCATGATTACATTAATACAGATGACTTCCCGGTGTGCTGGAAGAATCTCGATATCACGGTCGAAGTGGAAGCTAAGGCCAAGGAATTGGCCGTGTTAAAATTAAAACAAGACCTTATCAACCGGGTCTATAAGACCTGATTAAAAATTAAGCATATTTCAATAAACAGATTCGTATGGCAGGAATTAAGATAGGAATAATTTATTAGACATTATTTTTTTATCAAAAAGTTGACTGTAAGTGTGATCTCCAGCAAATATCTCAAATGGATATAGTAAGATGAATCTGCATATTATGGGTTCGATTTATAGAAACTGAAAAACATAGGGGTGCCCCGCTATCCTTTAAACAAAGTAGCTGTCGCAAGTCACGTCGTGAGCTTGTCGTAAGTTGTGTCGCAAGATTGTCGCAAGTTTAGCTCACCTTCCTCATCCGGTAAACGAGCTTGTTGGTCGCCCCCTCCGAAATCAACAAGCCCAGATCCACCATTGCTTTGAGATCCCGTTGCAGGGTCCGGCGGTTGATCTCAGGGCACAAGCGTTCGTAGTCCTGAATGGTCAGGCAGTCGTGTTCCAAGATGTGTCCGAGGGCTTTGGCCTGGCGATCCAAAAGTTTGTATTCCTTGGTAAGCACATCCCGGCGGATGGCCTGCTCCCCGCGATCTCTGACTTCGGTAAGCTGGATGCTCAAACCTTCAATAAAATACTCTATCCAACCGGTCATATCCATATTATTTCCCCGGACATGCTGAATCGCCCGATAGAATGTGGCGCGATCCCGGTCGTAGTATTCGCTAATAGTAAACAGTCGTTTGAAATCGTACCCTGCCCGGTAGAGGCACAGGGTGGAGAGCAATCGTGATGTCCGTCCGTTGCCGTCTAAAAAAGGATGGATATGAACAAGCGCAAACTGGGCGATCCCGCTTATCAACACGGGATGTGTTTCGGCTTCTCTGTTGAGATAATTCACCAACTCGGCCATCATGATGGGAACATCATGCGCCGGAGACGGCGTATAAATCGTCTCGCCAGTAGCAGAATTGACTACGTAATTTTGGATTCTTCGATAGTTGCCCGGAGATGCGGCTCCACCCCTTACGCCTTCCACCAGCCGCTTGTGAATTTCCCGGATCAGGCCTTCCGTAATCGGATCACCACTCTTGAGATACTCGGAAACGAAATCAAAGGCTTTGCGGTAGTTCAACAGCTCCCGTGCTTCATCCGGATCGGCCTCGGGCACACTGTCGCCCTGCCACAGACGCTCGGCTTGTTCCAGCGTCAATTGTGTACCTTCGATATGGGTCGTATGGTGGGCTTCCAGCATCAAAGCCCGGTTTCCCATTTCGTGAATCCATTCCTCTGACAGCGTTGCCGCCTCCAGAAAGCCTCGGGCCCGTTCAATGCGGGTTAGTCCTGCTGTGATGCGGTTGGTAATGGTGAATTTAGGTCTGAAACCTTTGCTTTTCATGTTCTTGTCGTCAGTATGGTTTAAGCTTCAATTTTGTAGAAATTTAAAAACTTAAAAGCGTGTCTCTCTTCCGAAATTAACTTTATACAAGGTTTCTAAAGGAAATCAACACATTTTGAGGTTTGGAATTATGACGGTGAAGGCAGGATTCAAGCATTAGGATACTTTGTAGATTTGGTTCCCACATCAAAAGCAAAAACGGTCAAGGGCGACAGGAAAAATACCACCAACGAGTGGAGTATTTTTAATGGTCCCTTTGCCTAGGATTTCATGATACTATTCTCTTATCAAAGGATCGGGTGGAGGTGTGATCTTTAGAAAATATCTCAAGCTGAAAAATTCTTAATTGTTCATTTACACTTAAACACGATCTGCACGAACGCCCCCTAAGCCAATTTCTAATCATCACATTTCACCTTATAGTCAAATAAGCATAAAAAAATTTGCAAATATAGAAAATTTTTTGTATTAATTACTATTATGGCTCAAATACTAATTTGCTGGTTAGGAGCGACAGATTTAAAAGCCTCTTCAGAAAATGAAAAGGTCGGGCTTGGCCCGATTGCTCAAGCAGCAAAAGCAAGAGGTTATGATGAAATCGTTTTGATCAGCAATTATGGGAAAGACCGTTCTTCTAAATATATAAAATGGTTACACGAAAAAACACCTGCAAAAATTACCGCTCATTATGAATCTCTTTCCAGCCCCACAAATTTCGGTGAAATCTATCAAACAGCATCCCGCTTAGTTTCAGATAAAATAACTGAATATGGTTCTTCTGTTTCCCTGACCTTTCATCTCAGCCCCGGCACACCGGCCATGGCAGCCGTGTGGATCATTTTAGCCAAAACAAGGTTTCCGGCTGAGCTTATTGAATCCTCACTCGAACATGGCGTTCGAACGGCTTCCGTCCCCTTTGATATGTCTGCCGAATTCATCCCGGACCTTCTCCGCGGACCTGACAAGCGTCTGGAAAAATTGGCAGCAGGACTTCCCCCGGAAGCACCGGAGTTTGAAAACATCATTCATCAAAGCCGGATTATGAGTCGAGTTATTACAAAAACGCGCCATATTGCGCCAAGATCTGTTCCCGTGTTGATTGAAGGTGAAACCGGAACAGGAAAAGAACTGCTTGCCAGAGCTATTCATGAAGCAAGCCCCCGTAAAGGCAATCCTTTTCTTGCGGTTAACTCCGGAGCCATTCCATCTGAATTAATAGAATCTGAATTGTTCGGTCATGAAAAAGGAGCATTTACCGGGGCTGACAAGCAAAAAAAAGGCTATTTTGAAGCAGCAAATAGAGGGACTTTGTTTCTCGATGAGATTGGCGAATTGCCAATGTTGGCGCAAACAAAAATATTGAGAGCTCTCCAGGAAAAAGAAATTACGAAACTTGGTGCTACGCAACCCATCAAATTTGATGTAAGAATAATTGCTGCGACAAACCGAAATTTAATCGATGAGGTTGCAGCAAATCACTTTAGGTCCGACCTGTTTTATCGTATTGTCGTTGCTGTTTTAAAATTGCCGCCGCTAAGAAAAAGACCGGGTGATATCAGCTTGCTGATCGATCGACTATTGGATCAGATCAATCAGGAAAGCGTTGATGAACCGGGGTATAAACACAAGGAAATTTCTGCTTCTGCAAAAAATCTTATGCTTCAGCACAGTTGGCCAGGCAATATCCGGGAGCTGCAGAACACATTGCGCCGGGCGGCCCTATGGTCGTTTGAAAACACAATTGATGTTGAGGATATTCGCGAAGCAATGCTACCGGTTCTGAAAACAGAGGACGACGGTCTTCTTGGGAAGCCAATCAACGACGGTATCAACCTGCTGCAACTTATGGAAAAATTAGCACAGCATTATTTAAAACGTGCTCTGGATGAGGCAGGCGGCAACAAGACAAAGGCTACCAAACTGGTCGGCCTTCCAAATTACCAAACATTTTCTAACTGGTTAAAAAAATATGGCCTTGAATAAATATGGTATAAGAATTGCTGAGGATACTGCTGAGCAAAGGTGAAACCATGAGTACACAAGCAACGGAAGCTGACGCCAGAATCTTGGTTGACGATTTGTTAAGAGAAGCCCTCTGGGATCCTGCCGACAAATCTCAAGTGCTGACGGAAGTTCATATTCAAAACGCAAAAAAAATGGCCGCAGGGAAAAATCAAATTTCGGAAACTGTATCTGGATTCGAATCAGGCCAAGATGATACAGAAGGTAAGTCGGTTACAGGCCGTGCCGATTATGTGCTTCGCAATCAAAACGGACGGGCGCTTGCCGTTATCGAGGCCAAAAAGAATGCGATTAACCCTTATGTGGCTAAGCAGCAGGCGCTGCCGTATGCCAAGGCACTGGGTGCTCCTTTCATTTTTCTAACAAATGGCGAATTGATTTATTTTTGGGATTATCAGAACGACGACGCTCGTATTGTTGCTTCGTTTTTTTCAAGAAGAGACCTTGAACGCCTGGTCGAGTCCCGGCAAAATCGGAAACCACTGGCAACGATTGATATCCCGGAGTATTACATCCGCCAAGGCGAAACACGACGGCTCCGGCCCTATCAACAAGAGACCATGCGTGCGATGGATCAGGCTTTTGAATTGGGAAAGCGTCGCTTTTTAATTGAATTGCCCACGGGTACGGGAAAAACAGACCTTACCGTGCTTTATATCAAACGCCTTATTGAGGCGGGCTGGGTGGAACGGGTTTTGTTCCTTGTCGATCGCGAACAGCTTGCCAAGCAGGCACTCGAAACCATTCAAGATTTGCTCGGCGGCCAGCACAGCAGCTACTGGCTGAGACCCGGCATCGTTCGTCAGGAAAAGCAGATAACCGTGTGTTTGCTCCAAACCATGATCAGCCGTTACCAGAATTACACCAGCGGATATTTCGACGTTGTGATTATGGATGAAAGCCATCGTTCCATTTATGGTGCCTGGCAGGCTTCGCTAACGCGATTTGATGCGCTGCACATCGGACTGACCGCTACACCGGCCCGATATATAGACCGCAATACATATGAATTTTATCACTGCAAGACCGGTCAGCCGGATTTTGCCTATCGAATACAGGATGCCATTGCTGCCGGGTACCTGGTACCTTATAAATTTGCCACCGGAGTCACTGAGGTCATTGCCGAGGGTGCTGACATTGACGAGGAGCATTTTGACCCCGCCAAATTTGAACGACAATGGACAAACGAAAAAACCAACCGCCTCATGATGGAAGAATTCGACCGCTTGGCCTGGGATAATTACAAGGATCTCGCCCCTGGTCAGGATACCGGGCCGGGTAAAGCAATCATATTTGCCATCACCAAACATCATGCCGCCCGGCTTGCCGAGTATCTGAATGAACTGCATCCGGAACTCAAAGGCAATTACGCCGCAGTCATTACTTCAGACGTTGCCGACCCGGATGCATTGATTCGAAAGTTCAAAAAAGAAACCTATCCCATGGTGGCTGTCAGCGTCGGCATGCTGGACACCGGATTTGACTGTCGGGAAGTCCTGCACCTTGTTATGTGTCGCAGGGTGTTCAGCCCAATCCTTTATCAACAAATGCGAGGACGCGGTACGCGCATAGCCCCTCACATTAAGAAAAAAAAGTTTATAATTTACGATTTTTTTCAGAATCATAAAAATTTTAATGACAGCGATACGGATGTCTTTGAATGGACCGAAGAGGGCGGCTATGCACCAGGCGGTGCAGGTGGCAAACCGGACCCTGTATCCGAACTGATTGAACTGGGAGTGGATGACGAATGGCTGGAAGCCGTGAGCTATGTTGAAGTCGGTCCTGACGGCGAACGCATCGACAAAAAGGACTATGTTACTAACTGGAAAAAAATCATTCGTAAGCTCGGCAAGGAAGATCCTGTTATCGAGAAGGTCAAAAATGACGAACCGTTGACCGATGAGGAAGAGCAGTCCCTGGTAGCAAAACTGAATTCACCAAAAATGTATTTTAACGAGGAAAATCTGCGCCGAGCCTATAAAAATCCGGTCGGCAATCTCATAGACTTTGTCAAGGAAGCTTTAGGAAGGCTCAAGATTAAAAGCCGGGACGAACAACTGGAAGAAATTTTCCGGGCCTGGCTGGTTTCGCGCGCTCTTGCCCCTGAACAGGCGGAATATCTTTCTCTGCTGAAAAATCGTGGAATCGTCACCGGCAAAGTCATGCTGGATGACCTTTTTAATCCGCCGTTATCAATTCTTAATGCGGCAGGGATAGGGATGGAGCTTTTTGGAGAACAGGGACTCATGGAAATTATTGAAGATATCAACAAAAACGTTTTCAGGAAGACTTTATAACCGAACTAATGGAAGGGACGCTGTATTATGGATCAGGAAATACGCCGCAAACTCAGGCGGATAACCGATATTCTCTGGGCAGGCGGGGTAACCAACCCGGTAACTTATATTGAACAGATATCGTATCTTATCTATCTCAAACTCCTTGATGAAGAGGAAAGCAATCGCGAGCTGAGGGATCGTCTCGATGCCGGCAACGGCAAACGGCTTTTTCCTGACCAGGCGGAACGTTTCCGGTGGATGAAGTGGCGGTTTTTCAGCGGGAACAAATTAAGGGATTTCATTCGCGACGAGGTTTTTCCTTACATGGCCTCTCTTGTAAAAGACGAGCCTCAGGTGGCTGAATATTTCCGGGATGCGGTGCTGGAAATCATGGACCCCAATGTTTTGAAAGAGGTGGTGGATGAATTGGACACCATTGATTTTCGCAAACTGGGGCCGGATGTTAAGGGTGATATTTTCGAGTACCTGCTGACTCATCTCGGTCAGTCCGCCTTAAACGGCCAGTTTCGGACACCCAGGCAGATCCGCGCTTTTATGGTCGCCATGGTGGACCCTGATATCGGCGATACTATTAATGACCCGGCTTGTGGGACCGCCGGCTTTCTGATTGATACAGTAGACCATCTTCTGGCCAAATACAGCGAAAAGCCCCAGGAAATTCCGATCTACGGTGAGGAATGGCTTGAAAAGCGTGGCCAAAACTTGGAAGAAGCAAAAAAAGCAATTCCCAACCTGCAAACTTACCGCAAGGGCGCCGGGGAACGGATACCGGATTGGGGCGTTTTGGAGGCCTCCATTTACGGGACGGATGTATCCCGACAGATGATGCGCATTTCCATGATGAACCTGGTTCTGCATGGCATCGGCAAGGCCAGACTTAAACGTGCCAATGTGCTCTCCGAAATCGGGGGACAGTCCGAGGATGATCTTAACCGGCGCTACAAAGTAATTCTCTCCAACCCGCCCTTTGCCGGAGTGCTGCCGAAAGAGTCCATCCGCCAGGACCTGCCCACAAGCTCAAAGAAAAGCGAGCTTCTTTTTCTGGCCCTTATGATGGAGTCGCTGGCTCCCGGCGGCCGCTGCGCCGTGGTTGTGCCTGAAGGGGCTCTGTTTGGACCCACTAACGCTCACAAGTCCCTGCGGCAAAAACTTGTGCAGGATTTTGAGATGCTTGCCGTGGTGTCGCTCCCCGCCGGGGTATTCAAACCCTATGCCGGCGTTAAAACCTCGGTGCTGGTGTTTCGCAAACCAATTTCCGATGCGAAAAAGGGTGAGGCTGCCACGGAAAAAATATGGTTTTATGATGTGAAAAACGACGGCTTTGACCCCGTCAAGATCCAGGGCGGCGTCCGGCCGGAGACGCCTGAGAAAAACTACATTCCCGAGCTTCTTACCGCGTGGGCGGAATATAAGAAATCTAATTTTCAGTCGCCACCTGGAGTAGAGGCGGGTCCCATTCTTGATCCGGGGAGCAAAGAACCCAAATGTTGGTGGGTATCTTATGACACGATCGAGGCAGGTGACTTCAACCTCACCGCCAGCCGCTACAAGCCACAGATTGGTGAAGAAGTGCCGGATGAAGACCCGGCTGATCTTATTCGTGAGGTGATAGCAATTGAGAAGGAAATCACAGTGGGGTTTGAGAAATTGCTGAAATATGTGGAGGCGGCGGGATGAAGTGGCCCGAAATTGCTTTTTCAAAACTTGCCGAAATAGTTACCGGAAATACGCCACCTAAGAAGAATCCTGAAAACTATGGCCCAGGAGTGCCATGGGTAAAACCACCTGATTTAGACAAATGGGAACCGGTTACAGCCACAGAAGAAACATTGTCCCTTAAAGGTCAGAAGATATCTCGTCTTATTCCCGTAGGTACAGTGATGGTGAGTTGTATCGGATCTATAGGGCGTGTCGGCATTGCAGGAACAGCGCTTGCTACTAATCAGCAGATTAATTCTTTAATATTTAATTCGATTATTGAGCCACGTTTTGGATATTACTATTGTAAATCAATAACTCAAAAACTTCAGTCATTAACAAGTAACGCCGTCGTACCAATTTTGAATAAAACGAATTTCAGCAAGATTAAGATGCCACTGCCCCCAATTTCCGAACAACATCGAATTGTTGAAATCCTCGACCAGGTGGACAGATTGCGGAAGTTGCGTGCGGATGCCGATGCAAAGATCCAACGAATCCTACCGGCATTGTTTATCAAGATGTTTGGCAATCCAGTGGCTAATAAGGGAAGTTGGAATGTTGATAAATTAGGAAATGTTGGCACGTTAGAAAGGGGAAAATCAAAACATCGCCCCAGGAATGATCCAATCCTTCTTGGAGGGCCTTACCCACTAATTCAAACAGGAGATGTTGCCAATTCAGGAGGGCGAATACGTAATTACACACAAACCTATTCAGACATTGGTCTATCACAAAGCCGTATGTGGCCTAGAGGAACATTATGTATAACCATTGCCGCCAACATTGCAAGGACAGGTGTTTTGGAATTTGATGCCTGTTTTCCAGACAGTATTGTTGGTTTTCATCCTGGGGCTGATGTGACCATAGAATATGTTCAAGCGTGGCTATGGTTCCTTCAGCCTGTTTTAGAAAATAATGCACCACAAGCAGCACAGAAAAATATAAATTTAAAAGTATTAAGGGATCTACCTATTCCAATTCCTCCAAAATATTTACAAGATAAATTTTCTGGACAAGTAAAAAATATTTATCAGCAAAAAAATTACATGCGGAAAGCAAGGACAAAGATAGAAATTCTATATAAAAGCTTGCTCCATAATGCCTTCACAGGCGACCTCACCGCCTCCTGGCGCGAGGCACACATGAAGAAACTATTGCAGGAAATGGAACTACAGGCAAAGGCATTGGCATCTTAGGAGATAAGAAATGATCAACTCCCTTCATCTTGGCAATTTCAAAGCATTTGCGGAAACGCAAAAGATACCGGTCAAGCCAATAACGCTGATTTTCGGGGCAAACAGCGCCGGCAAATCGAGCATTATCCACAGCCTGGCTTTAGCTCATGAGGCGCTTCGCACCGGCGAGATCGACCTGTTCCGTACAGACCTGGGTGGCAGCTCCATCGATCTCGGAGGCTTCCGGCAGTATATCCATAGACGGCAAGCCAATCGCCGTATGGATTGGCGCCTGACTCTTGACACAAAAAAACTCCAGGGACGCCTCAATGAACTTCTCGAACCGGTAAGTGAGATCACCGCCGGTGTAACCATCGGCATGCCTCTTGACGATATGGATCAGCCTATGCCTGGAACATCGCCACAAGTCTTTTCTTACGAGCTTGAAAGTGAGGGCAAGACGCTTTTACGAATGAGCCGCCGGCCGGCCGGTCACCTTGCACTTGATCTTCTAACGCACAAGCATCCTGTAATACAAAGGATCATTAAGGCCCTATTGGAAGGCTTCACCACTACCGGCAAAATAACCGAAGAAGATCTTGCCAGACTTAAAGATCCCATTGCCGAAATAATTGCCAACCTACGGGCGCCCATGGGTGCATTTTTCCCAAAGGGTCTAAAAGATCATAGCACGGAAGAAGAGGGAGAAGCACGACAACTGAGCCTTTTTCCGGTCAGTAAGGGATATCGTCAGGAAGATCTTGCTAAGGCACTCCGTTTCTTCCTTCCGCGTACCTTAGATGAATTAATCCGAGAGTTGAATTCACAACTTCAATCCGAAATCAACCGCCTTCAGTATCTTGGGCCGCTGCGCTCATACCCAGCCCGACATTTTGCTTTTGCCGAGCACGAAGACATCAACTGGTATGCGGGTGGCGGGTATGCCTGGGATGTGGTCCGTCGGAATCAGGAAATTCGAGGAAGGGTTAATTCTTGGCTGGGCGACGAGGAAAAGCTGAGTACGCCTTACGAGCTGTCCACTAAAAACCTTTTGACCATCGATGATCTTGATGCAGATTATGAGAAAATAATCGAACAAATTGAAAAGGCCTTTGTTGAAAACGATTGGACAGTATTTGGTGTAGAGGAAGGTGTTCAGGGAGACCTCTTCGGGGAAGTATACAATGCACTTTCAAAAATGAAGGAATCAGAATCAAACCTTTCCGGTATCCAGGAGCTTGTTCTTCTTGATCGAAGAACAGACACACAGGTCTCCCACCGGGATGTTGGCATCGGTGTAAGCCAGGTATTGCCTGTGTTAGTGTCTGCTTATGCTTCACACGAAAAGATTATAGCTATTGAGCAACCGGAAATTCACCTGCACCCAGCACTTCAGGCGGAACTAGGCGATGTTTTTATCGAATCGGCACTTGGTAGGAGTAAAAATAAATTCATTATAGAAACTCACAGTGAACATTTAATACTTCGGTTATTAAAACGCATACGACAAACTACAAGGAATCAGAACAACGGAATGCCAAAAATCTCTCCGAATGACATCGCGCTTCTTTATATTAATGGGACTCCAAAAGGTTCAACAGTTCAGGAGCTTCGCGTTGATGAACGCGGAAGGCTTATAGATCAATGCCCTGGTGGATTTTTTGAAGAAGATTTCGAGGAACTTTTTTAAAGTATGATATTTTATACTTACCTGGACCCTGACGTTTTGTCCGTTGAAAACGTTGAAAATGATTTTGCCATGCAGGCATTGATAGGCATCCTGAGAGGTTTTACTCAGAATTGTTTTATTGCCGAATTTGAAGATTACCGGCTTCAAGACGCTATCAAGGAGCAGGTTAATAGCCTCCCGGACACTTTTGATAGAAAAATCATCAAATCCTTATTGACAGCTTTAAAAAAACGGAATCGCTTCATCTATTGTCTTGTCCCCGACTATTCCGGAAACGAGGATGATATATCCTGCCTTGTTGAACAGGCAGCGGAATGTTTTTTGGACCTTCTCCTTTTCTCAGAAGCTAATAAGGATGCTGAAATTCCAGATGGAATTGAAAAGGCGACCTTGGCAACCTTTCAGACCACCAATTTTGAAAATGTCAGATCCAATTTGGCAATAAATGGACGTACATTTACAAATGGGGAGCTTGATCAAAATGATTTCTTAAACTGGTGTTTTGGAAAAATGTTGCGGTATCCAACCCGAATAGAGATATGTGACAAGCTGTTTGGCTCAAGATTTAGTGGTAACTTTGAATATACGGTTAAAACCTTTTTGCGTTGGTTTGAACAAATTATCGTAGAGCCCCAAAGCTGCAAATTAATTTTTCATTGTGGCAAGCCAGAGGGACATACGGATCATCACATAAAAACACAGCTTGTCAGTTTTAAAACCGGCAGGCTCGAAAATTTACCCATGGAAATTCAATTTTATCAGCTTCCTGATAATAGTCAGGCGCTTCCTCACGACAGATACCTGGTTACCGATCAAATTGTTATCGACATAGGCCGCGGCTTTGATTTTTTAGATCGAAATACACGAAAAAATAGAGATTTAACCGTTGGCTATAAAAGTTTCAAGGAAGTTGATAATCTGTTAAAAAGCTATGCATCCGCAATGCTTCCACGTATCCTAATTTAACTATATGAAATACAAGATTAAAACATATAATGCCCTAAGCTCTTCATGATATCTATAAGCGTTTGAACGTATATTTACTGAATTCACCAGGCCATGAGTGAAATTCAAAAAAATAAAAAAGAAGCTTTAGAACTCCGGAAACAAAGCCGATATTCCGAAGCCCTAAAACTATACAATGATTTATGGGCTAATCATAGGGAAAGCTGCAACGAGTGGGACGGCTGGGGGTTGGCTACTTGCCTTCGAAAACTTGGGAATCCCGAAGAGGCGCTTGAAATATGCCGCACCATTTATCAAAGTAAGCCGGATTTCGGAGCTGGAAATAGTCTTTATGCCTGGTGTATTTATGATATTGAAATTAAAAAGGATGATGAACATATTAAAAAGGATGAAAATAAATTCTTTAAAGCAGTAAATGCTATCCAAGACCTAACTTCCCAAGACCAATATTCACCGCAAGCTAAAACAATCTTTCGAGTTATTGATTACCTTATTCAAACCAAGCAAACTTACCCAGCAGAAGCTGTTATTCGTTGGCTTGATAGATTAGATCAGAAAAGCCTTTCAGATGAACCCTATCGATTTATAGGAGTTGATGGAAAGCAGAGGGAAGTTCAATCTGAAAAAGAAAAATGGTTTGCAATTAAAACAAAAGCCTTGGGGAAGATAGGGTCTTTTCAGGAATGTATCGAATTGAGCAAACAAGCATTAATCAATTTCGAAAAATTTCATCACGGTAATGACACTTGGTTTAAAAGGCGGATAGCTCTATCAAAAGCAAATTTAGGGGATAAAGATCAAGCAGTTGAAGAACTGAAAAACATTCTTCAAAACAAAAAAGAATGGTTCATTCAGCATGAAATAGCAAACATATATTATGATTTAGGAGATAATAAAAAGGCATTAAACTATGCGATAGATGCGGCGCTAAATTTTGGGAAAAATGAGAATAAGTGGGAGTTGTTCTTGCTTATGGTGCCACCTTTGGATCGCACAAGGGCGATCAGGATGCAAAAGAGCATCTTATCTTGCTGCAAGTAAAAGCCCGGAGTTGATCACCAAGAATGGAAAAAATTCTTGGAAAAAGCTGCGTGCAAAAATTTACCTGAATATAAAAAATTGACATTTCCCTCAAATACTTGAAAAACAATCAGAGTCACTTAAAAAATTGAAGGTGTTATGGGAGAAAGAAAAGTATTCCAGCCTACCAAGTATGGTTGGCACTGTTAAGACAATCCTTAAAGACGGAAAAGCTGGGTTCATCTCAAGTGAAAACGGGAAGGATTACTATTTCAAGACAAACTCATTTAAAGGGAACAAAAATAGGCTTGAGAGAGGCTTAAAAGTATCTTTTTTTATTGAAGATAGTTTTGACAAAAAGAAAAAAATAAATACTAAAGCAGCGACGTATGTCAAAGAAATAAATCGTAAAGCATGATGGTGGATCAGCTTATTTCTCTTTATATGATAAAATAACACCATTAAAATTCACATAACGATTTAATATGGAGAGAAATTCAATCCATAAGTTTTATTGACACATTTTAATGCTTTGTTGTATAATTTGCTCTAAAATAACTCTTAATTTTAAATGGTTGGATGAGCATGACTTTTAAAAATCTAAATATTGATCGCAACAAGTTTGACGAAACCATTCAAGAGTGGGCCGATCTTGATGAAAAAATAGAGCCTGCAAAGAAAGGGTATGGTTATCATTTCTGCATTCCGAAAGATAATAGCGAGGCTCTTCTGGTTGTTTATTATAAAAATGACGGAACAACAACCATAGATCCAACAGCCGGAAAAAACAAGGGGCTTTCGAAAGAACTTGCTGAATATATTAAAGATAATTGTTTAATCACTAAAAGAAAAAGCTTTAGTCTATCTTTTAAAGACGTTTCAGGTGAGGATTTTTCCCTCTTGTTAGAGTTTCTGACAGAAGAGCTTGAAGCCACTGTTACTGAGGATAACATATCAGACACCCGTAGACTTTTTAGAGTTAAAGGCTTCGATGCTCATCAGAATAGACCCACCATTACTCATTTCAAGTAACCCACCAAGAATTTTTTATTAACGCTGCTCATCAGGATTGCCCCACTGTCTTAGCAGTATCTTCCTGTCGTATTTTCAAAAATGGATATACGTTACACTTTGTTTTTCCAAGTGAATACAAATCAGGGAGATAAAAGTGGAAAGAGGATGCGAGCACTGTGGCAAGAAGTTTATACCCTTGTCCAATATACCCGGTCAGCGATACTGCTCTTGTCGTCAATGCCAAAATGCCCGACGTAAAAAATGGCGAAAACAGAAACTTGCTATAGACCAAGACTACAAAAACAATCAGGCAGATGCTCAAAGACGTTGGTGTGAGAAGAATAAGGGTTATTGGGGGCGGTATCGCGCATCCCATCCGGAATATGTTGAACGTAACCGTCAGTTTCAAAGAGTTCGGAACCAGCGTCGCAAGGGCGTTAATGAGGCATCAGATACGAGTACCATGATTGCAAAGAGGTACGCGTTAAGTCAGGTAAAAACTGATATATCAGGCTATTACAAGCTGGTGCCGGCTGGGCCACAAATGATTGCAAAGAGTGACGTGTTACTTGTAAAACTTGATTTTATTTCAACTGGTTATCCTCACGGTCTCTAAAAAACATCTGATTGCAAAGAGATCACTTGATATCATTTAAGGTAGAGCGGTGATATGGGGCGTGTTATGGAACCCAACCCTGATATAAGGATACGGCGGATAGAAATTTGCCATCTTGAGCTTCGGTACGCACATATCAGAGTACATAATCCGGAAGCTGCACTGCGTCTTGCCGCATCCCTTCAGCAGTATAGTCAGATCATCCCTGTGCTCATTGTGCCGGCAGAGCATCCAAAATATATCCTCATTGACGGTTATCTGCGGGTGGCTGCGGCAAAGCGTTGTGGTAAAGATACGTTATTGGCCCAAATTTGGTGTATGGCTAGGAACAAGAGGCGCTTATTCACGTTTTGGCCAAAACCGGTGAGCGCAAATGGGATGTGTTTGAAGAAGCCGGTCTAATAAAGGAACTTCATCAACATCAACTGTCTCAGCGTCAAATTGCTGAGCAGTTGGGAAAAGATCAAAGCTGGGTGTCTCGGCGTCTTGCCCTTTGATACGCTTGATGAAGAAGTAGTCCAGTCAGTTAAAAGAGGTAACATCTCATGTTGGGCTGCTACAAGGGTATTGACCCCTATGGCGCGCGCCAACGGTCAGCACGCAAAGGCACTTGCAGAAAGTTTGATGAAAGAAAAGATCTCCACCCGCAATCTTTTTATCTTTTTTCATCACTACAAAAAATCGAATCGCAAAACACGAGAAAAAATGGTGCAACATCCGCAGCTCTTTCTTAAAGCCCTTGAGGCCGGCAAACAAGACAATTTGTCTAAACAGCTCAAAGACGGACTGGAGGGGCAATGGCTCGCAGACGTAAAAATGATCGCTCACATAATCCGTAGGCTTATCAAACAGGCTCCTTCTGTCATCTATGCCAGGCAGAGCAACCTGGATAAACGCTGCTTGCTTACCGCTTTTGAAGAAACAAAAGATCTTATTTTGTCATTGGACGAAAAAATCAGGAGGATTAACGATGATATCCGAAGACAAGAGACAAACGGTAATGACACTGCATTATTCGGGGTGCCCGATACGCAAAATCAGTCGTCTGCTGAACATATCACGCAACGCGGTCCGTCGAATTGTCAGAGGGAAAACAAACCAAGTTGCCCAGCCCGGCAGTTACCATCATCTTGAGCCCATAATCCGGGAATACTTTAAGCCCTGCAAGGGCAATGTGGTCCGGGTACGGGAAATTTTAAGCGATAAATACGGCCATGATATCCCTTACAGCACGCTTACACGTCTGGTGCAAGAGATGGGACTGCGCGGCGACAGGAAAAAGAAAAGGGCCGGATCATACAATTTTGGTCCTGGCGAGGAACTTCAGCATGACACCTCACCGCATCGTATCATCCTTGGCGGCAAGAAAATAACAGCCCAATGTGCCGGTCTTGTATTGGCCTATAGTAGAAAACTCTTTATCCAGTACTACCCTTCATTTACTCGTTTTGAAGCAAAGGTTTTTCTCACTGAAGCGTTAAAGTATATGGACGGCAGCTGTCCACGATGCATCATTGATAATACCAGTGTCATGGTGGCACACGGCAGCGGCCCGGATGCTCAAATCGCCCCTGAAATGGAGGCTTTTGGAAAGATATTCGGTATGAGCTTTATCCCTCACTCTATAGGGCATGCCGATCGAAAGGCCCGTGTTGAAAGAAATTTTTCATATGCTGAAAATAACTTTCTTTCCGGAAGAACCTTTGCCGACTGGTACGATCTGAATCAACGCGCCCAAAAATGGTGTGATACCGTTGCTAACAAGAAAATCAAACGCTCCTTAGGCATGAGCCCGGATGAGGCTTATCTGATGGAAAAGCCTCATCTTTTGCCGCTACCTGCGTATATCCCTCCGGTCTATAAAGCATTGCAAAGAATCGTGGATATGTCCGGATACGTGATTGTCGATACGAATCGATACTCAGTACCCGAGCGCTTTTGCGGAAAAAAGGTTGAAGTGCATAAGACTTGGGATCGCATCCTGGTCTTTTTTAAACAGAAAAAAATAGCTGATCACAAAAGAGCCATAAATAAACGGGATACTAAAGTCATCGCCAAAGGTCACCATTTGCCCTTCAATAAATACAAGGATAAAAAAGGTCCCTGCAAAGAAGAAAAAGCTCTTGTGGGCCGGTGTGATGCTATCGATCAGTATGTGGATGGTATCAAAAAACGTTCCCATGGCACCGGCAAACGCAAGTTGCAAAGGCTTTTGGATCTTAAACGAACATATCCTGCGGATGCATTTGAAAAGGCAATCGAGGAGGCTCTTCATTACGGCCTGTATGATCTTGCTCGCCTGGAAAACATGATTCTATCCTACGTGGCGGGTGATTTTTTTAAAATTGAAGAGCAGGATTGATGAGAAAAAAGCTCCACCAGTTGCTGATTGAATTGCGTCTTAAAGGCATGGCTAATGTCCTTGACCGAGAACTGAACCGTGCGGAGAAAAAAGGCAGTGCCTTCGATTCAATCCTTTATCGTCTCCTTGCACAAGAACTCGCTTATCGTCAAGAGCGCAGCATGCTTTACAGGCTCAATCATGCCAAAATCCCGTGGGACTGGACCCTTAAAACCTTCCCCTTTGATAAACAACTGGGCGTTAAAAAATCACAGATTATGTCCCTGGCAAGCTTGGCGTTTATTGAACGGGCCGAAAACATTGTCTTTATCGGCAATCCAGTCACCGGCAAATCAGGCTTAGCTTCCGGGCTTTTACATCAAGCGCTAATTGACGGTTACCGAGGACGGTTTTATTGGGGGTAATGTCCTGAAGCAATCCTTTTTCTTATTAATGTTGCAGTTTCTTCTTCATATCCCGTAGTGATTTTAGCAAGATATTCAAGATAATCTTCCCAAGAAGGCAAATCCGCATGCATACCAACCCCAGCACCAGCAAATAGGCAACATCCACTAGAGCCAACAAAATCAACTAGTCGTTCAGCTATCGTGTCTATATCAATCGTTTCATTTTCCATAATGTTCCTCTGCTGACAGATTGTGATGATTGGGGGCATTCTTGAGTATTTAATTTTCGTTGTAATCTTGAAACAACTATAAAAGCACAAAACGTCCCGTCTGTTCCCGTGAATACCGATGTGCGACAATATTAACGTTTAGTTTTCTGATCAAAATAACGACTATCGTTATCAATAATATTAAGAACTTCTTTCGGAATGTTTGAGTAATTTCCAACCCATTTGTCTGGAATTGTTCCCTTTAGACTTCGAATCTTAGATTGAGCCCTATAGCATAAGGCTGGGGCATTAGGTCCTGAACGCATACGGCCTTCTATCTTATTGGCAATATCAACGAGTTTTGTTGCATTACTCAAGCATAGTATCTTTATCGTAGCATTTTCATAAATTAGGTTGTCGGCGATCATTTTCCCTTGAACATCAGGATATGAATATGCACAAGAGAGAATAAATTTGGATAGGATTCTAACATGTTTTAATGGTACAACCATTTTAGAAAGTTTTTCTCCATAGTATCTTACGTTTTCAGCCGAACGGGCTCTTCAGCGGGCGCGATTTTTTTTGCGATCCGCTGAAAGAGCAAGGTTAGATGTACGTCAGACCCTTTGAATTCAGCCCCAGCGAACGAATTCTTTCCACAGTATCGCCTATACATTTTAGCATAGTATTGTTGAGATAATTTTCTGCAAGGTCTGGATAATATTGCATCATGAATAACCAGAGAAGTTCCAAAGAGACTATATAAATTTTAGAAATTTGAATTGTTGCAATTTCTAATTGTTCCAAAGATGCTGGAAGCCAATGAAATTCTAATACAGGCTCCCCTCTTTTCTCTGCCCACCTTAAAAATGCAACGTGATTTAGATCTCCCTTTCCTGTAATGCTTTCGACAACAGGTTTCCCATGTTTAAGCTTGTTTTTATAGTCATTGAAAGCATCCTGATCGCTCCCCATGCCTTTTATTGATTCTGCGACATCGCGGAAACGCGCCTCAATTTGGTCTTCAGTTATTCCATAAGGGGAGAGACATTCATGTGTTATTGAGGTAAAACCAAAATTTTCAAGCATTTCTCTGGCAGATGTAAAGTGCTTAAATATTCGAGGCAGTGATGTACTTCCCTTTCTGGACGGATCTTCAACACCTATCGTAAGGTGAAAATTTTTCCCATTAATCTTGTTTCTGAAGGCATGTAACAATAAAGCGAAGTCCTCATAGCTACTATAACGCAATTGTAATCCTGAGAGGCATATGCTCTTTTGCTCTATATGATCAGAAATGGTTCTTGCTTTTTCAAGAAGGGCTGTAACTGCATGAAAATTCATTCGCATCGCAAACTCGGAATAGTCTGAAACAAACGGGCCTTCTATCAAGGCATCGTCTTTCATTCTTATATGCTCATTACACTTATTCATCCTTGAGCCCACGAGTTTTTATTAATACACATCTAACCAACAAACCCCGCAGTTAGCGCAGTTTGCCTTTTATTAATGGGTATTTAATGATGGAGCATGATTAACGGTCCGCCTTCGCTGAAAAGCTATGGCGCGACAAGGAGGTGGCATCATGCTTCATCGGTATTGCAGCAAGTTTCTCGCATATTGTGAGTTGGCCGATTTCTCGGCGCGTTCCATCCAGGCTTTAACCATCCGGCTCAACGAATTAGCAAACTTTCTGAAAATACAGAGAATTCGGTCCGTTAAAAAGGTTCGTTATCCGCATCTCATTGATTTTACAGCTGATTATAAAGACCCCTCAATTCATGTTACAAAATCTCGGGTCTGGGCTCTAAGGCAATTTTACCATTTTTTAACGCTTCACCGGATCATACCTGAAAATATCGCCACCGGTATACCCTATCCAAAAATCGAAAAAACGGTGCCACAGTTTCTCACACAAGAAGAATATAAGCTTTTAATTCGCCACTTCACTGTCCGAGCAGACTCACTAATGGGCCAGAGAAATCTTATTATTATCATGCTGCTGGGAACGCTGGGCCTCAGAACCAGCACGCTGATCGCTTTGAATATCGAAGATATCGATTTAACCTGCGGTCTGGTATGGACCCGGGAAAAAGGTCGGCGTCAGCGTAATATGGTCCTGCCGCACAGCATTTGTAAAATCATTCGAATCTATTTGCAATCCCTGGAACGAAAAAAAGGACCATTGCTGTTATCCAAGCGTAAAAAACGCATCTCCCCACGAACGTTGCAGGATATCTTCCGTACGGCGGCAGATCAGCTCGGTATCCATAAAAAGCTCCATGCCAGACTATTCCGCCATACGGCTGCCACACATCTCAATAAGGTTGCCGGCATTGATATCACTCAGCAGGTCCTCGGCCACAGCCGCCGGGCCAACACCATTAAATACGCTCATCTCAATCCGGACCAGTACGCACTATATATGAAAAAACACCCATACATGAAAAAGGAGGCACCATGATAGCCCTGATCGATCTTTACCAAAAAGAACTTTTAAAAGTTAACGGTTTTTCTCCATTCACCGTCGAGACCTATACCCTCAGCATCAACGCCTTTTTCCGTTTTGCCAAAAATGAACTTAAAATAGACCCGGTCAACGTCAATGGCCCCCAACTGCTAAAATGGATACGGTATCTTAAAAATACCGGCACACGCGGCGCAAGCGCCTGCGCTGCGCGTCGGATACAGCCGGATCGAAAATCATCATTATGCGCTGAAAAGCTTTTTTGCGTTCTTGAGAAAATCCGGGAATATCCCTTCAAATCCGGCACAGGCCCTGCCGCTTTTGATCACACGCAGGCGACAAGTCACAAAACCGATCTCAACCCAAAACGCTTTTAAACTGCTCGACTCATTCGATCAGAGCACCTGGCACGGCATGCGAAATCATACCATGGTATCTTTGCTCTGGGCGCTGGGCCTGAGAACCAGTGAATTGACCGGATTGAAAGTTCGCAGCTTTGAAACCGGTCATGGCAAACGCACCGGACTGCTACGTGTTCGCGGCAAAAACAAAAAGCAGCGGGCACTGTTTGTTGTGGATCGACTCTTTGATGAACTCATACGATACCTGTCCCATCCCAAAGCACCGAACAAAAAGTGTGCTCCGCTTTTCCAGGCCGATACCAAAACAACGGCCATCTCAAATAGCAGGGTGCAGCGCATTGTCAAAGATCAGGCAAAAAAGGCCGGTATTGTTGCCGGAGTTACCCCTCGGGTGCTCAGACACTCTTTTGCCACAGAAATGTATCACTGTGGCGTTCCTCTATCCGATATTCAGGCAATGACACGCGGCGCAAGCGCCTGCGCTGCGCGTGGGGCACGACTCGATTGCCGATACCTCCATCTATATCCACGTGTCGGATAAACTCAAACAACTGGCACTTGACCAAATCTCTATCTCAAGGAGGCTTTCATGGCAGTAACATCCGATAATTTCTTTAGGCACATGGATGACTTTTTTAATTACCGGCAGGACATCTATGAGATCAGCCCGCAAACTGTTAAAAGCAATCGCGTTGATTTGGACCTGTTCAAAAATTTTATCTACTCACAAAACCTGCGAACAATAGACGGGCCTGCGGTAATCGACTTCCAGTACTATCTCAAAAAACAGCGCCAAAACTGCGGCGCCTCCATCAACCGCAAGCTTTTTACCCTCAGAAGCTATGGGAACTTTTTTAAACTTTATGATCTCCCATGCGCAGATGCATTGCCGTTTTACGATGTGCTGAAAATACGCTCAGGCTATCGCAATCGCCCCTGTGCCTTAACCCCAAAACAAGTCCGTCTCTTGTTAGAGTCCATTGATACCCATACAATACTGGGTATCCGTGATTATGCTGTTTACGCTATGATGTACCAACTCGGTTTGAGAGTCGGGGAAGTCCATGACCTGAACCTTGCGGATCTTGATTTTAAAAAGTGTAAAATCAATGTCATTGGAAAGGGCCGAAAGCCCCGCACTCTTCATCTAAACGACGAGTTGATTGACATCCTGAGCCAATACATTGCCGTCCGTGAAAGATTTTTGAACAGTTGGCTCACACCAGCACTGTTTATCTCCAAAAAGGGCAATCGGCTGGCCATCCGGACCATGGAAGACAATCTAAAAAAAATCCTGCTGTACATCCCGTTTGAGGTGTCATTCAATATCTCATGCCACACGCTTCGTCATAGCATGGCTTCCCATCTGAATGATAATAATGTTGATATCCTGGTAATACAAAGCATCCTCGGTCATTCTTCAACGCGCAGCACCGAACCCTATATCCACCCGTCTCAAGACAGTATCCGTAAAGCAATGGAAAAACTTCCAGGTATTAAACTTGTCAAAGAACTGATACGAAATGGAGAACTTAATTTGCGATTCCAAAAACCGTTTAGACCTAAAAGAGAATAGCATCCTTTCTCTGTCTACTAATATTTGTTTTATCGTTAACCGTTTTCTAAAACGGAAAGGGGAAGTATTTTTAATTTTCTTCTTCTATTTTTATTGATAATAATTTTTTCTTGAAATGCCCGAAGTATTAATGCAGACTGTTAGAAAGTAATTTCTTATCGTCATGTTTTATCAGAAAACGCCAATCCTAATTGCGCCTAACTTTGCATCTTACTGCGGGGTTCGTATAGGGTTTTATCCTTTGTCCCGCATGTTGGATTGAGCAAAGTTGTGAGATTAGCAGTGATAGATAGTGGGTCAGGGAGCTTTTGATCATCCTTCAGCGGGATGAAGGATAAAACCATGTTGGACTGAGCCGCTTATGCGGGTTCAAGTTGCTATACCAATATTTATGGGGATTGTAAAGGTATGATTTTGTATCAGGATTTGTAAATTTCCGAAGTTTACAATTTTCGTTGACCTGAGATTTGGTTTATATTAGCGAAAAAAGACATCCGGATACCCAAATTTATTTCAAATAAAGCTTTTTACCGCAGCTTCGGACCAACCATGGCCAAGTTTGGACGCACCTCTCGGGTTGCTTTTTAGAGAAATAATAAAACTAAAAAGCCTCATCATCCTGACAACCCGTTGTCGGTGATAAAAAGGCTGGCCGGGTGATTACGATAGCTGAACCACAGCCAAAATCAGCCTTAAGATCACTGCCCCGGTGGATGCAGGATCTCAAATCCACTGGGGCCGGAGCCTTTTGGTATCAAGCCAACCGAACGCATGGTCCCTTTTTCGCAGCGGGGGCAAAGCGTAATATCCTTTCCGGTGAGTTGCAGCATCATCTCCTGCACCGACCGCTTGACGGCTTCCGGCAGATCCCGTGAAAGGCCGAGCAGTTCCCGGCATCGTGCCAGTTTGGTCTTTTTATTGCGGTTGCTCAAAATGCCATAATGCCTGATTTTCATGAAACCTTCTGGCAGAACATGAAGCAGGAGGCGACCGATTAGGAACCCTATAATTTTTTAATAAAACAGCAAAAATAACGGAATTAAGGCTGATATTGGTGCTGGAAATACGTCTATTCCGGGTTTTTCATGAAGAAGTTAACAAGATTATGAGAAGCAGAATTTCAGGAAGCTTGATTTTGCAGTGACAATTTGTAATTGTCAAATAAAGCTCCCTGCAACAGGATGAAGGCTGCTCAGGTGAAGGTGAATAATTAAACCCGGTCCTGCTTTACACATTAATGAAAATTTGTCAATGGTTAAAGGCAATTGGGGGAAAAGAGTCATGAGCAGTCCCCCTCCACTTTTCAAAAATAATTCCTATTGCTCAGCCGAATAGGGATTTAAAAACTGCCGTCTCCAAAGAAGTTTCTTATCCACTTCATTCAACTCACCTTCTTCACACACGGTTTCCCAATGCTGTTCGATAGCGGCAATCAGGTTACCGAATGTTTCGCGGGCTTCTTCCTCAGAAAGAAGGAAGTTGTGTGCGGTCTCAAGGCATGTTTTGAGTTGGCTCAGATTGTTGTCGTCGGATATGAGCATGGCCTGTGAAGCCTCATTGCCTGTGCGGCCCTGCGGACAAATGTCATAAGCAGGGGTCAGGGTCAGCGCTTTGCCGTCCCAAAACGCCGCATGGTTTCGCGCATGATCGTCGGTATTGCCGCACAGAATATTGAAGACGAGCCGAGAGAACAGCTCTTTCAGCGTATGTTTCGGATCGGTAAAACGGTGGCGGATAATCTCGGATAAGGTTTCATAGCTGGCGTACCGCGCCATCATTTCATCTAGGCGAAGCAGTGTTAGAGCGGAGACCATGGCCTTTCGTGTCCACTGATCACCTTTTGGTACGCGGTCAAAACGCTCGATTAAAAGTACGTCTTTGTTTGCCGCTTTGACCAGCTTTACCGGCGCAGCATTCAGCCCGGCCAATTCAGCCAACCGCATGGCGATGAATTCAGCTTTAACCACGCTGTACAGATCGGTGCTGGATGAAAACTTGGCCACGTATTTTTTGCCCTGGTCTTGAATTAAGGCTTTAGGACGAGCACCCCCGATAGAGCTGGCATGGAACAACGCCTGATCCAGCTCCGGTGTGAGGGGCACGCCTTTTTCGACCCGTTCTGCGGATTCAATCAATTCTTCCATGCCGACGTTATTCGCGGTACGCGGCGCGTACTCTGTAGGAGAGCGCTGAAAATCGAGGGCACCGATCCGGTCCGAGCCGGACTCCAGCAAATAGGTCAGTTCATCCAGCTCGGCTGTATCTGTACCTGCGCCCTTTATCCCCCACTTTTTGTTGACAATCACCCGCCGGCCCCACGCATCGGGCGCGGCATCCCTGATACAGCCGGGCATGGTCAAGCCCTCGGGCAATGGCAACACCCCAGCCTTTAGCGGCAATTCGGGTTCGTAAATCGCAATCGCAGGTTTGCTGTCACCGATACGATCCAGGTAGCTTTTACCGTAGTTGAACAGGATATCGCCGTTTTCAGCTTCAAGCCGTCCGGCCACCACAGGCTCGGTTTCGTCCGGCAGCCATATCCAGACAAAGGCTTCTTTCTCCGTCTTAGAAGTCATCGCGCACCGCTTTGGATTTCTTGCGAACAGATTTTGGCAAAAGCGCCAGCTTTTCCTTGGTTTGACGTAAATATTTTGTCATCGTGCTTTCATCGGCATCAAACAGCTTGACGCCAACAATGGTTGCCACTTCGAACACGGCTCCGATTTCGCATTTTAAGTTGCCTTTTTCGATGCGTTGCAGCAGTCCTCTGGAGATACCCGCGCGGTCGGCCAATTCCTGAGCGGTGAGCTTGCGTTCATTACGCGCTTCGCGGATCAACGCGCCGAGCAAGGTAGCAGCTTCGCGGCTATAGCGTGAGTAGGTGCGTGTAATGGACTTTGGCATCGCTTTTCCTTTGGTTCGTATATAGACCATAAAACATTTTAATGATCTTTCTGTGAACCATAGATAATGAATATTTATCAGCTTGTCAAGACGAAATTTGTCTGTATATAGACCGTATAATACTCTTATGGGCTATATGGAGACCATTTTTTTAACGTTTTTTATCATTTGAGACCAGAAGGTGAATGTGATTTGAGGTGACAGTAAATAGCTATCGCCGGATTTTAAGCGATTTTTAAATACAGTTTACAGAAGGCTATCTGATAGTTTCAAGGTCGAACGTATAGGGTTTTATCCTTTGTCCCGCATGTTGGATTGAGCAAAGTTGTAAGATTAGCAATGATAGATAGTGGGTCAGGGAGCTTTTGATCATCCTTCAGCGGGATGAAGGATAAAACCATGTTGGACTGAGCCGCTTATGCGGAATATGCCGTGGGGATTGACGATACAATTATGGTAAAACGAATAGAGAAGCATCCCGGCAAGCTGGTTTTAAGAAGCGACAATAAAGATTATGAACCGGTTTATCTGAGCCGGAATGAGATGGACGGCTTTCGTATCATCGGAAAAATTGTGTGGATATCGAGAAATGTGATATGATACTGCTAACGTTTTTTTAAAAACATCCCAAGGAGAGGGCGAGAAAATTGATGGAGTTCGGGCGCGAAAAAAGCGAAATCTTCCGGTGGTAATGACCAAAGATTAAGTTAAAAAAATAATCATGGCCATGTCAGGTGTAAATCAATTGATGGCAAAATTGATTTATGGTAAAAGAATATCAACCACATAAAGGTTACAATACAGAGGTATCCAATGGGAGAAATTAAAAGCACCCTCGATCTTGTTATGGAAAAGACCAGGCACCTTACCCTCAGCCGGGAGGAAAAGGAGGAGCAAAAACATATTGAAGTCAATAAGAGGTTAAAGAGCCTTTTGCAAAAATATCAGGACAATTTATTAAAAAAGGAACATCTGGAAAAAGAACTGGACAGCTTAAGAAAAGCCTATGATTTGAAGGTGGATAAGATGCTGTCACGGATGCTTTTAGACAGTCTTAAACTAGGGCATAAAAATGAATCCCTTCTTGAGTTGTTAAATGAAATTTGCGGCTTAGACATATCGGGGCTTGAGACATTATTCCACGATTTTCAGGATGCCGTCAGGTTTGCGTCTGAAAAAAGGATAAAAGAGGTAAAAGCAGATCTGGCAGAAAAGCGTTTTATTTCAGGTTCCGCTGTTGTGCCTAATTTGGGGACCGACAATGAATTGATATTAACCGTTAAGGAGATTAAGGATAAATATGATCAGATTCTAGTTCGGGAAAAGACCCCCTTGTATGACCGCATCTCGTAGATACTGTAAACTCGGCTCGTGAGAAATACGGGTTAGATGTGGGTTAACCAAAATTGTTGCAAATGAGAGAAGTTTTTCTCGACATCCCTTGCCCCGCTGATAATATCACCATGACCCGGCAATAGCCATTCGATCTCAAGTTTTGCGAGCTTTTTGATGCTTTCCTTAAGCACTGAACCATTGCCGCCGGGAAGATCCGTACGTCCGATACCCTCTTTAAAAACCAGATCGCCTGTGAACATTAGTTTTTGGTCCGGCAAGTAAAGTGAGACAGATCCAGGTGAATGACCCGGGGTGTGAAGCACCTTTAGGTTAAGGCCATTTACAGAAATGTCGCCTTCTTTGAGAAAAAAATCGGGGGTGATTAAATCCGGATTGATACCCATGGAGGCGCTGACATATTTATCGATGGTTTTTAAAAAATTCCATTCCTTATGATGAAGCGTCATAAGGGCCGGAGTTTCTTTAAATAATTGAACAGCCTCAATGTGGTCAGGGTGGGCATGGGTGCATATAATCAATCCGATATCTTCGATCGTCAGACCTAATTTCATAAGCCCTTCCCGTACGTGATCAAACAGATTGCTGTGACCCGGATCGATTAGGACACGGGTGGGTCCGTCAATCAAATATGTGTTGCAGTTGTTGGCTGACATTGATTTCCAGATAAAGGCTTGAATGTTATTGATAATTTTCATGGGAAATTTTCTCTTTAGGGTCGCAGACCCGCATCAACGTTTTTGGCTTCGGGTTCCGGTGGAAGATTCGGCTTTATTAAAAAACTTTTTTTCAGAGATTTGACAACTTTGTCGATATTATCTACGGCGCCACGGATTTCATCAATTCCCTGGGCCGCAATCCGCGTTACTCTGGGTATATCGTGACTCCCTTTTTCTAAGTTGGCAAGGATGAGCTTAAGGGTCTCAACCGCTTCTTCAACGTCCTTAACTATCTTTTTAATACTCGGGATATTTTCCAGTACGCCGTTTTCAATTTTTTCTAGAGTCGCTAAATCGTCTCCCACTTTGTCAAGATTTTGATGTATATGGTCAAGCAGTGCCCTGGATTTTATTATGCCGCCAACCGTACCCTTGCCGGACGCAATATCCCGGGTAATGGTTTCAAGATGGGCCAGAGTTTTGTTGGCATGTCCAAATGCTTCGAAAAGAGGTCCTTTGGGATCACGCATGGTTTTAACGATTCTTGAAATTTCCTGGGCCGCCTCAACAATCATCTTGGCTGTCTTTTCAACCTGAAACTCCTCCAGATAATTAGATATGGATTTTCCCGGCCGGGAAGGAATTTCACCCCCCACAGGAATCAGCGGCGAATTTTTACTGCCGGGTATAATTGAGATATATTCTGATCCTATTAATGTGGGGCTTTTAACCGTTGCTATGGAATCCGCTCTGATTCTTGATCTATAATCGTCTAAAATTTCCAGCTTGACTTCTACCTTGTCGCCGACAAGGATTATCTTTTTTACTTTTCCTATGTCGGCATTAAACAGTTTTACAGACGTATCGGCCTGGATGTTATAACTTTCATCAAAAACCGTATAATAAGGGATGTATTTTTCGAACCAGTCTTTTCCGCGACCGATGATGACAACCGTTACCAGGAGAAAAACGGCAACACTGATGATAAATGTGCCCACGATTTTTTCTTTTTTGCTAAAATCAAGTTCCATAACCTGTGCCTGTAATGTTTATTGGGGAATTTGTGTTAACGTTCCCCCGGCAATCAATATCTTCCTGTTGGAAAATGTTTCTGTAAAATTCCGGTCACGGGAGAAAAATACCACGGCGTGTCCGGCCTTTAGGATGTCCTCAAGAATTTCGTTGAAAATATAAAAACTCTTAAAGCCGAAATAATGTTCCGGACGATCCAGCAGCAGTACGTCAAAAGATTTTGTAATTTCCCGGATTGCAATGGCGGTTCGTAAATCCACAGGCCGAAGTTCTCCGGGCCTTATATCGAGCTTGTCTTCAAGGTCAAACATTTTTAAAAATTTCGAAACGTTTTCATCCAAAGGGATTGAAAGTGAATTTTCGAAATAGCATCTCATTAAAAGAAGGTTTTCCCTGACGGTTCTGTTGCTTATCATTGCCGAGTCTTGACCGATATAGCCTATTTTTCTCTTGAAGGGAAGAAGTTCGCGGTAGTCCGAAAAATTTATCATTTCACCCGTGAAACAGTAAGTGCCGCTTACGGGACTCACGAGCGTTGCAAGGGCTTTGAGAAATATGTGAGCGTCATCTGTTGAGTCTGTCTGCAAAGAACATACATCGCCGCTTGACAGGGCAAAATAGGAATTGTTAAGACCATTACCGGTCCCCATGGGATTCAGGCAATAATCGGAAAGTTCTATTAAGTACATGTTTTCCCTTACATATAAAATATGGCTGATATGATTATATTACCCACCAGGCAATAGAAAACACTTTCAAGTGCCGCCCTGGAAGTTCCCACGGGAATTTCGGTGACCTGTTTTTTTATTTTGAATCCGTGGGTTAGGCTTGTCACCGTAATAATGATTCCAAAGCATATGGCTTTTACGATTCCCACAGCGATATCGGTGCCGGAGATAGACTTTGCGATTTGTGTAAGAAAGCTGTCAATAGGTATATAAGTGAAGGTCCATATAAGAACGTACCCTCCTAGGATGGACACCAGATCAAAAACGATGAAAAGACAAAGCACCGCTAAAGTTATTCCGACCAGGCGGGGAAGGCAGATAATAAGCACTGGATCAATACCCGCCATTTCAATGGCCTCTATTTCGTGCAGCGTATTCATGTACCCAATTTCAATGGTAACGGCGGTGGCGGATCGCAATATGACCAGAAAAGCTGTAATAATGGGTCCGAGTTCCCTTACAATCAATAGGACCGTTGTTTTGCCAAGGTCATACTGTCCCGACACTTTGGTAAATTGAAGAATAAGAATACACCCGATAATCAGTGAAATGGGGATAATTATGGGAAGTGCCTGTACACCTGTAAAATATATTTGTTCAAAAGTATTCCTTCTTATGAGCGCCCTGCCGTTAACCGGTCTTTTAAAAATAAGCTTCAGCAGTCTGTACGCAAAGGCCAACAGTCTGAGGATATGGTTGACAAATTTTAAGGTTTTTTTGCCGATATATCCTGTAAGCTGATCCATTTTACTGAGTCCAGATATCGCCAACTGTTTCTGAAGTTATTCAACATGGATTAAAGATCCGTATATGAATTACCACAAAAAGAAATGCTTTTAAACCTTTTTGCACACCTTGTATGATCAAAGTATGATCAAAGAATTAATTTAGACCTTTACCACTCGCAACACGCAACAGATAATATGATGTTTTATTGGAAAAACAGACTGCTGAGTGAAGTCTACGTAACATCTCACTAACCTGCTCAAACAGCCAGACAGGTTACATTTTATCACCAGTAGGCTCCATAATTTATGGAGATGTTACAAATCTTCAACAAATTTTTGATACAACGTTGCGATACGCCTATCTGATAGAAACCAAGGAAGCCTTGCATGAAACGCATTTAATTTTTGGGGATACCGGTTCGGAGTCGGGTGATGAGGCATTTTCCAGGGTCAAGGCCGCAGCATTTTTTTCATAAAAACAATCGGGTTCATAGGTCCATCCGTTTGCCAGGCGTCTTTCTTCTTTTTTAAGAGCAGCATAAATGTATATCCCTGCCAGGGGAGCGATAATCCTTGTCTTTAAGCCGAAGGTTTCGTAAATTTCTTGAAGCAGGGAATTCATTTTTTCGGCCATTGGTTTATTTGTCCGGAAGTGTCTCTTCATCGCCCAAACCGCAGCGGCATAAGTTGTTCGGAGCGGCTTAACTTCCCATGCAAAACGGTCTCGAATACGCTTTTCCGGATGGTCTTTATATCTTTTCCAGCCCTTTAATAAAGTTCTGATCAGTCGGGCAAGACTGGGACCGTTGACCTCAAAATCACGCTGGAACGCGTCGAGAATAAATTGTTCTTCCCGGCCCTTTGGAATGTGTTGATGCCGGTAATTAAAGCGATACTGCCCGTGGGTGTCCGCCAACGGAAATTCCGATTCGGCCAAGAGGGTTCCGCGTTTTTGATGCTCTTCATACAGCGGTGTCCCGGGAATCGGGGTGTACAGCATAAACTGATGAAAATCCGTATCATGGCTGACGGCGTAGTCTATGATGCGATGAATGTTGTCGGGGGTATGGTTTTCCAGGCCGATAATCGATGATCCCAGAACGCGAATTCCATGGGATTGAAGACGTCGAACCAGAGGCAGCGTCTCTACATTCTTGAGTTTGGAATATTGGCTTTGTTTGCCTTCCAGTCCCATCCAAACCCAGGATATTCCCAGACCCACCAGTTGCTCAATGGTATAAGATTTTAATACCCTGGCCGAGCTGAAAACATATAGTGCCCAGCTTTTATTGCTTTTTTGCATCAAATCAAGAAGTCGCAGCGCCCTTTTTCGATGCAGGAGAAAATTTTCATCCATGGTAAAAAAAGATCGAACTTCGAGTTTTTCTTCCAGTTGGCACATGACGGAAAAAAGCTCATCTCCGGTGGGGTAAAAGTTGATAAATTTGCCCTTGCCGCCGAATAATGCGGAAGTCGAACAAAAATTACAGCCCACCGGGCAACCCACGGAAGGAAGTAAGACAGCGGCGGTATCGCCGGGCCGGTCCCGAAGGGTAATCCCCAGGATTCTGGTGCCGAATCCCGAATAGACCGGCGGATGCTTTATGGCGGCTGTTTTATTTTGCCCCAGGAAGGTTCGAAACCATTGAATGCCCTCTCCCTTGACGATATGATCCGCGTCAATAATTTCGTGGATGCCGCCTTTATTTGCCACGTGTCCTCCAACCACAATCGTTGCTTTTGGCAGGTATTTCCTGACCAGTTCACACATTTTTTTCAGTTTTCCGATATTGGGAATAATGGAGCTGATGCCGACGATGTCGTAGGAATGATGCTCGATTTCGTGAACAAAACGGTCCAGGGATGGAAAATCGAGAAGGGTGCAGGGGGCTTGGATATTGCTTTGAATTACCATCAACCCGAAGCTGCGATGAAACATTCGAAGGGAAAAAGCGCCCTGAACCCTTGTGACCTGGTTCTGATAAAGTTCCATGGGATTAATTTCCCGGCTTCCATAGGTGTCGTTTTGGGCATATGGCCCAAAGACGCTGGATAGTAATACTTTGGCACGGGTTCCGAGTGGATGGACAGATGGTGCAGTATTCATAATCTATTCCCTGAGTTTTGGAGGTATATGACCGAAAACGGCCATTTTTCAAAGGTTTCAATATATAATTTTATGTATTCCGATTGGGGCGAAGGCCCTGAGTTTTTATAATAGGGATGATTGAAAAATTACAGGGATCTTTTTTGGTTTTACAAAAGTTTTACAAAGGATGGATAAATTTGTTATATAAGTTCTTTAATAAATAACCGGGGAAAGGGTTAATTTTAAAGGTATCTATGAGTCATCTATGATGTTGAGACCATTATATCTGGATTTCCCCAAAAATATTTTCATTAAAAAACGGTTAGTGACTCAATGGAACGGGCAATAACTCGAACAAAATGGTTTTTTCACCCCATCTTTATTTTTATCTTTTCCATCGTGGCTTTGGCCATGTCTCTTGTATTGTATATTTACTGGTATATGGAGGTCAGCACAGGGCTAAAGGAGGTTGCGCAAAAATTCAACCTCGACCATGGGCAGTTGTTGGAATCCGAAACCTGGATGGTTATTCTGATTCTTTCGATTCTTGTTGGGATCATTCTGGCAGGGATTTTTATTATTTTTGTGTACAATCAAAAAATAATACAACTCTACCGGCTGCAAAACAACTTTATAAATAATTTTACGCATGAGCTTAAAACTCCCGTTACATCGTTGAAACTTTATTTGGAAACATTTACAAAATACGAACTTGCCCGTGATGAGCAGTTAACGTATCTTGATTACATGGTTCAGGATGTGGGACGGCTTTCGGAAAATATCAACCGCATCCTGAATCTCGCCAGAATTGAGAGTAAAATTTACGGTGATGAATTTGTTCTAGCGGATCTTGTGGCCACGGTTGAGCAATTTATTACAGATAATGACCACCTTTTTCGCAATTGCAAAATCAATATTCATAATTCTTCAGGACGCTCTTTTGAATATGGTATTAATTTGTCTTTATTTGAAATGCTTTTGATGAATCTTATGACCAATGCGGTTAAGTATAATGAATCGGGAAAACCAAGAATAGATATTACCTTTAAGTTATATCATCGCAGATTGCATATACGATTTGAAGACAACGGGATCGGAATTGAAAAGACGGAGCTCAAAAAAATTTTCAAGAAATTTTATCAGTCCGGCCGGGCGGATGATATGACAGCCAGGGGGAGCGGACTCGGGTTGCATCTGGTTCAGAATATTGTAAGGATTCATAAAGGAAAAGTTTTTGCTCAAAGCAAAGGACGCGGAAAAGGGTCGGTGTTTACCGTGATGCTTCCTTTTAACTCTTGACGGCTTCGTAAAAGCGCTGTTTTTTCGCAATGATCCCTAATGCATTCAAACAGTGCACGATTTCTTTGCTGATCATTCATTCCGCTTTATTTGAGGGTTTAAAAGAAAAACTCCCTGCCCCCTCATATACTTAAATTTTGCAAAAGTCGATGGCTTACATTGATAAAAGAAAACGGCTATGAAACGGGTTGAAAAAAAACGCATTTTGGTCATAGAAGATGAGCGTCATATCGCCGAAGGTTTGAAACTGAACCTGGCGCTTCAAGGGTATGATGTAATGATAGCTCCGGACGGGGTTTCAGGCCTTAATCAATGGAAGAAATGGCGGCCCGACCTGATCATACTCGATATAATGCTTCCCGGTATTGATGGATTTTCGGTACTTCAAAGCATACGTCTTGAAGATGAACAGGTTCCGATTTTGATATTGTCTGCCAAAAGCGCTTCAGATGATAAGGTTAAAGGGCTTTCATACGGTGTGGATGATTATCTTGCAAAGCCCTTCGACCTTGAGGAGCTTTTGCTAAGGGTAGATCGTCTTTTGACCCACGCATCCTGGTATCGCAAGAATGGTGACCCGAACGAGGCCTATCCTTCTTCATGGACAAAGACATACAGGTTCGGCGGGAACCGGATTGATTTTGAATTGTCCGTTGCCTATTGCAAATGCGGAGAAATATGTCTCACTGAACAGGAGGTCAAGCTTTTGAAGCTGTTTATCGCCAATAAGGGGAAGCCGATTTCAAGGAGCAAACTCTTGGGAATCGGCTGGGGATATACAGGGAGTATGACCACACGAACGGTGGACAATTTTATGGTTAGGTTTCGGAAATATTTTGAGGACGATCCCAAAAAACCGGTTTATTTTAAAAGTCTTCGATCTGTGGGCTATATTTTCGATCATGATTCGAATTAATGACGGTCTCGTAAAAAGTCCAACTTCTGCGTTGTGCTGCATTTCGCAATCATTCAACGTACGATAAGTACGCTTCATGATTACAAAATTTGCGACGCCTTTTTATCCCGCCTATGTTTGGCGGGGGAGTTTGAACTTTTTACGAAACCGTCTAAATCGGACTTTTTACGAGTTCATCAATTAATAAAAATGCCTAAAATTGTGGTGCATTATCATTTCTATCTTTGTGTTCATTCGTGGTTATTTTTTTCACATGCCTTGATTTTGAACAAAAATCCTCATTTATGGATGGACACTAGTTAGAGATTTGTAACTTATCAAAGTTACAATATTCCAATCTTCCATAATTCCACCATTCCAATTGGGGCGAAGCCCCTAACTTGTTGAAATGTTACAATTCCGAGAGGTTTAATTATCTTCCGGTTCGGCCCATACAATTTCACTCTTGTTGATAATAACCACCTTTCCGGACGAGCCCCTGTGTTCCGCTTCGGACAAAACAAAATACTTATCCGGTGAATTCCTAAAATAATCCGATACTCTCGGGAAATCGCCAATATTCAATTTGCCGGTAATGGTTGTTCCATCCTTTATCTTAACAACAACGGAATAGAAATTTTTTACAAAAGAATCAGCCATCGTATCCATAAATCCATCTCCATTTTACAGTTTTTTTATCAGTGTTCATCAAAATATTTTATTTTGCACCTTAATTGTATAATTTATCAAGAATCTGTTTTCCTTTGGGTGTTAAATATAAACGAAGTTTGTTTTCCTTATTTAGTTTCTGCTCAACCCAACCTTTGGCCATCACTGAAGAAAGGGTTTCATTGACTTGTTCTTTTGCAAGTTCCGGATCTTTTAGCAGACCGACCAGGCTTCGATGCACATGGTTTCCAGAGGCCATTACCTGCAAAATCTTTACTTCACCTTCCGATATTCCGGCCCGGTGGAGACGGGCCTTTGAAATTTCCCGGCAACCGATTTTTAAATCATAATCTGTTTCTGCCGGATCGGCGTTAATATGGTTTTTATGATATACATTTTCTTTCAATCTGCAAGAGAACACCGCAAATAAAAGGCAGATGCCATTGAAGATGAATAGGTTGACCGGTTTTTTTTGCGCAACGCTGAGCAAATTACTGGAGATCATGTTCAAAAAGAGCGGCACGATTAACGCTGCCACAATCCCCAGCAAGCAATAGCCAAGGAGAGCTTTCCAGACAGGGGGCTTGTGATTTTCCGACAAAAAGAAATTTACCAGACCGCCCAGTATTCCGGAACCTATCATTATACCGAGGATAAGGAACATGAAGCTGTTTGAAAAAGTGCCCAATTCCAGGATATCTTTCGCAACTTGACTATCCATTTGTACGCCTTGTACGCCCCGGGGCGACCTCCTCCTTTTGAGAATAAGAAATTAAAAATTTAGATTTAACCAAAGTTCAAGCGCTCCTTTTTTCGCATTGGGATATTTGCGACTCAAATTTATGATTCTAATATCGGGATTTTTGATGCTTGTAATAGGTGGAATAAAAGCGCTTAAATGCTTTTTTAAAACAACCGCCCCCTCTTTATCTTCATCATGGAAGTAACGAATATCTTGATTACGGTAATTAACCTTTTGAATCCCCTCTACCTTAAAACCGGTTTGGGTTAAAAACACAGAAAGCCTTTCCATTAATTTTCCATTTTTATTATTCGTATAGTGCACATATACTGTGTATCTTCCGGGTTGAATGATGTTCTGCAGTGAACTTATTTTTGTTTTTCCCGCACCCGTTGATTCTGACATCTTGTTATCCGGCTGCTTTTTTTCATTCAACGCAGGTGTCGTATCCGCTAACTGTGAAATTTTTGAATCTATCTGCCTTATCTCATCCGTTGATTCTGACATCTTGTTATCTGTCTGTTTTTTTTCATTCAACGCAGGTGTCATATCCGCTAACTGTGAAATTTTTGAATTTATCAGCTTCAACTCGGATAGGGTTTCCCGGCTTTTTTCCAGAAGAGTTTGTGTGGTTGTCGTGATTTTATCGGTCTGCTTCCATGTCAGACTGATAATTGCAAGTGTGAGGCAGATGCCGATCAACAATCCGGCGATCACCCCCAGCCACGTGTATCGTTTCCTAAGAGACAGTGCCACCGATTTTGTTAACGTATTGACCAAAAGTTTTAGTTCCTGGACCGATATTTCAACATTTGACAAGTTGTTGTCCATTTTAGTCACTTTTTATTTCTATTTTTGTAAAGGTTAAGCCACAAAGAAATTAAGACACCAAAAATTATAATATAATTCTTTTGATGCCATTTTTAATTCATACTTATTCTTTGTGACTTTGTGCCTTAGTGGCTGAATTATTAGCTATTTTTCTTGAATCAGAAACAGGTCAATATATCTGGGGTCAAAATCTTTTTTTGATACTTCACCGTATTCGCTTTGAATTTCGCCGAAAAGATTTTCCAGAGTATGCCCCAGTTTTTGGGAAATTTCGTAATTGGAGAAACCTGTCCGCTCTGAAAGCCAGCTTAAAAACGATTCTTTCATTGACAGTCTTATTTTGTACGGCTTTTTTTTGTCTGCCCAGAAATCATCAAATAGGCGTTTGAACTCATCAAGACTTAACGGCTCAATTTCTCCTGACAGGCCCAGGTAATTTCTTGCCCAGAGGGTCAGTATAAAATTTTTATATGTCAGAAAACGGTCTGTAACCGGTTCAGGGTTTATTGCCATTAAAGAAAAAAGATCGTCAAAAAGAATAATTTCATTTAATACATTATCCGTAGCCCGTATGTCTTCCATGGACATAAATTCCCTGTAGAGCACCCCTGTTTTATAGTTGTCAAAAAACAGCGGTTTTTTAATCAAAAGTCCCCCCAGTACACCCAGCCATTGTTCACCCCAGAAGCCCAGCAGCAGGCCTTGTTTTTCAAACCAGCTTTTTTCTCTCCATTTTTCGGCTCTCCATTTCAGATCAAGGGCCATGCCGTATCCCACCTTGAAAATATTGGAAAGCGGGTAGTTGCGTATCAATATTGCGCAGTGGCCGGCATCCGGAGTCGTGTTGTCCCGGGATAACTGCTCAAATCCGATATTCAGGTATCCGCAGACCTTTTTGACAATAGTTTTCAGTTCTTCTTTTTCTCTGATATTTTTTCGATCCGCAGAGATGATAAGATTACATAGACCCGCAAATTCGGTTTGAATTTGTTCAATAACATCATCTATTTCTATTTTTTTCAAGGCAGCGGTAAAAAGATTTTCTTGTTCCAGCATTCCGGAATGATAGAAAGGAACAGGAAAAAACAGCTTCCGGTCAGGATCTGTTGTGGTGAATTTTGTGTCCTGTTTTTTAAAATCTTCCGGTGTCAATGACCGATATACGCCGATGGCTTCTTCATATGGCAGAAAGCCTTTTTCCGCCAGTCTTACATTGCGCAGTCGATAGGCTTCTTCTTCGGTTTCTGCGGGAATTACGCTGCAAGTCTCCAGGAGAACATTTTGATATGTGATGTGGTCAAAGGCTGAAAGGGTCTTGAAAAATTTTGAAAGAAAAGCGTTGCGATCTTTTTCTATGGTTTGCCCGGACTCATCTTCGCCGTTTTCAAGGTCGAAAGTTGTATCGAGAAACCTTACATAAAAAATATCGTCATAGGTGAAAAACTCATTGCCGAATTCGGATGGATCCTGATTTTGTTTTCTGATTTTAACTTCGATGTTTTTGAAGAGATAAAATTCCATGAATTCGGTCTTTTGGTCAAGGAACCAATTGATAAAACGATCCGGGGCCACTTTAAACAGCAGGTCAAACCATCGGGTAACCGATTTCAATTCGATTCTATGTTTTTGCCAAACTTCAAGATCTACGATGTATTCCCACTGTCTGTCGGATGCAAGGGATAACAGGGGATGAGAATCTTCAAGCCCGATTTCATGGATTAAAAAATAAAAGTCCTCTTCAGGGAAGGAATGGATCAGGGCAGCGGGTTGGGGCAAATCTAAAATAGCGTTCAAGGCGTTTTCAGGGGACATGGAAACGATTTTTTTCCTCATCTGCTGAAGATTTTCGATTCTCGCGATGACTTTTTTATTTTTCATATCTTCATCCCACCTTTTGGGGATTCCAGGGCGCAAATTTAAAAAGAAGGAGCATGCCGGGAGCAGCCATAAGCGTACAGGCAATAAAAAAACTTTCCCATCCCATGTTTTTGGCAAAAAAACCGGTGGGTGCCGAAGCCATCACCCTGGGAATTCCCATGAGGCTGGTGAGCAGCGCATACTGTGTGGCGGTAAATTTTTTATGGGTAAGACTTGCCATGAATGCGATAAAAGCGGCGGTCCCCATTCCGCTGCTGAGATTCTCAAAAGCGATAACTGTTGATAATAGGGGTAGACTGTTGCCCACCCGCGCCAGAACCGCAAAGCCGGCGGTGGATGCGGCCTGGAGAAAACCAAAAACCCAGAGACTGCGGTTGATCTCGAATCGGAGCATGATCACCCCGCCGATCAAAGTTCCGGCAACGGTAGCCCAGAAGCCGAACAGTTTAACCACAGCACCGATCTGGGTTTTTGAAAACCCTATATCCAGATAAAATGGTAGGGTCATGGCGCTGGCCATTGTGTCCCCGATTTTGTAAAAAAGAATAAAGGCCAGTATCCATAACGCACCCCGTCGGCTGAAGTATTCGATCAGCGGATCAAAAACAGCTTCCTTCATGGTTTCCGGAGTTCCCACATTAATCTTGGGTTCCGGCGCCAGAAGCGTGGTGACAACACCGGGCAGCAAACAGGCCGCCATTATCTGATAGACCATGAAAAACGGCATGTGATCTGCCATAATCAGACCACCGCCGGAAGCAAGCAACATACCCACCCGGTATCCGTTGACGTACAGAGAAGATCCCAGCCCCAGCTCTTTATCCGGGAGATCTTCTCTTCGATAGGCATCAACGACAATATCCTGTGAGGCGCTGAAAAAGGTTACCAGAAATGCCGCAGCTGCCGTCATCCATGGATTCTTCCCGGGGTCCGTGAAGCCCAGCCCGGATATTGAAACCATCAAGGCCGCCTGAGCCACCAGAATCCAGCCTCTTCTGCGGCCCAGAAAAGGGAGGGTAAAACGGTCCATAACCGGCGCCCAGAGGAACTTCAACGTATAGGGAAGACCCACCAGGGAGATCATCCCGATCACGGTCAGATCCACCCCTTGCTCTTTCATCCATGCCTGCAATACGGTTATGGTCAGAAGAAGCGGCAAACCGCAGGCAAAACCCATCAAAAGAGCGACCAGCATGCGGCCGCTGCAAATTACCTTGAGAATAGGGTTAATATTATAATTCCTCAAGCTGGGACGGTGTCACAATCGGGCCATAGTTTTCTCTTAACGCCATGAGACCTTTCTTTTGTTTGTTAAGAACTTCGAATAGCCTTTCCGGGATATCAGGTTCTTTTCCATATGCCTCTGCCTGCATGTCTATTCTGGCAATAATATTGTCAATATACAAAGAAAACTGCTTGATATAGAGTTCTTCCGTATATTCTTTGTTGATTATGGATTGAAAAAGGCTTTTCAGATCATTAAATTTCGGAAGATTGCCGATGGGGGTTTTAATGACATCGACGTCATTGTTCGCATGTCTTTCCAGCCAGGCCAGCCAGACTTTTACGTCTTTTTTTTCTCCGATCAGTTTTTTGGAAGTGCCGCCCCTGGCTTCATGGGTCAAAAAATAATTCAATCCCGCCATTACCGGTTTTTTATCTTTTGCAATTTTTTCATTACCAAAAAACTTAAATTGAGCATCCATATAATCGGCCAATGCGCCCGGGATAAAGGGGGCATTGGCCCAAGGTGCCCGTTTAACGCCGGTTGCCCCCACTTCAGTGGCTGTGGCTGCAGACACAATACACGCGCCGATCACCACGCCGTGGTCCGAATTTTTTGCTGCCCAAACCGGCGGCATGGTATCACCGTCTCTACCGCTGTAAGTAATCACTCGGGTTTCCACACCCTTTGGGTCTTCCGATCTTTCCGAATAATTTGCCAGGTCTGATGAAGTTAAGGTGCATCTTGCATTGGGATGGGATATGGGGATCTCTTTTCCGTTTTCATCGGCCATCCCCGGTTTCCATGGGCCTTGAAAATTTTTTCCTTTAAGGGGCGGATTTTCACCATCCCCTGTCCAGCGGGGAACACCGTTGTCATCAATAAGAACATTAGACCAGATAATTTCTGTTCCGGGCTTTCGAAGAAGATCCATGAGATGTGGATCACCTTCCCAGTTTACATCTTCGACAATACCGAAAATGCCGCATTCCGGGTTTATTGAACAGATGGCGCCGGTTTCATCAATCCACATCTGCGCCAGATCGTCGCCGATAAAATGGTTGCCTGCCATGGCTGTGGTTGTTTTTCCGCATCCGCTGGGAGCGGCGCCGGCACACCAGGTTATGCGGTCACCGGGCCCGTCTATGCCGGTAATAAACATATGTTCCGACAGCTCATCGCCCCTGTTTTCATACACGGCCTTGTCCACGGAAAACCGGTGATTTCCTTTTTTCAGCAGCAACGTATTACCGGCATACGTGCAGTTAAAACTGTAGGTGGTTTGATAACTTCGATCCATAAATACCCGTGCGTTGGGCAGATCTTCAAGCCTGTTTAGACCTTCGCTGTGGATATTGGTGTAGAAATGCCCCAGACGGTCAACTTCTTTGTCAAAATCGAAAAACCTATTTCTGTAAAGGATTTCCGCGCTGTGTGACACATATACCGAACTGGTAATCTCCAGAGCGGGGTTGGATGCAGGTGCACCCACGGGACCGCGCATATAAAACCCGACGATCATGGTTTTCCCATGCATAATGCCTGTCATTTTATCCCGGATGTCAATCAGTGCTTTTGCCCGGTCCATTCTGTTAGCCAGTGAACTGACATCTTCTCCGGGATTGGAGATATAATACGTACGATCTATGATACGGCCCTGTTCATATTTGAGATCATAATGGATGGTATGTTTATCCATGGGGAGTTTAGCTTCCTCTCCCTTGTTTATGGCCATTTCCCGGACATGCTGTTTATCTTCTTGGGACCCGGTATTGATAAAAACCGCCTCCGGCTCACACATGGCTATTGCATTGGCGATTTTAATAACAACTTCGGAATGTGTTATTTTTTGTATCCGGGATAGACTGGTTGGGTCTAATTTATTTTCAAAAAACTTTTTTGCCGCTTCAAAAGTTGTGATGCCTCCTATTTCAGTGACGATATCTATCCCTTTCTTTTTTTCTAACATGCGGTTTCTCCTTTATTAAATTGAATCGATAATAATATCATTCATGTCTCTTTTGGGCACATGATGAACGCCCTGATTATCCCGCCAGTACCGGATATTATTATCAGAACCAACGGGTTCTATCACAACTTCTTCTTTGGGTTTTCCAATTGCAATTACAAGAAGTATTTTAAATTTATTGTCTATATCCAATATCTCCGTGAACTGTTGACGGTTTATCGCTCCGAACATACATCCGGCAAGCCCCTTTTCCCTGGCGCCCAATAGAATGCTCTGGCCGGCAATACCACAATCGTATCCAATATACGGGTTGGCCTTTTCGGTATCACCGAGGATAATAATATATCCTGCGGGCTGTTCTCCTTGTTTGGGGCCGGGCCAGTTTTTTAGGTACGCCGCCCATCCAAGGCATGAAAATACCCGGGCGTTTTTATCAGGGGTAGAGCAAAGAATGTATTTTAACGGCTGTAAATTTGCTGCTGATGCTGAAAGTCTTGCCAGATCGACCAGATCTTTCAATGTCTCCGGAGTTACGGCATGGTCCTGGTAAAATCTGCGGCAACTTCTGTTTTTTCTTATCAGATCTGCAATCATGGGTATGGGTTCTTCATTTGGTGCGAAATTATAAAAAAACAAGTTAGTTCGCTTCGCCCCGCCTGCCATTGCAAGGCACAAGCGGGCAGGTCACAATTGGAATGTCAGGAGAAATTGAGCTGTTAAGTCTTGATGAGTTCAAACGCCTATTTGATGATTTCTAAGACAAAAGCCGTACAAAATAAGACTGTCAATGAAAGAATCGTTTTTAAGCTGGCTTCTAGGAGCGTGATTGTCTAATTACGAAATTTCAAAACTGTGGGCATACTCTGGTGCAAATCTTTCGGCGAAATTCAAAGCGAATACGGTGAAGTATCAAAAGATTTGACCCCAGATATATTGACCTTGTTCTTGATTCAAGAAAAATAGCTAATAATTCAGCCACTCAAGGCAACAAAGTCACAAAGAATAAGTATGAATTAAAATGGCATCAAAAGAATTATATTATAATTTTGGGTGTCTTAATTTCTTCACCAATGGTGGCTCGGATAAAAGAAGATCGGATCGTACCCGAATCCATTTGATCCGGCAGGGCTTTCCGTGACCAGGCCCTGGCAGCGAGCTTCATATGTCAGGGCAGGACCTGTGGGAACCGCTATGGAGATGACGCATTCAAAGGCGGCCCTGCGGTTGGATTTTTCTTTCATTTCCTCAAGGAGCTTTAAATATCTCTGTTCATCGGTTGCATTTTCGCCGGCATATCGTGCCGAATGGATGCCCGGAGCACCATCCAGGGCTTCGACTAAAAGTCCTGAATCATCAGCCAGCGCCGGCAACCCGAGGATTTTTGCTGCGAAACTCGCTTTTTTGTATGCATTTTCATCAAAAGTATCCCCATCTTCTACCAGGGCGGGGATGGGTCCAAAATCGCCCAAATTTTTGATATCAACCGGAAAATCCTTTAAAAGATCCCTGATTTCTACTGTTTTGCCTTTGTTGCGGGTGGCAATAACAAGAGTGATCGATTTTTTCATTCAAACCTCATATCGTAGCAAAAATGATTTAAAGACGGGAAAATTTAATTTTATCATTGAGATATAACTATTAACTAGTGTCCATCCATAAATGGTCTTTTTGCCCAATCTCTGCGTTATGCTCAAAAAATAATCCTCGGAATATCAAATATATGCCTGCCTGTCCCGTAGGTCGGCAGATCGTACCGGGGTGGTTATTTTTTTCGCATGCCTTGATCTTGAACAAAAATCCTCATTAATGGACGGACACTAACTAAAACCAATACTATAAATCATGGTTAGATTTTTGTAAAGTTTTTTCAATTGCTTGTTGGACTAAAGAAAATTCTTTACACGTCAAGGGCTGCTGATATATGAGTCCTTCATAACACCATACGGAAGAGCCAATTTCAAAACGTCCCATTTTGACCAATCTCTGTGTTGGGCTCAAATTTTAATCCTCGAAATACTCAATGTATTCGTGCCTGCCCCGTGAAATGCGAAGCCTATTTCTCTGGGGTGGTTAAAATTTTCGCCCGCCTTGATCTTGACCAAACTAAAACGTTTTGAAACAGGCTCGGAAAAACAGAAAATGTAAATTAAAGTTTAAGGAAGGTACCATGCACAAATTACTCACTGAACATTCCGGTCTGAAAATGCTGCTTTTGGGCAACGAAGCCATTGCCCGTGGGGCGGTTGAGGCCGGAGTCGCTGTTGGAACAACATACCCCGGCACGCCCTCTTCAGAAATATCGACCAACTTTTTCCAGATGTCCCGGGAAAGCGACCTTTATTTTGAATACAGCACCAATGAAAAGGTGGCTCTTGAAGTGGCGGCCGCTACGGCAAATTCAGGACTTCGCAGCATGTGTGTTATGAAACATGTGGGCATGAATGTGGCTGCAGACGTTTTTATGACGCTCGCTTACATTGGTGTTAAGGGAGGGCTTGTTATCGTTACTGCCGATGATCCGTATATGTTTTCGAGCCAGAACGAACAGGACAACCGTTATTATAGCAAGTTTTCGGGTCTGCCCATGGTTGAGCCGTCTTCGGTGCAGGAGGCCAAAGATATGGTTGCCTATGCCTTTGATATTTCAGAAAAACTTCAGCAACCGGTTATCTTCAGAACAACCACTAGAATAAATCATTCCACTGCCGACGTGGTTCTTGGCGAAATCAAGGCGCCCCAAACCAGCGGTGATATTTCCAAAGATCCTTTCAATCAGGTACCCGTTCCTGCGGTTGCCAGAAATCTTCATGCGAGACTGCTAAAAAAACTTGAAACCGCTGAAAAGATGTCCGAAAATTCAAAGTACAATTTCATCATGGGAAACGGCGTCTGGGGAATTATATGTAATGGGGTCAGTTATAATTATGTGTCTGATGCAGCCAAAGACCTGAACATAGAACATCGGGTTAAGATATTTCGTATGGGATTTTCGTATCCCATGCCCCGAGCTACGATCAAACAATTTTTAAAAGAGTGTGAAAAAGTGTTGGTTGTGGAGGAAGGCGAGCCTTTCATGGAAGAAACGGTCAAGATGCTGGCACAGGAGGAAAAACTTACCCTTCCGATTTTGGGGAAAAGTGAAAAATATTTCTCACGACTGTATGAATTCGATCCCGCTCTGGTAAGACAATCCATGGCAACCTGTTTTGATGTGGCGTATACGCCGGCCAAGGTCCCGGATCTTTCCGATATTCCTGAAATTCCGGATCGTCCGCCCAACCTTTGTGCCGGATGCTCTCATCGGGCCACCTTTTATGCGGTTAAAAAGGCCTCGGAAGGTATGGATACCATTTGTCCCACCGATATCGGCTGCTATACCTTAGGATTCCTTCCACCGCTTGCCATGGGAGATTTTCTGATATGCATGGGAGCTTCTGCAGGCGTATCCTGCGGTTTTTCAATAAAGACCAACAAGAAAGTCATTTCCTTTATCGGAGATTCCACCTTTTTTCATTCCGGAATACCCGGTTTAATTAATGCCGTCTATAATAACCATAATTTTACCATGGTCATTCTTGATAACGGCACCACGGCCATGACCGGTCATCAGCCGAATCCCGGTGTTGATATGAAAGAACTGGATATTGACGGATACGGGAGGGTGTCTATCGAAGAGATCGTTCGGGCGGTGGGGGTATCCCACGTTACGGTGATCCGGCCGTACCGGGTAAAAAAGAGTATTCATGCCGTCAAAGAAGCCCTGAATTTTAAAGGCGTTTCGGTGGTGATATCCAAAGAAATGTGTACGCTGTATGCGAAAGGTCTGAAAAAGGCCCGGGGAAAGCCTTTTTTTGTTAGTGACAAATGTAAAGGCCACAAAAATTGTATTAATGAGCTTGCCTGCCCGGCCTTTTATATAGAGAATCAACGGGTTAATATCGATCCGGTCATGTGTTCGGGGTGTTCGGTCTGCGCCCAGATCTGCCCGGAGCATGCAATTTTACCCATTAGGGACACATAATTCGTACCATTTTGTTTTGAAAATATAGCCGCTTCAGGTATAATTAAATTTTTACTGAAAAAACTAATGGATAAGGGCTCGTAATGAAAGAATCCGTCCGGGCTATTAATAAAGATTTTCGTTCAAAGAGGATATTTCATTTTTAACCAAAATCGCTTATGGTTCTTTCATAACGATCCCTAATCCACTCAAACAGTTTCCAGCAAAAATTTAATCATACCTGAAGCTCCATATAAATAAATTTGTTTCAAGGAACTTGAAGATTGCCATAACTCAAAGATTGGATTATTAAATGAATACAACAAGATTAATAATAGTGGCTGTGGGCGGACAGGGAAATCTTCTGGCTTCCAGGGTTCTCGGAGAAGCCGCACTTCTTTCGGACATTCCTGTGCGTATGAGTGAAATACACGGTATGGCTCAACGGGGCGGTGTTGTTGAATCCTCAATTGTGTTTGGGGATGCCCGAAGCACCGTAATTTCGGACGGTGAGGCGGATGTGCTAATAGGGTTTGAGCCGTCGGAAACCCTGCGGGCCTTAAATAAATGCAATTTAAATACGGTTGTTATTACAAATCTGGCCAAGCTTCCGTCTTTTACGGTGACCACGGGAAAAAGTGTTTATCCGGATCTGGATGTGCTGCAGGAGTTGATTCGAAATAAAACGGCGAAACTTATTGCCTTTGATGCAGCGTCCCTGGCAATTAAAGCCGGAAATGTTTTGTCCGTAAATATGGTTTTGCTGGGCGCCTTGATTCAAACCCATACCGTTCCCCTGTCCGCCGAAAATGTCAAAGAAGCGATAATAAAAAGAACCCGAGAAGCTTTTGTTGAGTCCAACTTAAAGGCTTTTGATCTCGGGTTCTCCGCCGCCCAAGGGCTCGGATAATTAAATGTCTCGAAAATTCTACAAGTTATTGAAAGTAAAAGTATTTTTTAGGATTATATTTTTAACTCGGCCATGGAATAATGGAATGACGATTTAAAGAAAATGACATTCCTCTATTTAATTTCCGTCAAGAGGAATTTTACAATAACCCAACTTTCCATTTTCCCAGGACCCAATATTTTTACCCAGTGAAACTTTTTTCTATTTCACCGGGGCCAGTGTTCCAATATTCCAACATTCCAATTGTGAGCGAAGCGAACTAACTTGTTTCACAGTTTTCATTCAGGCGCTATTTAACCCGAAGCGCCGCTCCATGATTTACAGTTGCGTGTATGCTTCAAGAACTCTCCATTAGAAACTTTGCGATCATCGATGATCTTCAGATATCCTTTTCAGACGGACTGAATATTTTGAGCGGCGAAACCGGCGCCGGCAAGTCTATCATCATAAATGCGGTCAATCTTTTGCTTGGAAGCCGGGCAAATGTCGGGCTCATTCGTACGGGTAGCCAAACAGCGGAACTTGAAGCATTGTTTCAAATTGCAAAGCAAAGCACCATCGCCGGTATTATGGAAAAAAACGGTTTTCATCCCCAAGAAGGGCTTTTGATAAGAAGGATTGTTTCCCGCAAAGACCGCCACCGGATTTATATCAACGGACATCTTGCCACCACTCAAACACTGAATTTGATCACCGAAAATCTTGCCAGCATATCCGGGCAGCACGCTCATCAGAGAATGCTAAGAGAAGAGAACCAGTTGGAAATAATTGATCAGTTTGGAGATTTGATTTCCCTGCGTGATGAGGTTTTTTCGTGTTTTCATGAAATAGTTCCGTTGATTCGCAATCTTACAAACCTGAAGGCGAAACAGGCGCGTTACGCCGAACATGTTCAGTTGCTCGAATTCCAGCAAAAAGAGATCCGGCAGGCATCCATAATCCCGGAAGAAGATGTCGCGCTTGAGCAGGAACGGATCCGTCTGAAAAATGGAGAAGAACTTTTTCAGGCGGTTCACAGCAGCGTTGAAGCGCTTTACAGTGCACCGGGTGCGGCTGTTGAACGCCTTGTAGCGGTGAAAAAAGATCTTGAAAAAGCTTCCCGCATAGACCCCGGCCTGGTTCCGAAGACAGAGCGTATCGCCGAAGCAGCCATTAATCTTGAAGACATTGCTGAAGCGCTTAGAACTTATCTGAAAAATATACAGATCGACGAAAACCGTCTTGAAGCGGTTGAAGCACGCCTTGACACCCTGTCCAAGCTCAAGCGCAAATATGGAACGTCTCTTGAGGATGTCCTGTTGAAACTTGAATCCATAGACCATGAGCTTTCAGGAATCGATAATCTATCAAAGGATATCGCCGATTTCGAAAAAAACCTTTCCTCTTTGCACAAAAAGCTGGTCAAACTGGCCATAACCCTTTCAAACAAAAGGAAAAGCACAGCGGCGACACTTTCCAAAAAAGTGGAAAGAGAACTGGGCACCCTTAAGATGTCCCAAACAAAATTCCAGATTTCCTTTCGAACACTACCTGTGGATGAACATACAGATGCCTATCTTTCAACAGAAGAGAACATCATCACTGAAACCGGAATCGATCGCATCACCTTCCTGATTGCTCCGAATGTGGGAGAGCCGCTCAAACCGCTCAACAATATTGTCTCCGGCGGTGAACTTTCGCGGGTTGTCCTTGCGTTAAAGGCCATACTGGCCAGAACCGAAGCGGTTGAGACCATTGTTTTTGATGAGGTCGACGCGGGAATCGGAGGGAGTGTGGCGGAGGTGGTGGGGAAGAAGCTCTCATCCCTTGCCCGTCATCATCAGATCATTTGTATAACTCATCTACCTCAGATTGCAAAATTCGGCGACCACCATTTCAATATTTCAAAGCAGGTTGCCCGCGGGAGAACCCGAACCACCATAACCCGTTTAAGCCAAGCGGAACGCGTCAAAGAGATTGCCAGGATGCTTGGAGGGGAAAAAATCACCCGCGCCACTCTTGATCATGCACATGAGATGATAGATAAAACAGTCTAACATTTCGGAAATTATAAACTTGTTGAAATTAATCGTGATTATTGAGAGATGATATTTTTACATAGCAAATGGAATAGTGGAATAATGGAATGTTGGAATATTAGAATATTGATTTTGAATAGAATTTTATCATTTTTAAACACTTCTACCTCATATCAATAAAAATTTGCCAAAAACCCGGTTTTCCATTTTTCCAAAACCCATTACTCCATTTTTCCAGTATTCCAACATTCCAATTATGAGCGAAGCGAACTCACTTGAAATACCATGACGTTTTATAGCCTTCCGCCATTTTTGACATTGTGCTGCTTTATGGGGCTTGCCGCTCTGGCTATTTTCTACGGCCCCAGAACCAAAACCAACCTGCTTTTTTTTACGATCTGCGTCTTCGGATCCTTTCTATATATCGACATACTTTTTGCATTCAATGCAAGATCTGCCAAAACCGCTCTTTGGGTCAGTCGTACCGCCCATTTTTTTATTGTGTATGCATTCCCCGTGTACATTCATTTTTTTCACACCTATCTCAATATTTCGGGGCGAAAATGGCTTATCCGGGGTGCATATGCCCATGCATTTTTTCTGATGTGCCTTACTCCGACTCCTTTTTTTATTGAATCCATGCAGAAACATTATTTCGGTTATTTTCCAACAGCCGGAACCCTTTATTTTTTTTCAGGACTGGCCGTGTTTTTTGCTATCCTGTATGTCCTGATACTGCTAGTGAATGCCATCCGCAAAGAGACCAACAGTTTTCACAAAAACCGGCTTAAATACTTGTTTGCCGGATTTGGTATTATGGGTCTAATGAACGTGTTAAATGTCTTTCCTATCTATGGATATTCGGTATATCCTATTGGAAATTTAAGCTTTTTTCCCCTTATTCTTTTTGCTGTCGGACTTTTCAAGCATGATCTTCTTGACACGGGAATATTTATCAAAAAGAGTCTTATCTATTCAATTTTGACCGCACTTCTAACCTGCTTATATGCTCTGATCATCATTATGGCGGATAAGGTCTTTAAGAATTTTAATTTTTCAGATTCCATTTATTTCCCCATATGCTTTTTTCTTTTAATTGCTTTTGTTTTCGGACCGCTAAAATCAAAAATACAGGTGGTTATCGATCGCATCTTCTTCAAAGGAAAGTATGATTATCAGAAAACCATCAAACGGGTCAGCCAGTTAATCGTATCTGTGCTCGATTATGAGGAAATCGGCAAACTTCTGATGGATACGGTTGTTGATACCATGAAGGTTCGTCATTACGCTCTTTTTTTATGGGATACATCCGGTTCGAGTTTTATAAATTTTTCTTCCCGCGGGAAACCCATTGATCAGGGGCGCCCCATTTTGATAAACACGGAAACTCCCGTGATAAAATTCATGAAAAATCACCGACAGCCCGTTATGAGCAAAGATCTTAAACAAAAGATTTCATCCCCCGAGATACCGGATGTCCTCAAAGATATGGATAGACTGGGCGCGGAAATCATTCTTCCCATGATTTTTGAGGAAAACCTGAACGGATTTATTGTTTTAGGGGAGAAGCTTTCCGGGGATCTTTTTACGCATGAAGATATGGATCTTCTTGAAACGCTTGCCGGCCAGAGTTCACTGGCGGTTGAAAATGCGCGTTCCTATAAGTCACTTAATGATCTGAAGGAGAATCTTGAAAAAAAGGTCGAAGAAAGGACCATAGATCTAAAACACGCTCTTTCTGAAAAGGAGCGGACCCAGGAAATGTTAATTCGCTCGGAAAGTCTTGCCGCAATCGGTCAATTGGTTGCAGGAGTTGCCCATGAACTGAATAATCCGTTGACAACCGTTACCAGCCTGGTACAGGCCACCATAGAAGATATTGAGCAATGGGATGAACAAAAACCTTTAGACCCGGACTTGATAGACGACCTAAAGTATGCCGATAAGGAGCTTGGTCGGGCCAAGTCCATTGTGGCAAGTCTGTTAGGGCTCTCCCGACAGACCCAGACCTATTCGGAAGCGGTGAGCATCAATTCGGTGGTAAAAGATGCGTTACGGATTATGCACAACCAGTATAAACATCACGGTTTGGAAATCGTGGAAAATTATGACCGGAACCTCCCGGATATCCAGGGGAATTTTGCTAATTTAGGTCAGGTGGCGCTGAATATTATTCAAAATGCCATTCAGTCTGTTATTCATAACAAGGGAGTCATATACTTAGATACATGGTTTGACCCTGATAAACGCCGGGTGGTTTTTTCTTGCAAAGATACCGGACCCGGCATTCCCGAATCTATCCGGCAGGACATTTTCAAGCCCTTTTTTACCACCAAAGAGGTTGGCCAGGGAACCGGCCTGGGATTATACATCTGCCATGAAATCGTCCGGAAACATGGCGGCACGTTAAAACTCAGAGACAGTGACGGACCGGGTACCGTGTTTGAGGTAACGTTGCCCATAAATGGTAAATCTTGACGGTTTCGTAAAAAGTCTCCCGCTTTAGTTCAGCGGGACGTTGCGCTGCATTTCGCAATCATTCAACGTACGATAAGTACGCCTCATGATTACAAAATTTGCGACGCCTTTTTATCCCGAGAGATTTATTCGGGGGAATTTGGAGCTTTTTACTTTGCCATAAAATTTGACTTTTTACGAAAACGTCAATAATCTTGACAATTTCAAAAAGATGGTAAAGGATATTTAATAAAATGTTTAAAGGAGAGTATAAATGCCGATATTTGAGTTCAAATGTTTAAAATGCGAGGAATATATTGAGATGCTTGTCATGAATCAAGATGATGAAATTGAACTAAAGTGTCCAAAGTGCGGCGGCGAGGACCTGGAACGGGTTTTGAGCACCACCAGCTACACCATGGGCTATGGTTCCGCGGGCACCAAGGTGAAAACTCAGAGCAGGACCTGTTCAAGCGGCAGTTGCACCACCTATGATATACCCGGGCACACACGGTAAGCGCATTTCCTAAAAGAACTATGCTGATATACGACGATATATTTTCATGGAGCGGGTGGGGCGGCAAACTCATGCTCGGAAGCGGTAAGTGCCGACTCCGGATCTATGATTTTAAAAAGGATGATAAAAAGGGTCTGATGCATTTAAGACCCATTATCGTGGTGGTTTCAGATGTCCCGGACAGTAAAATGCCGGTAAAGAGCGCCACCAGCCATGTTGCCACCCTGGTTGCAGAGAAGTTTAACATCGATCCCCACCGTATGCTCTGGATAGAATATTATCCGGAGCATAAATATGGTGTTGATGATAAATATGTGATTTTGGAAAAATTTGATGCTGTTGAATTTAAATGGCTTGAGAACAATGCCATACAGCCGAGATGGCGAACATTAAAGCCGCCGCTGCTGGATGAAATCAAAAAACTGGTAAACAGTTGATCAACACCTGAGACCTTTGCAAAACACCCCTTTTTGCCCAATTGGCCCATCAGACTAAAAATTTTAACCCGCCACCGAACTTTGGTGGGGTAATCCTCGAAATACTCAATGTATTACTGCCTGCCCCGTGAAATGCGAAGCCTATTTCTCTGGGGTGGTTAAAATTTTCGCGTTGACTCGGGGCGTCCATGCCCCTCGCCCTTACGGGCAGCTTGACAGCTGTCAAATTCTGCTATCCTGCAGAATTGCCTTGAACTTGAACCCCGGTTAAATATTAAATGCGGATTTAACTGGGCAGGCAAAAATGAACATTTTTCAAAGGTCTCACCTCTTGACGGTCTCGTAAAAAGTCCAACTTCTGCGTTGTGCTGCATTTCACAATCATTCAACGTACGAAAAGTACGCCTCATGATTACAAAATTTGCAACGCCTTTTTATCCCGAGAGATTTATTCGGGGGAAGTTGAACTTTTTACAAAACCGTCTAAATCGGACTTTTTACGAGTTCACCAAATTTAACTTGAAAACAGCATCGGTATGATTTATTGTCATACTGGAGGTGATAAAAATGGCTGCTTCAAAAATAGCAATTACAATTGATGACAGGATGTTGAAACAGCTTGATCTTCTTGTTAAATCGAAATATTTCCCAAACCGAAGCAAGGCTATTCAGGAGGCCGTTGCAGAAAAACTGATGCGCCTTGAAAAGAGCCGCTTGGCTCAAGAATGTGCAAAACTTGATCCGGTTTTCGAGCAATCCATAGCAGAAGAGGGGTTTTCAGCGGAGATGGAAGAATGGCCGGAATATTAAGGGGAAACATTCACTGGGCTGATCTGAATCCAGTTATCGGAAGTGAGCAGGGCAGTCTACGTCCTGTTCTTGTTTTGAGCCAAAATGTTTTTAATGAACGATCCGGAACAGTAATTGCCGTTGCATTAAGGAGTCAACCACAGAGAGCAGGATATCCCCTTACATTAGAACTTGGAGACTCAAAACTTCCCAAGAAGTCCTGGGTTAAGATCAGTCAAATCCGCACGCTTTCTGTAGAACGTATCCGCAAGAAAATTACGAAGGCATCTGAAGAAGAGATTGTTCTTATCATAGAAGGCCTGAACGAAATAATTGGCGGTTAACATTGGTGTGACTGAAGTTTCCCATTTTTTTAATTGGGGTGGATCAGCGCAAGCGTTGGCGCGCTAATATTAATATGTAATAATTTCAAGTGGTTATAAAAAGGCCGGGACCCTATAACCTGCTGATTTTATTACCCTCCTGTAAAGAATGATCTTGGCGATCTTCTTTTTAGTAAAATATGGAGGGGCAAGTAACTTTACCCTGATAGCCTATAGGCTTCATAAAACCCTAAAATTCCGCAGGGCCTACTTTGATTCAGCAAATTTGAGATTCCAACATTTATTTTAAATTAGCGAGCCAACACTTTGAAGGTGAAGCATAAAAGATGGAACACGAATAACGATTCTAATATTTTATTTACCCGTAAAAAGTTCGATTCAGACGGTTTCGTAAAGTCTGTAATCCCCGCCAAACATAGGCGGGATAAAAAGGCGTGCAAATTTTGTATTCCGAGGCGTACTCTTTGCAATACGCGTTGAATGATTGCGAAATGCAAGCACAACGCAGAAGTTGGACTTTTACGAGACCGTCATTTTTGTAAAGGTCTCAAGAAAGGAGAGACTAATGATTGATAAATTTTCAAGAAGAGAATTTATATATATCTCTGTTTCCTTGCCCTTTTGGTTTTTCCTTCCCGACTTCATTTGCTATAAATGTTGAGAAAACCGGTCCAGCAATAATCAGCTACCCTGATGGCGCGGCTGCGGGTCCTAAAGCAAGCTTTAAATCCGGAAATGATCGCCCACGCTATTATGCGTAAAGTTCGCCAAAAGCGACTGGGCCGGAAAAAGTATCCTAATATTGCTTACTTGTTCCACGCTTTTCATTTTCAGGAAAAAAATCACAGATAATTACAAACGCATAATAAGCAAATTTGGGAGCAACATAAAAATAATCTAAAGCGTCAATTGACGTTGGTGATACTCAAATCGAATTTTATCAGCGTTCGCCAAAGAGCTTTAAAAAGATAAAACCTTATCCCTGAATTTTAAAGTGCTGTCCCCGAGTTGTGCAGCCAGCTAAAATCATTAATTGTATGTATTCATGAAATCGCATTTCGCTAACATGAAGAAAAACAGCGTGGCGAACCATACAAAGATACTCCGGATTATTTTCGGATCAGTGGCAAGGGGTTCAGAAGAGCAAATTTTGATTCGCTGTTTGTGAAATATGTGGTTCTACCGACGCATTTATATTCAATCTGCCCCTGGGCCAAAATTCGCAAATTAGGATCCATGCCAAGCATTATAAAAAGCGGGTAGCCGGCGGTGGAACCGCCAAACTTTGGCAGATTTCAAGTTTCCGGAAAATGGCATTTCGCCGCGTTAAACAAAAGTGGACGAGTTTATTCGTTCACCAGACCAGGAACTGCGGAGGGGTGTTTTGCATAATCGCCAACGTCTTAAAACTCAGGAGATAAAAATGATGGCATATTTCTAAAAATCACGCCGTACAAAGCGCGGCGCGGCCACAAGTGGCCGTCGCCAAAGCGGCATTGGATGATAATTTTGGTATACTTTGCCCTGTGCCACGCAAATCCGCTGTTAATTCTCTTGTGGCCGTACTACTGCGCATCGCGGCGTGATACTTTTATGGGAAACTTCAGTAATTAAGTTGAGCGATTTTTTGTGAAGAGATGTGCTGAGATCCTGATGCATAAGGATTCGCGAAAATCGCCCCGAAAAGAGACCGGGATGGATATGTCGAGGATTTTCGCGGATCCTTGATGCGCAAGTCCAAGATCCCGCGTCAGCGGGGAGAGCGGTGCAGATCAAGTAAAAAATCGCTCAATTTAGGTTAAAATAAAGTTATGGAATAGCAGGGGGCGTATGAATATTTAGCGGCTTAAGAGACATCCTATAATATACTTGCAATCCCTTTACGACTTCTTGTCCCTCAATAAATTCTTCAGACTCACGAACGGCCTGTTGCCGGAACGCGGCTCTTGCCCGCCGGTCGGGGTTGTTTCGTCATACCATTCCGCAACCTGATCCCGCGAATGCTCATTATCGTGACAGTAGATGCACAGCAACTCCCAGTTGCTGCCGTCCGGCGGATTGTTATCGTGGTTGTGATCCTTATGATGGACCGTGAGTTCTCGAACTCTCTTGCCTGAAAATTCGCGCCCGCACCGCGCACAAATCCACGGAAACATCTTGAGCGCTCGCCCCCGGTAGGTCTTCTCCCGACGCTCTCGGTCATGCCGAGCCTCGGCTATGATATGATCCAGCCTGTCGGACTCAGCGCGCGTCTTCTTCGATGACATGTGAGTACCCTCCAGTCGTTCGGTAAAGATTAAGTTTAACGCCGCAAATCCAAATGGTTATCTTGGTTCGACCCCATTCACTATTCATTCACTATTTTTGCTCCGCAGGACCGAAGGATCGGATGAAAAGATCGTGGAGGGCCTGCCGGCCGTCATCTGAAAGATAGCGGGTTCCGGTTCCGGCAAACGTATCCGAGGTAATCACCGGTGTGCTCTCAACCCATTGCCTGTCCTCCCAGGAAAACCACCCCTTTCGTTCCTGATCATAGACGCTTAGCGGCCGGTTAAATAGTTTTGCCAACTCGACCCCCCAGCCGGTTCCCCCCTTGACGGTGTCGTCCGCCTGTATCCAGCCAACCGCGATAACATGGTGGCCGCTATTGACCATGTGAAAAATGGACTGGATGACTTTTCGGATCTTATCCGTCCGGGAGTAAGTGCGTTTCATCAGCTTGGACACAATTTCCATGCTGACATCGCCCTTTTGCAGCTCTTCCCGGTTCAGAACGCGGACGCCCCGGGTGCGCTCGGCATTGTGGCCTTCAAATGATATATTCACCTCTTTCATGTGCCAGGCCTCGGCAAGTTTGCCGAATTCCGCCTCAGTCCCCTTGTGGCCGCCGCTGTACAGCGTGATTTTTGAAATGTCTGTCATTTTTTTATCTCCTGAGTTTTTTAAGACGTTGTGCGATTATGCAAAAAACACCCCTCCGCGGTTCGGTAGGGTGAATGACTAAAATAATTCACTTTTTCTGTATTGCAACCTTGGCCGTCATATTTTTTTCAAACAAATCTGCCAGGTTGCTTTGGGTTCACGCCGGCCTACCCACTTTTTTATAATGTGACATGGATCTATTGCAAATTTGGCAGGGCGAATTAGGCTCCTCGTCGATGGTAGAACCACATATTTCACAAACATGAAAATCAAAATTTACTCCTTCTATTTCCCTTGCCACTGACCCAAAAAATAATCCGGAGTATCTTTGTATGGTTCTCACTATTTCTTCATGTTGGCAATGCGATTTCCATGAATACATACAATTAATGATTGCTTCTTCGCACAACTCGGTTTCTAACTTTTTTAAAAATTCGGGATAAGTTTTTTCTATCTTTTTAAGCTCTTCTTGGGCTGCCTTTAGTAAACTCGATTTGGTATCACCAACGTCAATTGACACTAGATTATTTTTTATGTTGCTCCCAAATTTGCTTATTATGCGTTTGTAATTATCTGCATGAATTTTTTCTGAAAATGAAAAAGCGTGGAACAAGTAATCAATATTAGGATACTTTTCAGCCAATGCCTTTTTGGCGAACTTTACATAATGCTTGTGGGCGATCATTTCGGATTTAAAAGCTTGCTTTAGGACCCATATTGTATCGGGGTAGCTGATTATTGGATAGTTTTTCTCAACATTTATAGCAAATGATCGGGAAGGAAAAACCAAGGGCAAGGAAGCAGAGATATATATAAATTCTCTTCTTGAAAATTTATCCATCATTAGTCTCCTTTCTTGAGACCTTTAAAAATGACGGTCTCGTAAAAAGTCCAACTTCTGCGTTGTGCTGCATTTCGCAATCATTCAACGTACGAAAAGTACGCCTCATGATTACAAAATTTGCACGCCTTTTTATCCCGCCTATGTTTGGCGGGGGAATTTGAACTTTTTACGAAACCGTCTGAATCGAACTTTTTACGAATTCATCAAAAATGTTAGAATACATTATTCGATGTTCATCTTTTATATGCCTTCAAGGTGTGGACTCTTCATTAAAATATGTTGAATCTCAATTTACACTAGATCAGTAGCCCTGCATTTAGGGTTTTATAAAGCCTATAGGCTATCAGGGTAAAGTTACTTAACCCCTCCATATTTTTTAAGAAGATCGCAGATCCCGGTATTGCGGGTAGTAAGGCATAGGTTATACACCTGGCGTAAAGGGGTCCAGCCGCGATTGTCTTTGGCGTTTACATCGGCTCCCTTTGAAATAAGAAGCTTTGAAATACCCATATTAGCATTGGAACAGGCCTTCCAAAGTGGCGTTTGTCCATCTTTATCCCTGGCCTCAATATCGGCGCCCTTTAAAATGAAAAATTCGCAAATCTCCCTGTTTTTATTGGAAGACGCCCTGTTAGTATTGGAACATACCTTCCAAAGCGGGGTGCGGCCGTCTTTATCCCTGGCCTCGATGTCGGCCCCCTTTAAAATGAGAAATTCGCAAACCTTAATTTCATTGCTGGAACAGGCCTTCCAAAGCGGTGTGCAACCGTCTTTGTCCCTGTCCTCAATATCGGCGCCTTTTAAAATGAGAAGATCGCAAACCTCTTTATTACGTGTTGTGGAACAAGCGTTAAAAATTGGCGTCCGGCCGTCTTTATCCCTGGCCTCGATATCCGCTCCCTTTGAAATGAGAAGCTCGCCAAGCTCCCGACAACCCACCATGTGTAAAGGGGTCTTGTCTTCATAACCCTTGATGTTAATATCCACGCCTTTAGAGATAAGGAATTCGGCGATGTTCCTTACATTCTCATTATGGCAGGAAGCGACGGTCTGGTGCAACAGAGGATAGCCTCCGATATCTATATTAATATCAGCCCCTTGGGCGACCAACAGTTTGAATATCTCAACACCACTTTCAGTGCGGTTGTTTAAGGCACCCGCTAAGGGAACAAAGCCAATCTCGCGGCCGGCATTGACATCCGCTCCTTGGGAAATAAGGTATTCACAAACATCTTTATGGCCTTCGCAGGACGCAAGATAGAGAGGGGTCATTCCGTACTTATCTTTAACATCGACTTTTTCACCATTGGCCAGAAAAGCCTTGACCTTTTCCAAAGACCCTTTCTTTGCGGCCTCATGGATATCTGCTGCGCTGGTTGCATTGTCTGCCGGGGATGCCTCCGGTTTGGCCGCAACTTTATGTTCCATCTGCTCGCGTTCCACGATGGTCAAACGGTAGACACGTTCCAAAGCACGGACCTGTATCCAGATCTCTTTGCCCTCTTTTGTGACTTTGCAGTATAAGTCTTTTTTCGTCCTCTTTAAAATTTTGGCATCTATCTTTTTCAAGGCATTTTCATGATTATTGAGTATCATCAGACGACCCGGTTCCTGGCCCCCTTTTTTCAGACGATACTCGATGAAATACTTATGCCCCTCAATGTTAATCTTATTATTGGCACTATCGCGAAATGTATATGAATCATTCTCGATATCTTTATAGGAAGCGATCCGGAAATCAGGCATTCTGGATATTAGAGGGTAATCACTGCTTCCTTTCCGGTCTTTATTTGCATAAGTGATGCCGACCATAATCAATACGATGATAACGATTGTGCATGCTCGAAAAATAAGTTTCATGGTGATCACCTCATTATTATTGATTCACGATCTTCATTTGAAATTAGAGACATTGAATAATCCATTTTGTTTACGATTAGCTAGGGCGTTAGAGCAAGCTCTACAGAAGTGTTCATGGCTTTCGCCACATGCGATCACCCTCTGGTTAACATTATCGAAATTCACCTACCTCTCGTTAGGCTCCCAACGATTCGGGCTTGGCTGGACGCGAGAATTACCATTGTCAACTGAAATTAAGTGTCGAGTTTTGCACAAGCATAATTATTGTTAGATTTTGCCCTTACAGTTCTTTGACATACAATCGCAATGAAAATGGTGAGAGATATTCGGCTCGGACGCAATGTAGTCAATAGTGATCTCCTCACTTGGTTTTATCTCACGCGATGCTATCAACCAGCGTCCTTGAAACCATGCGTTTGGAGAACAATTATGATTAAGATGTTTGAGAATCCCTGTGGGCTCAATACGCTTGCTCCCAAATGTAAGCGAATACGCAGTTTCGTGATCTATTTCGTACCCCTCGAAATAGGCGATTTTCTTACCCGTATTTAGAAATCTCTCAGCGAATACACCTCTGCCATGAACCGGACTTTTTCTTACGGTAAGACTACCCTCTGAATCGTTAGGATTTTTTACTCCATTCATATTCAATTCACTAGTGTCCGTCCATAAATGAGGATTTTTGTTCAATATCAAGGCATGCGAAAAAAATAACCACAGGCATATGTTTGATATTCCGAGGATTTATTCGCCACCGAACTTTGGCGAATTAATTTTTTGAGCATAACGCAGAGACTTGTCCGCCTCCGGCGGATTGGGCAAAAAGACCATTTATGGATGGACACTCACTATGCTTTGCCCATATTGATTCTAATAAGTGACAGCAGCTTAATTGTCATAAATTATTTCATACCTGAATCTTGCATGAAAATTGATTAGAGTCTCTAAGATACTATATTGAAGCGGGGGAGCACACCCCCTGAATACCTACGATATTTTTAGCTTATCCGGTATTTGTATGGCCAATACTTCTCCCTTTGCGCAAAGTTTGTCACCGGAAAATAACGACACCTTTACAACGACTTTTTTCCCTTTAATTTTTTTAATGGTCGCCCTAAGATCCATGGGACAATCAATGGGAGTTGGAAGATGATAATCCACATGAAGTGATCCGGTTACAAACCGAAGCTCAGGGTCGGTATCCATTTCCCGGTTTTGGGCTCTATAACTGGCTGCCGCTGCAGTGGCCGTGCTATGACAGTCAATGACAGAAGCGATTAATCCGCCATAAACAAACCCTTTCATTGCCGTGTGGTAAGGTCGTGGTTGGAACCTGCAGACCGTTTCATCTCCGTCCCAATAGCTTTTTATTTGCAAACCGTATTGATTCAACCTCCCGCATCCATAGCAATGGCTTGAGTGATCCTTGTAATAATCCTGAAACGCTTTTTGTTCCATAACCACCCCGTAAATGATATTTTAGTAGGTATTCAGGGGGTGTGCTTCCCCGAATAACGATATTGGCGGAGTGGCTTCGTCATTTCAATGACTTAGAAGTGGGGGAGACCGCGGCTCCCGCATGCTTTTTTGCGGGAGAACGCGGAGGGGGCAGGAAGCCCCCGCTGCTAAGTCATTGAAATGACCAGACACGCAGACACCAGAGTGAAACGGGGGAGCACACCCCCTAAATACCTACATTTCTCAATTTAGGTATGATATATATGAATGGGCTCAAACCTTGATTATTGACTTAATCAGGCTGTATTTTCGCCTCATTTCGGATTGCTTGGATATTTCTGACTTGACAATACTTGCCCTGCGGCTCACCGCGGAATACGTTAGACCGAATAACTCCCCGATTTGTTTGTTCGTATATAGACCGGTCCCTCTTAAAAAATAAAGCAAGACATCCCGATCCTGGATGTCTTTTTGGAAAATTCGATCTGATTGTCCGAGTTTTGTAAGGTCAAAATTTATTGCTTTTGCCGCACGCTTCAAAAGTTTAGCAGGATCTTTGTCCTTTATAATCCGATTGAGCTGTGGAAGTTCTTCATCGGATTCCTTTTTAAGATGTTTTTCCGTAATCTTATTCAAATACCTTCCGGTTCCAAATACAATTCCATGTCGCAGGTTCTCAAAAATCTTGGCTTCTTCTTCAGAATATTTCTGAACCTTTTCCCGATAAGTTTTGTATGAATCCTTCCCCTTAAATTGTGAAAGAATCAGATCCGTATTCAGCCAGCTAATATGTTTCGCTTTGTAAGCATAGGTACGATAGCTGCTCCACCGGTAATCAGCCAAACGATTGACCAGACCGGCTCGTAAAGGGTTTCGATGAATATAACAGGAAAGCCGCATCAGGTAGGCATCATTTTGAACCAGAATACTCTTAAAACGTCCCTGAAAAAGATGGCCGCTACGAAAATGCTTCAAATTAAATCGACGGGTGTAGGTCGTACCCATCCATTGCATGCTTTTAGATAGGTTTTTCTGATTCGTTCGAATCAGCAGGTGATAATGATTGCTCATCAAAACATAGGCAAATATGTCCACTTCGAATCGATCGGACATCTCTTCTAAAACACCTAAAAAGAGATCATAATCATCATCTGCTAAAAAGATGTCACGGCCCTCGTTTCCTCTGGATAAAATGTGGTACAAGGCGCCCTTAAATTCTATGCGTAATGGTCTGGCCATATTGAACTATTAGCACCATCCATGAGAAGTGTCAATCTATTTTAGTCAATGATCAAGGTTTGACCCTTATGTTGCGAGTCTCTATAACGTATTGAAATAACATAATTTAAGGTCATAATTGTAGTAATTGCATATTTCTTTATATAACAACATGTTACACTTATCAATAGGCTTTTTAAAACGGTCTCGCAACATAATAATTCCGGCATCTTCGCACTTGTCCATATCTGGTCAGACGCCATACTCCTAAAGATCATCAAGCCAGTCTAAAATTTCCTCCTTGTTTTCCCAGTTCAGCAATTTATCAATTTTTGGTTCTTCAGATATTGCTGATTGGATATATTTGATAAACTTTTTCTGCGCATCACGTTTCCGAGATACATTCAGATGCAGATAGATCATGGTGGATTTCAAATTCTCATGGCCCAGGTGATTTTTTATGTCCGTCAGCGATTTTCCTGAAAGCAGCAGATGCACGGCACAGGAATGTCTGAAGCTGTGTGCGGGATTGAGATTCTCCAGTTGTTTGGCGGAAAGCACTTTTAAAAGATATTTTTTGCAAACACGATAAATGCCGTTTCTTGTAAAACCTTCACGGCGCTGATTTATAAACACGCGATTACTGCATATCGGCTTTGGAATGGGCCTGTATTTTTTCGCCATAGCTCAATAAGTTGAGTTGTTTTGACCTGGGTTCTATGTACGACCGTTTCTCGCCGCGCTTTTATTATTAGTGTCTTCTTGTGAGGGTCGAAAAAATGAATTTCCAGATTGGCAACTTCACTTGCTCTTGCGCCTGAGTCAAAGAGGTAGGTGGTAATCCACGGAACCCTCTTTTTCTCCAGTCGGCTGAACCAAACGCGGAAGTATGTCGTCATAATCCATATATTGATGGGTGGAACTTTCCAAAACGTTTCTGTGGTATATTGAATATCATTTCCGATATTTCGCGATGTTCCGGGTACAAAAGCCGGATCATTTTTGCAAATGATTTTAAGGCAACAAGGCGGGCATTGCGTGTTCTTATGCTATTTTTTCGTTGCTGTTCCAGGTAATCAAGGAAAGAGAGGATCAGCGCAGGTGTAATATCTTCGAGCCTGAGATCAGGAACCGCTTTGGAAAGATGTCTTGACGAAAATTTTAAAAAAAGCTTGAATGCGTCTTTGTAAGTTTTAACGGTTTCAGGGCTTACGCCTTTTATTTTCGGCAAATAGTATGCAAAATACCGGCAAAGACAGGTATGAAGATTCATAGTTCTTTCTGCCTTGATATGGTAAAATCCAGCAGATGTCGGCGGTGTTTAGCATCTGTCAGCTTGAGATAAACAGCCGTATACCTGTATTTGCTATGTCCCATATAGACAGAAAGAACCGGCAACGCCTGTTGGGGCGACTTTCCCTTGGCGTATTTACCGCAAAAGAATGTCGCAGGCTGTGCGGGGTCGGCGCTCCGAACCGCATATTGTCTACAATCCTTGCGGGTTCAGTTATGCCAATATCTTCGACGGTCTGATGAAAGACAGGATATATTCGATTGGTCGATATGCTTTTACCTGCTTTTCCCGGAAAAAGGTAAGGATTGTCATCGCAAAACAATGTTTTTCTTAAAGCAAGATAATTATTCAATTCATCCGATACCGCTCTTGGGACCGGTATCAAACGGTCGCGCAAAGGCGGCAAATGATCAGCTTCATGTCTGCGATAATGTTTCAGATGCAGCCACAGGTGGTTCAAGGTCATTACCAAATACCGCATCTGGCAAGAAGCATGATTGCGGTATACACCATCATATCGTTTAAAAAATACTTTTTGGCACAGCGTATCTGTTTCTGCACGGCATGAAGTATCTCATCTGTCGCTTTGCGGGAAAAGATAAACGGTATAAAGGCGTTTTCTTTATATGGCGGAATATCCCGCAGTGGATTTTGGGCCACATGTTCATTTCGCAGCATATAGTTATAAAAGCCTCTTACCGCAGATAGTGTACTATTTATCGTTCGCGGGGATCCGTTGATGTTTTTTCTAAACTCAAGGAAAAAGGAGGGGGGTAAATCCATTTGGGACGCTACGTTTATAAGGCATCGGTCGAAGTTCTTTAAATAGGACTTCAGGGATGTTATTTTAAATCCCAGAGTTTTTCGGTAATTGATATATTCTTCAGTCGCAGCGAAAGAAAGCTTTTAAAAAGCATCGTCATCAAAAAGACCTTCGCGCGCATTAATTCTGTGTGAACATGGAGATATCGTTGGGTTGTTTGTATGCTGTCATGCCCCATCATCTCTTTAGTTTCAAAGACGTCTGCTTTGTTAAAGTTTTTAGCGTATGTGCCAGGCGAAATTACATTGGGCGGCTGGGCGACCCGTTACCTTTTCCATTTGCTCAAACGGTATCGCGCCTTTGACGGTGGCAAACGTACCAGCCTGTATAGCGCGAGAATGGGCGGTAAAGTACTTGCGTTATTATGCTTCAGGCCTCCGCAATAGGCGACGGCCCGTTAACGATGGGCAGGGAATACAGGCGGTTTGTGTTTTCGGTCCGGTATGCAAATCTCTTGTTTTAAATTTAGTAATAAAGTAGAGTCATTATCCAGAGGCTGATTTCTTTTGACTGAATTTTCTCTCTTAGAATCCAGGCGAAATCGCGCATGAAGATTTCAATGCGTGTGCCGGTCGAAGCTTTCCGAACAAAACGCCAGTACAATCCGGTCTTAAAACTTTAGGCGTGTAACGCGAAAACAAACGCCCGATAATCAATTGGGGCAAAATTTCTTTTCAATATCCGGTTCTGGTGCAGCCATGCTAAAAATCCACGAAGTATCGAACGGTACGTTCCGCAGGTTCCCTTTACGTAGTTCCTGTTATACGCTGCAAGAAAAGCGTCGATCTGTTCAATCCTGACCGTTTTCAGCACGATGCTGTTTTTGTCAAGATAATCGCCAAAGGCGGTCAGTGTTCTTCTTGTGCGCAGCATCTGAAGGCGACTGATATCTTTGCGGTCGCCGTAATTGGGGCGGTACAACCGTAAACTTCCGGCAGCAGCTGAACCAGTTTTTTCTATCGGTCTCTTTATTCACATTTTGGCTAAACAAATAACGGGAGAATCCATACCGCATGGCGGTACAAGGATAAGTCCGGATTCCTTTTGAAAGTCTTTTAAGCTGTAATCCGGCGTAAAAACAACATCCATGGGATTGCTCGTTGGACACCAGAGCAGGAAAATACCGTTTAAATACCGCTTTGATACCACATAGAGGTGCGTAAGCATGCATTTGGATATATTCCGCAACAGATAATCACTGACGGCTTTTTCTAATCATGCGACGGACCGGCGCGCCAACCATGTTCAGTCTCCGCCCAGTGATTGGCCGATAAAGATTTACATATCGTAGCCGGATCATATTTTCCATTTGCTGCTTGTTTTTGAAGCGCCAGGAGGCTGCGGTTTACAGGTTTTCCGACGAAAGAAAATTACCTGAAAAAATAGCCGTCAAATGCAGTTAGATGCTTTATCAATCAAAGCGATTCCGAGCATTTCCGAGGAATTATTCATCCCGCGGAATTTGTAAAGCAGAATAAAATTTTATAATGGCTGTAGTAAGAAACTCCATTCCGATCTGCCGCCAATATAAGAAACAGGTAAAGCAATAGTTCATGGTGGGTAAGGCTGTCCCAAAATCCGTCACGTAAAAAACAATGCTCAATAAATGCAAAGCTGCCGGTTATCCTGCGTACTCGATCCGGAAGTGTTTTGTTTTATCATTGTACTCCTGTTGCGACACCTTAGCAAGTAAAAATTCAGAAGCTATCGAGTCTCCTTTGGAAATTTTGAGGCAAAAACCTTAACGCCAGGAATGGCAGCAATTTTAGCCTTCTAACGTGTCTCTTTTTCTGTTGAAGGGTATGAGCTTATAACTGCCTGGTTTGATATCAGAAAAATGCTTTAACGCGTCTCTTTTGCAAGATCGTTTGAACGGCGTTTTTTATCCCGGTTTTTCTGTAATTCACGGTTTCGTCCCCAGCTCAAATGCGGTTTCTGTTTCGCGTGAAAATTACGATAATATCCGGGATGCTTCCTGTTCCGAAATCCACTGTTGTAAGCGAAATCCCTTTGATCGTTTTGAAAATCGGATCAGATGCTATTGCGCTTTGACCATTTTGTTTTTCTGACATGCGGCAAGGCTTTCCTGTTACGAAATGCGCCTGGTTTTACGCGAGGGGATTAGCAGAGAGACATTTCTTTACGGTGGCATTTAATCATTAGCTTCATGGTATTTTGCGCATGAGGCCATCCTATTTTGGATTATTGCAGAAGAATGATATGCGAGGAAGGTAAAGATTAAGATATGGGGAGTAAAGGCTGAGAACAATTTAATTCTACAAATTGCCTACAATTTCTTTTGTATTCTGATGACAACTCAAGTATAAGAATTAAATTCAAAGAAAATATATTTTTGATATTTAAAGAGAAGTATATCCAAAACTCACAACATAACTAAACTGGCAACATAATGATACCATTCTCATTTAAAGGATCAATAATTAGCTTGCTTTTGGCCCAACTAAAGGTTATCCTCTGTCAATCAATAAAGTCCCGTCTTTAATTAGCGGGACGGTTTCGTTCTGAAGGAAAAATCCATTTGTCAAAGTGGCAACCTACAGTTTGGAACTATGAGAATTTTTTTGAAAGGAGGGTGTCACTATGGCTAATGGAACTGTAAAATGGTTTAATGACAGCAAAGGCTTCGGCTTCATAGAGCAGGAAGAAGGTCCGGATGTGTTTGTTCATCATTCAGCAATCAACTCAGAGGGTTTTAAATCTCTCAATGAAGGCGACAGAGTTACCTTTGACATTGAGCAAGGACCAAAAGGTCCTGCTGCTGCAAACGTCACTGTAATCTAACGTCCTGTTTCTGACTAAAAAGGGCATCCCGCTTAATATTGGTGGATGCCCTTTGTCTTTTGGTTGTATGTATCTGCTATGTTTCTTGACGTTGGCTAAGAGCCGTGGGGTTTGGGTTTTTAGATATCGAGAGACAACAATCTGTCAAGTGAGGTGTTGAGAATCAGTGGTACGCCCCTAAAATTATAAGACTCCACCCATCTATCAGAGAAACTTATAATTTTAGGGGCGTACCGGTAGTCCTTGCCGCCGGGCCAACGGTCACGAAGGATCGACCATCTGGAAAAACGCGAGATCGACCATACCCGTTTCCACGGGCGCTCAAAACCGCACGGAGCTGGAGTCAACTTCCCATCCGACGACCTCGCCGGCCGCGCCTGCGGTAACAAGTAGCTCCCCGTTCGGAGAGAAGGCCACAGGCGGCGACCGGAAGAGTCCCGTAACACCGGGGCGAGTCTTGGCGTCCTTCCAAGACAGTCTTTTGCCTTCCTCGCGTGTCAATAGCGAGCGGAATCGGAGGGGGGCGACATCGAACAGGGCTACTTCCGAAGAGTCGGTGGAGACGGCCATCGTCCGGTCGTCGGCCGAGAATGCGGTAGCCATCACCGGGTCGAGTGCCCAGAAAACATCATCGCAGATGCATTCAAAATCGATACCCTTGATCATCTTCTCGGCAATATCCAAAATTTTCTTTTGGATATGTTTATCCGTTTTAGCCAATAACCTCAATATTTCTAAAGCTTCATTTGGAGATATTTTGTCGAGTATGTTTTTCATGTTTTAACTTGCTTTGACCGAACGCCGAAATGTGCGAATTTAAAAAGTGGCGGCGAAGCCGGAGCTTTTGAAATTTCGAACCATTGCATTGTTAAGCATATAAATACGCGTTTGATTGTTCAAAAATACTATTTTAGAAGCGGTGTTAAGGCACCAACGATATCCTCAACCAAAGCTGAGAAGTTATTCACGACGTATAGCACCGACTCTCCATCAATAATCCCTGGCTCACTCAACGCAACACTGAAACGAAACTTTAGCTTCGGATTTGGTTTCTCATCAACGGCACCGATATATAATTCGAAGTCTGCCTTTAACACCGATTTTCGCGATAGTTTTAACCGTCATATCGATATAAGATTTTCGGTTTAAAGTTTATCTGAATTTGAGGTTAAGATTTATAGAATCAAGCCAGGAAATTGACTTTGGCAACCTATGCCATGGTACAGCTCTTAGTAATGGGTTATGTGCTCTGCGTGGATATGTGACGGTGAGGTCTCCGTTTTTGACAGTTATATTGGCCTTGCCTTTGACGAAATGGCGGAAGATCTTTGGAGCATCGCAATCCTGAAAACCACGCAGCTTTTGGGCCAGCATATTGTACAAAGTATCAGCAATCATAGTCATTACTACATCGAAGTGTACTTTAACCAAGATAGGAGAAGAAAGGGCATTAAGTTTAAAAAACTTGACTGCTATGGATGCGTTTCCATGATTTAAGCTTATTGACTTTATCTATCAGTTTTTTGCCGCGGCGTCTGAGTGTTATAAACTTTATGCTCTGTGTGTTCAATGAGGAAAGATTGGCATAGGTTGTAAATTTAGAATCAAATACAAAAGTGGGTTTGATACCCCGACGGATGCCTTTCCAGAAGGAGAGAAAATTCAGCACTTGATCGTCGGCCTCATCTCGATTGATGTCTGCATCTGTATACAGGATAAGTTTTGAGGCGGCATCCTGGGCGAACAGGGTAAGTGCCCCCTTCATCTTCTTGTTGCGTGCTCCGGCCCAGTGTTTTTCCAATACCGATTCATCGCCAAAATGAGGTACTGTATGAAAATCCAGGTTAATAATGCTGCTATCATATAATTGAAGTTTATTGGCTTGTTTCACAAAAGCTTTTTGCAGACGCAAAAGGTGCAATGCATCCAGCCCGTATGAATAGGTGGACATGGCTGTGCATTTAGGCAAGACATTGAGTCCGGCAAAAAGACCAAGACCGGCATCAAACCCATGGTCACCCATATGGGCATAACGCTCAGTACCGATGAGTTTAAGGGCGAGAAACGATAGCAAGTAACTGGTTGCCGGAATCATCTTTGTTCCGGGCAAGCCTGCTTGCTTGACAATATTGCATATGTTTAACTTCTCAATAAAAGGTGCGAAGAGAAAAACACCGGCAGCTTCACAGCCAACATGTTTACCTGTAACCACACTTACAGTTATGGCCTCCGATACTGCCGGAACTTTTGCACCTTTAACGGTAAGGCCAAGCTTGAGGCGACTACGCCGCGGCAGCTTTGTAAATCCTTCTTCGGCCAATACACGTTCAACCGTACGAACGGAGAGTTCCACGCCTTCTTCGGATAGCAGTTGGGTGATCTCGCCGGCGGACAAGCGGTGTTCTCTCCAGTTGCAGATTTTCAATCGGATCTTGGAATCGACCCGACGTCTTACGGTCTTACCTTCCGGAACCGGTTCGGAGAAATCAATTTTGCCATGAATGAACTGATGTCTAAGCTGAAGTTCCCTTTTCTAAAAAGAACAAATATCCTGTAAATACATATTGTTAAAATTCAACAGAGTGTGATCGTACTGTCTACACTCGTATCACTTTGAGCAAATCGAATGCTTTCTGCTGTTTGG
>RPGQ01000048.1 GCA_004193595.1 Desulfobacteraceae bacterium Eth-SRB2
CCTTCAGACAGGCTGTGCACCAGCCCGATGTGGCCCTTCCAGCCGTCCGGCTGTCCTCGCCACCAGACAATGATGTCACCCGGCTCTGGAAGTTTCTCTTGGCTCACTTCATAGGTCCATTTCTTTTGTTTAAACTGGCTGCGGATATCCCGTGCGCCCAGGCTGTAGCGAAATGGAAGGCCTTCCATATGATTAGAAAAGCACCAGCTCACAAAAGCGGCGCACCAGTTCGCCGGCGGGTCGACGATGCCGTTAAGGTACTTTTCCACCCAGGGACCCCTATTGTTAGCGCCCTCCTCCTTTGCGCCTGAAGCCATTTCTGACAATGCGATCTTTAATGCAGAGCGTCCGCGGGGACTTCCGCCGACGGGAGGCATCTGGGTGAGATGATCACCCACCGGCTGATCCAGAATATCCGTGTTGTCCGGATGCTCCAGTGCCCACCAGGTCAGAGGCCCCACGATTCCGTCGACAACCAGGGGACGGCCCCGTTCATCCACATGACGTGCCTGAAATTCCTCGACAGCATGCTTTAGAGTAAGATCAAAAATGTTTGAGGGTTCCTTGAGGTGACCGCGCTCAACGAGGATCTGGGTAAGTTGTCTTACCGCTTCACCGGTATCGTTCTTTTTAAGGGTCATTTTTACCATTTTCTCACCTTTCAAATTACAGACTGTAACCATATGCTTTCGCAATCAGGCCTGTTGATTCTCCCTATCTCTCCTACTGGTCTATTTATTCAATTTCCTGAGGCATTCCTTCGCTGATTTATCGAGAATCCCGGGAAATTCCCCTTTCTTCGTATTCAATACCTGGCCAACCCACCCCTCTGAACACTTTGCAAACTCAATCTCATTTTGGCTAATAATGGTTCCCCCTTCCATTTCTGATGCATATAGACGGGCATCGCCCATTCTTTCACTGTAATGGGTCAGCTCTTTTTTGTAGTAGTTCAAAAGTCGTTCATGCCTATTGAGATAGGAAGGCAGTTGGGAATTGGCAAAGGTGTCCAAAACAGTTTCGAACACTGCCCTCATGCTGTTAAAATAAAATTTGGCCTTGGGTTTATATTTCAATGGTAAATGGTTAAAGTTATTATCACTGAACGATTCTTCGAGTTCCACGGCCAATGACGCCGGTATATTTGAAGATGCCATTGCAGACGGCATGATAAGTAATAGGGCGCAGTCGCGGGTGGGCGCAGTCGGAGCGAGAGTGACGCATAGTTCCCTGCCCCTTTCGACAATACCGGCGACATATTTTTCATTGTCTTCTTTTCCTTGCCACGCGGCAATCATGGCAAGGCGCAGCAAGGCGATCTTTGTGGGCGTTTGCAGATCCTTACTTGCTGCGGCTTCCCGGGCTTCAAGGGAGACACCCTGCAGCGCCGTTTCAATGTCCTCAATGCTGGACCACGCCTCGCGGTTTTTAAGACTGTCTTTAAATTCGAGTTTGGCAATATAAAGGCGCTCGAAATCGGCCTGAAGACCGGCAAGGCGCTGTCCTGCGCCACAGGCGAAAAAAACAAAGCTAACAATCACCAGGACGAAAAGGCGATAGCGGCATGATTTGATTGTATCCAACATGGATTCACCTCCTTATTATGGGCGAAGCCCCTCGTTAATAATTCGGTTGAGTTGATCAACACTGAAGGAATCGACATTTCCGGTGTCGATTGCTACTGTAACGAAACGCCGGAAAAAGGCCTGCCACTCTGCTGCACCCAATTCGTCCGGTCGCTCGGCAACCACCTGATTCAGGTTCTTCACCAACGTCTCGAGGGCTGCCAGATTCGTGAGAGCAGCCTTTGCGTTGCCGGCTGAATGCTGGAGCGCCGTAATAATCGCGTTTTTGAGGGTCTCGCCAAAAAGAAGAAATTTGTGCTTGTCCTCGTCCAAAACCTTGTATGCGTCATATGCCGCCGCCAGAATTCCGGATAGGATTTTTGCCCCCAGCTCGTCCAGCGGATCGGATGTGTCGATTTTGAACAATCGGCCCGGGTTGCGGGACGCTTCGTAGACCGTAATTGCCACAATATCGGGCCAGTCGTCTGTTGTCAGCAAAAATTTCTCATCCTTTGCCATGGCGGCGGCCATGGCGGCCACGATCTTTTGGACATCTCCTCGAACCTTTGAGCCTGTAATCATTTCAGGCCATAGCGCAGCCTGTTCAAGAAAGGTTCGCATTGCGACCACCAATAGATGATGTGGGGGGCGTTCAAGGGATCCCTTTATACCCTGCTGTATTCCCTTGACGATCTCGGAAAAAAGTTTTCCAGCAAGTTCTTCCCACGGATCATCCGGCGAAAAAATCAATGCCTTGTTAACATCGATGGTTTCCACCGAAAGGATGAGCAACTCGCGACCGAGGTCTTTGAAATCGGCTCGCCAGACCGGGTCTGAACTTCTAAGGGCATTAGCAGCGCTATGGATTAGAGCCTGGCCGAGTTTATCTGCGTTTGCCGTACCCTCGATAAACAGATCCGGGCGCTGTGAAACGAGATTGAGTCCAGCCCGATACAGGCGGATTGCACCCTTTTCCCCCATCATGGAGAGGAGGCCGTTTTCGGCGGCGGAAATTTCTTTGAAAAGTGTCTGTGTAACAGCTCCGACAGCCTGATTCGGATCAAAGTCCTGCCCCAGGAAGGCCATCTGGTGTGCTGCGATTGTGCTGACGGCCGCCTGAATCATCGGATCCAGCAGACCATCTCGTACCTTTCGCCAATCGTAGTCAGAAAACATGTCCGAAGAGAAAGTGTCCACCAGAGGTTTCGTCACATCAAGGACGAGTTGTTGCAGATGCTCTTCCTTTATGTAGACGTCAACCGTTTCCCTGGAGGCGTTCAGTCCGGCACGCAGGGCAATCAGGATGACCTGGTCGGTAAAGTCGACCCTGGCCCATTCTTCTGCCGAAAGTGGTTCGGCTTTTTCGTATTCGGGCAGCAGACTTGAGATATTTCGCGCCAGTGCGGTGGCGAACCGGGCGCTGTTTTGACCGAGACCTACAGTTTCCGGATGCGCAGCAACGAAAGCCGACAGGACATCGACCATTGCCAGCCCAACCCTCGCCATTGGAGGCAGGGGACCTTCATTTTCCCCCCACTGCTTGAGCGCGATATAGTCGCCAACCTCTGATCGTCCGGGATCCAAAAACTTTTCCCCCTGCTCTGAAAGAACCTCCTCAGCACGAGCGAGTATGGCTGCGCGCGACTCTGAATTATCCTTCCAACGGTTTTTGTTAAAATCCCAATGAGGTGCAAGAAGACCGCCAGGCGGTGTAACTTCGTCCTCGTGTGTGCCGGTAAATATACGGAGAGCTTGCATCTCCAATTTTTTAGAACCGCCCGGCGAGTGAGGAATGAGGATATTTTGATCACGGGCGTGCTGTTCGTAAGCGTCGACAGCCACCCGACCGAATTTTAAAACAGCGGTAATCGCAGATGGTACAACAGAAACGGGTATCATCGCTTTCCTCCTTTATACCAAGGGCCTTCCTTGGGGGCCGGGTTTATCAGTTCCCGATGGCTCCTTGATCCGCTTTTTGCGGCACGAATTTCAGACATTGCATCTTCGACGATGTTTTCGACCAGTTTCTTTCGCTTCTTCGGGTCCCCCTCGACGTCTCTGCCCCTCAGACGATCTTCGGTTGACTGGACGCCGCCGAACATAGCCCTTACTGCTGCTAAACGTTTGGCAACGTCGAACCAGAAAGGCGCTCCAAGCCCGATGAGCATGCCGGTCAAAACCGTTACGACCAGCCAGGATATCCATGCGATGAACCATTCCAGGTTGTACGAATTTGATTTAGGCTCTCTTTCAAGGCAAGACATCTTTTTTCCCCCGGTCAGCCATTTATAAATGACACAATGTGGGAAGTATTTCATGCCCATGGGAACTCCGGACTCAGCCAGCGACGCCAACTTTTTAACTGCATCGTCAACAGATTGCTGTGCCCTGCCGACTTGGCTTAAGGCATACCGTTTTTCCACCAGCGCATCGATCTCTTTTTCCAGCGTCTCGATCTTCACATCGAGTTTGGCACGCTCTTCTGTTTTTTGGGCGGGATCCGCCGAGGCTCTCCTCTGGGAAAGGATAAAAATCGTCTTTCGCTTCTCTTTGATCTGAGAACTAAAATCTTCGGTGTCTTCACTGCCTTTTTCTTCGATCACCTTTTGTAAATTGCCCTGTGCTTCCTTGGCCTCCTTTTCCAGCGTTTCAAACTGACCGATCACGCGAGCCGTTAAATCATTGCTGATCACATAGGCCTCAAAAATTCGAACGCCGTTTATATTGGCTACCAGGGCGAGAAGGATTCCAATAACTACCGACCAGAGCTGGGCCCGTCGCTTGAAATCGGCGGCGGTGGCGGCGGCAAACTCTTCGTATTTCCTCGTCAGGCGGTTGATCTCTACCTTGGCGGCATCTTTAGCAACTGCGACCTTTTCGCGGACCTCATCGATCTCAATAAATTTACGCAGAACGTGCTCAAGGGAGATTTTATCGTAAATTCCACGGGTTGCGTTTCTTATTCCAAGGGAGTCGATGGCATTGCCCCATGCCTTTTCCGGGGAATCGCTGGAGCTTGAAGGGCCAATAATCGTTTTTCTAGCCCAAAAAACTTTCGGAACACTCTTTTCCCCGTTTGGTGAATATAGCACGGATGAATCGGGAAGCTTTTCTCTGTCAAGCGCAACGTTGTTAAGAACGTTGGCAATAAAGTCCCATCGGCCTTGGGGCTGTATATTATTGAAAAGTCCCTTGGGAATCTCCTTGTCCAGGCGCTTAAGAACAATGATCAAGTTTCTTTTACGAAAACGGAGTACCCGGTGGAACGCTTCCATGATCACCGTGACCACCGTCCCGAAACCGGCCAACGTCAAAGCAAAGGCCATGGTTGCATCCAGCAATTGCATAACAGACTCCTATGATTGCAACTTAATGAGAATTTAGGGGTTTCGCTTCAAGGGTAGGCCTTTTGCTTAAGGCATGGTGGCCATCTTAGCAAAATTACCCAACGCATTCTCAATTTTCTTTAAGACTTCAGCACATTCAGTGATGCTGTGACGCTTTGCAATGTATTTTGGATCATTATAAGAAAACCATACTTGCCCGGCTTCATCTTCCCAGATTAGAGCTTTCTGGGGAAGATCAATTCCAGAACTTTGGCTATTCTGCATCAGGGGTGTACCGACCTTTGGATTGCCAAAAATAATCAATTCTGTGGGGCGCAGCTTTTTTACCAACTTTTGTGCGCCATCTGCATGATTTATTCTGATGAACACGGTCATGCCTTTTGCCTTTAAGGTGTTTTCTAAACGATCCCCTGTCTTCTTTACATTATGAGAACTTTTTACACTGATAAGCCCATTGTCTGCAGAAGCCAGCGAAACAAAGAAAAAAATTGCCATGAGAGTTAAGAATCTGAAGTTTCCCATAAAAGTATCACGTCGCGATGCGCAGTAGCACGGCTACAAGAGAATTAACAACGGATTTGCGTGGTACAGGGCAAAGTATACTAAAATTATCATCCAATGCCGCTTTGGCGACCAATCTTCGAACATCGGAAAAGGCAAAATGGTTCCGACCTTTAACAACGTGTCGTCGACTCGGAATTTTCTCGAGTAGACTTGCGTAAATCCAAGCAAGTGAAGTTGCCATCATACAAAAGTGCAGATGGTTCATAACGGCGTTAGGGTGTCTGGTCTGTGTGGCCGCGCTGCCAATATCTCTTTTGAGTTCTTTGAAAGCCGCTTCAATCTTCCATCTGGCTCCGTAGTATTCGACAATTTCTTGAACAGAAAGGGTCAGGTCAGTAGAAAAAAGTGCAACCCATCGGGTCTTGCGATAGACCCACACGACTTTGACCGCACACTTGAGCGTTTTGAGCATCACGACACGGTCATAGGCTACAACGGTCCTGGTGCGGCCATAAAGATTGACGCTGTATTCATTTGCCAGGTGCTTGTATTTCACGGCCAGTGATGATGCGTTCCCAAGTTTTTTACCATATTTTCTGGGACGCCCGGGACCGCTTTTGGTACGAGAACCAGGCAGATCGAAAACGTTATTGTTTGATCTCAGTCGGGATATCATATG
>RPGQ01000049.1 GCA_004193595.1 Desulfobacteraceae bacterium Eth-SRB2
ATCTTTGCTGGGAAATGGCTAAAACCCGAATCGGGCACAAAACAATTATATAATAAAAACAAATAGATAAAGACAATAAGACTCTGTAAGTCACCAGGCGGAGCCGTGCCGTGGATAGGGATTAGAAGACGGAAGAAGGATGAGGGAAGTGATAATGACGAAGGCATTCGTAAGATCAGAGGTCAGCCTCCAGCCCGTAGGGCATACAGGCCGGCTTCCGGCTCGTAGAACCTACAGCTCGGAGAGAGGGTAGGCCCCTATGGGCCGGAGGCTGATCTCTGACCTCTGAATTTTCAGACTTGATGAGAGTTACGAACACATATTTGCAATGCTATACGCGATGGAGAAGAAGGCCGATGCGTTCTGACCTCTGATCTCTGATCTCTGATCTCTGACTTCTGATCTCTGACCTCTGATCTCTGACTTCTGATCTCTGACCTCTGATCTCTGACCTCTGATCTCCTTCCTCTATTGGTCTCTCGCCAACCCACTCACCGGAAAAAGGAAACAGAATGATATGGAAAAACGAAAATTTACCCGGTTTCGAACCCAGGATAATGCCTTTGCGGCGCTTCGCGGAGATTTTACCAAAGTGGGAAAAATCTACGATATCAGCCTGAACGGACTGGCCTTCAGATATCTGGCTGAAGAGATGTCCGAAGAGGAGTACACCCAGGTGGATATCTTTCTGTCGGACAACGGGTTTCACCTGCCCGCTGTTCCCTGCACGGTCATCTATCATTTGAAGGAATCAACATCCGGCTCACTTTCAATTTCGCCGTATCGATGCGGGTTGAGTTTCAAACATCTTAATGAGGAGGTTCAGAATAAACTGGATTATTTTCTGAATAACCACACAATTAGTAATGTAAAGCATTAGCCACATCGGTGAAATTTACGGAAGTGAAGGGCAATGCCCATTTCACCGGGGCAGCTTGAACCCTTTCAACCCAGTATATCTCTCACAGAGCACACAGAGGACACAGAGATTTTATATGAATTTCTGAGGGGGAAATTCATATAAATTGTCATTCTGCTTTCGCAGAAAAATATTTTGTAAAATGGGTTCCCGCAGGGATGTAATTTTTTATTTTCCGCCCGTCAGCGGAAAATAAAAAAATAAAAAGATATTTAAACTCTGTGGCCTCTGTGAACTCTGTGAGATATTAAAAAAAACAGCTTTCTCACAACAAACAAAACCAATTGAACTATAAGGTATCTATTTATGCGAGCTTGCAATGGCAGATCATACCAGGCCAACAAACTCGTAAAGTGATAATTTAAATCATGGAAGCATTAGAATTCAGGCGATCGTCTTTTAGGGATTTTCTCCATGTAATCTTTAAACGGAAAAAACAAATTCTGCTATTTTTTACTGTCACGGTCTGCACGGTGGGTATCGGTACATTTAGGATGAAGCCCGTATATGAGGCCAAGGCACAGATCCTTGTGAAAATGGGCAGGGAAAACCTCTATATTCCACCGAACAGCACCAACAGCCAGGCTATCAATTTTAACCGTGATAATCAGATCAACTCTGAAATCGAGCTGTTAAAGAGTCGGTCCCTTGCCGAAAACGTAATCAAGACTTTAGGGTCTGAGACCATTTATAAAAGTCTTGATCATAAAGATACTGTTTTGAAATTTCAGAAATCGTTATCCGCGGAAGGGATTAAAAAATCGGATGTGATTTCGGTAAGCTTTAAGCATCAAGATCCGAAAATGGCCGCTACGGTTGTCAACACCCTGGCCAACGCCTATTTGGACAAGCATCTTTTGGTTCATAAAAATCCCCAATCCTACAATTTTTTCGAAGATCAATCTCAAGTGTTAAAAACCAGGCTGGAACACTCGGAAACAGCGCTTGAAACGTTTAAAAAACAGAACCATGTTACCGCTTTTGATGAGCAGCAAAAACTTCTTTTAAAACATATCGCAGATCTTCGTGGCGAATTGAACGGAACGTTAAGCCGGGAAGCGGAAACCAAGAACCGGATGCTTCAGATTCGCCAACAACTTGACAAAACTCCCGAAAACATACCCCAAGGAAAAGAGGTGGACCACAATCCCCATTTGATCAGCAATCTGGAGGCAAGGCTGGTGGAATTACAGCTCAAAGAAAAAGAACTCCTGTTAAAGTATACGCCCCAAAACCGTCTGGTTCAAAATGTCAAAGAAAAAATCCAGATGGTAACGGAGAAGCTGGCCCAAAATGAGAGAAAACAATATGGGAAGAGCCGCGTGGGATTGAACACAACCTATCAGCGACTGCAGGAAGATCTGTTTCGAAACCAGGCCGAGGCCAAAGCACTGGCAGCGAAAAGAGAGACCCAAAATACCCAGCTTGCAAACTACCAGGGCAAACTGGAACAATTCAACCAGATGGAGGTAAAGCTTCATCAGCTTAAACAGGTGGTGGATGTGAACCGCCAAAATTACCGGCTCTATTTGGCCAAATTCGAAGAGTCTCGAATTTCTGATGCCATGGATGATAAAAAAATGGCCAATGTCAGTCTTATTGAATCTGCCTTTACACCCTTCAATCCGATTTCCCCTAAAGTGTTGCTGAACATTGTGCTGGGCATTTTTCTGGGTGCATTCGGAGGGCTTGGATTGGGCTTTTTCACAGAGTATCTGGATGACAGCCTGGAAAAACCCGAAGATGTGGAAAGGGCGCTCCAGCTGCCGGTATTGGCCTCCATACCGGAGCTGAATTCCAAAGGGTAGAGGCAGGAAGAAGGACGAAGGATGAGAGACGAGGGATGAGAGACAGAAGTCAGAAGTCAGAGGTCAGAAGTCAGAAGTCAGAGGTCAGAGGTCAGAGAATGCAGATAAAAGCGGCTTCCTACTCCGCAGCTCCGATTCCTGACTTCCGACTTCTGATATCTGACTTCCATCGGTTTTCATCAAACCTCATGCATGTTAACCGAATAGCAGCATGATAAAGATACTAAGAAAAATGTTTGAAGCCAATCCCGGGAAGACAACCATTGAATTGAAAGATAAATGTTCAGAATGCGGGGAAGAGATCATTATAAGTATAACATCTACGGCAGGAGGATTTGGATTAAAGGGCGGCTCGTTATTTAAATGTTCACCGGATGCGTATCTCGCCCAGTGTCCGGAGTGTTATAAAAATAACCCAAAGATAGACGATGGACGAAGGACGAAAAAAGGACAGTAGTCAGCTGTCAGAGATCAGAAGTCAGAAAACGCAGATAAGCTTATTTAAATAAGAGAGTGCAAAATGATAATCAAAAATGAAAAATTTGAACTTGAGATTTCTAACGGGATTGAAGTCTATTTCGGCTCGAAAACATCGGGGCAAGTCTTCAAAAAATGGGACGATTTCAAGGATGAGGAGATACAACAGATAAAATCGATTCTAAATACCGTAGAGAATTTATTGAATACCTCAGAAAAAACATTTTTTACACCGCCATAGGCCCATGTGTTCTATCGTCCATCATCTTAGCGAAGTTTACCCGCCTTTGGAGGGCGCTCCTCTCTCCGAGCTGTAAGCTAACCTCAAACCGCCGAATGCCGGCAGATTGGATCTATGTTAGGCTCGATGCTAAACAAGCCGAAACCATTCCTGCTTCACAGTTCTGGTTCCTGACCTCTGACCTCTGACCGACCCATGTACTGCAACCACTACAAATTTTCCGAAAAACCTTTTGATGTCACGCCGGATCCCCGGTTTTTATACCTGACTCCGGATCACCAGGAGACCCTCGCGTCCCTCATATACGGGATTCGGGAGCGGCGGGGATTTATCACCATTATCGGCGAGGTGGGGACCGGAAAGACCACATTGCTCAATGCCGCAATGGATCGGCTGGACCATACCACCAAAGTTGCGTTTATTTTCAACACGGATGTGACCTTTGAACAGATGTTAAACATGGCCCTTTATGAATGGGGGCTGGTAAACTCACAGGAAAGCCTCTCAAAAGTCATTGCCATCCGGCGGTTGAATGACTTTGCCATCGATCAATTGGCCGGCGGCGGAAATGTGGTGTTGATCGTGGATGAAGCGCAGAACCTTGACAACACGGTCATGGAAAACCTGCGTTTGCTTTCCAATTTAGAGACGCGAAGACACAAGCTGGTCCAGATTGTCCTCTCTGGACAGCCGGAGCTCGAGACCCAGCTGGACCGTAATGAACTGCGCCAGCTGGCACAGCGGATCAACCTCAGACGATCGGTATATCCGCTCAATGAAAACCATACCTATAAGTATCTTGCGCATCGACTGAAAATTGCAAAACACTTGGGGTCGTCACCCTTTACCCTTAAAGCCCGGAAGATGATCTGGGAATATTCCGGCGGAATACCCCGAAAGATCAATATGCTTTGCGACAATGCATTTTTAATCGGATATGGGCTGAAACAAAAAAAAATAACTGCGGATATGGTGCAAGAGGCGGCCCGGGATTTAAAATGGAGCCGTTTTTCAGATACCCAAGCATCATCCAATATGCCACCGGCAGAAACCACCGGGTTCACCGTTGTTGAGACCCGACCTTTCCCACGAAAGCTCGCCCTGGTGGCCTGCACGTTCCTTGTCGGATGCTTGATATTTGCCGGAGGTTTTTTTCTGAGCCACTCGAAATTTTGGTTCACCCGGCTCACCGGTTTTACCGGAAGCATAAAAGGAGCCGACCCGCAAACCGTTCAACCCGATCCCAAAAAGAGTCAAACGCAATTGCCAATCTCTGATGCAGTTGAACAGGCGCATATCGTACCCGATATTATGAGCAAAAGTGGACCCGAACAAGCGGTTGCACCCGAGCCCCCTGCTGAAGAAATGATAACAGCCGCCCCACCCAAAACAATTCAGCCCGACCCTGATCCGCAGCACTCACAAGGGGTGAGCTCTCAAGTTCCTGTACCGCCGGTTCAGTTCGATCAGAGCATTACCCAAGAGTTGCCCGCAAAAACTGCCCACTCAGAGGTCCATGCACAAGACCCGGATAAAACGGACCCGGTCAAATCAGACCGGATCGTGTCCGTGAAAAAACAAAAAAAAACACGGCTGATAGTGGTTAAGGAAGGAGACACACTTAACCGTATCATTGTCCAAAAATATGGTACATACGATGATGTGATTCTGAATAAGGTTCAGCGACAAAATCCTAAGATCATTGATCCGGACTTAATCCTTGCAGGCCAGGTAATCAAGTTACCGGGAGAGCCTACGGCTGTTGGAGGCGAAGGGCTTCGCCGATAGAGGTCAGAGGACCGGGAACTTCGTTCCCTTAAGGATTGAGGCAAGGTCGAAAGACGAGGGACGAGATCTCTGACGTTTTTGCCTCAAACCTCAAGCGGAGCGATCCTATAACCTAACGCGCCGGAGGCTGAATGAAGCGAAGCGGTCTTCCCTCCGGGGCGTAGGCCCTATGGGCCGGAGGCCGTTTTCCATCGGTATTCCTCCACCTGCACCTTTTAAACCAAAGTAATTAACGCTATGGGAAAAACACACGAAGCTCTCGAACGGGCAGAAAAAGAGTACACACTGACAGTGATGCAAAGCTCTCATGCTCCGGAAAAGACCGTGGCAGCCAAAAAACCCCCATAAGTTTATATACCGCCGCCGTCGGAATCAGAGCAGTTCCGAGAAGTCAAGACCAAATTAATTACCCGATTTGCCGAAGAATCGGTCAAGAGCATTATGATCACCGGTGCGGCTCATGGGGATGGAACCTCTTTCACGGCGTCCAGTTTTGCCACCACCCTGGCCCGGGATTGCCGGCTCAAAGTGCTCCTTATCGATGCAAACCTCAGGTTTCCCACACTTCATGAAGTGTTCAAGATCGATTACAACCAGGGGCTGTCCAATCTGATGACTCAGGAAAAAGAGGAGGCATCGTTTTTCAAAAAAGTGGGGCGTGGAAATCTGTATCTGCTTCCTTGCGGTGGGAACCATACCGGAGCCTTGCCCCTTTTTGAATCCAATCGATTTGATCAAACGCTTAAAAAGATGCGGGACAAGTTCGACTATGTACTCCTGGATTCTCCGCCGGTGAATGACTGTGCCGAGTCCAGAGTCATTGCTTCCAAAGTGGACGGCGTAATCCTGGTGATTGAATCCGGAAAAACCCGCAGCCAGGTGGCAGTCAAGGCCAAACAGGAACTGGAAGACGCTGGTGCAAACATCCTGGGCGTGATCCTCAACCGGAGAAAATATCATATTCCGGAATGGATATACAAACGATTATGAGCATAAATGCTCGTTTAATTGGTTTAACAATTTTGTTTTGTTGGTTTTATTTGTTTAATTGAAAATAGATCTAACTGGTTGAACTAATACAACCCATCGAACAAGGTAGGTACCTTTGGCGACAATTAAAAGGTTTGAAGATCTTGAATGCTGGCAGGAAGCAAGAGAGCTAGTTAAAATTGTATATTCGCTTACAAAGAAGACCGAATTTAAAAAGGATTATGAACTGGTAAGACAAGTGAGAAAAAGTGCTGTTTCCTCCATGGGCAACATTGCGGAAGGTTTCCACAGAAACAGTGCGAAAGATTTTATGAGGTTTTTGGATTATTCACGATCTTCTGTAGCAGAGACCTTGAGTCATTTATATGTTGCTTTAGATCAAAATTACATTAACGAATCAGAAATGGATAAGGCAAAAAAACACGCTGATATTGTATGGAAAAAAGTAAACAACTTCGTCACTTATCTTAACAAGATAGCAAAACAAAGGAAATAATTAACCAATAAAGCCAGCTTAACGAATTTAACCAATACAACTAATTTCACTAATAAAACGGTAGTTGCTTGTGGAGGATGGCAAATGAAACACACTATAACAATTCAGATTCTCGCATTGATTACGCTAATATTCACCGTGCTTTCCGCTTGCGCCTCCCAGCAGTCAAATGTTACTCCTGAGTCTGCCGCTTTAACAGCATCTCGCTCCACCCAACCCGCTCCCTATCTGATTCAGCCGGGGGATCAACTGGATATCAAGTTTTTTTACAACCCGGAAATCAATGAGACCGTAACGGTAAGGCCGGACGGAAAAATCTCCCTTCAACTGGTGGACGAGGTTCAGGCTGCCGGTTTAAAACCGTCGCAACTCGACGAGATTCTCACGAAAGAGTATGCTCACGAGCTGAAAAAACCCATGATTACGGTTATTGTGAAATCTTTTCAGGGTCAGCGGATTTATGTGGGTGGTGAAGTGAACAGACAGGGCTTGATTACCCTGGCAGGGGGCATGACGCCTCTTCAGGCCGTATTCAATTCCGGCGGCTTCAAAGAGACCGCCAACCCGGAAAGTGCCATTGTCATCCGAAAAGGCACAGACAATCGACCGGTTCCCATCCAAATGAATCTTACCGATGCCATGCACGGCAAAAGCGGCAGTGCCGATTTCTTGCTTCAGCCCCAGGATATTGTTTATGTTCCCAAGTCGGCCATTGCCAAAGCCAACAAATTTGTCAATCAGTATATCGAAGATCTT
>RPGQ01000050.1:0-2017 GCA_004193595.1 Desulfobacteraceae bacterium Eth-SRB2
ATCCAGCATGGCATGAAAGTATCTGAAAATTGATACTTTCCCTCGATGGTTTTATAGAGTATTCCTTTTTTGACAAGAGAATCCAGGGATGCTTTTATGGAAGATGAAGGACCTATACCATAAGTAAGTTGAAAATCCTTTGAAAAAGGTTTGGGATCATGGGCGGCGCTCAGGGCCATCAACAGTTTTTTTTGCTGTTGTGATACGGACCGCCACAACAATTCGTAATGCGGCGAGTCTTGCTTCGCAATGATCATCGGAAGCTGATCAATCAGTTCCGGCGCGACTATTCTGTTTTCGCGAGCAATTTCCCACATGTTATGGCAAAGTCTCTGAATATTGTGCGGTATATCATTGCCCAGCTCGAACAGCTTTTGCAAATCATCTGGATCTGCCGTATAGTTTCCTTTGCATAGCCAGTTCATGATAAAGTCGGTATACGGTTTTCTTTCGATGGGACCGAGCCCCATAATCCGTCCCAGTTTATAGAATGCCCGCTTTCGATCCTTTGCCATGGAAAGCATCACCGATTCTTCCGAACCTGAAAAAATATAACCGATGTGCTCATGCTGTTGGACTTCCGAACGCAGCGCCTTTTCAAGACCATTACCGTTAAACTTTGTGAGATCGGAAAATTCATCGATAATAACGACTAATTTCCGGTTTTGCTTCGCTGCAAGCCGATCTGCATGATTCATACCTTCGATTAGCGCGGACAGTGACGCCTTCTCCTGGACAGCAACCTCAACCCCGGCACTCATCGAGCCTTTGAGTCCAACGGATATCTTTGGCCGAAGTAGACGAAGACTTGAAAAAATTTTTATCAATTTCTCAGTATTTGTCTCAAGGGCTTTAGTCGTGCGATTTGTATAAGCTTCAGCCAAATTTCCAAGGCCGGGATAAGCATTGAGATCGATGTATGCAGAAGCTATTCCGATTTCATTGAGTTTGTCCATCAAATTAAAGAGGAGACAGGTTTTTCCGTATCGTCTTGGAGAAATCAGAAAAATCCTGCTCAAATTGATCATTTCACGAGAAAGTTCATCCAGTTCTTGGTTTCGGTCTGCGAAAAATGGTCCGCGAACAATTCCACCGAATTTAAACGGGTTTTCCATGTTGATCCACCATTTGCGTTATTAACGATTCGTAAATTACGGTTCGGTATTAACGTATACCATAATATATTAATATGTCAATATAATTATTTATAACCGGAGCGACACGCGGCGCAAGCGCCTGCGCTGCGCGAGCGACTCCTTTAATCAACAATCATCAATCAACGCTTCTCATTGACATGAATTTCATAGGGCAGGCAGAGACGCAGGGTTTGCTTTTTTATTTTTTTCCTTTGATCCCGCTGAAAAAACGCGGGACTTGCAGGACGAAGGAAAACAATAATCACTGACTTTATGACAACATTTCGATTTTATACGAATTTATGCATTTAAACACCTGCTACGGCTTTTGTTATCTACAGGGCGTAAATCTTTTTCTTTTCTGCCCTCTCAGCAGAAAAGAAAATATATTTTTTCTCAGCGAACTCAGTGTCTCGAATGAGCGAAGCGAATAGGCGGTGAAAAACATGCACTCATTTAGCCGTTAGGGGGTTGAAGAAGTACGACGGGCGATTTGGCTTCAATTGGTGATAACAAGATTTCCGTTACTGAACATGATGTCGATTTTGTTGGCGAATAAGTCTTTTACGTATTCATATTCGGAGGGATGAGAGAATGTCAGAATTTTTGCCAGCAGCGGAGCACTATAGCCGAATACCACGGCCATCATGCATTCATTATGCAGCGCATTTCGGTATTGCGGCCCTAAAATCAGTTTTTGTCTATTTTTGACAGCCGGTTTCCATGATTTATAGGCACACCATCTTTTGTCGCTATAAGCTCCCATTTTAATACCTTTAAATAAGACAAGCAACCTAAAGCCTTTCTATATATATCGGCATTATTTGGGAATTCTTTAACCTTACTTTGGTTCCGGTCTGTCCGGGTTAGGGCTTTATATT
>RPGQ01000050.1:2117-4018 GCA_004193595.1 Desulfobacteraceae bacterium Eth-SRB2
GGTATGGCTAAAATGATTCCGGCTTTCTTGTCATGGGCCGCAAGCATCTTGGCCAATACGTGACCGGCTTGGGTTCGGTCTTGAAAAACATGGGTTTGTTCCCGCAGTTCGGGCAGATCAATGATGTTCGATTTCATAGCATTTTAGGGTGTTAGCGAATAATCTGGTAAAAGCACCGGAAAACCGGAATCGAACTTAATATGGTGGGTTTAGGGCTATAGGTCAACCTTTCAAAACCGTGTCCTATCCTAAAATTTAATCCATTCCCCGTCTTGGAACTTTGATCTTTCTTTTTTCGGGATTTTTCTGCTCACGATAAAAAATTGCAATATGACCAATCATCCCCACCAACTCAGATGCGGTTTGTTTTTCAATGACGCCGGCCATCTCTTTTTTCCGGCTTTTTTCCTTGAAATCACTAAATTTTACCTTAATAAGCTCATGTTTTTCCAACGACTCATCAACCGCCCGGGTTACCGTAGGGGAGAGTCCCTTTTGGCCGACAAAAACCAGTGGTTTCATGCCGTGGACAAGACCCTTCAGATATTTCTTCTGATACCCTTTTAATTTTTCCACAGGTGCCTCCGCTTTTGGATCTTATAAAAGACGTTTCGCATTATTTTTTTTAAGTGTGTTTTAAACGGTTCGGAACGGATCGACTTTACCATTGCAAATGATAACAAATTTTTCGTCCGGTCAAGTCATTTTCTTCAAGGCCATATGAATCTTGCCGTAGCAGCGGGCCCCGATTTTTCACATTTTTCCCGCGCCAATATGTGGTAATGCCAATCAATAACCTGCAGGGGATCCAATAACGTCACCGTATTTGGAGCGCCTATGTTTTCCCAATCCAGTCTTTCGTATGAGATTTCTTTGGATGTCCACCCGAGTGAGATGTGTAAATGGGAAAAGATGTTTGTTTTGGACATGCTCGAGTCCGCCAGGGTTGCAATGACCTCCCCCGCCTTGACGATTTTGCCCACGTGAAGATTATCTTCCGGGATGGTATGACCGTAAATCGTACATAATTTATTATTATGGTTGTCGGAAAATAAATGTTCTATGATCACTGATTTTCCAAGAAAATCATCGACAATTCTAACAACCATGCCGTCATATATTACGGGGACCTTTGCCTTTTCACCCAGACGAAGAATCGTGTCCTCCCGATCCTTGTAGAGACATAAATCCAATCCCTCATGGGGCGTATCACGCTTCCCCTGATCTCCCCACCATTTGTCCGTTGAATTAAACAGCATCCCGGGACAAAAGACCCACCCGTTAAAACCGTTTTCGTGGAAAGCATTCTTCCGGATAAAAAATTCAGTAAATCGAGTGTTTCTTAAAGACGGTGTTCTTGTAAAGTCCACGTTATCGACATCAGCTCCTTTGACCATGTTACCCTTGCGCGACCCTCACATACCACTCCACTCACATATATCTCAAAGACCTGAAATAAGAACCCTATCCCCATAGACCTTCAAGATCAACGCTATTCCGGAATATCAAATCCATGCTTACGAATTTCATCAAATAGACGATCCTTAGTTATCGGCTTTACAAGAAAACCGTCACAATTTGCCTGGGCTGCGGCTACGACATAGTTTTTGTCGGAAACTGCTGTCGTCATAATTATCTTAGATCTCCCTTCCGGGTTTAACCCTTTTTGAGCCTCCAACTGTCTGATCTTTTTTAACGCCATAATTCCGTCAACCTCAGGCATCAAGATATCCAGGCAGATCAAATCATAGGGCTGATTATTCTTAAGGGCCATTTTAACAGCCATTATAGCCTCGTTGCCATTGGCGGCAATATCAATTTCACCAAGAGGGGATAGTAGCGTGTTTACAAGTTTCCTTGATACAAAATCATCTTCAGCAATTAATATTTTCATGCATTTC
>RPGQ01000051.1:0-1375 GCA_004193595.1 Desulfobacteraceae bacterium Eth-SRB2
AATAGCAAACGCTCCCGGCAACGTTTTATTAAAAAAAGGGGAAGCAAATTTGCCTAAAAAAAGCGTTGTCAATATCTCACAGATTTTTACCGTGAACAAAAGCGATTTAGTTGAAAAGATTGGAACGTTATCAAAAAATCGTATTCTTCAAGTTTTGCAAGGTATTAAGCTTCTTACAGAAATTAGAGAGGTTGATTAAAAGTAGCTGCACCCAACAATGCAAATGCAGTGGATCGTAAAAAGCCGCGCCCACTGATTTGCGACGTATGCAACTAAAATAGGAAATAAACATGGCGAAAATTTATGGAGAAAGATGGGAGATAGCTTCTCCTCTGGATGAAGGCGGTCAATCTCACACTTACCTTGTAAAAGACAAAAAAGGAATGCCTGAATCAAGATATGTCCTTAAGCGCCTTAAAAATATAAAGCGAATTGAGCGTTTTAAGCGCGAAATAGAAGCTATTAGAAATCTTGCACATGAGAATATCCTAAAACTACTTGATTTTGACTTGGATACTCCAAAGCCATTTCTTGTCACAGAGTATTGCGTTGAAGGCAGCCTGCCGCAGGCTGAAACTAATTGGAAAGGCTCAATAGAAAAATCGCTTAATATCTTTATCGATGTTTGTAAGGGTGTTTTACATGCCCACAATAATGACATCATCCACCGAGATATTAAACCTGAAAATATTTTCTTAAGGTCACCAGTCGGACCAGCAGTGGTGGGTGATTTCGGTATTTGTTATTTTGATCGTGAAGGAGAGAGGTTAACTCTGACAGAAGAAGCTGTCGGCCCTAGGCTTTTCATAGCTCCAGAGCTAGAAGATGGGAGAATTGATGAGATTTCAGATTTAAGTGACACTTACTCTTTAGGCAAATTGCTTTATTGGCTTCTCTCTGGTGGAAAAGCCTTTAGTAGAGAGAAACATAGGGACCAAAAGTATGATTTAAAAGGACATAATCCTTTAACCCCAGGTGGGTGGGATAATATATTTATGGAACATGCAAATCGGTTATTGGATAGTATGATAACCGACGATCCTAAGTCGAGGATAAATGTTAATGAGGTTTTAGAAGGTGCAATTAAAGTTCAGAAATTAATAGGTCAACGATACAATCCTATTAGCAAAAACATTAAGCAACCATGCACATACTGCGGCTATGGGTACTACCAATTACAAGCAGTATCGTCCACCGATGTCCGTAATTTTGGCTTCAATACTGTTGGGCGTTCTGAATGGAGAATTTATTCTTGTGAAATGTGCGGGCATGTCCAGACATTCAGGCTGGATTATGCAAAAATGAAAGATTGGTGGTTGTAAATTGCATATCAAACGGGTGTAAAGGATGGCTCGTACCTCGCCGCCTTTAACCC
>RPGQ01000051.1:1475-4686 GCA_004193595.1 Desulfobacteraceae bacterium Eth-SRB2
TAAAAAAGGCACCACCGAGGTTGATACCGCTTTCCTGCATGAGATTGAGAACTGGCGGGAACTCCTGGCCCGTAACATTGCCCTGAGGAATCCGAACCTTTCCCAGAGGGAATTGAACTTCGCCGTTCAGCAGACCATCGACAGGATCGTGTTTCTTCGCATCTGTGAGGATCGGGGAATGGAGGCTTACGGCAGATTGATGGCGCTGCGAAACGGGGAAAATATTTACAAGCGGCTGTTCCACCTTTTCAATAAAGCGGACGAGAAATACAATTCCGGGCTGTTTCATTTCAAAAAAGAAAAAGGCCGTGAAAATTGCGACAACCTGACGCCTTTTCTGCAAATTGATGACAAGCCTTTGAAGGAGATTTTCAAAAATCTTTATTATCCGGAAAGCCCCTACGAGTTTTCCGTTCTATCGGCTGATATCCTCGGCCAAGTGTATGAACGCTTTTTAGGCAAAATAATCCGCCTCACCGCCGGTCATCAGGCCAAAATCGAGGAAAAGCCAGAAGTTCGCAAGGCGGGCGGGGTTTACTACACGCCCGCCTACATCGTGGACTATATCGTCAAAAACACGTTGGGTAAGCTGGTGGAAGGCAAGAGGCCCGGTCCTAAAGGCGGCGTAAGAAATTTGAAGATACTGGACCCGGCCTGCGGTTCGGGTTCGTTTCTGATCGGTGCATATCAGTTTTTGCTGGACTGGCACCGGGATGAATATATCAATGATGGCCCGGAGATCTGGTCAAAAGGCAAAATTCCCCGCGTCTATCAATCCCAGAAAGGGGAATGGCGCTTGACCACGGACGAGCGTAAGCGGATTCTGTTGAACAACATATACGGCGCGGATATTGATCATCAGGCCGTGGAAGTCACCAAGCTCTCCCTGTTGCTCAAGGTGCTGGAAGGCGAGGACGAACAGAGCATCGGCAAGCAGATGTCGCTCTTTCAGGAGCGGGTTCTGCCGGACCTGTCTAACAACATCAAATGCGGAAACTCTCTGATCGGGCCGGATTTCTACTATAATCAGCAGATGAGTGTTTTTGACGAAGAAGAAATTTATCGAGTCAATGCCTTTGACTGGAATACTGAATTTTCAGAAATCATGAATCGCGGCGGCTTCGACTGCGTTATCGGCAACCCGCCGTATCGTCAAGTGACAAACAAAGATGAATTGTCATATTTCAAGAAGCACTACTCAACTTGCGAGGGACGTGTTGATTTATTCGAACTCTTTATCGAAAAAGCAAATGCATTGATGCAAAACGGCAATGCGTTCTCTTTCATTGTTCCTGCTCCAGTGCTCACAAATCAATTCTCCCGAAAAACACGCCACCTCTTAGCACAACAAAATGCGTTAACTCTAATTACCACTTTCAGCTTCCCTGTTTTTTCTGATCCCACGGTTCATACATGCGTATTCGTTAGCACAAAAGGAGCATCAAAGCACACACGTGTTTATGCTGGGCTTGAGAGTCAAAATGAACTGAATGCTGAGCCAAAATACACAACTGAAAAGGACAAGCTACTGTTCGGTAAAAATAATGTGATCAATGTGTTTATTACACCAAAGATACGCAGTTTGTTGGATCGCTTAAGTGAGAAATCTGAATCTCTGGGCAATTTGTGTCATATGCGCCAATGCATTAAAACAGGAAATGATTCAACCTACCTAAAGATATCCGAAACGAACTTGAAGGAGCCCTGGAAACGGGCACTTCAAGGTAGAGGGATGAACAGATATGAAATCTGCGAAAATCGCCTGTGGTTGAACTATGGTCCATGGCTGGCCAGGAACTGGCAGAATAAAGATTTCTATGAACGACTGAAAATCGGAATCCGAGAAACTGGCTCACGCTTAACAGCTACATTAGACACAGAGAACAGATATTTTTTAAGTTCATTGGGAAGGAAGTTTGAAGCATTACACTTAAAGAACTGGCAAAGCCCATTATCTTTGAAATCGTATTCAAATATCAATATTGTCGATTCAGAAGTAAAAAAAGCAGCATAATCTGGCAAATATTTTAAAGAGTTTGCGCTAACCGTTAAGCATTTCCTCTGAAAACAATCAGAGCTTACGACAAAAGTACCCAATGAGATTGCCTTGACAATATCTTTTATTTCTCTTTTTACCGGTAAAAGACGTCTGGACCGGTATAGGCCGAACATGGAAAATATGGTATGCCACAACAGAAGCAAACTAACAAACAGGACAAAATTTACGATCTTGATCCGCATATGAATAAACTGGTCAAAGGAGATGGTGTTCATTTGAAAGGAAATAATTATGGTGGCGGCCATAAAACTGCCGATCATGATCAACAGATCGGTAAGTTTAAAGATGACCATTAGTGTTTGGCGACGATAGTTGCTCATTTTTAGTTTACTTTCTCTCGCCCGCTTCGCTTGAGATCGCAGAGATCGCTGAGTAAAACCTTTTTGTCTCTCGCAGAGTTCGCAGAGCCCGCAGAGTTTAAAATTTTCTGTGTCCGGCAGAGCCGGAAAAAACAACACTGTCCTTCTCTGTGCACTCTGTGCGCTCTGTGAGAAACAAATCTCTGTGTCCTCTGTGTGCTCTGTGAGATATGTTGGTTCGGCTAATTGCGAAGGCTTGCTTGTTTTCGGGGACTTTTTACCAGCAGCTTGTCAAAATAATCTATGGTTTTGACCAACCCTTGCCGTAATTTTATTTTTGGCTTCCATCCCAGTTTTTCTTCTGCCAAAGATATGTCGGGCTGCCGCCTCATAGGATCATCTTGAGGCAGGGGTTTGAAGACGATTTCCGAGTTTGAATTCGTCAGGATTCCCCAAGTTCATGGGACCAGTAACATTATTCGGGGTATCCATTAAACCAATTAAGGCATTGACCATATCATCGACATAGCAGAAGGAACGGGTTTGTGAGCCATCACCATATATGGTTATCTCTTTGGACATCAGCGCCTGGACGATAAAATTAGACACTACACGGCCGTCATTTGGATGCATTCGAGGACCATAGGTATTGAATATGCGAGCGACTTTGACATTGACCCGGTGCTGTCGATGGTAATCGAAGAAAAGGGTTTCCGCACAGCGTTTCCCTTCGTCGTAACATGCTCGGGGTCCAATCGGGTTTACATGTCCCAGGTATGCCTCTGTTTGAGGATGTTCTGTGGGATTGCCGTATACTTCCGAGGTAGACGCCTGGAGGATTTTTGCCTTTATC
>RPGQ01000052.1 GCA_004193595.1 Desulfobacteraceae bacterium Eth-SRB2
GTGAGGTGAACCGCGCCGTAGCTCAAAGAGCGAAGGCGGGTTAGCTTCGACGCAATTCCGATTTGATACCCCGCAGCTTGCTGCGGGGAGCTTCATTGTTTTATTCTTTATTTTTTTCGAGACTCTCAGCCGGTTGAATTGACACGGCGTGTCGTGTAGACACAGTATCTGTCCTGGTCTTACACCTCCTTTCCGGTGAAAATAAAAAGGCGCAACGGGCGGGGTATTATTCCAAACCCTGTTGCGCCTTCACTTGTTCCGCCTGGTATCGGAACCCGTAAGACAAAAGCCAATTCCGGTGGATCAGCGTATCATTGGTTAATCATCATTTCATCTCAAGGGCCTGGACCCAGATAACCGCGTCCTGTGAGAGTTCCTTGCCATTGTGTTTGAGGTCCCCTCCGGCTCCCAGTGCGGCAAATCCCCACCAGCCTGCTTTGGGGATACCAAAGGCAAACTCGCCGTTCACGTTAGCCTTTATGGTCATAGTAATCAGGGCATCGTGGGGCGCTTCTACTTTAGCCCCCTTGGCAAAAGCATTTCCCACCACATCATGATTCAGGTACTCTACCTCGATCTCTGAATAAGGAACCGGTTTCCCCTTACATGTGACGATCCCGCGAAAGACATTTCCCGCCCAGAGGGCATAGGGTTTGTCCAGCGGAACAATCTCCACGGGCAAAGGTTCGCCAACCGGCCGGTCCCAGTCCGTGGGCGCGCCTGCCACATTGAATATTACCTTGGTGCAATGCTGAATGTAGATGTCCTCAGAGCCTTCATAATAAGGTGAAGGGACAAAATAAAAAATATGGTCTCCCATTCCTTTGAGTCTTACATTGGCCTCATATGCTCGACCACTGTTGGTTAGGCTGGTAAACTTGATGGGTTTTAGTGTGTTAAGGAGATCCTTTTTCTTTTCCTTATGCATTTCACCAAAGGCTATGGGCGGATGAATCTTGCCTTTTTCATCTTTGCCGATGTCCATGGTATGACCCGCCTCAAAGGGATGAGTAAAGACCAACTTCAGATTGAGTTTTTTTGATTTCGGAACACTTTCCGGGCTGTAGACCATCTGAAAATGTGCATAGGCCGGAACGCTAAATGCAAACAACATAACCAGCGATAATAACGATACTAATCTCTTCATAATTCACACTCCTTTGTTATAAATTATTAATTCCTCAATTCCTAATTTGCTGAATTTTTATCCCGTTAAATGCTTTTATTGTTTTATTTAACTGGGGCCTCAATCCTATTCTGTAATCTCCGAACCCGGCACTTCCACCAGATGACCCGGCCCGGCATCAAACTGCACCTTATAAGGACCTTTAGGTTTATTGAATGTAAACTCACTGTCCTCGTCCATTTTGCCCTTAACGATATCCTTTCCTGCCGAATCCAGCACTCTCAACTCTACTCCAGCGGCCGAGGAGCCGTCGGAAAACCCTCCTTCGCAGAGAATGGTTCCATCCCCTTCATCCGAGCACGAGCAGAGAGGCGTGTGGGCAAATGCAAAGGGAATTAGAAGGATTGTGAAGGACAGGACAGCAACCAGGGCTGTCAGCGTTTTTCTCATTATAACACCTCCTTTCTTAATTAAACGTCTTGGGGATTCTGCAACTTCTTGAAAATACAAGTATTTTTTAAATTTATATTTTTAACTCGGACATGGAATAATGGAATATTGGAATGATGTTTTAAGGAAGATGACACTCCTCTATTTAATTCCCGTCAAGAGGAATTTTACAATAACCCACTTTTCCATTTTCTCTCCGAGCCGGAAGCCCAAAACCCAATATTCCAGTGTTCCAATATTCCAACATTCCAATTGTGAGCGAAGCGAACTAACTTGATTCCGGTTCTCTCTTGATAAGACCCATTAATACAAGAAAAATTAATGCCAGGATATAAAAGGCGATCATGGCCTGCATTCCGGATAAACCCAATAAATTTCCGCCGGTAAATACAAGAACAGCTATGATTATCCCTAAAACCATTGGATAAAAGGTGGCAAAGAGCATCCATTTTGTGCTTCCGGTCTCAAGTCTGACCATCAGCAGTGTGGGAATGCAGGGAGGGTACATGGCCATAAAGAGCATTATGGCCAGCACATGGAGAGGGGTCCAACCCTTCTCTTTTTCCTTTATCCTCTCTTCAAGCGTATCCTTCTCCCCTGGCGGCGATTGGTAGATACCTCCCAAGGTCGCCACGCTGCTTTCCTTGGCAGCAAATGAACTCATAAGGGCAATATTTACGCGCCAGTTAAATCCTGCCCACCTGGTTAAGGGTTCTATAAAACGCCCGGCACGGCCCATGTAACTGGTTATAATTGTCTCTTCCTTTATTTCTCTTCGTAGTTTATTCGTGGTTTTACTCAGTTTTTTATAGGCATCGTAAACCTTCTTGGCGTGTTTATCTTTTATCATCTCGCCTTTGACTTCATATTTTCCCCTTTTTACGATCTTGAAAAACTGAAAGTTTTTTTCTCTGAATTCTTGATCAATAGCCTCCTTTGCCTTTTTGCCTTTAGCGCCCATCTTTGCCTTTTTATAATCTCTCCAATATCTTGTAAATTCCATCAAGTTGTCTCCGGTCATAAGACCGGTATAAGGGTTATCCTTCCCTGTTTTTTTGAAGAAGGTTTGTTGTGTCTGATCTGACTGGCTTATATAATGTGTTTTTTTCTCTTTACTGATACCGGGGAAGTAAATAAGCACATAGACAATTACGGACACTAAAATAACGATAGTGATAATCTTTTTGACAAAGAGCCATGTTCTTTCCAGGCAGCGCCTGAGAACACCCTGTATGGTGGGCAGATGATATGGAGGCATCTCCATGACAAATGGCGCGCTTTCTTTTTTTCTCAGCACTGTAAGGTTTAAGATCTTAGCTATGGAAAGAGCTATTATTATGGTAATAGTCGCAATAAAAAACATGGCGATCCCTTTATATGCAGCAAAAAACATCCCGATCAGGAGCACATAAAAAGGGATTTTGGCCAGACAATTCATCAAGGGTACAATCATAATGGTTGCTATCCTGGCTTTCTCATCTTTCATTCCCCGGCACGCGAGAACTCCAGGTATGGCACACCCGCCGACATACAGACCGCCAATAACCATAGGCAGAACAGACTGGCCATGGAGGCCGAAGTGTCTGAAGATCCTGTCCAGGATAAAGGCCATCCTGGCCATATAACCTGTGTCTTCCAGGATGGCTATGAGGGCAAACAGGATAAGAAAAATAGGCACGTAATTCAGCACGGCGATAGTTCCGTCTACCACCCATATTGGCATGGATCGAAAAAAAGGATCAAAAATAAATCCTTCGGAAGGAAGCAGCGAGGCGATAAGATCCCGGGACCAGGCAAGCACTGGCCACGTGTATTCAGTGATCCTGTAACCCTGGACTATAGCAATTTCATAAATGAGATAGATGGTGGCGACCAGGACAAGCGGACCTGAAAAGCGGTTGCAAGCTACCTGGTCAATCCTGTCTGTAAGCGTACTGGTTATCTCTTTTTTGCGGGTGACACTCGCCTCCACGATCCTCTGTGCCTCCTGATGGCGCGTTATGGCTATAACCTTTTGCGGAGAATTCTTGTGCTCTAGCGTAAAGGCCTCTCTTTTTTCTTCCGCCGACTTCAGTATCACCCCGCTTTTTTGCGAATATTTCATGACCAGCCTTTGCGCCTCTTCATCATTTTCCATAAGCTTCACCGCCAGCCATCGAACCGGATAGCGGCTGGAGATTTCCGTCTCCTCTGAAAGGCGTTTTTCCAGAGAGTCTAAAATGGGTTCAAGATCATCACCATAGTCGATTCGAAAGGGGGCGGCCTGCCCCTTTTTTGAGGTTGACAGGATCGCTTCCCTGAGTTGCTTTTTCCCCTTGCCTTTGTTTCCCACTGTAGGGACTACAGGCGCTGCCAATTCCTGGCTAAGCTTTTGGGTGTCGATCTTATGGCCCCGTTTTTCGGCCACATCCATCATGTTCAGGTTAATGATAAGAGGTACATCCATTTCCGCTAATTGAAAGGTTAGATAGAGATTTCTCTCTAAATTGGAGGCATCCACAACATCAACAACTGCTGCCGGCTTATCGTTGAGCAAAAAATCTCTGGCAATGCGCTCTTCCAGTGTATAGGAGGTTAGACTGTGGGTTCCGGGAAGGTCAACCAGTTCAATCCGGGCTCCATCCTGGCGGAAAGAGCCGGTCTTTTTTTCAACGGTCACGCCGGGATAGTTGGCCACATGCTGCCTGGCCCCGGTGAGCATATTGAAGATCGTGGATTTACCGGAATTGGGCTGCCCGGCCAAAGCTACGACGATCTTATCAGATTTACTGCTCATAATAGATTCACCTCTACTTTTTTGGCCTCGGAATGGCGCAGGCTGATATGATATCCCTTCAGTAAAAACTCAACAGGATCCACAAGAGGCGCGTTTCGTATAACTTTTATTCGGGTTCCAGGGATAAATCCCATATCCAGAAGCCGCTGTCCCATAATACCCTCTGAAGTGATATCCACAATCTCGCACTCCTGATCACGCTTGACTTCGTCTAATGTCATTCTTCATTCCCTCCTGAAAAAACAAAAAGGCGCAACCAAAGCTTTATACAAAGCTCCAAGTTACGCCTTCACTTTCTCCGCACCCTTTTAAAGGCCAGAAACCGTAAGACATTCCTATAAATATATTTCTAATTTAATTAGATAGCCCTAATAATCCAATAAAAAAACCATGTCAACCCCTTTTTTCCATTTTTTATCTTTTTTTGCCTGCCACGCGAAGCCCCGTCTCAAACTAACGAGGCGCAATGTGTCCTTGCCGCTCGATAAATATCATGGTCTCATGTAATACCGGTTATAGATGCCGGTTATGGATAAACATAATAGAATTAGACTACCAATGAACGGTGGCATCCACCACCAGTTCCGGCCCAATAAAGGCTTGAAGATTCGGCCACTGTGAAGATCACCGCAAAATTTCCAGAGGCTAACCATTGTGTTTTTGCTTAGCTCTTCCGGTATGGGTATCGATTTCGGATTGCGGCCGTGAATAGTTACCGGTTGTATACCCTTTTCATAATGGCAATAGTATTCATCTCCATTTAGTCTTTTCAGATATCCGCACACTCTGGTAATCCTGCGTCTTCCTGCCCGGAGATATTTAATGCATCCTGTGTCAGGGTTTGCTCTGTAAAGACCTGACAGCGATCCGATCAAATAGGTCTTGTCTTCGGAAACATACCTGAAAACGGAAGCGCCCATAACCCTCGAGGGTAGATTTACGGCCAATTTTTTACATGGCTCTTCAGGATTACCATCCCATTCCATAAGACCATCTTTTGTAAGGATTATGATTTTTTGGGAGTCCGGGTTATACAATGCCTTTTCTATCTTTTTCTTCCACGGATTCATGTCTGTGATGTCATTGGGATCAAAACTTAAGGAAGTTGCCAGTATAGATTGCCATGATGAAATGGGAAGAAAGACAAGGAAACCGGCCAGAGAAATAATTAGTATTATAGCTACCGCCCATATGCCCAATCCGGAATGATATTTTCGAAAAAAACGATACCAGGATAACCGGTAATATGATATTTTTTTCTTTTTCTTTCGCCTTTTTTTGGCATGCCTCGGATAATACCAGATATAAAAGGCCGAAATGGACAAAAAAAGGATGGCCAGGCCCGCACAATCGATCAGGAGCCTGCCAGGAAGACCAAAAATCGAACCGTTATGAATATTCAGTATAAATGTAGCTGCATCTTTTTTGGGGAGTGTGAAAACAGCAGATAGCTTCGGTCTAATTTTCTTAAAACAGAATGGCGGAAAATTACGGGTGAGAAAAAAATGTGAATCAGTAACAGCCATTACTCGATCCTTGAAACCAAAGAGACTGAGAATCGCTTCTTGATCGCCATCTATGGCACATCTTTTCCAACCTTTGCCACCCGAATTTAATTCACGAACAAAGAGGCCCGCCTCAGCTCCGGCAAATAGACGGTCTCCTTTCTCATCGCGGTAAAGCGCGTGGATGTTGCGAAAGGGCGCTGAATCTGGCAGCCCTTCCATGAAGGGAAACATTGTCATGCCGCCATCATTAGTTTGCCAAATGCCAGCACGACCATAGGCAAACTCTTTTTGGGGATTTCTGGCAGAAAAAAGTATATTTCTCAAGGTGGATCGGTTCCAATTCCTGTATGGATCACTCTGGCCCAACCAGGATGATGGAACTGAAATACGAGAGATCCAGCCTGAATGGTTTGTTAGAATACCCGACAGGGCCATCAGGCTGAAATAGGCCATCCCGACCAATCCCAGCCATTTGTGTAACCATCGGCTGATTTTGAAGATACGCTGTCGGGATATATGCTTCAAGGGGTCCATATCAGGCGAAAACCCACTGAGGTACTCGTGTAATCAGAGGGTACATGATCACGATCCGCACATCTAACACCTCCCTTCCCGCTAAACCAGCTACCACCTCGACATACCTTTTCAGTTCCTTTTAGCGGACCTGAAGGGTCTATGACAGCACTTGTTGGGTATTCTCCATACCAATCGCTACACCATTCCCACAAATTTCCATGCATATCGTAAATCCCCCAGGAATTTGGTTTTTTGGTGGCAACCGGTTTCAGTCTGACCCTGTTATGGGTGTTATCACCCAGCCAAGCATATTCGACCAGAATAGCCCTGTCATTGCCAAAACAGTAAGCCCCCTTGCTCCCACCCCTGCATGCGTACTCCCATTGTGCCTCAGTGGGGAGGCTGAACTGACCACCAGGGACAAGGTCATTCAATTGCCGTATAAATGCCATGGCATCGTTCCAGGAAACGTTTTCCACCGGAAAATCCGGGCCTCTGTAATATGAAGGGGTTTTCCCTGCCACCGCCTGATAAAGTTTCTGAGTAACCTCTGTCCTTCCAATCCAAAAGCCCCTGGTGATAGTTGCCTCATGCTGGATCTCTTCCGCTTTATGCCCTTTTTCTTTGGCAGGACTTCCCATCATAAATTTACCTGGAGGCACATATAACATATAGAAAGTCACACCCTTTACAGTGAATATCTTTCTTTGCTTGTAATGTAAATCATTGGCATACAGTAATATTGGTGCCAAAAACAAAATGACCAAAGCCAGTATTAGCAAGTGCCTCCTATTCATATCACTCCTTTTTAGCCCATAATATTCATTACAATACAGTCTCTGTGGTTTGTATCCTAAGATTGACAAAGTAAGCTCAGTGAAATAGGCTTTGACGAATCGAAATCAGATAAAAGTGGAGGTTTCAAATGGATTTAAAACTTCTTATGACGGTTTTTGGAACAGTCTTTCTTGCCGAGATGGCCGATAAAACACAGATCGCCACCCTCCTGTATGCTTCAAATGCGCGGGACGAAAAACTTACTGTGTTCCTCGGCTCCGCATTCGCCTTAATTTTAGCCTCTGCAATCGCGGTCACAATAGGATCTGCCTTATCGCACTGGGTACCCATGAAATATATGTCCTGGCTTGCAGGGGCATGTTTTATCTGTGCAGGTATCTATATAATTGTAAAGGCTTAGCCGGGGTCGGCATCTAAATTCGTAACCGTTCACAGGTTCAGGGTTCAACGTTCAGGGTTAAGGACAAAGAAGGCATTGAAGATCCGAAGTCGTCGTTACAAATGTTCATTTTCCCAAGTAATTGCCAATTTGGCTTCAAATTTTGGATTAGGCCTGACGAAACTGACGCTTTTCTCTTAAATACTCATCCCAAATACAGCCCGGGGACGAGAATGGAACCTTGAACCCCTGAACCCGTGAACGCCTACCTAAATTCTTTGTAATGGTGGAGAAAATGCAATCCACCACTTCCCTGGCCGCTTTTTTGGTGCCGACAACCTTGGCTACTTCATTTATCAGACCAGATTTGTTCATTTTCCTCTCCTTATTTCCCTCATTAATGTTATCGCTGTCCCTGGTCTTGAAACAAAAAAAGCGCAACTCAGATGTTTTTTGCAATCCAAGTTACGCCTTCACTTTTTCTCGCTTGAAACGGAAAACCGTAAGACATCCCTTTAAGATTTGAATGTTCTAAACAATTTAAGTGTTCCTAACAAATGATAAGTTCACTGTCAAGTTTTTTTGTTATTAACCCAGGATCGCGGGTTAAGGTCGATAAGCGGGTAAAGGCAGATCGACTAAAGGCGAGAAGGGAGGCAGGAAGATGGAAATTGAACGTTTTGAAGATGGGGATAGTCTATGTTGTAGTGTCTGACGATGTATTCCATGTCGCGGCCTGAAAGAGGAGATTATCGATATTACCAAAATTGGTATTTCCGACAATTATTGATGCATCAGTAACCAACTGTGAATCCGCCAGAGTCCGCCAATCCGCCAGAGTCCTTTGGCGGACTGGCGAAGCGGAACAACCTGAGCAGTTACATTGATCATTTCTTTGACCCTGATGTATCAGGGCTATATAAGGTTGGAAGTCTGAGAATGTGTATGCTTATGCCAACAGCTATCAAAACTAAAATAATCCTGACGGCAATATGATTAAGCAGGAAAATGCATGAATATCCGATTGTGAATATCAAGAGGGACAGAACTGCAACCTTTTGCCTTAACGAAATCCCCTTACCCTCCCGGTAATTCTTGATGTAAGCCCCGAACCATTTGTTGTTAAGGAGCCAGTTGTGAAATCTTTCTGAACTTCGGGAAAAACAGATAGCGGCAAGCACGAGAAAAGGGGTTGTAGGCAAAAGAGGCAAAACTATCCCGAGCGTTCCAACACCTACAAAGAATATCCCTGTAATTATCAAGCATATTCTAATTGCGCGGTTCCTGTGCGTGATCACACTTGAAATGGTTGCGTTTTTCAAAATCAGTCTCCAAGATCCATCATGCCATGGTCGATGGTCAGTTATCAATAGTCAATGGTCATTGTTAATTGTTAACCGGTTGCAGTTCAATGACCACGGCAAAATAATCGATCAGGGCCTGGCAGAGGTTTACCTGCCAGAACTCACCTGCCAGGGTCAGCTCCGTCCAGCCCTCGTTTATTTTAATCAGACCAACCTTTTCCCATTGTTCAAGGAGGGGAAAGAAGATTTCTTCAAGCTCAAAACCATAATGTTCTCCAAGCTCTTTTAAATGGCAGCGCCCCAGTTCCATCTGTCCTGCAAGCTCCTTAAACAGGTCGTTATTCTCAGGCTGTTTCATGGACATGGCAATCGGTTTATCACCCTCATCAATTCTTCGATAATAACCATCCAATCTATTGTCCTGGAAGAAGAAGTATCCATCCAGCCATCCCCCTGCGCTGGAACCAAAGGGAACACAAACTTTGCCGGACAGTGCCAGGGTATTATAGATGTTTCTCTCCCGGGTGGTCCTCCCCCAGTGGCTTATGGAAAGCCGCCTGTATCTTGCACGCTTCATGATTTCTACCCCGCTTGCAAACATGTCGGCCTGCATCCTGATATCAGCAGGCGGCGCTATCGTTTTTTTCCGGGCAGCCTCTTCAAGCCTCCCCTTCTTAAAGATATTCAACTGGTATAGATCCACGCCATCCAGTCTCAATTCGATATACTTTGTTACATCCTTTTCCCATATCTCCATGGTCTGGTAAGGAAGACCATAAATCAAGTCAATTACCATAGCGGTCTGGTCAAGGCTGTTTATATATTCTAATCTTTTTACGACCTTTTCTCCTGTCTCGATACGCCCCATTTTCCTGCGCACGTGGGTATCAAAGCTCTGAACTCCTATAGAGAAACGATTAACCCCTCCCTCTATGCAGGCAAAGACCTTATCATCTGAAAAATGATAAACTCTCCCTTCAACTGTAATCTCGCAATCATTGGCCAGAGGCAGATGTTTTTGGATTGCTTTCAGGAGCCTGAAAAGGTTTTCATGGCTCAGTGCGCTCGGGGTGCCTCCTCCGAGGTAGACGGCATGGAAAGGATGGGATTTGATAAAGGGAGTCTCCGCCACCATCTCCAGTTCCCGGATAATATAATCGACATAACGATTTTCTTCTTCGCCAGCCTTAAAGGGATTCAAATAGAAGCCGCAATAAAGACAGTGTGTTTCACAAAACGGTATGTGAAAATAGGCGGCCCTTTTCTCTTTCTTTCCCTCACCGGCCAGGATCTTGCTCCAAACTTCGCCGATGCTTTCAGGGTCCAGCGGCCAACCCCTGGCCCCTGGATGCACCGCACTCTTTTTATCAAAAGCCGCGTGCAAGGGATCGCCATTTTCATTGGCAAAGAACCTTCGCTGATCCTGTGGGGTCATTTCAGAGGTATGACGGTTAAGCGTCCCGATATTCATTTTATGTTTTGTTCTACCTTTCATCAGTGCTTCTCCTGAGATCGACCTTTTCTTCTATAAAAATGCAGCGTTTCTTTTCCGAATTCCTAAATCCCTCGATTCCCTAATCCTTTTTTAGCTATTTGGGCTTAGCGGGATCTACTATGATATCCGGATTGATGTCATCTCTCCATATATTTCCGTCAGGGAAAAGAGCTTTTTCACTTAAGTTCCCACATAAATTCTATTTATTATATCTCTTTGGATTCTTGGGAAACCATCCTTTGGCAACACGCTTTTTTTGCAGAAAAAGTTCATAAATGCTCCAGAATAAACAAAAGCTGACAATACCAAGGCTTCCTGACAAGAGTTCATTATCGACGAAGATAGAAACTAATATAAAGAGAAAACCAACAAAAAAGAGCGCTGGCCACCATTTTGTCCCAAAATGATATTCACCTTTAATAACAAGTACATGAGTAAATGCTATTGTTAACAGCATAACACTGCCAACCACGAAACCAGAAAAGTTCATTATTTCTTTCCTCCTTGCTGTCATGATGCTTTTGCCTGCAATTGCGATAAGCTCTTAGCAATGGTCAATGGTCAATTATCAATGGTTAATTGTTAATTGTTTTATGTGGCTATGCACTTGACTCCCAATACTACTGCATATTGTGGTTGTCTTAATTTCTTAATGCTACATGTTGTGGTGTCGGGAGTATAGTGCATACCCACGTTGTTTTATTCATATCGCAAGGCATCAATAGGATTTAATTTGGATGCCTTATTAGCGGGATAGAAACCGAAAAAGACTCCGATTGCCCCGGTAAAGACAAAGGCCAATAAGAGGGCTTCCCACGAAATCGGGATAGGCCATTTTATCACAGCCGCTATAACCTTACATGCTGTTATTCCTAATACCATCCCTAACAGCCCCCCAAACAGGCTCAGGATAATGGCTTCTATGAGAAATTGCATGAGGATATCCTTGCTTCTCCCTCCCACGGCCATGCGAATGCCGATTTCCCTGGTTCTTTCTGTTACCGAAACCAGCATAATATTCATAATTCCTATTCCGCCTACCACGAGAGAAATCATAGCAATAGTAAGCAACAGAACCGACATAATGTTTGCTGTTTTTTGGGCTATATTCATTATTTCGGTCAGATTCCTTACAGTAAAATCTTTTTCCTGACCTGATTGAATATGATGCCTCTGCATGAGCAGGGCATTTATCTCTTTTTCAGCTTCAAACATCAATTCCAGGCTCTTTGCCTGAACCATGATTGTTCTGACAAGGCCGGGAATATGCGTGCTAAAAAGTCGTTTCTGCGCTGTGCTAAAAGGAACATAAATCCTGTCGTCCTGATCTCTACCTCGTGGTGACGAGCCCTTTTTATCTAAAACCCCAATAATGGTAAATGGAATTTTATTGATTCTGATGACTTGACCAATTGGATCAATATCTCCGAAGAGATTTTCCACCACTGTCTGTCCCAGGATGCAGACCTTGGCTGCTGTATTGATATCGCGCTGGTTAAAAAGAGAGCCAAACGCGAGGGGCCAATTCCTGATCTGAAACATATCTGGAATCGTGCCGGTAACGACCGTACTCCAGTTTTCGTTACCAAAAACGAGATGTGCGTTACCACCCCATGTGGGGGCAACAAACTTGACACTGGGACACGCCTCTTTCATGGCCTCGGCATCACTGATGGTCAGGGTAGGTTTGGTGCCGGCGCCCATTCTGACGCCTCCGGAACTTGTGGAGCCTGGAAATACCATAAGGAGATTTGAACCGATGCCGGCAATCTGTTTGGCAATCTGACTCTTAGCCCCGGAACCGGCATTAATGATAATGATAACCGTTCCCACGCCAATGATGATGCCCAGCATGGTCAAGGCCGATCGCATCCTGTGCACCCGGATAGCGCGAAACGCAATTTTTAGACTTGAAAGAAAAAACATATTAAAAGATGAACATCCAATCCGCCAAAGGGCTCTGGCGGAAACATCCAACATCGAACGTCGAATAATGATAAAGCATAATTTTATAATTTCCTATACAACAAGAAATACTTCAACAATAGTCAGGTTATCGCATAGCGCCAGGGCAGGCTTCAGGCACTTGTGTTTTTTTGTGCAATTTTATCTTCTGCTACTTTTCCATCTCGAAAGATAATATTTCTCCTGGTGAAAGCGGCAACATCGGGCTCATGTGTCACAATAATGACAGTAATTCCCTTCTCGATATTCAATCTCTGAAAGATAGATATAATTTCATGGCTGCTTTTGCTATCCAGATTTCCGGTGGGCTCATCGGCAAGGATTATGGCAGAAGAATTGACCAGTGCCCGGGCAATGGCTACCCTCTGTTGTTCACCACCGGAGAGCTGATTGGGATAATGGTCCTCTCGTCCTGATAAACCAACGGAGTGTAACGCGTCCATGGCCATTTCTCTTCTCTTTCCGGCAGGTACCCCACTGTAGATCAGAGGGAGTTCTACATTTTCAAGGGCAGAGGTTCTGGCAAGCAGATTGAATGTTTGAAACACAAAACCTATTTTACGGTTCCTGATGTGAGCCAGTTGATCCCGGTCGAGGTTCCCCATATCTATTCCTTCTAAGAAATATTTGCCAGTCGTTGGCTTATCCAGGCAGCCAAGTATGTTCATAAATGTAGATTTGCCGGAGCCGGAAGGTCCCATCACGGCCACCAGGCCCCCTGCGTCAATGGTCAGGCTAATTTCATCCAGGGCAACTACCTTTACATCGCCTGAATTGTAAACCTTAACCAGATTCCGGGTCTCTATGAGATCAGCCATTAATTATTCTCCAGCCATCCATCCAATCTTCCAATCTTCTTCATAGAGGATTACACACCCCGTCCGCTTCGCGTCCACCCCTCTCAAGAGGGGATTTTGCGTCCTAATCATCCTAATCAACTAATGCTAATGCCCTAAATATCTCCGAGCCCGATACATCTTTGAGCCCGTAGCGCCTGGGTTAGACGAACGTTTTTCACCCGACAGTCCCACAACCAGATTATCTCCTTCTTTAAGGTCTCCTTCTGTAAGCTCGTAATACCTTACGTTGTTAACGCCTAATTTGACGGGCACAGATTTCAGTTTCGCATCAGCAAGGAGCGCCCATACTCGATTTTGGGCGCTTGTCTCTATTCCTTTTGGTTGGCGCGATTCCTTTTCTTCCCCGTAAGGTCGGTACCTCAGAGCGGCATTAGGAATCCTCAAAACATTTCTTTTTTTGGCTACTACAATAGAGACATTGGCCGTCATGCCCGGCTTGAGTTTTAGATCGAGGTTTTCTACTTCAATGATGACATCGTATGTAACGACATTCTGTACTACCTGGGGAGCATTTCTAATCTGTGAAACCCTTCCTTTAAACACCTCGGAAGGATAGGCATCTACGGTAAAGGTAACCTCTTGTCCCACTTCCAGCCGGCCGATGTCAGCCTCATCCACACTGGTATTAACCTGCATTTCGGTTAGATCCTGGGCAATGGTAAAAAGTGTAGGGGCCTGGAGGCTTGCCGCGACTGTTTGTCCCACATCTACATTTCTTGAAAGAACAATGCCATCCACAGGTGAACGAATGATGGCATAGTCCAGGCGGGTCCTGGAAAAATCCAGAGTGGACCTGGTTTGATCTACCTGGGCTCTGGCTACTTCAATCTGAGCCACAGCAGAATCGTAGTTAGTTTGAGCGGTATCCACGTCGCTCTGTGATACTAAGTTTTCTTTGACAAGGGCCTTGTAGCGATTTAATGTGCGCCTGGTATCGGTCACCATCACCTTAGCTTTGTCCACATTTGCCAGGGCAGCTTTGTAATTTGCCCTGGCCTTTTCCACTTCTGCCTTAAGCAACATCGAGTCTATCTGGGCGATTACCTGGTTTTTCTTGACCACAGAATTGAAATCTGCGTAGAGGCGCTTAATGTTGCCTGAAATCTGGCTTCCAACCTGGACAAGAATAACCGGATTAAGTGTGCCGGTAGCCAGAATAGTGGAGGCAATATCTCCTCTTTCCAGTCTTACAGTGCGATATCCAAGTTCGTTTTTTTTATCAATAAGGCCGTATATGACACATGGAATACCAATAAGCGCCAATATCAATATAATGTATTTTACATACTTATTATGGAATAACTTCACCATTACCTCTCAGTAAGATTTGCCTATTGCTTTTTCAAGCATAGCTTCAGCTATTTTATAGTCGTACAGAGAATTGATGTATTTCGTCTCAGCAGTCAGGTATTGAACCTGGGCATCTGTTATCTCAATAATATCATTTAGTCCCTGCTGATATCGCTTAGTTGCAAGCTCAAGATTCTCGTTGGAAGCCTGACTTCCCTTTCTTGCTGCCACAATCTGTTCGGAAGCCGTATTCATATCTGCATAAGCCTGCTCTACCTCGGCCAAAGTGTTTTGTATGATCACATCACTGGAGGCTTTCGCCTGCCTCAGTTTAGCCTCTTCCTGCCTCACTTTCTCTCTTTTTTCAAACCCTGTAAACAATGGAAATGCCATCTGCATCCCGACCGTCCATTCTTCTTGCAATGGGAAATCCGTGCTGCTCCAGCCGTAGTTTGCATTGCCGCTCAACCTGGGGAGATACTCAGCCTTTGTAGCCTTCAGTGAAAATTCTCTTTCTCTCTCTAATGCTTTGTTTTGAAGGAGGTCTGGCCGTTGCATTATGGCCATACTCTTTGCATCCTCCAGATTCATGATGACGGGTTTCTTTATCTCCAGTACATCTCTTAGCATATTCCACGGAAGTTTTTCTATTCCAAGGGCATTCACCAGGTTTATCTTTGCAATCTGTAACCCATTCTGCGCCCTGATAAGTGATAATTTTGCATCATAGAGGTTTGCTTCTGCCCTGGTTACGTCAATCCTGGGCTTGAGGCCAGTCTTAAAAAATTGCTCCGCCTGATGTAATAATTCGTTTCTTTGCCTGACGATTTCTTCGGTGAGTCTTAATTCCCGCTCATAAGCCAGATAATCGTAATAAGCCACCTTTGCATTCAACGCCACGGTTTGTCTGGAATTCTGATAACTTTCTTTGAGCGACTCATAACTTTCTCGAGCACTTCTCACAAGACCTGGCGTTCTGCCAAAATCGAAAATCAATTGGCTCAACTGGAAAGTATTTCCGTAATAGTTTCGGGCAGACGATTGGCTTGCCTCCTGCCAACTATGGCTGTAGCTTGTCTGTAAGTTTACGTATGGGTAGTAGGCAGATTCTGTTTGCCCGATCCTGGCACGGCCTGCTATACATGCCTCACTGGAGACTCTTATATTAGGATTGTTTTTTAAAGCAATTTCTATAGCCTCTTCTATGGTCATCGCCTCTTTTGCCTGAAGATTGCCAGAGGCGAAGGCTGTCGCTGAAATAAAAAAACAGATTCCGGTGGTAAACAATAGCAGCAGAAATCGCCTAAACATAGTTTTCCGCTTGGTCATATTTATATTGTTTCATTTTGTTTACACTCTTATCATTTCGTTTCGTAGTTAGTGTCTATTCAGGAATGGTGGATTTTGTCCCGAGACAAGGCCGCAAAAAGGGTTCTAACACAGGTGTAACAGCGCTACGTCGAGGATAGAAACCTGGGTAGAACAAGGGTTATGAATAATGATTTTCGTACACTTTTCACTCCCGCCCCGCCCCTCTCCCTTGGTGGGAGAGGGCTAGGGTGAGAGGAAAAATGGCCGAAGTCGAGATACTATGATTTTTTGGATTTGAAGATGGTTTCCCTGTTGCGTCTTTTCCTATGGTAAACACCCCCGCCTAAACCGACAATGCCTAAACCCGCTCCAATGATACCCCAAGAAGCAAAGCCGCTGGACATGCTCAGCCATTTGCCGCTGCCGCGAGAAAACATTCGTAAAGACATTGGCAGGGTTGCGCAGTGATATTCCCCGCTTGATGGGTCCTTATAAGCCACCACATAGAGCAATTTATCTCCTGCTGTCTGTCTGTTTCCATGGGATATTCTGCCGGCATGTCCAACCTTACGTTCTCCGGCATATCCGGCCTTATGTCCTCCGCCGTGCCGGTCTTTCTCTGCACCTTCTCCGATCCCAGAACGAGGCTTTTCATGAGAGCGACCAGTTCCGCCTGGATCTGCAACTCGTGCAAGGGTTTTTGGAGGAGTAATTGAAATTGCGCCATCAGAGTCGGTCATGATGGTTTTCTTCCACCCGCTTTTACTTAGAATAACCACTTCTGTATTTGTAAGTGGCTGGCCTTTATAGAAAACCTTCATTTTGTGCTCTTTGAGTGGTGTCTGATTGCCACCATCTCTAACAAAACCGACCTTGCTACGTTTGCTGCCTTTGATAGCATCAGCGTGAGGGCATCCCGCTTTTTTGAACATACTTTTGGGAAAAAACGGCCCTATTTCAAGTGCAATCTTATCCTCGTCATTAAAGAACATGCCCGGGTTTTCACCTTTAGCGCCACCCTGTTTGCGATAATTTACAAGGAACTTCGAATAGAGATGAACCCTTTCATCTGTGCCGTCCGAATCAATATCCATAATTCCTGCATCGAGATGAATTCCAACGAGGTAGCGGCCATTCAACTCACCCGGGTTGAGATCAGAAGGGAGATTTAATGCGATAGTCCCATTGTCTGGCGATAGATTCACCTCTGATACCACGCCATCAGGGTCTCTGATCCATACTCTGGCGTTATCGACCGTAAATGATTGGCCAGAGCGCTCTTCGTGTGTTGAAACTGAAAACTTCCCCTGCCGCAGTATCAGCTTCTTTGGTCTTTCGAGAGAAGCTAACATTTCAGCCGTGCTCAAAATAGCACCATGATCTGTGTGCTCAGCTTCAAGCTCCCACCAGATTACCTGAGCCGGCTTTGATGCAAAAGCGGCAGAGCCTGCTACCATAAACAAAGCGAGTAAAATAAATACAAATACCTTAAAGTGTCTCATCGCATAGTCTCCCTTCTCATTTTATAGATTTTAAGATGATGGTTTTTGGGGTTTCTTATTTCCTTCTTTGAACCTTGAGCTTTCAGCCACGTTTACGGCACTGCAAAAGTGAGAGTCGCTGTATAAGAAAGCTCCTTACATTTATCTTTGAATTCCTTGGTAGGCGGCAACTTCATACTCGCTTTTACAATCCAGGGTCCATAATCGCGTACGATTCGTATCTTTGCCTCTCCTTTATCCCTCGTGGTGGTTGTAAAAGATTCGCCAGTGGAAGAAAAAAGAGAACAGGCATGAATCTTGACACGCTTTGCCGGTTTTCCATCAAACAACATCTTAAATTCGAACCAATCTCCCAACCTAAGTTGATTTGGATTCTTCAAAGGAATTATCTCTAACCTGTGGCCCACCGCCTTTGAAAAGGGGTTGTCTGAAACTTCTCCGACATTTATCAATGCCTTGGCGTATTGCGCATAATGGAGTTTATAGAAGTCTTTTTTCCCCTCTACCACTCCATAAAATGCAGGTTTTATGGCAGCAGCGACTATCAATCCGCCTTCCTTTTTTTCCTTTATCTCAACAGCCCGGAATCCTCCTTCACCAGGTGTTAACTTTTTTTTGCTGCCATCCGGCTTAATCAAGAAAAAGTCTCCCAGATATTTGTCAGATAAAAAATCAGCTACCGGATATCTATGCCCCCAGCCAAAATAAACCACAGTTTTCGCCCGCGGCTCCGGAGCATATTTGGGATGGGAAAAGATCTTCGGGGAATAGTCCGTAACATTCAGCCACATTGTATGGGCATGCACAGACGTGGAAAACCACAAACAAAAACCCAGGACCAAAGCATACTGAAAACCCTTTTTGATATTTTTCATTCTTGTACCTCCTTTTTAACTTAAAATTAACATCTAACACTGACCATCGATCATTGTCCATTGTTCATTGATCAGGGTCCCCTTATCATCATAACTGTAAACCTCCTTAAGATATTGCAGAAAACCCTCCAAGCAGGATCAATATCACGCCAGAGAGCCTCTGAAAGAGCATCCTGTATTCTGGCGCCTCGCCCTTGATTTTTTTGGAGAACCAGCCCGCCACGGCACAAATAATTATAAGCGGGGAAATTGCGGTTCCAATGCCGAAAATTGCCATAAGGATGCTGCTGGAGATTAACGACGGCATCTGTAAGCTGTAAAGCAGTATGCCTCCCATCGGGGGACAGGGAATCGCTGCAAAGACTATTCCCATGATAAACATGTGAGTTGTTGGATTGAAAGCAAGACGTTGCGAGAAAAAACCAAACACCTCGGTTTTCTCTTTTGACTGTTTGCAGTTTGTGCGCACGGGCCGTATGAGCATCAGGAAACCAACCGAAATCAATACCAGAGTGTAAACTAACTGGATATATTGTAAGTCGCTTCCCAAGCCAATAAATGTTGTGCCAACATAACCTGAAGCCACACCCAGAATTGTACACATGAAAACTCTTCCAACTGTAAAAACAGCAAAAGATTTTATGCCCTCCAGCGCGCCTCGTCTTGAGCCCATTATATAAGTGCTTACAACCGGAGCACACACAACACTACAGTGACTTATTCCGGATGTAATGCCTATGAGTAAGGCTGTGGAATAGGGTATCGCAAATTGTGGTAACATATTGCCCGGATTACCCCTTCCCCCCATTGGAATTTTTGCCAAGCAGGGCGGCTCCGATTGCGCCATTAAGTTGAGGGTTTTTTGCAACAAAGATATCCATCATCAATTCATCCTCAAATGCAGCAACAAGACCGGGATTCAGTGCCCCTCCACCGGTCAGGAGCACTTCAGATTCCAGACCGGCCCTTCTTGCCATCCCCGAAACTCGTTTGGCAAGAGATTTATGGATTCCGGCGATGATGTTCTTGCGGTCCTTTCCCCTGGCAAGGAGCGATATCACCTCGGATTCCGCAAATACCGCGCATAGACTATTTATCTGGCACGGGCTCTCTGCCTGAAGCGAAAAGGGACCAAGTTCTTCAACCGTCACGTTAAGGACACGCGCAAGGACTTCTAAGAAACGGCCTGTACCGGCAGCGCATTTATCATTCATTGCAAAGTTTTTTGTTTCCCCTTCTTCGTTGATGACAATCACCTTGCTGTCCTGCCCGCCAATGTCAATGATTGTCCTGATTTTTCTTCCTTCATGCGCCGACCAGATAGCGCCTGAAGCATGGGCTCTTATCTCGGTTACGTTTTTATGGGCGATATCGACCCGTCTCCGGCCGTAACCTGTGGAAGTGACGGCGACGACATCAGGTGTCGATAGACCTAAGTTGCCAAGCAGTTCATCGAACACCTCTCTCGCATTTCTACGACAGTCTATCCCTGAGGGCACAACTTTATACCCCTCTAATGCGCTATTATTATTCATAATAGCTACCTTCATGTAAGTTGAACCCGCGTCAATACCTGCATAACACTCCATGTAATCATCCCCCCTTTATTTTTGTTTTTTCGTAAAAGTTCAGCCACCAAGGTACTAAATCACAAAGGAAATACATATTTTTTAAAACCTTATATGATAAGGAAGAATTCATTCTCCAAACAATTTACAGATATTGCTTTTTACTGTGCATAAGAAATAAATAATCATTTTAAAATCTTAGTGTCTTTGTGGCTAAACTATTACGTTTTTTTGTTCCGAGCATCTCTACAAATGCTTCAATACGTGTCCTGAGCTGTTCAATGTCTTCAGAACTGTAATCCGTTTCTATTCGCAGCACAGGTATGTTTTTGTCTTTCATTATCTTTTCAACACGAATCAGCTCAAAGTCATAGATGACGCACCCTTTGAGTACATAATAGATGATGCCGTCAATGCTGAATTCTTCAGCCATTTGAAGCAACCGAAAGAGTCTGTCTTCATTTGGCGCAAATGATGGGCAGACACAAGGCATAAGGTATCTGGCGGCAATGCTCACCATCATATCCGTCATAGACTTTTCGGTAAGCCCGACAGGATCGTAAAGATAGCGATTACCCATGCACGACTCATCGGCTACGATCACAGCGCCCATCTCTTCGATGAGAGAGGGGATTTTCCAGTTAGGAAAGATCGGTGAACAACTGGCAAGCAATATGCGCGGCGTATGCTCACTGCAAATAAACTGACCTTTATGGCATCGTGCCTCTAATTCATCATTTAACCCGGTCATTGCCTTTGTCCACTCAAAAGCCGTAGCATAACTATATGCATTGATTGCAATCATAGCCTCGCGCCCGAGAATTACAGGCGCAGACGACTTCCTGATCTCATAGAGCCTGCGAGCCTGGTACTGGGCCGAGCCTATCATCTTGATTGAGGTATCCAGTGCCTTGCGCCGGATCTTCCTGCCTGTAAATCTTCTACCTGTAAATTTCTCAAGATTCTTCTTTAAAACATAGAGCTGTTGAAGCCATTGTCTTCTTGAGCCTTCGCTATCCTTGATGTGAGGCACTTCGAGCATCCAGACCTCTGTAAACTTTGAAAGTTCCTCCCCCATCTTCCTCTTTGAATCACAGGTAGTGGGAACTATGACGGCATCGCACATCTGATACAAAGATATGAGATTAAAAGAGGTAAAACCGATAGATGCCTTTACCACCGGACATGTATCACGAGGGACCAGTTCATCTCCAATGCATGAGGCCTCATAGCTCCCTCCGCAAAGTCGAACGGGTATTGCCCCTGCCGCATAGATTAGCTCTTCGGGAACCATGATGCAGTATGTGCCGATTATTTTCCTATTATTGGTACTTTGATGGAGAGATGGGAGTAGCAGTTGGTGCACCCGGTCCTTTACGAATACTTCCCTCATTATGTTGATAAAGTAGTGCATACCCAGTGGCAGGTCCGGGTTTTCCTCCAATTCGGCAAGCACCGTTTTGGCTGAACGGGCAAGATTGCGGGCAAAATGATCTTTTCGTTTTTGCAATTGATCTGCTTCATTAGGGGATTTATTTTGGCTTATTTCTTTATTCATTAGTATGTTCCAAAGCTGCTTTTTGATGTTTTTCCTCAGGAACTGCCGGGATGATATGCTGTCTGGAGAAGAAACCCTTGCTGGTGGACTTATAGATTGTTTTACCAAGAAAGGTTGCCCTTAGTGCGCCGTCTTCGGGACAATATTCCACACATCGCAGGCACAGAGTACAATCAGTGAAAGTAACGTCCTCGTTTTCCCTCTCTTTAAAAACCTGTTGTATCTCGACCGGACAAACATTGTAGCAAACCTCGCACATGGTGCATTTCTGGCAATCTTTTTTGAGTTTTATGAAGCTGATTTTCTTGTACCAGGAAAGTAATAAGCCCATTGGACAATAGGGGCACCAGAACCGTCTTTTCAGCAGTGCGCCAATGATAGTAAGAGTTGAGAAGGTGAGGCCAAGAATGGTCATGGTAATGGTGGTGGCGCTTTTAAAATCAACCGCCACGCTATCGGGATCGCCGATAACCAGGGGCAGAATATATTTCCCCGGACACAGGCTGCAGAAAGGTTGGCGCAGGTCCCCGGCCACAGATGGAGCGAATAAAGGATAGGCTACCCAGAGGGGGATCAATAAGGCAATAAAGAAAAATATCCATTTAATGCACCTTAAGTTAGCCCGAAGCCGCTCAGGAAACCTTATATAACCTATATGGAACTTTCTTCTGATCAAGTCGAGGACATCCTGAACGAATCCAAAAGGACATATCCATCCGCACCATGCCCGGCCAATAAGAACGACCAGAATAGAAAAATATAAAAGGTGCTCTCCCAGGGCCTTGAATGCCTCCCAGGATCCTACTCCGAGAATGAACTGGAGTCTGAACAAAAAACAGACCCCGCCCCTTGTCTGCCCAACATAAGGACAGGCATAAGTAGGAAGGAAGCCGCCGAGATCGATTCCTATTAATCCTCCCAGGATCAAGACAAAAAAGGATATAATCAGTGCCATCCATCTTAAATTCGTAACCGTCACATCCTAATCCTTCCTAATCTTATGTCTCTCAAATTTAAGCATAGTCTTCCTGTCGCGCTTTTTCCTTCTATGGATCCGCCAGCCGACATAGACAACAAATAAGTCCGTACACCCGACAGCCCAAAAAACAAATCCCTCCGCCTTGCTCATCCATGCCGGGGGAGGCTTTAGCACATACATCATCAGGCTCGAGCAGTAATATTGCCCGGCTAACAGGTCTTTGTGGGTGACTACATATAGGGATTTTGTTTCTTTTCTTTGATTTTCCACGGGAGTAATTGAGACTATACCATCGGAATCAGTCTTCTTCCTTTTTTCCCAGCCGCCTTTGGTCAAAACAGCTACCTCTACATTCGCAAGCGGCTGCCCTTTGTATAAGACCTTGATTTTGTGCTCTTTGAGCGCTTCTTGATAGCCTGCTTCCATAGAAGGGATTTCTCCCACACCGTGGGTATTTAACGGTCCTATTTCAAGGGCAATCTTATCCGGATCTTTAAAGAATACGTCCGGCTTGTCGCCTTGAATACCACCATCCGTTCGATGATATATTAAATATTTTGCATAATAATGGACCGTTTCACCTGTGCCGTCTGAATCAATATCCATAACTCCAGCGTTTACATGAATGCCCACAAGATAATGGCCGTTAGACTTAGCGGGATTGAGTTCGGTGGGAAAATCCAATACTACAGTCTCCTTTTCCGGAGATAGATTGGCCTCTGATATGATGCCATCAGGGTCCCTGATCCATATCCTGGTGTTATTTGATGTATGTAATTTGCTAATGTTATTCTCATCCAGTTCTGCACGTGGAAACTTACCACAGCGAAGCGTTAAGCTTTTGGACATTTCAAGAGAAGCCGTGGTATCCGCATTGCCGGATTTCACGTCCCACCAGATCATGTTACCCGGTTCTGCCGCCAGAGCTACAGGACCGGCCAACATAATCACAATCAACATGTAAATAGCTTTGCTCCGTTCATTTTTTCTATTCATTTGCGAAATCCGTTTCAATGAAACTCTTCTCGCCAATCCTACTCGCCTGATCTCTTTCTCTTTGCTCCTCTGATTTCTTGAATCAACCCATGCATTTCTTTATGAAAATCTACCTTAAAAATTAAATACCCGGCCTGCTGTTTATGCGTTAGAAGATTCATCTCCTTATCCATCTGATGTTGTTTTAAGTCTGTTAATTCCTTTTTAAGGCTTTTCACTCGCCCTACAAGTTTTTTTAACTCACTTTCATCTGGCCGCTCCTTCCTTAAAATCTGTCGCAATGCGTTTAAATCTTTTCTCATGTTCCGTAAAAGGCTTTTTTGGGTCTCACAATATTTGTTTGATATGGAAGCAAGCTTTGCCGCTGTTTCTTTTTCCAACCCAAGGGCATCTATCATTTTAAGCAGCCTGACTGTATTTATACGTTCCAGAGCTTGCTCCATTTCTTGATTTTGGGCCACAGCAGTTTCCAGCGTAATTGACAAAATGACAACAAAGCCGAAAAGAATACAAAAAAATTTAGTTTTCACAGCTCCCTCCTTCGACAAATTAAACCTGTTGCAGTCTTTTCACCAATAAATCCAGGTTTTTTTTCCGCATCTGGAAGATTTCTTCATTTGTCCCCAATCCCAGCCCGCCCGAGCACTCCGGCCCAGCTAAGACCTGTGGATTTAATAAGATGAGCCCGGCCATTTTTTGCAGGAGATCCTCCAACTGATTTGCCGGCAACTGAATTAAGCACTCCTCTATTAAGGAAAATCCATTTCCGATTTCCTCCACGGTCAGCACATTTTCTTGATGGGTTAATTTTAGAAAATGGGATTGGTAAAAATGATAGGCAGGGAAAAGAACAAGAAGAATTAACAAAATGGGGATAGCAGTGTACGCTAATCTTTTCCAGCTCATCCAATCATGTAAAATTTCCCATCGTGTCTTTTGTGTAGGTTTTTCGGTGTTTATACGCAAATAGATTCCTGACGAAAGCCTGTCCCAAAAAGCCTCTCCAGGGTTTGGAACGGCATAAGATTTTAAAAGGTGTTCAATACGTTGAATTTCCTCAAAATGCTCTCGGCATTGGGGGCAATTCACCAGATGATTCTCTACCAGAGTCTTTTGATCCGGCTCTAAATTTCCTTCTATGTAGTCCATCAAAAATCGCTTTTTTATCCTCTTACAATTCATACCGAACCTGGTTCTCCATCTTGTTTTCCGGCATCAGGATGCTTGCCTATAAGCCTTTTTATGTTTTCTATTGCATGATGAAAGTTAACCCTGGCAGAACCGACCGACCCGCCTACAATTTCAGCAATTTCCTCATAAGAGAGGCCTTGATAAGTTCTCAGAACCAAAATGGCCTTCTGTTTTTTTGGTAGTTTTTCTATGGTTGCACTGATCAAGGCAACGCTTTCGTTTTTCAGTAACACATCCAGTTGGGAATCATTGGGGTCAGTCAGAACGTAATCCTCCACATGGACATGCTCTCGATGTTGTTTCAACTTCCTTAAGAGATTCTTGCACTTGTTGATGGCAATCCGGTAAAGCCATGTCTTGAAGCCAGAAGAAAAACGAAATTGATGAATCTTTCTGAAAGCCTGAACAAAGGTTTCCTGAACAATATCAGCTGCATCCTCTTTATTGAGCACCATCCTGTAGGCCAAAAAATAGATCTCTTTTTGATATTTTCGAACCAACTCATCAAAGGCCTTTCTATCTCCACCTTTAAATCTTTCTACTAAGATTAAATCATTCACTTATTAGACACAGTTGGTTGGAAAAGGTTAAATTTTGGATTACAATGGGCACCTGGCGCATATGGGATGTTTGCTCATAGTTTTGACAAAATTATTATATTTCCCTGAAAGTGCAATATTTTTTACTCCTTGTTTGAGTGCATCACCCAAAAAAAATTCGGGAAGGAAACAGCAGGGTGTAACCTTTCCCTCTGCTGTGACAAAGATACAATCCTTAACTGCCTTGCAGGGCAGAGAGCGTCTTTGAGGTAAATATAACTTCAACCTCCATTTTTTTGCCAATCTCTTTACTTCAATAAATAATTCCTTTTCTTCTTCGTCAGAAATGTATTCTGTAGAGGGATTTACATTATAAACCCCGTTGGAAAGTTCTGATGAGGTTTTAAAACCTGCTATCTTCCCACATTTTTTTGACATCTCCCCACCGCTTAAAGGCCTGGATTCTCTGACGGGGTAAACATTAAATATCCTATGCAAAATAACCGCATCCATCCCTAATTCCGATGCGATATCCACTAATACCGGAATCTGCTTAAGATTCTCCTTGAATATTGTAATATCCATATAAATTTTAGGTATGTTAAGCCCTTGCTCATTCTTTTCTCTTATTAGATCCTTAATTTGAGGTAAAATGGATGAAAGGCGGTCTTTATGGTATACTCCAAATGCAATTTCCCTCAGGCCACTGCTGAAGATCTGGTCTATTTTTTTCCCGATTAATGTCCCATTGGTAGTAAGATTCGTATAAATCCCTTCAGACTCAGCATATGCTACCATCTGAAACAACTGGGGATTTAAGAGGGGCTCACCCCATCCGTGTAATCCAACATACCTGAACTCCCCGGAATTCAATATCTTTTTAAAATTCTCTACGGAAAGGGAAACACCTGATCTATACAGATTTTGCCTGATACAGATTTTGCAATTCAGGTTGCATTTACGCGTGGGCTCAATTTGTAAGGTTAGCTTGGAGTATGGCCGGAACATAGGTTCACGTATAGTTTTGCACTGTTGAAATTGCTTGTTTTATGCAGATTATTAGTGCAGGGGACATGGTATACCATGCCCCTGCATCAATACCGGTTCAGGCAGCGGGTTGGCCTTGCCCTTTTCGGGAGATAAATTTTCGAGCGGTTTCCCTGAAATTCCATACCATCCCGCCAAAAAGGGCTGTCAGACCACCGATATAAGGCCACAGATTGCACACGCCGGAGCAACCAGTAACTCGTCCTTGTGTAAGCACACTGATCGGAAGACACATAATTTTCACCTCCTTTAAAAATCAAGTTTATATTTCATTTAATAAATTTTCTGTTTCTTCAATTATTTCCTTATATTCATCCTTCTTTTTTTCATACCCTTCGGCCAGTTCTATTGTTTTCTCAAAATATTGTTTCGCCTTTTCCTTATCCCCCATTTTTAGATAGCTGACACCAATATTCTTTTGGGCGGTTATATAATTTTGAGGACGTCTTTTTGATTCTCTTATTTTTTCAAAATCAGAGATTGCTTTATCATATTCCCCAATTTCGAGATAACACAGGCCTCTTCCTTCATATTTAGCCCTGGCCCTCATTGTTCTCAACATCTCTTCCTGCTCCTTCCTGGCCTTCCTATCCTCCTTCGACTCCTTCTTCCGCTCCTTCACCTCCTTCTTCCGCTCCCTCGGCTCTTTCTTTTTGCTATACAGCCTTATAGCATTATGGAATTCTCTTTCGGCCCTTTCAATGTCTCCCCTTTCCTTATGTATCATGCCCAGATATTTCCTGGCATCTGCTTCAGAAGCGCCATATCCCTGTTCAGGGGTTTTACCGGAAGCATATAAATCCAGGCCCTTATTATAACTGTCAATCGCTTTATCAAATTCTTTTAGTTTGTAATAACAGAATCCTTTACTAAAATAATCACGCGAGGTCGGCTGTTCGGCAATTGCAATCCGCCTGTCATACCATTTAATTGCTTTTTCGTATTTCTTCAAACTTTGAGCAACATGTACCGCATAACCCATTCCAAAGCTTGGCCCTTCTTCATGGAATATTGACAGGGGATTGGGGACCAGATCCATGAATTTCTTGTAACTCAAATATGCGTTCTCCATGTCCTTCAATGCCATATACGTTCTTCCCATAGGTGCGAACATACCACCATATCCTTCCTTGCCCACAACCTTTATTATCTCATCCTTGCGTTCAATCGCCTTCTTGTACTCCATTATCGCCACTTCCCAATTGGCATGCCTGTAAAAGAGATTTGCTTTTCCGGCTATTGCCAGAGCGCTATAAGGAGAATCTGAGTCAATTACTTTTTGGAAATCAAAAAGCGCTTTAACAAAATTTTGTGTTGCCTCAGGTGTAAACCCGGAACGTTTGGTATTGGTAATCTTCTTCTTATGCCAATGCATATAACTGCTGTAAGCAAGCCCCCTGTTGTAATAAGCCTCCATATCATCAGGGTTTGATTCTATGACCTTATTGAAATCAGAAACAGCTTTGTCAAGAAATTCCGTTTTATTATATCCTCCTTTTCTCCAGCATGCTTGCCCCCGGTTGAAATAAGCATCTGCAAAATCAGGCTTTAGCTCTATAGCCTTGCTATATTCAGAAATTGCCTCATCATACTTTCTAAGTGCATAATAGGCTAACCCCAGGTTATTGTACAAACATGAATCACCGGGCTTGACCTCTATTCCCTTATTATAATATTCGATGGCCTCCTGGTAATTTCCCTTTTCGTATTCTGCAATCCCCAGATGTTTATTGTCGTCCGGTTTTTTTCTGCTACTCATCGCGCTTGCCATAGACCAGACAACCAATACTATCAGGATACCCAAAGCTATCCCTATTATGTTCCTTGTTTTGCCGTTCCTATTTCCCATTGCTCTTCCTCCTTTCAATTAATAAGTAAATCGCATCCCACAAGTAACCGTTATACCCTCGCATGAAATTCCGGATTTTTCCTCTTCATCAAGTAGATTATCTGCGTTTACCCATAGCTTGGCATATTTTGTAATGGTCTTGGATAAGCCGGCATGTAGTAGAAAGTTGCTTTCTTCTGATCCTTCCCTTGTGTAAGTCTTACCCTCATATTCCCCTCTGACCTCTGCCATCAAACCAATGTTCTTATTGTGGTACCGGAGGCCAGGGGTTATTCTGTGTCTTGGTGCGTCCCTTAATTCTTCGCCGGTCTCTTCATTCTCTGTATCAAGGTAGGTATAACCGAGCGTAGCGAGGATGTCATCAGTAAGATATAGTTTCAAATCCACTTCGACTCCCTGGGTGTATGCCTCGGCAACGTTGCTATAAGAATACTCTTTGAATCCATCCGGCATTATTTTTCCGGTATAACCACCCTTGATCATGTCTTCAAAATCGTTTCTGAAAAGGGCCAGGCTGCCAAGAAAGGTTTTGCCGAATCGTTGTTCTATGCTGACCCTGTAGCTCGTGGAGTCTTCAGGTTCGAGATCAGGATTACCCATAATCCAGAATCCCCGTGTTCCATGGCCATGAAAAGTCGTCCTGTACATCTGGGTCAATGTGGGGGCCTTAAATGCCATGCCCCACGATGCCCGCAAGCTGGTCGCATCTGTAACCCTCCACAACACACTCAGCTTGGGATTGAGCTCTTCGTCCCATTCACTATGGTAGTCCACCCTCACAGCAGGGACCAGGATAAGGGATTCAGTGATCGTTATCTCATCCTGGAGATATAAACAATTTGTATCCTGGCTCTCTGACCATTTGTCATGTGGCCCTGAATAGTCAAATTCATCGCCCATCCTTTGATACCCCACAGTCACAAGATGACTTCCCCCTAATAGCCTGGTATACTGGATCTCCTCCTCGTCATACTGGCTATCTTCTTCAGTGCCAACCGGGGCGCCTCCGACATGTGCAACACTTTCATAGTCCCTGAAAAAGCCTTTCACCTTTAATTTGGAACGTTCATCCACATCCCAATTCAATTCCAGCAGGTAATCATACCTATCCATTTCGGTATGTTTCTTGTCATAATCGTTAACTCTAAAATCAAATTTTAGTTCCGCCTTGTCAGTTAAATCTAATCCGAACTTGCCAGCATAGGAGTTGCTCTCATATTCCCCTCCTTCAACATCTTTCCTGCCATATGTATACAACTGCCTGAGCTTGCCCAATTTGAACCCAACAGATACCTCCTCAGTATTCGTATCTTCTTCATTGGTAGAATAGCTGGCTTCAAAGTCGAAGGTTAATCTGTCCGGAGCACGCTTGGTAATGATATTGATTACTCCGCTTAAGGCATCACTCCCATACAGAAGGGAATTGGCTCCCTTAACTATCTCAATTCTTTCTATTGTGCTTATGGGCATCTCAGATAATATGTAACTACCCTTAACCCGATTTCCATCCACCAGCATTAAGGTATAATTGGATGGAGATCCATCTATGATGTATTTATCACCCCCCATGGCCCCATAGGCAGCAGATGGCCTGATTCCGGGAATCCATCTTAGAACTTCCAGGACATTGGTGGCATTTTGTGCCTCTATCTCTTCTCTGGTAATTACAATTGTGGCCTCAGGTACATCTGCCAGGGTATGCTCTGTTTTGGTAGCGGTAACTACCGTGGTATCAAGTTCCACCTCGAGTCTCTCACCGCTCTTCTCCTGCGCCTTGGCCATAGAACCAAAGACAAAAATCAATGCTAATAAACACAATACTAATTTAAACTGTTTCATCATACGTTCTCCTTCCTATTATGTAAGAATTGACAATGCCCCTCAGCTCTGATAGAAAGGAAAACTGAGGGGTGGCCCGGTTAGATATCTAACCGGGCCTGCCTCCCACCGGAAAGGCGGTCTTACTCCTGGTCGGGGGAACCGCCTTTCCATCAAATAAATAGTATTATCACCTCCTTTCAGAAAAAGAACTTTCGTCCATTTCGCTTCCAGCGGATCAGTTTTCAGATTTTGGATTCAGGTTCAGGCTTATAAATAATTGCTGACCGCTCTCCAAAAAAACACTATATCCAAAGATTGACAATATAATGTCAATGTGTTAGGTTAATTTTAGATGTATTTGCTATTAGCCCTTAACAACACCCGAAAAAACAAAAGGAATTTGTAAAATGCCAGTTGCTGTCGATACTCTGAATATTTATACTCGTCTCAAGTCTACCGGTCTTTCAGAAGAATCCGCAAAGGAAATTGCCGAGGTCTTCCGGGAGACCATAGAAGAGAATCTGGCCACAAAGAATGACCTGAAAACAACTGAAAGCAATCTTACAAAATATATTGAGTCAGTCCGGGCTGAAGTTAAAAAGGATATTGAGTTACTCCGGTCTGAACTCAGAAAAGAGATTGCCGAATCAAAGGCCGGCATTATTAAATGGGTTGCCGGCATGCTGGTTGCCCAGGCTGCCTTGATCGCCACTCTAGTAAAATTACTCTGAATCATTTCTTGCATAAAGCCTCTTTAAGCCTGCTAAACCACTTCTTCCGCTTTAGTTGTTCTATCTCTCTTTTCATGATGCTACCTGCTTTAATAGTTCTTTAGCCATCTTTCGCTGTTTGGGAAAGCGGGCTGCCTTTTTAATGGCCGTCCTGGCGGCCTCTTTTATATCCATTTGCAAAGCGCAATAGCCCATCATCAGATATGCCCCGCCATTTCCCGGATCCAGGCGGGCGCTTTGATCAAAGGCATTATAGGCTTTGTCGAAATTCTCTTCCTGGTAAAGCACCTGGCCCATCATGAACCAGAGCCCTGATGCCGGTTTTTTCTTCAAGGCCATGTTTAACACTTGTATGGCCTTTGCCGGTTTGTGTGCGGCAATATAAGCCGAGGCCAGTTTTTCATAATTAGCCGGGCTATTGGAAAGATTCAGAGCCTTTTCATAATACTCTCCCGCCTTCAGGGGCACCCCGACAGCGCTTGCGAGATCACCAAGCAGCATGATATCCTTTTTGTTTATGGGGGTTAGATATGAGTGTATGGTCAGGACAGCCAGGGCCTTTTTGTAATCATTTTGCTGTAAATGGAATTGTGCCAGAATTTTCCACCAGCGGGGGTCGTTTTCGCTTTTATCAAGCAACCTGTTGATTAACTCAAATGCCTTTTCCTTTAGCTGAAGGTCCATATAAACCTTTAACATGGCCTCAAGCCATTCTATTTTTGGCAGTCCTGCCCGGCCTGACGAGAGATACATCAAATGCGGCAGGGCCTTTTTTTCTTTTCCGGCCATGATATAAGAGACAGCTACATTATAAAGGGCCGAGGGATTTTTTTTCTTATCAGTTTCATATGCTTTTAAGAGACAATCCCCGGCCTTTTCATACTGTTTCAAATCAAAGCAGATCTTGCCCATATTTTGCCATATTGGAGCATAATCCGGATACAAATCAGCGGAGGCCTTATAATGAGAAAGGGCCTCTCTTTCTTTTCCCATTAATGCCAGGGCATTTCCCAGGGTAAATTCCACGAGATAGTGGGGCTTTTGGGGGTATTTCCGGGCATATTTCATGAGGCATTTTTCCGCGTTTAAAAACTCCTTTTTTTCCATCGCCTGCTGGGCGTCATACACGGCTTTCCGAACTGCCGGCGTCAATTTCGGGGCCTCTGTTTCAGCCCATGCCGGGCAGCAACACAAATACATCAAAAAAAAGAGGAGTAGCCTTTTCATCGTGATCTTTTCAATGGTCAGTGATCAATATTCAATGGTCAATGGTCAATGGTCAGTGATCAATTGTTAACTGTTAATTGCTAATTGATCATTGATAATTGTTAACTGTTAATTGATAATTGTTAACTGTTAATTGATCATTGATAATTATTAACTGTTAATTGATCATTGATAATTATTAACTGTTAATTATCCCCCTTTCAGGTTAAATTCGATGGCGGTAATCAACCAGCAAGAAACCGTTTACCTCCTCAGCTTTGCCGGGGAAAACCTCCAGCAAGGGAGGGTCCTGAGCACACTTTCTTCAAATATCCCCGGTGGATTTGATTTTAGGATATTGATGTGGTTTGCCCGACCATTTTTATCCACCAGAAACTTGACATCAACCTTTCCGGTGACATTGAGTCGTCTGGCGCAATAGGTACATCTATCCATTTTGTCTCAGTATCATTCATATTTTCATAGGTACATTTTATTATAGGTATAGTGCCCATCTCAGTCAGACAGGGCCGCAATCCATTGCCGCAAAACAGCGGGGTACTCGATCACACTTGAATCTCCGTAAAAGGGCAGACTATAGATTGCCAGGTCTTTGATGGCCGGCACATTGGCCAGAGCCGGATTTTTTCTCACCGCAGAGGCGAGAGCCTTTTGTACGGCAAAGGCGTCTCCGGTCATGACGATGATATCAGGTTCGGCCTTTGCCAGAGCGTTCAGCTTTCTGATTAAAAAGTGGCCTTTATCCACTTTTTTGGTTTCTGATTTAAGAATATCACCCACGTTTATACAGCCGGTTGGATCAAGCATGAAACGATCTGAATAGCCGCTAGGCATCTCGACCCTTAGAAATGACTTGCCAGTAGAGCCCTGGTAAGTGCCATTGATAATAACTACCTTTTTGCCCGGTTTTTCTTTGGGTAAACAATCTTTAGCCTTTGCCATAGCTTTGTTGTAGCGCTTGATCAAGGCATCGGCTTTGGGCTGACATCCAAGGAGGTTTGCAGTCTGACGAATGGCCGACTCCAGGCCATCGGAAAAATCTACATACTCAATGCTCAGGCCTTTTCCTTTCAGCAGGGGAACGATGTTGGCCGGTTTGACTTTAGGTTTGTAAATACAAAAATTGGGATGCTTCTCGATAATAATTCGCTTGATACCGCGTTTTTTTGCCGTGTCAGGAACAATGTTTGGTATTCTGTCAACTATACATTTTGGACAACCCAGCATCTGGGAAGTATTCAAGAGCTGCTTGCACATGGGCCACATGGAGCAGCGCACGGACATTGCTTCCGGAAGAACGCCCAGGTTAAAAGCAATATCTACAAGCCGGTCACCTACCATAATGGCTTTAATCCTCCTGGGGGTTTGTTTTTGTTTGGCTTCAGCTGTCTGGAAAAATATTAGAACCACTCCCAGGCAAATGATTAACAAAAAAGCCGGTACTTTAGAATTGATGTCTTTAATGCAGTTATTCATGATTTTTATTTCCTTTCAAGCCAATTTTAAAATCGGCTCTTTCTTTAAACTATACTGGCTTAATCTTTCTACAAAGGGTTCTAAGGATATTATATGAAAAAAGAAAAGCAGATGTAATAATCAATAAGCCGCCTGCTATGACAATGGGTTTGAAAGGAACAGCAGCTTTTTTGAACTCAGCAGTCCCATGTGCAAAACCTGTTGCAAGCCCGAACGATCCTGTGAGATGAAAACCTGCACAAAAAAGAACAATTCCTGCAATATGACACCAAAAGTTGGCATAACAGGCCCATACACGGTATCTTTCCTCACCCCGTATCTGGGGAACGAGATAATACAAAATGCCCATAATTGCCGAACTCACCCATCCCATAAGAGTGATGTGCGTATGAATCCTTTTAACAAAATCTGTAAAAAACGGCTTCAGATACTCCGGTGGTATATGTATAAAAGTGGAGTAAAACCATTTGAAATAAATTTTTGTCGGAAACATTATTCCTTCCAGGCACCCGGCGATTAGAAAAAATAATGCTGCCATGATAAAATATCTTGCCATTTTTTGTGCCATGCCAGATTTCCTTCCCAAAACATCTTTAATCTGCTTAGAAGCCTGCTGAAAGCCCGCAATAGAAAAATGCGCCTCTGTAGGAGCTGTAGGGCATTTCTTTGTTAAACATATTGTCAATTCCGGCAAACAAATTAAAATTCCGACCTATATCTTTTGCAGCATAAATATCCCACACGGTATAGCCCCCTTCTTCATCCTTACTTCCATCTTCAAATTTCGGAGCTATCAACTGCTTGCCGGTATAGTTGGCGCGTATATTAGCCGTAAGACCCAGAACAGGATTATCATAACAAAGCCGGATATTAAGCTTTACTTCGGGAACCTCTAAAAGGTCTTCGCCGTTATCGTCATTTTCAGAATCGATAAAAGTGGAATTTGCGGAAACTCTGAAATAATATGGAAGCGCGAGGCCGGCTTCAATTTCTATACCTTGCGTGTAAGCTTTATCAAGGTTGATTTTTTGATATTCCAGCACTCTTTTTTTCCCCTGCATCCGGAAATTTCCTGTCGGCTTCTTGTAAATCATATCGTCGATATCGTTTCTAAAAGCCATGATTTTAGCATTTAACTTTTTATATTCTCCTTCAAAACCGATTTCATAACTTTTTGATGTTTCGGAATCAAGATCAGGATTCGGAATAACATCTCCCTTTGAATTTTCAGTGTACACATAAAGTTCATAGACGGACGGCGCGCGAAAGCCCTCTCCGTAAGAAGTTTTGAAACGAAAATTGTCCAAAATATTGTAGATAACGCTGACACGCGGACTGAGCTCGGAACCGAAATCGGAATGATCATCCAGCCGGACCCCGGCGGTAATCATCAGACTGTCAAAAAAGGAAAAATCATCCTGTAGAAAAAGCGCTCGGTTATGAATAGTTTTGTCGATATCGATTTCGCCGCGGTTTTCTATTCCTGATCTTTTTTCTTCTCTATATTCCATACCTAATGTAAACAGATGGCTTTTGGCAAAAATACGGCTGGCCCGGGTCTCTATCTGATAAAGTTTGTTTTCAATGTCAAAGTCTTCCCTGTCGGGCTGCTTGTCGGCTTTTTTCTGCAAAGAAGGATCAGCATAAGGATCCCCGATGTCGATATAGGAACGATCGGAATCAAAGTCAGAGTAATAACCGCGAGTCATAATCCTGGCTCCGGCGATTGTTCCGTCATACTGCAAAAACGCGCTGGTGCGATCTGAATCAGCGTCCCTGTCCCAGTTAAGACCGTATTTATTGCGCAACCCCTCGCGGGAAGCATCGCTGTAAAAAACTCCGGTTGAAAGAGTCTGTGTATCAAGGAAATCATAACTGATTTTCAGCAGTCCTGAATATTTTTCACTATCATCTATATCCGTAAAAGAATCATCCTTGTGCCGGTCGTATTCATTCGTAATATTTGCATGGCCCGATGCGATAATGCCGAAATTTTTCAGCGTATCCCCAATGGAAGCTTTGATAATAGTATTTTCCGCGTCTCCATAGGTATTCATGCCGTAACGCGCAGTGCAGTTTCCCGAAAGTTGTTCGGGCGCTTTTTTTGTTATGATATTAATTACTCCTCCGATCCCCTCACTGCCGTAGAGTGCTGAGGTCGGCCCCCTCACAATTTCTATTCGCTTAATTATCTCGGTTGGAAACTCTGTTAAATCCACAGTTGTATCTCTAAAACCGGTGGAAAACCTCATGCCGTCTATAAGAATTAAAGTCCGTTTATTGGTAAGCCCCCTTATTTGCGGAATTAACCCTCTTCCCGCCACATGATCCAAATCAATGCTGACCGCATCTTCAAGAGCCTCGGCAGCAGTTTCGGCGCCCATGGCCTTAATCTGTTTTGCAGTTATTACTTCAAAAGCGCCTGGAACTTCTTTAAATTCTTTGGGAGTTAAAGTTGCCGTAACCACTGTTTTTTCAATTTTCACTTCTTCCTGCGCCTCTGCTGTATAAACAAAAAAAACCAGCATGAGCAATAAACACAAAACCATTTTAAAATATTTCATCCTGCTTTCTCCTTTTCACCTAAAATTGACAAGACCCTAAGGTTTTGATAAAAAGAAAAACCAGAGGGCAACCCGGTAAAATTTATTCACCAACTTTATTTATCGGTTCTGCTTTTCGCATGAAAGGCGGCTTTACTCTTTGCCAGGAGAGCCGCCTTTCCCTTATCCAGGGCAAGCGCCATTGCTACGCTGGGTAGCCGGCATGCTGGTTGCGTAGGCCGCTTTGATCGCTACCCTGGCAAAATTGCTTTAAGTCATTTCCTGCAAGTCCTTCTCCAATTTTTTACCCTTATCTTTCCTTGAGATAGCTCACATGTTTCAGCAATCCTTTTGCCGTCTTCCGTTGTTTGGGAAAGTGAATCGCTTTTTGAAATGCCCTTTTGGCCATTTCATTCTTCTCCATCTGCAAGGCGCAGTAACCCATCATAAGCCAAGGCCTGCCATCTTTCGGGTTAAGGCAGGCGCTTTGATCAAAGGCATTGTATGCCCTGTTGAATTTTTCTTCTTGATAGAGCGCCTACCCCAGTATAAAATTGAGTCTATATGTCGATTTTTTCTTTATGGCGGTATCTAAAATATCAATGTCTTTTGCATGTCTGTGCGCAGCAATATAGGCATAGGCCATTTTTTCATAATCGGTCGGGCTATTCTCCAGGTTCAGGGTTTTTTCATAATATTGCGCTGCTTTGACAAACACGCCAATAGCGTTGTTAAGATCACCCAGGAGCATTATTTCCTCTTTTTTTATGGGAGCCAGATAGGAACGGGCTGTAAGAACTGCCAGGCCCTTTTCATACTTCTTCATATCAAAATAGATCTTGCCCATATTTTGCCATATCGGGGCATAATCCGGATACAAATCAGCGGAGGCCTTATAATGAGAAAGGGCCTCTCTTTCTTTTCCCATTAATGCCAGGGCATTTCCCAGGGTAAATTCCACGAGATAGTGGGGCTTTTGGGGGTATTTCCGGGCATATTTCATGAGGCATTTTTCCGCGTTTAAAAACTCCTTTTTTTCCATCGCCTGCTGGGCGTCATACACGGCTTTCCGAACTGCCGGCGTCAATTTCGGGGCCTCTGTTTCAGCCCATGCCGGGCAGCAACACAAATACATCAAAAAAAAGAGGAGTAGCCTTTTCATCGTGATCTTTTCAATTAGCAATGATCAATGGTTAATGATCAATGATCAATGATCAATGGTCAATTAACAGTGATCATTTGTAAACGGTTAACTGCTAATTGTTAATTGATCATTGTTAACTGTTCATTTGCTCCTTGCTGTCATGATGCTTTTGCCTACAATTGCGATAAGTTCTTCGGCTTCAGTTAACAGAGAAGCTACCTTGTTATGAGGCAACATTTTGCTGACTAATATCAATTTCAACCAATAACGACTTTCTTTTGTTTCCTTAAACACTACGCCTAATTTGTGGATAAAATCTTTGCGAGACTCAGCTCCTCTTGCTTCTTCATAGTTTGCACCAGGCGAGGTGCCGCATCGCAGCAATTGATCCGCTATGTGTTTACCTGCCGGCGTTTTAGGAAGTGTTGCGGTAAGCTTGATGATCCCGACCGCAAAGTTTAAAAAGCGTTCTGCCAGCTCATCACCGAAATCTTCTTTCTTATTTTTCATTGATAATGTTTCCTCATACTTGTCAATGGTCAGTGATCAATATTCAATGGTCAATGGTCAGTGGTCAATGGTCAATGGTCAATGGTCAATGGTCAGTGGTCAATGGTCAATGGTCAGTGGTCAATGGTCAATGGTCAGTGGTCAATGGTCAATGGTCAGTGATCAATATTCAATGGTCAATGGTCAGTGGTCAATTGTTAACTGTTAATTGATCATTGTTAATTGTTAACTGTTAATTGATCATTGTTAATTGTTAACTGTTAATTGATCATTGTTAATTGTTAACTGTTAATTGATCATTGTTAATTGCCAATTATCCCCCTTCCAGGTTAAATTCGATGGCGGTAATTACCCAGCAAGAAACCGCTTCCCCCCTCAGCTTTGCCGGAGAAAACCTCCAGGAAGGGAGGGCCCTGAGCACACTTTCGTCAAATATCCCTGGTGGATTTGATTTTAGGATGTTGATGTGGTTTGCCCGACCATTTTTATCCACAAGAAACTTGACTTCTACATTTCCGGTTATGTTAAGTCGCCTGGCGCGGAACGGATAGACAGGCTTCATCTTGAAAATCGGCAAAGGCATCTGATCCACCTCGCCTATCTGGTAAAAAGCAGATATGGGTGGCGGTGGGGCTACCGGCATACCCCCGGAAAGCTTTGGATTGATCTCAAAAGAGAGCCTGGGTATCTCAAGCTTTATTTGCCTTTTGGGAATATTTTGATGCATTCTCATTGTGGGAGTAACCCTGGGAGGTTTCTTCTCGGGCAACCTCTCTTCTTCTTCAGGTGGTGGTTCTTGATGCCTGATCTTTACTAAATTAACCGGAACGATGATATCCAAATCGCTTTTTTTTGACTCTCTCTGGCCAAAAAGAGGCAGCAGGGCAAATAGAAGGATATTAACCAATATGGAAAACCCCAGGGCCCAAAAAAACCAGGAAGGAATCTTATTATTCATTTCCACCGGACCTGGCTGCCGCGATACTAATATTTTTTGCTCCGGCCAGACGGCACTGGTCCATCACCCGTACGACTATACCCGTATAGCTTGTCTTATCTGCCACAATGACAATAGAGCCCTCCGGATTTTCTGCCAGGCATCTTTCTATGTGGGCCCGGACACTGCGAATGTCTATCTGCTTTTTTTCAAAAAAAACCCGGCCGTCGGGATCGACCCCGATCAGGATATTTCCCTTGTCCTTAAGAACTGCCGTGGAAGCGGTGGGCCTCTGAACATCTATACCGGTTTCCTTTACAAAACTGGTCGTAACCATGAAAAAAATCAGTAAAAGAAAAACCAGGTCTATGAGTGGCGCCATATTAACAGCCGTTGTTTCTGTGCCTTGACGCAAAGATTGACGTACAGAGATCATGGCCTGTCCTCGTTATTTGGTTTTCTATGAATGTTGGATTAAATCTTAGTTTCAGGAACCGGTTTTTTTAATATTTCGCATCAGCGTCAAAATCAGTTCATCCAGACGACGTTCCAGGCGATTGGCACGGCGAATAAGAAAAGCGCTCATAAAGAGTCCGGGAATGGCCACCAGCAGCCCGCTCTGGGTGGTGATCAGGGCTTCGGATATTCCCCCGGCCATGGCCTTTGCATTGCCGGTGCCAAAGAGAGCTATCACATTAAAAGTGGTGATCATACCCGTGACTGTTCCCAGGAGACCAAATAAAGGCGATATTGCGGCCAGCACTGCAATAACAGTAAGAAATTGTCTGATATGAGGTTTCTCCCGCATGGCGCATAATTTTAGGATGCCCGTATCCAGTTTGTTGTTTTTTGTACGTTCCTTGAGAAAATTCATGACAATTCCGGCTCGAAGCCCCTTTAAAGCTGTTTGCAACGGCCTTTGGTTAAGCATTTGCACTGCCTGTTTCAGACTCACATCATCTTTATCCATCCGCCTGAAATAAAGTACTCGTTCGACGATAAGCAACCACATGCAGAAAGATGTCAGGATGATAGGAATCATCACCGGCCCGCCCGGCCAAAGGTACTCATATGTATTTGCAATAAGATCCATTTTTCAATTAACAATTAACAGTGATCAGTGATCAGTGATCAGTGATCAATTAACAATTAACAGTTAACAGTGATCAATTAACAATTAACAGTTAACAGTGATCAATTAACAATTAACAATTAACAGTGATCAATTAACCATTGATAGCTGACCATTGATAACTGACCATTGATAGCTGACCATTGATAACTGACCATTGATAACTGACCATTGATAACTGATCATTGATCACTAAATTACTCAATAAGTGTTATTTCCCTGTGGATGATATTGGTTAATGCCATAGCCTTTTCCTCCATATCCCCGACGATGTGTTCAACGTGTCGGTTCAAAAAGGTGTGCAAAAGCATTATTGGGATGGCCACAGCCAGACCGAGCATGGTAGTAACCAAGGCTTCGGAGATGCCGCCGGACATCATACGAGGATCACCGGTGCCATAAAGGGTAATGACGTGAAAGGTGCTGATCATGCCGGTTACCGTGCCCAAAAGCCCGAGCAACGGCGCAATTGCTCCCATAATGTTAAGCGCAGGCAAAAACCGCTCTAAACGTGGAAGCTCTTTTAAGATTGCTTCCTGCAAAACGCTTTCCAGAGTTTCCCTTTCTTCGGCCCTGGCGAGAAGACCGGCCTTCAAGACGTTGTAGACAGGCTGTCCTTTTTTGTCTTTTGCGATTTTGTCACATTCTTGCCATTTACCATAAAGGGCCAGTTCATTAACTCTTCCCATTACATAGTCGGTGTTTGCGTGAACACGGTTGAGAAAAATAGTCCTCTCTATGGCTATGATAAAGGCAAAGAGCCCGATACCTATAATAGGCCAGACAATAGGGCCTCCGTTTTTGATCTGATCTATTAACGTCAGTTTACGCGTAATCTGTCTCAGGGCCGCACCTCCGGAAAAATCGAGGCTCACATCATCTGTCTTCCCGTGCATATATTTTTTGAGATTCCGCCGAATAGACCATGACGGCAGCGCCGAAAGGGCGAAAAACTGATGACTTCCTTCAGAATATCTTAAAAAACCTGCCTCTTCATCGCTCTTGTAAGCGGCGGTAAACTTTCCGATTGTCAGGATATCTCCGGTTTTTTTCATGCCTGAATGGTCAACAAAATGTCCTTTGCGCAGAACCACCTCACCGGAAAGGGCCATTTCCTGAAAGAAAAGGTCGGATATGGTCCGAAAATCATCTATTCCGGGAAAGCGGTCTTTATCCAGGATTGGTTTGAGCAGGTCCAGACGTTCAGAAAAGCGTGCTGTGAATTGAGACTGTCTGAAGATTGTTTCAAGGTCCCGGGCAACCACAAGCACTGTGCCGGCGAGTTCCCGCATGCCCATCTCATCATCTGATTGCTGCTCGGACAGCTTAATCTGCTTTTCTCTTAGCTTCTTAAACTCATTCTGTATAACCTCGATATCAGAGTTCAGTTTCTTTTCATCGGCTTCCATCCGGGCAATCTCTTTTTCAAGGGATATGCGGTCTTTAAAAATTCTTTCTTTGCTGTTTTTTGCCTCGGCAATGGCAGCCTCATAGTCGGCTTTTGCCTTCCTGGAGGCAGCCCTCATGTCTTCCCCATAGGCCGGATAAGCCAAAAACAGGATCCATATCAATGCCAGGCAAAGCTTCATAGGCATAATGTACTGTTTGTTAGTTTTATTTTGCTTGGAGTCGATCATAAAGAGCACCTACAAGTTAGACAGGATTCACAGGATTTATATTTATCCTGACCATCCCTGGCCCAGACCGGGTTTTCGAATGAAACAGCTTATTCCTCGGCTGTCGCGCCAGGGCAGGCTTGTTCATCCTGTCTGAGTATTTAGAAATTAGGATTTAGAATTTTGTCTTTTTATGGGACAATCCTTCCTATAGGCAGCCTGACAAGGTCGATTGTCCGCTCGTGACGGGCCATTTCCACGGCCTTATTTATATCACGACGGTATCCGGAAGATAGAGATATCCATCTTTTCGGGGCCCGATCATAATGTCCCACAACCTTACCATCAGGAGTCTGACAAAAAAGAGACAGCCGGCCCAGTCTCAGGATATCCACCAGCACGGGCCGGCTATCCAGATCAACGGTGTCCTGATAAACCTCCACAGTATGGCCATACCCGGTTTCTATCTGAAGGGCCTCCATGACCCTCCTGTACTTTTCTGCGGCCCGTCTGTCAGGGCTTGCAAGGGTCTCTTTAATCAAGGCAAGCCTATCCGACCGCTCCTCCGGCAAAAAGGGAAGGTCCCTTTTGATGAACTCTTCAAGCCGGGTAATTATAGACTCCAGGCAGGCCTGCAACTCTTCCTGAATGCGTGCCGATTCCTCTATTTTTCGCTTTGCCTCATCAACAAGGTCTTTCTGGCTGTTAAGCATCTGCCCGGTCTTTTTTTTTACTTTTTCAAGATGTTTATTCCCGTAGCTCAATGAACGATATCGGGCTGTAAGTTCTGCTTTCTTCCCCGCCCATGCATCCTCTTTTTTCTGGGTTTCCTGGCGGACCTCAATTGTCTTTACAACCTTTTCCTGAATCTTATCCGCCTCTGAACCGGCCTTCGACTGCCCCTGCATAGCAATCAGAAAAAATAAAAAAGCAACGGTAAAGGAAACTCTCTTATATAAGCGGTGATAACTCATTGACTTCTCCTCAAACAAAAAAAGCGCAACTCAGATGTTTATAATCCAAGTTACGCCTGCACTTTTTCCGCATCCTTTAGATATGGACCGGAGTCCGTAAGACATCCCTTATATATATTCGATATCCTAATTTAATTAGAGTTTTCTAATAATCCAATAAAAAAACGATGTCAAGTCTTTTTTAAAAATATAGGTCAAAAGGAATTCGGGAAATGAAAAGCGATTTATGCCTGCATTCAAAGAAGCCTCAATCTTTTCCCTGGTAAAGGGGAAAAACTAAAATTTGCAGGAAATGGATGAATAGAAAAATCTCCCGGGTTCATATATAATAGCCGGGTGAGCTCCTGAACCGGAAACAACATCCCATTCATATGAGCTGGCAACAGCATAATGCTTATCAAAAATATTTTCAACACCAACATTTAGAATCAACATTTTGTAATTATAGCCTGCTCTACAATTCACCACATCCCAGCCATCCAGCTTTTGCTCTCCTGCGTCAATATCCACATCTTCAGCATCTTCTGAGTAAATCCACTCTAATGTCCCGAAAAAATCCGAGTGATCATAATGCAAAGCCAGCCTGGTTTTCAGAGGTGGAATCTGAGCAAGATCTTTATCATTGTTCATTTCCGGTTTAGAATCTTTTCTGCCCCTTTGATAAGCAAAAGCAATTTCAACGGAAAGATCAGATATTATATCCACAATAGCCTTCACATCAGCGCCATAAAGATGTGCATCAATATTCGTCCAGGTTTGATGAGAAGCTGCTGTCTTCTTGCCCTGTTGGTAAATATAGTCATCCAGATCACTGTAAAATCCCTTTATTCTCAAACTGTATCTTTTGCCTGTTGCCTGAAAGCCAATATCAAACTCAGTGTTCTTAGTTGGATCTATATCCGGATTTCCATGAAAATAAGGCGATGGTGACTGAAGGTAGCGTTCAACAGAAGTGGGAGTTCGGATACTCCGGCCAATCCCACCGAAAATATAAGCGCTATCTGTAAGACGGTATTTTACAGACAGATACCCGCTGGGCAGGTTGTCCTTATTTTTGTTGCTGGTGATTCCGGCTGCCAGGCTCTGTTTGAGGTCTTCATCGGCCTCTGTCTCAAATCGGTCATAACGAAATCCGATGCCCAGTGACCATTTGTCATTATCCTTGTCCGCCTTGACATAAACGCCATAATTATAGGTGTCCACATCAGGAATAAGTTCGTCATCAAATACGGCTCCGGTATCGTCCCTGTACATGTCTCCTTCCCAATTGCGTTTATACATATCGATGCCATAGGTAAAAATAGCGAAATTCGTTGATTGTTCATTTTCGATTTTCCCACCGGTGATGGTCGACTCCACATCATTATGTCGATGAAAAGAAGGGCCGCCTACCAGATCTCTATATTTATCGTAAGGGTTGTGCTCCACCTTGTTTCGATAAAAAGAAAAAGTTAATTTGTTCGAAAACCTCCCCGGATCAGTGATAATATAGTCGGCCCTGCTCAAGTTTGTTTTTTCGTCTTCTATATCCATCCCAACCCTTGGTGCCATAATATCCTCGCCATGGCCATAGGTGTGTGACAAGAGTATCGTGTGATTTTCTGTTGGGGTCAGTTGTAGTTTTCCCCACACATCTTGCTTTTCAAATGCCTTCATGTGCATCCCGTCAGCATTATATGGCCGGCCTCCCGGGGCAAAACTCCAGAGCTTGTTGCCATCTCCATCTTCGTACTGATCCGATTCGGAGTAATTATAGCCAATCAATCCCTGAACCTTATTATTTCCGCCTGTGAGGTAAAAACCACTGCTCCAAAAAGCATAGCTACCCCCTTTACCAAGGATTTCACCGTGAAATTCTTCTTGTGGTTTTTTGGTTACAATATTGATGCTTCCGCCCAGGGCTCCAGCCTTTGTCACATCAAATGGCCCCTGTTTTACTTCGATTTTATCAACAGTTAGCATGTTAATGTGTGATAGGGAGGGATCTTTTCTGCTGCCGCAGGCCCCTTCAAGAAGCCCATCGTCTATTAATACCCTCAGATTTGACTGCCCGAAACCCCTTATGGAGACTTCATTCCCATATCCGCCTTTGCGGATCATGGTCGCTTCTATCATTTCATCCGAAAGGATCTCTGCCAGATCCACAACCTTATGTGTCTTAAGGGTTTGGCTTTCTATACTTTTTCCATCCCCCTGCTCTTTGGGGGCCGTGACCACGATTGTCTCAAGCCTGATCGGTTCTGCGTAAAGAAATGTTAATTGAGTAGCGCCGAAAAAAACAATCATGACAAAAAAAGAAAATATTCCCATTTTGAAAAGTTTCATTTTCCGTCCCCCTTAATATCAATTCAGATACCTGTCCCATAGCGACATGGGTATCGTTTTCTCGAAAAAGCTTTAATTTATTTGCATAGTTATGTGTGAATTTCAGGGAGGCTCACCGCCAGTTCTATTGATCTTCTTCGTTACATACTCTACTGGCGCAAGACCGACGTCTCCATTGGCCTGCCTTTGAGCGCCAGCGGCCTTGATATATGAAAAATCAGAAAAACCCTGAAAATAACAGTGATAAAGACATTTGGGTTAGATTGTTAAAACAGGCGGGGCTCGAGGCTGGATGGGTGAAAAATCTATCTGTCTGGCAAAAGGAGATTTGAGCGCCGGCGGGAATTCATTCAAACATTCCTGTTGCTCTAAAAGGGTATAGGATGCAGCCTTGTAAAGATTAAAGTGCAGTAAAAACGAGCAGATGGGGCAATCTTCCTGCTCTTTGGAAATCGCGTGTTTTTCGTCAATTGAAATCGCGGCGTATTGATGGCCGGAATGAACTGAGAAGTGGTAACATCCGGCACAATGATGGTGATTGTGATGGTGGTGGAAAAAAGGATGAACGAAATGTATCCCTACCGTGGAAAAAAGAAGCGCTGATAGGGCAATTATACTTACTGATCTAATAAAATGCGTTGCTTTTAGGTGACTCATTATCCCATCTTATTTACGAATTTTTTAAAAGTGGGTTGAAAGCTTCCCTCCAGTCGGGATAAGGCCTTCTGTAACCGTTCACGGGTTCAGGGTTCAAAGGTTCAGGGTTCAACGTTCAGGGTTAAGGACAAAGAAGGCATTGAAGATCCGAAGTCCTCGTTACAAATGTTCATTTCCCCAAGTAATTGCCAATTTGGCTTCAAATTTTGGATTAGGCCTGACGAAACTGACGCTTTTCTCGTAAATACGCATCCCAAATGCAGTCCGGGGACGAGAATGGAACCTTGAACCCCTGAACCTTTGAACCCGTGAACGCCTACGTATCTTCAGCCCATTGTCCTCCTCAACACCTCGGCTTCATTTCTCAGAATGTGGAAACCGCAAATCCCCCAACCTTTGAACCGTGAACTTTGAACCGTGAACGGTTACTGCCTTTTCGGCAAACTCCCAGACCACCGGTTTATTCATCAGGGTTCGGTAAGGAATCGTTATTATAAAAGGTAAGGGAACAATCTCATGTGTGAAGCTCCCCGCCCACGGGGCCGCCGGACCTGATTTTGGGAGTTTACTACACAAGACCGATTTTTTCAATAAAGTTTATGGATATTCTTAACGGCAACTCGCAATATGGGTAAAAGCCACTGGTCATCTGATCTGTTTTTATTGGTCGTTGCGTCAGTTTGTGCGGACACTTGGAACAATCCCAATTCTGCCAGTGGAGTTTGGCCGCATGATTCAGGCAATCGTTATAATATGGACAAAAGACGTTTTTATCTCCATTTTTATGAATCGGATTTGGATTTTGATCCATGGTTTTCAGCTCCTTTTGGGGCGAAGCCCCTAAGTTCATAGTATAGGAATTTCCTTTTTAGACACGGATTACACGGATGGCCACGGATTAGCTTTATGTTGTTTGAACAATGGTTCATTGCATGCTTATCCGGTTGACACATACGTGCCCCTTGTCCCGTGTTCGGCCAGCGACGTAAGGGCGGTAGCGTCTTCGGCTCTCCTACTATCAGCCCGCAACCCGCAGCTTGTAGAGCATTTGGCGGACTGTCTCGTATCGGGTCAACCCAGATCTCGCACCACTATCGGTTGTGCGGGGTGGAAAACTACCTCTTCGAGTTATATGTGCCAACCGGATAAGCATGGTTCATTGTTCAAACCATGTTTCCATTTCATAAATGCTTCCGCATTTATGAAATAAAGGACAGTGTAATCAGTGAAATCCGTGTCAGAGATTTTTTAAGTTCGCCCGAAGGACGATAAGTTCAGTATTTATTTCCCCCGAAATGCTTTTGAATGATACGCTCCGGCAAGGTCTGCTCCGATAAGGTTCGCTCCGGCAAGGTCCGCTCCTGTGAGGTTGGCCTGGCGGAGGCTCGCCCCGTTGAGTTGCGCCCCGTTGAGTTGAGCCTGGCTGAGATCTGCCCCTCGGAGGTTCGTATCGCGGAGGCATGCCATCAGAAGATTTGCCTGGCTGAGATCCGCCTGGCTGAGATTCGCTTTGCAAAGTTCAGCCCATTTGAGGTTCGCCTTATGGAGTTTAGCCTTGCTGAGATCCACTCCAAGGAGGTCCGCATCGCGGAGGTTTGCCCCACGGAGATTCGCCTTCTGGAGGATCACGCCATGGAGGTTCACCCCGCCGAGTTCCATCTCGGTGAGGTCAGCGCCACTGAGGTCGGGACAAATATCCGGATTTGCCTTCCTCCAGGCGTTCCAGGCCCCTACGCCTTCCTTGAATTTAATTAAGTGTTCCGGATTAGCCATTATCTCCTCCTTTCAAATAAAATATCGCCCATAGGATAACCCCCATAAGCGCTAAGTTGTTTTGTAAACATTCACAGGTTACATTTATGCCGTACAGGGTTGTTTTGAAAGATGTTCATCTTTTTCAGTAAACCTTCCAGCAAGAGCGAAATAAAAAAACACGTCCCCGCCACCATAATGATCATCGCACCAGAGGTCAAATTGAACGTATAAGAGAGCCAAAGCCCGACCGTTGTAAAGAAACAGTTCAGGAGGAATGAAAGAAACATCATTGTTCGCAGGGATGCGGAGTGGTTTTCCGCAATATAGGGTGCAATCGTAAGCAGGGCGAGGACAAGGATCAAGCCTACAACCCGAATGATCATCACCACGGAAAGGGCAATCATGGCCAGGAGGAGAAAATACAGAAACCCTACGGGGACACCCCTGATCTGAGCAAAATTTTCGTCGTAGGACAGGGCCAGAAAGCTGTTGTAGTAAAAACCCGTGGTGAGAAGAATCACGCCGCTCAAAATGAGCATGAACCAGAGATCCAATGTGGGGACAGCAAGGATGCTGCCAAAGAGAAAACTCATTAAATCCACATTGTAGCCCGGCGTCAGATCAAGAAGAATGACCCCGAGGGCCATTCCCACCGCCCAGAGTACACCAATGATGGTGTCGGATCGATGTCTGGATTTCAGTGTAACGGCAGCCATCACCACAGCAGTTAAAAGTGAAAACCCCAGAGTGCCCACAATGTAAGGGAGCCCAAAGAAAAAGGCGAGACCGATTCCGCCATAGCTTGCATGGGCAATGCCGCCTGATAGAAACGAGAGCCGGTTCACGACAACGAACGTTCCGATTACACCGCAGGCAACACTTGCGAGGAGACCCGCCAGAAAAGCATTTCTCATGAACTCAAATTGAAGAACGTCGAGCATATCAGAGGTCCTTGTGCTTGCGCAAAACCCGATGTGGCAACCCGTGAGCGATGAGCTCAACCGGACAGTAATATGCCATCTCAAGCATTTCGCCGGTGATTTCTGCAGCGTCGTGGTAAAAGAGCCGCTGATTCGCACACGCCACAGACTTTACATGACTGGACACAATGCTAAGGTCGTGGCTGACCACGATAATGGTTACGGTCTCGTTGAGTTGCTTGAGGAGAGCAAAAAGATCGGTCTGGCCCTTTGTGTCCACGCTGGAAGAGGGTTCGTCTAAGAGAAGAAGTTCCGGTTCGGCTACGAGTGCTCTTGCGACAAAGACCCTCTGCCGCTGTCCCACGGAAAGCTCTCCGATACGACGATTCCGGTACTCCCACATCTCCAGTCGCTCCAGAGTCTGTTGAGCGGCCATCCTGTCTCTCCGTGAGTACCGGGACCAGCTTTTGCCAGATTGCAACCTTCCCATGAGGACCACATCCAGAATCGATATGGGAAAGTTTTTATTAATACCAGGTTCCTGTGGCATATAGCCAATGCGGTGGGCAGCTTTCCGTGGCGGCAGACCAAAAACCTGCACGGCCCCCCGATGGGGCTTCAAAAGGCCTATAATCAGCTTGATCAGGGTAGTCTTGCCGCCACCGTTTGGACCGAGCAGGGCCAGGAAATCCCTTCTGCGAACCGTAAGGTTCACGTCCTTCAGGACCGGCTGTCCATTAAAATAAAACCAGAGATGTCTTATTTCTATGGTCGGTGAATTCATTGATGACCTCTCTTGAGAGCGGCCTTGAACTTCGCGGCCACTTCGCGCAGGTTACTCGTCCAATCCAGGGCGAGTGGGTCCACGAAAGCGATCTGCCCACCCACGGCCTTTGCCATGGTTTTGGCGCTATTTGTCGAAAACTGGGGCTGAACGAAAACCACCTTGATGCCGCTTTCCCTGGCGTGCCGGATCAGATGCCGGAATTCCGCAGGCCTGGGTTCTTTTCCTTGGATCTCAATGGGTACCTGCTCCAGTCCATAGGCGTGAGCAAAATATCCCCAGGCAGGGTGGAGCACTATGAATTGAATATCTTTTCCTGTTTTCGCGAATATCCCTCTGAGTTCGGCATCAAGGTCAAGGACTTCGGTAATAAATTTCTTGTAGCCGGCTTCGTAAAAGGATCGGTGAACAGGATCGACGAACCGCAGTGCCTGGAGAATGTTTCTGGCCTGGACCATCACGAGCGGGGGCGAGAGCCACACGTGCGGGTCCTTGATTCCGTGATGATGCTGCGTGTGTTCTCCTTGCTTATGGTTGTAGTGTGTCTTCATGGGCATTTTTGCGATACCCGCTTCTGTGTGCACTATGAGCATGTCGGGGTTGGTGTCGGCAATCTTTTCGAGCCACGCCTTTTCAAACGGAACCCCGATAGCGTAGTAGATCTTAGTCTCTGCCAGCGCGACCATCTGTTTGGGCTTCGGTTCATAAGTTGCCGGTCTGGCTCCCGGTTCGACCATGACGGAAACATCCACCTGATCCCCGCCGATCCGTTGAACAAAATACTTCTGTGGCACAACACTCACGAACACCTTAATCGGTCCGGCGAAGATGATCTTCCCTCCGGACACAAGCAAAAATAATACTCCTAATACAAACGCTTTCTTCATGCTTCATTTGCCTCCGTTCAATGGTTAATGAACTGTGGATAATGGAGCTTTAGATATTTTCTTGGCATTAAGGATTTCTTAAGCCCGGTGTCAACCAGATCTCCCGGCAGCAAACGCCTATAGATCACGTCATTTTTGTCACTGCTAATATATAGAATATCGTTGTGAACAAACAAACATGTTGGATCGGATGCAATTATAGACCCCAGGTACTCAAGGGTTATGAGGCAATATACAAGAACTGATCCCCTTAAAAAGCTGGAGACATAAATCTTACTGTCATGAATAATTAAGTCTGTGGGTTCCCTTAAATTATTGTTTAAATCTTCATTAGTTATAGCTCCTATTCGTCTCCCGGTTTTAAGGTCATGCTTCAAAATTAAATGGTCCCACCGGCTACTGATATAAAGAATATCACCGGCAATATCCAGGCCCGTTGCCCCATTTAAATCCTTGATACTTAAAGCACCTATATATTCATTTTTCAGGAGGTCATACATAAAAATCGACTTGCATTCCGAGCAACTGACATAAAGAATATGGTTGCGGATTCTTAAGGCCGTTGGGCTTTTTAACTCTTTAATGGTTATAGCTTCCAAGTATCTATCAGCTTTTAGGTGATATCTGAGAATTAAGGGGCTAACCCTGTTATTTATATAAAGAATGTGCTCGTGAATAGCCAGGCTTTGAGGATAATTTAACCTGTTGTTTAAAACCTCATTAGTTATAGCGCCCATGTATTTCTGATCTGTGAGGCGATAAATAAAAATTGAGTTGTTATACGCGCTGCCGGCATAAAGAACATTGTTGTCAATAGTAAAATATGTCAGTCTTTCAAGATTATCATTTAACTCCTGCTTTGTTATACTTTTAGTTATAGTTTCTGTTATCTCAAAAACTATTTTTCTTATCTCACATATAATGCTCTCTACAAACTTCCTGTCATTGAGCTTTTCCTGGTCTTTTTTCCTTATCCGGACATCTATCTCATTCTTTTTCCAGAGGTATCTGACTTCAAAACCTTCCTCCTTTAAAACTTCGTCCGCTACAAAGAACCATTTAACGGATATGTTCTTTGCTTCACTTTGACCGGCTCTCAACAACTCTTTTAACATACTGTCTTCTGTAACATCTATAGGTCGAAAAACCGGGATCAAAGTGTCTTTTGAATCAGAGATTCTCGGTGAGTCATAAATGTCGCCCCTTATGATTTTCTCGATTTCCTCGAGGATCAGGTCATCCTGTACAGTGAATAATAAAGTATATAAAAATATTATCTCATCCTCATAACTTATTTCAGGAATGACCTTTTCTTTGAAGAACAGCCAATAACTGTATGATACATCGAGACTGCCTACTATCTTTTCTAAAAATGTTTCCAATTGTTTATTGGATAAATGATATCCTTCAAACCCGTATTTTTCAACGTCTATGAAGGACAACACGGACTGAGACACATTTTGGCAGGTGCTTGCAAGTTTAATCTTTCCTGCATTCAAACTTATTTTGTATGCTATGCTTCCGTTAACTTCGGTTTCCAGATATGACGACAGGAACTCGTCAAGTATCAAAAAATTAAATAATTCCCTGTACGATACATCTCTTCCTTCGAGGAAATCAGTTGGAACGATATTTTTCTCTATAATCCTGCTATCGATAAGCAATATGTTTTGACCGGCTAATTGAACAATTTTCAGGGCCTGTCTTAACCTGTTGGCCATGTAAAATCTTTTTTCTATACTTTGACTTAGCTTTCGAACAAAAGGTATGGTTTCATCAAAAATAGTCTCGTCAAAATCCACCCTTTTCTGTAGAACAACAGGCTCTCTCACTACAGATGCTTCGCGTTTATTCAATTTGTGTATTATTTTTTCTATGCTTTTATCTATTTCTGGATACCTTTTTATCTCTTTGATGTAATCTAAACAATGCTCGATGTTTTTGAGAAGGTGCAAATCTCCTTTTAAAGTCAGGTTAACCATAAATTCTATTTCATCGAGTTTTGAAAGAACAATCAATTCATCTTTTTCTTTTATGGTTTCTTTTAACAGCCCGTCTAAATCTGTATTGCCGGTCCTGATTTTAAAGTCAATGACCTCCGGCAGATCTTCAAAGATATTTTTAGCAACCTGTTTGACTATTTTTTTATGCTCTCTGTCCTCAAAATAAAAATGTTCATCAATAATCTGGTAGTATCTATTCTTATCGAAAAAGTTATAGGGATATAGAGAAATATGTTTGCAAAGTCGCTTTGCGTTTCTCAAACTAACCGGATCCGGCAACGCTTCAGGGTATTTTTCTCTTAAGGCAACCTCCAGATCTGTAACTTTACCAATAAACTGTTCTGTTAGAAGATGGTAATTATCAAGAGGATACATAGAGTTATGTCTGTTGATATCGCCTTTAATGATCTCTATTTTTTCATCTCGAGGCAAATCGCCAAACCAATGAGTAGAAAATCTCTGTTCAAATTCCAAAGAAAGTCTCTTGATTCCTTTGTATCCGGATCTAAAAGGATTTCGAGTTGTTATAATCAGCCAACCTTTGTTTGCAACGACCGTACTCTTATCGAGCAACTCTGTAAAACCAAATCTTAAGGTATTATTAAATACACCCAAAACCTTGGGCCGCGCTGAATTGATCTCCTGATATATGCCTATAAAACCTCTTTTCCCGTCTCCCATCATCAATTGTGGCAGGCTTGCCTTCTCTTCGGTCATTTCACCCGGTTTGCTCATTCCTATAGCTCTATAACTTAATAGGTCAGACCTGTCTGTATTTTCGCTGACTCCATAGCTTCTTATTTGACCCTGGATTAAATAAGAAATAAAACTTCCGATTCTATCCTTACCCGTTCCCTGCTCACCAACAAACTGCAGGTGTCTCCCCAATGATATATCCTTTAGGGCATCACACAGCAGCAAAGCATTCGTAGTGGTTAAATCTACCGCGTAATTGTAAGGAACGTCCTCTATTTTATCCGGAGCATGAGCATGGATCTCTATTTTGATTTCCTGCTCATTATTCTTATATTTGTATCTAAAGGATAAGTGTTTACTTTGATTATCGTTTTCTATTGCCACCGATTTAAAGTAAAACAGAGATTTATCTGATTTGACAAGTCCTCTGGGCTCTAATATTGCTTCAATGTTCCTGATTATATCTTCATCTTCTTCTAAGTAATTATAATATCTTTTGATTATATCCCCGATTCTGTGAATGTCTTCCGGGAAATGGGCGATATGTTCTACAATCTGTTCTAAAGAGGCTGTGGATAAAACTACGGAGATTAAACTTCCTTTGTCAAAATATTCGACTTTTCCATTTTCTTTTTCGACTTCTCCAAGATAAAACTTTCTTATCTGCCTGGCAGCGCCGACAAGGTTATGTATTAAATCTATTTCTTCACCAGATGCTGGTTTGCCTGGACTGTAATTCATTCTTCTCCACAAAAGCCACTGCTTTTCTTCTTCAGGCGGCAGATAGTCTATATCAATAACTTCTAATCTATTTTTAAACTCCGATGAAAACTTGTCTACAGCATATCTTTCGCCAAGATTTCCTGTAAGAACAATTACCATGCCCTCACTTGCTTCATAAAGTTCTTTTCCTTTAAAAGCCAATATCCTTTTATCCTGCACTATAGGATTTGCTTTTTTTATCACTCCGGCTTTTAGTTTATTTGCTTCATCCCAAACAATAATACTTCCCTCTCTCAATCCCTGGGCAGTCGGAGAAGGCGTAATCGTCATTTTTGGATTGCCGGATTCATCCTTCACAATCCAGATATCTTCCGCTAATTCGTTTTCTTCCATATCTTCGGAACAGGAGATTACTCTCACGTCCTGGCCTAAAAGGTTGGCAATATAGTAAATTAATGTGTTTTTCCCACAACCTGTTTCGCCATTTATTAATATTGCCCCTTCTTTTCCGCCACGGCAATTATTTATTGCTTCCAATATTCTTATAAGATTTTTGATGTTCGTCGGTGTTTCTAAAATCTCAATCTTTGGTGTCCTTAACTGGTTCTGAGGAAATCTTCGAATCTTAAAATTTTTATGTTCAGGATGAGTAGAAACCAGATACTCGATATTACCCTGTTTTATGGTTTTAAAGTGTGATATATTAGAAAGCAACTCTATCTTTGCTCTGCTTTTACGCCTGGAAAAAACTGTTTCCAACTTCATTATCCACAATCTCCTAACGTCTGATTCTTTCCAACTGTTTTCTTCCTATATTTAAGACTGTCTTTGGCAAATCTTCCAGCTCTATGGCTTTACCATAAGGAGCATAACTTTCCTCAATCTTAATCATATACTCACCTATCCCTAAGGGAAGAAAAAAAATATCTTTATGTTGTTCATAGATTTCTCTAATATTGGCTGATATTCCGTCGGTAATAATGATTATAGTGTTTATATCTTCAGGCTGGCTGCGGTTGTTTATCCTCTCTATAGCAGCCTCTATTGCAGGGATATTTTCTGTTCCGCCGGATAATATATTTGAAGACTTAATATCTGTTATTACTTGATATCTTTCTCTTAAGGTGCCCAAGGACAACTTTCTTCCTTCGTAGTCCAAAATTATTTGCCAATTGGATGAGAATATTACTATTTCAATCTCTATATTTATAATATCCTCCAGTTCGTCGGTCAATCCTGACGTGGCCTCCATAAATCCCACTAAAGAAGCTAAAGCGTAAAAGAGTTTTACACCGTTAAACATACTGCCGCTTACATCAGTAATTATAGAGTATCTTATGCATTTAGGTTCTGCTTTACCCAGCCTTTTCTTAAATATTTTTGTTTCTCCAGCAAAGGCTTCCGCTATCTTGCGTAAGTCCAATTTTCCTCTGCTCAGGCGTGAATCCCATCCTCTCCGGCTGTATGCAAAATCCTCTAAAAGCCTTCTTAAGTTTACCCTCAATGCTTTTTCTCTGGCACTATTTCTAAGCTGGTTGTATTCTTTTCTCTGTTCACCGGATAGGCCGGTCAATTTTCTAACTATTTTCTTACCTGTCTCATCTCCATCCCCTCCTCCCCAGCCATCCCCTGATTCTGTATCCATGCCGGATAATACTTTTGGAATATTTATTTCCGGAAGGCGAGCTCTGGTTTGGACTTTATTGGAAATCTCAGATTCCTTTTTAGGATCCGTTGCCTGTTCAGCTATCTCATAGGTTGATTCTCCTTTATCTCCAAATTCCTTACGTACGTCCATTAACTGTTTTTTCAGATCCTCCTTAGCTTCTTTTTCTAAAGCAGTTCTTTCTTTACGGGATATTTCTTGTATTTCTTCTTTTAATTCTTCTAATAGCGAACTCCCAGGTTCTGATTTTAAAGAAGGCTTTCTATGGCCGAAATTTTTATCTGTTAAACCATACTTGCCCTGACTGAAAGTCTTTTCTAAGGCCTTTTCCAGAGTTAACTTTCTGAGCGAATCTTTTACCACCTCTCCCAAATAAGGCCATATTTCTTGTTTTAAAATTCTATATAGTTGGTTTCTATCTATATTTCCTAATTCCGAAGGTGAAATAATATCCGAGGTGAGTTGAATTAATTCCTTAACTTTTTTCTTTTCAATCCTTTCGTCGTCTTTACCTTCAGTAAATCTGTAGACGAGACCCAACAGATATTGGATAAATAAAGGTTTATTTCTCATCTTTTCTTTATCCACCCATAAAGCAATAATTTTTTGCTTTTTGTTATAAAAGGTTTTAACCCATTTTCCTGCCTCCATAAACTCTGCTATTCCCAGACTTACTGCTCTTAACACATCAAAAATATTGAATAAAACTACGAATTCCAACTTTTCGTCATTTGCTAACAGATCCTCCCGGGCATATTTGTTTCTAAATACCTCTTTCATAACCAAACCTTTGGAAGAGGTTAGTCCGTAATCGATTATATCCCGGGGCAGATACCATAATGTGTCGCTATCTTTATCATATTCAAGGGCTTCTATGAGCTCCTTCCCCGCAATTTCTTCTGAAGAAAGCACCCGTTCTTTGAATTCCAGTCTTATATTTTCCAGGTTTATCCTTGCCAGGGGTAAGATTTCTTGTATTACCCGTTGAACAAATATGTTTTCTTTTTCCGTCAAGTATGACCCCCGCAATCGTTAGATAGTGTCTGAACGAAAACTGTCTTTTCCGCCAATATCTGCGTCAGACTCAAATTTTAATCCTCGAAATACTATCAGTATTCCTGTGGTTAAAATTTTCGTCTTCCCCTCCGGGGCGTAGGCCCTACGGGCCGGAGGCTTGATCTTAACGAAAAATCCTAGTTTTCGTTCGGGCACTAGATATGATGTATCGCTGACTTATTTTAGTTTCTTACTATTTTAAGGTGGCTTTTCTTTAGTTTTGCATCATTTATACGATATGAATCCTGGTTCTCTTTTGCTTGAAGAACCATTTTAATTAAATTCTCAAATCTTTTCTCATTCAGATGAATAGAAACTCCCGGCAGATGGATATGGTATAGGCCGCAACTGCAACTTGAGATACTTCCAAAGTTCTCACAGGATGCCAGAGTCGTCCGTTCATGCTTCATAGGTTTGATTCCTCCTTTATCGCTTTTCCTTGTACAGCGTGCATGGTTGAAAGAGAATGGTATAAGAATTCCTGCACTTTTCGGCGCAGGATTTTTACTGGGTACTTATACCTTCCTGACATTCAGAAAGGGCCTGAGAAATAACGCCCAGACCGGAACCGGCCAGCATCTGAACAGATTTCCTGTGCTTTTTACCCATTTTCTTGACTACCGAACAGGCGTTGTGGCTGTTTATGTTAACCGGGCAGAGGACAATATCAGCCCGCATTATCCGGTTCTCAAGCGCTTTTTTGCCTCCCTTTATGTGACCGTCATGGTATTCAAATATTCCCCCATTATCTTCAATCAACTGGCGGTAAATGGATTCCATCCTGTTTATACCACCTACGATCAGGATTCGTTTCCGGCATAGATCAAAGGACGGGCATGTCTCATCACAACGATTCAGTGCGGAGATCCGGGTAATAATTCTTTCCGTCTCCTTTTTTAAATGATCGTTCAATTCACGCTGGCTCTCAAGTTTTGACAGTAACTTATTATTTTGAATCCGGAGGGTCTCAAGGCGTTGTTGGTAATCCCCTATCTCTCCTGACAGGTTCCCCAGTTCGTCCCGTAATTGTTGATTTTCAGTTTCAAGGTCGAGTATCCCCGTATTTCCCCTCAGTATTGACAACTCCTTTTCAATGGAAAGGTTTTCATTTTCAAGAAAGGCATATTGTCTGCTTAATTCCGTCTGGTCCCTTTCTAAATTTTCATTTTCTTTTTTTAATATTCTCCTTACCCCGGATTCCTCTTTGAGCCTTTGAGCTAATTCTTGATTTTTATCTTGAAGATAAGAAAGTTGTTGCCTCACTTTCCTGTTTTCGACGGCATTGAGATGCATCTCCATATGAATGTTCCCAAAGAGAAACCGCTTACTTTCAATTGAAAGATCAGCTCGTGTGGCAGCCACCCACAGGAGGCCTTTTATTTCTCCGTTTTTAACTCGGGACTTCCAGATTTGCATGAGCTCATCTTCTTCAAGGTCAAAAAACGCGGTTATTTCTCTTTTAAACTTGCGGTTGAGCCGGCAATCTATCTTGCGGGAGAGAGGGGTCTCGCTTCCCGAACTCCTTAATATAGTCTCATGAATTTCATAGGGGTTCTTTTTTTTGAGGGAAATCCCCGCCTTTTTGAGTATCTGCTTTTGCTCGGACATGTCCAGACATGTCCCAACAACGGGACATTTAAAAATAAGATCGATCTCCCAGAACTTGAGGGGCAAATGCCTGTCAATACTTCCGGTCAGGTCAGATGTAATTTCGCTTGTTAGATGATCAAAAGATCTAAATTCAATTTGCTTTGGGTTTTGGATTTTATTTATCTGCATGGATTCTTTCCTTTCAATTTACCTTGCCATCCTTTCTCCGACATGCTAAAGGAAATAGTGAACTCCGCTATATGAGAGTTCTTCTGATTGTCAGGGGAAACAGCCTGTTGGTTGGCGACTGCTGTTTTCCCTGACTTTTTTTGTCTCTTTTAATCTACCCAGACCTTCCTGGCCATGCCATAGCCGATGGTGATCTGCCGGCCTCCTGTTTCAGCCCGTACATATCTCCCCTTAACCGGTGCAGGAGCGGTTTTATCTCTCCCGGTCATGGTGATGTCGGCTCCTTCCTTGATGCCTTCCTTTTCAAATTCCTCTTTGAGGGTCGTGCCTCCAATGATAGACTCCACTTTTGCCTTGTCACCCGTTTTCATATAGTTGATCTGGATGGTTTTTCCTTCATACTCTGCAAGAATTTTGGATGCCCGCCCTTCACCCATTGTTACGGGTTTGCCCTGGATTTCAAAAGACAGAGTATCGTCGGGGAGATGCTGCAGGAATTTTACCTCTTTACCCGTTTTAATGTCTAAGGCAGAAAACCATTCGGCCAAATCCTTGCCGCCGCCAAATGCCTTTACGATTCCCCTGTCCTCTTCCTCCAACTCAAGGAGGGATGTCATGCCTCCCTCCTTATCTAAATACAGCTTGTCGGCCATTCCATGACCCAGGATGACTTCTTTATCATCCATGCTGAGGGAGATGGCCCCCGTGTGCTCATGTTGGGGAGCCTGTTCCAATACCCTGATTTCCACGCCTTCTTTGACGCCCAGATCCTCAAGATGTTTCTTTATATCCTCTCCTCCTTCGATTTTCCGAATGGTTGCCTGTGTTTCCGGCTCTACATCGACTAAAAGTCTCATTGATTTTTCTCCTTATCTGATTATATGTTATTAATTTCTTAATTCCTTAAGCTGTCAACCGATTTGCCATCACCCCCCTTTTTCATTCTCGTCTCATCCTTGCTTTACATTCCGGACATGCCTCCTCTCTGCACGGCACTCCACGTTTGTGTTCAATGCTTGTGGCACATTTTGGGCATACACATTTGCCCCCGGGCCCCAGTCCGCGCCTTGCTTCTTTCTCAGAAGAAGATGGGTTCTCTGAAGCCTCGGGTATCGTCGCAGGATTTACCAGTTCTCCGGCGCGATAAGTCTCAACAGCCTCCCTGATCTCTCCTTGGATTCCGGTAATCACTGTTATGCCCGCCCTTTTTAGAACTTTAAATGCATTAGGGCCGACTCTGCCGGCCATGACCGTCTTTACACACTGGTCGGCCATCCATTGGGCTGCCTGTATGCCTGCCCCCCTATCTGCTGTTCTAAACGGATTTTCTCTGGCCTCGAACGAAAGCGTATCCGGATCGATCACCATAAAATAACGGCACCTCCCGAATCTTGGATCTATGAGCGTATTCATTTCCTTCCCCGAACCCGGCAAACCTAATTTCATCTTCCTTTACCTCCCTCCAAATAAATAAAAAAGGCGTAACCCAATGTCTTTTCCTCGTCGAGTTACGCCTTCACTTTTCTCCGGAAAACTTTGTCCGGAAAATCGTAAGACATCCCTAAAATAATCAGAATTTCCTAATATTAGACGCAAAAAATATTATTCCACAATGATCTTCTCGGCCATACCATGACCAATGGCCAACCTGGAATCTTTTACGCCAACTATAAGCGGGCCGTGTCCATTCCGGTTTAAGACCTTAAAACTTACACCCGGTACAAGCCCCATGCTATAGAGCTTTGATCTTATCCCTCTTCCTCCGGTTATAGCTATAGCCTTTAAGATAATGTTTTTGGGGTTTACCTATCCATTTCCATAAAGAGAAACCTGAGCATCATTGAGGCGAGATACTGGTTGCTGGTTGCTGGTTGCTGGATATCTATAAAGAATCACACCTTTTTTTATCCAGGATCAAGCATCCAGCATCAAGGATCAATCACATAACACCACCGCAGAGGCTTTAGAGTTGCGGAACAGCTACCCCAAAATATTTTTCTTAAATAGTATATAAGCGTTACCTCTTTTTCCGTATCAACATCGCTGAGAACCATTGTAATTACTCTCCCTATGTTCCATGGCGTCTGTTTTCTTTGTTATATTCTCAGATTTGTTTCTTTTATCGGCATAAGGACATCCCTCACAATTTCCGTTGCACCGGCAGTGATCCTTTTCGGAATTAACAATGACCCGGCTGCCGTTTGGCGCAATTTCAAAGCCCTTTTCACCTTTAAAGCAAAGTCGATCTGCCGGCAGGATTCTGGGATTCAGTCGGCACTGAAAAGTGTTGCAGCCGAATGGGTGTATTTTGCCCAGGTTACGGGTATCGATAAACACTCGTCCTTTGCCATCGTATTTATCATGGATCAGATTGATCAACTCCCAGGCGGAACTCCCGTCAAAATCCCCTTTTGTTTGAACGTGCAGGTTGCCGTTGCTCTCTTTGAATTGGATTTGAAAATTGGTGCTCATGCGCTTTACCCCCCAAAATGGACTCGTCAATTGTCAATATTCAATTTTCAATACTTTTTGGTTCCGTCCTGTCCGGGTTAGTACCTAAACTCTGATTTCTTGTGTTTTTATGTCAAAAAATCTCAATGACCAAAAAACAAATAACAAACAATTTATTTTGAATCTTATTTGGAATTTGGAGCTTGTAGTTTGGAATTTATTTGAAATTTTATGCTTGTGATTTGTTATTTTCGGTTTATCCGGGTTATGTTCTCGTTCAAAATCATCGCATTGAACAGTTTATTAACTAGTGTCCGTCCATAAATACATTTGAGCGCTAAATAGTTTCCAATTTATAAATGAGATATTTTTTCGATGAGCAAGGCCGCACAAGGGTTTTCGCCCGAGGCGTACTTTCTGTACGTCGAGGGCGGAAACCCGCGGAGAACGCCGCTCATCGGAAAAATAGCCATTTATGGATGGAAACTAACTAAAATCCGTATGCGAAGCAGGACATTCCGGATCAGGTCTGCTGTCGCCTTTGAACCTATCGGTAAGAATATGTTGGATCTCCTCTCTGATGAGATTCCGGGCTCCCAACCGGGACCGGCAATTGATCCGGCCGCGGCATTTGAGTTCCGTGTTGTTATTGAAATCCGGAAACTTCGATATTGATTTTTGACCGGACTTTCTATGCATGATTTTTCTCCTTGTTTTTTTTATATCGGTGAATTGATGCTTGTGGCCTTCCTGGCGGCCAATTTAATCGGTTACGGCCAAATAAAAAGGCGCAACTCGATGGTTTTTCGATCTCGAGTTACGCCTTCACTTTAATCCGCACCCATAACTGGCCGGAGACCGTAAGACATTCCTGATTTATTTATTTTGCTTCTATCAATACCTGTGTGAGCTTTTTGCGCAACACCTCCAACCTTTTGGATTTAAATGCCTTTCTGCTTTCCTCCAGAACCTCTATTGTCTCCATGATGGCCTGTTTTAATCTATTTTCATCAGGAAAATAGGTGGGCAAAGCGAGTTGCTTTATCGTCTCATCGCCCACTTTCTTTTCCAGTAAAGTGGTCATAAGGTAGCGCTGCATATCTATTTTTTGATGAAGCTCTTCAGCGCTCCTGTTAATGACAGTGACAAGGTCTTTCTTACTGCCGGCTTTCATATTAGTATTCCTTATCAAAATTAGATAAATCTAACTTATATGGCAAAAAAAATTATTCTACAATAATTTTACTGGCCATACCTTGACCGATGACCAGCCTGGAATCTTTTATGCCGACTATAAGCGGACCGTGCCCATTCCGATTTAAGACCCTGAGACTTACTCCCGGCACAAGTCCCATACTATAGAGCTTTGATCTTATTCCTCTTCCTCCGGTTATAGCTATAGCCTTTAAGATCCCACAGGTTTCTTGCCGACCTGGTCTGAGGGACCGTCGAGGTTTAAAAGCGCAATTCCTTATTGCGCAGCAGATTCCTGAAGATTGAGGTTTACCTTCAGGTGAGCTCCAAAGACAATCATAACCTCCATGGGAGAAGCTTTCTCCTTAAAGACGCCTGGTGGTTTTGGAAGGGCAACATCACCAAATACGAAGCCGCCAGATCGAGCGCCCTGTTTCACAGAGCGTTTGTTACTCGGATGATACCTCCATCAGGGGTGATTACACATCGAACGACGACACGACCTTCTATGTTTTTTATCCTGGCGATGTCCGGATATTTCTTGTGTCTTTCTATTTTGAGCCTCACCATATCGAATGGCTGTGGGCAGTCGGCAATCTCCGGAGGCCGCCAGCTCTCGGGGTTTCGAACAGCGATGTTCAAACCTGGAGTAAGGGATATCCATGCTGATCCCCTCCACAGTAATGCCGTCCGGAATTTTTTCAACCCGGAGCTCTATCTTTATAGGTTTAAATTGAGGCATTCGGCGATGGATTACCCGTACCACCCTTTTACGTCCTGCGGCCGAGGCGTCTTTGACCCAGGCGGGGTCTGGGGATATTCCGTATAGTGGCTTTGGACATATTTTGCATGGTTAGCTCGATGTAACTGAGCGCGTTGGACGATGTAAATTCCGGCAGAAAATTCCTATACAATAAACTTAGCGCCCTTCGGGCAAACTTAAAAAATCTCTGACACGGATTTCACTGATTACACTGCCCTTTATTTCATAAATGCGGCAGCATTTATGAAATGGAAGCTAATCCGTGGACATCCGTGTAATCCGTGTCTAAAAAGGAAAATTCCTATACTATGAAGTTAGTTCACTTTAGCTTAAATAGTGGCTGTACTTCCATGGTGATCAATTCTTTAACGGCAATTCAAATAACCTTAACAACAATATCGGCAACATATTCTTAACGATCTCATTCTCGTAATAAGCTCGGTGATGGGTTCTTCGCTCAAAATGCTTAACCCCATCTTTCACCAATTCAATAATCAATGCATTCTGGTGGGCCACTACGAAGCCAAAACCAGTACATTGTGAACTTTATACGCTGCCTATAAAAAAGATATTTCTATAGTGCTGCATTTTTTCTTTTTGTTGTTTTTTGCCGCTACGATCAGCCTGCTCCTGCCTGGATCGCCTTTAGCAAAAGAGAATGTTGTCAAAAAGGATTCCAACAAAAACGGGAAGATAGACCAGATCGCCCATTTTGATAAACGCGGCAGGATCATCAAGCTGGAGATCGATAGCAATGCAGACGAGATCATGGACCGATTCCAGTACTATGAACAGGAGGAGGTCAAAAGGTTCGAAAGAGACACCAATTATGACCAAAAAATTGATGCCTGGGATTATTTTGAAGCAGGCAAAAGAACCCGGCATGAAAAAGCCTCGACCGAAACCGGCCAGGTGAATCAAATTATAGAGTTCGATTCTGAGGAACGTCCCTTGAAGATGCAAAAAGACACGACAGGAGACAGCCTGTTTGACAGCATCTACCACTTCAAAAAAGGAAGCCTGTCTTCTTCCACAAAGGATATGGACGGCGATGGCAAGATGAATGTCTCGCAGACTTACAGGGATGACAAACCCCTTGAAAGGCGTGTCGATGACGACGCGGACGGCCAACTCGAAAGGATCATCTTTTTCGACACCGAGGGCCTTCCCAAAAAAAGCCGTCATGATCTGGACCGGGACGGTAACATGGAAGTGTTGCGCCTGTATCGCCAGGGCGTGTTATTGGAACAGAAAAAGGACCTGGATCAGGATGGACGATTTGAGATCGTTACTCGATATAAGGATGATGAACCGGTTGAACAGCGAAAAGACGCCAACGGGGATGGCCGTTTTGACATGGTGACCCGGTTTAAAGAGGGGAAACCGTTCTATCAGGAGAAGGATAGCAACTTTGATGGCAAGAACGATGTATTCGTTCATTATGATGCACGGGGCTATGCGGAAAAGATGGAGGAGGACACCCGGCACACCGGCCGGATTGACAGGATCAGGACTTACCGTAATGGAGAGCCGATCAAGGTGATTTACGATGCCGATGGAGACGGGTTCAAGGAAACCGTGACGTTTTTCAAAAAGGGGAAACCATCCTTGCAAACCCAGGATGCCAATCGAGATGGAAAGCCGGATACAAGAATCTATTTCAACGCCAGAGCAGAAAAGGAGAGGGTCGAAAGCGACACCAATTTAAATGGGAGAGTCGATACCTGGGAGTATTATCGAGACGGGCAGCTTGTAAGGGCAGAAAAAGACGATCAAGGAAACGGAAAAGTCAGTATGAAGGTCTTCTACAAAAAGGGAAAAAAGCGCAAGCTCGTTCGGGACAGGGACAATGACGGTCATTTCGAGATCACCCAGTGGTTTAACAGATCCCCGTGGTCCATGGTGATGGAGCTGGATGGGGACGGAAACGGGAAACCGGAGGGTCGGTATTGTTATAAAAAAAGTGTTTTGAGGCTTAAAGAAGTTGATGAAAACGGCGATGGAAATCCGGATCTGAGGGAGCATTACAATTCTGAAGGCAAACTTGCCAGGAGCCAGGAGGACGATGAGGGTGAGGGACGGTTTACGATCACCTGGTTTTACAATCATGCTGAAGAGGCCATCCGTGCAGAAAAAGACAATAATCACGACGGCTACATAGACACATGGTACCACTACGATAAAGGTAACGTAAAGATTGTAGCGGAAGATACAAACGCTGATGGAAAGCCTGATTTGTGGGAGGAATACGACGAATCAGAAGCGCTGGTGAAACGTTCCAGGGATCTGAATTTCGATGGTACACCAGATGTATCGGATCAGTAATTTTTTTATTTGACACGGATTGCACGGATTACACGGATTTTTAAGAAAGAAAATGTTTATTATCCATGAAATCTGTGAAATCCGTGTCTGAAAATTGAAAAAGGAATATTTAAAATGATTGAATTTTTATCAAAAGGGGGCGTGCTCGTAGGCCCCATTCTGTTTTGTTCCGTGCTGGCCCTGGCCATCTTTCTGGAGCGTATGATCCGTCTTGGACGGTTGCGGATCAGGGGCTATGGCTTGGTGGAAAAAATTGCTCGACACATAAAAAATGGTGAGGATCACCAGGCATATGAACTGGCAAGAACTAACGATACGCCGATGGCACGTATCCTGGCGCAGGCAATGGAAGTCAAAGATCAAGATCGGGAAACCCTGGAAACGGTTATTGTCCACTCCACGGACGGTGAGGTCAGGGAACTTTCCCGCTATCTCCAGGCACTGGCAACCATTGGAAGCATTGCCCCATTGCTCGGTCTGCTGGGGACCGTGCTGGGCATGATCAAGGCCTTTATGGTAATTCAGGAGATGGGGGGCAAGGTAAACGCAGCGGTACTTGCCGGTGGCATCTGGGAGGCCATGTTGACCACGGCTCTGGGTCTTGCCGTGGCTCTTCCCACCATGGTGGCCCACAGCTATCTGGTTTCCCGTGTGGACAGATATGAGGCCCAGCTCCATGACGGAACCGTGACGTTTATCAAGGCCCTGGGCAGGAAATCTTAAGGGAGGTAATTATGCTTGTTCATCCTAAACGCAGAGAACGTATTAAGGTTCAAGTTCCTTTGACGCCACTTATTGATATTGTTTTCCTCCTTCTGATCTATTTTCTTCTTACCACCAATTTCATGGTGGATGAAGGGATCAAGATCAAATTGCCCCAAGCCATGGCGGCGGCGCCCCAGACCGAGGAGACGATCACAGTCTATGTGGATCAACAGGGCAGGGCCTTTCTGGGAACCGAGGAGGTCTCCATTGCCAGGCTCTTTGACCGGCTCAAGGAGAAGATTGGGAGCCAGGAAAACAAGCTGGTGGTGGTCAGGGCTGACAGGGCGGTGATTCTTAATAAGGCTGTAAAGGTTATGGATATTGCAAAAGCAGCTGGCGCAGGAAGGCTCTGTCTGGCCACGGAAAAAGATTTTTAGTTTTTTTGACACGGATTACACGGATGACACGGATTTTAAAGAATATCCTTTAAAAATAACATGTTCACTTTTTATCAGTGAAATCAGCGAAATCCGTGTCTAAAAATGTGAGGGGTCACAATGAAATATTCCGATCTGACAGAGAAAATTATAAAGGCAGCGTATAAAGTTCACAATGTACTTGGTTTTGGTTTTCTAGAAAAGGTCTACCAGAATGCATTGATTATTGAATTGCGAAAGATGGGGTTAAGCATTTTGAGCGAAGAACCCATCACCGTTTATTACGAGAATGAGATCGTTGGAGAATATGTTGCCGATATTGTTGTTGAAGGCAAGGTTATCTTGGAATTGAAAGCCGTTAAAGAATTGATCGAAATTCATGAAGTACAGCTCGTCAATTATTTAAAAGCAACCAGTATTGAGGTCGGGCTTCTTATAAATTTTGGTCATTCAGTTCAAATAAAAAGAAAAGTATTTGATAAAATAAAACCTTAATCTGTGTAATCCGTGAAATCCGTGTCAAAAAACAAAACAAAACCCAACTGGCTTTTGCGTGGTTTGGTGGGCGTTTCTCTCGGTATCCATCTGGTAATCTTCATGCACGTTGCCGGAATTTACACGTCCAACGCGCTCAGTTACATCGAGCTAACCATGCAAAATATATCCAAAGCCACTATACGGAATATCCCCAGACCCCGTCACAGGTCAAAGACGCCTCGGCCGCAGGACGTAAAAAGGGTGAAGGTAATCCATCGCCGAATGCCTCAATTTAAACCTATAAAGATAGAGCCTGCTGAAAAAAAACTTCCCGACGGCATTGTGGAGGGGATCAGCATGCCGGATAT
>RPGQ01000053.1 GCA_004193595.1 Desulfobacteraceae bacterium Eth-SRB2
TTTATGGGTTGTATCGTCTGTTTATGCGGACACTCGGAACAGTCCCAATTTTCCCAGCGAAGTTTGGCCGCATGATTCAGGCAGTTTTTATAATAAGGACAAAAAACGTTTTTTTCTCCATTTTTACGAATAGGTTTGGGATTTTTATCCATGGTTTTCAGCTCCTTGGTTTTACTTTGTTACTATTTTGAGGTGGTTTTTCTTTCGTTTTGATTTATTTATACGATATGAATCCTGATTCTCTTTTGCCTGAAAGATCATTTGCACCAAACGATCAAAGCCCTTTTCGCTGAGATGAACGGAAACACCCGGCATTCGAATATGGTACAGACCGCAACTGCAACTTGAGATATTTCCAAAGCCACCACAGGATGCCAGAGTCGTCTGTTCATGTTTCATAGGTTTTTTATACTTCCTTTATCGCTTTTTTCTGTACAGCGTGTGGGGTTGAAAGAAAATGGTATAAGAATTCCTGCGCTTTTCGGTGCAGGCCTTATTGGGTACTTATACTTTCCCGACATTTGGAAAGGGCCTGACAAATAACGCCCAGACCGGAACCGGTAAGCATCTGAACAGATTTTCTGTGCTTTTTACCCATTTTCTTGACTACCGAACAGGCGTTGTGGCTGTTTATGTTAACCGGGCAGAGGACAATATCAGCCCGCCTTATCCGGTTCTCAAGCGGTTTTTTGCCTCCCTTTATGTGACCGTCATGGTATTCAAATATTCCCCCATTTTCTTCAATCAACTGGCGGTAAAGGGATTCCATCCGGTTTATGCCCCCTACGATCAGGATTCGTTTCCGGCAAAGATCGAATGAAGGGCACGTCTCATCACACCGGGTCAGGGCTGAAAATTGGGTGAAAATCTCTTCCATCTCCTTTTTCAAATGATCGTTCATTCCGCGCTGGCTCTCAAGTTTTGACAGTAATTTATTGTTTTGATCCCTGAGCCCTTTCAGGCGTTGTTGGTAATCCCCGATCTCTTCCGAGAGATTCCCCAGTTCGTCCCGTAATTGTTGATTTTCGGCTTCAACGTCAAGGGTTCCTGTATTTCCGTGCAGTATGGACAACTCCTTTTCAATGGAAAGGTTTTCATTTTCAAGAAATGAATATTCTCTGCGTAATTCCCTCTGATCCCTTTCTAATTTGTCATTTTTCTTTTGTAATTTTTTCCTTATTCGGGTAGAATTTTTGAGCCTTTGAAACAGTTTTCGATTCTCTTCCTCTTGGGAAAACAAACGGCGCCGCAGTTTAAAATTGTGCTCGGCATTCAGATGCATCTGCATATGGATTTCTCCGAAAATCCAGGCGATATCCTCTTCACCAAAATCGATTCGCGTGGCGGCAACCCAGAGAAGACCGGCGATTTCACCTTTACGAAAGTGTGTTTTCCAGACATCTAAGAAGAGAGACCGGTCAAGGTTGAAAAATTCGGCTATCTCATATTTAAACTTTTTTTGCAGGTATGCATCTATACGCTTGGAAAGCTTGTTTTTATTTGAAAGACTGTGCACAAATATTCCATGGATCTCATGTCAGGTCCGATTTTTGATGGAGTGACCGGTTTTTTTTAAGATCCTCCTCTGTTCTTCCAGGCTCAAACAGGTACCGACAACCGGACACCTTAAATAATCATGAATCATCCATGACCGGCGTCTTGAAGGGTTTTCACCACACTTCCCACCCTCCGCCTGAACAGGCTCAACAGGCATGAAAAGGTTGTCCGGCTCTAAATCCAGATGATTTATATTTATTGTACTTTCAGTTTCCATTGAAACATTCCTTTCTTTTTTTTAGCTGTTCAACCGCCATGAATTTAACCTCTTTGTGGCGACCACTCACAAAACAACCTTCCGATTCAACCGCCACGGGGTTATCAAAAGGTATATTACAGGGCTTGGCCACAGAAACGGCAGAGATTTTCATGATCCGATTCCGTTGCAATTCCAGTTTTCAACCTGCTTGTACAGTTTAAGAGACAAAGCCGCCAGATACACCGTTTTGATTCACAATCAAGGCAGCGGAAATCCGCTGCGCAGACCTGTTCCGCCGCCAGCAGACGGTTGAGTGTTTTTGCGTCTACTTCCACGCGAACCCATTGTTTACCAACGATTCCCATATCCAAACCTCCGAGCATATCTTATTGTTTTTCCTTCTATTTTTGGATCCATAAATCACACGCTCAATTCGAGTGACACAGTAATAAAATTCGTAACCGTTCACAGGTTCAGGGTTCAACGTTCAGGGTTAAGGACAAAGAAGGCATTGAAGATCCGAAGTCCTCATTAAAAATGTTCATTTCCCCAATTAATTGCCAATTTAGCTTCAAATTTTGGATTAGGACTGACGAAACTGATGCTTTTATCGTAAATACGCATCCCAAATGCAGTCCGGGGATAAGAATGGAACCTTGAACCCCTGAACCTTTGAACCCGTGAACGCCTACTGCATTTCTTTCAATTTTCATTGCACCGGCAGGAGTACTTTTCGGAATTAACAATGACCCGGCTGCCGTTTGGCGCAATTTTAAAACCCTTTTTACCTTTGAAGCACAGTCGATCTGCCGGCATGGCTCTATGATTCAGCCGGCACTGAAAAGTGTTGCAGCCGAATGGGTGTATTTCGCCCAGGTTACGGGTATCGATAAACACTCGCCCGTTGCCGTCGTATTGATCATGGATCAGATTGATCAACTCCCAAGCGGAACTCCCGTCAAAATCCCCTTTGGGTTGAATGTGCAGGTTGCCGTTATTTTTTTTGAATTGGATTTGAAAATTGGTGCTCATGAGCGTTACCCCTCGAAATTTATTTGCCACCAAGACACAGAGGCACGAATAAAAATTAATAGATTTATCCGTAACCGTTCACTGAATCTATGAAATCCCAAATTTTACATTTGTAACAATTTTCTCCGTCCTTTCCGGGTAATGTTTCCGTTCAGAATCATCGTTAGATGTATGACAGTCTATTTGCTTAAATCCCTGTGCCAAGCGGGATGTTCCGGATCAGGCTTACCGTTGCATCTGAATCTATCCATGAGAATTTGTTGAATTTCCATTCTGACGGAATTCCGGATTCCCAATCGGGATCGACAGTTGATCCGGCCGCGGCATTTGAGTTCCGTGTTGTTATTGAAATCCGGAAACTTGGATATTGATTTTTGACCGGACTTTCTATGCATGATTTTTCTCCTTATTTTTTTTATATCGGTGAATTGATGCTTGTGGCCTTCCCGGCGGCCAATTTAATCGGTTACGGCCAAATAAAAAGGCGCAGCTCGATGGTTTTTAAATATCGAGTTACGCCTTCACTGTAATCCGCGCCTTTAACAGGCCGGAGGCCGTAAGACATTCCTGTTATTTAGATTCTATCAATACTTGTGTTAGCTTCTTGCGCAAAACCTCCAATCTTTTGGATTTAAAGGCCTTTCTGCTTTCCTCCAGAACCTCTATGGTCTCCATGATGGCCTGTTTTAATCTGTTTTCATCAGGAAAATAGGTGGGCAATGCGAGCTGCTTTAGGGTCTCATCACCTACTTTTTTTTCCAGCAAAGTGGTCATAAGGTAGCGCTGCATATCTATTTTTTGATGAAGCTCTTCAGCGCTTCTGTTAATGACAGTGACAAGGTCTTTCTTACTGCCGGCTTTCATATTAGTATTCCTTATCAAAATTAGATAAATCTAACTTATATGGCAAAAAAAATTATTCTACAATAATTTTACTGGCCATACCT
>RPGQ01000012.1 GCA_004193595.1 Desulfobacteraceae bacterium Eth-SRB2
TTTATTTATTTGAGTTTTTTTTTCTTTTTGTAGTATAAAAATTTTTTATTATTTCATCCTTGGAAAGGAAACTTAGGGGCTTCGTCCCAATTGGAATAATGGAATGATGGAGTAATGGAATAGTGGGTTTGAAGGAGTTTTTTACAATTAAAATGGTTTATTTCCGCCTTTATCCCCAATATTCCAGCATTCCAGCATTCCAGCATTCCATTCTTCCTTTCTGATGGCATAAACAGGTTGCAATTATAATAAACTTTTAATTTCAAGAACTTTTAGAATTTCCGAGACGTCTAATTAAAGCTATGATGACATCAAACCATCTTCCGATTATCGGGATTACCATGGGAGACCCTGTTGGAATCGGCCCGGAGATTATCCTTTTATCTCTTATAAATCCTTCAATTTACGAAGTCTGCAGGCCTCTTGTGATTGGAGATTTTCGAATGCTTGGCGCTGCAAAGAAAAATATCCAAAGCCGCCTTGAACTCGAATCTATCAAAACCCCTGATGCCGGCAAATATAAATGCGGAGTGGTTGATGTGTTGAATATTTCCGAACTTGATCCCAACAAAACATCATGGGGCAAACCCACGGTTCAGACAGGCCGGGCAATGGTTCGCTATATAACAACCGCAGCCGATTTGGCGATCAAAGAACGTATTTCGGCAATGGTAACTTGCCCTATAAACAAAATGGCCATGCAGTTGTCCGGATGTCACTATAGCGGCCATACCGAACTGCTGGCTGAACGTACCAAATCTGACGAATTCGCCATGATGCTTGCAGGGAACAGGCTTCGCGTCGTTCTTGTAACCATCCATGTTCCTTTAAGAGAGGTTCCTGCCATCCTTTCACGGCAAAAGATAGTAAAGACCATTAAACTTGCCTGGCGGGCTTTGTATGAACGGTTTGGATTTAAAGCCCCCCGCATTGCCGTTGCCGGACTTAACCCCCATGCCGGCGAAGGAGGCATGTTCGGCGATGAGGAAAAAAATATTATTGAGCCGGCAATCCGTGATGCCAAAAATCTGGGGTTTTACACTTCCGGACCGTTTCCTCCGGACACTATTTTTTATCACGCAGCAAATAAACGTTATGACGCCGTTGTATGCATGTATCACGACCAGGGACTTATTCCGTTCAAACTGATTCATTTTAACAATGGTGTAAATACCACTCTGGGGCTTCCGATTATAAGAACTTCTGTTGACCATGGTACCGCTTATGATATTGCTGGAACCGGTATTGCAGACCCGGGAAGTCTGATTGCAGCAATAAATATGGCAGCCCAACAGGCGGTATGCGTTGGGAAAAAGTAAATAATCCCGGGTCCAAAAGACCTGTTTTTATATAACGAAAAAAACTTACCTATGAAAACTGAAAAAATAATTATACGCGGCGCAAGACAACATAATCTGAAAAACATCGATGTTGAATTGCCTCGGAATAAGCTGATCGTGATTACCGGCATCTCCGGATCGGGAAAATCGACCCTTGCGTTTGACACCCTCTATGCCGAAGGACAGCGCCGGTACGTGGAATCACTTTCCACCTATGCACGCCAATTCCTGGAGCGTATGGAAAAGCCGGATGTAGACATGATCGAAGGACTGTCACCTGCAATCGCAATTGAACAGAAAACAGCCAGCCACAACCCCCGGTCGACAGTGGGGACGGTTACAGAAATTTATGACTATCTTCGCCTGCTTTTTGCCAGAATCGGCACCCCCCACTGTTACAAATGCGGCCAACCCATTACCTCTCAAACACTGGACCAGATTCTGGACAAAATTATGTCCCTGAGCCAAGGAACCCGAATTGTTATTCTGTCACCTATGATTTCAGGCCAGAAAGGCACCCATGAAAAGCTTTTTAAACGGTTGAAAAAGGAAGGATTCGCACGCGTCCGTGTTGATGGGGAAACCATGGAAATTGAAAAGGTGGGCGGACTTGATAAGTACAAAAAACACACCATTGACGTGGTTGTGGACCGACTGGTTGTAAAGGAAAAGATTAAAAACCGGCTGGCAGATTCTCTGGAACTGGCCATGTCTCAGTCAGAGGGTCTTGTTACCGTAGACGTTCTCGGCATGGGGCCTGTTCTTTTCAGTGAAAAATCAGCATGTATTTCCTGTGGTATCAGTTATCCTGAATTCACACCGGCAAGCTTTTCTTTCAATTCTCCCCAGGGTGCCTGCCCAAAATGCGACGGCCTGGGTTCAACAACTGAATTTGATCCCGAGCTTATCATTCCAAATCACGAACTTTCGCTTAGGGAAGGAGCGGTTGCCCTCTGGGCCAACAGAAATACCGTTCATTTTATCGAATTTTTGGATGCTCTGACGTCTCATTATGGTGTTGACATCTATACTCCCTACAAGGATCTTCCGGATCATTTTAAAAATGTGCTTTTGTACGGATCCGGAAATAAACGGATCAGATTCTATTTTGAACGAAATAATCGCCGTTTTACTTATGAAAAACGATTTGAAGGTATTATTCCTAAATTAGAAAGGCGTTATCTGGAAACAGAATCATACCAGTCCAGAGAAGAAATTAAGCGGTATATGAATTTTCGCCACTGCCCTGAATGTCATGGCGCCAAGTTAAACAGGGCAAGCAGATCCGTTCAGGTGGGCGGCCTTACCATATTCGAAACCACACAACTTTCGGTGGCAAGCGCCCATACTTTTTTTAAAAAGTTAAAACTCACGGGCAAAAAAGAGATCATTGCAAAAAGAATCCTGAAAGAAATCAATGAACGGCTGGGATTTCTTGAAAACGTGGGTCTAAGTTATCTAACTCTTGACAGATCCGCTTACACCCTTTCCGGCGGAGAAGGCCAGCGGATCCGTCTGGCCACACAGATCGGATCAAAATTGACCGGCGTCCTTTATGTTCTGGATGAACCGAGCATAGGCCTGCACCAGAGAGACAATCAGCGCCTGCTTGCAACACTTTTGCAGATGCGTGATCTTGGCAATACGGTTCTTGTGGTAGAGCATGATGAGGAGACCATACGTGCATCGGATCATGTTGTCGACATGGGGCCCGGCGCCGGGGTCAGAGGGGGTGAAGTAGTCTTTTCCGGAACCCCGGAAGCGCTTTTGAATGAAAATAAATCATTAACCGGTCAGTACCTTTCTGGCCGAAGGTATATCCAAGTCCCGCCCCGCCGGCGTCTCGGGCAGAAAAAAAAACTGATCATCAAAGGCGCTTCTCAAAACAATCTAAAAAATATCGATGTGGAATTCCCCCTGGGCTGCTTTATATGCATTACCGGTGTATCCGGATCGGGAAAATCGTCCCTGGTCCTGGAAACCCTCTACCATGTTCTTGCCCAGAGGCTCTATCATTCAAGGATGCCGGCAGGAACCCACTCCAAAGTCCTCGGGGTTGACCATATCGATAAGATCATCAACATTGATCAGTCCCCCATAGGGAGAACCCCCCGTTCCAATCCCGGGACCTATACCGGTGTTTTTACTTATATCAGAGAACTCTTTTCAAGAACACCCGAAGCCCGTATGCGGGGATACAAACCCGGTCGTTTTAGTTTCAATGTCAAAGGAGGAAGGTGCGAGGCCTGCCGGGGTGACGGCATCATAAAGATAGAGATGCATTTTTTACCGGATGTTTATGTTGCCTGTGATGTCTGCCGAGGTAAACGATACAACCGCGAAACTCTTGAAATCAAATACAAAGGGAAAAACATCGCGGAGATCCTTGACATGACCGCAAACCAGTCATTTGGCTTTTTTGAAAAGATAAACAATATCAGGTCCAAGTTGCAAACTCTGATCGATGTGGGACTCGGATATATCCATATCGGTCAACCGGCCACAACATTGTCCGGCGGCGAAGCCCAGCGGGTAAAACTCTCCCGGGAACTCAGCAAAAAAGGCACGGGTAAAACCGTCTATATACTTGATGAACCGACCACAGGTCTTCACATGGACGACATCAATAAACTCTTAAATGTACTGTCACGACTTGTGGAAGTGGGTAATACCGTTATTGTGATCGAACATAACATGGATGTCATCAAGACCGCCGACCATATTATCGATCTCGGCCCCGAAGGAGGGGATGAAGGGGGAAATATTGTGGGGTGCGGCACACCGGAAGAAATCGTTAATATAACCGGATCTTATACCGGACAGTTTTTAAAAAAGGTTTTATAAGTGCTTTATTGTGAATAATTGAATATTTTCAATTGAATATTGAATATTTAAGGAATTCTTCCAGTTCTTATAATTTTCAATATCAAAATGGTAGAGCGAAGCGACTTCCTTGAATTGTCAATTGTCAATATTAAATTTTCAATCCCTTTTTTGTTCTGGCTTGTCCGCTTTACACAAAACAAAACAGGGCCGTGCCTTTAAAAAGCACAGCCCTGTTTTATTTACATATAGATCTTTTTTTTTAGTGGCCGGCGCCAAACAACCCGGCAATAGCAGCTGCCTGGGGATGCGCATAGATAAGAATCAGTGCGACAACCAGCGCATAAATACAAAGTGATTCCACCATGGCGAGACCGATCAGCATGGTAACCGTTACTTTACCGGATGATTCGGGGTTCCTGGCAATACCTTCAACAGCACCCTTTATGCCTAAACCCTGTCCGATACCGCAGCCAAAAGCTGCAATCCCGACTCCAAAACCAGCTGCAGTCACACATGCGATAAAAAATTGTAATGCTTGTCCTTCCATAATCTAATCTTCCTCCTTTTATTAAAGTTTTTTTGCTTCTTCCATTTTCCCATTAAAAAACAAAAAGCAAAATATTTAGCCTTTCAAAAAATAACAAAATTAACCCAAACCGAAACCGGATATATCTTAAAAGTTAAAAGTGAACTAAAGTTGAAAGTGAGCTAAAGTTAAGGAGTCGCTACGCTCCGCCCTTTATAGAAATTGGCAGTATTCATCAACTTTAGGCACTTTAGGTCACTTTAGACACTCCACACTCAATAATCGCACATTAATGCGCATGCTCAATGGCGCCGGTAAAATACATGACGGAAAGTAAATAAAATACAAAAGCCTGTACCAGTGCGACAAAGATACCGAGAACCATTATGGGAAGCGGTGCAAAAAACAGACCGGCCAGAGCGAAAAGAATCCCCGCAACAAGTTCATGTCCCATCATATTTCCCATAAGACGGAAAGAAAGTGACAGTATGCGTGCTAAATGGCCAATGAGCTCAATAGGAAATATAAGGGGTACCATCCACCATACAGGCCCAAGGAAGTGTTTTATATATTTGACTCCGTGATATTTAATACCGATAACATGGGTAAAAAGTACAACAACAAGTGCACATGAAAGGGTTGTGTTCAGACTGGCGGTGGGCGGATAGAATCCGGGAATAAGCCCTATTATGTTGCAGGTAAAAATATAAAGAAAAATCGTCGCCAGAAGCGGGAAGAGCCAGCGGCCTTCCTCCCCCGTGATATCAATGGTAAATTCTTCGAGTGCTGAAACAATGATCTCCATGACATTTTGTACTTTTGTGGGAACAAGGCTTACACTTTTGGAAGCAAGGAACCCGAGTACTATAAGCATGATCATAACAACCCACGAATAAACAATGTAAGGATATGAATGGGCGAAATGCCCGAAACCGATCAGTTCAAAAAACTTTACAAAAAAGAGATACGGATGTTCCACCTTAAGTTGCCTCCTTGAAAATATGTTTTGTTAGTTCGCACATGGTTGCAATCATTATACTTGCAACCACAACCGAAAGACCGATAAAAAGACCCAGAGGGTCAACATAGTGACCTGATATGAGGACAAATATTATAAGGCCGCTGATTAAAAAGCGGATATAATATTTGGCTAAAACAACGCTGTAAGAAGACAGGCGGGACGGCCTGAGCGCTTTTTTAAGTGTCCGGTACAATAAATGGAAGTTGATGGTAACAATAAGGCCGCCAAAAATAATTCCCCTGGTAAAATCAGGAGGTAAAAGAACAAGACCGATAATGCTTGCAACAGAAAACAGAATCCAGTTTGAGTGAGTAACGAATTTTAAGAGACGCTGCTGAATTTCCACGCTAAAAATATCCTGTTAGAGTTTTCTGCTCTTTTTTATTGCAAGCCCAATATTTCTATATCCCGCTGCGATCCCGAGCCCAAGGCAAATAAGCGTAAACCACGGAGTTGTATTAAATACCTTTCTGTCAAGGTAAACTCCCACAGCAAGCCCGATAAAGATGGAAAGCGCTACGGACAAGCCGATGCTGCTATAGTATGCCAGTTCCTTTATAGCACGTCTGGTTTCCCTCTTCATGGGAAAGAACACCTTCTTGAACAAGGAAAAACTCTTTAAAATAAGAGCCGGTAAAAACGCATTGCATCTAACACATGAAAATCAGCAAGTCAATGCAAAAAAATATTAAATTTGGTTCACCTCGGAAATGATTATTATACTATCAAATTAAATAGGACGCAGATTTTCGCAGATATACACAGATAATATTTTTATTTTGCAATTTAAGAATCTTGATAATCTGTGTTCATCTGTGTCCAAAAAAGAAAATTCCTATATTATCGAGTTATAGGTGAAGAGCATTTGCATCAAAAACCGGACCGTCAAGACAGGCATGCATATAATTTCCTGATGCCTCCTTTCTTTCAACCGCACACCCCAGGCAAGCCCCCATGCCGCAAGCCATGATTGTTTCGATGGAGACCTGGCAAGGCACGGTATGCTTTTCTGAAATACCCGCCACACATTTTAGCATATCCAAAGGGCCACAGGCGTAAATAATATCCGGCAGATACTGCTCTATAGCCATTTCAACGGGATGGGTTACAAAACACCGGTCCCCGGCACTGCCATCGTCTGTTGTTATATGAATTTTCATGCCCATACGCAAAAAATCATCGCTGCACAACAGATCATCTTTTGATCTTCCGCCAAGAAAAACCATGCATTCAGAGGGATCCGTTCCTTGTGTTTGCAGATACGAAGCCAAAAAAAGCATCGGGGCAACCCCGATCCCTCCGGCAACAATAAAGATACGTTTATAATGATTTGAAAATATAAACCCATTGCCCAGGGGACCGAGGATATTTACAACATCACCTTTTCGGTGTCCGGAAAGCATTTTAGTGCCCTCTCCCACTACCTTGTAAAGAAGTTCAATCCCTTCTGTCCGACCTTGGGTTTTAATAATTCTGTGTATTGAGAAAGGTCGAGGCAAAAAAGGAGCCATCCGGCCGGGGAAGTGCAGCATAATGAACTGACCGGGTTTTGCGCCTGAATATCCCCTGTGACACGTTAAACCGATTCTGTAATATTCGTTTCCTGCCTTGTTATTCCACAGAACTGTTGCTTTTTCCTGATGCATATGATCAATATTTAGGCGTTTAAGACGCTTTCCCGGTTTATCAGAAATAGGTTATGGATTATTTGTAGGCGCGTTCACGGGTTCAAGGTTCCATTCTCGTCCCCGGATTGCATTTGGGATACGTATTTACGAGAAAAGCGTCAATTTCATCAGACTTAATCCAAAATTTGAAGCCAAATTGGCAATTACTTGGGAATTTGAACATTTGTAACGAGAACTTCGGATCTTCAATGCCTTCTTTGTCCTTAACCCTGAACGTTGAACCCTGAACCTGTGAACGGTTACGATTATTTTAGACCGATTATGGATGCAAACCTTCCGGTAGCACCCTCTCCGCGAAATGAAAAAAACCGGTCTGGACCGCATTTTGTGCATATTCGGCTTAAATTTACGTTATCGATCAAAACCCCTGCCCGGCAAAGCTGGTCACAGCTTAATGACCAAAAATCAAAATGGTCGTTATCATCCTTGTACTTCCAGTATTTCTCTGGAATCTCTTTTTCGTAGTTAACGAACTCGGCACAGCATGGCCCCAGAGACACACCGATCCCCGCGACAATATCGCCGGCACAGCAACCAAAGCTTTTTTTCATTACCTTTATTGTGAGGCCTATGATATTATTTATACTTCCACGCCATCCCGAATGAACATTTGCCACAACTTTCTGAACCGGATCATACATAATTACCGATTGACAGTCGGCCACCTGTATTACAAGAATTTTTTTTCGTATATTCGTAACCAGGGCATCCCCCACATGTTTGTGTTCGGAATCCGGATTAGACAGGCCCATCTGCTTGTTTAAAATTTCCGGCGATTCAACTTCATCGCAAAGATCAGAATCAACCGTGATAGGGTTATTATTATTTTTCGAAAATACAATGACTCTGTTTCCGTGAACCTGATCCGCAAAAACAAGGTCTTCTTCGTTCAGATACTTTGATATTATTTTCCTGTTCCGCCTGACATTCCGATCATCATCACCAACACCGAAACCGATATTTAAGCTTCGAAAAGGACCGGTGCTTACACCGGTATTTCGCGTAAAAATTCCATGCTTGATACCGGGAAGCTTCGCAAATTTTTCAAATTCTAAGAACGAAACGCCATTTCTGTGCGTTATGATCATGTCATGAATTCTCTTACTCTCCAGGGTGTAACTCAAGACTGTTGTTTGCTAAAATGCCATGGCTGTTTGGTTTGAGGTTTCAGGTGTCAGAAAGCATTTTCAGTCGTAATGGGTCTGTCCTGAGGGAAAGATTCATCATTTACGCCATACACTGCCTTTGCCTCAGCTAACTTCCAGCGGCGTTTTTGCTCTGGGACTTTCTGCTACAATGTTTTTTTCAATCCATTCAACATACGTCCATATAATTGCTATGGGTCACCTCGTTTCTCCCTTAACCCTGACACCTGACACCTGAAACCTGACACCTGAAACCTGAAAAAGACTTCGGAGCCACAGTTTGTCAATAGACAAGGATCAGGGTTTACCAACGGCCTTGATTTAGACCTCACTCTGAATACTCCTGTTGATAACGTTTTGCGATTCTTTGGATGATTCGCGAGGTCGAAATTTCGGGGACTACCCGGACCCTGACCACTTTGCCGCCATTTGCTTTTACAATATCAGCCCCTATGATCTCCGCTTCAATCCAGTCAGCGCCCTTTACAAGCACATCGGGCTTTAATTCCTTTATAATTTTTAAGGGATCCGGTTCATTAAAAACCGTAATATAATCTACACACTCCAAACCGGCCAGAACTTCAGCCCTCTGGTTCTGGCTCACGATGGGCCTGTTTTCGGGTTTTATGAATCTTACCGACGCATCGGAATTTAATCCCACCACCAGAACATCCCCTTGGGATCTGGCAGCGGCAAGATAACGCACATGTCCCACATGCAGAATATCAAAACATCCGTTTGTGAAAACGATCTTTTTCCCTGACTTTCTCAGGTCATTCACAATTTTTATCAAGTCTTGTAATTTTAATATCTTAGACAACATATCTTTTTATTGAATCGTTACTATTGATAATTGTTGATTTTCTGTAAGCGTTTATAGCCATTCTCACAATAACATTCCGTTTCAAAAGTCTTGAACCCATTTGGGACCATTTAATCCCTGGTTTTATATCAATCTTCAATTTTCAATCGAATATTTTCAATCACACCGCCCGTGCCAGTGTTAGCACATCAACATGCCCGGCCCCGCCTTTTAATAGAACTTTTGCACATTCATTTACCGTTGCCCCGGTGGTATACACATCATCCACAAGCAATATTCTTTTACCGGTTATTTTCGAACCATCGCTTATATTGAAGGCATTCTTAATATTTGCCAAACGTTCCTTGCGCCCTAAACCGGTTTGGGGTTCCGTCCATCTTCTCCTTGCGAGAACATTTACGTCAACCGGTATATCCGGCAATCTGACATTTAAAAACTTTGCAATGTGCACCCAGTCCTTTACCAAAAGAAATGACGGGTTGAAACCCCGCATTCTCAGCTTTTTTGAATGTAGCGGAACCGGCACGATCAGATCTATATTTATTTTATCCCAAAAACTGACGAAGGCAGCAAAAAGAAGGGTCCCGAGAGGCCGTGACAGTTGAATTTTTCCTTTATACTTAAAACAATGTATCACCGCCATAAGTGTGTGTTTATAAATTCCTGCTGATCGGGCTATTTGGAATCTCTTTGGTGAATCGAGGCACTCTCCGCAGAGGTGATCCTCCCCTTGCCTGCTTTTAAACATTATACCGCATTTGGAACATTTGGGGGATTCAACCGGAAAAAATCCTGATGTGCAAGTCTGACACAAAAAAGGAGCCATCAATTTGTCAAAGACTTTAGGGATATTGCCCAAATAATAATTATCGTGGGCAAAAGTTAATTCTTTTTTTTCAATAAATTCCTGTGCAAGGTTTGAACTGTCCGCATTCGTAGTCCCCGGTTTCACATCGCATATGTTATGCTGCCCGGAATGAAAAAAAGATCCGCATACCAGACACCGCGTCGGGAAAAGGGCTTGTTTAAAGGCTTTGGCTGTATGGATCAACATATTTTGGGGCAACGTAATGGTTTTATTGGCACCAAGTTAGTTTGCTTCACCTTGCCGGCCGCTGCAAGGTATGAGAGTGCAGGTTATAATTGGAATGTTGGAATATTGAAACACTGGAATATTGGGTTCTGGGAAAATGAAACGTTGGGTTATTGTAAAATTCCTAATTACGGAAATTAAACAGAAAAATGTCATCTTTTTTAAATCATCATTCCATTATTCCATTACTCCATGTGCGAATTAAAAATATAACCCTTAAGAAACCCATTATTCTCAATAAATCATAAAAGTTCCGAGACATCAACATAGGTGTCGCTGTCTGAAAGCCTCATACATTGCAACCGCTCCTGCTACAGAGGCATTCAGGGAATTTACCGGCCCTAATTGAGGAATGGACATCAAAAAATCGCAATGCTTTTTTACCAGGGGTCGAATCCCTTTTCCCTCCCCACCAATAACAATTGCAACTTGACCTGTCAAATCACTCAAAAAGATTGATCTGTCCGATGCTTTTTCCATTCCGGCAATCCACCATCCTTTTTCCTTCAACGCATCGATTGTGTTTACCATGTTTGTTACCCGTACAAGATGGATATGTTCCAGAGCTCCTGCTGATGCTCTGGATACCGCAGGTGTGGGAGAAACAGATCTGTCCTTTGGAATGATTATACCGTTAACGCCCACACAAATTGCTGTTCTAACCAGGGCGCCAAGGTTATGAGGATCCATGACATTGTCAATCAGCAACAGTAAAGGATTTGTATCATCCGGCGGGATCTTGTCGACAATATCAGAAATTCCGGATAGCGGGAAACGACTTGTCCGGGCTCCGATACCCTGGTGTTGATCCGTTCCGGTCAGAGATTTTAACTGTGAAGATTCCACCCGTTCCACAGAAATTTTTTTTCCTTCAGCAAGCGTCAATACCCTTTTTAAACGTTGTGAGATCTTTTTTTTTGTAATATAGACTACAAAAAAATATCTACGACCGGCTTTTAAGGCTTCAAGAACCGGATTGATCCCAAAAATAATCTCTTTTTTTAACATTTTTCCCATATCTACCTTTACCTAGTGTCCATCTGCGGTTAAATCAAACCACGAATGAACACAAATAAACACGAATTTAAAGATAAAATTTATGTCTATTTGCGTTAATTTGCGGTTAATTTGCTTTAGGCACTTTAGTTCATTTTAGGCATTTTTCAGGCTTGTTCGGGTATCGATATTTCTCGATAATGGCTATAAGTGTTTCAATTGATACAGGCAGTTGATCATTAACGATAACATAACGGTAAAGATCTTTTTGGACCATCTCCTTTTCCGCAGTTAAAAGGCGTCTTTTAATTGTTCCCCTGCTTTCGGTTCTTCTCATTTCCAGGCGTTTTCTAAGCGTTTCCAGTGACGGGGGCATGATAAAAATCGTGACACTGTCGGGATAATTTTCAAGTATCTTGAGGGTCCCCTGGACATCGATATCAAGGAGAATGTCGCGCCCGGAAGCCAGACCCCTGTCTATAAATCCAGCCGAGGTACCATAATAATTGCCGTGGACCTCCGCCCATTCAGCCCAATGGCCGCTTTCTATCTTTTTTTCAAAATCTTTTTTTTGGGTAAAATAATAATCGACGCCGTTTCGTTCGCCTTTGCGAGGTGGCCTTGTTGTGTAGGAAACCGAATAAAGAATATCGTTAAACCGGTTAAGCAGGGCTTTGGAAAGCGTTGTCTTGCCGCCTCCCGACGGCGCGGAAATGATAAAAAGACGAGCCTGTTTACTATTTGTCTCTTTGGGATTCGAACCGGATGGTTTGCTTTCCTGTTCATTCATGATCGATTATTTCGAAGCCTTGAGTGTTGAATAGCGCTGGGATATTGTTTCGGCCTGTATCGCGGAAAGAACGATATGATTGCTGTCCATAACAATGATAGAACGGGTTCTGCGGCCGTGCGTTGCATCTATCAAACGTTTTTCATCTTTGGCTTCATCTTTAAGACGTTTCATAGGAGCTGGATTGGGAGACACGATAGCAACAACCCGTTCGGCAACCACTGTATTTCCAAAACCGATATTCAAAAGATTCTGATCCATATACCTCCCCTCACCCGGATAAACCGGAGAGACCTTTGCAAAACGCCCTTTTTCGCTCAATTTCTGCGTCCCCGATGGGCGGGATCTACGCTTCGCTTCGACAGGCTCAAATTTTAATCCTCGGAATACTCAATGTATGGATGCCTGTCCCGATGTGTTTTTCATCGGGGTGGTTAAAATTATCGCCTTTCTTGAACTTAAACAAAAATTGACATTTTTCAAAGGTCTCCTGAAATTAATTCTCACCATATTATTCAATATTCTGCAACTGCTCTCTTATTTTTTCAAGATCGGACTTCACCTCGAGGATAATATGGGAAACATTTGTATTGGCCGTTTTAGACCCCATGGTGTTGAATTCACGATTAAGCTCCTGCATCAAAAAATTAAGTTTTCGGCCGGCAGGTTCAGCTGAATTCATAATTGTTCGAAACTGTTTGATGTGACTTGCAGCCCTTACAACTTCCTCGGAAATATCACTTCTATCAGCCAGAAAAGCCGCTTCCTGTGCTATCCGGTCCGGATCTATCTCTATAATCCCTTTTGTTAAAGCAGCGATACGGTCCTTAAGACGCTGCTGATAATGAGATAAAAGGTCGCTCGATTCTTTCTGAATTTGGTCAACATGTTCTTCTATACCGTTAAGCCGGGCGGTAATATCTGCTTCAAGAAAATCTCCTTCCTTTTTTCGCATGGCAATAAGGTTGTCTAAAACTTCATTAATACAATCTTCAAAAACGGGCCAGCAGGCTTCCATATCAAAACCTATCTCGGCAGGCTTAATAATACCTCCCCCACTCACGAGAAGGTCAATCGATATTTTGGAATTAATATTAAACTTTTCTTTCAATTGGACAAGGCTATCATAATATGCCATGGCTTTGGGTGTGTCTATTTCAAAGGCATATGCCTCACCGGAATCGTCCCTGACTTGCAGATTAACCTCTATGCGGCCTCTTGCAACCTTGCCGGCGATTAATGTTTTTATCTTCTCCTCCAATGCAAGATATCCATGGGGGATACGCAATGCAACATCAAGATACCTGCTGTTGTATGAACGGATCTCAATCATAACCGTAAGTTTTTCTTGAGTCTTCTCTGATTTTGCATATGCGGTCATACTCTTTAGCATTTTTCTTCCGCCTTTAAAAATAAGTTAAGCGTTCACGGGTTCAGAGGTTCACGGTTCAACCGTTAAGAGCGGTTAAATAAAACCACGAATGAACACGAATAAACACAAATTTATAAATAATAACATCCCATAATTTTAGGCATTTTAGGCACTTTAGCTCATTTTAGGCATTTCCTTTGAAACCTGTAGTTTATGCGTACGTCTGTTTCAAATCGATCACATATTTATTCCGTACCCGTTCAAGGTTAATCAGCATGTTTTGTTCGGCATAATCCGGATATGTCCAAGGTAATTTCATAAACCGACCTTTGGTATATATCAGGGTTAAATCGGCATAAATCCGTTGCCCGATATAAATCCTGTGACTGTAATTCTTGCCGGTGGCAAGCACAAACCTTTCCCGCAGCAGGTAACCCGGATCCAGATTGACCATTCTTTTGCCGTTTTTTAAATACGCCAGCTCAAGATCGTTGGTGATTCGCTTTATCTCTGACAGGGCACTCTGCTTGATCAGCCTTTCAAACGCAAGCATCCGTCTGAAAAGAGGCTTTCCCATTTCCGGTTCATAATAGGTGGTAAAATTAAATGGCAACCTTGGGCTTACGATATCAACAGGGCCAAATTTTTCTGTTAGTGCTTTTACCACAGGAACAACCAAATCTTTTTCTCTTAGGAAAAAACCGATCACCAGCTTGGCAGGCTTTGGCGTTTGAGGTCGGCTCATAATCATCAGACTAAACGTCTAAGGACTTGGCCTCGTCGATCAACATAATCGGAATGTCATCCCGTATTTCATATAAAAGTTTACAGGTATCACATATAAGTCCATCTTGTGTATCATTTAAGTATATGTCGCCTTTACACTTCGGACAGGCAAGAATATCAAGCAGTTCTTTACTTATGGCCATGGATTGCCTCCTTTACTTGTGTGTAATTCACTGATGTTGGTTAACAGCGGTCATTTATTACTTTCCATCGGAATTCGAAGGTCTGGTGTCGGGTGTCAGGTGTCAGGAGGACGAACGTAAGAGCTAACACCTAAACACTGACACCTGAAACCTGGATTGCTTGAGCTAAATAACCAACAATCTTGATTTACACCCCCTTTACTTTAAACTGTTCCTCTTATAAAGGATCGACGTAGAATTTTCAACTATTTTTACTGATATAAACTTTGATAATTAAAGCCCTGAGCATGCCTTGAACAAAAAAGTTTGAAATTTTTACATTCTTATGTATAGTGTGACAGCATTTTTATGTTTTTTTGTAAAAAAGGAGTTAAAAACAAATCAGGGGCTTCGCCCCAATTGGAATGGTGGAATGCTGGAATAGTAGAATAATGGGTTTGAAGGAGTTTTTTACAATTTAAATGGTTTATTTTCCGCTTTTATCCCCAATATTCCAGCATTCCATTATTCCAGCATTCCATTCCGATGGCACAAACAGGGTGCCATTAATAAAGCTGTATTTTCAGTAAATTGTAGAATTTCCGAGACATTTAATTATGCATCTTAGCAAAAGAATTCTTGTTACCGGCGGATGTGGTTTTTTAGGATCTCATCTTTGTGAACGATTGGTTCAAAAAGGAAATGAAGTGTTGTGCGTTGATAACTGCTTTTCGGGAACCAAGCAGAACATCGCTAATTTACACGATAATCCAAATTTTGAATTTTTACGTCATGATGTCACCTTCCCGCTTTTTCTGGAGGTAGATGAGATCTATAACCTGGCCTGCCCGGCTTCTCCCATACATTATCAGTTTGATCCGGTTCAAACGACCAAGACATGCGTACACGGGTCCATCAATATGCTGGGACTGGCAAAACGGGTTAAAGCAAAAATCTTGCAGGCCTCCACCAGCGAAGTTTATGGAGATCCCGATGTCCATCCACAACCGGAAGAGTATTGGGGAAGGGTAAACCCAATCGGTCTGCGGTCCTGTTATGACGAAGGGAAAAGATGTGCCGAGACGCTATTTTTTGATTACCATCGTCAGCACAATTTAAAAATAAAAGTGGCCAGGATATTTAATACTTACGGACCACGAATGCATCCCAATGACGGAAGGGTTGTTTCAAATTTTATCATTCAAGCCCTTAAAGGAGAAGCTATAACCATTTACGGAGATGGATCACAAACAAGATCCTTTTGTTACGTTGATGACATGATTGAAGCTATGGTACGCTTAATGAACTCAGCTGACCGTTTAACCGGGCCTATAAATATTGGAAATCCAACAGAATTAACAATTTTGGAATTGGCAAAAAAAATAATCGAAATTTCCGGATCTAAATCAAAGATCACATACGAAAAACTTCCCCTCGATGATCCAAAGCAAAGAAAACCTGATATTACCCTTGCAAAAAAAGAATTGGATTGGGTCCCAAAAGTCGAGATAGAAAAGGGATTAATAAAGGCAATCGAATATTTTGATAATTTGTTAAAAAATGATCCAAGAATTTAGAAGTCATAATATCTTAATTCTGTAGAGGTAAAACTCCACAGTGTCGAAAAATATAACACTCAAAGCTGCGCTATATCTCTATAACCTGGGATGGCATCTAATTATCCCTGCGCTTCGCCTGAACCAACGCCTTGCCGATGGATTCAGGCAACGGACGCTCCGGCATATGACATTGACCCAGGCGGATCTGTGGATTCAAGCCGCTTCTTCCGGTGAATCCTATCTGGCCTGGTCGATCCTCAAAAAATTACATCCCCGTAAACCCGTTAAAATTATCGTAACATCAAATACCATCCAAGGATTAGATATCCTGGATCGCGCCATTGCGGATATAACTCCGAACCAAAGCGGCCTGAGCGTATGTTCGGCCTACTTCCCGTTTGACAAACCTTCCATTATGGAAAGGGCGGTAAAAACCATCCGCCCGAAAATTATGGTTCTTCTGGAATCAGAAATTTGGCCGGGTCTCCTATTCGCTTTAAAAAAACATGCTTGCAACACACTTATTATTAACGGTAGGATCACCGCCAGAAGTCTGGCCCGATACCTGATCTGGCCATCCTTTTGGCGTATGATCGGACCGGATAAAATTCATGGGATCTCAGAAAACGACGTCAAACGATTCGCCAGGATATTCGGCAAAGAACGCGTAGAAGTGATGTCAAATATCAAGTTCGACAATATCGGCAATATTAATTACGGGCTCGAAGCAGAAAAAGACCTCGGAAAAATTATGCGGCCCGGAACACCTTTCCTTGTCCTTGGATCCACCAGACGAGAGGAGGAGGCGGTCGTCGAAAAAATCATACTTAATATCCGTCGCAGGCGTCCCCATACGGTTATCGGATTGTTTCCACGGCATATGCACCGTTTAGCATATTGGAAAGAGGCATTGGATCGTATAGCGACACCATGGATGTTACGATCTCAAATTGAAAAGCAAGTCCCTGAAGGTACCGTTATCCTTTGGGATATTTTTGGAGAACTGTCTTCAGCCTATAAACTGTCAAAAGGCGCATTCGTGGGAGGGAGTCTTGCTCCACTGGGCGGTCAGAATTTTTTGGAGCCGCTCACCTGCGGAGTCATACCCGTCATCGGCCCTTCATGGGAAAACTTCGCATGGGTAGGACAGAAAATCGTGGAACAGGGTCTGGTTCATGTAGCGGCAGACTGGAAGGAAGTTTCGAACTTTCTTGTGGAGAGCATAGAAAAAACCATGCCCCGAGAAAAAGTACGTAACGCAGCGCTTATGTATGTGAAAGACCGCCAGGGAGGCACGGCCAAAGCTTGCCGTCTGATCGATAAGTTACTCAACAACACGCGCTAAAAAACAGGACAAGAACTATATTCGCTTCGCCCCGCCTGCCATTGCAAGGCACGAGCGGGCAGGTCACAATTGGAATAATGGAACAATGGAATGCTGGAATTATGGGTTATGGTAAAATTCTTATTAACAGAAAAATAAATAGATGAACAACATCTTTTTAAGATCAACATTCCAATATTCCATCATTCCAAAATTCCATTCCGATAGTATAGGCAATTTGGTTTTAAGAAATTTATTGTTTCAAGAAGTTATGGAATTTCTGAGACGTTAAACTAATGACTAATCTTCCAAAATGTTACGGAATTATACCCGCACGTTATGGGTCCACACGCTTCCCGGGTAAACCGCTGGCAGAAATTTTGGGGAAACCTATGTTCTGGCACGTTTTTAAACGGGCCAGCCGCTGTCCGCAACTTTCGAAGACCATCCTCGCCACTGATGACAACCGGATTATCTCGGCGGCAAAAAATCTGAACGTTCCGGTAATTAAAACAAGAGAGGACCACTTAAGTGGTACGGACCGGGTTCTTGAAGCTGCAGAACTGCTTAACGTACCGGAAAACGCTGTTGTGGTCAATATACAGGGCGATGAACCGGCCCATGAGACTGCCATGCTAACAGAGTTGGTTTTGCCTTTTTCTGATCCTAATATAAAAGTATCAACCCTGGTCCGAAAAATCGATCCGGATGAGGCTAAAAACCCGGACCGGGTCAAAGTTGTTTTTGCTAAGGATAACCGTGCACTATATTTTTCCCGTTCTCTTATCCCGTTTCCCCGTGATCAACAGAAGGGTGAGTTTTACGGACACATCGGACTGTATGCATTCCGTATGAACATCCTGAAACAATTTGTGGCCATGGGACCGAGCAATCTGGAATTAACAGAAAAACTCGAACAACTGCGTCTGCTTGAAAATGGAATACCCATTCATGTGGTGAAAACAGAACACCGGAGTTTTGGTGTTGATCGGCCAGGCGATATTGAGGCAGTTACACGCATCATTATGGAGCAAACCCGGTAGCGGGGATTGTATTGTTTTACTGTTGACGGTCTCGTAAAAAGTCCAACTTCCGCGTTGTGCTGCATTTCGCAATCATTCAACGTACGAAAAGTACGCCTCATGATTACAAAATTTGCAACGCCTTTTTATCCCGCCTATGTTTGGCGGGGGAGTTTGAACTTTTTACGAAACCGTCTAAATCGGACTTTTTACGAGTTCATCACTGTTGGCGATGGGTTTAAAGTACGTTTTAAATATTGACAAAAAATACCCTTTCAGTCATAGTCCCAAGCATGAATAAAGGTTTAATAAAACTTCAATGATATTTTAAAATCTCATGAAAAAAAGAATTGTTCATGTTGGTAATATCTCCTGTGGCGCTGATCAGTTATTCCTCATTTCAGGACCCTGCGTGATTGAGGAAGAAGGCATCATGCTTAAAACAGCGGATGTTTTAAAACAAGTTTCTGAAAAACTGGATCTGCCTGTTATTTATAAATCCTCATTCCAAAAAGACAATCGTAGTACTGCCCAGAATTACAGAGGGCCTGGGCTGGACCAGGGACTTAAACTGTTATATAGAATAAAGCAGGAGTTCAATTTCCCTATTCTTTCAGACGTTCACTATCCACAGCAGGTTGCCCAAGCAGCAGAATTTCTTGATGTTATACAAATACCGGCCTACTTATGCATGCAGACAGATCTTCTGGAAGCAGCTGCCAGAACAGGAAAAGTGATCAACATAAAACACGGACAGTTTTTGGCCCCTGAAAATATGGCAAAACCCGTTCAGAAAGTCATGGATAGCGGAAACGAACAGATCATATTAACTGAAAGAGGATATTCGTTTGGATACAATGATTTGATTGTGGATCCCAGAAGCTTTTTTCATTTAAATCAGACTGGCTTCCCCGTAGTTTTTGATATCACCCACTCTGTACGAAGATACGGGATTCCCAGTGCAGACCCAAAAGGAGGGTCTAAGGAGTTCCTTCCTGTTTTGTCAAGATCAGGTGTTGCAGCAGGTGTAGATGGGATTTTCATAGAGACTCACCCTGAACCTCAAAAGGCTTTATGTGATGCCTCAAGTCAGCTGAGTGTATTTGATCTGGAAGAGTTTTTAAAACCATTAATAGAAATACATGAGATAGAGGTAAGATATAGAAACCCATAAATGAGTCTGTTGATTAATGGTCTTTTCGCACAATCTCTGCGTTATGCTCAAAAAATAATCCTCGGAATATCAAATATATGCCTGTGGTTATTTTTTTCGCATGCCTTGATCTTGAACGAAAATCCTCATTAAGCAACAGACTCATAAATAGTACCTGAACGAAAACTGTCTTTTTCGTCAATATCTGCGTCAGACTCAAATTTTAATCCTCGAAATACTACCCGTATTCCTGTGGTTAAAATTTTCGTTTTCCTTGATCTTAACGAAAAATCATAGTTTTCTTTCGGGCACTAAATAAAAAAAGTGAACTATTATGGAATTATATTTAGATTCAGCAGATATAAAGGAGATAGAAGAGGCGTTTCAGCTCGGTTTTCTTGCAGGACTTACCACCACTCCAACGTTCATGCATCGGCACGGCATAACCGATATAGACGGTACAATTCTGAAATTGGCCGCTATGATACCGGTATTACAGATTGAAGCGCTGGGTGAAACAAGTGATGAAATACATAAAGAGGCACACCGTCTTTTAGACCTCGGGTTGGATACAGAGAAAACCGTATTCAAAATACCGGTCTCCATTGACGGGGTTAAAGCGTGCAAAATGCTAAAAGATGAAGGCATAAAAGTAAACATCCATCTTGTTTACACCTTACAGCAAGCCTACATGGCAATGGCCGCAGGAGCCGATTATGTAACTCCTCTGGTGGGCCGCCTGCAGGACCAAGGTCATGATGCGCTTGAACTGATAAAACAGTGCGTGAAGGCTGTAGACCACTACGGTTACCATACAAAAATCATGTTTTCTTCTGTAAGACACCCTGAACATGTGCGAAATGCCATAAATCTTGGCGTACACACCTGCACGGTACCCTGGAAAGTAATAAAACTGTTGACCGAAAACGTTTTTACAACCTTAGGAACTCGGCAATTCACAGAACATACGCAGTTGATGACAATCAGAGTTAAAGAAGTAATAAGAGAGGCAAATCCTGTCGCAACTTTGGATGATACGGTGTTGGATTCGATTGTGCAGATGACCGAATCCGGATTGGGGGCTGTTGCCATTATCGATAATGGGAAAGTGGTGGGAGTGTTTACTGATGGTGATTTAAGGAGACAGCTTGAAAAAAATGGAAAAACCATCTTGAGCAAAAGAATGTCGGATTTTTCATATAATCAACCGATTACAATCCGTGGAGATAGTCTGCTGTACGATGCTGTTGAGGTATTCAAACATAAAAAGGTTGATAATATCATCGTGCTGGAAAATGATAAGCTTATCGGTATGATTGATGTTCAGGACCTGATTAAAATGAACTTGATTGTTTGATGAATATAGAAGACATTTTTTCAAATTTGGGGGGCGAATTTATCACCCCTTATATCGATATCATAGAAAAACTGAGGCATATCAAAGCCTATCTGTTCGACTGGGACGGCGTATTTAATGCGGGTGTAAAAGGAGAGGGAACAAGCAGTACTTATACGGAACCGGACTCAATGGGGACAAACCTGTTGAGGTTTGGACACTTTTTAAAAAATAACGAGCTTCCCTTGTTTGGTATTATTACCGGTCAAAAAAACCCATCTGTATTTCAATTTTCCAAAAGAGAGCACCTTCACTTTGTCTATTATAATTTATTGAATAAAATAGAGGCATTAAACCACATTCAAACAACACACAACATTCAGCCCCATCAGGTGGCATTTGTTTTTGATGATGTTTTAGACCTTTCCATAGCCAGCCGTTGCGGCCTGAGATTTCTAATCAGAAGAGAAGCCGGTCCACTTTTAGAAACATATGTTAAAGAAAAAGGATTATGTGATTATATCAGTGCAAACAGCGGGTCACAATACGGAGTGCGGGAAGTCTGTGAACTTGTTCTCGGAATTTCAGGTGTTTTTTCGGAAGTTGTAGATAACAGAGTGGAATTTAGCAATAAGTATCATATGCACATTTCAAAACGCAACGCTGTTTCCACTGCTTTTTATACAAAAAAAGACGGTATTATAGTTGAACAATAGGTAACTTCATACCATTTTGAAAACTTTTCAAACGTTACCGACGATAATCTTCGATCTTATCATATGGATTCGGCCACCCTTCCAACCGGAAGACTACCGGGAAAAGGTGAACCCAATCGGTCTGTGGGCCTGTTATGACGAGGGAAAAAGATGTGCCGAGATCTTATTTCTTTAAAATCTGGTTTGGCAACTAATTATCTCTACGCTTAACCTGAACCCGCGTCTTACAGTTGGATTCTGTCAGCGGACGCTTCAGTAAATGACATTGACAAAGCGGATCTGTAAATTCAAGCTTCCTCTTCCGGAGAATCCTTGAAAGAACCTGATGTCAGGTAATCATCTTCGGTTGCTTTCTTCCTATTTTGAAGCTTCAGCTCCCAGAGTTTGGCGTATTTCAGGAAAACGTAAAACATCCCGAGAATGGCAATGATCAGGCCGGGTATGCCCTCCCGGAAACCTTGCTTGAAAAAGTACATCTTGAAGAATTTGTAGGGAGGATGTATTAAGATTCGGGCCAGCGGGAAGCGAATGCGTCTTTTATGTTTTTCTTTTGACGCAATGTCAGTAAAAGAGTTGATGGTCCGGAGATGGTCCGCTATATCGCGGTAACTGAAATGATAAAGGTCCCCTTGCAAATTCCGAGTCCGCCCTTGGACCTTTACGTGATCATGCGGGTTAATGCCGCTCCAGCGCCCGCAACTCTTTCGGAACAGACGCAACTTTCGATCAGGATACCAACCGCCTCGTAAAATCCAGCGCCCTAAGTAGTATGTTTTTCTCGGCATTGTATACCCGTCGAACTCGGGAGAATCCGCAGCAAGCTCGGTTTCGATCTCTTTGCGCAACCGGGGGGAAATGAGCTCATCCGCGTCAAGGCAAAAAACCCAGTCATGCTGTGCTTGATCGATAGCAAAATTCTTCTGTTCCACGTGCCCCGGCCAGTCCCTCTCGATAACTCGAGGCTCAATTTCCCGGCCGTCTCGACTGCGACCACGAAATCCAAGCGCCAGCTCACGGGTCCGATCCGAAGAGTGTGAATCGATGACAATGATTTCGTCGGCAAATCCGATGCTCTCAAGTGCCGCCTCGATGTTGTCCTCCTCGTTGAAGGTGATGAGACAGGCAGTGAACGCTGTTGTTTTCGACATGGTGCTCCTATTTTGCACGGTTCCCCTACTTGAGACTCGACGCTTGCAAGATCTCTTGGTACAGTTTCTCCGTGTTTTCCGCCTGACAGCGCAGAGAGAACCGGTCCTGCGCTTTTCTCAGAGAATTCTCTCCAAGAGTCTTCACAAGGTCGGGTGAACCCGCCAGCCGAACCATGGCATTCGCAAGGCTTTCGGGATCCGGATCGATGATGATGCCTTCCACACCATCATTCACCATCTCCGGAAGTATCCCCCTTCTTGTAGCAATCACCGGTTTCCCCATGGCCATGGCCTCACGCACGGCCCGGCAAGTACCATCAGAGCCGGGAACCATGAATAGTTTGGCAGACATTGCTTCCAGCGCACCAATATACGAGTCTCCGTCAAGATATCCCACAGATTTCACAATGTCGGAAAGCCCCATGGCTTTCGAAGGCTCTATGAGAACCTCATTGATGTGCGTGCCTCTGCCGACCACCAAGACACGGAGATTCGGGACAATGTGAGTTACACGCCGGGTAGCTTCAAGTACAATATCGAATTCCCTGTGACGTTGGACCCTGGCGACAATGCCAATCACAAAATCGTCCACACCAAAGCATAATTTGGCGCGCATGTCCGGGAGATTACGTACCGGATTGAACCTATTTACATCCACAGCAGGATCAATTGCATGAATCATTTGATCTTTTATGCCCAGCTTCTGCAGCTCCTCGGAAGCTGACCTGGAAAATACTATTGTTGCATTGGTGCAACAACGCATGAGAATCTTGTTCCTAACGCGATCTGAGCGTGTCCGGCTGTCCTCGTAATAACTCCTCACCAATGGAAGCTTGCTTTTTGTGAACCACAGCATAGCAGCCGTAATAAGATGGTCATTCACTAAGTGGGTGTGAATTATATCAGCCTTATTATGTCTTAGAATATGTGCTGCAAACCTCATTGAATGAAGTGCCGTCAACGGCTCCAAGTGTTTCCGGAGTGCGTTATTCACAATCACCGGAACCCCAAACTCGTGTGCCTTTTCTTTGACTTGGTTTTGCTGCCCACGCGGTGCACCTCCACACATAAATGTAACGTTATGCTTCTCCCGCAACGCACGGGCAAGACTCAAAGCAGCATCTGCCGGTCCGGTCCATTTGTAGTTAGCAAAAATGTGAAGGATTTTCATAATAATCACTCAAATAAGACAACATTCAACATTAACACATACTTATTTATTAAAATACAGAATGTCAACTATGAAGCTTGAAAACAAATATCGATCCGATTTTAGTTGACACATAAGCCCCGTTTTCTTATATTCTCTATTTGGAAAATCAAGTTCTTATCACCCACCGGCGAAAATCCTCATGACAAATTACTCTTAAATCGACAAACCTCAAAATAAGGAGACTAAAACAAGAGCAATGATATCCGTCAGTATTATTATTCCCAACTGGAACGGTGCCGATCTGCTTAAAGCCCACCTTCCATCTGTCTTAAACGCTCAAAAGAACTACCAGGGCAATTCCGAAATAATCGTTGTTGACGATGCCAGTACTGACCAGTCCGTCAACCTGCTGAAAAAAGAATTTCTTAACATAAAAACAGTTACCCACGACCAAAATCAAGGGTTCGGAAAAGCATGCTGGTCAGGAGCGCAGGCCGCGAATTATCCTGTTCTGATTTTTCTGAACTCCGACGTGGAGGTAGATCCCGATTTTATTGCTCCACTCATGAAAAACTTTAAAGATCCGACCGTATTTTCAGCATCACCGCTGATTTTAAACCAAAACGGCAGCCCTGCCGATGTAACAGTCAGCATGCCCTATTTCCGGCGGGGAAAAATACGATATAAACCAGTTCCCCTCCAACAACTTATGAATAACACTTCATCATTACCCAATCCATGGTACACCCTGTTTCCGCTTGGAGGAGCTTTTGCTGTTGACAGGAAACGATTTTTAGAACTACAGGGTTTCGATGATCTGTTTGTTCCGTTTTATTATGAAGACACAGATCTTGGCTTCTGTGCCTGGCGAAGAGGCTGGAAATGTATTGTTGTTCCTGAATCCCGTGTAACCCATTTTCATAAAGGAACGATCTCACGTTCATTTAACCGTTTTAGAATCAAGATAATTCGCAAACGAAACCGGTTGCTCTATCTTTGGAAAAATCTTACGAGTCCCGAATTATTGAAGCAGCAAATCTTATTTCAACTGTTAAGACTCTTTTATTCGCTGTTTCTCATAGATGGCATGCCCATAGTTGCAACAGTTCTTGCTGTCCCAAGATTCAGGAAAGCAATGCGCAAACGCCGTAATGAACAAAAAAATGTAGTTAATTCCGAAAAAAAGATATTCAGAATCATCAATTCCGCAAATAGAGCAAATTGCCGGGCAATTGAATCATCGGCATATCTCTCTTGCGGACAGGTACCTGAAGATTCTTAAAATACTTAGTGCCCGAACGAAAACTAGGATTTTTCGTTAAGATCAAGGAAGACGAAAATTTTAACCACAGTAATACCGGTAGTATTTCGAGGATTAAAATTTGAGCCTGACGCAGATATTGGCGGAAAAGACAGTTTTCGTTCAGGCACTACTTAATACCGCCATCAATAAGGACCATGCACATGAAAGTCCTAATAGTCGCCAAGTCAAAACGACACACAAAAATTTATCATTATTTTAAAAAAGCGTTTCAACACAAAGGACATAAAACCATCTGGATAAAATTCTCAAAGATAAAATCATATTTAGGGAAAAATCCGGCAACCTCCATATGCGACAAAATTATAGCTTTTTTTAAACCCGACCTCCTCTTTTTTCACGGCAGGGATATATCATGCGAGCTTCTTGCCCGGGTCAAAGAGCGAATGCCGGCGGTAATGTATTTTGATGATTGCCTTAAGGGCATCAGCAGCAGCAAGTTCGAGGAACTCATCAAGTTGGCCCGGAAAGCGGATATCATGTATCTGACGAACCGGGGAGAGATTCCCCTATACCAAAAACAGGGAGTAAATGCCAAATTTATAACCGGCGGATGTGATCCGGACGCTCATTATAAGGTAAAAAAACCTGAAAAATTTTACCAGAGTGAAGTCGCTTTTATAGGGAAAGTCAACACACCGGAACGAACAGAATGTATGCGGGAAGTTGCGAAACATTTTGATCTGAAATTATGGGGAACAGGGTGGGAGAAGGTCGGTATGAAATCCCAAATGAAAGATGTTTATGCCGCTGAATACAGGAAAATATGCGCCGGCGCAAAAATAATACTCGGCTGGAATATTGATCCAACCATAGATCTCTATTTTTCCAACCGCACCTGGTACACACTGGGGTGTGGCGGTTTCCTGTTAACCGCCTATTCTCCTTCTTTAGAGGAAATTTTTGGCCGTAAAAGAAAATTAGACTGGTTTGAGACCATTGAAGAGTGCTGTGAAAAAATCAGATATTATCTTCAACATGACAAAGAACGCAAAAAAATCGCCGAGGCCGGTTATCACCTGGCTCATAACAAATACAGTTATGTAGAAATGGTGAAGAAAATCACCGAAGACCTGTCCCAGTAAGTTTTTAATCGGTTTCACTTGCGCAGGTAAAAAACAACTTTTTAGTCCTTTTTATTTAAGAATGAGGTAGTGTTGTCGGTTCTCCGGGGGCATGAAACTAGCAGCACCTGTGGAATATATCAAGATGTATTTATAAAAGCCGTTAAATGGTTAATAAAAATTACGGGGCAGGATCAGCTTCCAAAGTTCGGAATCTTCTGGACCGTGAAGATTTTCGCTGTAACTGTAGGAAAAGGCGAGGAGAAATGAAGTGCGCATAGAGGATATCAGTTTTTACTTTATACTTCGTCGAATGGCGGAAAATCCTTGGGAAATTGTTCGCTTTCGAAAGAAAAGGAAAAAAGAGAAAATTCTTGAAGTGAAGATGCGTGACGGATGCAATCTTTTCATTCGTGGGGTATACAACGATTTTCACATGTTTCATCGCATCTTCATGCGGGATGAGTACCACATTTCGGAGATTCCTCCTGGGAGGTGGAAGTGCGTCGTAGATGTTGGTGCAAACGTAGGCATGTTTTCGGCACGCGTGTCTGGGATTACGCGCAGGGTGATCGCATATGAGCCGTTTCCCGAAAACTTTGCATGGTTGGAACGCAATGTCGCAACCAGAAGCAACGTCACTCCGGTATGCAAAGCCGTTGCCGGAAAAGAAGGTGTATTGCGTCTCTATCGCCCTTTTAAAGATGCTTTGAGCGGCGTGTACTCCAGCTTTCAGGAAATGGGTGGCCTAATGTCGGAAAAGTACGACAAAGTACCCGCGATCACCCTGGATCAACTCTTCGCCGAGCATTCAATAGATCACTGCGATTTGCTTAAGATCGACGTAGAGGGACAGGAGTACGACATTCTATACGCGACGAGCGACCATACCTTTGAACGCATTTCCCGCATCCATGGTGAATATCACAACGTCGCTCAGCATGATCCTCGCACGCGCATTACTAAATTTGTTTCTTTCCTGGAGTCCAAGGGGTACTACGTAACCGTCGAGCCCCATCGGCGCAAGGAAAACCACGGTATGTTTTTCGCCGTAAAGAAGAGACCCGCTGTTCGTTCCAAAGAACGAGACCTTTAAGCAAGGCTGTAAAACCGGTTTTATACAATCAGGTGGTATTGATGGATAATATAATCGGAGAGATTAAAAGAAATCTGAACTTAAATAAGAAGTTAGATTTACCTACTTCCCGGGAGATTAAAATAAATTTCGGATGCGGAAAAGTCAGACAGCCGGGATATATAAATGTAGACGTACGCAATACAGAAGCCGTTGATATTGTGGCCACCCTCCCGGAACTTTCGAACTGTCTTGAAGGACAATGCAGTGAGGTATATCTGTCTCATGTCCTTGAACACTTCGGCGCACCAGGTAAAAAACTCAGACAGGGAGATAGTGATGTTCTCGGAGTACTACTTCTTGTCAGAAAAATGCTGATTCAGGGAGGTACTGCAAGAATAGCTGTGCCGGATTTTAATGCGATCTGTAAGATTTACATGGACGGAGTTCTGCCTTTGTACCCAAAACTTTTGGGAAGACTTTGCGGAGAGCAGGAATATCCGGAAAATCTTCACAAATGCGTGTTTGACAGAAAATTTCTTGAATTCTGCCTGTCACACTGCGGGTTTGAACAGATACAAAATTGGGATCCTAGAAAGGAAGCGTTTGAAAAGGACTCCAGCTTCGACCAAATCGGGGGTGTTGGTACCAGTCTTAACGTAACGGCTGTTGCCGGTAGCCGCAAAAAGGAAAATTCTATCTTGGGAAAACTCTTTAAAGGGAAAGCATAATAATCGCCCTTAAAGGAGTAAGAAAAAGACCTCTCGAAAATTTTCATGAAATTTCGGGTTAGGATAAAACAGTTGGATTGCCGGCTTGCAGATAACCATTTTTGCATTGAATCGGCACACCTGGTCTTTTGTAATATTTTCTATTTTTACTTTCTTTCTTAGTTGGATTTTCGGGATGCCATTGGTGAAACGCCAAGCATAAATTCCAGCATGACTTAAAAGGAAACCTCGCCTTCCAAATTCGGTTTGCTAAATCCGAATCTTCTTGTCCCCATCCTTCATAATTCATATCGTAACCGTTTATTTTTAAGAAAACTTGCCTATCAATAGAAAAGTTTAACCCCATGATACTGGGTCTATGATTGTGAAGCGGATTCAGTTGATAAAATAGACTTTTAACATGTTTCCATAATAAAACTTTTTTTCTCTTCCCAGTTACTTGTGTTAAATAGTCCTTATTTTTTATTTGGTTAAAATCTATATTTTGAGTATATTCTTTGGATAATCTTATATACCCTCCGACTAAAATGCCATTTGGAACAAATCTTTTATAATGCTCTTTCACGAAATCAGGATGGGGAATTGTATCCTGATCAGTAAAAATGACCTGTCTGGTTTTAGAAAGTTTCATTGTTTTATTAATCATCCTGGCTTTTCTAAACCCTCGATCTGGTTGCCAGCAATGTATTATTTCAATCCTATGTTTCTTTTTAAATGTTTTGATTACTTCCCTGGTATCTGAGTCACTACCATCGTCAGCAATTAATATCCTGAAATATGGGTATGTTTGTTGTGTAAAGCCTAATAATGTCTTTTGTAAAGCATCAGGCCAGTTATAAGCGGAGATAATTACGTCAATTTTATTCATTTTTTTACATTATCCAATCAAAATATTATTGACAATTCAATAAATTATGGACATAGATCAATATCATCAATTAATACACCAGAACTTGTTGATAGGTTACAAACATTACCTTTATTTTAGTTCAGAGGTCGGGGAGTTTTTCTTTTAGAGCCCCAAATTAAGCGGAATGAATTATCCGCAACGAAATCGTACACTGTTTGAATGCATTAGGGATCGTTTCGAAAAAACAGCGCTTTTATGAATTCGTAATGAAAAGATAAAAAATGTTATCTGCCTAAACTATTTATTTAAATATTGATACACTGTTTTTTCGTTACGAGCCCTTATGTATGAGTTTGTACGGTGTAGTTGCGGATTATTCATGGAGCGGTTAAATGTTAAAAAATATCCCGACCTCTCATTTTAGTTTATCAAGAACCAGTCCAAATACTTTTGTATTCTTAGTTCTTGTTATCTCCCATACTTTTTTATAAATACTTCTTCTTTTCTGCCGAGTTAGTTTTTCTTCTAATGAATAATAATGGAAAAATCTTACTCGATCTTTATATGTAACCGCATTACTTAACGAAGCATTTAACTGGGCTAAGTTAACAATTCTCCTTTTTTGCGAAAGCTTTTTAATTCTCACGCCATCAAGATCTATCATTATAAAGGTGCCTTTATTGTATAGCACATTGTCAGAGTTAAAATCTCGCTGCCAAATATTTCGATCATGATTTTTTTTGACCCAACATGCTAATTTTCTGACAGCCGTGCGTTTTTTCTTTAGATTTTTTATTGAAGATAAATACTGGTTTAAACTTATAGCGTCCTCTAAAAACTCCGAGAAAAATAAACTTTTTTTATCCATCCTATAATATCCCAAAGATTTTGGAACCGGAATATTTCGGACCTCGAGAGATCTTGAGTTTTTCCAGCAAGCAAAGCATCTGTCACGATGCAATATCCTTTTTTCATAAATTTTTAGACACACATTTTTGTAGGCAATAACTCTATCTTCTTTTAATTTTTTTCCTAGTAATAATGCATTTTCAATTTCTTTTTTTTCCCATTGAAACTCTTTTCTTTTGTATCCATTAATTCCCCTGAGTTTTACAACCGCGAATTCGCTGCTATTCTTACAACATCTTTTAGCTCGGGATCGATAGTATCGTTTTCGGTGCTTTTGGCCGGAAAGCTCAACCTCCGAAAGATTTACTTTTTTTTTGAAAGATTTATTATAAGCGCCTAATAATTCTTTGAACCATGGTTGTCCTTGCCGGTTAGGAATAAAAGCAAAAAATAATTTGCCTAAGTTACTCACTCTTAACCCTCTTGGTAATCTCCCTAATATGTAGACTTCCTGAACATCAATGAGACACAATTGACCATTTGGTTTTATTATTATATTTTCAGGATGAGAATCCGCATGATAAATTCCTCTTAGATGGAGGGAAGCAAAAAATTTGCCTAAATTTTCAGGATCGGGAACACTTTGTTCACTCAGAGAAATACCGTCGACTTTTTTTGTCATTATAAAAAAACTTTTGGGTCTTTGTTCCCGTCTTTCTCCTTTTATGACCGGCATCGCTGTTTTAATGCCCATCCTAATGAGCTTATGTAAGTTTCGCCACTCTGCCCATCGTCTCCAAGGGAGAATATGGTGGCGTAATCGGTCTTTTGTTCGAATCAGATGACTGAGTTTTAGGAAATAGTCACCTTTTGGTGTCTGAATATAAAAAACTTGTCGTTTTTCAGTATTCTTTATTAACTTGCAGCTAAGGATATTTCTAAAAATCGTTTCAAGGGTAATGTTTGGAAAAAGTGGGCTATTTTTTATTTGAGAACCTAAAAGTTCTTCATGCAACGTTCTTATTAAATCCATCTCTATTTTTTTCGTGAGTTATCTTTGGTCGTGTGCTTGATTTCATCCACCCTTTATAAGAACTATTCAAACCTTTTCAATCAGGACCTATGGGTATAGCAAAACGGTCGGGGGTGACATATTCATCTATGGAGCATACCTGAAGCAAGGGTTTCCCACCCCAAAAAGCAGCCCATGAACAGAAAGTACTTACCGTTCCCAGTATATAATCACACTGGCTAAGTAGATAATTATCTTCAATGCTTGTTTCCTTCACAAAATCTGTACGCTTGTTTCCATAGTCGCTTGCTTCATCGTTGCCCGGACCGAAAATGATATCTAACCCTGCAAAATCCTTGGCTTTTTGTTTTGAATCTGAGCAAATTGCAAAACCTACCTTAACTTCCGGGAAAGCACTTGCAAAATCGACCATCCAGTTTCGATATTGCTGAGGTGAGAAAAAAAGATCCCCTCCTTTATGCTTTCGGTAATCACCATGACGGATATGGACACCGACCACCAGATCAACTCTCGACCGTAATTCAGACAATCTTTTATCAGCTCGCTGTCTCAAATATGGAAGAGGCGTAAAAATTGAACGTATGAAATCAGCATATTTAGCACATAGATTATATTCTCGAATTTTCCAAGTCTGAACCAGTGCCAATCGTCCGCCCCTGGCTTCTATCTGGTTTAAAAATTCCATCAACCCTGTTCCTTCCGGATTACGAGTCGCTTTTCTAGATTGAATTGGACACCACGGTAGCAGCCTTGAAATCTTTGACATTTGATACAGTACTCGCACACAAAAATAGATAAAGCTGCGTATCCATCTCAGTGTCGGAGTCCTATTAACAGATAAATCTTTCTGCAAGAGCAAACGCCCTCTGGTGCATGAAAAGAAATCAGCATAATCTCCAAGAGTTGGATTCAAAAAAGTACAACCTTTTTCAAGGCAACACGCCAAAAGATGCGCATGCATAGTCAGTCGATTACCCATTTGCGCGTTGCGTTTCGCAAGAATAACAAATTTTAACATATAATCGATCTCATTACATTATTGCTGCGATATAGCTTATTAATAATCTCCTAAAATCTGACGATACACATCGATATTTCTCTCAACCATTGTGTCAATGGTGAACTTTTGTTTCACCACCGACTTGCCTGTTCTTGCAACTCGCTTTGCCAGTTCATCATCGGTAAGCATCCGGATAATTCCTTCCGACAATGCCTTAGGATCGGCGGGAGAAACCAGAAGCCCGCTTTCCCCATTTTTAATGATTTCCGGAATTCCACCCGATTTAGCAGCCACAACCGGTTTTCCAAGGGCCAGGGCGTCAAGAACTGCGGTTCCCAGACCTTCCTGAACGCTGCTCATGACAAAAAGATCGGCTATCTGGTAAAAAGCACCCACATCTCGGCGAAATCCGGTAAAAATAAGCCTCTTCTTTAGTCCCAGGGATTCAGCTAACGTCTTAAGGCTGTCCATCAACTCACCGCCCCCGACAATAAAAAAGCGGGCGTTGGGAATCTTGGCCAAAACGAGAGGAATCGATCTGACCAGATATTGTTGCCCTTTATGCCCGGCCAGATGAGCAACATTTATCACAACCTTTTCACTGCTTTTGATATTAAACTCAGCCATAAGGTAATCCCTGCCGGCATTAGCAAATCTGTTTGGGTTGATTCCACTTGGAACTACAAAAATACGGCCGGCAGGAACGCCGTCATTCACCAAAACATCTTTGATTTTATGGGAAATGGCAATATAAAAATCGGACATATAGCGGTACTTTATACCGCTTAACTTCAAAAAACTGTGGCGGAAAATAGAAAAATCGACCCTGCGAGAAACAAGACGATTGACGTTGGCGCCAATGGAAGAAAAAAACGCCAGCATATGTGCGTGAGAAGTATGAGAATGGAGAATGTTGTATCTGAATCTGTTAATAAGTGTCCTGATCCGAAAGCAGGCCAAAAAGTCTACCTCTCCGTGCATGGAAATAGGAAAGGTTTTAATTCCTTTTTCTTCTGCTTTTTCAGCCATGGGAGAATCTTTTTGGCATACCAGGTGAGATGATATATCTCTTCGTTTAAGGCCCATAAGGAGATTTAAGGTTTGCTGCTCCCCACCCCGCCAGGTTTTTTCAGTATTAATATGAAGAATCTTCATAGGGTTTCACAATTTTTTGAGTATAATATATAATTGCCATCATAACAACATCATAGCTTATATTTTACCTAATTTCATAATGGCAGTAACATATGGACGGCTTTAACCCCGCCGCAAGCGGTCGGGATATTAAAAACTATAATAAATTTTTATAAGGTTAGCAATTTTTATGGACAAAAGCTCTATCGCTGCTTGTCCTGCTCACAAATACCAATAGAGTTCCTAGAATAAAAGCAAGAGGGTATAGGGAATATTTCGAGTAAAATGGGAAAGTTAATCCACAGTGAATCAGCCAACTTAAAAAAACAATGATTAAACATTTTAACAGAAGACCAATTTTTCTGTTTTGGTTTTGCCTAGCCGCATTTACAATTGAAGCGAATAAAAGTGCCAACCCCCCAAAAATCAAAACGAACCCAATAAGACCGTTTAAATAAACTATTTCGAGAAAAAAGGAATGAGAGGAGACAAGGGTGATGTTAAAAGTCGGACCTTTGTAATTTATTGGGGACCATCCTATCCCATGACCGAATACCCAGGCCCACAACGAATTTTCTTTAATCTTATAAAATGCTTTAGTCCATAACTGGATTCTTTCTTCTTCAGCCAGGTTAATAATTAAATCCTGAATTCTTGAAGCAAAATTGGCATAATCAGTTAAATACAAAGTGATCAGAACAAAACATGTGAAAATCATTCCAAACCATTTATAGCGACCTTTAACGAGAAAAATAAAGACTAAAAACGTGCCAACAAAAATCCCTAAAAATGCAGGCCGCGACCCTGTATGCAATAAAAGATCAGCATCCATGATGGCGATGAGAGCAAATAAAATTTTGTGCCAGCTAGTGGTGACCCAAAAAAAATAATAAATTATCGGAAGAACCAAAATAGCAAATGTTGCTAAGTAATGAATGTTGGTGAAAGTACCATAGGGCATATGAAGAAGATAGATAGCTGCGCACTGGCAACAAACAGCTATCGATATGATGGCAGAAAAAAAATCTGGTACCCAGCCAGCGATTTTCTTTTTGCTCAAACAGTGAATGGCAAAAACAACGATAAGCATTCTGACTAAGTTGCTCATCCATCTGAAGTGTGATTGCTGCGGACAGACCAGAAGGCTTGCCAGCAATAAATACGCACAAATGGCAATGGTAATCCAATAGAAGATCGGGATTCTTTTTAGTTTATATTCGCCAAATAATGCATTAAGGATCAAAAAAACGAGGCTTAGTTTTATAAAAACAACAATACCCGAACGATTAAGGGCAAAGAAAGCGAAAAATGCCCCGGACAATGTGAGTATTAGCCAGTATTGACTGGTGAGGAAGGCTTTTATGGTTTCAAATTTTAATCGAACCACAATGAATCTCGATTTTGATTTAGGTTGTTACTCGCTTTATTCCCTTGTGGAAAACATTTTTTTTTGCTATGTCTTTTAAGGTCTGAATACAAACAAAAAAGGATAGTTACTCGTTTACGTCTGTAATGTCAACTTATCATTTTTTCATAAATATTATTGCTGATCATGTGGCAATGGCAGCGGTCACAGATTATAATGCAGGTTTTGAAATTCCAAAATTCTGCATAGCAAAAGATAAATGTTACAGCTTATTTCTTGTTTGGTTAGATCATTATCATATTCAAATTATTAAGGAAAGAATTCGTTTATGTGCAATGCAAGTGGTATTGTCTTTGGTGTTAAAAATCTAAAGCTTTGGGAAATAAAAGGAAAAAAGATTATCGAAGTGGGCGCCTATGATGTGAATGGAAGTCTTCGACCCATCATTGAGTCATGGGCAGAACCCGCCGAATATATTGGTGTTGATATAGTAAGGGGGCCTGGTGTTGATGTCGTCTGTATGGCCGAAAGAATAATAAATGTTTTTGGTAAAGAGCGTTTTGATATTGTTATATGTACCGAACTCATTGAACATGTTAGGGATTGGAAAAAAGTTGTTTCAAATATTAAAAACATTTGTAAGCCAAACGGGGTTATAATAATTACAACAAGATCTAAAGGTTTTAAATATCACGGTTTCCCGTATGATTTCTGGCGCTATGAATTGGATGATCTAAAGAAAATTTTTTCTGATTGCGAAATTATCACCTTGGAAAATGACACAGCGGCACCAGGGGTTTTTCTAAAGGCGAAAAAACCGGTAGAGTTTGTAAAGAAAGATCTGGCAACTTATAAATTGTTTAATGTGGTTGTGGATAAGAAGGTAACGGAATTGAAGGATATAGACCTACGAATCTTTATTTTTCTACGAAAAATATTATCCAGAAAGAAAAAGAGACTTTACCGTTTCCTTTTTAAAACCATTAGATTTTTTCCCGGAAAAATAGAAAAGAATTAGCATAAATTTTTAAATTTTGTCTTTCAACACAGACTATTTCTAAATTTTTTGATAGTTAGGATCGATATGACAAGATGTAAAATCTGCCGAAATTCTTCAAGTAACAAGACTTTTTCTGTCCGTGAAATGATGTTTGGTTCTAGGGATGAATTTGAGTATTTCGAATGTGCTTCCTGCGGATGTCTTCAAATAAAAAATATACCATGGGATATTTCCAAATATTACCCTGAGAAATATTATTCTTATCAAATTAAGAAAAATCCTATGAAAAATCCCGTTAGAACTTTTTTCCGTCGTCAAAGATCAAGGTATTGCTTATTCGGAAAGAACAACTTGTGGCCTCTTCGCTCAGATAAATACGGTTCATTTAGCTGGTTTAGAAAAACAAAAATAAAATTCAATTCTGCAATTCTTGATGTCGGCTGTGGCGTCGGCAAGTTACTAATTCGTATGCATAGAGATGGTTTCTCTAATCTGACGGGTGTGGATCCTTTTATCATAGAAAGCATTTTTTATCGGAATGGCGTTAAAATTTTAAAAAACCACATTTCCGAATTAAAGGGATGCTTTGACTATATCATTTCCAACCACTCTTTTGAACATATGCCACAACCATTAAATGTTTTGGAAAAATTTTACGAATTGTTGAAACCCGATAGATATGTATTAATCAGAATTCCGGTCGCCGCTTCTTATGCATGGCGTCGTTATGGAGTTAATTGGGTAGCCTTAGATGCACCACGACACCTTTTTTTGCACACCGTTAATAGTATTCAGCTTCTTGCAAAACAGGCAGGGTTCAAAGTGGTAGATATAGAATTTGATTCCACAGAATTTCAATTCTTAGGCAGCGAATTTTATCTTAGAAACATCCCGCTCAAAAACCAAAGCTTTTATTCGCAAAATCCTCAAAAGTCAATTTTCTCAGAAAAGCAAATCCAAGAATTTAAGGACAAGGCTATTAAGTTAAATGAAGAAAATGACGGTGATCAAGCGTGCTTTTATTTATACAAGGAATAAAGATCCGGGTCCAGAGGGGATTTAGTTTGCCGGCATTTAACGATTTACGGAGTACTGGAGTATTGGAGTGGTGGAGTAATGGAAGAAACCCCTTTTTTCATCGCTCTCAGAAAACAGATTTCTGGAGAAAATCTGAAAGTTTAAAGCTCTTTTTTTAAATCAACACTCCAACACTCCAGTACTCCATTACTCCGGTTGATTTATACGGGCAGAGCCATTGATCTCCGACCCCGGCCCAAAGGACCAGGTTTTTCAGGGCAAAATAAATTTGTATGAACTTTGAAATCTTAATAAAAAGCCATCCTTATATTAGTTGTCCTAACCTAATGAAAAATATATCCATGGTTTAACATATCGACTTTTTAATTTTTAAATATTTGAAAAATTTTTTCAGCTAATTCCCGACTAAGCCCTTTGTTTTTTTCTGGCCCGGCGACGCCGTCGCCTGTGCATATCTTCCGGGTAAAGATGTGGATAGTACTTTCTCCACCGCTTGTGAACCCAAAACCATTGCTCCGGATATTTCCGAACCATTTTTTCGATAGCATCTGTCATGATTTGAGTATTGGTCCTCAAATCCGCACTAAGATCACCGGTCTTCTTTAAGACCAGGGGCGGTTCTAAGCTAATGGTGAATGCACCATCCTCATTTCTGGTACAAAAACCGGGTAAAACCGGACTTTTACATCGCATGGCCAATAGGGCTGCAGCCGGTGTTGCCGTTACGAATTTATTGAAAAATTTAATCTTTACTCCAAGAGAGCTTTTTATCCCCTGATCGATCAATATCGCAAGTATCTTACCGTGACGCAGGGTTCGAGTCATTTCGGGCAAGGCATCATCTTTATAAATAACCTTACTACCAAACCGAATCCTGAGTCCATGAATCCATCGATTAATTATTTTGTTTTGAATTTGTCTGGCTACAACGGTGAGCGGCGTCTTGAAATACAACGGCCAAAATAATGGTACAATTTCCCAGTTACCCAAATGTGCAGTAATTAAAATTGCTCCCTTATTGTTTTGCATGGCATTCAAAAGATGCTCTTCACCCCTGATTTTAACTTTGTCTATGATATCATCACTGGAAAAACATACCATTTGACAAATTTCCAGAAAAGTAGTGCCCAAGTTTTGAAAAATGCGCCTGGAAATTTTCTTAACTCGCCTGGGCGACCATTCCGGATAGACGAATTTCAAGTTACGCCTGACGATCCGTCGATGCCTCACATCTATACCGTACATAAGCATCCCTAATACCCTGCCCATGCTTGCAATACGCTTATGGGGAACACTTGCAATAAAAGTTGCAAATTTTTCGAGCAATCTATTGGTCTCCTTGAATGGTTGTCGAATATGTTTTTCTATCATTTTAAGTGTAAAGTGCCTAAAGTGAACTAAAGTGAACTAAAGTGAACTAAAGTGAAGGAATTTAAGCCAATTATATTTTAATGACAGCGCGTTAGCGCTACCTCAACTTTAGGCACTTTAGATCACTTCAAACTTTAGGCACTTTTGAAAAGGCTTCGGTAACATTTCCATTGATAAGAGTTATATCGAATATCTAACTTACTTATAAGAGCCCTTTACAGGCATCGAATACTTTAGATACTCCCAGCTTTTTCATGCAGTCCCTGTGCTTACAATTCTTTAAATAACAGGGCACGCATTCCATGGATTCCTCTCTTACCACAATACTCTTCTTGTTTTGAGGTCCCACATAAAACGGATCGGTGGGACCAAAAAGTCCCACCACAGGAATATCCAGACAGGAGGCCATGTGCATAACGCCTGAATCAATACCCACAAATAAACTTGCTTCTTTTATAACCGAGCAAAGACTGCCGAGGCCGATTTTACCTGTCAGATCCAGAAGATCCATGTCCTTTTCACGGGCCTTTTCCTCTAAAATCCTTATTATCTCGCTGTTGTATTCTTGATTGTCCATACCCCCCACAAGAACAACGGATAACCCATATTCTTCTTTTAGCAAAAGCATCAGCCGCGCAAATTTTTCTTTTTGCCAGGCCTTGGTAAGCCTTCTTTTAGATGTGCCCGGAGAAATGATGACGAATTTCTCCGGCAGGCTCAGATTGATTTTGTTCGTATTCACGTTCAAAAGCCCAACATAATCCGTTTTTGTGACCGTGACGTTCATACGTTTTAACAGCTTGGCATTATTATACCAACTGTTATGGCCTTCAATATTTTCTTTTATATTAAGACACAAGTCCCATGGAAAATAAGAAAATCCGGCCTTGATTTTTGCTCTGCTTAAGGCGGTTAACATCAGACACTCTTCAGATCTGGCAAGAGATATCACCAGGTCATACTCGTTCTTCCGTATGTTTTTTAACAGCTTAAATTTAGCTGTCAGTCCGCTTTTTCGAGGGATTACCCTGTCAACGAACGGTGAATCAACAAGCAGTTCTTGCAGATACGGTTTAAGCAAAGAATGAATAGATGCATCCGGATGGTTTTCTCTTAGGGCCTTTAACAGGGGCAGGGAAAAAATCAAGTCCCCAATCTGATTCAGATGTACAATACATATTTTTTTAACGCGCATGATATACTATTATAAAAAGAAGTCCTCGTCGTCTATTTCTTCTATTTCATCAACACTCTTATCTGAATGTATAAAATTTTCAATCCACCAGTTGACATGATGATAAAAGCATCCCACAACATTGCATTCTTTTTCAGCATTAAAGACGCCAATAGAATGGGTTAGGTTTTGTAATGTTTGAAGGAAGTTTTCTTTTCCCGCATATCCTTTAAATTCCGCAAGTTTGGCCTTTTCAACCCCTCTGAACGCCGGACAGTGAAAAATTCCAGACGGCGTGACCACCGTGTTGAAAAACTGCAAATGACATATCTTGGGCTGCCTTTTCAGTTCATGCACCTTATTATCCATCATTGCCCGTAAATTCACACTTTCAAGGACCTTTATTTTATTGTCTGCAGCTCGTTTTGCATCATGAAAATTATTTTTAATATGTTCTATAATACGTTGTTCTTTTTCTCTGTCAATGCTGTCTAAAAGAGTTTCTTTCTGAGATTCTGGAAGTCGTATTAGACAGGGTTTAAAAGAAATATAATCAAATCCGTACGTTCGGGCCAATCTCACGGCTTCGGTCATTTCATGGATATTCGGGTAAAGCGCCTGTCCGTTTAAGTATAATCCTTCCCACATAATAACAAATGAATAGCCTAAGGAAATATTCGGATTACGCATTTTCACTTCTCTAGCACTATGGATTATGTCATCTAAAGTTACATGGGTTTTAGGCCTGTGGAGTTTCACAAAAGTGTCTTGACTCGCAGCATCCAAAGATACCCTTATCCAGTCATGCTTTTCCAATAAAGCTGCAATGTTTGCCATGCGACCCAGTCGTGACCCGTTGGTTACAATACCCAGCTGAAGTCCTATCCTCTTTATATATTTTACAATTTCGCCAATATCTTTGTGGAGGGTGGGTTCCCCCCCTCCTAAGAGTATAACGGATAACAAACCGCGGGATTTTAAGGTGTCTAAACTACGTTTTACATCCTCTATAGCCAAGTATTTTCCGGTATTGATAATTTTTGAATCAACACAGTGCGGACATGCAAAATTACAGGCGGACGTCAGATCCAGGTTTATGGATATCGGAGCCAAACCGGGGAGTGCATGTTCAGCACCAGTTGTTCCGGCATTTCGTTGCCAGGTAATATATTTTTTAAGGCTTTCTATGACCGAAGACTGCCTTAGCTTGGAACTGAAATCATGTTCTTTGTGCTTTAGTTTTTTCATATTGATTTCTCAAGTTATTTCACAACAATCATAAATTTTTTTTAACAGAGACATATTGCTCATAATATGTGCTTTACCAATCATGGGTTCCCGCTTTTCTCCAACCGCCAAAATAAAATCTTGCACCGATAGTTCTAACGGATCTCTTATCTTCAAGATTTCCCCTGAATGCTCAAAATAAATATCATAAATATCGAGATCCAACACCCGATGAATAATCTTACCATTGAACCCATATGAAAAACTGCGGGGAGGAAGAATTGTTCTCACAAGCTCAATCATAACCTCACAATAGCCCGCAGAAAAAATATATTGAAATTTTGTTATTATTTTTTCTTTATACGCTTGAATACGTACATTGCCAATTTCTCCATCACCAAGTACCGTATACAAAATGCTTAAGGCGTGTGGAACAGATTCTAAAATCATCTCTTTTCCGGAAACCATAGGGGACAGTCTGATAAAAAAAGTGTCAACTTTTTGATAGTCGATTGGACCGCAAAGTTTTTCATAGTATGGCAATGAAAAAGGCCATTGAGAATTCATTGCTATTTTCAGATTATTGCTTTCTGCGGTTTCAAAAATGTTTTTAAGTAATGAATTTATATCAGAATCACTTTTATCCTGCCAAACAAATGGTTTTTCACAAAATATATGCACTCCTTCTTTAACACATTTTATTAAATATTCATAATGAGTGAGTGCCGGGGAAGCGACAACAACCGCATCCGGTCGTTCACTTTTCATCATGGTCTTGAAATCCGTATAGTAAGTGGCATGGATTCCATATGGTGTTAGAATAGAAGAGGCCCTGCAAGCTGTCTTTTCAGTTGTTCCCAGAATCGATATGACAATTGCCCCGTTTTTTTGAAAATACTTTCCGATATATTGCCCAATACCACTTTTGTTTCTGCCGGCGCCTATTATTGCTGTTTTCACTGTTCGTTGCCTGTTGCTTTTATAATTGGGCCTATTTAAAGCATCTTTTGTCAGAATAGACAACGTCTTTTTATCCTCTATAATTCTCGCAATTTTATACTTGAATTTTACACGAGTCGGAGTCTGTTATATACAATTTTTAGCTTATATTTTGAAGAGTTATAAGTTTTTGGGTAACTTCTCAATAAATTATGGAGCCTAATTGTTATATTTATTGAATTCTGCCCAAAATCTGCTTTTTCTGTATTGTTTTAAACATATCAACAAAAAAATGACCCCTAATCTAACTGGTGTCCATCCATAAATGAGGATTTTTGTTCAAGATCAAGGCATGCGAAAAAAATAACCGCAGACATATAGTTGATATTTCGAGGATTATTTTTTGAGCATAACGCAGAGACTTGTCCGCCTCCGGTGGATTGGGCAAAAAGACTATTTATGGATGGACACTAACTGGTTTTTTACATAAAAAATACAAGAACATAACATTGCTCGATTAAAAATCAGGTGCTCAGGGTAAACTCATTTGATTTGGTGCAACGTAGCGACGGCGTGTTTCTCTTGGAAACTGACTGACTGTTTGAAGGGGTTTAGCACGCGTTAGCCCGAGCCGAATCAAATTATAACTTAAAAAATTAATGGGATAATTTAGCGACGAATTGTTCTTAATAACTCTGGCGCGGCTCGGGCTTACGGGTGCTTAAGCACAAGTTTCAGTCGGTTGGAAAGAGATACACGCCGTCGTGGAGTGTTCTCCCAGTATTGGGATTCAAATACGTTTGCCCTGATTAGGTACTGGATTTTGGTTGACAAATGGGTTTGCCTCCACTATGTTACCGCTCCCGTAGGGTTACATATGCTGTGGTTAACCTAAGATTGCTACACAGCTTAACTTTTTTTCGATTCATATCATTTCAAAAAGCGGCTTTCTATCAATAATTGTTATTGTCGCAGCTTTCTCGTTTATTACGTATTTGGCTTGACCGGACCTTTGATTAAGGATAGAGAAATTCGATGACTTCCAAACAAAAAGAGGTGATTCGCTTCAACGACCTGAACCCCTTCCTTCTTTTGAAGAACGGAAACTACCTTTACAAAATCCCTTTCCGAGACGGCTTCGCAGTGCTCAAGGTCTATTACGGGGACCGGAGCCTTCTTAAGTACATCACAAAGACCTTTGGCAACGTACTGTTGAGCAACCAGACCTCATTCATGCCCCTGGCTCGCTGGCGCACGGAATACGAGTGTCTGAACCTGTGGCGCGAGGCGGGTTTCAGGGTATTCGACACTTACGACGACGTAATAGTGGAAGGATGCTTACCCCGTCAGGGCTGGCGCCTGTTCGAATACGTAGACCGGCCCAGATTCATCCACTACTTTGCGGACCCGAAGATTCCGCTTGACGAGCGCCTCGACATGTGGAAACGGTTTCTTCCCGTGTGGCACCATCGCCACCGACTCGCCCTTGAACGGAGTGAGCCTAAGCTGATCCATGAGAACGGAGACCTCAAGCACGTCATGATCATGGGGGACGGCCAGTTCCTCTTTTTTGACTTCGAGATGTGCTACCGATCCCGGCGGAAAGTGAAAAATTTAGTGGCCCGAGAAATACTGGCCTACCTAAAATCCTTGGGCAAGACCGTTGGGGAGGCACATTGGGACCGCTTTTTGAAAGTCACGGTGGAGCAGTATTCGGATCGAGACCTGCTCGAGCACACGTACACCTTCGCTTTTCAAAATCCAAACCCCCTGCTCCGCGCGGCCCGCATGCTGGACCGGAAGATTAAGCCAAGGGCGGGGAAGCCCTTCTCGAAGTACAATACGGCCCTAAAACTTCACCTGCTGTTGCACTCATAATTTTTTGAGACCATTGAAAAATATTTAATTTTGGAGACCCAGCTAAATTTGAAGATTATTTATATGGGCTTCAAGTCCGAGGGTGCTTAACATGTTATTTTAAAGGCAATATTACGGTAAATGTTACACCTTTTATTTTATTTCTTTTGGCTGAAATTGATCCACCATGAACCTCTGCAATCCTTTTGCATATATGCAGACCCAGCCCTGCGCCGCGCTCATCGCCTGACCGTGAGGGATCAACTTGATAAAAACGTTTAAATATGTCTTCAAGGTCGGTTTCAGGAATGCCGATGCCGCTGTCACTAACCTTCAACTCGGCTTCATGGCTGTGTTCGATCAAGGACAGGGTTATGGATTGGTTCTCAGGAGTAAACTTTACTGCATTATCCATAAGGTTGCTCAACAGTTGAAGAATCTTGTGTCTGTCCACAGAAGCAAATACAGTATCACAGCGTTTAATAAAAAAGTGAATGTTTTTTTCCCGTGCTATGGGCAGAAAAAAAACATACATCTCCTTTAATAAACCGGCAAGATTTATACGGCTGAGTTTAAGGTCATATTTCTTTGCGTCAAAACGGGAAATAATAAAAAGATCATTCACCATTTTTATTATATCATCAATCCGTTCAAGACAGTTGTGCAGGGTTTCGCGATAATCGGTCGCATTTCTTTCGCGGGATACAGCAACTTCAATTTCACCCTTGACAGCGGAAAGCGGATTTCGCAGTTCATGGGAAACATCTGCGGTAAACTGTCTGATTTCATTAAATGAACTCTCGATATTATCCAGCATAAAGTTAATGGTAAGCGTCAGGTCCCTGATCTCGTCCTGCCCCGGAGGCAGCGAAAGCCTTTCCGCAAGGTTCTGAGAAGTTATTCTTCTTGTAACAGCGGTTATGTTCCGTAAGATTTTTCTGGGCTTTTGCGCAATATACATTCCACAGCAAATACTCAGCAAAAAAACCACGGGAATTGCAGTGAAAATATTTTCAAGGGAAGTTTCAAGGATTTTATCAGACCGTTTTGTGTTTATAGCCAGCTGAGCGACAAACACCCCCTGATCTTTAAAGGAAAATCTTGTTTCATAAATGCGATAGCGTTTTTTTTTCCTGTAATCTACAGTAACGGTGAAGTGTTCTCTTTCTTTTATGCCTTTAGATAAAATTGTTGAAAAATATTCTGACGTCCATAAAGTGACACCATCATGAGTCATAACCCGAAAAAAAACCGGATAAAATTCACGGTGAGATATGTCTCCAAAGAACTCTTTGCATCCCTTTACTATGTGATTGTCTTCCTCAATTTCTAGAATTAATTCTTTTGCCTCATCTTTGAGCATTCTGTCGATCTGTTTTAAAAGATTATGCTCAAGCCTGTAATAAAAAAATGAAGAAAGAATTAGTGAAATCAGAAGAAGCGCAAACGTATAGAACACCGTTAATTTAATATCAAACCGGCTAAATAATTTAACCTTGAGTTTTGATAACATAGCCTACCCCTCTGACCGTATGTATCAATTTTGTGCTGAAACCTTTATCCACTTTTGTCCGCAGTCTGTTCACATGCACTTCAATAATATTGCTCTGTGTGTCAAAATCATACCCCCAGACACGGTCAAGTATCATGGTTTTTGTGAGTATCTGCCCTGCATTACGCATCATATATTCAAGAAGCTGAAATTCCTTGGCGGTAAGCTCTATTATTTTATCGTTACGCAGAGCCTGCCGTGTAACACGGTCTAAAACAAGATCTCCGATGATGAGTTTCTGCATTTGGTCGCTGGTCTGTCCGCGTCGCAGAACCGCCCTGATCCGTGCCAGAAGCTCTGCAAAAGCAAAGGGCTTGACCAGGTAATCGTCCGCTCCCAGGTCAAGACCATGTATAATATCCTCCTTTTCATCTTTTGCAGTAAGAAAAAGCACAGGGGTTGACACGCCTTTTTGTCTGATAGCCCTGAGCACTTCAAAGCCGTTGACTTCGGGAAGCATGACATCCAGAATTATCAAATCGTAGATCTCGCTCATTGCCATGAATAGCCCCTCTTCGCCTCCGGATACAACATCCGTCATAAAACCTTCTTCCGAAAGACCTTTTTGGATAAAACGCGCCGCTCCCTTATCATCTTCCACAACAAGAATTCGCATAAATTACTCTCCTTACGGTTTATAAACTTAATTTTGTCTTGAGAACTGTTATGGGATTATATGTTCAATAGCAATCATCCGTTCGGTTATTTTCTTACTCTGTCCAATTGTGACGAATCCCCTGAGTATGTATATGCCAAAAAGATAATTTTTTAAAATTAAAAAATAATAATTTTTTCTTAATGTTCCTGTCATCTTCATCGGGTAAGAAAACAACATTCATCATTACCGGGGGTATCAACGCCTGTCCAAGATATCGAAACTATTTTATGACAGTGATGTAAGTCCTGGTTGAACAGAAATACAAGAGGGTAATTAAAAATGAACTTAATGCGGAGATTGTTATGATTGACGTTTCTATAATCATTCCCACACTAAACGAGCGTGGCAATATTGACTCGCTACTGTCAAGGATCTTAAAAACCGGCAGATCGTATTCAACATTTAATTTAGAAATTATCGTTGTCGATGACGGCTCCACCGATGGAACGCGTGAGTGTGTAAAATACTGGGAATCAAATTATCCTGTACGTCTTTTGGTTCGTGATAGGCAGCGAGGACTTGCCACTGCAATTTTATCGGGTGCAGAGATTGCCAAAGGTAATATAATATTAGCAATGGATGCGGATTTAAGTCATCCACCGGAAAAAATTCCACAACTCGTTGAACCGATTATTGCGGGTTCTCACGATATGGTCGTGGGCAGTCGTTATGTATCCGGCGGGTCAACGCCGGGTTGGTCTGTTTTTAGACGGGTGTGTTCACGACTTGCAACATTTCTTGCCAAACCATTGACCGATGTCAACGACCCATTATCGGGATTTTTTGCCATCCGTCGCGAAATTCTTGTTGGCTTTCAAAAAAATGTTGCGGGGTTCAAGATTGGCCTGGAACTCCTCGTAAGTGGAGGAAACGCACTACGAGTTACTGAAATACCCATTGAATTTCATGACAGGCAAAAGGGCGAATCCAAGATTAATCGACACATAATCTGTGCTTATTTGCTTCAATTAGTAAGCTTAGCGGGCGGTAATATTTCAACTGCGGCCGGAACGCGTTTGGCTATGGTCGCTCTTTTTGGTGCGTTGATCGACTTTTCAATTTTTAAGCTTGTTTTGACCAACGGTAGCGGAATAAGCACGGCACATGTCATTAGCTTTTTTATGGCCGCGGTATCCAGCTTCATTCTGAATGATCGATGGTCATTTGCCGATAATGATGGCACAATTTATCATCCAACCGTTTGTAAATATTCGGCTTTCCTGATAGTTACCGTATTCACTCTATTTATACGCGGTGGGGTTCTGGCTATTGTTACCATTCAATGGAATTGGCCGCCACAGGCTGCAATCCTTGTCGCAATTGGTGTGGCGGCGCTATTAACTTACCTTGGCAATATCTTTTTTATTTTCCCTAAAGAGAATTTTAATCCTGATTTACATGTGAAATGGCGTATTTTGACCCTAGGGATAGTGGGTTATATTCTATTGTTACGTCTGGTTTATCTGGGCCTACCGGAACTATTGCAGGAGGAGGCATATTATTGGAACTATGCCCAGCATCTTGATATCGGTTATTTGGATCATCCGCCAATGGTCGCGTGGCTAATCTGGTTGAGCACAACTCTTTTGGGTAATACAGAGTTCGCTGTTCGTATGGGCGCTTACATATGTTGGCTGATAAGCGCCCTCTTCATATTTGGATTGACTCGCAATCTCTTTGACAAATCCACGGCGTTTCGGAGCCTTATATTGCTCGCGATACTGCCTATCTTTTTTGCCACCGGATTTGTTATGACACCGGACGCTCCGTTGATATCCTGCTGGGCAGGGGCCCTCTATTTTCTTGAACGCGCGCTCATTGGCGAGCGACAAACGGCCTGGTGGGGCGTGGGCGTCTGCATGGGGCTGGGAATGCTTTCAAAATATACGATCGCTCTTTTAGCTCCGGCAACACTTCTATTTTTACTGGTTGATTCCCGGTCACGAAAATGGTTTTACAGTCCGAAACCCTATATCGCAGCCATAGCTGCTCTTTTGCTTTTTTCACCGGTCATATTTTGGAATTTAAACAATGATTGGGCCTCTTTTGTTTTTCAAGGACCTCGCAGAATTCATGGCTCATTTGATTTTTCTGTTGGCGACTTGATTGCCTTTGTGATCATTCTGTTAACCCCAACCGGAGCCATATCTGCCTTTTATATTATATGTAAAAGAATACGTGAGCCGGGACATGTTTCTTCCGGAGATGCGGTACGAAAACACCGATTTGCTCTTGTCTTTACACTTCTCCCGCTATCCGTTTTTTTCATATTTAGTATTACCAGAAATGTAAAATTAAGTTGGACAGGTCCCTCGTGGCTGATGATCGTTCCATTTTTCGCTTACTATATGGTGCCGAATATTAACAGGCAAACCAAGTGTTTTTTTACCACCCTGCAACGCTTTTGGCCTGCCACTGTCGTTATCACGATGCTAATTTATTGTATGACGTTACATTATGTCGTCCTGGGGCTTCCCGGCGTTCCATATCCTGAAAATTCTATATTTCTCGGTTGGCAAAAAATGGCCCAACAGATTGAATATATTGAAAACGAAATCGAGCATTACACGGGTCTGGAGCCATTAGTGGTTGGCATGGACAAGTACAGGGTTGCCAGTGAACTCGCTTTTTATCGCACTAAAATTGAAAAAGATCCCGTGGAGCAACTTGAAAAGGAAGGGGTTTTATTTACTTCAGGCAGGCATCTTTTTTGGGGAAATAGCCTGATGTACTCTTACTGGCAGCCAAAACAAAAAGTAGGTAAGGGACATATGATCCTTGTGGGTAAAGAACATACTGATCTTCTAAATTACCCCATTAATTCTCATATCGATAAAATGGGTAAAATACATACGAAGATCATCAAAAAGAATGGAGTCCCCATAGCACGTTACTATCAAAGCCCTCCCTTCCAGAGCGAAAGCACGCCAAGTTCGGTATCGTGTCGGGCCCTGGCGTTCTGCGACTTACCCACAAGAAACCGAGCTGCCGAAACAGCACCTTCAGCCGGGTTCCGCTTCAGACCGTAGCATTTCAGAGCCACGAACTTTTCGTCGTGCCGCCACTCTTTATCACCTGCTGTCGGTACGTCGCCGCGGCGACTGATGTTCAGAATCTGGCTTTCCGAGATCGATCGGTTTTATGGCGTTCTTTATATCATTCATGGAGAGATCTCGGCAAAACGCTGAACGGATACAATTAGAGATCCTTTATTTCATAAAATAAGTGCAGAAACCTAAGCGACAAGAATCGCCGTGTCAAGTTCATTTTCGGCTATCTTCCTTCAACATGCAAGATTTTTGTTTTCTTTTTTAGTGTTCTTAGTGTGATGTATACTGCGAACCCGCCTAAAGACAGACACAGCCATACCTTATCAATTATTATTTTTCCGGTTACGATATAGTCACCAACAAATTCCACGACAGTAAATGATGCAATCATCGCAAAAAAAGCGGAATACTCTCTTTTTACGATATGCCTGAATGAAAAAGCCAGGCTGGGTGGTTTCCAGTTATTAAAACTTGGGGTAAATGCAGGTGTATCATTTGCGTAATCCACATAATCTTTTCCATATTTATCCTTGAGAAACGCTTCCTCGGTCAATATTATCCTTTCGTAATACAGCCAGAAAGCAAGCCCGTAAATTACACTTACCCACCACAAGTGGACAAACAGAGTAACCCCCAAAAACATGAAAAAACTTCCAAAATACAAAGGATTGCGCATCAAGGAATACATGCCGGTAATATTAAGTGAATCCGCTTTTTGACTTTTTGTATTTCTTCCGGAAGTCCTTTTTGGCACATGAGCAATGGTATAACATCGAACAAGGAGACCAAAAAATGATACCGACATACAAAGCATTTCCCAAGTCAAATCATAAGTATGGGAGTCTTTTGGATAACCGAACTTTAAAAGGCCTGAAATTAGGATTGGGACAAAAAGTAGCGGCAAATAACTTCGCCACCGAAATAGCCAGTTGCCAGCCTTTAAAGAATTTTCATATAATATCATTCTCATCCCCTTTTGTTCTGAAATGCACTGAACCGACGGTAAAAAATAATAGTTTCAATGTTCGCGGCAGGCCTCCTTTGCCATCCGGGCTTTCGTCAAATGATGGTTGTTTTATTAACCGATGAAGATGACAGGAACATTAAAAAAAAATTAATTTTTTTTAATGTTGAAAATAATAGGAAAAGTTCAAATCGACAGCGCTGATTCATTTCCATGGCAAGGAGTTAAGCTATCTTTTTTTTCTTGAACCGTCCCAGATCTTTCATGATCTGTTTCAGATCGTTTTTGCGTCTCTCGACACGATATGTCCCCCGGATTATCTATGGTGCAACATTCCTCCTCGGGTAGTAATCCGGTTTTGAAAAATATAAACCCTAAAGGGAAATATTTCTTTGTAGTTCTCCGAAATATAACAAATACGACTCCAGTCGTTGGCAATGATATAAGCGGGTGGTTCTTCGCCAAATAGGTTTATGCCGAGTGAGACCCTCATCGTGACCGGTTTACTAATCTGTAACCGAAGAAGAGCGGGGAGCGATATCCAGATGACTGGTCATTCGATTCACACGTGTGGGTTCGATATTTGGAATCCGTAACACCAAGGGCACGCGCATCTGCTCTTCGGTAAACTCCGAATTGTGGCCCCATCGCCCCTTTTCCATGAACTCTTCTCCGTGATCTCCGGTGATGATAACCATAGTGTTTTTGAGGAGATCTTCCTTTTTCAGGAAGGTGAACACTCGTTGGAACTGGCTGTCGAGATGATGGCATGAGTCGATTTCCATAGGGCAGGGTATAAACCTTCGCCTTTAGGCGGAATTGTCTTTAGCAATTTTTTACAATTCTTCTAAGTTTTATGTATAATGCCCTCCAAAAATTGAGGAGGGTAAAAGTGAACAAAGAACGTTATCGAAAAGGCGCACACACAGTTACAGAGCTTAAGTACCATTTTGTATGGAAAACAAAATATAGTTATAGTATTTTGAAAGGAGAAATAGCGCTTAGGTTGCGTGACATTATAAGAAAAATATGTACAGAGAAAGAAATTACAATAGAGAAGGGAAATGTTCGATCGAATTACATCCATATACTCATCAATGCTCCGTCTCATCTTTCTCCAGCTAAGATGGCCCAATATCTAAAGGGGAAAAGCTCATATCGTTTGCAACGTGAATTTCCTAAGTTGCAGAAAAGATATTGGGGCCGTCATTTATGGGGTCGTGGATATTTTAGACAACCCGTGAAATTCGCAATGAGAGCCAAATTAAGCAATATATCGAAAATCAGTCAGATGAACCTGGCACATTTAAAGTTTGGGATGAACCAGAGAAGCCTGGTTCAGACAATTATGAACTTTAGTCGGATTTATCCGAGTAATTTATATGACTTTAGCCCCAACGCGCTATTGCTCATGGGAATAAACTCACCGGCTTTAGCTGTGCTTCACAGTCAAGCTTTCTCGATTTGATCACCAGCAGGCTTCCAAGAGGCTTTGATACTCCCCGTTATGATTAAATGCTTGCCTTTCTTTAACTGATAGCGATGACAGAGGTACCATTACAAAAGATTAATTTTTTTAACTTTGAAAAATTATCTTTTGACATAAGGCAATTAAAAATTATCTTTTCGATATCTCCATAGTCGCTAGGGTGTTTCTGAAGGATTCTGGGCAGATGTTGAACTCTGGATTCCCTCAACTCAAGGCCACCATGCCAAGGCAATTTAAGACCTCCAGTCAAGAAGATCTTGCCGTCATAGCCAGAAAATAGATAGGTAACATCACTCAAGTTTGTCCGAAGAACTATGGGAGAATTGTTTTCCATCTTAAATAGTGGGTAGTATTTTGATCTCACGAAGAATGCATTGAATTTTAAAACGGATACTAATTCATAGCCTTTATCTTTTCCCAGTTTTACCAAAGATAATGCTTCCGTGGGGCCTCGGCCCTACAGAAAGCTATTCAAGTGGACTGAAATGAATTCAATTTCTGTAGGAATTGTAGGGTTAAATTCAATACATACTATTTTAGGATTATAGTCAGACATAGCTTTCCACACATGATAGTCATTCCCATCTATATCAATTGAAAGAAAATCAAAGTCATTTTGGATTGGAGTCATTTTGAGAATTTGATCAAGGTTGTTTTCATTTTCAAATCCAACAAACCGATTGATTGTGATGACATTTTTATTTTGCGCATAATTTTTTTGGAGTTCAGCGAACTTTATCTTGTTGCCTTCAATCAGAATAGCAGAGTAACATTTGGCTTCTATTAAATTCCTCGTATTACTAAGATAAAGACCGTCCCACGCTCCAAAATCCACACACCATTTGTCATTTTGAGGGATAATTTCAAGAATTTTTTTGATTATTCCATCTTCACCTGTTTGTGAGTAGGTATCGGACTTAAAGTCTAAAAGCCATGTAGGAGATTTATTCATAGTGTTTGTCTATATTAGACGTTATTTACGGTTAATAGGGTTTTCCCGGCCGCAGATGGCTGAATTCCTGTGATGTACCGAGAAGCCTTGCCACCTGATTTTCCCCAGATGCATGTTGAAGGAAGATAGCCGAAAATGAACTTGACACGGCGATTCTTATGCTTAGGTTTTCGGAACTTATTTTATGAAATGAAGGATCTCTAATTGTATCCGTTCAACGTTTTGCAAAGGTCTCTCCATGAATGATATAAAGAACGCCATAAAACCGATCGATCTCAGGAAAGCCCAGATTCTGAACATCAGTCGCCGCGGCGACGGCCGACAGCAGGTGATAAAAGTGGCGCACGACGAAAAGTTCGTGGCTCTGAAATGCTACGGTCTGAAGCGAACCCGGCTGAAGGTGCTGTTTCGGCAGCTCGGTTCCCTTTTTCTTGTGGGTAAGTCCTCAATTACCGCCAAGGCCCGACACGATACCGAACTTGACGTGCTTTCGCTCTGGAAAGGGGAGGGCTTCGACGTGCCGCAGGTTTACCACCTGTCCGAACTTCTTGAGGACATCCCCTATTGCATTGCCATGGAGTATATCCCAAACCCCACGGTGGCAGAGTTACTGCAGGACGATCAAAAGTCTCTTTCGTTCAAGAAGGAAGTCATCGCCAGGTATGCCCGGGTCTGGGGAAAACGCCATGCCCGAGCTCTCGAGCTCGGCGAGCCCCGCTTGCTTCAGGAAAACCCCACCCTGTCTCACGTGTTCGTCTCACGGGACCGCCTGGTGCATTTTGACTTCGAGATCGTGTTCACTCGAAAGAAAGACCTGAAGCGACTCATCCGGCGGGAAATCGTGGGAATTCTCCGGTCCATGTCAAAGGCAAGTGGTGATAGTTTCTCTCCGCTGATAGACACCCTTCTGAATGCCTATCCGGATCTATCATACTTCCGGGAAACAGCTTGGGAACTTCTTCTCTATGGAACTGTGCCGGTGATGGGCTGGACAGCGATATTCCACCGGCTCACTCGGAGAAAAAAACGCTACACGAAGCGGCTGAATTTCACTAAAACGCTGGCCAGGGCTTTGAAATCAAGGTGTGACATATGTAAAGGTCGTTCCGGCTCGGTATGCTCCTGTTCACCTTTCTAACCGGTCTATTCTTTTCCTCCGAAAAGTCGAATGAGAAAGATACATTTTTCGATCCGGACATCGACCGTTTACCCATCTACGAAACTTAGACGGATAGCGGCACTAAAGGGCAAGGCTCATTCTGAGTACAAAAGAAGAATCTCGATCGGTTCCTCCCAACGTGGAGAGCTCGTGGTCCGCAATGGTTTTGACCCACCCTGCCGTTACTTTCAACCCGGGTTGCGGATACCAATTCAGGTTCAAGGTCGCCGTCCGTACTTCCTGGGTTGATGGATCATACGTTGTCACTCCACTATCAAACAGCCCGCGATCAATGTCGGCATTGGAATAGCGAAACGCCACCTCCAAGCATCCCAACGGATCCAAAATCTTTAAGAAATCAAAAATCTGCTTTTTGTCCTCAGGCCCACCATTAAGCATGGGGGGAAGCCATCTTCCCCGCTCCCATCGCATCCGCTCCCCAGTGATATTCCACGATGCGTATGCAGACCATGAGGTCAATTGATCAAAATCCTGTGGGATGGCATTACCGACTTTCACGTCCTGAATCTCGCCATTTACCCGTTCAGCACCCAACCGGAATGCCCCCCAGTACCAGCCAAATTCAGCGTGTATCCATCTGGCTGAATCGCCATCTAAATTGTCGGTTGTAAAAACGGTGTTTCTCAAGGGTGTTTGTAAAAAAAATTCGCTATCATAATCCGGGCTCCAAGCAAAACTCAAACCCAAAAACCCGTCTTTTAGCAAATTGTACCCGAATCCTCGCATTGGGAATACAACTGTCCGAATGGAACACTGCGGCTCTGATTTGCGGTTGCCGTCAAGATCAAAACCCTCACCCGCAGTGGCAGATCCTTCATACCAGATGGTGCTGCCCCATAACAAACCGTCAACTTGCACGCCAAGATCGTATCGACCATCCAGATACGAACTGAAACCATAGTCTATGGATGGAAAATGTTCCGGGCGGGTTGCAAATTCACTATTTAAGGCCACCCGGATCTGGCCCACCTTCACCTGTAATGCCGGGGTAATATCCCAACCTGCCCATGCTTCGTACAGATTGTCTTTTGTGTCTATGCCCAGCAAATCCGGTTCTATGTGAAAATGGAACTTGTTGCCATACCTTCCGGTTATTCGCAAATTAACTGTTTCCCACCTGAGGCCGCTGTCTTTCTTGTTATCTTTGTCATACGCGATGGCATCCACTGTCAGTTGACCGCCAAGATGAATTTTCCAACCCTTCCATTCCGTATCCACTCCCCGCACCATCTTCCATTGAAAATATGAAGTCTGTCCGCATTCAAGGGAGGGTTCGGTCTCAGCATTTAGGCCAGAGATGAATGCAAAACACGTCAATAGACAGAACCAGATAAAAAGATAAATTTTCATCGCTTCCCTCCAAACCTATTCATTTTCATGTTGACGGTATGAACCACCGAACGCTTTGGTCGGCAATTAATGAATCCAAACGTATTTACTGAAAATTTTTAAGAATAACATGTTTAGAAATCGGCCAGTTAGCTCCGTTGAGGGTAACATCTCAATAAATTATGGGTTCGAGTCAATAGGATCATTTAATACACCAGAACTTATTGAGAAGTTACCGATGTTTATCCCAACAGTTTGTTTTTACCTGTTTATATACGAGAAATCTAAATTTTTTGAAAAATAGATAATTAGCTTGCTTCCGGCATGAAAAAACTAGGATTTTTCGTTAAGATCAAGGAAGACGAAAATTTTAACCACAGACATACATTGAGTATTTCGAGGATTAAAATTTGAGTCTGACGCAGATATTGGCGAAAAAGACAGTTTTCGTTCAGGCACTAACTGGGGTGGTGAAAATCGCCGTGTATACAGATGGAATTTTAATCCCATTTTTGTTCCATATCTTAAGGTTTCAGGTGTCAGGAATGATGAACAGAGGCGCTGGCACCTGACACCTGAAACCAGGCATACGGGAAGGAATAAATATGGGATATTTTTTAAAGCCATATTATGGGCAATTTTAATCAACCCAGTCACTAACACTTCAACCGCATCCGGTGGATCCGCCCAGAAAACATCCGGTTGTTGAAATCGCCGTAAGCCCTGATTGTTTTCAGAGGAAATATTCAACGGTTAGCATAACCTCTTTAAAAACCTTGTCAGATTATGCTGCTTTTTTTATTTCTGAATCGACAAGTTTGATATTTGAATACGATTTCAAAGATAATGGTTTGCCAGTTCTTATGTAATGCTTCAAACTTTCCTTCAGGTATTTGGGAAAGGAAAAACCGCGCAGCTTACAGGTCACATAAATTGAAAGCAAAGCGCATAATATGCTTCGGCCCCTTTCCAGCAGATACACTACCGCCTTCGATATCTTTACGCTTAAGGACTTTAGAATTAAATACTGGCATACTATTGTGAAAGGGAACCCTGGATGCTCTACAAATGTTAATATCCTTTAAGCTGTTGCCTTTTAACCTTTTGATGATATCTTGTAAAACATTGTCCGGATTTTGGCCATTCCAAATTAATCGTTTTTAACCTCTTCAGGCGCCTTTGAAATACACAACTTCGCCTAATTCATCACAATAATTTCTGAAGACGTTCACCATCTCGAATTATACTAAACTTAACATAAAAACTTCACAATATCTGTAAGATGGGGGAAAGCGGTATCACGAAACTTGCGTATCGGCAATAATGCGATAAACAACTCTGTTGTTCGCATAGTAGATATAAATACGCACTCCACCCGTCTACCACCAACACTCCAAAGAATATTTCCCCAAGTACCCGGCGGACAACATCTGAACCCCTGGTTTTATCTACAGTAAAATAAGCAGTATCCGGGGTGCCAAATACCCAAAGCCACCAGCTTCGGCCTCTAACACGCCAGCCAGTCTCATCGGCACTGAGTACAGAGCCATTGTTTATGTCATTAAGAATTTCGCCATGCACAGCCCTCATTATCCCAGCGACTCTGATAACATGGCGGGAAAGACCGGATGTCGATATTTTTAACTGAAAAAACGTTGCCAGATATTCTCTGATCTTGGTATACGGCAAACATAAGGCTATCCAAAGATAACACAATAATACCGTTGCGTTTAAACCAATATCCGCCTTAGGCAATGCTAAATCAGACTTGGCTGTAATTACTTCTTGGCACTCATCACAATACTTTTTTTCTTGTTTTACCAGCGTAATCTTTGTTTCTTCAGGCAGATCAGGTATATCTTCAATAATTCGCTCATTGTAGCTTTCAAGAGGGGCTTTGTCGCTCAAGTCTTTTCCACATAAATCACATTTTTCAACCGTAGCCGTCTCTGTTCCGTTTGGCTCTTTATTTTTAGGACAATTGCCCGCTCCCTTGCGGGGCTTTCGCCTTTTGCGTTTCTTTTTGCTTTTATCTTTCCCTTTGGAGCAGCCTTTCTCCCATTCTGCCTGCTTTGATGAAGGCTTATTGACTTGTTTATTGGTGGCCTGAATCTTTTCCTGCTCAAGCTTTTGCTTGAGTTTGGCATTTTCTTCCTTAAGTTTATTGACTTGCGCTTCTAATTCCGCGTATCTTATTTTTAAACTTTCAAGCGCCTTTATAAGCCTTGGCTTTGGCCATTTTAATAAAGTTTGATATGTCGCTATTAATATGCTTTTTATACTCATGGGCACCTTAATTGTAAATTTATACATTTTAAGGTACCATATCTTTAAAGGAATGTCCCGCTTTTTTTTAATTTTTACATTTTTTTTCTGAAATCAGTTTGAACCAGGAATTCCCGCTCGCATGATCTATCCTTGAAAACAAGGTGTTTAGAGATTTATTTTTCGTAAACTTTTGGCACAAATAAAGGCTATTTTCTGCCATGTTATGTAGAATTTTCTCTTGCCCTATCTTATTTTCTCCTCTTTTATTTCTCTTTGATGGGCACCCTTTGACTTACCAAACCATTTAACTGTGCAGTCAATCATAAAAGAAGAATACCTCTGAATGCAACCGGAACGTAAAACCCTTTACAGCTCCCCTGTCCCCGATTTCCTCAAAACATCGCATTGTCAAGTAGACGCATAAATTGATTTGGTTCAGTTTTGGAAACTTTTGTACTACACCAAGTAATAACACGAGAATTTCCTTATGATTATCGTAGAAAACAAACCTCATTGACATACATAATTGCGGATAATCGTAAGTGCTGAGTTGCATTAATCTTAATTCTTTAGGATATTGGCGCAAAAGGAGGACATGTATGTCAGAATCATCCAAGCCCGTGAAAAGATCATCTAACGGTGATGCCCCATTCAAAGCTCCCTTCATGATCGATTTTCCAATCGTAACGGATTTCGTCAAGGCGTTCCTGAGATTCCCGGCAGACGCTTGATGTCCGGCTCGCCATGTTATCCGTCAGTTCAGCTTTGATGCAGAAAAGAAGGTAAATCGATCAAAAAACTTAGCTAATCATTTCACAAATAATATACAGAAACGCAGATACGCAGATACCTTTGAACTTTGGTTAACCCCTGAGCAGCTTAGGTCATTTAAAGCGGCCTATTCGGCAAACTGCAGAGAGGCAAAATCGAAGGTATGGCGTTTTGAGGGATGCTATCTATTGGAGCTTTAGCATTTGAACGGGCTTCTCGAAGAAACTGCAACCTGGAAATTTGTTTAAAAGTGAAAAATTGAAGACAGGTAGTTACCTAATAATTACAGATGTTAGGCGCGGCAATAGTTCATCCTGCTTTCAAGGAAGTGATTCCTTTATCGCCGGAATTCATAGTCAAACAGGATGGGCAAAATAAGAATGACTGCGAACGTAATGCCGCCAAGCGGTTTTTTGAAAAGCTAAGGAAAGATCATCCTCATTTGCCCCTTATCGTTACTGAAGATGCCTTGAGCTCAAATGCCCCTCATATCAGGGAGGCACAGAAATATAATCTGCACTATATTCTTGGAGTCAAAGAGGGCGATCATTCATTTTTATTCGAGCAGGTCAAAAAAGCCCGAAGTGTGGGTCAGATCACCGAGTTTGAAATTGTCGATGAAGAGAATCCGGAAATGGTTCATCGTTTTAGTTTTCTAAATCAAGTCCCTCTCAACGAGTCAAACCAGGATTTATTGGTTAATTTTTTAGAATACTGGGAGGTTACTCCAGGTAAGGTACAGCATTTCAGTTGGGTTACCGATTTTACGGTGACAAAAAATAATGCTTATACAATCATGCGCGGTGGGCGTACTCGTTGGAAGATCGAAAATGAAACCTTCAATACGCTTAAGAATCAGGGCTATCATTTTGAACATAACTATGGTCTCGGTGAGAAAAACTTGCGTTTAGTTTTTGCCATGCTCATGATGTTGGCATTTTTGATAGATCAGACCCAGCAGCTTTCCTGTAAGTTATTCAGAGCCGTATGGACAAAGCTAAAAAGCAAAAGAGCCTTATGGGAGCGAATGAGATCATTGTTTAAAGAGTTTGCGCTTGAATCAATGCAAATGCTTTATCACGCTATTCTCTACGGCGTCAAATTCCAACCCCCGATCATCTTATATGATGACACCTCATAGAGGTATTATCGCCTAAATAGGCACACTGCCACCCAAAAGGAAATACACAATGAGTTGTGGCCATTTACTGAACGGGACATTTGCGTTTGAAACAGATTGGTCTTGATTTAAGATATGATTTTTTGTGCATTTTCCTAAACAATACTTTCCAAATATAAAACCTTCATTACGGAATACAACATGTTGTGATAAAATTCATAATTTATCCACATGTGGTGGCAAATGAACTTATAACGTGATGATGTGGGAATTGCTGACTTACGTATTAATTAACCTTCATCAACAATAATACAGCAACAAAATGTTAGATTCAAATTAAGATTAAAAAATTTAATCTTACTTTACACTTCCACCCAGTAATTCCTCCCCTGATTTTACCAGAATATATCAGAGCTATCAAGAAAATTCTACCATCACAGAAAAATACCGATCTTAAAAACCGTTTTGAGACATTGGCCATCATCGTATAGATATGGTCCGGGTTAACACGATAGGCGTGTGGGTGTAAATCAAGACTGTTGTTTGCTAAGATTGCTATGGCTATTTGGTTTCAGGTGTCAGGTGTCAGGAAACATATTCAATAGTAATGGGCCAGCCCTGAGGGAACGATTCATTTTTTACGCCATACACTGCCGTTTCCTCAGCTAACTGCCAGCGGTGTTCTCGCTCTGGGACTTTCCGTTCCAATGTTTTCTCTAATCCATTCAACATACGAATTTTTATAGACCTCAAGATCCTCCACGTCCATAAAATTTCTATTGGTCACCTCGTTTCCTCCTTAATCCTTAACCCTGAACTCTGACACCTGAAACCTGTCACCTGAAACCTGACACCTAAAAAAGCTTCGGAGCCACGGTTTGTCAATAGAAAGGCATCAGCGTTTACCAACGGTCTTGATTTCCACCCTAGGCGTGTCTTTTGTTTGCGGGATGCATTTTCGTGACGGCCATCTTTGTTGGACACTTCTCGTAAGGAATCGAGGTGCTATTACCTTCTTGACACATTAACCTCATTTCTCTATAGTCCTGAAATAACAACGAAAAATTTTTATATTCAAATTTAGTGCATTGAAAACGGCTGCATTTGCTCATTCTGATGAACAATTTTGGGAATGGTTAAAATTTTCACCTTCCTCGGCCTTGAACCCCGGTTAAATATTAAATACGGATTTAACTGGGCATGCAAAATTGAGCATTTTTCAAGGTCTCAATAGTGCTGAAAAAAGGATTGATATTTAATGAGCACAACACACCCTAAAACTTGTAATTCATATCATTTTGGATCACCATTAAATATAGCCGACCAGCAACTGAAACAGCTCATTAGATTCTTTAATTTACCCAAAAATAGTGTTAATTCAGCTCGTGGACAAAGACGGACAAATTTTTAGCGTTGCCGACAACGAACAGGGAAAGGAACTATTGTCTCATATGGCATGGAAATTCAGGTAAAGGGAACTGTACTGGAAAGCGAGGGCAAAAAACTGATCACAGTTACTGCCTACGAAATATTCAAATAACACCCGGATGTCGATTAACAAGGGCAACGTAAAGAAAAAGCACCCTGATTAGAAATCGAGGATGCTCCGAATTCCGGTTGCCAAGGTTTTGCAAGCAAAACTCAAAAGCTCACTTTGCCGACGGGTTGCCCTCTCCACCGGGCTCATTCTCCGGATAAACTGCCGCCCGTCTCGAAAACAACATAACCGACCTGCTCGCGGGTATGCCAACGGTCGGAATCGCCGATCATATCCTCGTCTATGGAAAGGTATAAACTTTTGGTCGTGGCAAGCGTCGAACCGTGCACGTATGCCCATCCGCCATCCCCGCCATTCATCCCCGCCATGCCGCTCAGTGCCACCTGTGGTGCCAAACCAAATGCGGTATCAAAGCTATAGGTATACGGCGGTGAATCATTCACGCCCTGAACCGTATCGGCGCCGACGGATGCCTCGAACTCAACCCCACCGATCATGCCATGACCCGCTTCGAACACGATAAAGCCGATGGTCTCGTCCGCCCGGCTCGTATCGGTGTCCTGACAGACGGTCTTACCTGTCGTCAACGCCGTGGCTGACGGCGGGCTATATCGATTGCTGCCCTGGCACCAAAACACCGACCAGCCAGCGTCGTTCTCAGTCATGACCTGACCGAGTAATACCGGTTTAGTGTAGCTCTGCCCATAGCTCTGGGACTCACCGACCCAGCTGTTGTTTTCGTCGTTGACCGTGGACAGATACACCTGGGCTTCGATTTTCACACCATCGATGTTCCAGGTACCCTCCTCTACCACCAAGTAGCTAACGATATCCTTTTTGACCGCACCGTCCGAGGGGTTCTGAAGCCGCACATCGAAGCTCGTCGAAGTAACGTTACTGACCCGCACCACAACCGGCGTGGTGTTGTTATTGTAGTTGACCGAGCAGACCACGACCGGGCTGACGTAGATGTTGGCCAGGTTGACGGTCACGTAGTCGCCGCCCGCATCCACCATATCAAATTCCAGCTGCCCCGTTTTATACATTGGGGTTGCTTCAATATACACCTCGTTTGAATCACCGCTTTCAAGGTTTTTGATATCGAATGCTCTTGTGACAAAATAATAAGCCTTGTTTTTATCCAGATTATTAATTGTGCAGGTGGTATTCGTGCCTTGCCAGGATGGGTTTGTATAATTATAGAATTGCCCCTCCTCTCTACAAAAAACTCTGTAACCGGCTAAGTCAGGTTCACTATTTGGCCACCATTGCAGAGTAACATCCATTGCATAGCCTGATGTTACGAAACCAAATAAAAGAAAAATAAAAAGAAGGAAATATTTCCAGGTGGTGAATATATTTTTTTTTCTCAGTTGGTGCATATCCAAAAAGACCTTTCATCTTTAAAAATTTATCTTGAGTACATTAGACTTAAGGATTCCAATTTTGCTGATAGTGTTACAAGGAAGAAAGATTTGTAACTGTAAGGAGATGTTAATTCTTTATTCTAAAATGGACCCAATGTCAAGGGCGGATTATGCGATTCAGCAATTCTAATTTTGATGATCTCGTAAAAAGTCAAAACTCGGAATCTTAGCTACAATATATTGTGTACTATTTAACAATTAAGCACAATATATCGCGGTCATTTTATCATCAGACTTTTTACGAGACCGTCAAAATTAACAGGCATAATTTATTGCAGGATCTGCATTGAATACCCTGAGTATTTTATCGGCAGGGGAAATGATTTCTGAACATAAAAATGTGGAAATCAGGGAAAAAGTATTATCCCGGTTAAAAAATTCTGGTTTAACGGAGCCCCGATAGCGGGATCTACGCTTCACTTGGACAGACGGAATAAAAATAAGGGAAAGATGGAATATCGAGGACCCATTCGTTTATCAAACAGACGCAAGGAGTGAAAAATCTTACTGGGGATGGTTTTCAGGTTGTTACGGTCACAGGATTGCCAAACAGCTATCCTACTTTTTTCTGAAATCGGTAAGTTTAAGATTATATTTTTTTATAAGTTCATAGATATCCGCCCGGTATTTCCCAGCCAGTTTGGCTGCATTGCTGACATTGCCCCTGGTCAGTTCAAAAAGTTGAATAAGATAGTTTTTTTCAAAATTCTCTTTGGCATATTTGAACGATTTTAAACCTTCGGCATTGATATTCTGGGTTTGAAGGATGAGATCTTCCGTGATGATATTACGCTTTGTCATGGCCACGGCGCACTCAATGGTATTTTCAAGTTCCCTTATATTGCCGGGCCAAGGGTAAGAAATTAGTTTTTGCATGGCATCTGTCGAAAACTCTTCAATCTCTTTCCCCATTTCCCTGGAAATTTTTTGTAAAAAATACCTGGCAAGAATCGGAATGTCTTCTTTTCTTTCACTAAGAGTGGGAAGCTTTATTGGAATCACATGAATACGATAAAAAAGATCCTCTCTGAAATTGCCTTTTTCTATCTCTTGCTCAAGATTTTTGTTTGACGCTGCAATGATTCTGCAATCCACTTTTACGGTTTGTCTCCCTCCCACCGGGTAAAACTCCTTTTCCTCCAAAGCCCTTAACATCTTAACCTGCATGGACGAGTGCATTTCAGATATTTCGTCCAGAAAGAACGTGCCTAAATCGGCCTGGATAAAAAGTCCTTTTTTATTCCTGTCCGCTCCGGTAAAAGCACCCTTTTCATAACCGAACATTTCGCTTTCCATAAGAGTTTCCGGTATAGCCGAACAGTTAACGGCAATAAACGGACCGTCTTTTCTGTTGCTTGCAACGTGCAGGCTTTTTGCTATCAATTCTTTTCCAGTACCGCTTTCTCCCTCGATATACACATTGGAATCGGTTGCGGCAGCCTGTGCAACCTGAGCGAGAACTCTTTTAATCTTGTCGCTATTGCCGATTATTTTATCAAACCCGTACGTTTGTTCGACCAGTTCCCGCAACCTTTTCACTTCTTTTGAAAGTCTGTTCTTTTCCAGACAGTTGTTTATTTGCTGCAGCAGTTCATGTCCGTCAAAGGGTTTGGTCAAATAGCTGTATGCCCCTTTTTTCATGGCATGGACGGCGCTTTTTATGGTTCCGTGAGCAGTTAGAATGATAACAGGCATGTGCGGGTTTATATGACGTATACTCTCCATCAGTTGGATACCGTCTTGACCGTTAAGTTTTAAATCGATCAACGCCAGATCAAACGGCTCTTTTTCAGCCAGTTTCAAGGCCTCTTCGGCGCCGGTCACCGGTGTGACATAATATCCGCCGGATACAAGCCGCATCCGGATCACCTGAAGAATGTTCCGGTCATCATCGACAACCAATATTTTTTCTTTCCGTTCGCGCATATTCTTACTTTCCATTTTCAGGGAGAATCTCTCTCTTTTTTTCTTCAATACCCAGATCGATCTCTTTTAACCGTTTTATCTGATTTGTTAAATTTCTAATCTTTTTGTCTTCCGCTTTGAGTTTATTTTTCAGCAACTCTATTTCTCTGTTTTTTTTGTCTATCTCTTCGTCCTTTTTAATAGAGTTGTCCAAAATGTGTGTCCAGATTTTTGCTTGGTTTATGAAAACAGATTCCGGATATTCCCTGATGAGTGTTTTAAAAAGGTTCATGGACGTTTCATAATTCGCATCCGGGTTTTTCGGAAAGGCATATGCCATACCCATGACATAAAGCGCTTGGTCACCGCGTGTATTCGGAAAACGTTCTAATATTTCTCTCCAATCGGCAACGAACTTCGTAAAATCGCCATTATCAGAAGAGGATTCTGCCTGTAACAAAAGCTTTTCCTCTTCACCGGGTTTATGCAAAAGAGTACATCCGGTGCCAACAAGCGTAAGGCTTAACCAGCAGGCAATGTAAAGAAAAAAGTGCTGCCTTTGCCGAAAGTGCTTTCTACCCATATTTTACCTCCATGAGCCGTAATCACATGTTTGGCGATGGAAAGGCCGAGTCCCGTACCTCTGGCCGTCTCTTTTCCACCTTCTATACGCTTGAATTTACTGAATATATTTTCCAGATTTTCTTTATGAATCCCGCAACCCGTATCCGAAATCGATACCTGGATCACCTTGCCGTCGTGAACTTTTAATAAGACCTCAACAGTAACAGATCCCCGTTCATCGGTGAACTTTAAAGCATTTCCGATTAAATTGTCAAGCAACTGGCTAATACTATCAGCATCCATCTTAATATCCGGGAGATGGCTCTGGTGTTTTAATTTAAGCGCAATCTTTTTTCGCTTTGCGATGGGCGCCAGTTTCAAAAGGCACTTGCGTATAAAATGGATCAGGTGGGTTCGATTGAAATTGTACTCCATCATTTTAGCTTCCATACGGGAAAGGTCAAGGATTCTGTTGACCGAAACAATCAATCGTTCGCATTCTTCTTTGACAATTGTTAAAAGCTGCTGCCGGCTTTTAGGTTTGTCGGCAAAGGCCCCCTCAATCAATAATCCTGAAGCTTCCCTAATGGCGGTTAGGGGCGTACGAAGTTCATGGGACACGTGGCTGATGAAATCTTCCTTCAATTCATCAAGTTCTCTGAGTCTATCACACATTATGTTGAAATCATTGGCGAGTTCCTTAATCTCAGGGGGTGAGCCGATGCTGGATATCTTTTCAAATTTACCCTCGGCAATATCCTTTGTTTTTTTCTGTAACAGAAGTATGGAGCGGTTGATTATCCGGGTATTGAAAAATGAAATCAAAATTCCGAAAAAAATAGACAGGCCCGCAGCAATAGATGTGGTTACTAGAACATTGTAACTGATCTGGCTGGAAATTCTTATTTTTTCATCTCTGTCGGATCTTGCCGTCCAGTTGATATCCTTAAATTTCTTATTGATCTCTTCTACAATTTTTTCTTTTTGAGTCTGATATTTCCCATATGGATACTTCTGTCCTTTTTTAATGTTTTCAATTTCTAAAGTGAAGATGGAAAAATATTCATCGAAAAGCCGACGCGTTTCCGAAAACTTTTTGTTTTTTTCAGGACCGGCCACCACCAGACCTAACTGTTGAATGTCATTATTAAAGTCGTTTTTGATCCGGAGAAAATGTTGGTAAAAGTCATTGTCTTTGGAAATAAGATACTTTTTTTCAAAGCTGACCATGGAAAACATATTGTTTGAAAGACGTTCGGTCAAACGAACCGTCTGGCCGTCAATGGATGAAGCCGCACGGGTCAATTGCGTTAACTGATTAAGCTTAATGGTCACAAAAATGACCAGAAACAACACCAGCATCATGATGGTCAGATATCCGAAAGTTAATCTTTTGAAAATTGTAAATTGCATGGTGATATAAAAAACGGTAACCGTTCAGAAAGACAGGCTAATGTCTCGGAATTTCTACAATTGGTTGAAATTATAAATTTTTTAATAGCTTCTGGTTTATGCCGTCAACATTACATTATTCTAATTGTGATCTAAGTCAAATAAGTAGAACTCCTCTAAATCCAAAGACATCGACAATAAAATAGAACGAATAATAAAGGAAGACGGTTTGAGTGTCAAAACAAAAAATTACCCATCAAAGGAATTGGCCACCTGCACCTCACAGTTTTTCAGTTGTTAAAATATTTTCACAAAAACCGAGGCTTTTATCTATGCAGAAAAAACAGGCTCAAAGCCGGACAGTAGGTAATGACAAGGACTGCCGCAAACAGCACAATCATAAATGGTATGGCGGCCTGATAGAGTTCGGTGACCGGTTTGTTGAAACGGTAGCTGGCGATAAACAGGTTCATGCCCACCGGCGGCGTGAAGTAGCCGATCTGCATATTGGCCAGAAAAATGATGCCCAGATGAACCGGATCGATGCCATAATTGACCGCCACGGGAAGTATGATGGGAATCATAATAACCAGGGCCGAAAAAATATCCAGAATGGCGCCGAGTATCAGCAGCAACAGGTTCAGGAGAATCAGAAAGACGAGTTTATTGGTAACCCGGGCTTGAATCAGATTAAACAGATGCATGGGCACTTCGGCGTCTATCAAAAAATTTGTAGATGCCAGCGCCACGCCCAGAATAAGCAAAATCCCGCCGACCATCACCATAGATTCCCTCATAATGGCCGGAAGTTGAGCAAGTTTAATCTCTTTGTAAATAAAAACCTCAACCACCAATACATACATGGCCGTGGCCGCTGCAGCTTCGGAAACGGCAAAAAATCCTCCATAAATACCGCCCAGTACAAAAAACGGCAACGGTATTTCCCAAATGATATCTCTCAGGGCGGCAATGGCCTCCCGGGTGGAGAATGGTATATAAGGAATGGGATTCCGACGGTTTTCCCACAAGCTCCAGAATGACAGCACCAATATCATAAGAAGAGCCGGGAGAATGCCGGCCAGAAACAGATCATTGATGGAAACGTTTTTGCCGATGTTCATTTGCTGAGCGATAATACCGTAGAGAATGAGGGGAAGAGAGGGGGGTAATAACAGCCCCAGACTGCCTGAAGATGTCACAAGACCGATACTGAATTTGTCGCGGTATCCGGCCTCGATTAATGCCGGATAAAGGAGCGCGCCCAGCGCAACAATGGTTACCCCCGAGGCACCGGTAAAGGCGGTAAAGAACGCACATGCCACAAAGGCCACAATGGCCAGACCGCCCGGCATCCAGCCGAGAAAAGCCCGGGTAAACCGGACCAGGCGTTGAGAAGTCCGGCTTTCTCCCAGCACATAGCCGGCAAAGGTAAACAGCGGCAATGCAAGTAAAATCGGCGTATCGGCGATTCGATAAATTTCAATGGCAATCACCGACAGGTTAACATCCAGGTAATGAAAACCGAGTATCGCAACAGCCAGAATAACAGCAAAAAGCGGCGTACCCAGAGCAGCAAGAAAAATCAGTATCAGGGCTAAAATATATGGGATCACGATGAGAATTCAACGATTTTTTTTAAATTCATAAACGATAATAAGAAATAGCGAAGCGCTATTACCGTAAAGGCAAAAGGAATGATCGCCTCGCACAACCAGGTCGGCACCTGTGCAAACGCCATGCCGCCATCGGCAAACTCCATCTGCACAAACAACAGACTGTAATAGGCCACGATCGTACAAATCAATGCGGTAAACAGTTTAATCACAAAGTTAGCATAGACTTTGGCACGTTCCGGCATATAACGATTAAGTATGTCAATGGCGATGTGGTTGTCGTGGCGGCTTGCCACCATAGCCCCAATAAGGCCCACCCACAGCACCAGAATGCGAACCATAACATCACTCCAGACAATGCCGGCTTCGAACACATTTCGCAGAAAAATTTGTGTCACCGCCATGCCGATCATAATAAGGAGCAATCCCACCAGAACAGCATCTTCCAGCCGGTGCAAGGTTATTTGAACCCGCTTTGAAAAAGACATATCTTTATGTTTATTCATGGGTATCGGGTTGCTTTAAACGATAGTCTTTAAGAAGGGTTTCCAGAGTGTTGACCATGCCCTGAGATAATTTCCCGGCGTTAACCAGCCGCTTGGGGACTGCCCGGGCGTCATGATACCATTTTTTCAGCGCTTCACCGGAGGGCTTGATAAATTCAATCCCCTGTTTACGTAACACCTCCAGAGCGTTAACGTTGTCTTCCCGGTTCAGCCGGTCTAGTTCGCGGAATATACGGCCCATTATTTCGCGAAATATCCCTTGATCATGAGTTGATATTTTTGCAAAGGCCTTGTGATCCACGGCCAGCACCCCATAAATATACAAAAACGGCTCATACATGAGGTAGTTAATCTGGGTATGCCATTGCAGGGCCACCGCTCCGATGGGCGGAGTGGTGACCGTATTGATCAGTCCGGTTTGCAGGCCGGCCCGCACATCGGCGATGGATAAGGGAAAGGGAGTGATATCAAAGGCCTTGACCGCTTCAAGGATCATGGGATCATTGTCCGGAATCCAGACTCTCTGCCGGCGCATCTCTTTGACGGTTCTTATGGGCACGGTGGACATCACATAGGCAAAGCCGCCTTCGGCGATCCCGAAGGTCACAAATCCTCCTTTTTCGAGCCCTTGGGCAATACGCGGGTCCAGATGCTTGCGAATATAATCCACCTCTTCAAAGGATCTAAATTGAAGCGGCAGACTGTAAATCTGATCGTCGGGATAAAACCGGGATAAACTCCCGCCCACAACGGCTCCCCCATGGAGCTGACCGATGCGGATTTTTCGTAAAACCGCCTTATCATCCCCCATTACTCCGCCCGGATAGTATTTAATCGTCACCCGGTTGTCGGTTTTCCGGGCCAGTTCCTGGGCGCCTTCCCGCATTTTTTGCATCCAGACAGACCCTTCCGGCGACAGGGTGGCGATCTTGAACCTCATGGCCTGGGCCTGACCGGTTAAAATAACAATAAGCATAATTGTAATAATTCTTATCATCCTGGGGGACCTCTTTATATTATTTGTTTAAATCTAAACCAAACAAACCAAAAGTAAAAGATGTTTGCCACAAAGGCACAAAGAATAAATTTATTATTCTTTCTTGGTGTCTTGGTGGTAATGGATACCGTTATGACAAAAAAAACTTAAAAGTAGTCCTCCGCACTATCCAAAAGTTCTCTGGCCTTTTCCTGTGCCAGGGTATTACTGAGCGCATATCCCGGAACATCCGGGTCGGCCTTAAGCGCCTCGTTTAACAACCGGTCATGCAGTTCCCGGTCAAACATCAGGCGGGCGTAATGCCTGGCATATAACACCTTAACCATCAAATTTTTATTCTTTGAAATATCCAGGGCACGCTCAAAATGTTTGCGCCCCACATCGGGCTTGCCGCCCAAAGCCGGCGGGAGAAATGTCGCCAAAACACCCAGATACAAATGGGCGGCGCCGTCATGATAGAATTCATCCAATTTCACGACCCGTTCCATAATGGATTGGACACGGGAAATCTCTGCAACCGCGTTCCAGTCTTCGCGATGCGCCTGAATCCAGGCAGACCATGCCGATCCCAGGGTGAACAGATCCGGCACATCCTTGATGCTCAACCTGGAAATAATGGTTTCAAATTCCTGAAAGTGGGTCTGCCGGAGTGAACAGGCGTCTGACCTGCGAACACAAATGGCGCGCAACGCGTAATCGAGGGCTTTATGGGTCAGTTTTTTGGCTCTGGCCTTATCTTCAACGAACACATCCGTATAAGCGGTATATATGTCTGCTGCCGAACGAAGCAAAAATTCGTTGTCCGGATCCCGGTACAACATACTGTCAACCATCAGCAGGTATGCCGGCCCACCGGCTTCAACCGTGGCCGGATCATTGTTATTCAGGATAGCGTGGGACAGGTTTTCGGTCATATCAATACTTGCCGACGAGATAAAAAGAGAACATCCGGACAGCAGGGTCGTGCATAGAGTCATAAGAATCGGCACAATCCGTAACCATCCGGTACGATTTATCTTTTTACAAGATAAAAACATAAAACGCCTCATCCGGATTCATTAAAAGAAAGAGAAATTAAACCGTAAAAAAGCCGGGTTCACTTGATAACTCTTACTTTAACAAAAAAATTTAATATAAACAATAGGTGAAAACAGAGCACTCGTGATTCTCAAGTAAATGTTCCGTTGACCCGCGTCTGAGTTTCCATTTTTCACTAACTTTTCATTTTAATTTCATAAATGTTTCACTTTTCGGATTTATAATTAACTAAAGAGTCGGAGAGTTTTTCTTTTAGAGGCCAAAATAAGCGGAATGAATGATCAGCAACGGAATCGTACACTGTTTGAATGTATTAGGGATCGTTGAGAAAAAACAGCGCTTTTATGAATTCGTAATGAAAAGATAAAAAATGTTATCTACCTAACCCATTTATTTGAATATTGATACACTGTTTTTTCGTTACGAGCCCTTATGCATGAGTTTGTACGGTGTAGTTGCTGATTATTCATGGAGCACTTAAATAAAATAAAAAAACTCCCCGACTCCTCAATTAACTCAAAATTAAGGGATTAATTCGCCAAAGTTCTGTGGCGAATTAAAACCGTTAACAACAGAATCCGGAGGTGTCAAACATGTTTAAGTATTTAAATCCATTAATCTATTTCATTCTTGCCCTGATTTTTTTTGCGGTCGCATCCATGGGTCGGGCAGAGACCGGAAATCAAAAAACCCTTTCCCCCTATTTTTTTATTGAAAACGGGGATCCATCCGTGGACCGCTTTCCCCTCAAGAAAACCCATGTGAACGTTACCATTACCGGCGTTATCGCTGATGTGGTCGTCACCCAAAAATATGCAAATCATGGCACTCGCCCCATTACCGCGCGCTACATTTTTCCGGCCTCAACCCGGGCCGCAATTCACGGCATGAAAATGAAAATCGGCGAACATATGATCTGTGCTAAAGTCAAAGAACGAAACATTGCCCAAAAGGAATTCAACACGGCCAAAAAGCAGGGAAAGAGTGCATCTTTGCTCAAACAGCAGCGACCCAATGTGTTCAGTATGAACGTGGCGAACATAATGCCCAAAGATATCATTGAGATTGAATTGCACTACACCGAATTGCTCGTTCCCACAGACGGAACCTATGAATTTATCTACCCGACCGTGGTAGGTCCCCGGTATTCCAAGCAAAGTGAAGCCGATTCGGCGGAAACAGACAACTGGGTTAAAAACCCCTATCTTAGGGAAAGCGATGAGGATCGAACCGAATTTGATATGGACCTTACCATTTCCACCGGCATTGCCCTTCAGGAACTTGTGTGTCCTTCCCATAAAACCGAAATCCTATGGGAAAATAAATCGGTTGCCCGAATCCTGATGGCAACATCCGAGAAATCCGGCGGAAATCGTGATTTTATTGTAAACTACCGACTGGCCGGCAAAACCATTGAATCCGGTTTGATGCTGTATTCCGGTGAGGATGAAAATTTTTTCCTGCTCATGGTTCAACCCCCTAAGCGGGTCAAACCGGCGGATATTCCACCCCGGGAATACATCTTCGTGGTGGACATTTCCGGTTCCATGAACGGATTTCCGCTGAATACGGCCAAAAAGCTTCTGAAAAACCTGATTGAAAATCTTAAAGAATCGGACAAATTTAATGTGGTTCTTTTTGCCGGCGGCTCCAGAGTGATGGCCCCTGCATCGGTGCCGGCCTCCGGGAAAAACATCCATAGGGCCACCCGGCTGATCGATGGTCAGAAGGGCGGCGGGGGCACGGAACTTTCCTTAGCTTTAAAAAAAGCCCTGTCGTTACCGGCAGATGAAGCCTATTCCCGAACCATTCTTATTATAACAGACGGATATATTGCTGCGGAAAAAGATGTTTTTCATCTGATTCAACAGAACCTGAACCGCACCAACGTGTTTTCTTTCGGTATCGGCAGCAGTGTGAACCGGTATCTCATCGAAGGCATGGCCAGGGCCGGACACGGGGAGCCTTTCGTGGTAACCCAACCCCGGGAAGCCCATGGTGCTGCTCAGCGGTTCCGCAACTATGTTCAATCACCGGTACTGACCCACATTGCGGTCACATATGACGGTTTTGAAACCTATGATATGGAACCCCCTGTAATTCCGGACCTGTTTGCCCAACGACCCGTAATGGTTTTCGGTAAATGGCGGGGCAACCCCCAAGGGACTATTGAACTCACCGGCGTGGGCGGAAGCGGCGACTATCTCCGGACAGTTAATGTGTCAAAAATCAAACCCCTGGAAGTAAACAGCGCCTTGAGGTATTTATGGGCCCGGACACGGATTGGACGTCTGTCGGATTTCAATTTCAAGGATGACACCCATGCTCAAATAACCTCGCTGGGACTGACGTACAATTTGCTGACGGCAAACACATCATTTGTTGCCGTCCACGAAGTGGTGCGCAATCCCGAGGCTCAATCCCAAGATGTTCATCAGCCCCTGCCCTTGCCGTTACATGTGTCCAACCTGGCCGTGGGAGGGGCGGTGTCAAAAGTCCCCGAACCCGGGTTGTGCACAATGATAGTCATTGCGCTGATGATTCTTATCCTGGCCCTCGGGCATAAAAAATATTTATGTTCTCGGGTTTGATGGACCTTTGATTAGTATTAGAAACTCAACTATCGCCCCGAAAAGGGTGTTTATCTCTCACAGAGTTCACAGAGACCACTGAGTTCATTGATCAGAATCCTTGAGAGGAGGATTCTGATCAAATATCAACGCGCCCTACACCCAGGCTTTACTGAAGGTCATTATGCGGATACCAAATCTTAGTAAAAGCGGGACTGGGTTTATAAAACCCAGCATCTTTTATATGGTTGTTTTGCTCATGGCGGTGGGGCTCAAATACCATTACAGCCACGCCCGCAGTGATGACCTTAGCTGGATATTGGGTCCCACTGCCGGCGTGGTTGAATATATAAGCGGAATCGCGTTTGAAAAAGAAGACGGTGCGGAATTTGTCAACCTCGCAAACCGGATCATCATTGCACCGTCCTGCGCCGGCGTGAATTTTTTGATCATTGCCTTTTGCATGGCGGCTTTTTCAGGCCTTCACCATCTAAAATCTTCCGTATTAAAGATCTTTTGGCTGGGCAACAGTGCGGTATGGGCCTATATTTTGACAATTGCCGTAAATGCGTTCAGAATTGTTGCGTCCATCTATATGTACAAAGCCGATATTTATTATCACGGGTTGACGCCGGAGAGGCTTCACCGGATAGAGGGTATTTTTATCTACTTGTTTTTTCTATGCCTGTTTTATGTGACGCTGGATAAAATAATTCGTTTCTGTACCCGGAATCGAGAACCGGAACAGAAAAAAGGAATCCACCGACATTCGGATTCTATTGGATCGGTCCATGCCGTTGTTATCCCGCTGTTTTGGTATCTTATGATTTCTCTGGGCATTCCGCTCTTAAACCGCGCGTATCAGAAAAACGGCCCGCAGTTTGTGGAACATTGCCTGGTCATATTATCCGTTTGTATGGTTGTTTTTTTAGTTGTTTTTTTGATACAATCCGGTTGCGAATGGGTCTGGAGTAAAGTACAATTTTATTTAACCGTCAGCAGGTCCGCCGTTAAAGATCGCTTCTTAATGTTTCGACCCAAAAAAGAGACATCATGAAACCAAAGATCCTGATTGTTGAAGATGAGCCCGCCATCACGGATACCATCCAGTATGCTCTTGAAACCGATGGGTTTGACACGGTGACCCTGTCATCCGGAATGTCCGTCATCCCCTTGATATCCGAAAATCCGGTGGACCTGATCGTGCTGGATATCGGACTGCCGGACATCAACGGGCTTGAATTGTGCAAAGAGATCAGAAAGGTTCACACCCTCCCGATTATTTTTTTGACGGCACGGGCCGATGAAATTGATCGGGTCGTGGGGCTTGAAATCGGGGCGGACGACTATTTGACCAAGCCGTTCAGTCCCAGAGAATTGTCCGCCAGAGTCAAGGCGGTGCTCAGACGAACGCAACAAACCCCACCCGCCACAATGTCCGTCCCGGTATTTACGGTGAATGAATCAAAATGTCGGATCTCCTATTTTGACAAAATCCTGAACCTCTCTCATTATGAGTACAAAATCTTAAAAACATTTATCCGTCGGCCGGGGCATGTGTATTCCCGGGATCAATTAATGGATTTGGTATGGGATGAACCCGAAACCAGTATGGACCGAACCGTTGATGCCCATATAAAGAACATTCGTGGCAAATTAAAAACCGTCAAACCGGAGATGGATCCCATCGTCACCCACAGAGGCATGGGATATTCATTGAAAGAGGATTTATGAAACTCGGCGCCCGTATTTTCTTTTGTTACATTTTGATTTTCGCTGTCTGCTTCTATTATCCCATCCACTGGGTGGTGAAAAATCTTCGCACCCGCTATCTTGAAAGTGTTGAAGACCCGCTGGTGGATCAGGCCAATATTTTGGCCGGCATTGTGGGTCTTGAAATGGAAACGAACCGGTTTGATTCTGAAAAGCTGTACACCGCATTTGAAACCATCTACAACCGTTCTTTATCCGCCGGAATATACGACATGGTCAAAACCCGGGTGGACATGCAGATTTATATCACCGATACCCACGGAACTATTATTTTCGATTCCCAAAATAAAGCCCATGTGGGGGAGGATTACTCAAAATGGCGGGACGTTCGCTTAACGTTAGAGGGGCAATACGGCGCCCGAACCACGCGGTCGGATCCCGAGGACCCCACATCTTCGGTCCTCTATGTGGCCACACCCCTTACGGTTAAGGGAAAGATTGCCGGGGTATTAACGGTCGGCAAACCCACCACCAACATAAATAATTTTTTAACGGACGCCAAACCCAGGATTTTCCGTGTGGGAATTCTATCTTTGATGGCCGCCGCCGTGTTCAGCCTGTTGGCATCCGTATGGATCACCCTGCCCATTAAACGCCTGACCGGTTATGCCAATGGAATTCGCCAGGGCAAAAGGATGGAATTTCCCAAATTGGGCCACAGTGAAATCGGTGAGATGGGAACCGCTTTCGAAAAAATGCAAGAAGCCCTGGAAGGGAAAAAATATGTGGAACAATATGTACAAACCCTGACCCATGAAATCAAAAGTCCGCTTTCGGCCATCCGAGGGGCCGCGGAACTTCTGGAAGAAAAAATGCAGCCCGAGCAACGCGCCCGGTTTTTATCCAACATTCGTAATGAAGCCAATCGAATCCGGCAAATTGTGGACCGGCTCCTGGAGTTGTCGGAATTGGAAAACCTTAAAATGCTACGAAAAATAGAGAATATTTCCTTTGCCTCTTTGGTAAATACGGTACTGGAGAGCAAACAGCCCATGCTTTCAAAAAAAAATCTCAAAGCCGTGGTTCAGATTCCGGATGATATTCGAGTGAAAGGCGATTCTTTTTTACTTCATCAGGCCATGGGCAACCTCATTCAAAATGCCATGGATTTTAGTCCGGACCACAGCCAAATTGAATTAACCGCACACAGTGACGGGAAAAGAGTCACATTCACCGTGGATGACAACGGTCCCGGCATCCCTGACTATGCCAAAGATAAGATTTTTGATAGATTCTTTTCCTTGAAACGGCCGGACAGCGGGAAAAAAAGTACCGGCCTGGGATTAAATTTTGTTAAAGAAGTGGCCATGCTTCATAACGGGGAAGTAAAATTGGAAAATCTTCCTGAAAAAGGCGCCCGAGGAACCCTGATTCTCAATGTCTGATCCGTATCCAACCCTAAATTCAGGGTTACTGACCTGGCGTAAATTCAGATTCAACATATTCTAATGAGCATCCACGCCTTGAGCGCATATAAAAGATGAACGTCGAACATCGAACATCGAACGTTGAACATCGAATAATGTATTCTACCATTTATAATAAAGATAAAGCGAAGCGCCTTCCACATTCGACATTCGACGTTGAACGTTCGATGTTCGATGTTCAAATTGTTGCATCTGAAATTACGACTCAAGCTTCATATCACGTTGAAATTACGTATACAGGTTAGGAGTTCTGAAATTATATGGAGCCTACTGGTGATAAAAGGTCTTTCATTCTCTATCCTGCAGCAGACGGACCACCTTGAGAATCTGCTTCAACTTCTTCACGTCTCGACAAGACATCAAATCGTCTGCCTTTGCTATTTTTTTAACCAGCCCTTTAAGTCTTTGTTCTCCGTTGTTCAGTTTCCCGGCTTCCGTCCGGACGCGTTCCCAGAGTGCTTTTATCTGGCCGACCCCTGACCCCAGGTCTCTGTCCGCCGACACCTTTTTCTTAAATCCCAAAGACTCAAAATATGTCACCAATTCCTCAAGCTCCGGAATGGACATCTGGGCCGAAGTTGTAACCCCCCAATATTTAAGCACGTCCCGATATTCGTCATCCCGAAGCGCCAGCTCTTTCTTGGCAATATGCACCAATGCCAGCAGTCCGTTCCGCCGCCTATGAATCTTATTATCTGACGACTTTTTTTTATCCGCCCTCTTTGTGGCGGACCTGTTTCTATCATCGGCGTTCATAGCAATTCTTCTTATTCCTAAAAACTGCATACAAATTTTAAAAGGCTTAAATAAATATTATTATATTATACTATTAGCATATAGAGTGTATGTTTTGTAGTGCCTAATATTGATGAGCATGAAAATAAAAGAAATTTTTAAAATTTGTGCCCTTCGGGATTGCCCCTTTGACCGCATCTTCTGTGTTGCAGGGCGTTTGCAGTAGTTTACTACGGCAGCACACCCTGCGCCTTGAAGTTGCGCCCAAATAGGCAATTGCAGATTTTAGATATTTGTTCTTTTGCTTTTTTTCAAACGTAAGCCATGTTTTTCTTTCCTCTTTTACTACACTAATACATTAGACGTTGAAAGGCTCATCTTTAATCCCCTTTCTTTTCTGGTTTGAAACCGTAAATCCAGCATCCAGAAATTTCTTGACCGCTTGGGGGTAATTCTGTACGTATTTCAGAACTTCGCGGTTTCGCGACAATTGTAATGCCGGCCCTAGTGAAAGAGAAAAAAGTTTCACCCCGGTACAATCTGCTAGCCTATCCCGGTACTTCCACGGGGATCTACGGGGCAGGCTGGGTAAAAATAGATGACTTTATGAAACCAATACAGATACTTGGAATTTCAGCCTTATTGATTTTAGGCGTCATTGTGACCGATACCTCTTCATCAGACAACACCATGGATGTGAGCCGTTATTTTTATAAAGGCGACGGCAAGCTGAACCTTGTCAACGCAAAAAACAAGATCTCATTCAACGGAACATACCGGGTCGGCAAGGGCATGTATAATGAAAAAGCCCTCAAGGCAATTCATTGTATATTTGGCGCGGGACATGACAAACCCCTTTCGAGAATATCCTTGCGGCTTATCGAGTTCCTGGACTTTTTAGAAGACCGTCTTCATCCGGGGGCACGGATAACCATTGCCTCGGGATACAGAAGCCCGAAATACAATACCAATCTTCGTAACAAGGGAAAACTCGCTGCAACGGCCAGTCTCCATCAATATGGCATGGCGGCAGACATAAAAATGCATGGAACGTCATCCAAGCGCATCTGGAATACTGTTAAAGAACTCGGGTTCGGCGGAACAGGCTACTATCAGGGAGAACTCGTTCATATTGATGTGGGGCCGGCGCGCTCATGGGACGAGAAAACATCCGGCGTGGGTACGGATATTTCAATACACAATAAACTCATCGGGCTCGTCACAGACTATGACATTTATCTGCCGGGAGAGATGATAGAACTAAGATTCATCCGCATGACGTCCTTTCCCATCGGCGTCATACCTGAATTTGTTCTGGAAAGCGTAGAAAAAAACGGTGGCACAAAGCAAATTGCCCGCTTCAAACCATCAGTTGCGTCAACCTGCGGCGGCGACTGCCCACAGTTTTCCGATATCAGCCAGATGATGGGAATTCATTGGCAATTGCCGAGGGATATCTCACCCGGTCGATATAAAATCCGCGCCTCCTTCTGTCAAAGGGCATGGGAAGATATGCCGACCGAAATCACCACCCCTGAATTCGCTGTTATTAGACGATAACTTCATTTTATTTTTCAATCGTGCATCCTAAAACAAGCAGATCGAATACCACAACTTTTTTCCCCGCTGAAACGGGATCTCCGCCCCAGTTAAACAGAAAAGATCCATAGCTTTCACGGGGTGAACTTCACTCCGACTATCATCCATTAACCAAAAACCAGTAACGAGTAGCCAGTACCCGGAAATTCCTTGACCGCTCGGGGGTAATAGCATCTACAGGTTTTTAAATTTATTCGGTTACTTTCCTTCCCAATTGATATTAATTCTCATTTTCTACATGGTGGGGCTCGCAGGTTCTGCTGATCCTATCCCGCCGTGCAGTGAACAGATCAAGCCCTTTTACAGTTGTTGGCTTCAAGAAAAACCCGCCAAAGTCCCTGAAAACAAATTTCGAGGGTTGCGAGAAAATGTGAGGCAACTCTAACCATCGGATTTGCTGAAATTGGCATCTGAAGATGTCAAGGGAATTGTTTTGGTCAGCGGAGGCGTGACCTCCCACGTGGCCATCATTGCCCGGTCTTTGAAGCTTCCCATGATAATTGCCGAGCGCAGCGATTTGCTGAAGCTTCCGGATGGTACGCCCATGCTCCTGGATGCGGACATCGGAAGCATTTACGCCGCACCCTCTGAAACAATTATCCAGCGCTTTGAAATCCGCAATCAGGCGCAAAAGGCTGAAGTTAGGGCCACCCGTCCTATACTTGTCCAAACAAAAACCCGCGACGGCGAGTCCGTTAAACTGCTGGCCAATATTAATCTGCTCAGTGAAATAAAACTGGCCAAGGACCTCAACGTCGAAGGAATCGGGCTGTACCGAACCGAATTCCCCTTTTTGGTGCGCTCCAACCTTCCCTCCGAAGAGGAGCAGTATTTGGTCTACAAACGGCTCTGCGACGAAATGCGGGACCGGGAAATCACTATCCGCACGCTGGATATCGGCGGCAAAAAATTACTGCCGTATTTGGAAGGCACAAAAGAGGCCAATCCGGAACTGGGTCTCAGGTCCATCCGCTTTTCACTGCACCACCGGGAAGTATTTCTCCAACAGCTCAGAGCGATCTTAAGGGCCGGTGCCGATACCGGGAAATTAAAAATCGTATTCCCCATGATTTCCGCCATTGATGAGTTTCGCCAGGCCCGTCACGCAGTGGAAGAAGCCATGGTTGATCTGGCTCGCAAGAAACTGCCCTTTCATCCCTCACCCGCCCTTGGCGCAATGATTGAACTGCCGGCGGTATTGGACATTATTCATGAATTGGCCAAAGAAGCGGATTTTTTTTCCATCGGGACTAACGACCTTATTCAATACCTGCTGGCCGTGGATAGAACCAATGAAAGGGTGGCTGCCTATTATCAACCCTATCACCCTTCGGTTCTCAGATCCCTGCACCGCATCATTCAGGCAGCTGTCAAGGCGGATATTGAAGTGACGGTATGCGGTGAAATGGGACATGAGCCCGAATTTATCCCCTTTTTTATCGGAGCGGGGCTCAGAATCTTTAGTGTTGATCCGCATTTTTTGCGCTCCGTTCAGGAAAAAATCATCAATCTCAGCGTAAGCCAAGCGACTGCGTATGCCCGGGCACTGCTGGCCGAACCCACATTGGAAGGAATCCAGGCGTTGTTAAGGTCCCAAAAAGGGCGCAAGATTGCCGACTAAAATATTCATGCAGTATCTAATACCTCTTCTCTGAATATAGTACCTTTTACCTATAAAATTAACCCATAAAAATACGAAAAATCATACTTTCGGCGTATTGACAATATGCATATTAGCTGGGTAAAATGGCAATATAATCGATTTAAGATCAAGGAAAGTACATTTTCCGACTCACCGCCTAATAAAGGGAGGATTCTGCATTGTCTCTTTTTTGTCCTGTAACAGGGTATAAGGTTTTCTCCGATCCTGAATGGATTAATCAAAAAGTCAGCGATACGCTTATCGCCAATTTTTGGATAATAGGGAATTCTATCGTCTACAGTTTGCCGAAGGGGCGTGCGGATCTTAAAGGGGTTCGAAATTCATTAGCACTCAAGGATAAAATTGCCGGCTTCGTATCAGGAGGCAACGGCCCTTATATCCAAATCCAAGATTATTCTTTTTTAAGGGGGTCAAGCACGGCGGCACGAAGATATTTTACCACCAAGACGAACAATGATAAATGCCTTTCATCAATGATTTTCTGCAATTTATCCCCCCCGCTGTCCATCGCCGTTAAAATAGGCAGGCGTTTCAATACTACCGGTAAAGACATTCATGTTGCCAGGCATTACCAAGATGCTGCCAAACTGGCCTTAGAACTTAGCGGTCAAAAGGATCTGAAAACAGATCGTGCGCCCATAGATTTATGCAAATGTTTCAAAAACAAAGATTGCTCCCTGTCGCCGTTTGAACTGCTTTCCGAAGATGCCTGGAACATTCGAACCCCGGAATATTCAAGTCAAGCGGTGGTAATTGACCGGTGTATTTTGCATGTAACTTCCAAGGGATACCTTGAGCCAAAACATATTCCGCTTATGGAACACGTGCGTTATTTGTGCCAATCCGCTATTCCTGAAGATTTTAAGATAAAATATATAGTTGTCGATTCCAGCAGGCTTAAAGGCGCAAGCCGCTCTGCGCGTTCCAAATTCATGCAGTCTATAAAAAGCTGGCATCAACGTTTTCCTCTCAGGATGTATATCTCATACGGAGCCAATACATTTATGAGAACGGCAATGCATTTGGGCAGACCGTTTATGTCCTTTAACGTTAAGATCGCCAAGGATATCGATCATGCATTTGAGTTGATCCGCGACGACAGATCCGGGGATTTCTCTAAAACCCATGCCATACAGGAAAGTGAAAAGACTGCTGTAGTAACCCATGAGGATATTGGGAAATTAATGGCCATCATCGGCAGCATCAACTGGCAACAGGAAGGCCTCGACAACAGTTTCGATATGGACGAAGACCACCCGTTTTATTTTCTATGTCAATCCATAAAGCTAGTCAAAGAGGAACTTGATGATCTTTTCAAGGAGCGTAGGCGGTTTATGGAGCAATTGTATCAATCCCGGAAAATTGAATCCATCGGCACGATGGCAGGCGGTATCGCTCATGACATTAATAATATCCTCGGAATTATTCTTGGAAATACTGAACTGGCAATGGACGATGTCCCCGAATACACTCCGGTCCGTCTCAATTTAGAAGAGGTAAAGACTGCCAGCCTTAGAGGAAAGGATGTTGTCCGACAGCTTCTTAGTTTCGCTCGCAAAACAAATCAGGAGCGAAAGCCTGTAAAAATCAATCCCATTGTTACCGAAGCTCTGAAATTATTACGGTCTTCAATTCCCACAAGCATCGAGATTCGCAGCAATATCCCAAGTGACTCGGCAATAGTCCTTGCTGACCCCACCCAGATAAATCAAATAATGATAAATCTATGCACAAACGCAGCTCATGCCATGGAAGAGGATAGCGGTGTTCTCGAAATCAATTTAAATCGTATGACGTTAGATGAATCAACGGCTCAATCGTATGAATTATCTCCTGGTGGATATGTCAAGCTGACGGTAAATGATACCGGGCATGGTATTGATCCTGAAATAAAAGATCGTATTTTTGATCCTTATTTTACTACGAGGGAGGTTGGTAAAGGGTCAGGAATGGGCTTAAGCATGGTACACGGAATTGTTATGACTCACGATGGCGCAATTACCGTTGACAGCGAAGTTGGAAAAGGGACAACATTCAACGTCTTTCTCCCTATGGTTGAAAGGGAATTTGTTCCCGAGATCATAGTTGACGAAGATCTTCCGGCAGGTAATGAGAAATTACTTCTTGTTGATGATGAAGAATCCATTGTAAAAATGGGTCACCAACGCCTTGAACGTCTGGGGTATAAAATAGAATCGACAACCAGTTCTATTGAGGCTTTAGAACTATTTCGCTCAAAACCCGACCAGTTTGATTTAGTAATTACAGATCTGACAATGCCTAAAATGACCGGTGATAGACTATTAAAGAAAATCCGGAACATCCGATCAGACATTCCTATTATTCTTTGCACCGGATTCAGCGAAAAAATGGACAAAGACAAAGCCAAGGAGCTCGGCGCTACCGGATACCTTGAAAAGCCACACGATAAACGTGAGTTAGCTAAAATGGTTCGAGAAGTATTGGACGGAAAGAATGAGTAAGTTTTGTATTTAGAAACTGTTCGTGCCTGGGGATATCTGAAACAGCCTAAGGGTCAGGTCCTCATTCTTCACATTATGCGTCTACACACTTCTATTTATCCTTTAGCCATGAACACGGAGAAAACCTTAACTTTATCATTCGGGTAAGATATGGTGGTCTTGTATACAGAGGATTCAAACCATGAAAATAGCCTATTACCTGGAAACAGATTCAATGTATATTGACTTTTGAGCAAGATTCCGACAAACAAACAGACAATAGAGGCCTGATTTTTTTCCTTGACCAAGCGGCATAAAGCATCCCCGCTGAAACCGGATCTCCGCCCCAGTTAAACAGAAAAGACCCATAGGTTTCACGGGGTGAACTTCACTCCGACCAGCATGCCCATTCAATAGGAATCTTCGACAAACATCCAAAAATCACTATCCAGAAATTCCTTGACCGTTTGGAGGCAATTGTGTATGCATCTTTTTGAATTTACTGGCATATTTTCTATCCAATTTGTTATGTATTCTCATTCTCGACATAGTCCGGGCTCGCCTGTTCTGCTGATTTGATTTTGAAGCACTTATCCAGGTTTGACGTCAAGCACTCACCGTTCTCAAGCGGTCGGCTGCATCGATGGTCTGGCATTCCGGCCGCTGACGCCCTATCGGAATGATCCGTCGATTGCCAACAGTCCGTTCGGAGAAACGCTTTATTTCCTCGGCTTTCAGTGTATAAAAGCTCTTCCGACAGCTCATAAGCAAAATGGACGATTGCAATGAGTATTTTTATTATTTGATATTTGTGTTATGATAAAAATAAAAAAAGGATACAGGGTGTTCTTAAACAGCACCATTAACTTTTGATTATATGTCTCTTAAACACTGCCATATTTTTCTTATATATTTAATAATATTAGGATATTTCAATGAAAAATGTTGATATTAACATAGCCAAGAAACGCTTGCCTGAACTTATCGCGAAGACCATCAGCGGAGATGAAATCATCATCACTAAAGGCGGTCAGCCGATTGCCAAAATAGTCGGTATTTCCAAACGAAAAAAACAGCGTCAGTTTGGCACGGCAAAGGGCCTTATTAAAATATCCGATGATTTTGATAAACCGCTTGAAGATTTTCAGGGGTATATGTGATGCGGGCATTGCTTGATACGGGTGCTTTCCTATGGTTTATCTCTGATAGTGATCGGCTGAACATGAATGCTCGTAACTGCCACCGCTGATTTGGAAAATGAACTCATTTTGAGTGTTGCAAGTCTATGGGAGATAGCTATCAAATCGAGTCTTGGAAAGCTGGAGTTGCTGCGCCCCTTTGATCAGCTTATACCGGAACAGCTTGAAATAAATTCTGTAGATATCTTGCCGATATAACTAAACCATCTTTCAAATGTAATCAAGCTGCCATTTCATCATAGAGATCCCTTTGACCGTTTAATAATTGCCCAGAGTTTTACGGAAGACTTGCCCGTGATAAGCAGTGATAAAACATTTCAAATGTATCCAATTCACGTCATATGGTAATGCTCAAATTCTGATCTCTGATCCCTGAGAAATATTCTTAAACCTTGTATCGGCCGGATATACAAACTATCAATCGTACAGCTATATTGTAATTATGAATACATCGCTTTTAATTCTCCCACATATGCTAAGAGAATGGTGGATAGAATTACCCGCCGATCCGAGCAAATCGCAGATCATCCATTGTCAGGACGAAAAGTGCCGGAATACAAGGCAGATGATGTCCGTGAATTGATTGAAACACCATATCGAATAATTCTAATATTGAACAGTAAGCTCCAAGCACTTCCTGCACGAACGTACCCAAGGCTCCTCACACTATTTGGCCCATAATAGAGGTAAAAATCACATTTTTCGCGCATAAAATGTGATTTAATTCAAAAATATAGCCTTAAAGGGCTTTATGAACCCAAACAATTTTAAGGTGTTTATGCCGTTCAGGAAAAATTCAAGATACAGGGTTGAGCGTATCGAGATAAGATTTCAAGGACTCGAACCGCCGGGACGGTTCAAGGTCGTCGCCCGAGTTCCGGTCAGTGATATCCACAAGAACAGGTTCATCCAAGGATTCGGGCAGACGCGGTTCATCATTAATCTTAATACGTTCGTACAGAATGTGCAGTGAACTGGGCAAATCTTAAACATTGATGAGTCAAGGAAATAGGTGCTTGGTTTCACCTAACCTGGATGCTTGGGATCTTTGGCTTGCAAATGGACGAAATAAGCTTATGAGAAATCCGCATTAAAACCCGGGATTACCGTGAAGGCCCCGGCCTTGGAGGAGGCGGCGGCAGTCTTCCCGGTCAAAAACACGGCAGGTTACCGGTTTGATATTATGGATGGCACAAAAAAAGCGCGGTTCGCCAAAGTACTGAAACAGAAATGGGCAGAGTTGTTGATTTTCAACTGTTTCACCGGAAAGCAAGCCAAACCAGTGATCCGGATAAACAATACCTGGTGGCGGATCCGGCGGTATGCCCCCGATCTGACAGCATACTCCGCAAAGATTGCACCAATGGCCGGAAGGGAGACGGTGACGGGTACCGTCCACGGGTATGCAGGTAATGGTGTTGGGATCGAACAGGGTTTGAATGTCGTGTCGAATCCTTAGAAAGGCTCCGGCCCATTCCACGAGTTCCTGGCACAGGATCGGTTCCAGGTCGGGTCGACGCTTGTTGATAAAAAACCGCATGCCCACCACATCGGCAAATATGGTTTGTTCCAGCATGCCTAAGGGAAAGTAGGGGTCCGGTAATGCCTGCAACAAAATGGAGACATCTGTTTGGCGATGAAAACGATCCAGCAACCGCTTAAAAAACCGGTTTGCGGCATGCGGTTGTTCGGTATCCGGTCTTCTCAACAGATTTTGCTGTAACCTGGCATACTGTTTGAACAATTCAGTGATATGATGCTGATTATAGTTCATGGGGAAATTCTTTGACAGCATCGGCCAGTCTCTGTTGGATGATGCCTTTCCATTGTTTATCCCTTCCAATAAAGCTAGTATTTTTTTTTATTTTGTCCTCATATATAAGTACATATATTTACTATTTTATGCTTTATATTAAGGATAATTCCCAAGTGTTGTCAAAATAAATAATGAGGTGATTCAGGAAATCCAGCGGAATAGAGCTTATAATACGGTACATCATGCAGAACGTGCATAAACCCCACAAGAATCGAACGAATCTTTTGTTCTGCCATACCTGCTACATTTTTTGATTGACAATACCTATGAAGTGTACTAAAAAATACCCTTAAGGATGTAAGCATGGAGGTGTATTTTATAATACACCCAACGGAATAAACTGTGAGGTGAAATATGCAAAATCCATTTGCCTACAGCAATTATGTTACCGGTGAATCTTTTTGCAATCGCAAGAAAGAACTGACTGAGCTGCTCAAATATATAAAAGGATCTCAGAATGTCCTTTTATTTTCCCATCGAAGATCCGGCAAAAGCTCATTAATTCGTCAAGTCATTCGCGATATCAAGGAACAAAATCTCAATATCGGCACGTTACATGTCGAGTTGTATGGAACGATATCCGAAAGGGATTTTATCACCAGAACCTTTCAAAGCTTAAATCAACTGGAATCAAACATTGACCGACTCCTGAAATCCGTCACTACGGCCTTAAAGAATGTCAAACTGAATTTAAGCATAGATCCGGCAACAGGGGCCACTTCCGTATCACCGTATTTCGGGGCCGCAAATGAAGCCACGTTCCTGGAAGAACTCATGAATATTCTTTTAAAATATTCACAAAAGCATAAACTGATTATCGCTTTTGACGAATTCCAGGAAGTCGCCAATTATTCGGAAGAGGGTTTTGAAAAAAGACTGCGCTCGTTTATTCAGCAACATTCAAATATCTGTTATATTTTTTCAGGTAGTCAGCGACACCTGATCACCGAAATGTTTAATTCAACGAACCGGGCATTCTATAAATTGGCAGACAGTTTTCCTTTAGATAAAATTGAAACAAAATATTACATACCCTGGACTCGGAATCTGTTCGGCAGGAAAAACATTCATCTAAATGCTAAATTAATAGAAGATATTGCCACGAGATTTGAAAACCATCCCATGTATATCCAGAACTTTTTGTTCCATCTCTGGGATGAACCCGGGGAAAAAGGATTTTCTTCTGAACTTATCGATAAAATAGAAAATTCAATCATAGAAAGGAGAAGTCTGGAACACACCGTGTTATGGGAAACGTTAAGCATCAATCAGAAAAAAACTTTAAAACTGATTTTATTAAATGACGGATCAAACCTTTTTAATGCCGATGCGTTAAAATCGGTTAATTTGAAAACCGGCTCTTTGGTTTCCAAAGCCTTGTCAAGTCTTATAAAAAAAGAAATTATTGTAAAAAACGGCAATTATATGATTCAGGATATCGTTTTTAAAAAATGGCTACAAAAAACCTTATCCCTATAATTATTAATGAATTATCTTGATATATATTTTTAAAATTTGAAACCATTCGGGACTGCCGATCTCACCGCATCTACTGCGTCAGATGTGGTCCCGCATAGTTGACTATAGCGGACCGGCATCTTCTCCCGCAGAACGGAATTTCGCTACACTCAAGACTTGTCGTAACGAAGCGAAAATCCCGCCACGCGGGGCTTATCTGCAGCAACCACGCCAGAGGCGGGCAAGCCTTGACAATCGCTCAATTTAGGAGGAAATTAAACAGCGAAAAAATCATTTGAGCTCACACCTTTTATCCGCATGCACAGAAAACTGTGCGATGATGCACATTTTTTTGTGTATTTTCATCTCTTTTCTTCTTCGTAAATTCTTTTCATCTTATCCGATCCATTCCTTTTTCTAAAATAATGCATTTTTTTTAATGATCATCTGAACCCTTTTCAATAAAGGCATTACGAGTATTTTAGGACAGAAACATATCTTCCAGATACTGTTGTTTAAAAAAAGTTTTTCTTTTTGGAACAAATATTGCCGATGTGTTGTTTATGCAACGATAGATTAAGCTTGTGTTGAAGCACCAAACATAATCCGGAGGTTCACCATGCCAAGAAAAATATGCTGTCTCTTCATGTTTTTGTTCATTTGTTCTGCCTTCCCTTCATTGATTCATGCAGACAACCAGACCGTATTCGGCCCAAAATCTTTTAAGATTGGAAAGTGGCATGTCCACGCGTCTGTCCATACATTCAATGTAGAAGATCCCGGAGAAGGCATTGTCACCGTCACCAAAAATACCCCCGATAAGCCAATTATCGGCGGATTTATTCTTTTCAATACCACACTTGTTCCCCTTCGGGATTTTTTAACCGGAGACGAAGTCGTGTTTGAAAAAGAAATAATATTACGATCCATTAACTTTATCACCGTTTTCCTCAGGGGGGCTCCCGGGGCTTCCGTAACCATAGAAGTAAACAAGGCAGGGGGCCCGATTCCGCCTCCGGAAGTCTCCTTGTCTGCAGATCCGCAGACCATTACGCTTGATGAATCCAGCACGTTGACCTGGAATGTTATCCATGCCGACAACATCATTATAGAGCCGGGCATCGGGAGTGTTGATCCAAACGGATCTATAGATGTTTTTCCAACCCAGACCACCACCTACACCCTTACTGCCGATGGGATGGGCGGAACAACCACTGAAAGCGTCACCGTATCGGTCAACATACCTTTGCCCACCGTGAGCATCAGTGCCGATCCGGAAACTATCCTATTGGGCGAATCCTCCACGTTGTCCTGGAGTTCCACCCATGCCCATACCTGGGAAATAGATCCGGATGTGGGGAGTGTTACCGTGAACGGATCCATGTCAGTTTCACCGACCGAGACCACCACCTATACCATCACGGCCACCGGTCTCGGAGGAACGGCTTCGGCTGATTTTACTATCACCGTGACTGATCCCAACGCACCTCCGGCCGTCACCATGACTCCGGATTCAGCCGACATTTCCCAGGGTGAATCCATAACCCTGACCTGGAACTCTCAAAGAGCACAAAGCGCCTTTATCGATAATGGTGTGGAAAGCGTACCGTTAAATGGTTCGGCCACGGTTTCACCGGACCATACCACCACCTACACCATAACGGTGACCGGACCCACGGGTTCAAACAGTACAGCGTCGGTGGTCAGAGTGATTGGCAGCCCCGAACCGCTGCCCGAAGGGTCTTTCGGTAAACAATATGAAGACCTGATTCCAACCGATGCCACGGTGGATGAATACGATACCAAACGGTTTTCATTGATCACCGGCCGGGTTCGCTCCATTGACGAAACTCCCATATCCAATGTGTCAGTGACCCTGCACAGCCATCCGGAGTACGGTACCGTCTTCACCGACGATGAGGGTCGATTTTCCCTTCCGGTGGAAGGGGGAACCACCATGACGCTCGCCTTTCACAAAGACGGGTTGATAACCGCTCACCGAAAAGTTTATGTGCCCTGGAACGACATTGCTATTGCCGAGACCATCCAGATGATCGCCCAAGACCCGGCCGCTACCACGATGACCTTTGACGGAAATCCGGATACGGTGGTAACCCATCAGAGTACTGAAGTGACCGATGAATTCGGCAGCCGATCATGCTCCATGGTATTTACCGGCGGCAACCATGCCTATTTAGTGGATGAAGACGGCAACGATGTTCACGAACTGAACACTATCACCACCCGTGCCACCGAGTACACCACACCCGAGTCCATGCCGGCCAAACTGCCTCCCAACTCAGCCTACACATATTGTGCGGAACTCAGCGTAGATGGCGCACAGAGGGTGAGGTTTGAAAAACCGGTTATCACCTGGGTAAATAATTTTTTGGGCTTTGATGTAGGGATGATCGTTCCTTTCGGTTACTATGATCGAGACCGAGGATTCTGGATACCTTCCGACAATGGCGTGGTGGTAAAACTGCTCGACACCGATACAGACGGTATTGTGGACGCTCTGGATGCAGATGGAGACGATCAACCCGACGACCTTAACAGCGACGGATCATTTAACGATGAGGTGGCAGGCTTAAATGATGCCGGGATATACCAACCGGATTCCACTTTCTGGAGAATGGCGGTAACCCATTTTACCCCTGGGGATTGCAACTGGCCGTTTCGCTACCCGGAAGATGCCATAGATCCTAACCCGGAAAATGAACCAAATGATGAACAGCCGGAAGATTTCGAGCTATGCCTTACCGGAGGGGGGTCTTCTGTAGAAGACAGAAGTCGCATTTTTCATGAAGATATTCCCATACCCGGAACTGATATGGCCCTTCACTATACCAGTAATCGCGTAGAAGGTTACAAGTATGTTATATCCATCCCTGTCATTGGTTCGGTGGTTCCGGTGAGTCTCAAGCGGATCATTGTCAAAGTTGAGGTGGCCGGTCGAACCTTGACACAGATTTTAGCCCCTCAGCCTGACCAGATCGTTGAATTCAACTGGGACGGGCTTGATTACCTGGGAAGGCATGTTAGTTTCCTACAAGGGCAGGTGAGCATAGGTTTTGTATATAACGCAGAATACCTGGTCCCCGGGGAATATTTGCAGGCATTCGGCCAAACAGGCAAGGACCCGACATGGATTCCAACCAGGCAGGAAGTAACCTTATGGAAAAAAAGCGATATATTTGTTGGTACAATGGCCAAGGAAGCCGGTGTAATCGCCGAAGGTTGGTCTCTTACTCCTCACCACTATCTCAATCCCATTGCCCCATCAAGACTGTATAAGGGAGACGGTACCATAAGCACGGATGCCGGTGTGATCATCGATACCGTGGCCGGCAATGGAGCTGACGGTTATAGTGGAGATGGCGGACCGGCAGTTGATGCCCGGCTTTATATACCCGAGGGCGTTACCGTGGATGCAAGCGGCAATTTTTATATCGTGGATAGAGGCAATCATTGCATTCGAAAAGTGGATACGAGCGGAATCATTACCACTGTGGCCGGAACCGGAACTTACGGTTATAGTGGAGATGGGGGACCAGCGGTCGATGCTCAGTTGCATTCTCCTACTGATGTAGTCCTTGATAAGGCGGGCAACCTCTACATAGCGGATTTAAGTAATCATAGAATCCGCAAAGTAGATACCGGCGGCATGATCACAACTGTGGTTGAGAGTCTGCAGGCTCCCTATGCCATAGCCTTAGATATCTGGGGTAATTTATTCATCCTCGATATTGCTTTGGAATTAGGGATGGGATCTCTTCTAAAGATGGATCAGAGTGGCAATATAACTACGCTTATGGAAATTGATCCGAGTCACTTTATGTTCGGCCTATCCGCTGACAGTTCGGGTAATCTCTATATCGCAGATACCAAAAATAATAAAATCATCAAATTGGATACTACCGGCGTGATCACAACTGTGGCCGGCAATGGAACTAGAGGTTACAGCGGTGACGGTGGGCAGGCCACTCAGGCCCAGCTTGATTGGCCTACTGACGTGGATGTTAATGCAACTGGTGAGCTTTATATAACGGATACAGGTAATCATTGCATTCGGAAAGTAGATACTTTGGGTAATATCAATTCCATAGCCGGCTATGGAGTTGACGGTTACAGTGGAGATGGGGGACCGGCAAGCCGGGCACGACTTGAGAGTCCTGAAGCTGCAGCTGTAGACGCCACGGGTGACCTTTACATAGCGGACTCAGATAATCATAGAATCCGAAAAGTTGCCATTCCTTATGTCTTGGCCGGCGTTATTACGGGCGGAGAACATTCCTTTACCGAAAAAAGTGGTGTTGGGCATATCATAACGGACACAGGACTTCACAAAAAAACAATCGACCTTGATTCAGGACTTGTTTTGCGTGAATTCGGTTATGATGAAAACAACAAATTAGATTCCATGATCGACCGTTTCGGAAACCAGACCACAATTGAACGGGATGAAAACGGTGTGCCGATATCTATGACTTCCCCAGACGGTCTTACCATCACGTTCACCATAAACGCCACGAATCACCTCACTCGAATCACTTATCCGGATAGCAGTTATTATAGTTTTGAGTACACCTCGGACGGACTGTTGACCTCCAAAGTAGAGCCTGAAGGAAATAGATTTGAACATGTTTTTGATTCCAACGGTAAGCTGACGGATGCTGAAGACGAAGAAGGAGGACACTGGCAATTCAGCGAAACGGCATATGCGAACGGCGATATGCTCTCAGAAGTTCTTACCGGCGAAGGCAACCTCACCTCGTACCTGGACCACACCTACTCCACCGGCGCCTTCACCTCTACGATTACCGGTCCCACAGGTGCTCAAACCTTGTTTGCAAGATCAGATAACGGTTTGACTGTAAACAAGACGCTTCCCTGTGGAACGGATCTTGAATTTAAATACGATCTCGATTCCGAATACAAGTTCAAATACATTAAAGAAATGACGGAAACCACGCCCTTCAGTCTTGAAAAGATTACACTCAGGGAAAAGGCATATCAGGATACCAACTCGGATTATGTCCCGGATCTGATCACCGAAACCGTAATGGTTAACGGCAAGTCCACTACTCTTGAGAACAATGTTCTCCAATCTCAAAAGACCATCACCTCTCCTGAGGGAAGGACAGTAACTACGCTTTATAATCCCGTCACACTGGTGACCGGAAGTGTGAGTGTACCCGGTTTTTTTGACACGACTTATGGATATGATACCAGAGGAAGGTTGACGTCTATCGATACCAATACCAGAGGGACCGACCTTGCTTATAATGCACAAGGCTTCCTTGAATCTGTCACAAATCCTGAAAACCATACCACAACTTACACTTACGATCCTGTAGGCCGTATAACCGAAATCAACCGCCCGGATACCACTTCAATTGGGTTTACCTACGATGATAACGGCAACATGACCGTGCTGACCAATCCATCGGCCATCGATCACAGCTTTGGATTCAATAAGGTCAACAGGAACAGTTCCTACCAGACACCATTGAGCGGCAGTTACAGTTATGTGTATGACAAGGACCGGAGACTAAAACAGGCAAACTTTCCTTCCGGAAATCAGATCAACAACCTCTATGACACAACTAAACTTTCTCAGATCCAGACCCCGGAGGGAAATATCGTTTTTACCTATCTTTGCGGCACAAAGGTGGAATCGATCACAAAGGGATCGGAATCCATCACCTACGGCTACGACGGTAAACTTGTGACATCCGAAACCATGGCCGGTACCCTCAGCCAGTCACTCGGGTACGCTTATAATAATGATTTCAACCTGACTGGTTTTACATATGCGGGCAACAGCGTTAATTATACCTACGATAATGACGGCCTTTTGACCGGTGCCGGCAGTTTCACTATCGCTCGCAATGCCCAAAACGGCCTTCCTGAGTCAGTTACAGGTGGCCCCCTAAATCTGAGCCGTTTTTTCAATGGTTATGGTGAAGTAGATGGACAGGACTTTACGATAAATAGCCAAGGCCTTACTTCTTGGAACCTGACCCGGAATAATAACGGAAGGATTACGTACAAGACAGAGAGTGTTGAGGGTGTCACTTGCAATTATGTTTATACCTATGATTCCATGGGACGATTTCTTACAGTGACCAAAGACAGCACAATGGTCGAAGAGTATCAATACGGTGCAAACGGAACCCGCACTTATGAAATGAATAGTTTGAGAGGGATTGCCGGAAGGACCTTAAACTACTCTGATGAGGACCATCTACTCACGGCAGGCACAACAACATATCAATATAACGTGGATGGCTTTCTTACAACAAAAACCCAAGGAACGGATATCACTGCCTACGATTATTCTTCTCGTGGCGAACTTTTAAGTGTCACGCTCCCTGATGGTCGGCTCATTGAATACGTCCATGACCCCTTAGGGAGAAGAATCGCGAAAAAGGTGAACAGCGCTATAGTTGAGAAATACCTCTGGCAGGGCCTGACCCGTTTGCTTGCCGTGTATGACGGCAGCGATAATCTCCTGATGCGATTTGAGTATGCCGACGGACGAATGCCGGTGGCAATGACCAAGGGAGGCATCACTTATTATCTTACCTACGATCAGGTCGGTTCGTTAAGAATAGTTGCAGATGCCTCCGGTAATGTGGTAAAAAGAGTTGATTACGATTCGTTCGGCAATATCATTGAAGATACCGATCCGACTTTTGAAGTGTCGTTTGGATTTGCAGGAGGGCTTCACGATCGGGATACTGGGCTTGTAAGATTCGGATGTCGCGATTATGACCCGGATACAGGGCGATGGACCGCAAAAGATCCCATTTTGTTTGCTGGTGGGGATACGGATCTATATGGGTATTGCTTAAATGATCCAATCAATATAGTTGACCCCTGGGGCCTCATGTCTCCTTGGATTGGATACACAGCTGAGGCTATTATGGGTGCTGGTGGGGTCGCTTTTACCTATGGACTTCTAACATCAAATCCGGTTGTTACTGGAGCTGGCTTAGGATTATTCTTTATAGGTGGCACGTTATACGTCTATAATTGGGTTAAATCCCCTCTCGATGCTATGAAGGAGACCAAAGAAGATCTTAAACCACTTGATGATCAGATGAAAAAAAACGAGAAGCTCCTAGAAGACCTAAAAAGTAAGCCGCGTGCTTGTCCCTGATTGAAAGACCGAGCATAGTTCCGTAGTAGGGCTATCAGATTTGGAATATTTGCCCGCATTGAGTTGATAGGGTTTAGCCTATATTACGTTGGAGGATAACATGTCCGACTACGAGTTAAGTACGAGGTTTCTTGCCAAGATGGAATCAGAAGGTTTCTTATGCCAGAAGGAGACTTCTCTGGGGCCCTTGTCAGTATATTTCTATGGTTGTAAGAATGTCCGATATGGTTTGCTACAATACTATCTGCACTACTACGTTTTTCAACTTTCTTCGGAGTTACGGCCAAGTTTACAATATGTTATAGGATTACATGCCCTGGCTCGTGGATTTACAAATAACTTTAGAAATATGAAATCAAGATGGTATCGATTCATAGTTCCGATAACAGTGACATTAATCATTTCCGAAAACGGCTACGATGAGGAAACAATACTGAAAATTTGCTCCACAAAGCAGCGACACCAGATGGGTGACTGCAACACAATTCTTCTTGTTGACACATCAAAGAAGCAGGTTTACAAGCTTAACAAAATCGGCTTCATTGGCTCTCTTCCACTAAAGCGTGTTAATAAATATACATGTTCCCTTCTGGCAGAAATCGGGTTGAACGAATAATAGGGAAAGCTATAGGACATCATCTGGATCAAAACGGCTGAAAAGAAAAAGAAATTGCGGAGCGGAGCGACATCATTATTCGATGTTCAACGTTGGACGTTCGATGTTCGATTTTCGACGTTCATCTTTAAAAACAACTTAGCGCTTATGCCCCCTATTACGAGGTGTCCTTCCCGTACACTTGCCCGCTTCTTCCCGGAAGGTAACGGCCTCACCTCAAACGTCACAGGTCCGGCACACGGAAAATACTCCCTGGAAGGTTTTGAAATGGCTTTTAAGCTGCTCGTGGTTGGGTGGTCCGGGAGTTATTGATTTCCCTTGTTTTGTGGAATGCGATTGTCGGCCATTCTTTCATGCAATAGTCGAGCTGGAACTCACTGGTTGTGAGATAGGCACTGGATCCTTCGGCATCCCTTACCATGTTGGACCTGTTTTTTTTCTCAAAATCCGCCATTTTTTTAGGATCGTCGCATTCGATCCACCGCGCCACATGATAATCAACAGATTCGTAAACCGCATCAACGCCATATTCGGACCTCAATCGTTCCATTGTGATGTCAAACTGAAGCATGCCCACAGCCCCTAATATGTAACCGTTTCCGGCAACCGGTTTGAAAACCTGAACAACCCCCTCTTCCGCGAGCTGGACCAGTCCTTTTTGAAGATGTTTTGCCTTCATGGGGTTTTTTAGAATGGCCTTTTTGAAAATTTCAGGGGCAAAGTTGGGAATTCCGCAGAATTTTAAGGGTTCCTTTTCCGTAAACGTGTCACCGATCTTTATGGTCCCATGGTTATGAATGCCGATGATATCGCCGGGATAGGCTTCCGACACGTTTTCACGCTCATTGGCCATGAAAATGGTGGCATTTGCAAATTTAACATCTTTTCCGATTCTGTGGTGAACGGCCTTCATTCCTCTGGTAAATTTACCCGAGCAGATCCGGATAAATGCGATTCTGTCCCGGTGTGCCGGATTCATATTGGCCTGAATTTTGAACGCAAAACCCGAGAAGGGTTCCTCATAGGGAGAAACATTTCGGGTAACCGCCTCCCTAGGACCCGGAGAGGGCGCCATCTCCACAAAGGCGTCCAGCATCTCTTTTACACCAAAATTGTTGATGGCACTCCCAAAAAAAACAGGCGTCTGGTTGCCTTTTAAGTAATGGTCAAGTTCAAAGGGCGCTGCAACGCCCTCGACGAATTCAATATCCTCTCTTAAGTCATGGGCCTGGCTTCCTAACATCTCATCGAGTATAGTGGCAGAAATATCTTTTATCACCGTTCCTTGCCTACACCGCGATTCCCGACCGGGCGTAAAAAGGTGAAGCTCTTTTTTATAGAGGTTGTAAACCCCCTTGAATCTTTTCCCCATGCCGATGGGCCAGGAAAGAGGAGTGCATTCGATCTGGAGCTTATTCTCAATATCATCAAGAATATCAAGAGGGGTCATGCCCTCCCGATCCAGCTTGTTGATAAAGGTAATAATGGGCGTGTTGCGCATGCGGCAGACTTCCATGAGCTTTTCGGTCTGGGGCTCAACCCCTTTGGCGTTGTCGATGACCATAAGGGCGCTGTCAACGGCGGTCAGAACCCTGTAGGTATCCTCGGAGAAGTCCTGATGCCCGGGCGTGTCCAGAAGATTTATCTCAAAATTCCGGTAATTGAATTTCATCACCGACGTGGTGACGGATATGCCCCGTTCCTTTTCGATGGCCATCCAGTCGCTGGTCGCATATCTTTCTGCTTTGCGGGCCTTTACGGAGCCGGCCTGCTGAATGGCGCCGCCATAAAGAAGGAGCTTTTCGGTCAATGTGGTCTTGCCTGCGTCCGGATGGCTGATGATGCCAAAGGTCCGGCGTTTATCGATTTCTATTTTGTTGTTGTTCATGATGTATTTATTAAACGTCTCGGAACGTTGACGGTCTCGTAAAAAGTCCAACTTCTGCGTTGTGCTGCATTTCGCAATCATTCAACGTACGAAAAGTACGCCTCATGATTACAAAATTTGCACGCCTTGAATTTGAACTTTTTACGAAACCGTCTAAATCGGACTTTTTACGAGTTCAACAACGTTAGTTCAGTCCGTTTTTATTATTTCGCTTCTTTAGAGAAATCACTCTTTTGTGCAGCCGGATGGATTTCGGGGTCACCTCCACTATCTCGTCGTCTTTTATAAAATTTATGGCCTTTTCCAGGGTCATGGGCTGCACCGGCGAGCATACCGTGCTTTCATCTTTTCCGGCAGCACGCATGTTGCTGAGCTTTTTTTCCTTGCTTGGATTTGCGTGGATATCAACCCCCTTGTTATGCTCACCGATAATCATTCCCGCATAAACAGGTTCTCCGGGGACAATGAAAAGACGGCCTCTGGGTTCAAGGTGATAGAGTGCGTATGCAACAGAGTTCCCCTGCCGGTCTGAAACAATAGAGCCGGTAAACCGGGTGGGAAAATCACCGCGAAACGGTTCATATCCTGCAAAAATGGTGTTCATGATTCCGGTTCCCTTTGTGTCCGTCAAAAATTCATCCCGGTAACCGATTAAAGAGCGTGAGGGAATCGAAAATTCCGCCCTTACTCTTCCGCTTTGGTTATTGACAAGGTTTGTCAGCCGTCCCTTTCTTATGGAAAGCTTTTCGGTGACAACTCCCAAAAAATGTTCATCACAATCCACAAACAGTGTCTCAATGGGCTCGAGCATGGTTCCGTTTAAATGTTTGTAAATTACCTTTGGACGGCCCACGGAAAGTTCAAATCCTTCCCGTCTCATGGTTTCGATGAGGATGGCCATCTGGAACTCTCCCCTGCCCTTTACAATGAATCTGTCCCTGTCCCCGGTCTGTTCAAGCCTGACGGCAACGTTTTTAAGGGTCTCCTTGATCAGCCGTTCGCGTATCTTGCCGGATTGTACGATTCTACCTTCCTTTCCGCTCAAGGGAGAGGTGTTGATGGTAAATTCCATGGAAATCGTAGGCTCGTCCACGGTGATTCTTTTTAAGGGTTTGGGAAATTCTTTTGTGCAGATGGTATCACCGATTTTGACATCCTCGATTCCTGAGAGAACGACAATATCACCGGGCTCTGCCGTTTCAACCTCTTTCAAATTCATCCCGTCATATACTTGAAGCTTGGATATCTTGAGCGGAAGATGTTCTTCTTTGTCGTTGATACAGACCATGGCGTCATTGAACCGGGCATTTTGGTTAAAAATTTTTCCGATGGCCAGCCGGCCCAGGTAATCTGAATATCCGAGATCAGACACCAACATCTGAAACGGTTCTCCGGGATCGTATTCAGGGGCCGGTATCTCATCGATGATGATTTCAAAGAGAAGATGAAGATTGTCACGATTTTCAGCCAGATTTTTTTTTGCGATGCCTTGACGTCCCACGGCATACAAATAGGGAAAATCGAGCTGTTCACCGCCTGCATCAAGGTCAATGAAAAGATCATAGATCTCATCAAGAATCTGTTCGGGACGGGCATCCTTTCTGTCGATCTTGTTAATCACCACAACAACCTTGAGGCCTTTCTCAAAGGTTTTCTTCAACACAAAACGGGTTTGGGGCAGCGGTCCTTCAGAAGCATCCACCAGCAAAATCGCACCATCCGCCATGGACAGGGCGCGCTCGACCTCTCCGCCGAAATCCGAATGGCCGGGGGTGTCGATGATGTTAATTTTTACCCCGTTCCACCGCACGGAACAGTTTTTTGCGGCAATGGTTATTCCTCTTTCCCTTTCCAGGTCCATGCTGTCCATGATTCTCTCATCAACTTCAAGGCCCGGCCTGAAGAGCCCGCTCTGCCTGAACATGGCATCAACAAGGGTTGTTTTGCCGTGGTCAACATGCGCGATGATCGCGATGTTTCTTATTTTTTCATTTCTTAAATTGTTATTCACGGAATATACTCTTCTATCTATTAAAATTTCAATGGAGGCAAAAGCCAAACTACAAAAATAAGCATCCAAATTATTATTACAACCCCACATAAGCGAAAGTCGAGAATGTCCCAATGGAACAACTATCCATGATGCTGAATGAAATATGATAAACCCGTAAAAAATCCGATTTAGACGGTTTTTTAAAAAGTTCAAATTCCCCCGCCAAACATAGCCGGGATAAAAAGGCGTGCAAGTTTCGTAATCATGAGGAGTACTTATCGTACGTTGAATGATTGCGAAATGCAGCGCAACGCAGAAGTTGGACTTTTTACGAAACCATCAAATATTGTCCGGACAAAAATCCATACACCTGGAAAATTGTCTCATGGAGAAGGTCCGAGGGTAGATTTTCCCGCCCCATATGCCCTGCCCCCGGATCATTTTCAATCTGCCACATGAAAAACCCAAACCTTAGCGAGTCTGAAAACAGTTTTGTCTAAAAACAACCATGCTTCCCGTTTGTGATTGTTTTATGTCCGCCAGGCCATTGGAGCGGGGCTTAAAGACAGCGATGAAGGCCGAACGGTTGAGGTCAAGGAAGTACGCAAAAGATTTGGATTGACCAAATGAGGGTTCACAGAGGATTCAAACAATGAAAATTGCCTATTACCCGGAAACAGATTCAATGTATATTGACTTTTCAGCAAAACAGAGCGCCGAAAGCAAAGAAGTTTCTCCAGGGGTCGTGCTTGATTATGACTCAGATGGAAACCTTGTCGGCATTGATATTGATAATGCCTCCCGCAAGTTGGATTTAAAGGAATTGATTTTAAGCAAAATTCCGACAAACAAACAGACAATAGCGGCCTGATTTTCTTCCTTGACCTAGCGTCATCCAGAATCCCCGCTGAAACGGGATCTCCGCCCCAGATAAACAGAAAGGACCCATAGGTTTCACGGGGTGAACTTCACTTCGACCCGCATCCCCGGTCAATCGGGATTTCCGCTGCGCTACAACAAGCAATCAGCGTCCATCATCCAGAAATTCCTTGACCGTTCAGGGGTAATTGTGTATGCATATTTTTGAATTTACTTGAATATTTTGCACAAATCTCATTCTCGACCTGGGCGGAGCTCACCTATTCGGTTGATTTTACTCTGCAGTTCAATTAACAGCTCAAACTTTTTACTGTTGTTAAATTATTATAGCGTTATGCTTTTAATTTGCTGCAGGAAAAACCTAAAATATAAAGCGCATTCCTAAAATTCCCTATTCAAGAGGCAACACCATTCATTTTTTTCGGAATAGGGACCATTAAGGCTTGACATTCGTTAATTTGTTTGCCAAAGTACTATACAAATGTTTAGTATAGAGGGCCTTACACTTAGACAAACAGAAATTCTGGAATTCCTGCGAAAATTTCGACGGGAAGGGAAAAGTGCGCCCACATACAGGGAAATTGCCAAGCATTTCGGATTTAAAAGCCCAAAGGCGGCCTCAGATCATGTGCATGCCTTGGAAAAAAAGGGATATGTGCGTCGCCATGGCGGACGCTCCCGCGGCATAGAACTGCTCTCTCCCAAAGATACATTGACCGATAACACAATTTCCGTTCCGATACTGGGGAATATCCCGGCCGGATATCCAGCGGAACAAACTGAACATAGGCTTGGAACGCTGGCTGTGGACAAGGCAATGCTTGACGGTTCCACGAGACACCGGTTGTTTGCATTGCTGGTCAGCGGTGAATCGATGGAGGGCCGCAGCATTCATGAAGGGGACTGGGTTGTTGCAGATGCGGATTTGCCCCCCCACGAAGGCGATGTAGTGGTGGCTCTAATCGATGGAGAGAACACGCTGAAAACCCTTGCCAAGCAAGAGGGACGTTTTTTTTTAAAGGCGGAAAGCCCAAAATACTCCGATTTGATTCCACTCAAAGAAATGATGATACAAGGCGTTGTAAGGTCCATTTTCCGGCGGATGTATTGATGACATGAATAATGCGACAGAAATGATGAATCTCATACAAGCGCACACGTCACCCCCGACAGGGATGTTATTCTACGACGCCCTTGAGTCCGCCCGGAGTGATACTAACCTGCTGGGATATGTATCGGTTATCGATCGAGCGTGGCGTGAAATGAAGCTTGACGGTGTGCTCTGTCTGGATGGCCGGCCTGTTCTGTATCTAAAAGAATATGCCCGTCCCTATTCTTTGCTTGAACGAGTCCGCCTGCAGAGACTTTTCTGGAATCAGGGAGTGGCCAACGTTCTTGTTTTGGCTGATCCCACAACTGTTTATATCTATTCGGGATTAGCGAAACCGACAAGAGAACCATCAGATATTGATACGGAAGAGCATGCGCTCGTCGAAACATTTACACAGGCCGATTATGTCCAGCGCCTTCAGTCTTTGTATCATGACTTGGCGACAGGTCACTACTACGAGGCGAACCGAAGGCATTTCAACCCGGCTCAGTCCGTGGATTCATGGCTCTTGGAAAACCTCCGCGCTTTGCGAAATGTGTTGATCAAAGGCGATAAAAAGCTCGGTATTAAGGAGGCCCATGCCTTTATCGGTCGGATGCTTTTTCTGTGCTATCTTCTTGATCGGGGCATCGTATCCATTGGAAGACCAGACAGCGGTCATACCGGAACGATGCTGCTCGCCAAGCTATTGGAAATGCGCGCATATGAATCGCAAACAACCTATCTTTATGATGACCTTTTCAGCGATCTAAAGGATCGATTTAACGGCAACATGTTCGATCAAGATCTTGATGCCGAGAAACGACGCATCCAACCAAACCATTTAAAAAAGCTGATTCTTTTCCTCGAAGGCCATAATGTAGAGACTGGACAACGCAGCTTGGGATTTTGGCCTTACAACTTCAAGATGATTCCCGTTGAAACGATCAGTGCTATTTATCAAGATTTTTTAGCTGCCGAAGACCAGACCAAGCAGCGAAAACGCGGGGCGTTCTATACGCCTCGGTTTCTGGCGGAGATGGTCGTGGATATGGCGGTACGCGACGATCCGGATATCCTTGACGGGTCTTTTCTGGACCCGGCATGCGGATCGGGTATCTTTCTGGTGATCCTGTTCAATCGAATTGTCAACCGTTGGCTCCATAATCAGGATAGTCGAGTACATTACGTAACCAAGGCCAATGCACTCCAAAAGATCCTTGCCCGTCAAATTCGTGGTGTGGATCTTGAGGAAACAGCCTGCCGGATCGCTTGTTTCAGCCTTTATTTGGCCTACCTGGATTTTTTTGATCCTCCCGATATACAAAACTATATGGAGAAAACCGGTCGGCCGCTACCTAAGCTTCTGGTCTATAGAGATGACTCCAACCATCCCAACGCGGATATACCCGTCATTTTCAAGTCCGATTTTCTCGACAAGGAAACGCTTGCAGGTGAAACATTCGACTGTATTATCGGCAACCCTCCGTGGGAGGGCCGACAAAACAAGCAACTTGCCCAGAAATTCATGCAGACAGTGCCGCGTTTTCTGAGAAGTGGCGGAACCGGATGCCTCCTTTTGCCAACCAAAATTCTTCAGAACCAGACTGATGCTTTCCAGGCCGAATGGCTTTTAAAGGTAACATTGGAAAGGGTTCTGCAACTGGCCGACTATCGCCGTCTGCTGTTTCATAATGCTAAAACTCCGGCGTTCATTGCACGCTTCAAAAATACTCTTCCACAACCGACTCGACACATTGTGGAGTTCGCTGCGCCGAAATTCAACCGCGACGGACTGCGGCAAGGAATTGTCACCGTCAACCCCTCGGCACGCACGTGGATACCGCTGTCCGACATTCTTGAGGCCACCCAGTCGAAAATCGCTCCTGTTGTTTGGAAACGCCGCCTGTGGGGGACACCCCGCGACCAAAAGCTATTAGATATGCTTGAATCCTTGCCGTCTCTTTCGGACTTGGCCGGTACGCCAAAGGAAGGCAAGCGCTGGATTAAAGGACAGGGATTTCAGCCGTACTTCCCCGAAAAGGCGAAAAGTGATCCAAACTATCCCCAACCAAAACCAAATCCTTGGAGCCTTGACACTCACTTTGTCCGCACCGATCAAAACATCGAAATGATAATATTTCACCAGAATTGTATAACACTTGGAGAAAGACTTGAAGAAATCATGGCGTCAAAAGAAAATTTGAGACGCGCCCCAAGCAATAAGCTGTTCGAAGCACCCATGGTCTTGATTAGTCAAGGGCTTAGTAGAGTGGCATATTGTGATTTTAATGTGCTTTTTCAGGATTCCTTACAATCAATCGCCGGCTCGCGAAAAGATGCCGATTTGTTGATATTCCTTGCGGCATACTTGCGATCCAACCTGGCGAGGTACTATCTGTTTCATACTGCGGCAAACTGGGGAAGTGAGAGGGATAAAGTCCACCTCGTCGAATTATTGCGGGTTCCTTTTGCTCTGCCGAGACACGAATTCATTTTACCCGAAGCTGAGCACATAATAGAACAAGTGTCGCAAAAATTCGTCAAACTCCGCAAGAAGCTAAAAAATACACTCAACGATTTGAAAGCCGAGGCAAAACGCTCTTCCCTGTTTGGGGATGGTGGATTGGATATCAGCAAAAAATGGACGCGTGAGCGAAAAAAACAAACCGATGCATTGCAACATGAACTTGAACCGCTCATTTATCGTTATTTCGGTCTAACGGATCAGGAAATCACTCTCGTCGAGGATACAATTCGTGTTTTTGAGCGCAGTTCTACGCCGACGACTTGGCGGTCTGCGCAAACCGTGACCCTCGATCCTATAGAAAAAACTACAGTGGAGCCGTATGCTACACAGGGCTTGGCTGCATACGCAGATACTTTGATTCAAACGCTGAATACTTGGGCGAAGACGGAAAACTCGCATTATCGCGTTCGTGCAGAAGGCGGGACGGACGGCCAAACAGGTTTGGCTATGGTTACCATCAGCCTTTCACGTGCTGAGGCGGCTTATCAACAAAAGTCTCTCTCTCAAGAGCTGGCTGAAATTTTAAAAGAATACCATAAACATCTTTCAAAAAGGGGTGGAACCCTGCTCTATGAGCGTGATATCTTTCTCTTTCAAGGGAATCGGATACATATCGTTCGTCCAAACATCCTTTTGAATTGGACGCGAACTGCGGCGCTTAACGATGCTGCAAGGATTTACGGCGATATTGTCTTGGCAAAAGAGGAATTCTGATGGGCAATGAAGCCAAGGCATTCAATCAACTTTTCCCGCAAACATATATTCCCGTTATTCTGTCTTCCGTTTTTCAAGCCGGTTGCACTCTGCGAAAAAAATCGGATACAGAATTTGAAAACAAGATTACCATACGTCTTTGTAGAGAATTAGTAAAGATTCCTGTCTTCCGAGATGGGCCGCTTGACGTTCGCCCGCAAACTGGAATTCTTTCCTCAGATTCTGACGAAGATAAACTTGGCGGTAGTACCGATTTCCTTGTGTCTTGTGGTCTTGGTCACGAAGTTTATTTTGTTCTGGAGGCAAAGAGGTTGCGTGTGCGTTTACCCAAAGGCCGGTTGGATTTAGGAAGTGATAAGTACGTAAACAACGGAATGATGCGATTTGTTACCGGACAGTACGCGCCTTTTATGGAGGCCGGGGCCATGCTTGGGTATGTCTTTGACGGCAAAACAAACCTGGCCCGTTCCGCTGTTAATAAATATGTCAAAAGCAAGGCAAAGGAACTCAGACTCAAACCTCCAGAACGACTTATGCGATCCAATATATTACAAGAAATGCCTCTTGATGAAACTCGTCATTATTTAAGAAAACGCACTTTTACCATCTACCACATTTTTATCGCCGTTTAGCAAACAATGAATTGATCTATATACTCCCTGTTCTAACAGCATTTGTCAAGATTTGATTTGACACATTATCCTGTTTTCCTTGAATATTCTTGACAATCGTATTTGAATTTGAGATGGGCAGAGCATGGCGAATTGAATATGAAGGTGCAATATATCACTTAATGTCCTGGGGAAATGACGGACAGGATGTTTATTTAAATGACACGGATCAAAATTTGCTTTTAGAAACGATTTCGGAAATGCCGGAACGTTTTGAAATGGATGTCTTTAACTATGTTTTAATGTCCAATCATTATTATCTTTTGGTAAAAACCCATCGTACAAATTTAAAAAAGCAATGCAATGGTTCGGCACGATCTATACCCGAAGATTCAATAACCGATTCAATATAAGTCACTCCGCTGTCAGTCATAGTGTGAGAGTATTTAAAGTGAAACACCAATTTGAAAAACTTAATTCACAATCCACCCTTTGACACCCACATCCTGTGTTTAATCGCCTCATGAGACAAAGGGTAAAAGTGTAAAGGGTTATTTTAAAGTCCTGACGCAACGAAAACCCACGAGGTCGTTGCGACTGTACGGATCGTCCATGCCGCGGGAAGCACACCGCGCGCCGTACCGATCGTTGTACCAGGAACCGCCGCGAAGCATAGGTAATTGCGGGTCCTTTTCCTTTAGCTTTGGACGTAGTTCATCAAACTTTTTATCATCCAACAGCTTCTGAAGATCTACATCGAATCTGAAATCGGTCAATGGCTTTTTAGAATGATTATCGGTCTTGGTCCACTCCCAGACATTTCCTGCGAGATCGGATATTCCTTCGGGTGTATCACCTTTTGTAAAGATGCCAACCAGTGAGGTCTTTCGAATTTTACTATCATAGATATTGCAAGCGTCTTCTTTCCAATTCCCCCAGGGATATTCTCTATTCTCAAAACCGGCGGCCGCGGCCTCCCACTGGTTTTCATCCGGCAGGATGTACGCATAGCCATCTTTTCTGGTTTGGGTCAGCCAGCGGCAAAAAGCGTCTGCCTCGTACCAACAGACGCCGATTACAGGGCTGCTCGGGCAAGTCAAATCCTTGTCATGCCAATACATTGGATGGGTAACATGAGTATATTCAAGCCATTTTTGGCCCTCCTCGCTCCAAAATTCAGCACACTCGTATCCGCCATTTTCGGCAAACAACCGGAACCATCCATTGTGGACCGGGTATTTACCCATTTGAAACTTTGATATCTCCTGATCCCCCCTTTCAAATCGATAGATGCCTGCGGCGACCGTTACCCATTCCTCCAATTTTCGATCATCTCCCAGCCACCCCAGCACCTCGGCCAAGGGAGCTCGTTCAGTAGAAACCCCTTCTTTAAAAACCTCTGATTTTATCGCCTCATACATGGTTTCATACAAATCGTCGGGGATCTTTTCCCTGCCGGCATCAATGACGCATTTACCGGAGATTATCAGCTTTTCAAAAGAAGACTTCTTCATTTCCAAAAGGGCTTTGATAAAATCCTCGGCTTCGGGTTTTCTCAGTTCCGCAAAAGCCAATCGAACCACTTCCAGCCACTCGGGCTCAAAAATACTTCCGCCCAAATCCTCGGCAAGATTTCGACTGTTTTCTGCCAGCCATTTTGCCGTCAGATATTCCTTAAAGGTCTGGTGAGAAAAACCGTAGAGGGCTGGCGAGACTTCCCGGATGAGCCCGCTTTGTTCCTTCATAATCCCGATAAAGGCGTCTGCCTCCTGTTTCGATTTCAACGGGTCTTTGTTCCTGCTTTCAAATCGATCCGCCAGCCTTTTTTTAAGGTCGGGATATTCGATGGTCCGGGCGGCACTATCGTGCATGTCTTTTGCGATCGGTCCCAAGTATTCAATGATGAAATCCATGTTGATAAGGCCGCCAAGCCGAAGATCCTTGCGAGTGTCTGCATACTCGTTTCTTAGCATTTCCCATCGACCCGCGAACATTTTCAAACATTCACTATAGAGCCCCGCTCGACTGCGTGGAAGCTCTCCCACCTTCTGCTCAACCATAGACAGGATAAAGAGCATCAGCGGGTTGGTGGCGATCGAAAGAATATTTTGATCTTTGCGGATTATCCCCATCATCTTTTCCCGACTTTTAAGCGCTCCGGCCTCGAAAGCCGTCACTTCCTCCAGCACGTCCCGATGATAGAATCTGTAATACTTCAGCAAAAAATCTTCGATGCGGGGGATGCCGAAGGGCTGGACCTTGAAAACCGAAAATTCCTGCCCTTCTATGGAATCGAAACGCGCGGACTCCTTATAGCTTGCCGTGCGACACGTGATGATAAAACGGTTTCCGGGTCTGTTTCGGGATAGAATAAAAGAACGAATCCGATCGATCATTCGCTTTCGCTGCCACTCGTCCCGCACCTCGTCCAGCCCATCAATTAGAAAAATCGCCCGACCGTCTTCGGAAGCCTTGTCAAAAAGATCCGTCATGTCAGTCAATTCTTCGCCGATAAAAAAATCGGTAAGAAATTTCCAGATCGGATAATCCGGCTTCGCCGTTTTTTCATATGCCCCGGCGTATGCCGAAATCGGGAAATAGACCGGCATCAGGTTCTGTTCCATTCCAAGACGCTGTTTCTGCGCTCCGTCGGCAAAAGCCAGCGCCAAGTATTTTAAAAAAGTGCTCTTGCCGCTACCAGGTCCTCCCGGTACAACCGAATAAGGGGATGCCATCATATCTGAAAAAAGATCAGATTCCTTTTTTTGAGACCGGATTTCGGAAAAAGCTTTTTCAACCAAAAGGTCTTCTTCCAGAACATCCGGAGATTCTTCCGGTTGCTCTTCACTAAAGTCAAGCCGGATGTAAATCTCCGTAAGAGGTATAGACAATGCCTTGCTCGTAAAACCTTTTGTGCTTAGACGTCCCAGTTTTTCATGTATGTATCTGTAATAGATGTTCTTAAGTGCTTCAATATCCGGCGGTTTCGACTTTTGAAGCTTGACGAATTCCTTGATATCTTTTTTGATACTGGAGACATCTTTTTCAATTTTTAAACATGAAATTGAAATCTCTTTGACCTGTATTCTACTCATGAAGGCACTCAACCGGTCATTTTTCCTCGCTTGATGTTGAAATCCGTCTAAAAAGGCACGAATAGCCTTATCAAAATCAAGATCCTCAAGGTCAGGCCTGTCCAAAGGGATCTGTTTTTTGATGATGATTTTTTTCAAATCTTCGCCTGTTTTGCCTTCTCCGTCTTTCCATAGGATATCAATAAAAAAATCGCGGACAACTTTGACATCGAGCAGTTGAGGTACAAAACCGTAGGACCCGGGCCCAAAAGCAACGGTGAAATAACGATATCCCTCTCTCAAGGCTTGGTTGAACAATGGCTCGAACTCATCTTTCTCTCTCTTTGAAAAAGCACCCGTTGTGAGGTTTGCATTGATCGACATTACATAATCCTGAATACTGTCCGGAACCATTTGCCACAATCCCTTAACTGTTTCGTACATCACACCTCCATGAACCGCGTTTTCCCGGATTTATCAGACATCAGGTACGGCGTTATAGTATATCAAAATCCTTTTTGGAATCGGTTCCCGGCACGGACGTTCCCTCATAAGGCTACAGGCCAGGCGCAAAACTCATATTCTTTGAGATTGATTAGTTTGAGATCTTTGGACAGCCGCACCAAATACCGGAGTTGTTCGAGCTTAAGATTCGCGGCTTTAAGAACCGTATGTTTATTTTTGGAATAGGCTGCCTCGATCAAAAGCTCCAAAATATCGAGCATCATGTTCTCGATCCTGTCTCCTATTATAAACTTCTGGCTGCGCGGAAACTTTTCTATTTTGGGGATCATCCACAGCAGAAAATCATACAGCTTTGTGACAGCATCGACCTCTTTGAGCATTTTTTTAAAACCTTTCAACGCTATGCATATTAAAGGGTAAAAGCGTAAAAGGGCAAAGTGTTATTTTAAAGTCCTGACGCAACGAAAACCCACATTGTTGCTGCGGTAGTTCGGATTGTTCGAGTTGCGGTCTGCACACCGCGCGAGGCTCCGATCGATGAACCAGGAACCGCCGCGAAGCACCTGGTTTGAACCCTCCCTACTCGTCGTCCATTCCCAGACATTTCCGGCCATATCATAACAGCCTACAGGACTGACGCCGTTGGGATATCGGGTGACCCGGGTTGTTTTTCCGATACCCGACTCCCTTGTATTGCACTTTTCCTTGTCAAATTCTCCTTCCCAGGGATACTCGCGCCCGTCAATGCCCCTAGCGGCCCGTTCCCACTGGTATTCGGTGGGCAGTTCCTTTCCCGCCCATCTGGCAAAGACTTCGGCCTCGTAATAGCTCACCCCCACAACCGGGTGCTCGGGCTGGTTCCACTTTTCGTCTTCCCAGTACCTGGGCAAAGTAATCTTTTCCTTATTCCGCCACATTAGGCCTTCTTCTGACCAGAATCCGTCCTCGTTATAGCCACCGGCATCGATAAATTGTTTAAACTGGCGGTTGGTGACCGGATAGATGTCGATTTTAAACGGCTCTTTAATCGCTACCGTCTTTTTATCATCGCCGTATTGAAAATCGCCGGCAGGTACGTCCGCCATGTCTTCCATACCCCTTGGGTACTCTTTTGGTGCTTTCTCCTCTTTTACATCCTCTTTGCTTTCTACGATCCCGCTCATGGTCAGCAGTTGCTGGAGCCGGCTGCGATCAATATCTATCTTCGTTATAATATCAAAGATCTGCCTGTTTTGAACATAGTTGTGAAACGATTGGGGTACGCTTTTTAATTCTTCCTGCGGTATCTCCCACCGGTCTTTTTCCTCCAGTTTTTCTGCAAGAGATCTGACATGTTCTTGAAGGGTGTACAGAACTTCAGGATTTTCTTTGATGTCATTTGCCAGTTGCGGAAAGCTGTGGTCGATGATGTTCCAGAACAGCAGGTCATTGAATTGGATCTCGATGTCACTGTTCTTTAACAGACCGTCCAGCAGATTCAGATTGTTCAAAAATCGTTTGAGCTGCCGGGGATTGTTCTGCAGTGCCGGCATGATTAAATTCAGGTGAGAAGACAGGTTCTCCTGGATCTGAGGATTGATTTTTTCTGTCATCTTTTTAAAGTCATCGGCCGGAATCTGGGGAAGTTTAAAAGTTACATGGACGATTTTTTCCAGGAACCTGGGGGCACCTTCCTTTCCGTAGGTGCCGGCCAGGGCGTCTTCGATGATCTCATTGGCCGCGCCGATCACAAACACACATCCTTTTTTGTCCATGAACAGCTTTATGGTCTCAAGGACTTTTTGAATTCTTCCCTTGGGGCAGCGATCCAGATCATCGATAAAAACCACCAGGACGCCTTTGGTATCGTCCGTCTTTTCCGAGGTGGTCAGTTTTGCGCGCCAGCTCAGGTAGGTCCACAGCAAATCGTCAAAAAAGTTTTGAAAAGTATCATAAAATCCGAGTTTATCCTTGTATTCCAAATCTGAAAATATTTCGGTAATGTCTATGCCGGTAAAAAGCTTTGATAAGCTTCCGAAAATCTTGGACTTATCCAGTTTTTTGGTTAATTTTTCAATATCGGCCTTGCAGCTTTCAAAGAATTTATCCGCCGCCATGGTTTTGAATATCTGTTCAATAAGCGCTGCCAGAATTTCATCTTCATGGCCGTATTTCCAGGCCTGGAACCAGACGGTCTTACATTTTCGAAAAGTGGCTTTTTCTGAATAGTCTCCGCTTTCCAGCAGGCGCTTGACGGTTTCCATGAGGGTGGTTTTACCCGAGCCCCAGAGCCCGTATATTCCAATCACCAGCGGTGTTTGGTTCTCCTTGTTGGCGATCAGGCCGGCAATGGTCTTGGCATAGGCGTCAAACCCGAAGACCGGAGATTTAGCCTCGGGCGCGTCACTGATAATATGGACGGGGGTTTTTTCCGGCATCTTGCGCGTCTCCTTTCTCAACTTGTTACTTGGGAGCTGATCCGGCTATAATATTGGTTTGATATAACAAACACTCAATTTTACGTGAGGAATCCAGGACGGTCGTGTGTTTGTGTATTTTTTAAGTATAGTATATGGGATAAGAGATCAAGAAGCTATTTCCATGCGGGGATTAGACGAATAGCAGCGCCATCCATCTCAACGGCTGCTTCCTCACTTGGCAAGAGTTGTCTTGTTCTCGTTCCTTTGCCCTTGAGATATCTTTGCCGTCAAATCCGTTAATCCTGTATTAGCCAATCAATATAATCATATAGTTTTCCGGCAAGGAAGTATGGAAGATTCAGAAGGGTATATGATTTTCCGTCCGGTGTTGATGTTTGCGTCTTTTCGAAGGAACCCGCATATAACCGAACGGCAAAAGGATGATCGGCTCTTATCATAAATTGATGAAGAGAACGGAGCGTGCCGGTTTTTCCGGATTTGACTTCCACCGGAATGATATGCTGTTTGAAGTCATTGGGGACGTTCGTGCTGGACGTGCACAATTTTTGCGAAAAACAAAAACTAACTTTTTTAGTTTGAAAAATGAACTATCGATCCAAACCCAGAGCGGTCAAATCCCTCAAGTCGAGGGTTCATCTCATTTTTCCCTTGTTGGTCAATCAATTAAAAAAAGAGAACCTTGACAATATACGCCAGAGGCGTATAATATCATTATAATATTCATCGAAACTTCCATTTTTACTAAGGAAATTCAACGCCTGCTCCCGGACGACAAATATCGGATACTGCAAACCGTGTTGATGCTCCGGCCGGATGCCGGAAACTTGATCCGAGGAAGTGGAGGTTTACGGAAAATTCGTTGGGGTCTTCCGGGTAAAGAAAAACGCGGGGCATTGCGAGTCATTTACTATTGGAGTCCTCCCGACACTATTTTCATGCTTTTTCCATATAGAAAAACTGAACAAGAAGACCTAACCCCGGATCAGCTCAAGCTGCTCGGTAAAATGGTTAAGGAGTTGTTATCATAAAAAAAGAACATTTTGAGAAGATAGTCGCCAGCATCAAAGAAGCTGGCGATATTAAGGCTGGACATAAAATGCCAAGCCGGATTTATGAAATCAAGCCGCCTGAAATCAAGACCGTAAGAGAAAAACTCAATGTTTCACAAAGGGAGTTCGCTCTTATGATAGGAGTCAGTGTCCGAACCTTGCAGAATTGGGAACAGGGTAGAAGGAAACCGGAAGGTCCGGCTAAGGCATTATTGCGCATTGCATCAAAAAATCCACGCGCTGTGCTTGATGCCTTACATGCGGAATAGCGTCGGCCATTAACTCAACAGGACTTGCACATCAAAAGTACCAAAGAAATTTTCAAAAACAATGGCAGAATTTATTTTTTAATCTTTTCTAAAATACGTCTCGACAACGCTTTGATCTCGGTGATGCCCAGCATGTATCCGGCCGATAACACCATGACCATAAACACCAGAGCGGTCAAAATTGAAACCCCAAGGCTTCCTGCAAACGTGGTGGAATCAAAGCCCGACAGGAGGGTTACCTTGAACAATTCCAGAAACAGGCCCAGGGGGATGCTCAACAGGATGGTCCACAGATAAAACCGATACACCCGGTAACCATCCGTGTTTTCACTTTTTTTGTTCCAGAAAACGTATAACAAAGATACTTGAAAAATGGCGGATAGGGAGATGGCCAGGGCCACCCCTGTGGCGCCCATCTTCAGCATTCCGGCCATGTAAAGGGGAATGCTCAGGACCACGGCCACGGTTCCGTACACTGCGGGAAAGAGCGTGTTCTGCACGGCGTAATATCCCCGGACCACAAGGGTCTGGGCGGCAAAGGCGAAGGCACCGATCATCAAAAACACCAGCACCTGGGAGGTTAAGGCCGTTGCGGCGGCATCAAACCGGCCCCGCTGAAACAAAATCACAACGATTTCCTGTCTGAGCGCGATAATCAGAACGGAAAACGGAACCACCAGCGCCAGATACCGCAGGGTATCGTTGAGCAGCCGGTTCATTTCTTTAATTTTATTCTCTGCGGCCAGACGGGCCATAAACGGAAATGACGCCATGCCCACGGCCTGGCCGAAAAAGCCCACGAGTATAAACATGGTCCTCAAGCCGTAATTAAGGCCGGCTATGCTGCCTCGCGGCAGGAACGAACCGAAAAACCGAAATAAAAATTCCGTTGAAAAACTCATGGTCAAGCCAATCATCAAGGGAAGCGTGACCCGAACATAGAGCCATAGATCCGGGTGTCTGAAATTCAAAGCCGGTGTGAACCGCATCCCGACCCTTTTTGCACCCCAGATCTGAACCATGAAATTTCCGACAAAGGCGCCGCCCAGAACCCCCCAGGAAAACCCTTCCATGCCCATTCGCGTACCCAGCAGGACCCCTCCGCAAATAATTCCCAGATTATATAAAAGCGGAGACAGGGCCGGTATGAAAAATTTCTCCTTGGCAAACTGAACGGCCATAAGCATGCCGCCGGAAAAAAAGAAAAATTGGGCCGGTATGATAATCCGTGTCATCCTGACGGCGTGCTCGATTAATACGGGATCATCGAGCCCCGGGGCCAGAACCTGGACCAACCCCCGGGCAAAAACACAGGCAATGATAATCAACAGCAAAAGCACGCTGCCGAAGCCCGTGAGGATGAGTGAAAAGACCCGCCAGCCTTCCTCTTCTTTATTTTCTACCAGATAGTAAGAAAAAATCGGGATAAACGTAACCGAAAGGAACCCGCTGGCGACGATGTGGTTCAGAATTTCGGGGATGATAAAGGCCACCTGATAGGCATCCACCCCCCCGCTGATTCCCCCGATATAGGCAATGACCTGCTCCCGGATAAGACCGGTGAGACGGCTTAAAAAAACCGAAGTCATCATAATCAGCGAGGCCAAACCCACTTTTTTATACATGGATGACATATTTTTTAAATCACGCAAAAGATAATATCACGCCTGGATGCGCTTTTGGAGTCTTGAAAAAAAGTATATGGTTTTTTTGAGACGGATCGCATCACACTTTTTCAAGCCGGGAATACTGCTTGGCAGATTCTGTTCCTGAGAGCACCCGGAGTGCGCCCTGGGCCAGAGCATGCATTTCGTTCTCTCCGGGATAGACCTTTACGGGTGCAATGAACCCGGTTCGTTTGGAAATCCAGGCAGACAGCCTTGAGGAATTGGCCAGGCCGCCGGTCAACACAACGGCATCTACCCGGCCCTGGAGAACCGTGCTCATGGCACCGATATCCTTGGCGATCTGGTACGCCATTGCCTGCAAGATCAACAATGCGTTTTCATCGCCCTCCTGGATTTTGGCTTCCACCCGGCTGATATCATTTGTCCCCAGATAGGCCATTACCCCGCCTCGCGAAGTGAGACGCCGGCGCAGATCCGACACGCTGAATCGACCGGATTCGAGAAATCGGAGCAGATCCACGGTGGGCAGGGCACCGGCCCGTTCCGGCGTCATGGGCCCTTCCCCAAGGCCAATGGTGCTGTCAATGACCCTGCCCCTCCGGTGCGCACCAATGGTGATACCGCCCCCCAAATGAGCAACGATCATGTTGCACGCTTCATAGGAAATACCCATCTCATCAGCGGCCCTTCTGGCCGCGGCCTTTTGATTCAGCGCGTGAAACGCACTCTTTCTTTTGATTTCCGGAATGCCCGAAACCCTGGCAAGGGGTTGATATTCATCCGTACTGGGACTGTCAACAATCACCGCCCGGATATGGGTCTGCTTTGCCAAATCATGTGCAATGATCGGTCCCAGGTTGGTGGGATGCTGGCCGTATTTTCCCGAGCGCAGGTCATCACACATCCCTTCATCGATGAGATACACCCCTGAATCAATGGAGGCGGTAAGGCCCCCACGGCTGGCGATCATGTGCAAATCGCCCAGTGCTATCCTGTGTTTTTCCAAAAATCCGACAATTCCTTGCCTGCGCAGGTGAAACTGATCCATATAGTGAATGCTCGCTCCAACCTGCTCCGGATCATGGCCAATGTTTTCCTGGAGCTTGAGGTGATGGTTTTCAAAAAAGGCCACCTTGGTGGTGATAGAACCGATGTTCAACACAAGAATCTTGTAGATAGACGCCATAATGCACTCCCGCTCACCGGATACTTCGCCTAAAATTCAAGTTCACCTCTCTTTCGGAGGGATACCCATGATCCTTCTTACCATATTTTTAGGTAAGTTCACAACAGGCAGGCATATGTTTAATATTCCGATTTCAAAAAAAGTGTTGCAATAATTGACGCATATTTTCCGAATCCTGATGGCCTGATCATCCCATGCCTTAGTTAACCCTTTGAATTTTATTTATTTTTATTATTTTTGGACTGTAACAACAAACTTTGCATACTTTTTGCATTATTACACTTAGTTAGTGTCCATCGAATGTGAGTGCGCCTTTTCATACGAACATCTAGAAAAAAAGTAAAGATCCGAGTCCAGAGGGCCCGGCTTTGATTATCCCAAGAGGGGATTTAGTTTGACGGCATTTAACGATTTACGGAGTAATGGAGTATTGGATTGATGGAGTAATGGAAGAAACCTCTTTTTTCATCGCTCTAAGAAAACAGATCCCTGGAGAAAATCTGAAAGTTTAAAGCTCTTTTTTTTAAATCAACACTCCAATACTCCATTACTCCGGTTGATTTATACGGGCAGAGCCATAGAAGTCTGACCCCCGCAATGCGGGACAGGCATGGCCCTGAGGACCAGGTTTTTTAGAACCCAATAAAAAATGAATATTAAAAAAGCGTTGTGTAAAAATACATTTGATCCGGCAACCTGAACTTCACAAGATTTGATAGATGAGCATAAGAAAAATAACACCTGAAGACAATGAATCTGAAGACTTGCGGTCCTTATCTTCATTAACGGGCAATTTTCCGTTTTCCAAGCCCAATAAGCGTTTAGTACACCGGAAAAATTGTTGTTATAAGCTTGAATGCAAATCTTATCATTGTGAAAAAGATATTTTTGAAACCATAAAAGGGGTTGCTTTTAATTCTAGCAAATGTGGATTGTATTTCGAGACCAGCAATCTTTTGGAATCCGGCGCCCCTGTCTATATCTCTTCAGAAGACTCCATAAAGGACCCTTTGGATGCAGAGGTCGCCGAGGGTGTACATGCGCAAGTCATATGGTGTAACAGCATTAATAATGGTTCTAAACCCAGCTACGGCGTTGGCCTTAAATTCTTTGAACGGTTAAAGGCTCAAAATTGAACCCTTGGCCATGACATTTCGTGCTATGCCCCGTCAAGACCGTGATGCTCTGATTTAGCGTACCATGAGGCGGGATCAACTAAGTATTCTTCGGTATCTTTCAGAGAAACATAGTGTTCATTTTCAATACTGGCAAGGAGATCAAAAAAGGCCTTCTCTTTGGGGTCGGTCACCTCATCTCTGAGTTTAGCATAGTATGAAGCCCCTTTGGCTTCGAAATCAATAGCTGTGCGGACCGCTTGCAAATCATCGTCATCGCTTTCTGCATTTTGATCAACCTTCTTAAACACGTCTTTCAGTACATCCTTGATGACTGTCTGTTTCACTTTCAAGGGAACGGTTTCAGGCCATTTGTCCCCTGCTGCCCACTTTTCATGAAGCTCTTTAAGCCTTTGGTAATGTTCAAGCTCTTCGTCTGCAATCTGCTGGAACATGGCCTTGCCAACAGGGTTTTTGGTCCTTTCGGCGTTTTTGAGGTAAAACTCACGCTCCTTCATCTCATTATCCAGGGCGACATCCAATGCATTGAGGCGTCCTTTTTCGTCCATAATTTCTTCCCCCTTTTTTGAAATGATTGATTGAATTAATATTGATGAACTCGTAAAAAGTCCGATTTAGACGGTTTCGTAAAAAGTTCAAATTCCCCCGCCAAACATAGGCGGGATAAAAAGGCGTGCAAATTTTGTAATCATGAGGCGTACTTTTCGTACGTTGAATGATTGCGAAATGCAGCACAACGCAGAAGTTGGACTTTTTACGAGACCGTCAATATTGATAAGAACTTGTTTTTTTAGTTAAGTCTATTGAACAATGAGAATTGTAATTTCGCCCCTGTGGTATAATAAAATGGGGGCGTCAATGACCATAACTTTTTTAGTAAGTTCAAACTGATTTCAGAAAAAATATAAAATTTTGAAAAAAAGCGGGACATTCTTTTAAAGATATGGTACCTTAAAATGTAAAAATTTACAATTAAGGTGCCCATGAGTATAAAAAGCATATTATTAGCGACATATCAAACTTTATTAAAATGGCCAAAGCCAAGGCTTATAAAGGCACTTGAAAGTTTAAAAACAAAACATATTGAATTAGAAGCGCAAGTTAATAAACTTAAGGAAGAAAATGCCAAACTCAAGCAAAAGCTTGAGCAGGAAAAGATTCAGGCCACCAATAAACAAGTCAATAAGCCTTCATCAAAGCAGGCAGAATGGGAGAAAGGCTGCTCCAAAGGGAAAGATAAAAGCAAAAAGAAACGCAAAAGGCGAAAGCCCCGCAAGGGAGCGGGCAATTGTCCTAAAAATAAAGAGCCAAACGGAACAGAGACGGCTACGGTTGAAAAATGTGATTTATGTGGAAAAGACTTGAGCGACAAAGCCCCTCTTGAAAGCTACAATGAGCGAATTATTGAAGATATACCTGATCTGCCTGAAGAAACAAAGATTACGCTGGTAAAACAAGAAAAAAAGTATTGTGATGAGTGCCAAGAAGTAATTACAGCCAAGTCTGATTTAGCATTGCCTAAGGCGGATATTGGTTTAAACGCAACGGTATTATTGTGTTATCTTTCAAAAGATAATGGTTTTGCCAGTTCTTTATGTAATGCTTCCAAACTTTCCTTCAGGTATTTGGGAAAGGAAAAACCGCGCAGCTTACAAGGTCACATAAAATTGAAAGCAAAGCCTTATGCTTCGGCCTTCAGCAGATACACTTACCGCCTGATATCTTGCAGCAAGGACCCCTATTCGAATTAAATATAATTATTGTGAAGGAACGGGATGCTCTACAAATGTTAATATCCTCGGTTGCTGTCTTTTAATTTTGATGATGATGATCTTCATGACATTGTCGGATTTGGCCATTCAAGCGTAAAATTGGCCAATCGTTTCTTTAACCTCTTCAGGCGCCTTTGAAATACAACTTCGCCTAATTCATCACAATTTTTCTGAAGACGTTCACCATCTCAGATTATACGCCTAAACTTAACATAAAACTTCACAATATCACCAAGATTGGGAGAGCATCGCAGAAACTTGCGTATTTTCCGCAATAAATTGCGATAAACAACTCTGTTGTTCGCATAGTAGATAAATACGCACTCCACCCGTCACCGCCAACACTCCAAAGAATATTTCCCCAAATTTACCCGGCGGACAACATCTGAAGACCTGAAGGTTTTATCACCACAGTAAAATAAGCGGTATCGGGTGCCAAATGCCAAAACCACCAGCTTCGACCTCCTAACACGCCAGCCAAATTCTCATCGGCGCGCGAGTACGAGCCATTGGAACATGTCATTAAAATTTCGCCATGCACAGCCCTCGTTTGCTTTCAATTTATGTGACCTGTAAGCTGCGCGGTTTTTCCTTTCCCAAATACCTGAAGGAAAGTTTGAAGCATTACATAAGAACTGGCAAACCATTATCTTTGAAATCGTATTCAAATATCAAATTGTCGATTCAGAAGTAAAAAAAGCAGCATAATCTGGCAAATATTTTAAAGAGTTTGCGCTAACCGTTAAGCATTTCCTCTGAAAACAATCAGAGCTTACCTTTTTTAAAGCATTATCATGATAAAAAGTCAACCTTCCGGTTTTGACTTTATCTTCCTAAGTGCTCTGATTCGTAAATTCCAGGGCAAACGCATTTGAATCCCAATACAGTGAGAACGCTCCACGACGGCGTGTATCTCTTTCCAACCGACTGAAACTTGTGCTTAAGCACCCGTAAGCCCGAGCCGTGCCAGAATTATTAAGAACAATTCGTCGTTAAATTATCTCGTTGATTTTTTAGGTCATAATTTCATTCGGCTCGGGCTAACGCGTGCTAAAGCCCTTCAAACAGTCAGTCGATTTCCAAGAGAAACACGCCATCGCTACGCTGCACCGAAATCAAATGCGTTTACCCTGTCGTAACTTCGATTACGCATTGAAAAATTGATTAAAATATAGTAGGTTTGATAGTCTCGTCCCGTCATATAGCGGGAAAATGTTGAAATATTTGAACACTGGCCCCGGTGAAATAGAAAAAAGTTTCACTGGGTAAAAATATTGGGTTCTGGGAAAATGCAAAGGGAATGGCACATACTATACTGTGATGAGCAGACGGCCGGTTGTCCGGTAACGGAATTTGTCGAGGCATGTCGGCCCAAACATCAGGTCAAGATACTTCGGTTTTTATCGCTTCTGGAAGAACAGGGACCCACCCTTCCCCGGCCATACGCCGACTTGTTATACGACGGCATCCATGAGCTTCGTATCAAGCTGTCCGGTGATCAAATCCGACTTTTATATTTCTTCTGTTATCAAAAATATATTATTCTTTATTATGCCTTTGTAAAAACGTCCGGCCGGGTGCCGGACAAGTTCATCCGCAAGGTCATCGACTATCGGGACGAATTCCTTGAAAAGATCACCCCGAATCAACTGGAGGGAATGATACGTGTTAACATTTAGATCGCTTTTGGATTCAAAGCTTAGCCATGAAGAGTTCAAGTGTCTTTTCGACCAGGAATGTAACATCTGCAAATATACGGTACGCATCATCGAAAAAATTCATCGGGAAAAGATCCCCCTCCAAACACTGGCCGGAGAGCTGGGTGTAAACAAACAGGACATTCAGGACTTAGAGGATGCCGAACACTGCAATCCGCACCTGGTCATTCACCTGTGTAACCACCTTTCCCTTGAGGCCCCTTCCGACTGCCCCAAATTGAAAACTTAATTAGTTTCCATCCAGAAATGGCCCTTTTCCGCAATCTCTGCGTCAATCTGCGGAATTACTTGTGCGGCGTACCACTTGTACGCCTCCGCGCAATTCCTTGATTTCCTTGACCTTGCGAAAAATTGCTCATTTCTGCATTGGAAACATAATTTGTGACCAATATAGATTTATGGATGGGCACTAATTAGGTTTTGGATCGTAAATTTTGCTTCTGCCAGGCATCAATGAACCATGGGCACCATAGGGTTTCAGATGAAATTTCCTGCACGGGATATTTTGGGGCTATACTTGTTTTAAATACGGCGGCTTCACGGACCGGGCCGCTTCTAAGAGTTTATCAATTTCGCGAATATACTCTCCGTACACCTCCCCCTTGAGCTGCTGCCATCTTACGGGGAAATCTTTGGCCACAACACCTTCTTCATATGCAATATGCTGAAGTTGGCGAATAATCAGTGCACCTTTTACGCCCTGGCTGCAAGCGGACATGCAGGATTGGCAGTCCAGACACAGCCAGATGCATGGACTGCGGAGCAATTCATCCTTGAGGCCAAAGTTGGCAAGTCGAAAAATTTTAACCGGATCAAAAACCCTCGGATCCAGACAAATGGGACATGCGTTACTGCATTCGCGGCATGTGAAGCAGGACGATATGGATGTGGCATTGACGCCGTATCCCCGAACCATCTGTCGGAAAGCGGTGGTTTGCGGGGTGTCTGAAGGAAGCTTGATCAGTTGATTGGCTTTGTCGGAGGGAGATGTCCGGGCCCATTGCTCCCAGTGTTCAGCGACTTTGGGGTACTCCCCATCCAACAGCGCGTCTGCCGCATGCCATAATGCATTAAGTAAACGCTTTAAAACTTCCTTGTGCTGTTCCGCCAATTCGGGGCATACTATTTTTCGCGAGATCGCCTCGGCTCTGAGATTCTGAATAAGGCTTAACGGCTTGACCATCATGGGACAAAAGTTTGAACATCGATTGCAATCCATGCAATACCAAATATCGGGCATGGATACGAGCTCGTCTAAAAGCCCCAATCTTGCTTTATACACCAGCTCCATAGGACGTAACCTGCTGGTTGCGGCATTCACGGGACAGGCAGAATTGCAGGTTCCGCAAGTGTAACACGCCTGTATGTGTTCAGGTTGACTGTATCGGGCAACATAACTTGGAAGGGCTGTTTTTTTTAAATAAATAGTGGACATCTTAACTCCCTGGAACAAATATTCAGATATTCAGATACCGGCGACCGAAATTCAAATACCAGATCTCGGCCTTATTGTAAAGCCGACATTTAAAAACTGGATATTTGATATAAGAAAGCTACTTTCGTTCAAAATATAAAATATTTTCACTTTTTTTTCAAAAAAATTCCAGAAATATGATTTTTTCGATTTTTATTGTTTTTTCACAACGCCTTTAAAACACAGCATTAACGGCCATCTTGCAACCGTAAACGAACGATAAATACAATTCAATACCCCCGGACGTTTGAACAAAAAAATTCAAGCATAAGCAAAAATAGGGTGTCGATATATGTAGTAATATCAGATGTTTATAAAGACACTCGCATTGACAACCCTCTTTAACTCTGCTATGCATTATACATGAACCTAATTGCAGAAGCATCCCACAATATCACAGACCGCTTAACCTGGCATACAGCCAATAGAGATCAGGCAGGCATAGCCAAAAATCTTGCTGACGGTAACGATATTCCCGAAGTCTATGGCCTTGGCGAAGCAGGGCTTTTTGATGAGTTCTTTTGCTTTCTCGATGAATTCGGTTTTAAAGATCTATTTATGGGGATTGAGCCCATATCTAAAGCAAGGTCCGTTGCCATCTGTATCATTTTCCATATTTGATGCGTATTGTTGCCGGACTTAAGTTTTGGCCCATTGACCCTGTCATCCTTCATTCTCAACCTCTCATGCGCCTTGTGAATTTCAACGGCGGACAAGGTAAATGTAATCGGGGCAAAGCAAAAGGAAATCTCGCCAATTGACTCCGATGATGAGCAAAATGATCAAAACCAACAGAATCCGAGGTCCTGTATGCCCGGACTTTATATCTTCTTACGTAACAGCTATTGCTGTATCTGCACTGGAAAATCTTTTTAATCAGGTAATAGCCATTCTGGCAAAACATAACTTTTTTCCTAAAAAAGTTCGTGCAGTGCTTGATGCCTCTGAAATTGAATCCACAGAACAATGCAGCTTGCGGCAAAGGTAAAACGGAACTTCGTCGTCGGAAACGTCGTATTCGCAAAGTCTATGAAATTGTTTTTGGTTTCAAAATATGGGTGGTTTGTGACCCAAACAGTCGCCTTCCTATAGCCATGCGTTTTGCCACAATTGAGGTCGCTGATATAAATTTTGCTAAAGAAGTTATCCAGCAGGCCATTACCAACATGGGTGAACATTCAAAAATTACTTCTATTGCCATGGACCGAGGCTTCATAGATGGCACCTTGGTGTGGTGGCTCAAATCAAAAGGCATCACTTTTTACATTCCCGATAAATCCAACATGGATGTGTACAACGATGCGCTTTCTTTGATCAATACCGGGCATCTCGCAAACAGGACAAGAAAACGCAATGTTGGTTATGGTAAAACAAAACAGTGGAAACGACTATTGGGAGGTTGGTAGAATCGAGGAATTAACTGCCGGGTTTTATGGAGCCCTCGGCAGTAGCAGTCATGAGAACCGAAGAATTTTACACTAATCCATTAATGCCGTTGTTGTTCTGCTTGATCCTTATAAAACCATCCTCGTTCAAAACTATATGGTTATTGACTAACGGCCTGTAAAATAAAACCATTAAGGTCTACTTGATGACGATTTATGATGCCCGAAGCGAATCGAGGAACTCGGTTTTTCGGGGAATCAAACAGGCCTGGTTTATTCAAAGGCCTCAACAAAACTCTAAAACCGGGTTCCGTGTTCATACGTATCTCACAATTTTAACTATGGCTTTGACCACCGCGTATCAAGACTGGATGGATCAGCAAGATAAATTGGAAAAAGACGGTGGATATACCGAATTCGTAAAATTCCAGGGAGAAGATCAAGAAAGAAGGAATGGTAACAAACTTGCTCATCTTTGATCAGGATCGATATGCTATCTTTGGTGACGCTTACAAGTTTTTATTTATTCTTGGCCGTAATGTCCTGATGCCGACTGGTGTACCCGAAAAAATTACCCCAGAAGATATATTACGAAAATATGACGTACAAATGGAATAACCTGTAGTCATCAGGCTGCCCTGGCCCCCGGTTTTTAATTTCCCACTCCTTTCCTTTTAACTACCTCAGTTATTAAGGACTATTTCTTTGTATATCTTGTTTTTCAAATTTTACTCCGAATAATTGATTGCGCAGTTGCCATGTCGAACTTAATCATGGTATTATTATATTTGTCGTCAAAAAGATGCTCAGATTCGTTTGCTAACAGCCTGTATGGCCCCTATTACGTTATGCTGCAAAACTCGCCTGGGCTTATATCAAATATGCAGTTAAAAAGGCCTCTCGAAAATCATCATGAACTATTTGGGTTAGGGATTGTTAAGAAAGAAAAATAGCGTTTTTAAAACCAGAACATAATTTTTTTAAAATAAATGTTGCATTATATATATTAATGTGTTTATAAGTTTAAACAAATCTATATCTAAGGAAAAAATATGCCTGATACAAAATTTGAATTTTTTCTACAAAGGGTTTTTGAATCAACCGGGATAACATCGCAAAGCGAATTGGCTTCGGTTTTGAAGATCAATCGATCGGCAATTACACAGGCCCGGAAAAAGAATTCAATCCCGGATAAATGGATATTGCAGTTATATAAAACCTTTGGTTTAAATCCTGACTGGGTTGAAACCGGGTCTGGTCCGGCATTTATCAAAAAATCTGTTTCCAGTGATTCCATATTTAAAAATATACCCAAAGTAAAAGCCCGACTGTGCGCGGGGGGCGGTTCTTTTGAAGTTGGCTCAGAGGTTGAAGGTTACTATGCATTCCGAAAGGACTGGTTGACAACCAAAGGCAACCAGAACCAGATGGTGTTGATGGATATTTTTGGCAATAGTATGGAACCTGAAATGAGAGATGGAGATACCATTCTGATTGATGAATCTCAGAAAGACATTTTAGCCGGTGCCATCTATGCGGTTGGCATCGATGATACCATAATGGTTAAACGGTTGGAAAAACATCCCAATAAGCTTGTTTTGCTTAGTGACAACAAGGATTACTCTCCCATTTACCTGCAAGGCAATGAAATAAACATCGTCCGTATTATTGGCAAGGTCATTTGGGTTTCCAGGGAATTAAGGTAATTTTTTTTGCCTGCTAAGTTCATTTTTATAAACTTTTGGACAGTTAGCTAAACAGTTTGTATTAAAATATGCAACAGCATTTTTTTACATGCAACTAATTTTCGGGAGGTTAAACAAATGACAAGATATGCATTTTACGGCCATTATCAGGACTGTTACGAGTACCACGGCAATACAATGATCGAAAGAATAAGGAAAGAGGCCGGCAGAACGGTTGAACGGGACTGGATATTATTCGATTCCGTTGAAGAAGCTCAAGAATTTTTCAACAATAACTGCGTTAATTAGTGTCCATCCATACATCTATATTGGGCACAACTTAAGGGGGAGAACATGTTCGATACAATTGTTGATTTGATATTAGATTGCATTTTCATGATAATGGTTTTAATCATGTCAGTCTTGGGAACGGTGGCTTTTGGGTTATAGTAAACAAAATTCTCAAGAAAAGATGATGGTCTCGTAAAAAGTCTGTTGAAAAAATTTTGCCCGCAATATGTTTTACTTAATTATTAATTAATACCCAAATTGTATATTGTAATCTCTCAGGAATTTATCAATATATTGTGGTCACTATTCCCTTGACACTCAATATGTTTTATAATACCTGTTTAAACAGGAGTGGTAAGTTCCGATAATTGATTAAGGAACCCGGTTGATGAATATACAAGACTTACTAAATATCCTCGAATACTCCGAGTCATCATATTATCTCACCGGTTCCCGCCTTAATGCACATCTTGCTTTTTCGCACGCTTTTCGCTTGGCCAAAGAAAAATGCGGTTTGGATGGCGTCTATACGTTGCAAGGGAACGAATCGAACCTTAATTTAGGCCAAAGCATTCTCCCCATCGTTTATGTCTGTAAGTCTAATTCCGAGACCGAAGCGGCCAAGCTTCACAAATTGGTATGGAATCAAAATATCGTTCCCTTCCTCCTGGTTGAAACGCCTAAAACTTATCGTCTATACCCCAGCTTTAATTACAATACCCAAGTCGGAGATAATAAAGACCAAAGCATTTTAAAAATCGCGAAGACGGCAAATGCGGTATTATCTAATCTATCGGAATTCAAAGCCAGCGCTATTAATAGTGGAGCAATATGGCATAAATGGGGAAAGGCCGTAGCTCAAGAAAAGCGCGTGGATACAAAATTACTGGAAAATCTCAAAAACCTTAGCTCATGGTTGCAAAGTCATAACATGCCGAGAAACGCTGCCCATGCTCTTATCGGCAAGTATGTTTATCTCCATTATCTGAAAGATCGTGGTATCCTTTCGGACCGCAAGCTTTCACAATGGGGGATTGAAAAAAATACCATATTCGGCAGAAATGCCAATTTGGCCGGATTCCATAACGTTATCGAGCGGCTCGATAACTGGCTAAACGGCACCCTGTTTCCTATCCCAAAACAAGGGCTTGGTTCTCCCGGTTTGGACCATATACAAATGGTAGCTGGAACCTTTTCCGGTGACGATCCGCAAACCAGGCAAATGCATTTGGATTTCAAGGCTTATGATTTCCAACACATCCCAATAGAAACTTTGTCTATCGTTTACCAGCAGTTCTTGCACGCCGAAGGAAAAGGCCGTGGGCAGGGCGCTTATTATACACCGATACATCTGGTTAACTTCATCTTAGACGAGCTTGATGCAAAGCGTCCGATTCGTAAAGGCATGAGGATTTGCGATCCTGCATGCGGGTCGGGGGCATTTCTTGTCCAATGTTATCGAAGACTTATAGAACGCGAAATTGAACGGGAACCCAAAAGATTCTTATCGCCGTTTGACTTGCAAAAGCTATTGACCGATCATATCTATGGAGTAGATGTGGATAAAGATGCGTGTGGAGTGACTGAACTCAGCCTAATCCTAACATTGCTTGATTACGTTGATCCCCCAGATTTGGAGAATCCGGCTTATAGCAATTTTGTTTTACCCCCACTGCAAAACCAGAATATTTTCTGCTGCGATGATGGCTTTTTTGATCCCGAGCCTAGCTGGCAAACAGCCAAACCCAAAGAAGGATATGATTGGATCATTGGGAACCCGCCATGGAAGCAGCTAAGCCCTAAAAAACTGGAAAAAGGCGATAAAGCTGCTTTAGCTTGGATCAAGAAAAATAAAAACCGCCTTCCCGTCAGCGGCAATCAACTGGCCGAAGCTTTTGCCTGGGAAGCGAGCCAACATCTATCAGAGCAAGGGGTAATCGGCCTATTGCTGCCCGCCGGTACGCTGTTTAAGACCGCCAAGAAATTCAGACAAAAATTTTTCAGCACGATGAAGGTTTGGTGCGTGGTGAATTTTGCCAATCTACGACACCTTTTATTTCAAGGGGCTAAGAACCCCGCCGCGGCTTTCTTTTACTCTTATTTTCAGGAAAATGGCAGTTCAGTCTCTCGTATTATCACGTATGCACCGTTTGCAGTAAACCAGTTGGAGCGGTATGAGACAAATAGGAAAAAACGCGAGATGCTGTGGTCGGTTATTGTAAATGCGAATGAAATACGGGAGATACATCCGGCTGAAGCTGCTACGGGCAGCAGCCTGCCATGGAAGCTTTCGATGTGGGGTTCACCGCGGGACCGGTTCCTTTTGAATTCTTTGGCTAAGCGTTTTCCTTCTCTTTCGGAATATAAAAAGAAGCATGGGTTGAAAATTCATCCTGGGCTTGAACTTCGCGACGAAAAAGCAGATGAACCTGTTGAATACCTCCAGGAAGTAGAAGGGGAAAAAGAGCTCGATATCACTGTCCTTAGCGGGAAAGATGAAATTTTTGCTATCCCCGAACAAGCCTTAAAACGTATACATTCAGATCGGGCCTGGGTACGCAAAAGGGGAGGGACTAAGCCTCTCCAAATCTGTTATCCGCCACATATTATCGTTCATGCGGCCAGAAAGTTTGCCGTATTTTCAAATGAGTTTGTGGTGGTTCCTCCCAGGCAGATCGGCATCGCCGGAAAAGCTTCGCAAGTGAACCTTTTAAAAGCGATGGCGCTCTACCTGAACTCGGACTTTACAGTTTACCAACAGTTTTTATCTTCAACCTTCTGGGGGATCGAACGAGACCGACCGAATAAAACCGATTTGGAAAAGCTTCCAATCCCACTCGATGATTTGTCAAACGAAGAACTTTTTGATTGGGCATGTCTCTATGATGAATTGGCCAAAGCATCTTTGAGATCTTTTTCAAAGCCCAAAAAGCCTCTATTCCATGGTCTCATAAAAGCACAGGACACTTTGCACCTAAGGAAACAGTTAAACGAATCCGTTTATGCGTTGCTCGGAATTAATACATCCGAAAGGTGGGTCATTGAAGATTTGTTGTTTGTTCGGAAGGAACTGAATGAAGGCAAGCTTGCAAAAGAGGCGATCAATCCTGCAAATAAAGGTGAGATCCATAAATACGCCAGTGCGTTAAAGGCGGAACTCGATAATTTTTTAGACGCCGATATAAAAGACCAGCACCGAGTGACGGTGTTTTATAACAATGAATTAGCCATAGTAAAAATCGAACACCCCTATAACCCTCCCGCCGGACCGGCAACTATTATTGAAGTCGAAGATCAAAAAACCAAGTCGGAATTTGATAAGCTGAAATCAAATCTTTTAAGCAACCAGGGCCAATGGATTTATTTTAATCATAACCTCAAAATTTTTAAAGGGCGCACAACATACTTAGTAAAACCACGCCAGCGGCTATGCTGGTTAAAAAGTCAAGCATTGTTAGATGCGGACGAATTTATTGCTGAAAAACTCACCTTGAGCGGAGCCAGTAGCTGATGGTTGCCGATAAAGACCTAAAAAAACAACCCACTAAAGACGATGACAGGGAAGATTACCGTCGAGTCTTTCGAAAGCAGGTATTTCAACTGCTGCAGTGGGGATACGACCGGCTTAACGCTTCAGAGTGCCAAACTGCGGAAGAAGAAGATATTACCGGCGAACTTGCAAAAGAAATTAACGCTGTCCTCCAGGACCGTACTTTCCCTGAATGGGTATGGCGCTTTTACGTTCATGAAGAGTACCGTATTAATATAGCAGGGCGCAGAGGAAAGCGGCGTAATCGGTTGGACATTCTCGTCATACGAGTCCAGTGTGGCCCACGCCCCCGCTTTCCTTTCGAAGCCAAGCGTCTTTCTGCGGGTACGCATTCGATCGGCAACTACCTCGGATCGAAAGGCCTGGGTCAATTTTTGACAGGTGATTACGGCCAGGATGTCAGTGAAGGAGGAATGCTGGGGTATGTTCAATCCCATACCCCCGATTACTGGGCTCAAAAAGCAAATAAAAAAATCAATAATGCTCCCCAAGACTACCAGATATGCCAGGATGGTTGTTGGATAAATGAAAATATTCTTGAAGAATTAGCCCCCTGTTACCGATCCATTCATCACCGTTTGTTAGGAAAAAGCCCAATAACAATCTATCACTTTTTTCTCGTTTTTATTTAGGGTTGTCTCCCCTCTTTCATGAATGTTGTCCCATCCTGAATAGTATCTTTTTTATTCATAATACAAGATATTAAACTGTGTATTTACCCAATAACCTGTTTAAAAAATACGTTCATATAATTTACACAAAATTTGCAATTAATCATCAACATCATTTTTTTATCAAACATAATAAAACCCTTTATTAATACCCCTTCTATGAACAACAGAAATACAAATAACAGCTACAGAAATATTTGTGAGTCAGGATGTTCGGAAAAAAAAGCCGCTCTATCTTTTATTCGCTGCCAAATTTCAGAAAAATCGACGTTTATGGCCTGCTCCGGGCATTGTTTCATACAATTGAAACAAAAAACACAGTCATGGCCGAACTCGGGATACGGTGTAAACGCCACCGCATCCATGGGGCAAACTTGGGCGCATATTTGACATTGGTTGCACAACCGGGTATCGATTTCACGCCCGGGCATATCCGCTTTGGCGGCTTCAAGGCTGACTTTTTCCATCTCTATATGATTTTCTTTGGTCTGATAGGCCAGATCGGTAAGTTTTATCCCTTTGGGGGTGTCACTGTGAAGTTTTTGGTAAACATGATTCACAAGTTCCCCAACCATTCGGTCGTCGTTAGCATCCGGATGCCCGTTGCCCAATGGATTTTCAAGCGGCCACATCAAGGAGTGAACGGCCAGTATCTTGGCTGCGCCCAAAAGTGTAAAGCCTTTGTTTATTAATTCTTTGCCCATTTCATACAAAGAGATACCGCTGCAAACACCTCCCCAGGTAACAAAGGGAACCGCAAATCCTCCGGTATTTTCGGTTAAGCCGGCAATACATTCCATGACCGGCGGAACCGCATGAGACACATAAACCGGAGAGCCGATAAAAAGACAGCTGTTACCTTTTGATTCTTCAATCCGCCGTGAAATTTCCGTGGCGCCGACCCCGCATTCACCCAGATCCAATACCCAACCATCGACACCCAGCGCCTGAAACTGTTTCTCAATAACCCCGGCCACATGGCGGGTCGACCCTGCCGGCGAAAAATACACAATGAACACTTTTTTCTTTTCCATTTACATCCTTTTACAGATCGTCTTGACTCCGGTTATCCAATTGTGAAATCGTAATTTATCAACCCGTTGACGGTCTCGTAAAAAGCCCAACTTCTGCGTTGTGCTGCATTTCGCAATCATTTAACGTACGATAAGTACGCCTCATGATTACAAAATTTGCACGCCTTTTTATCCCGCCTATGTTTGGCGGGGGATTTTGAACTTTTTACGAAACCGTCTAAATCGGACTTTTTACGAATTTATCAACCCGTTGAGGCAAATGTCAAATTCAATGATCGTAAGAAACAGCAAAATGTCAGCTTGGGTATGTTTGGAATTGACCCAACGATCATGATCATTATTTGACATACCCGTGGATTCCCATTATACAGTGATTTTATTTTTTTGAAAACAAAGGGGATGACATGCAAAAGAAAACAAAAATCGGTATAATTATTTGTGACCGTTACCGCAGGTGTGCCGGTGGAAAGTGTTTCAGATCGTTACGAAACAGGGAAGGAGCATTTGCCCGTTACCGGGATATTGAAGTTGACCTCGTGGGGTATACCACCTGCGATGGGTGTCCGGGGGGTAACATTGAATATACCGGAGAGGAAATGAAGAAAAACGGCGCGGAAATTATACATTTTGCTACCGGTTTGATCGTAGGATATCCTCCATGTCCTCATCTTATATATCTTCACGATTTTATCAAGATACAATACGGCCTGGAAGTGGTTTACGGCACTCACCCCATACCTCAAAAATATATCCATGTTCATGAGCAATTAGGAACGTGGAATGATCCTGAGTGGAAAAAAATTATTCAACCCACATGGACGGATGAAAAAACTCGTTTGGCTTATGACTGACACGAAAATTAAATAGGGATAAAAATGATAACATTACTAGATTATGGCGCCGGCAATGTCAGAAGTGTCATAAATGCAATAGAAAGTTTGGGGCAAGAAGTTAAGATTGTATCCGGCATTGATGATTTGCTGTCTGCTGAAAAGCTTGTTTTTCCCGGGGTAGGCAATTTCGGGAGTATGATGCGGATTCTAAATGATAACAATTACGTGGATGCATTAAAAGACTATCTGCTCTCAGACAAACCATTTCTTGGCATCTGTTTGGGATTGCACGCGTTGTTTGAAAAAAGTGAGGAAGCACCCGGTACTAAAGGATTGGGTTTAATATCAGGACAGGTAAAAAAGTTCGATATTGATCTTTCCGTCCCTCATATTGGATGGAACGGCATCAATATAAAAAAACCATCCCGGATATTCAACGGGTTGCGGGGTGACGAAAAATTTTATTTTGTACATTCATTTCACGTGGTACCGGATGACGATTCCGTTGTTTTAACAACAACCAATTATGGGATTGAATTTGTCAGCGGTATTCAAAAAGGAAATATCACGGCCACACAATTCCATCCGGAAAAAAGTGGAACCGCGGGAATAAAGGTTCTGAAGAATTTTCTTGAGCCCGGCAGTGAAAAAAAGGCAACCACACATGTTTTAAAAGAAACCATGCTGTCTAAAAGAATCGTTGCATGTTTAGATGTCAGATCAAACGATCACGGAGACCTGGTTGTTACAAAGGGCGACCAATATGATGTCAGAGAAAACGGGGATGTAAGAAATCTCGGCAAACCTGTTGAACTTGCAAGGACATATTATGAACAGGGTGCTGATGAGATCACGTTTCTTAATATTACGGGATTCAGAGATTTTCCATTGGAAGATATCCCCATGATGGACGTATTAAAACACACTTCCAAAAATGTTTTTGTTCCCTTAACCATCGGGGGCGGCATTAGAGACTACACGGATAAGCAAGGCAGAAAATATACCGCATTGGAAGTCGCAACCCAATATTTCAGGTCCGGCGCAGATAAAATCTCCATAGGAGGTGATGCGGTCTTAATCGCGGAAGCGTATTTAAGAACGGGCAAAAAAACCGGTAACAGCTCAATTGAGCAAATATCCAAAGTCTACGGCGCTCAAGCCGTTGTCATATCCATCGATCCAAGGAGAGTTTATGTATCATCACCGGACCAGATAACTCACCAGGTGATAAAAACAGAGAAAATAGGTCCCCTGGGAGAAGAGTATTGCTGGTATCAATGCACAATCAAAGGGGGAAGAGAGGGCAGAGACCTGGATGCGCTAACACTTGCACAACTCTGCGAAAAATTAGGCGCCGGAGAGATACTGTTAAACTGCATAGATAAAGACGGCACGGATTCCGGTTATGATCTTGAGTTAATTAATGCCGTTAAAAATGCCGTAACCATTCCGGTCATCGCATCAAGCGGTGCAGGCTGCGTTGAACATTTTTACGAAGTATTTACAAAAACACAAGCAGAATCCGCCCTGGCGGCCGGCATATTTCACAGAAAAGAAGTTTCTATACCCGAAGTAAAAAATTATCTGAGCGACAAGGTGGAAACTCGGTTGCTAAAAAATAATTAAAAAAGATGTGACCATACGATAAGACAGGGCAAACGAATTTGAATCCCAATACATCAGCGAACGCTCCACGACGGCGTGTATCTCTTTCCAACCGACTGAAACTTGTGCTTAAGCACCCGTAAGCCCGAGCCGCGCCAGAGTTATAAAGAACAATTCGTCGCTAAATTATCCCATTGATGTTTTAAGTCATTATTTCATTCGGCTCGGACTAACGCTTGCTAAAGCCCTTCGAACAGTCAGTCGCTTTCCAAGAGAAACATGCCGTGGCTACGCTTCACCGAAATCAAATGCGTTTACCCTGAACGATAAGAAAAATTTTATTGCGTTTTATACATTCAAATGTAATAAATTAAGATGAGTTTTTCATTACAAACACTTAATCGAAAAGGGAAAAAATATGGCCATAATAACGATCAGCAGAGATTATGCTTCAGGCGGCAGAAAACTGGGGCGGCTGCTTGCCAAAAGACTCGGCTATCATTATGTTGACAAATTTCTTTTCCAAAAAATAGCCGAAGATCTCAATGTCTCGGAAAGCACCCTGGAGTCCTTTGAAAAGAGTCGAGAATATCGAATATCTAACACGTTCTCAAAATTATTCAGCCAAGGCTACATTGAGCGAATTGTGGGACACGATAAAAGCGTGGTGGAAGATAAGGAATATCAGACCAGCTTAAAAAACCTTATTTTGAAAACCGCCGAAGAAGATGATGTGGTGATTATTGGTCGCGCAGCATATTTTTTCTTAAAAGACATGAAAAATTGCTATCATTTTCATTTGGTTGCTCCAATGGATTGGCGAAAAAAATATGCGATGGAAGAAATGAACCTCCCCGGAAGCACCGTCAATGAAATTATAGATCGACATGATAAAAATCAGCATTGGTTTCTCCGTTCAATTTGTGGCGAGTGCTTTAACGATCCGGTTTTGTTTGACTTGACGTTGAATATCAGCCGGATTCCCAATGAAAAAGCGATTGAGGTTATTAAGTGGGTGGCCAATGTGAAGGATTCGTAAAAAGTTAAAAAACTGCTTTTTACGAACATAATTGTTAGGCGTTTATTAGTAAATTTTGTGCATTTAATGATCAAGGCCTGTTTAGAATTTTGAATTTCGGTTACGCGCAGCGCAGGCGCTTGCGCCGCGTGTTGTGATTTGTTTGTGATTTGTTATTTGTTTTTTCTAAGGCCCTAATGTAAAACGCCATGCACAAAACCATTCTTCGGGATGGTCATCCGGCGGACAGCCAATGCACTGGGTTCGGATTCTCGGATCAATAGCTTCAGCAAAATAGGTGTACTCCACCAGTCCTCCGGACTTGCAGGGATAATCGTCAAGGCCTTTACGTTTTCTTGCAGATTGAACCCTGCACTCGTTCATTTGAAATACAAAACTGTCAGCTTCTTCATCAACAATGGATTGCGTGTTGATACAGGCATAGACACGGAAATTAAGCGCCTTTTTTAAACCCTCCAGGCCGGGTTTTTCGGAAAGATTCAAAAAATTCTTAATGGCCTGGGCTTCAAAGGGCGAAAACTGGCCCCAGCAGGAATCATTACACCGCTTGGCATCATTCATGCCGTGTGAAAATTCCACCGCCTGAAACCATACCCCGTCGTTGGCCAGCCAGTTCACGGCTACACGATCCATAAGTTCCATCAGCGATTCTTTTGACTGGTTCAACAGGGGCGACGGGATGCCGTCTTTCATTTCAAACCCCAGGGCCCCTGACAGCCGTTTCATTTGAATATCATAACTTCTTTGGGATGCTTTTTTAAGAATATCCAGCGCCTTTTCCATACCCATCTGGTGTTTGACTTCATTGAACCAGAGCGCATAATGAATGATGATTCGATGGAACATGTCCAGAACCAGCCGGGCAGTATGTTCATGATCCAGATCTTCTATCTTTTCTGCTTTGTTCAAGTCCAAAACCTCTCCTTTAGTTCCTGGGTTGTAAGTGTTATGCTATTTGTTGAGCTTCGCCGTGAACAGACGGAGATGGAACTACTAGTTCGTCAAGTCACAGACAACAATATGTAAACAACATAACTTTTTTTAGACCTCAAGATCCTCCACCACCATAAAATTGCTATGGGTCAACTCGTTTACCCCTGAAACCTGACACCTGACACCTGACACCTGACTCCTGACTCCTGACACCTAAAAAAGGGCTTCTTCGCAACGGCTTGTCAATAGACAAAAATCAACGTTTACCGACCGCCTTGATTTATACCCTATTATCTCCCCTTCCACACGGGTTTCCGCTTTTCCACAAAGGCCGTTACCCCTTCCCGGGCGTCTTCGGTAGCACAAAGCCCAGCAAACAACTCTCCCAAATAATCGATGGATTGATGGTATGGAAGATCTGACATGCCGTATATACCCGTCTTCCCGATCTGAAGCGCCAGGGGGCTTTTCTTTGCCAGCTTGGCGGCAAGTTTCATTGTGGACGCTTCGAGTTCTTCCGGCGGCACCACCTTGTTTATAAGTCCAAGCCGTTCGGCTTCGGCAGCGGAAATTATGTCACCGGCCAGTACCATCTCAAGAGTTTTTTTACGTCCCAGGGAACGCACCATTGGAATGGCCGGACCCAGACAGATTAACCCGACGTTTATGGCGGTAGTTCCGAACTTCGCATCTTCGGCGGCGACGGCCAAATCACAGGCAAACACGAGTCCTGCTCCGTTGGCAAGGGCATAGCCCTTAACCGAGGCGATGACAGGCTTTTTCATCCGGGCGATGGTGTGGTTGTGCTCGTCCATCAATTTTATAAATTCCCGGTAGTCTTTATGAGTTTTGTCCTTGAACTCGGAAAGTGAGATGCCCGTTGAAAAATGTTTTCCCGATGCCCGGATGACAATGACACGAATTTCGTCATCCTGATCCATTTCCCGAAGTGCTTCATTTAGTTTTCCGGCAAAGGGGACATTAAACGTGTTCATCTCTTCGGGTCGATTGAGCGTAATCAAACCTATCATATCCTGCTTATCTACTAAAATCGGTTCGTTCTCCATGATATACCCTCCTTTTGAATTTTACAGTGTTATCCGGATAAATATCTTTTTTTAAGGTATTCAATTTTTTACCGGAAAAAGCAACTATTTTCGTAACTTCCCAATAAATTATGGAAATAGGTCAATATTATCATCTAATATTCCAAGACTTATTTCCAAGCCACCGACTCGTGAAAGATTTAGGTCGTTATGCATTCTTTTCAAATACAAAGCCCTCACCCTGCCTGCCATAGTGAACGAGCGCTCAGTCAAAAAATAATACTCTTTATACCGTTAGCAACCTGATTTATCAATTTCTTTCTCATGCCATTGATTGCAGGGAGCTAAGCCGTGCTCCCATGTGAAAAAATATTGACACGAAAAACTTGAATATGGTAGTAATCCTGAACGAGCGCTCAGTCATAATTTAAGCCCGGGGGAGAACATTTTTCAAAAAAACTTTTTTTGGGGGGGGGTGATGGAAAAAATACGAGCGATAAAAGGGATACCTACCCAGATAAAAAATCCTGATCTTGTAGCGCAGCGGCATCGCCAGATCGTTGATGCCGCGGTTCAACTTTTCATTGAACAGGGTTTTCATAAAACCACAACAAGGCAAATTGCCCGTGCCGCAGGCTTTTCCATCGGTTCGTTATATGAATATATCGCTTCCAAAGAAGATATTTTGTATCTGGTTTGCGACGCAATCCATGCGGAGGTCGAGCGGGGGGTTTCTCAGGCAATGGCCGGGGCATCCGGGGAACACAATCCATTGGCCGAGGTAATCCGGCAGTATTTTTTGGTCTGTAATCGCATGAGCGATCATATTCTGCTCATATACCAGGAAACCCAATCTTTGCCGCCGCGATGGCGTAAAAAAGTACTTGAAAACGAAGTTCGCATTACAGGTATCTTTATGGAAGTGCTCTCGCGTCTTATTTCATCCGGTGATATACCCCACATTAGTGAACGATCCATGGAACTTGTCGCACACAATATTTCCGTCCTGGGCCATATGTGGACGTTCCGGCGATGGTTCCTGGCACGCCATTACAGTATTGAGGATTATATTGAGCTTCAAACCAAATTTATCCTTGGAAATGTCTAAACAGGATATTTTTTAAAAAAAGATCGGCAATCGGAAAACGCCGACCATCGGTATTACTAGGGAGAGGAAAAACAAAATGAAACAAGCCGTGATCGTAAGTGCAGTACGAACACCCATTGGAAACTTTAACGGTTCCCTGGGAACCATTGGCGCGACCCAACTGGGAGCCGTTGTTATTAAAGCGGCGGTTGAACGGGCACACATAAGCAAGGATGATGTGAATGAAGTAATCATGGGCATGGCTCTCCCGTGCGGCTACGGCCAAAATCCGGCCCGGCAGGCAGCCATCAAGGCGGAAATGCCCTGGGAGGTTGAATGCCTCACCGTAAATAAGGTTTGTGGTTCGGCCTTAAAGTCGGTGATGCTGGCGGCTCAGGCCATTCAGGTGGATGATGCGGACATTGTTGTGGCCGGAGGCATGGAAAGCATGAGCATGGCGCCCTATTATCTTGAAAAGGCCCGATTTGGATATCGCATGGGTCCGGGAAAAATTGAAGATCACATGATACATGACGGGATCTGGGATATTGTTAACGATTTTCATATGGGCATCACCAATGAGTTGTGTTCGGAAAAATATAATATCAGCCGCCAAGACCAGGATCATTATGCCGCCGAATCCTATGGCCGGACCCTTGAAGCCATAAGCTCCGGCAGGTTCAAAAATGAAATTGTTCCGGTTAACATCCCCCGGCGAAAAGGCGACCCTGTGGTCTTTGATCAGGATGAGTGTCCCCGGGAGACCCCTTTGGAAGCTCTTTCAAAAATGACGCCCGTGTTTCAAAGGGACGGAAAAGGAACGGTTGGCAATGCATCCATCGTCAGTGACGGTGCTGCAGCGGTGGTTGTAATGTCCAAAGACAAAGCAAAAGAAATGGGGTGTACCGTCATGGCAACCATCGGCGCCCAGGCAGCATACGGTGTAGACTTGAAAGACCTCCTTGCAGCGCCCATATGGGCTATCCCCAAGTGTCTAAAAAAAGAAGGGATCTTAATAGATGACGTGGACCTTTTTGAGATCAATGAAGCGTTTAGCGGTTCTACTGTGGCGGTGCTGCGGGAACTGGGTCTGGATCATGCAAAGGTCAACGTAAACGGCGGGAGCGTTGCACTGGGTCATCCTATCGGCGCCAGCGGATGCCGGGTACTTGTTACTCTGCTACATGAAATGATGCGGCAGGGCAAAAAAATCGGTGTTGCTTCCTTGTGCCTTGGCGGCGGTGAGGCTGTGGCCATGGTGGTAAAACGATAAGTAAAGATCCGGGTCCACAGGGCCGGCTTTGATTATCCCCAGAGAGGATTTAGTTTGACGGCATTTAACGATTTACGGAGTACTGGAGTATTGGATTGATGGAGTAATGGAAGAAACCTCTTTTTTCATCGCTCTAAGAAAACAGATCCCTGGAGAAAATCTGAAAGTTTAAAGCTCTTTTTTTAAATGAACACTCCAATACTCCATTACTCCGGTTGATTTATAAGGGCAGAGCCATTGATCTCTGACCCCCGCAATGCGGGACAGGCATGGCCTTGAGGACCAGGTCTTTTAGAACTTAATAAAAAGATGTTACCGGTTATTTGTTATATGTTATTTGTTTGCGAACATCCGATAAAGATTAACGGATAAGGGCGTTTAAGGAGATAACTATGGACATAAAGACTTTCGGCGTTGTGGGCGCCGGCCAGATGGGAAACGGAATCGCACAGGTTGCGGCCATGAGCGGCCTTGAAGTGATGATGAGCGATATAAAGACCGAATTTGTCCAACAGGGTCTTGAAAACATCAAAAAAAATTTGCAGCGCAGCGTTGACAAAACCAAAATGACCAATCAAGAAAGGGATGCGGTTTTAAATCGAATAAAAACCACCATAGATATCAAGGAAATGTCAGCGACGGATTTTGTGATCGAGGCGGCCACCGAACATGAACCGGTCAAGTTTCAGATATTTAGAGATCTGGATCAAATCTGTGCCCTGCCTGTGATTCTGGCAACCAATACATCTTCCATTCCCATCGGCCGGATTGCAGCACAAACCAAACGGCCCGAAAAAATTATCGGGATGCATTTTATGAATCCGGCGCCGGTGATGAAGCTGGTTGAGGTGATCCGGGGCCTTGCAACTTCAGATGACACGTTTAAAACAACCCGGGATCTGGCGATTAAATTTGGCAAAACACCGGCCCAGGCAAACGATTACCCGGGCTTTATCGCCAACAGAATCCTCATGCCCATGATCAATGAAGCGGTTTACTGTCTGTATCACGGGGTGGGAACCCTGGAAGATATTGACACGGTAATGACCCTTGGCGCAAATCATCCCATGGGACCTCTGGCTCTGGCCGACCTCATCGGACTGGATACCTGCCTTGCCATTATGGATACGCTTTTCCATGGATTCAAAGATTCAAAGTATCGCCCCTGCCCTCTTCTCCGGAAATATGTAGAGGCCGGCCGGCTGGGCAGAAAGACAGGACAAGGATTTTATAAATATTGAAAAGGAGGCGTTATGGCAAAGACAAAGGCCAATGCCGTTGTGCCGGTTGGCAAGAAGATAAAGAAAGAAAGATTAAAAAAGAAAATGTCCCTGGACCGTGTGGCCAATGAAACCGGTTTTTCAATTGATGATCTTAAACTAATAGAAGCCGGTAAGAAGATCCCGCCCGTTGGAACCCTTTTGCAGATTGCCAGGGCGTTGAAGATAGATTCCGGGTTTTTTCTCAGAGAACAGGAATCGGGCCTAAGAAGTCGCATCAAGGCTTACACAAAGCGTACTGAAAATTATGGCTATACCACCCTTACGCCCGGCGCCGAGAATAAACATTTGAAGGCGTTTAAGGTCTTCATTGAAGCCATGCAGGACCACAAGGGAGTGGGGTACCAGCACGAAGGTGAAGAATTTATTTATGTGCTGGCCGGAAAAATTGAAGTCATGGTCGGCGACCATGTCAACAGGCTCAATGCGGGAGAATCCCTTCATTTCAATTCGGGTATCCGCCACAAGTTAAGAAACATCGGCAAAGAAAAAGCAGAGCTTTTGGTGGTTATCTACGGACCGTAAGGGTTGAGAAGGAGTAATCAATGTCTTTTGCGCTAACTGATGAGCAGATCATGATCCAGACCATGGCCAGGGAATTTTCAAGGAAAGTTGTTGCCATTACTGCCGCGGAACGGGATCGCACCAAGGAATTTCCGTCTGAAAATCTTAAAAAGATGGGGGAACTGGGACTTATGGGAATGATGGTCCCTTTCGAGTATGAGGGCTCCGGCGCCGATACCGTAAGTTATGTACTGGCGCTTTCCGAGATTGCCTATTCCTGCGCTTCCACGGCCGTTGTGATGTCGGTTCACAACTCCATTGTCTGTGAAAGCATCTACCGGTTTGGAACCGAGTATCAGAAAGAAAGATTTTTAAAACCCCTTGCAACGGGAGATATCATCGGCGCCTTTGCCATGACCGAACCCCATGCGGGTTCCGATCCTGTCAGGCAGTCCACCACTGCCGTACGTAACGGTAACGAGTATATTTTAAACGGTACCAAACGGTTTACCACATCGGGCAAAAATTCCGGTCTGACCATTGTCACCGCCATAACAGATGAAACCAAACGCCACCGAGGGATCAGTGCATTTCTGGTTGAAAAAGAAACGCCGGGGCTCATTGTGGGAGACGAAGAAGATAAAATGGGGCTGCGTGCCTCCGACACAACGGATCTTATTTTTAACCAGTGCAAGGTGCCTGCTGAAAACATGCTGGGCAAAGAAGGGGACGGCTTTAAGATTGCCATGAAAGCACTCGACGGCGGTCGAATCGGTATCGCGGCTCAGTCCGTGGGCGTGGCCCGGGCGGCATTCGATGCCGCCGTCAAATATGCCAAAACAAGAGAACAATTCGGACAGATGATTTCCAAATTTCAGGGCCTGCGATGGATGATTGCGGATATGGCCACGCAAATAGAGGCGGCCCGGCAGTTGATGCTTTCTGCTGCTGCCATGAAAGACCGCGGCAAAAAATTTACGGCCCAGGCATCCATGGCCAAGCTTTTTGCTTCCGAGATGGTTAACCGGGTCACCGCAAAAGCCTTGCAGATACATGGCGGATACGGGTTCATCAAAGGCTATCCGGTTGAGCGATTTTACAGGGACGCCCGGGTGTTTACCATTTACGAAGGCACTTCTGAGATACAACGGGTGGTCATATCCAACCATATATTAAAGGATAAGCGCCGCCCCTGACCAAAATTTCTTGTGAAGGAGATCGGGCGTAAGGTGGCGGCTTCTACCGGTGCGCCCTGTCATTCAGATACGTTGGATATTTCCCAGGTTTTCCAAGCCATGAGTATTCCATTAGACTGGCCCAAATAAAGGTTCATCCCCACGCCTGTGGGGAACACTCAAGATCCTGCATTGGAATCTTAGCCGTAAACGGTTCATCCCCACGCCTGTGGGGAACACCACCGATTCAAAGACCTTACACAATATCAGGACGGTTCATCCCCACGCCTGTGGGGAACACAACCGTTTAAAAACATTGATGAACACTCATGACGGTTCATCCCCACGCCTGTGGGGAACACCTGAAGGAGAAGGAAAAATGAATGACAGGTGGCGGTTCATCCCCACGCCTGTGGGGAACACTGGATGCTATCAAGGTCGGCGTATTAATGCCGCGGTTCATCCCCACGCCTGTGGGGAACACTTAGAAACGGACATGCCCAGGCTGCATGAGATCGGTTCATCCCCACGCCTGTGGGGAACACAGATAAAATTTGATTAAATTGTCAATATCCGGCGGTTCATCCCCACGCCTGTGGGGAACACTGGATGCTATCAAGGTCGGCGTATTAATGCCGCGGTTCATCCCCACGCCTGTGGGGAACACGAAGAAGCGCAAGTCAGTCTGAAGGGTAAGGGCGGTTCATCCCCACGCCTGTGGGGAACACGGAATACTCCGCTCCCGGTATGCGCCTGACCGCGGTTCATCCCCACGCCTGTGGGGAACACGCCGCAAAAGCATCTCAGCCGATAGTTTTGAACGGTTCATCCCCACGCCTGTGGGGAACACTCTTCCTGGAACATGCTGAATTCATGAAGATTTATTTGTGACCAAATTTTTACCGCAATTTTTCAATGTTACCTTATGGAAAATTCAAATTGTCAAAGAGCATTATCTTCAACAACCTCTTCCGGAGCGATTGGCATAAAAGACACCAGACGCAGTCCATCATAATCGATAGGAATCCGCCTGTTTTCACCGTAAGTTTGAAAGTCAAATCCCGATTCGTTATTGGTCGCCCACGCCATGGCGACATTCCCTGTTTCGGCCAATGCCGCTATCTGCTCCCAAATCATTTCACGAATACGTTTTGATACATTTCCGACATAGACACCCGCACGAATCTCCAAAAGCCATATGGCCAACCTTCCTCTAAGCCTCGGCGGAACGTTTTCAGTAACTACTACCAGCATAGTCATTCTATTTACTCCTATGCCCCTCATCTCCGATCTTTTCCGGCTCGGGAATGGCGGGAGGTTGAGAATCTTTTGGGGGCGGCGGCGGATCAATGTCTCCGGCCGCAAGGACATCTTCTATCAAAGGAATAATCTTTTTTAGAAGTCGAGTTTCTCTGAAAACATCCCTGCAAGCGATACGCACTTTCCTATCCGGCTGTGTCGGATGTTTTGCTGCGATTTTAAAAGCTACCGGTACGACGGTATTAAATTTAAAGATATCTGCTATATCATATACGAAAGAGAGCGGTTTTCCTGTGTGGATAAACCCAACCGCCGGAGCGTATCCGGCTGCAAGGACGGCGGCTTCTGTAATACCGTACAGGCAGGAAGTAGCTGCGCTGAGGCATCTGTTGACCAGATCACCGGATTCCCAGTCTTTCGGGTCATAGCGCCGTCCTTTCCATTTTACGCGGTATTGCCTGGCAAGCAGTTCATAGAGCTTTCGCACACGAATGCCTTCGATACCGCGAAGCTGGTCCACACTGCGGCGATCCGGCGGCTTCTCTCCGAACCGCATTTCAAACATTTTACGAACCACCTTGAGCCGTAATCCCTCGTCCAGCGCCAGTTTTGCTTGATAAAGCAGCCTGTCGGAACGTGCTCCGCCCGGTTGGCCGGCGGAATACAGTCGCACGCCGGCTTCCCCAACCCAGATCAGCAATGTCCCGGTAACCGCAGCCAGTTTAACTGCTGCATGACTGATACGGGTGCCCGGTTCCAGCATGGTAAGTTCAAACTGATTTCAGAAAAAAAATGTAAAAATTAAAAAAAAGCGGGACATTCCTTTAAAGATATGGTACCTTAAAATGTATAAATTTACAATTAAGGTGCCGATGAGTATAAAAAGTATATTAATAGCGACATATCAAACTTTATTAAAATGGCCAAAGCCAAGGCTTATAAAGGCACTTGAAAGTTTAAAAACAAAACATATTGAATTAGAAGCGCAAGTTAATAAACTTAAGGAAGAAAATGCCAAACTCAAGCAAAAGCTGGAGCAGGAAAAGATTCAGGCCACCAATAAACAAGTCAATAAGCCTTCATCAAAGCAGGCAGAATGGGAGAAAGGCTGCTCCAAAGGGAAAGATAAAAGCAAAAAGAAACGCAAAAGGCGAAAGCCCCGCAAGGGAGCGGGCAATTGTCCTAAAAATAAAGAGCCAAACGGAACAAAGACGGCTACGGTTGAAAATTGTGATTTATGTGGAAAAGACTTGAGCGACAAAGCCCCTCTTGAAAGCTGCAACAATCGAATTATTGAAGACATACCTGATCTGCCTGAAGAAACAGTGATTACGCTGGTAAAACAAGAAAAAAAGTATTGTGATGAGTGCCAAGAAGTAATTACAGCCAAGTCTGATTTAGCATTGCCTAAGGCGGATATTGGTTTAAACGCAACGGTATTATTGTGTTATCTTAACGCTGGCGGAATTGCAGTGCTGGCGGATGGCTGGGATCAAACCAGGAATATTTCAAGTACTGCAGCGAACCGGAGGTTGGCTGTTTATTGGCATAAACACGCTTTACCCTCAGCAGACAAAGCGATTCAATCCATGCCTGCAAAGCCGAAAACAAGCCAGTTTCAAGGTCTAAGCAACCTGTTCCCGTTTATCAAACAGGCTACTCCATTACAGGAATACGCAATCAATGAACCGTTAAATGATAAACCACAACTTTTTATTCTCGAAGATGTCACCGGTGCCGGTAAAACAGAAGCTGCTCTGATTCTGACACACCGTTTCTTAAGTGCAGGATTAGCGGATGGTTTGTATGTGGCATTGCCAACTATGGCAACCGCCAATGCCATGTATAAGAGGTTGGGTAAAGTATATCGCCGGTTTTATGAAAGCAGAGATTTGCCTTCTTTGATATTGGCTCATGGAGCGAGGGAACTGTCCGATTCGTTTCGTGAATCCGTATTTATATCGGAGGATCAGGCAGCAGACCTGAATCACACAGATGGCTATGATGAACAGCAGGAGTTGAAGGTACCGGCATTTTAACGCATGGCTCGCCGATAACAGGAAAAAGGCGTTATTGGCTGATGTAGGCGTTGGTACCCTTGATCAGGCATTGCTGGCTGTATTGCCTGCACGACACCAATCCCTGCGACTTCTTGGCCTTGGTCGAAAAGTGTTGCTGGTGGACGAGGTTCACGCTTATGATAGCTACGGCATTTGCTTTCAATTTATGTGACCTGTAAGCTGCGCGGTTTTTCCTTTCCCAAATACCTGAAGGAAAGTTTGAAGCATTACATAAGAACTGGCAAACCATTATCTTTGAAATCGTATTCAAATATCAAACTTGTCGATTCAGAAATAAAAAAAGCAGCATAATCTGACAAGGTTTTTAAAGAGGTTATGCTAACCGTTGAATATTTCCTCTGAAAACAATCAGGGCTTACCCAGCATGATGCAGGCCACTGAACCCACCGGTATGTGCTTGCGCTCCCGGTCTTCCCCATCCACTTCATTTATCACTACAAACGCCCCGTCTTTAACATCAATTCTGCCATAGTAGACAAAAAAGCGCGTGAAAGTTATCGAACTTTGACACAAGGTGAATTGATGAACGAAGATCATTTGCATCTGTTCCACAGTCGTTTTGCCATGGTAGATAGGCAAATAATTGAAGAAGAAACCTGGAAGCGATTTGGCGATGAATCGAATCATGAAAATCGGAAAGGGCAGGTGCTGATTGCCACACAGGTGGTTGAGCAGTCACTGGACCTGGATTTTGATGTGTTGATCACCGACCTCGCATCGATTGACCTCATCATTCAGCGGGCGGGCCGTCTGTGCCGGCATATTCGTGATGAACAAGGCAACAGGATCAGGGATGTGAATGCCAAAGAAGACGGCTTGCAGAACTTCAAACGGTCTCGCACCTTTGCCCCTGATCCAAAGGAAGATGCGGATGAAAGTTGGTTGAAAACGCAGCAGGAAGGCACGCAGGCGGTTTACCCCCATATTGGTCAACTCTGGTTGACGGCAAAGCTATTGCTGGAGGATGGGAAAGGAAAGTTTACCATGCCGGATGATGCCAGGGGCCTGATTGAAGGCGTATATTCACCTGAAGCGGAAGTCGCGATCCCGGAGATCCTTCTTGATGCTTCCATGGATGCCGTTGGACAAAATATGATGAAGCAGAGCATGGCAAATCTGAACGCGCTCAAACTGAACAAGGGATACACCAGATCTAGTGGCGATTGGGATGAAGAATCCCGCACCCCGACACGATTGACCGAGCAGGAAACGGTTTCTGTTGCTCTTGCCAACTTCAATCAAGGTCAACTACAACCCTATGCCAAAGACGTGCATCATGAATGGACCATGAGTGTTGTAAAAATACCTGAATAAATTGGGGAAAAAAGCCACGACCAGCATATTTGGATGGAAACGCCGATTTCAAAAGCTCTCTGCCTGCGCTGGCTTGAGGTCTTTCCTCTTACAGATGAAACAACGAGTTACTACAATGCTGACGACGGTTGGCAACCTGAAACAGGAGAAAAACGATGAACCTGATCGTCGATCCATGGATTCCGGTCATTCGCAAGGATGGCACTCCCGATACAATCATGCCATGGCAAATCGCCGAGGCAGAAAATCCAGTCATTGAAATCAATGCGCCTCGCCCTGATTTTCAGGGTGCGCTATATCAATTCCTGATCGGCCTATTGCAAACATGCTTTGTACCTAAAGATGAGGATGAGTGGTTAGAACACTGGGAAAAGACACCTTCACCTAATGAACTAGAGGTAGCTTTTGAGAAATATAAGGATGCCTTTGAACTGGATTTCAAAAATAGTTCAGGATTTATGCAAGACCATGATGATTTTGAAGGAGAGTGGTTACCTGTCGAAGATTTGATTGGCGGTGCATTGAGCGACAATACACGAAAAGGGAATAAAGACCTTTTTGTCAAAACAAAACAGATTGAACTTGTTTCTCCTTACTGGGCGGCACTGGCTTTGTTTAATATGCAGATTACCGGTGTCTTGGCTTGGGGGAAGCATAGGGTCGGTCTCAGAGGAAATGCTCCATTGACGACATTGTTAATGCCCGATTCTGATCGATCTATTTTATGGCAAAAGCTGTGGCTGAATGTTATCTATCGGGAGGATATAGATTTAGTTCCTGGCAATTCAATGAAAAAAAATCGCTCGGATATTTTCCCTTGGATGGGGAAAACTCGTACCAGCCCCAAAAAGAAGCCAACTTCACCGTCTGATGCAAATCCCCTCCAACACTATTGGGCGATGCCAAGGCGCATTCGGTTGAAGGTGGAACCGGTCAAAAAGGAAAAATGTGACTTGTCGGGAGAGAAACTTGAGTATGGGGTAAGATTTTATAAGCGTATCCATGATGGCGTTTATTACAGCAATGGCTGGGTTCATCCTCTAACACCTTATACTCGATCAGCAAGAGACAAATTCCCAAGGCCGATTGAAGGAAAATACGCTGGTGAAGGCTTCAGACAGTGGGTATCACTTAATTATGACGAATATGCTGATGACAAAAACAAGAAATTACGCTGGGGACGTTCGTTAGTAATAAGGCACTATTACGGTGAAAAGAAACACAAAATTGCAGTTAACACTAAACTTTGGTGCTTTGGCTATGATGCAGCGAGCGCCAATGTAAAATGCTGGTACGAATCCGTTATGCCGACATTTCAGGTGCCCAATGATGATGTCGATGCTTTGAAAGATCATGTCTCCGATGCGCTCCAAGTTGCGTATCAAATAGTTCAAGAACTTCGATTCTCACTTATCGGAGCATGGTTCAGACCTCAAACGGATAGCAGCGGAAAACAAAAGTGGAATCATGTGACAAAAGGCATCAACAAGGCGGGACATTTAAGTACCTATAAGAACATTGAATATGAGTATTGGGAGAGCCAAATGGCTTTTTCAGCTATGCTCAGTGAATTAATTGCTTACGGGCAAACACCGGAGAAACCGTTACAGATTTATGTACAGTGGGTAAAAGAACTACAAAAACGCTGTCTCAATTATTTTGATCGGAACGCCTTGGGTGAGGCTGTTGATGAAATGGATCTGAAGCGGGTAGTGGAAGCAAAAAACTATCTTCTTGGAGCCTTATTCCCATATAAGAAATCATTTTTGAAAGATATTAACGAATTTAATAAATAGATGGGGGTGGCATCGTGAAATACAATTTTCTAAGTTTTGAAGAGCAGAAAGCTTTGCAACGCTGGCATCATTGGCTTGATGACAATCGTGGTGATCGTGCCCGGTTGCGTCGGGCCGAAAGGCCGGAAGATATTTTGCTGACTGATGCCTTCTTTTACTTTCTACAACGGATGCCGGAAGACTGGAGGAAGAGAATGCCCATGTTCACCAGCGCCGCAGTGGCGGGGTTGTTGTCGCATGTTAAAAGAGGACAATCAGGCCCTGAGCCGAGGCTATCAGCCCAAAGATAAGAACAAACCGAGAAACATAGCCTCTTGCTGAACAGCTGGCGAAAAGCACTTGACCCAAGAGCAAAACCACCGATGAGTGAGTTGCGTTTTCAGCAATTGCAGAAGAGCCGGACCACTGATGATTTTTTTCGTCGTATTTTAAGAGCGATTCGCTTACTTGATGGCAAGATTAATATACCCTCTTTGGCCAATGATATCATTCAGTGGCATCAGGAGTTTGATAATCAGATTGACCGTAAGCCGTCCAATCGTCTGGCTGTGCGCTGGGCAACCGATTATTTCACTGCATTACAAAATAAATAAAATAAAGGAGAATGATTATGAGCCGTTTTATTCAATTACATCTGCTGACCGCTTATCCACCAGCCAACCTGAACCGCGATGATCAGGGTAGCCCCAAAACCGCAAAGATTGGTGGCTATGATCGGCTACGCGTATCCTCTCAATGCCTAAAACGAACATGGCGGACTTCAGAAATTTTTGAATTTGCTATTGCGAAAGGCATAAGAACAAAGATGATTGGAGTGAATGCGTTTGAGAAACTTTCCAAGTTCCCTGCTTTAACAAAAACAGAGGGAGAAACGATTGCCAAAAATATCGCAAAAGTTTTTGGCTCGTTAAAGGGAGATTCTTTGGAATTGGACACGCTGGCTTTTATATCAGATTCCGAACGAACCAATATTGATAAGGTCATCTCAAGTTTTCGAAACGGTTTCGGTAGTGCTACTGTTGAGTCCAATGCTATTGGTGTAAAACTTTTCAAGGTTCTTTCGTCTGATATTCAAGCACCCATTGAAGCGTTGGTTCGTATTTTAAAAGGTGAAAATGAGTTTGCGCTTTTGAAAGCCGATTGGGATAAACCGAAGGGGCTAAAGGAAATTATTAAGAATAAAAAATTTAAAACATCCGAAGATAAGGACCCTCATGATTATCTATATAGAATGATTGATAAAAAAGATGAATGGTTAGAGGAAATATCCGGTGAGCAAAAGGTACCTAATGAACATCTGGAGCTTTTCTTTGCTGACGAATATGTCAAACTGACAAAAGAAATACTGAAGAAATTATCTCTTGGTGCGTTGTTGACAGCAAAAACAGCCAAAGATACTGAATATGGAGTTATAAAACACAAAAATCATATTAAATTATGTGAAGGATGGGAAAGTCAAATCAACTCATGGATAGAAAAAGTACGAGCTTCAGAAGACGATGACTACACATCAGACGATAACATTCAAAGTCTGAAACTGGTTGTGTCTCCCGGGGCGATTCCCAAGTCTGCAATTTTGACAAATGAGCATACAAATGCTGACATCGCATTGTTTGGCAGAATGCTGGCATCTTCCACTGAGCATAAAATTGAAGCCGCTTGCCAAGTCGCCCATGCTTTTAGTGTACACCCTACAGTCATTGAAGACGATTACTTTACTGCTGTTGAAGAAATGAATCAATACCGGGAAGACGCCGGGGCTGCCCACATCGGTGAAACCCGTTTTGCCGCAGGCCTGTTTTATTCCTATATCTGCATTAATATGGAGTTGTTGATCAGGAATCTTATTAATAACTTCAGTGAAAATGTTGATATCAATGATGCGAAATATGATGACGAGCGAAAATTAGCCAACAAGGCGATTAGCGCTCTGACCGAAGCGGTAGATTGGCTGCCGAATTAAGCAAAACAGCATATAGCTATACCTCTATGTATTGGCCGAGAAGGGCGATCAGCAGCCGCGTTCGTTGTCGGTGGCGTATCTGAAGCCAATCAATCACCGTGAGAATGATGATTTTATCCGTGACTCCATTGACGCACTAATCAAGCAGAGGGATAGTTTTGACCGTGTGTATGGCAATTGTGCCGATTCGCGTTATGAACTAAATGTGCCCAATGAAGAAGGCTCTCTGATTGAATTACTGAACTTTATTGGACCAATAGGAGGCTGATATGGACTATCTACTGTTTCGCCTTTATGGCCCGATGATGGCCAGTTGGGGGGAAATTGCCGTGGGCGAAACCCGGCACACAGCGAGTTATCCTGGCAAATCGGCCATTATCGGCCTGATAGCTGCATCGCTGGGCATAAAGCGTAACGATACTGAAAAACAGCAGCAGATACAACAGGGGTATGCATTAGCTGTGGAGGTCTATTCTCAAGGAACGCTTCTAAGAGATTATCATACAGCGCAGGTTCCAGATTCAGTTGGCAAGTTCACTTATCGTACACGCCGCGACGAGCTGGTGCTTGGAAAGAGCCGGTTGGGAACCATCCTCTCCAGCCGGGAATATCGCTCTGATGCCATTGCATTGTTGGCTGTTAGAGCATTGCCGGATGCTCCGTATGATTTGCAAACTATAAAAGAGCATCTGGAGGAGCCGAGGTTTCATATTTATCTGGGTCGAAAATCTTGCCCCTTGGCCGCCCCGATGAATCCCCAGATCATCGAGGATAAGAAAAACTATTATGAAGCATTCAAAACTTATAAGCATAAGCCTATAATGCCGACGGATAAAGCATGTGAAGGCACCCTATCTGGACGCGATGTCTATTGGCTGCGACAGTATGATGATCGGCACTATTATTGGGAAGGTGAGTCGTCCGATTTTTCTGATTCACTCGATTTGAGCCGGATGCAAACAAGAATCAAACATGATCAGCCTTTAGCTCGAGAACGCTGGCAGTTTTCACCACGCCAGGAACATCACTTGTACTATCCGGGAGGTGAATAATGTATTTCTCCCGTATTCGAATCAGACCGAAAATCTTCAAAAACACCCAATTGGAACAGGTCCTTTCCGATAGTTCCTACAATATGCACCGGCTGTTATGGGATCTGTTCTCAGATGAAAAACAGAGAAACTTTCTCTACCGGGAAGAAATTGCCCGTGAACAGTTTGGAACACAGGCTGGTGTTCGCGGAGAACCTATTTACTACGCTGTTTCTTCAACTATACCTTCTTCAGAAAATCCTTTCTTCCAGGTAGATGTAAAAGAGTATCAACCAAAGCTGCGGAAGGGGGATCGGCTGAGTTTTGAGTTAAGAGCTAATCCGGTTGTTACCGAAAAAGTAGACAGAAAATCCACAAAGACATTATCTACGGAAGGGCGGCGGTAAAATCGCCAAATTGGCGAACAAAAATAAGCTAACAAAAAAGCGTATTCGTCATGATGTTGTCATGGATGCCCAAAGAACATTTCTGACATCCCTATGCTCAGAACTCAATCTGCAATCTCGTTTATCTTCTAATCCCCCAAAAAAAGAATACAAGAAAGTGCTCATAACTCATGGACGCCTTGCACTGGATGAACGACTGACGGCATTATTGAAAAACGATTTTAGATACTCAGAACGCCTGCACCAATCAATGCAGTTGCATAGCAAGATAGAGTGGTCGATCAAAGCAATTGTTGACGATGCGCTTGAAAAATGGATGATAAGGCAGGGCGAAATGCACGGTTTCTCGCTTGCCAAGGATGATAACAATCAATACAAACTTCAGAATAGCGCTTACCACTGGCATTCAATAAAAGCTGACAAAGAAAAAAAATCGGGTTTCAGTTCTGTGGATTTTCTTGGTGATTTGGAGATTACAGATGTTGAGAAGTTTACAAAGGCACTGTTTGGGGGGATTGGGCGAGCCAAAGCCTTCGGCTGCGGTCTTATGCTGGTAAGGCGAATATGAAGGAAAATAACCTGCGAAAGATGATTTCTAAAGACATTTCCGGTATCTACCAACAGATCCGGGAAGTCCTCATTCAGGCTCGAAGCCGTGCTTTCCAGGTCGTCAATACCGAAATGGTGGCTTGCTATTGGCAGATTCGGTCGACTGATCGTCGAGGAGGAGCAGCGGGGAGAAACACGAGCCGCTTATGGAAAGGGCTTGATCATGGAACTTTCCAAAAGACTTGTAGAGGTGTTTGAAGGCTTTTCCAAAATTGGATACCGCTTCCAACAATTAGCTACTAATTGGACACCAGATGTGTTAACTTGTTGTTATGAAAAAATTAACTGTCGATAGGATTGAATCGTTTGATTTGCCGGTGGCCACGGCATGGCTGTTGGGCGAATGCATGCAAGCACGTGGGAAACAAGAGCTGTGGATGCAGCAGCGACCCGAAGTCTTGCAGGCGTTGCGGGAACAGGCCATAGTGCAAAGCGTGGAATCTTCCAATCGGATTGAAGGGGTATCTATTGCAGCCGATCGCTTGCGGCCTGTAATCATAGGCAAGGCACGACCAAGAGATCGCTCCGAAGAAGAACTGGTCGGCTATCGCAAGGCATTGGATTGGATATTTTCCCGAAAACGACGAGTGGAATTCAGCCCGGAAGTTGTTTTGAAACTTCATGCTCTGGCTCAAGGCGGCATGACCGGCGATGCTGGTCGCTGGAAATCCAAAAACAATGAAATCATAGAGATTTTGCCCAACAATCAACGCCGGGTACGTTTTGTGCCAACATCGGCCTCGGAAACACCGGATGCCATGAAGTCGTTGTGCACCGTATACCAGTATGCCCGTGAGAATGAACAGATTTCCGCTCTGCTGACCATTGCCACTTGCATCTTCGATCTGCTCTGTATTCACCCCTTTCGAGATGGCAATGGCAGGATTTCTCGCCTGGCGACTACATTTTTGCTGATTCAGGAGGGGTTTTCCGTCTGTCGCTTCATCAGCCTGGAAAGGATTGTTGAAGAGCGCAAGGAGGAATATTACAAAGTGCTGGCACAGTGTTCCAAGGGGTGGCACACCGGTAAAAACGATATAACGATCTGGTGGAACTTCTTTCTATCCATCCTGCGAAACGCGTATAGAATGCTTGCCCAAAAGGTTGAAGGCACAACCTTATCAGACCCCAAGGGTGATATGGTGCGTCGAGTCATCAATGATCAGGTCGGGCCTTTTTCGCTTTCAGAAATTGCCACGCAAATCCCAGGGGTGAGCCTGTCAATGGTCAAAAAGACACTTATGACTTTGAAAAAAGAAGGCGCCGTAAAAAGTACCGGCAGAGGTCGCGGTGCGTTATGGGAGGTTGTTCCGAAACCATGAGCCAACCGCCCATCATTCCGCTGAAACCCATTCCCATGAAGGACCGCATATCCATGATTTTTGTCTACTATGGCAGAATCGATGTGAAGGACGGCGCTTTTGTTGCGATAAATGAAGTGGATAAAAGGGAAGACCGGGGGCGGCGCAAGCACATACCGGTGGGGATCGGTGGCTACCATCATGCTGGGTAAGCTCACAGTTGTTTTCGATGTAACGGTTGGCGCAAACTCTTTAAAGAGCTTGCCGGTTATGCTTTTTTACTTCTGAATCGACGAATTTTGATATTTGAATACGATTTCAAAGATAATGGTTTGCCAGTTCTTATGTAATGCTTCAAACTCCCTTCCAATTTGGGAAAGGAAAAACCGCGCAGCTTACAGGTCACATAAATTGAAAGCAAAGCGCATATGCTTCGGCCCCTTCAGCAGATACACTACCGCCTGATATCTTACGCTTAAGGACCCCTATTCGAATTAAATACTCGGCATAATTATTGTGAAAGGGAACCCGGGATGCTCTACAAATGTTAATATCCTCAGTTTGCTGTCTTTTAGCAGCACATTGATATCTTGCTTAAAACATTGTCGGATTCGGCCATTTCAATGAAATTAGCCAATCGTTTCTTTAACCTCTTCAGGCGCCTTTGAAGTACAGCACAACCTAATTCATCACGATTTTTTTTCTGAAGACGTTCCACCATCTCGAATTATACGCCTAAACTTAACATAAAACTTCACAATATCTGTAAAGATGGGGAAAGGCATCCTGAAACTTGCGTATTTCCGCAATAAATGCGATAAACAACTCTGTTGTTGTTCATAGTAGATATAAATACGCACTCCACCCGTCTACCAACACTCAAAAGAATATTTCCCCAAAATTACTCGGCGGACAACATCGGAACCTCTGGTTTTATCTACGGTAAAATATGCAGTATCCGGGTTCCAAATGCCAAAGCCACCAGCTTCGGCCTCTAACGCGCCAGCCAGTCTCATCAGCGCAGGTACAGAGCCATTGTTTATGTCATTAAGAATTTCGGCATGCCGCACAGCTTTCCTTGATCCAACAACTCTGATAAGATGCCGGGAAAGACCGGATGTCGATATCTTTTAACCTGAAAATGTTGCCAGATATTCTTTGATCTTGGTATATGGCAGAGCATAAGGCTATCAAAGATAACACAATAATACGGTTGTGTTTAAGCCAATATCCGCTTTAGGCGAGTCTAAAATCCAAGACTTGGCTTATGGCTGGCTTCTTAACCATCACAATACTTTTTTCTTGTTTTACCAGCGTAATCACTGTTTCTTCAAGGCGGATCAGGTATGTCTTCAATAATTCGATTGTTGCAGCTTTCAAGAGGGCTTTGTCGCTCAAAGTCTTTTCCACATAAATCATTTTTTCAACCGTAGCCGTCTTTGTTCCGTTTGGCTCTTTATTTTTAGGACAATTGCCCGCTCCCTTGCGGAATTTCGCCTTTGCGTTTTCTTTTGCTTTTATCTTTCCCTTTGGAGCAGCCTTTCTGCCTCCCATTCTGCCTGCTTTGATGAAGGCTTATTGACTTGTTTATTGGTGGCCTGAATCTTTTCCTGCTCAAGCTTTTGCTTGAGTTTGGCATTTTCTTCCTTAAGTTTATTAACTTGCGCTTCTAATTCAATATGTTTTGTTTTTAAACTTTCAAGTGCCTTTATAAATGGCTTTGGCCATTTAATAAAGTTTGATATGTCGCTATTATTATACTTTTTATACTCATCGGCACCTTAATTGTAAGAGATTTTACATTTTAAGGTACCATATCTTTAAAAATATTACGCTTTTTCAAAATTTTATATATTTTTCTGAAATCCAGTTTGAACTTACCATGCTGGAACCGGGCACCCATTATCAGTCATGCAGCAGTTAAACTGGCTGCGGTTACCAGGACATTGCTGATCTGGGTTGGGGAAGCGGCGTGCGACTGCCATTCCGCAGAAGCCAGCGGGCCCCAGACACGTTCCGACAGGCTGCTTTATCAAAGCAAAACTGGCTGGACGGATTACAGCTCAAAGGTGGTTCGTAAAATGTTTGAAATGCGGTTCACCGGGCTTTCCGGCAATGTTAAGCTTACCGGGCAAGGGACCAGCCCTTTCAAGGTAGTACTTCTAGCAATACTTTAGAAGTGCTATAACTAACGGTTATAATTAGCAATAAAAACGCTGGACGTTCTTTACTTTAAAAGTTATATTAAGAAAGACAACTATAACTTCAGCGCAGCTACTTCCTGCCACCAGCACGGTATTTTTGAAGCCGCCAAATCGCTACCGGCGGATCCGGCGGTTGGATTTATCCACAGGAGAGCCGCTCTTTCGTATGTAATTATGGCGAGATTATCTTTAAATTTAATACCGCGTCATTACCGGTAGCTTTTAAAATCGCAGCAAAACATCCGACACAGCCGGATAGGAAAGTGCGTATCGCTTGCAGGGATGTTTTCAGAAATAAACTTCTAAAAGATTATTCCTTTGATGAAGATGTCGCGACCGGAGACATTGATCCGCCGCCGCTAAAGATTCACCAACCTCCCGCCATTCCGAAGGCAGGAAGAGGTCCGGAGATGAGGGGCATAGGAGTAAATAGAATGAGCTATGCTGGTAGTAGTTACTGAAACGTTCCGCCGAGGGCTTAGAGGAAGGTTGGCCATATGGCTTTGAATTCGATGCGAATTGTCTATGTCGGAAATGTATCAAAACGTATTCGTGAAATGATTTGGGAGCAGATAGCGGCATTGGCCGGGAAATAAGGAATCGCCATGGCGTGGGCGACCAATAACGAAGATCGGGATTTGACTTTTCAAACTTACGGTGAAACAGGCGGATTCCTATCGATTATGATGGACTGCGTCTGAGATTGTCTTTATGCCAATCGCTCCGGAAGGGTTTGTTGAAGATAGTAATAATAACGACGAATTTGAATTTTTCCATAAGGGTAACATTGAAGAATTGCGAGTAAAATTTGTGGTCACAAATAAAATCTTCATGAATTCAGCATGTTCAGGAAGAGTGTTCCCCACAGGCGTGGGGATGAAGACCGTTCAAAACGCTATCGGCTGAGATGCTTTTTGCGGCGTGTTCCCCACAGGCGTGGATGAACCACAGTCAGGCGCATACCGGGGCAGATTCCGTGTTCCCCACAGGCGTGAGGATGAAAGACCGCCACTTACCCTTCAGACTGACTTGCGCTTCTTCATTGTTCCCACAGGCGTGGGGATGAACACGGCATTAATACGCCGACCTTGATGGCATCCAGTGTTCCCCACAGGCGTGGGGATGAACCGCCGGATATTGACGAATTTAATCAAATTTTATCTGTGTTCCCCCACAGGCGTGGGGATGAACCGATCTCATGCAGCCTGGGCATGTCCGTTTCCTAAGTGTTCCCCACAGGCGTGGGGATGAACCGCAGCATTAATACGCCGACCTTGATATCCAGTGTTCCCCACGTGGGGATGAAGACCACCACCTGGCATTCACCGGCTTCTCAGCTGGGTGTTCCCACAGGCGTGGGGATGAACCGTCATGAGTGTTATTCATCAATGTTTTAAACGGTTGTGTTCCCCACAGGCGGTAAGGGATGAACCGTCCTGATATTCATGTAAGGTCTTTGAATCGGTGGTGTTTTAAAGGGTGTTAAAACAAATTAAGAATAAGTATAAGAAAACAGTTGTTTAAGCATGAGAAAGCCTCTATAAAGAAGTAGATTTTTTCAACAAAATTTAACTTTAAGGAGACTTTCCCATGCATCACAAAGCTATCAAAGCTGAGATTAAAAAACAACTGAAAACCCGGTATCCCAACTGGCAGTGTCTAACCAAAAAAGAAAAGAAAGCCATCGCCAAAAAGGTTTTAGATGAAGCTGTTAAAAATTATGATTTTAAACAAGATGTTACAACCCCTCATGAAGTATTGCTTGGAATTGAGTCCCAATTACCAACGGCTTCCATTATGAGTTTAGATGAAATGGGGCGATTTATTGAGGGCTGCAAAAACAGCATTCTATTCAAATTGAACCGAAAAAGTCGCCACCCTTTGCATATCAAGGACAAAGAACTCAGATTCATCGACGATTTGTTAGACGATAAAATCATCATGATAGCCATTTTCCATATCCGCAATCATCCATCGCAGGCCCACAAAGAATTTGGAAATCATCTGTCGAATTGTTCTCTTGTTTTGGCATATTTGACGGCGGCATCGAATGCCGCCCAGGCCGCACTCCACGGACTGAACCGCGATACCGATTCGACCGCCGTCGAGTGCTTTCATGGCAATCTTAAAGAGCGCGTCCTTCTTTGCCCAGCATGTTTTCAGCAGGCACCTTGCACTGGTTAAAAATAAGATCCGTTGTGTCAGGCGCAGCCCCATTTATCTTCTTCGTCTCCACAAAACTGGTTAATTTAATGGTATATATTATATACCATCTCAGAGAGAGCGGGATTTTGGATGAAGGTTTTGTGCATTGCGTCGACTCAACTGAATTGCCCGTAGATCGTCAGCAACTGTTAGCGGTATTGAAAATCAAGGGGAAAAATATACGCATTTACGATGATATTGACTGCGATTGCGGAAAGCGTCGGAAAAAACGAGATAAGTCCGTTTATGTCGTGGGCTACCGAATGCACACCCTTACAGCGATTAATCCTAAAACCGGTCATAGCATTCCTCTGATTTCACTGTTGGCACCGGCAAATCATCATGACAGCCATTTTCTTTCACCTTTAGTGAGATTAGGCAAAGCAATGGGTTTGGATTTAAAATTGATTACAGCCGATGAAGCCTACCATGACAAGGATGGCGCATTGTTTAAAGAAAGCGGTGTTTATTTGATTAAGCCGCCGAGTTCAAAAGTTTCTCTTCCGGCGAATGTCGATTCAAGCACATTCCAGGTAATGTTTGACGATCTTTGTAATATTCCGATGAAGTATATCGGGATAGAAGAGCAAGGCCATGAATTTAAATGTGGTGCTCAACCTGGTCAATGCCCTCGTTCCGAACTTTGTCCCCAATTTCGTCATATTGATTTTGACAACGGTTATTTTCAGCGCATTCTTTATGGCAGTGATGTCGTATCAAAGGCGTTGGATATTCGGAAAAATGGCGAACGCCCTTTCAATTTGCTCAAGAAGCGTGAAGGACTTGAGCAAGTTCGGGTAAGAAGTCAACATGGTGTAGTTGTCCGAAGCACATTTACTACAATGGCTACGTTATTGATAGAGTTAGCAGGGACACGAAAGACAAAGAAAGCAAACCAGAAACAGATAAAGTTGCCGTTAGCAGCATGATTTTTTTCCATAGGAAGTAAATGATTGTTCCAGTAATTGAGAAGCAGTCGTTTTAATTTTGCTTGTCAACAAATTTAGTACATCATACATGAAGTGAGCTTGTTATGTTTGTGCGAACCTGATGCTCAGTTATAAAATGAACCGCCCTCATAGGGGATTTAAAGGGTTAAAAAAACGACGGCTGAGAACAAAAAGGTAAGCAATAACGTATAAGCCCCAAAAACCAGGTCGATTTTAAGCTAAAATCGACTTTAAGACCGGTGAAACTACGCTGTGCGGCTAACTTTTTAACAGGCTTTAATAGTCTCTTGATGGTGATGATCAGGTTTGTATTTGACATATGGCATGGTTGGAAAGATTGACAATTCATTCCTATTATGCAAAAAAGAATATTTAACGACGCTTAGAACTAATATATTGTATTGTTTGTATTTATTAATCTTGTATCGGCAATCAGCTGTAATTAGCTACGGCTATTAGGTCGTCTAATCTATGTTCGCCAAAGGGCAAAATATTTTATGAGAGGGTTTAAATATGTCCGAATTTTTCAGTGGATTTTTTGGCGTTATAATTGCTTCCTATATAGCATGGTATACGTGGCTTAAGGGTTCACGTGGCCAAATGGAACGTTATTTGCTCAACGAAGCACTTGATATACAAGCCGCAACAGAGGCATGGTATCTTGAGTCAAATCAAGAAAATGTGTCCCGCATCTCTGCACATAAAAAACCTATTCCCATTGATGAACATGATGAAAACTTATCCTGGCTACGCAAGGTTGAGATAAGAGCAGTTCTTGATGATTCTACGTGGAATTATCCGACTAACAGTTTACCATGTTATGATTTCATCGAAGGAAGGAGAGCATGGATAATTAGAGACGAAATTAAGGACGAATCAAGGTCTTATCCGGCGCTTCCTGGTCAGAACGTGCTTTCAAAGCCTGCTCTCATTAGTTCCAAAGGAATTGAGGAGCTATGCGGTTGGGTTGAGAAGGTTGCTAGTGCCAGGCAGGGATGTAAGTGGTTCAACCAAATATTAACAGACGATGGATTGAAAATGATTGCTCCTTTGCTCGAAGCTCTATCTGGGCCAGATCGTATAAAAGCGTTTGATGGACGCCTTAGTAAGAGAGCAAGGTTGTTCTTACGCCAGTATAGGGTTGATTTCCTCCAAAACAAGGTGAAGCGGCGAACAGCGGTTTTCATCGGAGTGCAAAGGTCGCTCGCCCACTGAAACCGGGCGTTCGCCACTTAATTTATCGTAGGTCCCGCCAGGGAATCCAAGGGAAGGAGGTACAGAAAATGCGGTGGCTGATGAAGATACTCGGCTTAGACGTCGAGGAAAAGCCTTCTGCCCCGGCACAGAGCGCCGCGGAATTCGGGAGCCAGAGGACCTATGAATTCATTGCAAACCTGTCAATGAATACACCGCTGAAGTATTTGGAGGTGGACGGAAAGAGAGTTATTGGCAGAAAGCCGAAGTCAAAAGCAGCGGAGCAATCGTATGGCATCTGGATTGAGATTGGTCCTAAAGACCGCCAAATGGAAGCCTCAATTAAGGAGACGTCAGAGCGAAGGCAAATCCTCATGGGTTTCAGGAGAATCGTCGAATCGAAGTTAAAGCCGCCGGAGAGACTGAAAGCTCTCCAAGAATTCGTAGCAGGTAATGCTGAGTTCAGTAGGATCGGCGAGGAAATAGATAATTGGCTGGACGGGTACGCTGGCTTTTGGGACGTCTTCAACATCGGATGTTTGTCAACGGGAGATTCTCGGAGGCTGTATGAAGCCGGATTCGAGAACAGGCAGGCTTTGAAGCGTGCGCCCGATGATGCAATCTTGAAGGTAAAGGGAATAGGAGCGAAGAAGCTTGCGGGGATCCGAGAGGCACTCAAAAGTCACACCTTTACGATGGCAATCACAGTTTCTGATCACGATACAGTTTCGATGCCCAAGAGACAGGTCAAGTCGCATCGGGCTGATCAAGATCCGCTCCGATGTCGCGAGATTAATCTTCAATCCTTGCCGTATGTACCGCTTCCGCGTGCGCCACACCGCTGGGAGACGAGAGAAGGACACACACCCAAACCTATAGCGGTGGCCTCCAAATGGTTTGAGATTCGCGACGCTGACGGATGGGAACTGCTCTCGGTTGAGAAGATTCCGCTTGATGAGCGGCCGGACCCGGCGTTCCGCCGAATTTACGCAATGGACACAGGGCTCATCATGGTCGACGATCTCGGGAATTCGGTGACAAGCGGCTCAGCGCCGGCTGCCGCAGTACGGTTTGGACGGGAAGGCAACCGAATAGCGGATGCCTCACTCTACCATGACATCTACCGTATCGGAGTGAACGCTCTCGGCCGGGGACTGATCGCCATTTCGAGAGACTGTGTCGCACATGCATACGATGATTCACTCATCAATATTTTGGAAACGTCACTCCGTGATTCGCCAGAGATCCGCGCCTTGCAACAGCGCCTTGAAATAAGTGTGACCGAACTAAAGAACCACCTCCGTTGTATTTCAATGGCATACGACAATAGCCGCTACTTATTCACTGGAGTTGACGAAGCATGGTGCGTTGACATGGAGGGGAGAGGTCTTTGGGGTGTAAAGCTGCCGATAAAGGAGGGGTGGTCACGCGTAACGGAACCGAGCAACACCTTCGGTACCAGCGCTGATGTTATGCGTGCGCTTGAAGTTATGAACTTGGCCCTTCCCTTCACTGCCGAAGACTTAAAGCAAAGCTACCGTACATTAGCGAAACAGTGGCATCCCGACCTTAATCCGGGGAACCCAAACGCCGAAGAACAAATGAAGGCACTCACCGGTGCCGCAGAACTCCTGACTGGAATCGACTCAAAGGTAATACCCTCCTATGCCAGCGCGAAGTTCATGAAGGAGTTGAGCCGGCAGGATTTCTCAGCCGGAAATAAAAAATTAACCATCACAATGGAAATGCGAGTTGGCGAAGTTCAAGCGGCGGATTGGATATATGCGACCAATTTTTCAGGCCGCACACACGATGTCTTTCTAGCGGGCTACTCTGGTAAGATTGTTCAGGTAAACGGAGAGGGTCAGCCTGTGCGAGCGTACGATATCGGCGCTGTTCCACGCCAGATTATTGACACAGGCGACTATCTCTACCTTCTCACTGACACTCGTCTCTACATTCTCCGGGGAGACTCCCTTGTGGCGCTCATGGACACATTAGAAAGCGGCGAGCTTCTTGTTGCACAGACAGGTTTTGGTCTCCTTCAAAGAAAGTGTTTTCAATGGTTTCGTGAGGACGGCACCCATCATGGGACCATCGCAACGAAGAACCCGATTCGGCGGGTATACTACACACCCCAAGGAATGGTCGTGGAGACGAGACAACGCAGGGCGTTTATTGGCGGTGTTACGACTTGGTGGGAATGATATACAGGGTGGCGAACAGGAAGGAGAACCGCCATATAGGGATAGGGACGGTCATCGCTGAACCCCCCTGCCACACCACCTGATGTGCTGGTCAGGTATTTGGAAGTCATACCTTTTCACCTTTCACTAATGGGTATTTTATGGGAGGTGGATAATGGAGGCTAATTTAATGCCAGAT
>RPGQ01000054.1 GCA_004193595.1 Desulfobacteraceae bacterium Eth-SRB2
GCCAAAGCGGCATTGGATGATAATTTTAGTATACTTTGCCCTGTACCACGCAAATCCGTTGTTAATTCTCTTGTAGCCGTGCTACTGCGCATCGCGGCGTGATACTTTTATGGGAAACTTCAGTTTATATGAAATGAGGTGGTTATAAAAGGGAAAGTCTTATTTTCGAATCTTCTAGAAGGTGTTACGTAAGAAAATCGTCATCTTTATCAAGATACATCTCATACTGTCAGCGTTCTTCGACAAGCTTATCAGGCACATCTGATAAAAAATAGGCTTCTGCAGCATCCCCGTATGAATATGAATAACTGCTTGGACCTTCTGAACGGGTAAGGATTAATTCATTCTTTGCTCGGGTCATGGCAACATATAAAATCCGTCGATCCTCTTCCTCCTCATCTTCAGCACCTAAACTGCGAATGTGAGGATACATCCCCGGTTCAACTCGAATAACATAACAAACATGCGATTCTGTGCCCTTGGCACTATGAACGGTTATCAGAGTTACCACATCCTGGTTGTCCAATCTTGATGCAACTGTTGACGTGATCGGATCCAAAGTATATGTCTCGATGAATCTCATTAGACTTCGATACCGTTCCGCGAGTCTCACCAGCAAGTCAAAATCCTTTTTCCTCAAGTCCCATTTATCGTATTTCTGAGACAAGATCGGTTTCAAAAATTCTCCACCCACACGCAATGCTTTGGTCGGTTCGTTCCAGTATTTTAATATTGTTTTCGGGCCACTCACAATTCTCTGCTGATCCTTTTTAAGCCTGTTTGATAATTGCTTTAACGCTTCATTCACATTTCCCATTTCTTTCATCGCTGATATTAGGCGCGATGCAGTGACGTCACCGATTCTTGGCCAAAGTGTCAAATACCTGATCCAGGCAAGCTCATCATGATTACTCGCTGCTGCTCTAACTAAACAAAGAAGATCTTTGACATGGGCAGCCTGCAAAAAACTTGTTCCACCGATAAATATGTATGGAATATTTTTTTCAATCAACATGGCTTCCACACTTCTTGAACCCCAGGCAGTCCTTGTGAGAATCATATGATCACTCCATGAAGATCCTGTTTCATGGCGCCCGATAAGATCCTCGGCAATCCATTTCGCTTCATAAAGATCACTGTCAAAATCAACCAGAACGGGTTTAATGCCGGCCCCCCGCTGAGCCTTAAGATTCTTTTTATATTTCAAAGGGGATTTTTTTAACAGCCAGTTGGAAATATTTAAGATTTCCTGTGTAGAACGATAATTATCTTCAAGCTTAAGAACGACTGAATCAGGAATTCGTTTTTTAAAAGAATGAACGTTTCTAAAATCAGCTCCCCGGAACGCATAAATACTTTGGGCATCATCCCCCACACAGAACAGTTTGGCGGGATCTTTCATACCGTCCAGGATAATCCACTGCAGAGGATTTGTGTCCTGCGTCTCATCAACGAGGATGTGATCGTAGCGGCTTCTTAATCGATTACGGATTGAAGAATCTTCATGTAGCTTTTTACCGAAGTGATAAAGAATGTCGTCAAAATCAAGATAACGATTTAATTGTTTCCTCTGTTTGTATTCGGCAAATACGGCCAATATTTTATTGCAGGTTTCCTCGTCAAATTCTGTATATTTATTTAAATATTCCAACACGCCCATGTTTGTATTGCGGGAATATGAGAATATGTTTACCAGCTGGGAAGCTCTTGGAAACTTTTCTCCTTTGGTTACGTATCCTGTCCGTGCAAGCCTCATGAGACTATTTTGATCATCTCGGTCTATTACAGTAAAATCCTGAATTCCAAATTTATCCGCCATTCTTCGCATGGTTAATAAACAGAAATGATGAAATGTTCCCGCTGTTACTTCATTAGCAGCATCGCCAATACCTAAATATAATCTATCCGTCATTTCTCTGGCGGCCCTGCGTGTAAATGTCAAAAGAAGGATGCGTCTTGGGTCAACGCCTTTTCGTATCAGATACTCAGCCCGTGCAATTATTGTCAGTGTTTTTCCTGTGCCGGCTCCAGCCAAAACCAAAATATGTTTGTCTTTATATTCAGCCGCTATTTGCTGATTTTTATTCAAACGTAATCCGTTGCTCATAGTTTTTTTTCTCGTATAACCAAAACCTCAATATTAATTATGAGTTGTTTGTTATTTAAAACACAAAATATAGTTTATAAAATCAAAGCCCAATTTTTACAATTCATTTTTACCGACCTATTAACCATGTAATCCAAACCATCCTGGTGAGTTCTTAATCAGGACACAACAAATTGAAAAGATGCTTAGATCGAAAATTTAGGAACTGTCGGAAGTTCGGTTATAAATCGCAAAGCCGGATTTGGAAACCAGAATGCCCCTATCAATATGCACAGTGAATATTGGCAGAGAAAGGTTGAGCGACCTTCTTTTCAAGTATTGAAGTATGAGGTTGCTAAATTAGGATATTCTGGAACGGGGAAAAAGTATGGAGTCAGTGATAATGCGGTTAGGAAGTGGTTGAAATTTTAAATTAGAAAGCGGATGCCAAGTGACCAAAAAAATCCTTTTTCTCACACAAATTCTCACACAAAACAAAAAAGGGATTAACCGCAACCGGCTAACCCCTTGATTTTCTTGGCTCCCCAGCACGGACTCCCTTCGGCTTCGCGAACTTGTCCTGAACCTGGCTGAAGGAGGGTAAACTCACCTTGCATTTTTGAATAAACGATAGTTTCTTTTCGCGACGCCATCCTTTGATTTGACGCTCTCTTTTCGCCGCATTATTTTTGTTATTATAAGCTTCAGAGTGAAGAAGGCTTGCCTTATGCTGATTCATCCTGTGTTCCAAGTCAGTAGTTATGCCTGTGTAGAGCTGACCGTTTCTATCGCAAATATATACATACCACATAGGAATCTCACAAAATTAAAAAGGCCAGGTTTTATCCTGGCCTGAAAATTTTTGGCTCCCCAGCACGGACTCCCTTCGGCTTCGCTCAGGGCAAGCTCACCTTTTCCAATCAATAAGGGTAAGTTTCTTCTGTCGTGTCCAGCCTTTTATTTGGCGTTCTCGTCTGGCGGCTGTCTGTTTGTCATCAAATTCCTCGGAGTAGAGCAAAGTGGCTTTATGTTGGTTCATACGGTGGACAAGATCCGTGGTAATGCCGGTATAGAGCAGGCCCTTTTTATCACATATGTACACGTACCACATACCAGTGCCCCAAAAATGAAAAAAGCCGGGCAGAATGCCCGGCTTATGTAATTTTTGGCTCCCCAGCACGGACTCGAACCGCGGACCCAGTGGTTAACAGCCACTTGCTCTGCCAACTGAGCTACTGGGGATCAATTGGAACCTTACTATCTAATAAAAAAATAAATCCCGGTCAAGAAAAAATTTAATTAATTTTTTTTTGTTTTGGCTATTGCCGGTTAGTGGTTTGACTGGTAAGAATATATTATGTGGCATAAAAAGTTCATCAAGAGTTGTTTGCTTGTTATATGGGTTGTTGCCGGTTTGCAGATCTGCATTTCATGTGCTGTTACGTCGAAAAACCGGTATGTTAAAGCTGAAG
>RPGQ01000055.1 GCA_004193595.1 Desulfobacteraceae bacterium Eth-SRB2
AATTTCGAAAAGTTGTAGATTTTCAAAAACGTTAAATGACTTGGAGAGTTAGGAGGAAATTATGAATAAAAAGGTCGGCCCCCGTAAAGACAAACCTGATCCTGAACGTATGGCGATTCTGCGCACTCTACCCTTTGAAATCAAACAAAAGATCACTGGAGAGGAGGCTCAAGCATTTCTTTATAAAGAAGAATTGCCTGATTCTCTGATGGAAAAATTGAAAGATTACATGGTTATTGAAGATAAATAATTCATTAAAAACTCACGACCCAATTGCATGCCTTTTGCCAATAATAAGTTTGGAATAAAGGAGAAGTAAAAAAATAAAAAGGATAATAGGATCGGCCTGTAACGGTTGGGTCAAAAGCGGCGTGATCCGGGCAACCGCCCTATGAAATAGTGTCCATGAATATTATATTCGCAATTATTGTTCTGAGTGCTTTCTTATTTGCCGGCTGGCATCAAATTTTCTTTATTCCTGTGAAAGGTGGCCCTTCACCCATGGAGGTACTCTCCAAGGCCATGATCGAATCGGCCACCGGAGCCGTGGAACTGGCCATCGGTCTGGTGGGCGTGATGGCACTTTTCCTGGGGCTGATGAAAGTGGCCGAAGCCGGCGGGTTGCTCACCATTTTAGCGCGCCTGATTCGTCCCTTGATGGTAAAGCTGTTTCCTGATGTGCCGGCTGATCATCCGGCCATGGGCGCCATGATCCTGAATCTTGCGGCCAACATGCTGGGGCTGGGCAATGCCGCCACCCCCTTCGGTATCCGGGCCATGCAGGAGCTTGACAAGCTTAACCCCCAACAGGGTACGGCCACCAACGCAATGGCCCTGTTTCTGGCCATCAACACCTCCAGTGTGACCCTCCTGCCCACCGGTGTCATCGCCCTGCGGGCAGCGGCGGGTTCGTCAGATCCGGCCGCAATTTTGCCCACGACCTTGTTTGCCACAATCGGATCGACCACTGTTGCCGTAATTGCGGCCAAACTGTATCAACGATTGTCGCCGCTCACGGTTGATGACAGCGCTGTTTTACAGCAGGCGCCTTCAAATAATGGGGAGAAAACGCCTCTAAAAGACGATGAACAAGGATATCCTTTATGGGTCAGCCTTGGAGCCCTGACAGCCCTGGTTGCATTTATACCCGTTGCCGTGTTTTACGGAAGGTCCGTTTCACCGTGGATCATACCTTCCCTTATGGTCGGATTTTTGGGTTTCGGCCTGGTGCGCCGCGTGCGCGTCTATGAAGTGTTTGTTGAAGGTGACAAGGACGGGTTCCGGGTAGCCATTCGAATCATCCCATACCTGGTGGCCATACTGGTGGCTGTGGATATGCTGCGGGCAAGCGGTGTTATGCATGCCGTGGTTGGTGCGATAGGCGGCATTACCGGGCGTTTCGGTCTGCCGGCAGAGGCCCTTCCCATGGCGTTAATGAGACCGCTTTCCGGATTCGGGGCATACGGCATCTTAGCTTCCATCATCAACGATCCGGCCATCGGACCCGATAGTTATACCGGGTATCTGGTTTCAACGCTGCAGGGGTCCACCGAAACGACCTTTTATGTGTTGGCTGTTTATTTCGGTGCCGTACAGGTCCGTCGTATCCGCCATTCACTTGCAACAGCATTAACCGCCGATGCGTCCGGTCTGATTTTTGCGGTCCTGGCCTGTTCGTTTTTTCTCGGATAGAAACGACTCTGCTTTATTGATGCAGATTTTAGGTTATACATTACTTTCCGCCAATAGTCGTTGAATATTCAATCCACAAATAATTTCCTTTTGTTCCCGAGGGATCTGAAGATGCATAATTTTTTGCAGCTCTCGCTTTGGATCTCCAAAGGGAAAGTCAGAACCGAAAATTATTCTGTCAATACCATACGCATGGATATAATCCGTTATTTCACTAACAGAAGCCAGCGCCGTATCCGCATATACATTGGGCCGTGCCCACAACCCGTGCCTTTTTATGGCGCCGTACCCCCCGTTCAACATGCCCATGTGAGGAATAATTACCGTAACATCTTTGGCGATCTGTTCTATAAACCGAACGGTGTTGTCCAATTCTTCCTCCAACACCACCGGCATATTCCTGCTTCTGATCTCATCAACGGCCTCTCGGCATCGCGGACTGTCATAATGATAAACCGGCTCATCTGAATGCCGGTGCCATTTTATCCCTTTGTGATGTGATGTGAGCTGGTCAACAGCGAAATCGTTCCAGATGAAAAAATAAGGAACAACCGTTAAATCGGTTGTCCCGATATCAAGGAGGTATTCATTGGCGGCTTTCCGCCGGTTTTTCCATTGGGCGGAGTCGGCAAAATTTATATCATACCGGTCATATATTTCCATAACCGGCGGAAACATCACGGCCTGCTTGATTCCGCTGCCGCTGATAACTGAAAAATAGTCATCATAGGATTGCGGCGGAAACTTGTCCTGAATTCCGCAATGGACATGGGCGTCAATGATCATGGGTTTGAACCTCTCAAGCTTTTTACAAAGGATTTATTTTAATCCCGCTTATTAAAATGACAACATGATCCTGGCTATGGGTTGTCAGCACAATGTTGGCTTCACTTTTTCCGGCCAGGTCGGGGTATGTGCTCCTTAAATTGCCAAAATCACCGACCTCCTGCATAGCAGGAGGTATGATGAAACCCCCTCGAAGGGGGCATTGTGTTAGGAAAGCCCCTAAAGGGGCTATTAAAAATTTGATATTCTAATGTTTTTTATTTTGATCTCTTATATATTTCATTATGGTTTCCTCATCGAGACCCACTGTACTGGCACAATAACCCTTTGCCCAAAAACTTAATCCTGTCATTTTCTTGGAACCAAGTAGCTCTCGATGTATCCTTATGGCACTTTTGCCCTTGATAAACCCAACTGTATTCGACACACTGAACTTCGAAGGTATGCTCAAGCAAATATGAACGTGATCTTTCATAGCGTGCCCTTCGTGTAGGTCCAAGCCCCTTTGGCGGCACAAATCTCTTATAATATCCCCTATTTTTCTTCTCAACTTCCCATATATGGTTTGATGCCTGTACTTCGTTACAAATACAATATGATATTTACATTATGTGTAGCAGAATTTTATGTTGAGTGAAACAGAAACTTCGTTGCTATTCCGCGATTGATACTTTGATTTGCTGCACATAACATTCAATAATTAGCCTCTATGGTGGCAATGATTGTCACCTG
>RPGQ01000056.1 GCA_004193595.1 Desulfobacteraceae bacterium Eth-SRB2
TTTGTTAGTTTGCTTCTGTTGTGGCATACCATATTTTCCATGTTCGGCCTATACCGGTCCAGACGTCTTTTACCGGTAAAAAGAGAAATAAAAGATATTGTCAAGGCAATCTCATTGGGTACTTTTGCCATCTACATTCTATCACTTTTATTCGATATGATAATGGTTACACCGGTTTTTCTTGTCGGTTTCTGGGCAGGATCGACCGTGATAACAATTTTGAGCCGTTTGGTCATGCGCTATACCTTAAACCGGATGCGGCGCCGGGGACGAAATCTGCGATATTTACTAATTGTAGGTACCAATTCCAGGGCGCTAAAATTTGCAGGGGATATCCAATCCAGCCCGGAGTTTGGCTATATGATATCCGGATTTGTTGATGATGAATGGGAAGGAAATGGAAAATTAGAAAAGTTTGGATGGAAGCGGGTTTCGGATTTTAAAGGATTTGCCGAGTTCATCAGGAACAACGTGGTGGATGAAGTGCTCATCTCCCTTCCCGTAAAATCCTATTATCACGAAATCACCCAAATAATGGATGCTTGTGAAAATCAGGGCATTATTGTCCGTCATCTTTCAGATATTTTCGATACAAAACTTGCAAATTCCAGGGTGGAATATTTAGAAGACCAGGCATTTGTTTCTCACTATACCGGGTCCATGGAGGGGTGGCAGGTTCGGATAAAAGCCTTTTTGGATAGAATCTTATCCCTGATTTTGCTGATTTTGTTTTCACCGTTGTTTCTATTCACTGCGATTCTAATCAAAATTACCTCTGCCGGTCCGGTCTTCTTCGTTCAGGAAAGAGTGGGCTTAAACAAACGACGTTTCCGTCTTTATAAATTTCGAACCATGGTCAAGGACGCCGAACAAAAGCAGGTTGAACTGGAAAAGCTTAAAGAGTGTATGGGTGCGGCATTTAAAATCACCGATGATCCTCGGATTGCGCCAGTGGGCAAATTTTTAAGAAAGTTTAGCATCGACGAACTCCCTCAACTCATCAATGTGTTGAAAGGAGATATGAGTCTGGTGGGTCCAAGGCCCTTACCTGTTAGAGATTACAATGGTTTTAATATTGACTGGCAGCGCAGAAGATTCAGTGTTCGCCCGGGCATCACCTGCCTCTGGCAGGTCAACGACAGACACAATGTCACATTTGACCGGTGGATGGAACTGGACCTGGAATATATCGATAAATGGTAGCTACTGCTCGACTTCAGTATCCTGCTAAAAACGATTCCCGCGGTTTTGAGAGGATCCGGGGCATCTTGATGAATTAAAATTAATCACGAAGGTTTTTGCCTCAAACCTGTAGCGAAGCGCTCCTTAAACCTAAATCCGCGCAGAGCTTACACTGAACCCTGACAAGAAATAAACGATTCACTTTTGAAATTGTGAACGTTCAGCACGAACGTGCCGTTTTAAGTCCGTTTTACCGTTTTATAGACGTTCCAATTGTTTCCTTAATTATTTACCCCTTGTTTTTTGTAGACAAAAGGACTATAGTATTTTGGTAAATTCCATTTCTATTTTAATGACGAGGGATCACGGGACGTTACTCAAATCATAAAACCAAGAGGTAATTTATGGATATTTTCGGGTATACAGCAGTTGTATGGAAAGAGACCGAAGGATATGTCTCAAAATGTCCTGAACTTGGTGTGGCAAGTTGTGGAGATTCTTTTGAGGATTCAGTGTTTAACTTGCGGGAAGCTGTAGAATTGTATCTTGAAAATGCTAAAGAACTTAACATATTAGATGATATCGCAGAAAGCTTAAGAGCTAAAGAGAAATACACAGCCCATTTTGAAGCAGCGATATAATGACAAAATTTCCATCCTTATCTTCGAAACAGGTAATTAAAACGCTGAAATCGATTGGCTTTGAAGATGCTCCAAAACGGGGGAAAGGAAGCCATATCGCAATGGTAAAACGAGAACCTGGGAAAATTAGGTTGGTTGTAATACCAAACAGAAAAATCATTCCAAAAGGAACTCTGCGATCTATTCTGGACCAAGCAGGCCTAACTCGTGATGAATTTATATCTCTAATTGTTGATAAATAGAAAACTGAACGCTGCGTGCCATCATTCGCTATGCAGGTTTAACGGTAGAAAAGTTTATAATGCTTCGGCCAGTTCTTGTTCTATTCCATTACAACCAATCAAACCAATTAAAATAATTTCACCATTGTTTCCTAAAAAATTAAATGTGTGAAGAATGAAGATTTATCCGCTGAAATTCACGAAGTGACGGAAAGGCCGATTTCACATGGATCTGACCCCGTTGTTTTTCTTTTACCTATTCAACCGGGGCCGGAGGGCTATTTAACCGGGGTTCAATAGATGGTACCGGGGCGGTTCAACACGAAAATAGATGAAAGACGTCGAAGAAATCGGAAGAAATATCGTACATTCTGCCATTAAAGTTCACAAGGCCTTGGGGTCTGGCCTTCTCGAATCCGTATATCAGAAATGTCTGGCCTATGAACTGGAAAAAACAGGATTAGCAGTAGCCTATGAAGTTCCACTCCCAGTTAAGTATGAAACCGTTATAATAGATGCGGGCTTTCGAATCGATATGATGATCCAACGGACTGTAATCGTAGAAAACAAGACCGTTGATAAAATAGCTCCAATTTACCCAGTTAAATAGCTTGAGAGCTGTCGATGTTCTATACTTATGTTTTACAGAGCGAGAAGGATGATAAATTTTACGTCGGATTTACGAAAGACCTCAAGCTAAGACCTGCCCTGTTCAATTCACGCAGTGAGGAGTGTAACGTATTTAACCGGGGTCCTGAGCAGGAAAAGGCAATAAAAAAACCTTAGCGCCTGCCCCGTAGGTTCGGAAAATCGTACTGGGGTCCTTCGCGCCTTAGCGGTTCAAAAATCAAAAAGGACGCGCAATTTCAACCCCTCTTTTCACTTTTCCCAGTCCTGCTCACAAAGCGAGGCAATGTGGCAGAGAAACCAATAAACCAATGGACGTCCCCAAAGTCCTAAAATTCTAACAAAAACAATTCCAGCCGTATTAATAGGATCTGGGGCATCTTGACAAAAGGACTATAGAATTATAGTATACTCAACAAAGCTTACACTGAGGTGCCCACGTGATTATTGAGTACACACGTCACGCCAGAAGACGAATGAAATGGCGAAAAAT
>RPGQ01000057.1 GCA_004193595.1 Desulfobacteraceae bacterium Eth-SRB2
TTAATGTTAAATCAAGACGAAAATGTCGGAATGCTGTCATTTCCTATTACATCATTTTAAACCTGATTATTGCAGCAAGAGGTATTATGGCAAAAACAGCCTGCACAGTTCCCATTTCACAGATTATCCTGGATGAGGACATATATCCGAGAAGCGGTGTTTATCCAAAACGCGTCTCCATGCTTGCCGAAAACATGCGGGATGGGTTTAAGATCGATCCCATCGAAGTGCAGATTCATCCGGAATATGGCGATAAATACCGCATTCTTGATGGCGCCCACCGCTGGCATGCATACAAGGAGATCGGCGCAACCGAAATACCGGTTCACATTATAACGCTGGATGGTTTGGATCCCCTGCTCTATGCCGCTAAAAAAGCGATAGGCCCTCTCCAGTTAACTGAAGATGAAGCCAGAACGACGGCCCGACGGGCATATGAAAACAATCTTCGTTTGACATCTTTTGAGATCGGGCAGGCAATCGGTCGTTCAAGGCAGGCAGTTGACGCGTATATAGCCGATCTCAGAGCAGCAACCCAGATGGAACTGGATCTCAAGATATTTCGCATGAACCGCCTCGGCATCTCGCAAGAGCGGATTGCAATAAGATTCGACGCGCTCCAAAGGACAATATCCAACCATTTAGCAAAAATGCCAGAATTGGCAAATTTGCTAAATACCGATCTGTCCAGAGGCTTCACAGTTGCCCAGGTAGCTGAAAAGCATGGTTGGACTGAGCCGATGGTCTGGTCCATCGCGTTGGAGGGCAAAAGCGATCTTGATAGATTCAAGGCGCTTAACTGGGGATTGCGGACATGGGACCTGTGGAACTGGAATGATTGTGACAAACGTTTCGGAGATGATTGGCCCGGTCGCATCCCAGCCCAAATGATTGCACACATCCTGTATTATTTTTCAGATCAGAACGATCTGGTGTTTGATCCAATGGCGGGCGGTGGAGTGGTGGCGGACACCTGCCTCGCGTTTAACCGGAAATGCTGGAGCTTTGACATGGATGACCGGCCGGATACGCGACCGGAAATTGAACCCTGTTTCTGGGATATCACCAATTTAAAATGGCCGATAAAAGGTAAAACCAAACCGGACCTGATTATTTTTGATCCGCCTTATTTTAAAAAGCAATCAAACAACTACGATCCTGATGGCATATCAGGAATGTCCAAAGCGAACTATCTAAAATTTCTGGAAAACTTTTTTGCGCTGGCACACTCAAACGCCAAAAAGAGCACACAGATGGCATTTATCAATGCCGACTGGCGCGATTTCCAAAACACCCCTGCCAAAAATGAGACCCGGGTGAATTCGATTTTAATCAATGATTACCTTCGGATTTTAGATCAAAGCGGCTGGCAGGAAACCCATATTTTTCAGGCGCCGCTCTCCTCAGAGCGTTTTAAGGCAAATGTAGTATCCGCCATGCAAAAGAAAAAAATAATCGGTGTAACCAGCAGGTACGTCATCATTTCAAAGAAAAAATAGGTCTTTAAACAAATCAAGGTTAAAGGAGGTATGGCACCGAAGATTTTCTGGGGTCCGAATGGACCAGGGGCCGTGTTTTAAGCATTGTGCATCAAAGCACAGATTTTGGCCTAAAACACAATTGCCTTGAACCTGATGGGTGACTGGTGCGGATCAGTATCTACTGATCGATAACCAATAAAAATGAAATAACGGATGCGGACAGGTGGTAAAGCAAGGCCGTGCTGTTGCGGGAAATTGATGGATTCGTAAAAATCCTGAACTATTTAATTTTAATACATTATCAGCCTGCTTATTCGGACTTTTTACGAATCCATCAAGAGTCAAGCGAAAAAAGTATATTTTTTTCACGGGAGAGGTGTTTTTTCTCTTGACTCGCCCTTTAATGGGTGACCCCGGTTTTTTGGCTGCTTGTGTCAGAGTACCGCTCTCTCCAATTTCATATATTGACAGAGAAACCTATGTTTCAGGAGAAATCGATAACTTAATGGGAGGAAATGATGTTCATCAAAAAAAAGAACAATAGCGAGAACAAAACATTTTGGGATTCAACCAGAGATGCCCGTGTGAAGGTTGAACAATGGCCAAGTTGGAAACGCAATCTTAAGGTTACTCAGTACTCTGTTGGTTTTGATTCCAAACCTTCCGAAACTCCGGTATCAGATAGTTGTGGGTGTACTAAAGATAGATGATTTTAATGGCACGATTTTAGCCTGCGTAACAGTTTAGGCCTTTTTAGGACTCCCTGACCACCGATACTGCTACGCTGGAGCCAATATTTTGCCATAAATTTCTTAAGTTGCTATACTGGCAATAGGCAAAATCACAGCCATGGCACCATCCTGACCCAGTGCTGACAGGCGACCGATAAAATCATTGCGATCCATATCGCTGAGAAATATTTTTTTTCGCTCAATGCCCCGGCCCATGACATGGTGCAGCACTCCAGGGGCATCTAATCTTGCTAACCTTAGCATAACCTGTAAATCCCATTTAACATTAAACATCAAGCACTTTCTGCACGAACATCCCCCATTACAGAGTCTGTCTGTCGAGATCAAGAGGTGAGCTTTTGATAATTATGTTTCTTTTGTTTAATTTTGTCAATTATCAAGGGCAGGACCCGGTTCCCTTTCGGTTTAACTACTAAGCACCAAGAGAAAATCAATCCCCCTTTTCTTCATGTCTTAATAAATGTCGCCTCGAATGCTTTACAAGCGCGATAACGCTGAAGACGGTTGGAGATTACGAAGGCGTCGTTCATTTCATAGTGTTGAAAAATATCCAGGCCGCGATCGAGCAAAATTTTCCAGCCGTGGTCCGTGA
>RPGQ01000013.1:0-29292 GCA_004193595.1 Desulfobacteraceae bacterium Eth-SRB2
ATCGAACTTGCGGCACATGGATTAGGAATCCAATGCTCTATCCACTGAGCTACGGGGGCGAAAACTTAACATTGATTACACTAATTCCCGCATTCTGACAAGGCCTTTTTAAATGCTTTGTATAAAGTATTCAGCATTGTTAGGTCAAGCTAAACGGAGTTTTAGATCATGAGTTTAAAACAAAATATGGGAAACAAATTCAGGAATGTTTTCATCAGACTGGAAAATATACTTGAGAAACTAAATGAGATGAAAGTGAAACCTGAGCCTGATGAGCCGGACAAACTGTTAGGACTGTTTGCCGATGAATCTGAACTGGTCGATCATGTAACAGAATCGGTAATGCAGGCACGTGAAAATGATTCGCTTAGGGTTTCATAATGGAAAAGATATTGCTGGATACAGATCATTAAAACATAGTGAACCCGATAATTTTTATGATAATTCCGGTATGGGATTCAGAAAAAAATCGGAATGCACGCTGACCAGAGATTATCCCTATTCATTTTGATACCTCCATTTTGTTTAAAAAGTTTAAAAACAAAAAAGAGCAGCGACAATACGGCAACTGCTCTTTTTCCAAAAAAGGATTTGATTAAACGGACTATTATGATAATATGATTTTAGTGAGCGGTGACTACGAAGTCCAATACCGGTATAGAGGTCTTTGTCCGGGGCGTCAGGACTTGGTTTTAAAACCAGCAATCCTGTTATCAGGAGCGCCAATCTCCGTGTAGCACCGTTTCACCAACCTTCCTTACTCAATCACTTCCTTTTATTAGCTCTTCCACCCAGTCTTTCGCAAAAGTATAGATAGGTGGGGCTAATTTTTTATACACCGGGCATAAATTCGACGTCAGGATTAATTACTGATAATGTTGCGATCACTTAATCGTATCTCAACATATTGACACTACGTAGCTTTTCATGTACTGGCATTTAATCAACCACCCCCTCCTTTTCTATCGAATTATCCCATCAATTAATGAACCCTAAACGAAACTTGATTTGGCAGCGGTCAGATTCTTATCAACTGAAGGAAAATTCTTTCGTTTTGTAATCATTTAATTACAAACACTTAGGTCATTATCTCTATTAAGCTCTTTTGCTCACCGTATGATAATTCCTTCATCTATTCCATCTGCTTTTCAGCCGATAAATTAGGAAATTTAATAAAAACAGATGGTTATATTTGCTGGCATTGCTGGCACATCAATTGCACTACAGATACGTTTCGAATCGTTAGCGCAAGTGGAATGAACGATGCTTGGAGATGGTTCTTCAAATAATTATTGTGCGCTATGCTTTAATTGAAGCTCCCTGCAGGCCCGTTAAAACGGGATTTCCGCTTCTCTACAATAAGCTACTGGGAATGCGCTCGCTTTTGCAGTTCAATTTTCCCCGCCAACGTCGAAAAAAAAAACAATTAGTCTGGCAGTATGTTCGCTGTTTAAGGAATTGGTGAATCATGTCGGCAAGAAAGTTCAGGTAAAAGGAACCGTGCTGGAAATCGATGGGCAAAAACAGATTCCCAATCAGCACTGATATCAGCTGACGGTTAAAGGCCTCAATCTGACCAATATATTAAACGCTTTCTTAGCCGCATCTGCTGAATATCTTGTAAAAATGGCAGTTTAAATTTCTTGTTTTTTTGGCAGAGTTTAAGGAATAAGGCACTAAACCTCTATGAAAAAATCCTTCAAAGAAAAATCGGCTCTCGTGTTTTTTTTCGCTTCCTTGTATTCGGCAACTGCAGGCGTGTTCTATCTGGCTGCGACCCGGGCATACCAGCCCGTTGCCAGCTTTGATGTGATTCGTCTGGTCATGTTGGTTTTGCTGTTCCCGTTACTGGCGAAGTATGTGCTGCAGCTGGTTTGCTCCCCGCTGTATTCGCTGGTCGGTGCGTTCCGGAAGCAATCGGACATGGCCGTCTGGACGCCATCGGTTTCCGTGCTGATCCCCGCATGGAACGAAGAGGTCGGGATCGTGAAAACAATCAAGTCCGTCCTCGATACGCAATACCCTCGGCTCCAGATCGTAGTCATCAACGATGGTTCAACGGACGGTACGCATGAGAAGGTGACCGGGTTCATGGCCGACCACAAGCCGGAAGAACGCCAAGGGGCAAGGCTCGAGTACCTGAACGTTTCCAATGGGGGCAAGGCTCGGGCCTTGAATCGCGCGTTCCTCGAAACCGACGGCGAAATTATCATCACAATCGATGCGGACAGCATCATGGATCCCGCCGCGATGACTAACCTCGTGAAGCGCTTCAGCCATCCGGGCGTCGGGGCCGTTGCCGGGAATGTGATTGTCGGCAACAGAAGAAAGCCGATCGAGTGGATGCAGCAGATGGAATATCTCTATGGGTTTTTCCTCAAGCGCACCGATTCCCTGTTCAACTCCGTTTATATTATCGGCGGCGCGGCTGCGGCGTACCGGAGGGAAGTGTTACAAGAAATGGGCGGCTTCGACCACGGAATCATCACCGAAGACATCGAGATGTCCACCCGGATACTTAGCCGTGGCTATAAAACGCGCTACGCGGCCGACGCGGTGGTCTACACCGAAGGCCCCTCGGATTTCAAGGGCCTGTGCAATCAACGCCTGCGCTGGAAATACGGACGGATTCTGACGTTCATTAAACACCGGAAACTCTTCTTCAGCGTGCGCCCAACGCACAATCCCTATCTGACCTTCCTGCTGTTGCCAATGGCGGTGTATGCCGAATGCCTGCTCCTGATCGAAGCATTCATGTTAGCCTCCTTTTTCATCTACACGGTATGCACCAGCGACTACATGCCGCTCGCATTCGTTGTCGCTATACTCACAGCCGTATTCGGTGTGCAGGTGCTGGCCGACTCCAAGCGGCGGCTCCACCGCAACCTTGTTTTACTTGCGCCGGTGACCTGGCTGGTGTTTTACGCCATGGATATGATCGAACTCCAAGCGCTCTTCCGAAGCCTCAAACGGTTGGTGACCCGACGAGAGCTGAAGTGGCAAAGGTGGGTGCGTAAGGGAATCCTGAACAATGCGTGCATCGGAGAGCCGCAGATGGGCTTGGTTTCACTGGATCACCGATGATAGCCAAAATACCGGGCAAGCTCGGCTTCCGTCTTTTCGCCAAAAAGGATTCAGGCGGCTTCCCTCAGTCCTGGATCGGTGATGAGTGCTTCGCGACCGAGGGTTAGTGCCAGCCTGGACCGGCGGCGCAGGAAGTACCACCATTTTGTTTTCAGCGATATCGTGCAGCGTGGCGTGGGCGCACCCGCCGACAATGGTATCGGCAATCGAAGGATCTTTCGCGGTTTTTTCCAGACCTTAGAAGGCATCCAGCCCCGCAGATTCGCCATACCAGGGTTCCAGGGATGAAAGCAATTCGATTCCGAAAGATTCAATGACCTCCGCCAGGAGATTGTTGGGAGCTTGAGCGACAAGTACCACCTGGGGCATAGCTTGTTCGAGGGTGATTAAGGCAAAGTCTATCAAACTTCTGCATAAGATCAGGTTTCAACCTCATGGCCTGTGAGCCATCGTGCTATCCAGCAATTTAAGTATAGCTGTCTTTCCAAATAAAAATTTGAAAATCCAACATTTAAAGGTTTCGATTTGAAATCATCGATACGAAACCTGTACTCTGCAATATATACCATCTTTCTGTATTTGTTGGATATCAATCCGATATCTCGTTAAATCCTGAACGGTAATTGGATGATTAAAAGTAGGGTTTGAACGATAAAGTTCCCCGAAACAACTCACCCCCATTTTAAAGATTACAAGAAAGACAGCGGGCGAAAATGCGGATTCCAAACGTTTGGAATCAATTTTATTAAAATCATCGTCATCGTCGTCATTGTCAGAATCTCCATAATTCCCAGTAAGTTGAAAATGATGGTCCTAATGACGGTCTACCGGACAGAACCATCCCGGCTGTTTGAAAGCGCTGTAAAATCGCTTCCACAGAAATCTTCGTAAGCAATATTTTTATGATTTCCGTACGTACGGAAAAAGTTAAATTGGCTGGATAGAGGGATGGTGAATTGTGAGTATCTGAAATTGGGCAAAGTAAAATTACATCAGAAACACTTTATATTCATTCATTTTTTTACTCATTCCTTTGGCATCCCCCACAAACTTATTCAATTCCGCCCAAAACTCATGACTGTGATTTTTTATCCGGGTATGAACAAGTTCGTGTAACAGGACATAATCAATCATTTCATCCGGCAATCTGACCAGCTTCATGTTGAGGCTAATATTATTTTTGAAAGAACAACTCCCCCATCTGGTTTTTTGGTTTCTCACGGATACCTTGTTATAGATAAAACCGTGTTGCTCGGACAATTCATTGAGGCGGTTAACAAGTTTCTTTCCGGCTTCGGCTCTGTTGATTTCAGTCGAATGCTTTGAAAAGGCTTCATGTTCCTTTTCCACCTGCTTCATTTTATCCAGGTGTTTTTTTATCCAGTCCCTCTTGGATTGTGCAAACTGCTTGGCTTTATCAAATGATACTCTATAAGGAACGGCAACTCGTACCCCTTTGAAGGGTTTTACAGAAATATTGATATGTCTTGCCCGGTTACTGCGCTCAAACAAAATTTCACCGACACTATCAATTTCAATAATTTTAGATTTCGTCATTTAACAACCTGCAACACATTGATTTCCCTTACAATCTGGATCTTTTTCGTCTTTATTTGTAAACAATTTCCAATTTATCTATTATGGCATCAGTTACAAACTCATGGGTAGTTATTTCTTGTTTAGCGCTAAATTAGGATAATTTTACATCCTTTTTTTTCAGATATTTTAAAGCCTTGTATAATGAAATTAAACATGCATTTTCTTGATCAAATTTTTCTATTCGGTAAAAGTCTTCACTATAAGGTTTTAACCGTTTTACTTTTTTAAAAATACAAATTTGTTTCTTAAATCTTTCCTTCCCGAAGTTTGTAATGTGGTTTGTCTGATGCTGGTAATGTAATATATAGGAGTCGATAGATCAAAAGAACAAATAAGACAGGGTCAAATAGCTCTAAACTTTTAAGAATTATGCTTTTACATAAATTCCTTTTTCAGGACTCTTAATTTTGCCTTGCTTTTTTAATTTATAAACCAGATTAGAAATTTTCTTTTGATTATAGTCCGTCTCTTTTATAAGGGTTTCTGAATTAACACCTTTCTTGGACCTGTTGATAATTGCAAGGACTGTATCGGCAGTTGTTACCGGGGCAGACTTCTTTACAGCAGCTTTCTTCGGAGCTTTTGCTTTGACAGCCTTAGTTTTTGGTTTCTTTACAGCTTTTGGTTTATCAAGTTTGTCAACCGCTTTTAATAGACTTTCCGTCTTCTTTGCCAGTGCATTGAGTTCCATGTTAACCGCCTGGAGATCCTTTTTCAGTTTCTTTGTCATTTTATTCTCCTCCTTTGTAAGTTCTAAATTTTTTTTGTTGACAGGTAATTGTTTAACCCGATATTCCAGTTTAAGCGCATCGCTTTTCGTCATTTCAGAACTGGCAGCAACCAATTCAACAGGTCTGCGAAATCTTGTATATTTTGCACCTTTACCTGAATTATGCGCTTCCAACCGATTTTTCAGGTTATTGGTTATCCCGCAATACAAAGATTCATCAGAACACCGGATCAAATAAACAATCCATTGTCTTTTATCAGCAGTGGGTACCCTAATCGTAGTTTCAAAAGTCGGAGGGCTTCAGGTTTCTTCGCGCGCTAAGGGTAGCCGTAGTAAATCTAATTGCGAACCCTGGGTAACGCCGAACTGGAGTCCCGGCTTCCCGCAGGGTGTAAAACAACATGGCATCAACAGACCCCATCCTTTGAATTCACCAAGGGTTCGAAATCAAAAAGGGAAGCATTTTATGATTTTTATTTGAATTCGAATAGTTGATCCCTTAGCCATGTTGTTTATGCAACGTTAGTTGTAATTTGCCGTTCCCTATGCTACTGCTGGTTCTAATATTTTCATAACCTCTTTCTTAAAAGGCTCATTTCCAGTGCAAAATAACGTTCTGAGTTTAAAATCAGCCTCACAAAGCATTTCCAGAATAACAATATCATTGAATTATAGGAGTTATGATGGGTTATCTTGGGGATATTGGGGATATTGGGGATTGTGGTCATAATATTTAGCTTTAAAGGGTCATTTTGGGACCAAAAGAGTGGTTTAAGACGATTTTAAGGCCTGTTTCAGTCCTTTTTGTTGTTACATAGTATCGTGGTCCGACCTCAAGCGTAGCCAAGCGTAGCTACCTTTCGTACGGCGGTGAACTGAGCTAGTTAGGGGAACTCTAATAACTGGCTCTTTTTCTACCGCCTGTACGGCGGTGAACTTCAAACCATTTTACCCTGTTTCGCTTGTTTCTACGCCTGTAATGGCGGTATCAGTAACATTACAATAAAAAATAAGTTGTAACAAGTAGTTAATAGAAATTGACACAAAACCAAAAAAATGGTCAGGGCTGCAACTTTTGATAATAAAGAAAATTTTATTAGAGTGTTTTTTGGTTATCAATCTGGCACTGTGGTTGTGTTGTTTCAACCCATAATATGCGAATATGACCGCTTTGTATTGCCCCATTGCCTGCTTTTCAATAAATAATCGGAAGCGATGTCCGCTTCTGTTTGGCTGGTCATATTGATATAAGGCAATTTGGTGCGCCGCTCTTCGAAGTTCTCAAAGTGTGACAGGGCCTGTTGCAAGGTTTCGCCTTTACGTTTAGCTCGCCGTCTGCTCAACTTTTCCTTGTTGCCTCTTTAAACTTAATATGCCTTGAAACAAGCATGCCCTGCTAATCTTCCGGCACAGGCTTAATTTCGCTTAGATGCAATATAATCACTGAGCCGGTTCAGCCATTTTCACATTGCATTTGTTCAAGAGTTTGCCTGTCTCCTCTGAAAAATGTGACGTGCAGCTTTGTACCGAGAATAAAAATTGTCTGCATTATATTCAGGAAAAAACCTGCAAAATCTTCAATGGCAGATGAATTATCCGTACTTTTTGTTTCCTTTCCACCTCCAACGTAAGACGAATCTGTTGATAAACCTTTTCCCAAAGAAAATACACCCTATATCCGCATTAGCAATAAGGGATATTTTTGATAGTAGTTCATTTTCGCTCCTATTTGTCATTTTCACCAAATACGCTACCCCCGAACCAGAATAACAGCTATGACATATCAGCCCATCCTCAACACGCCGCAGCTGCGTCGTGCGAATTTATCGAAAAGTGTAAAAATCTTTCTTTATCCTTTGTGGGATGACGGAGCTCCCACCAAGGTTTGTTACCGCACCATATTCAATGGCGATAGGGCCGACTGAGCTTTCCCGATCACCGGTGCCGGGGTACCAGGTGTCAATTGTGCGTACGTTCCCGATTTTGTGAGTGCATTGCGGCAATGCCGTCCACTGAATAAAGCACCTTAATTTTTTCCTTTCCTTTATCTAATACCAGCTCCGTGATATATTTCCTGCCGCGCTTCGGGGTCGGGCCACGGTAATCATAATAACAGCAAAAGAGGCCTGAAGCAGGCTCTAAAATTGTCTTAAACCACTCTTTTTGGCCCCAAAAATGACCTTTTAAACAAAATAGTATGTTCTACAGGATGCGTCCGATTTAATTTATCACTAGGCTGCGGCGGTAAGTTTTTCTTCAAGGTATTTGAACCGATTTGTAAAATAATATTCGCGAATACCGCTTTCTAAAATAGAACCCAGTTTGACTTTAAAATCGATCTCCTTAAAACCTTTAAGCTTTTTCTGAAATTGGTTTAATTGTTTTTTGTTAAAATCGGGCAATTCCACCCCTCGGCGCAATAAAAACCCGATGTCAAAGCTGTCCCTGATTTCTCCTCGTTCCAAGAATGCCGCTATTTTATTTTTCATTGTCTGTTCCAACGTATGGGCTTTTAAGACAACTTGTTTTGTACTGAATTTTGAAAAGGCAATCTTTTCTTGAAAATCGCAATCTCTTATCTCTCTTCGTATTTCAATTTTCAACCGCTTTGGATGCAACGCCGATCTTAATTCAAATAAGAGGGTATAATGCTTTATCTGTGAATCCGTGATCTCGTATGCCTTATCAAAAGCCTTGTATATTCTTTGGAAATAATCTTTTTGAGATATGTTTTTGATAATCCAAAAATCAAGATCCGCTGAATACCGGTTTAACTCATGACACAGCCGTAGCATTGATCCGCCGCCGAAAACAAGCGGCTCCAGCACTTTCATGCTGTTCATTTTTTCCAGTACGTCAATTTCAAATATTTCATGCTGTTTTAAGATATCCATATTTTTTCAACATGTTCTGCGTTTTTAAAGGAAAATCCTGGCTAATGCGACGGATTTCTTCCCTATCAAGTTTCTCCGGAGACAAAGCGGCAATGTCAAGGGCATAGTGGCCATAAGACATCAAATAAAAAGCATCCACGAGTGCTTTCTCGGGAGTTGCTATAAAAAAATCTTTTTCTTTTTTAAACCCAAAATACAACGCGCTGTTGACTTTAACATATCTAAAAATGCTGCCGTCCAAATAGATTTCTTTGGTTCTTTTAATGGCCACGGACTCATAAAAGTCTCTTGGTATTTGAGTTGTAATTTCGTAGTAATCCAGAGCGCTCATGAGTGATATATATGAAGGAACCTGGCCCAGATTTACAAGGACGAATTTTTCTTCCCTGCCCGTGGCGTTCCAAACGTCCCGCAATACATACATCGTTTCACGCGCAACAGTATGCCTTTGCTTTGCATAACGACTGGCGGTGACTTTGGCAGAGCCGGGCGCTAATACCCAGCGCTTTGGCGATCTTGGTAGCCAAAATATAGTTTGGATATGTTCTTAATCTTAATATTTTCATCAGATATACCAAATTAATCCATTTTGTTTATTTTGCATAATTTTGATTAACCTCAAATTGTCAATAACCTGTATAATGAACTTATAAATTTATATCGTCTACGGCCCCTATACATGTTATTCTGCACCCAAAATGATATGCTTAAGACGAAAAACGGCTATGTTTTGGTGATCTTTTTATAAATTATCAGACAGGTTAGCGCGCGTCCTCATTCGCCATTCGATATAATTGACCTGAAATGTTTTCTATCTCCAGCATAATTGAGAAGTGAACTGTGTGTGGTAATCTCAATAGATCGCAAATAACGCCAGACCAGAAGATAAGAAACGATATCTGAAAAATGATCCTTGCTTGATATTTACAGTTCGAGTTTGATACATAATAAATTGGTGGATTTCCGCATCATGACCAGATCGCGCAGGTTTTGACAAGTCTGATTTCAACAGCATACCAATTTCTATGATCCTCATATTCTCCTCCCACCATAAGATATAGTGGTAAGGACTTTTATTCATTCTTCAAATTCAAACGCTTCTTCAGCAGGAGACATCTGACGTAGATTCTGATGCCGTCCCGTAATAGTGGGGCACCAAATAAACGGCTATATTCTTCCGCGGCTGAATTACGAAGGGCTCCTCGTATCCGACCTGAAAGCCGCTACGGTCGACGCATCTAAATGCTCAGTGAGAATCAGCTGCCTCGCGTCATGCGGCACGCAGCGCTTCCTCTCATCTCTGCAGGGTTTGCCCAAAGTAGCAGCTTGAATTGCGGCTGAACTGAGAGGAGCCATTCACCCTTGTCAGCCGCGATGTAGGCTTTAATGTTTTCCTCTGTACCATTAAATTTTGCCTTGTCAGCCTGGACTTTTTCAGGTACTGCATGGGAGAATCCGATGTAATATCTTTAAACGCCCGGATGAAACGCCGAAGCACCTCATGCAAAGCCGTATTACTAATTTTTCCACATCGAGTTTTGCTGCATAGTCACTTTGCATAATCTTCAACGCATGGGCCACCTGGGGAAAAGCACCGCCATGCATCGCCAGTGAATAGAGTACCGGGAGCCTGTCTAAAATGCCTGATAAAGAATTTCCCGCAACTGCCGGACCTAAAATTTGGGATTCTGTCATCGGGTACGTTGGTGCAGAAAGTTCCTGCGCAATCTATTTTAATATAAAATCGATCGTTCCGATATCCCTCCACCTCAGAGTATGAGCCCACGTTAAAACCGGTGATATGACTGAGCGAAGATGGATATCCGCTTTATCTTGTGTGGATTCAAACGTATTCTTTTTATTACAATTAAATTTTTTCCGTAGTACGGGAACTCAGTAACATGCTTTTGGCCCGAAGATTCGCCGTTTGAGTTTGAGCGATAGGGTGACTGACTTGAACATATCATATCCGCCTGAACGTCGGGTAAACTGGGAAAAACATTGATCCGGCTGTCGTCAGGAGTGGGGGCCACAGGAACGTTTTGATATAGTGGATAAAACGCTTAATAAGTGCTTTTAATAAAGATTTAAAACGGGATTTCAGGTGCAGGCCGAAAAGCCGTAGAGATATCAGTGACTGCATCGAGCAATTTCCACCTACATGCAGTAACGTTTTTCTGATCAAATTGCGTGTGACCTCGTCAAGGGTCAGGTATCATTTTTAATTTTCGTCAAGGATTTTTTGAGCAGGGCCGGTAACGGAGATAAATCCAGCTGCACCGTATCCCATATAACTGCGTCACCGGCTTTGAAATACTCGTGAACTACAAATTGCGCATACCACGCATGTCGTACCACATGGAACTTCAGGGTGTTTGCGTTACTTCCGAACGTAAACAGCTGCTTCTCCACGATTATTAGTTTCGGACCACCGCATCAACGGTTCTCCGATCCCCAGTGAAGGTCTTGAATTCCATCCTTGTGTATATTTTTGAACGGTGCCGATGGCATCCAATATGTCTTGAATTGAAACAACTTTACGCGGCACGAACGGCCTCCTTGATTATTCTGTCTTCAGGGCTTTGTGAAGAGCGTCGGGTGTCGTCAGGTCCACGGTCCGCTAAGGATTTCCGATAATCGCTGTTGTAGCTCATTAGGCCGAACAGGGCCTACACGGGCCTTTGGCTGAATTCAATAAGGATGTCTACGTCGCTCGAGCTTGTCCTTCCGCGAACAACGGAACCGAACAGATAAAGCGGGCCTCGGTGATGATGGTCCTGGCATTCGCTGGAGCCTCTGTTGCAGGAGGCTGTACTTCATTTGATTTCATCATTTTCCTAAAGTAAGTTATTTAAACTTATCAAAAATAAATCCATAAACAACAAGAGAAATCAAAACGGTTAAAAACCACAAATATCCCATTCTTTTAGGGGAAGTGCGGGCACGATATCGCCCATTTTGTGTTCATCGGTGACGTTGCAGAAAGTTCCTGGCACTATTTCAATATAAACCGATCGTCCCGATATCCCTCCAACTCAGAGCATCAGCCGACATTAAAACCGGTGATATGGAAGAGGTCCAAGATGCTTATGTTGAAAATATGATTTTACAGATGGTTTGAATTTATTCAGTTTTGATGATAAATTAGAGTATCCGTCAGGTCTCATGATACGAAGCCCCCGCAGCAAGCTGCGGGTATCAAAGTGGAACTGCGCCGTAGCCATTCCAACGTGAAAGATATAGCGGAATTAACCCGCCTTCGCTCTGATGAGCTGGCGCGGGAATTACCTTGTTTTCATCCCTGCAGCAAGCTGCAAGGCATTCAGGCGCGAAGCGCGAATAAAAGTAATGGAGGTTATATTAAATGGATAAGATCAACCTGGGATCAACTATCCCTGCTTACCCCATGCCTGTTTCCTTGTGGGAACCTGTGAACGGGTAAGCCGAACTTTTGCCGTTGCCTGGTTTACAATGGCCGGCTATAAACCGCCACGAATGTCCATTTCGAAAGGCCATTACAGCAATCCCGGAATTAAAGAGAATAAACCTTCAGCGTTTGCCTGCCTTCGGAGGATATGGTGAGGTAAACTGATTATTGCGGAATTGTATCGGGTAAAACAACGACAAATCGGGAATCTTCGACCTTTTTATTATGAAGAGCTGAAAACAGCCCCAATGATCAAAGACTGTCCTTAAACATGGAATGTAAGCTGGTGGAGCGTGGAAAGCGGTCAAAACAGATCTTCATCGGCGAGATCGTTGGAACCCATACAGAAGAGAGATTTTGACTGATGGTAAAATGGATTTTAGAAAATGAAGCCTGATAATTTCACACAACTGGACACCTCTATTGGAGCCTTGGTGAGCCGGTGGCCAGGGCATGGAGCATCGGTAAAAGATACAGCCAAACGCAAGATAACTGCTAGCAAGAAGAAAGCAAAGGTGTAAATCAAGGCCGTTGGTAAACGCTGTTCCTTGTCTATTGACAACCGTGGTTCCGAAGCTTTTTAGGTGTCAGGTGTCAGGGTTATGGGGAAACGAGCCGACCAATAGCAATTATATGGACGTTGAGGATCTTGAGGTTCATAAAAGTTGTGTCGGTTACACATTTGTTGAATGGATTGGAGAAAACATTGGAGCGGAAAGTCCCAGAGCGAGAACGCCGCTGGCAGTTAGTTGAGAAAACGGCAGGTATGGCGTAAATGATGAATCGTTCTTCAGGGCTGCATGCTCCTGACACCTGAAACCTGAAACCGAAACCAAATAGCAATGGCAATCTAAGCAAACAACAGTCTTGATTACACCCCTTTAAGATGCGACCCCGCATACCTCCTTTTGCTACAATTAATAATCCTCTTCACCTGATTTCCTGACTGCTTCCTAATATCTGCTTCTTCTGGTTTCTATTAACTGTAATCCATGTCGCCTTTCAGGCAATCTTTGAATATATACAGTTCGTGAGTGTGCATAGCGACCGTTGGGAAAGAGCCGGTAAATTCATGCTGTTAAGTCTTCCAGGCTTTCCACCGGAAAATGCAATTATCCCTCCGTAAACAAGATATGAAGATGCGGACCTGATGATCGTATCCAGATTCCCGGAAATATGCAAAGACGTCAGAGCTTATATATCAGATCGAATTTTGGGGAAAGCCCCAGGTCTTGAAGTATGTCAAAATCTCGGCTCGATTGTAGATTTTCTCTGCGGCCTTTTCGAGCATCTTTGACGATACATCGACGCCTATCAGGCTTTTTGCAACGGCCGATAGAGTTGAGCGCCCAGACCGGGTACCGTCAAGGTCCGGTGAAACATTCATTTCTTCAGTCAGATATGTATAATAAGGTCAAACAGGAGTTCAGGGTCCTGTATTCTAAATCTTAATCAGGATCCTTTCAAAAAGTCCCGGCGCACCGGATCAAAGATCCTACGCACGTGTTCCACCGGGCGGCATCAGGTGTTGCCGAAATTCCCAGGCTTTGGAGCATGAATCTTGCCGCCTCATCATCCGGCCGGGTCCAAGCACCTTGTTGTAATGTTCCTCGGCTTCCTTGAATCCGCCTGAGTTTTTGAAGAGAAATCCCGAGGTTTAAGTGAGCGGATGAATAATCTGACCGTATCTCAATGGCCTTTCTGTATGACTTCGAAGCGTTTTCAATCATATTAAGCCCGTCCTGTGCCACTCCGTTGTTCCACGCCTTCCAAGTTATGTAAGGAGCGAAGGCTACTGCCCTTCGAAAACAGGATATGGCTTCATCCGTCCCCACTTCCCGCGACACCCAAATTATTCCATGTTTCTTCACCAATAGCAGGTTGCTTTTTCCAACATAGCCCTGTAAATACTTATGGCACTCTTTGTTATCGTTCTCTCTCGCTGCTTCAGCCCGCTCCAGGTTATAGCATGCCGAAAATAAGGAGGTCTGAGGTCGGCTGTTTTTCAAAAACTTTCTTGCATTCCTATCTGGCTGAACTGGTTATCCAAGAAACCGTTCCAAGCGCATTCAGCACCTCCCAATCAGGCTTTCTTCTCAATACCTAGATAGCCTTTTTCCGCTTCCAGCAAGCCTGCCTTCCTTCTGGCCAAAGAAGTTTCTTGAAAAACGTCCTCGAATCGTCTTCGTGAATTTCGACGGATAGAATACTTTTTGTTGCGCTGAGTCACATCTTACTTTACTACTTTGGTCCACAGCATGATGTTAAACGGTATTATCTGTTTATGCCACGCCCGGTGAGATTGAGTATGCGCGTTTCTGTGTAACGCTTTGGCTTCAAACAACCCTCACCCACCGTACGCATCATTGTGAAAGTGGTTGAGTATTTTATTCAACACTACTTCTGCCAAATGCTTGATGTTTAATAATTGGCCAACAAAGGTGGATTACAATAAATAATGTTGATTTTAGCGATATCCGATTTCTTACGCTATTTCAGAAGCTTCTTGGCAACTCAATAAGGTTTCGATTTCAAACGTCTGGTCGCCCAGAAGCTGCTCTCTTGCTCTGACCAAAACCGATTCACCCATGCCACCCTTTGAATCCAAAAGCGGATGCACCTGGAGGCATCCCATCACGCGCTGGATTGAAATACAATTTCTTCAGACCTGACTTTCTGCCATCAACGGCAATCTGGTATACTGAAAATGGGCTTGGCTATCGGTGTCATTATGTTGCCAGTTTAGTTATGTTGTGAGTTTTGGATATACTCTTCTTTAAATATCAAAATATATTTTCTTTGAATTTAATTCTTATATATTCTTGAGTTGTCATCAGAATACAAAAGAAATTGTATGGCACTTGTAAGAACACTAGCCCCTCAGTTTTACCTTCTCTCCCATATCTTAATCTTTTACTTCCTTCTGTGATATCATTCTTCTGCAATAATCCAAATATATACATTTTGGGCTTCATGGTAAAAAATACCATGAGGGACAACATTAAACATAGACGACGATGTATTGAAAAAGCATCTCGCTTAACTGGGGGTCAAAGAAAACTGCTTTGGTCAGGGCTCGCTCTAGGAGGCCTTGGCTGCCCGTGAAAGCAGCAAGCGCCTTGCAAAGCCAAGGAACAGAAAGGATCTGCAGCCCATATCGAGACGGTGACCATAAAATTATAACCATGGTTCTGGTTGATACTCCTATATAAGTTAATCACCTTCGAAAGGGTGTTGTTGTCCAACTTGAAAGACCTTGCTTGATGAAGAAGTTGGGTTCGTCACCCTTTATAATTACCTGGTGAGTTAGCTTGCGGAAATATCAAAAATCGATCTGAAATATTGACCTCTGCAAGACCTTCCGAAAGTGCCGACGATAGATCTCGCTGAATATTTATATTTTATCGAACAGACTCATTTGAGTGGAATCGGAACTGTTTTGTTGATGCGCACCTTCTCGCATCTGCTCAATTGTCCGGCGTTCCTCTTTGACCAATGATAAGAGACTCAAACAAACCGCCTTTAAATTGTAATACTGGAGTATGCACTTAACTCCAGCGCATACTATATGTTGTGGTTCGATCATCGTCGATAGATCGAGGTTAGTGTTGTCCATTCTTGAAGGAATGGCAAAGCTGCCCCTTGAGTGTATGGATGGAACAGATCAACCATCATAGCTTGCTGCACGTCGGTAAAATAGTTTTCCACGTGATAAAGAAGTACGACGATTAAAACGAAACATCAAGGTAGTACGTCAGGTGCGATGGTCGTACGCCCTGATACGCAAATTTGCAGCCAGCGCTTCCAGCAGAGCGGCTACACGATGCACTAACTTTGAGTTCGTGCGAAGGTTGCACTATAGCGACCAAAAGCCCGTTTCAGCCGCCAAAGGTTATACCTCAACCAATCATCAGTAATGGATAGTACTGCCCGTTTGAGCAATACCTTGGACAAATGCCGTCGTGGCTATCACTGACGCATTCTCCGCGCCAAAGGCGAATACGTCCAATGCCCTCCTCACCTTTATCTCAACAGCAATCCCGACCAATGCCTTCCTGCAGCGCCAGTCCGCGTTTACCTGGTTTCTACCACCAACGTATGTTTCATCGACTTCAACGACCCCGCACCCAACCGGTCGCGACCAGGGCGAACCATTGCACGGCGCAATTTGTGCAACCACCGCCAAGCCGTTCTGATACAGTTCTCTATGTTCAGAACTCGTTGGAGTCCAAGGGCATTGGTTCCAACAATTCTGGCCAGTAATGTGCCACATTGCTCGAAACCAAAGAGGCAAAAGTTAGTTTTCGCTATTCGATGAAAAAATTGTTCCAGCGGTCACAGAACTCTGCATCCCACACTGAGCAGGTGGAAAAGCCCCCGGATTCGCTCCTCGCCACGGATCACCAGCACCAATAACCGGGGACAAACAAAACCTTTGGGCCATTGTGATTTTCAGCAGGTAAATAATACACCCAGCTTGGGGAACTAAATTGATTTTCAAATTCCATCCATGTTCGCGGGTAATTTTCCTCCATGACCCGCAATATTGGTATGTTGTGGCTACTGAGCCGCAAGTGTATACCCCAGTAAAATATTTTATTCTTTAGCCATTAAATGATAAACTTCATGGCATGAACTTTGACTCGGTTTACTCTGCCGCTCCACACCAGCCAAGTCTTCACCAATGCTATCTTCAAAAATGCCTTGATGAGAAATACATGAATCTGAACAAATGGCCTTACAAAACAAGGCGTGGCTATTCGGCTGGTAGAAATACGCGCTCAGCTTTAGGTGGAGAGTTTCCATTATGCACCCTTTCGGTTTGTGCAGGGTTCCTAATCCAACCATGACTAACGTTTCCGCAAGCCCTCTCATCCCGACAGTCGATTTCCCGAGTCCGCTAAGGCAATGCATTTCCCCAGAACCCTTCCCATTTAACCCGGAGCTTAAGCTCTCGCACACATACACCCCTTGATTAGATGGTTTGATCTCTGGCTCGACCGTCTTTTTATGTCTCCACTGTTTACCCGGCACAGTGTCCGGTCAGTGTTTCCTATGACTGCCCGCCATTTACCGAGAGCCCCTTTGCCCGCTCAAGGTGTTACCTCTTGTGGCGCGGTGTTTAACACCACGTCAGGGAGCATTACCACCCCTTCATAGCTCTTACAGGCTCATGCGCCAGGCCAAATTCCTCTTGCCACATCGATTTCACTCTTGAAAAGCAAGTCTTTGCAGGTTGTTGCGAGTCCCTGCTGGAAGATAGCCTTTCCCGACATTATCTCTGCAATCCTTGCGTAGGTGCTTGGACCCCTGCCCCGCAGCGTCCCTTCAGTGCATTTGCTCGCTTCTTCCTGAAGGACAACGGCCTCACCTTAGACGTCAGAGGTTCGGCACGCCAGAACTGTTCCTATAATGCAACTTCAACAGGGTTATTTTTCTCGAGGCTGCAGTCATTCCTTTATGTTCAGGCTCCCACGCTCGATAGACCCCCAGGTTGCACCCACCGCTAAAGCTAATCTTTAGGGCGGCCGGGCCGTTTACACCACGCATAGCCCGGTTGGTTACCTGCCCCGGGATGTGGCATCACTACGTATCCGACACGAGCAACTGATACGGCGGAACTCTCACCCGCTGGATTGCATCCTTGTCGGCTGCTCCGACGTCCATAAATAAGTAAATAACTTTTTATCAAGGAGTTTCAAGGCTTAAAAGATGTGACAAGAAAATTAATAAACAGATAAGAAAAATACAAGACAGTATTAATAAGGGTCAACGGCAGACTTGATAATCATATAAAGGGCTGCGACTTGAAGCCAGGGCGATTTTGTTTTGAACCGGAACTGGTCAAATACGTATTGCGCATCAAGCGTTACATTTTCTTTTTTCTTTAACAGGCCATTGGGTTAATAAAGTTATTTTGAAAATGCTTTGCGAAGAGGAAGCTTGGTAGGAAAATGTCACTAAAGCCTGATGCGCTGGAAAAGAAAAAAGACACCTCCCCATCCATAGCAAACAATGCTGTGGACCAGTACGTATTTTACGTAACATAAACATTAACATTTTGGATCTATGAGGTGTCTAATGGGAGTATACGCCGGAATCGATTTACATTCAAGCAATAATTACATCGGCATTATGGATCAGGATTACAAAAGGCTATTTGGCCGACGGCAGCCAAACGATCTTAACAATATTTTAAAGGTGTTGGAACCATTCAAGGCTGATCTGGAAGGTGTTATCGTTGAATCCACCTATAATTGGTACTGGCTCGTGGATGAGTTGCAGGAACAGGGGTATACGGTACATTTGGCCAATCCGTCGGCGATAAAACGGTACGAAGGCATAAAACATACGGATGACAAATGGGATTCTTTTTGGTTGGCGCACATGAAGCACTTAAACATTCTGCCTGAAGGTTATATCTACCCAAAAGAACAAAGAGCTGTGCGAGATCTACTGCGAAGAAGATTATTTTTCGTCAGACAAAGAACGGCAAATATTTTAAGCCTGCAAAGTACGATTACCAGAAATCTTGGAATTAAGATGACAGTCAATGGAATAAAGAAACTGAAGATGGACGATGCTTGTAAATTATTCGATTCATCGAACGTAAGTTCAAACTGATTTCAGAAAAAATATAAAATTTTGAAAAAAAGCGGGACATTCTTTTAAAGATATGGTACCTTAAAATGTAAAAATTTACAATTAAGGTGCCGATGAGTATAAAAAGTATATTAATAGCGACATACATACGTGATCGGATAAAAAATACACTTTATATTGAATCGAACATTGCTACTATTTGTAATGACGTGGGTCTATGTTTTCGATTAGGACACATGAGTAATGGAAGTAAAGTTTTCAGATTATCAATGTGCTTTTTGAGCACTTTCTTTTAAAATACACTTTGCCAAGTCATGAGCTATTAGAGAAAAAACGAGTGCTATTCGTTGTGCCGTAATCGATTTTAATTCAATCTTCGCAGATACGACAGCATATTCAATTATTATTGAATTTGCAATAAGAGAGGCAAGTATTGAACTATAAGCAGTGACCAGAACTATATTTTCATTTTCAGATGTTATTTGATCAGCATGCAGCATTGACTTAATGGATTTGAAAAACAGCTCAATTTGCCATCTTAGTCGATAAATAGGGTATATCCATTCTGCTAATGCCATTGAACTGGGATGAGAGGGGGGCTTGCGGAAACGTTAGTCATGGTTGAATTAGGAACCCACTGCACAAACCGAAAGGGTGCATAATGGAAACTCTCCACCTAAAGCTGAGCGCGCCGTATTTCTACCCGACCCGAATAGCCACGCCTTATTGTAAGGCCATTTGGCATTCCAAGATTCATGTATTTCTCATCAAGGCATTTTGAAAGATAACGTGGTGAAGACTCGGCTGGTGTGGAGCGGCAGAGTAAACCGAGTCAAAGTTCATGCCATGGTTATCATTTAATGGCTAAAGATAAAATATTTTTACTGGGGTATGCACTTGACTCCAGTGGCCACAACATATAGTATTGCGGGTCATGGAGGAAAATTACCCGCGAACATGGATGGAATTTGAAAATCAATTTAGTTCCCAAGCTGGGTGTATTGACTACCTGCTGAAAATGCAATGGCCCAAAGGTTTTGTTTGTCCCCGGTGTGGTGCTGGTGATCCGTGGCGAACGAATCGGGGGCTTTTCCACTGCTCCCAGTGTGGGATACAGAGTTCTGTGACCGCTGGAACAATTTTTCATCGAACCCGAAAACCTTTGCCTCTTTGGTTTCGAGCAATGTGGCACATTACTGGCCAAAAATTTGGAACCAATGCCCTTGGACTCCAACGAGTTCTGAACATAGGGAGCTATCGAACGGCTTGGCAGTGGTTGCACAAATTGCGCCGTGCAATGGTTCGCCCTGGTCGCGACCGGTTGGGTGGGGTCGTTGAAGTCGATGAAACATACGTTGGTGGTAAGAAACCAGGTAAACGCGGACGTGGCGCTGCAGGAAAGGCATTGGTCGGGATTGCTGTTGAAGATAAAGGTGAGGAGGGCATTGGACGTATTCGCCTTTGGCACTTGGAGAATGCGTCGAGTGATAGCCTGACAGCATTTGTCCAAGGTATTGCTCAAGCGGGCAGTACTATCCGTACTGATGATTGGTTGGGGTATAACCTTTTGGCTGAAACGGGCTTTGGTCATATAGTGCAACCTTCGCACGAACTCAAGTTAGTGCATCGTGTAGCCGCTCTACTGAAGCGCTGGCTACTAGGTACGTATCAGGGCGCTGTACGACCATCGCACCTGACGTACTACCTTGATGAGTATACATTTCGTTTTAATCGTCGTACTTCTTTATCACGTGGAAAACTATTTTACCGACTTGTGCAGCAAGCTATGATGGTTGATCCTGTTCCATCCCATACACTCAAGGGCCCGGCTTTGCCATTCCTTCAAGGAATGGACAACACTAACCTCGATCCTATCGACGATGATCGAAACCACAACATATAGTATGCGCTGGAGTTAAGTGCATACTCCAGTATTTTTAATTTAAGGGCGGTTTGTTTGAGTCTCTTATCATTAGTCCAAAGAGGAACGCCGGACAATTGAGCAGATGCGAGAAGGTGCACATCAACAAAACCGATTCCGATTCCACTCAAATGATTCTGTTCGATAAAATATAAATATTCAGCGAGATCTATCGTCGGCACTTTCGGAAGGTCTTGCAGAAGGTCCAATATTTCAGATCGATTTTTGATATTTCCGCAAGCTAACTCACCAATTATAAAAGGGTGACAGACAACTTCTTCATCAAGCAGGAGTCTTTCAAGTTGGACAACACCCTTTCGAAGGTGATTAACCCATATAGGAGTATCAACCAGAACCATGGTTATAATTTTGCCGGTCTACGTCTCGATATAGGCCGCAGATCCTTTTCTGTTCCGCCCAGCTTTGCAAGGCGCTTGCTGCTTTCACGGGCAACCAAGGCCTCTAAACCGAGCCTGACCAAAGCAGTTTTTTCTTTGACCCCGGTTAAGCGAGATGCTTTTTCCAATACATCGTCGTCTATGTTTAATGTTGTCCTCATGGTATTTTTTACCATGAAGCCCAAAATGTATATTTGGATTATTGCAGAAGAATGATATCTGAGAAGGAAGTAAAAAGATTAAGATATGGGAGAAGGTAAAACTGAGGGGCTAATTGTTCTTACAAATTGCCATACAATTTCTTTTGTATTCTGATGACAACTCAAGTATAAGAATTAAATTCAAAGAAAATATATTTTTGATATTTAAAGAGAAGTATATCCAAAACTCACAACATAACTAAACTGGCAACATAATGACACCGATATCCAAGCCCGATTTTCGAGTATACCAGATTGCCGTTGATGGCTTGAAAGTCAGGTCTGAAGAAATTGTATTTCAGTCATCCAACGCGTGGGATGCCTCAGGTGCATCCGCTTTTGGATTCAAGGTGGCATGGGTGAATCGGTTTGGTCAGAGCAAAGAACGGCTTCCTGGGCGACCAGACGTTGAAATCCGAAACCTTATTGAGTTGCCAAAGCTTCTGAAATAGCCGTAAATCCGGATATCTTCAAAAAATCAACATTATTTATTGTAATCCACCTTTGTTAGCTGGTATTAAACATCAAGCATTTGGCAAGTAGTGTTGAATAAAAATACTCAATACTTTCGTAATGATGCATGCGGTGGGTGAGGGGGTTGTTTGAAGCCAAAAAGCGTTACGAAACGCGCATACTCAATCTCACCGGGCGTGGCATAAACAGATAATACCGTTCAACATCATGCTGTGGACCAAAAATGACAAATGAAGATGTGACTCAGCGCAACAAAAAAAAGTATTCTATCCCGTCGAAATTCACGAAAGACGATTCCGAGGACGTTTTCAAGAAAGCTTCTTTGGCCCAGAAGGAAGGCAGGCTTGCTGAAGCGGAAAAAGGCTATCTGGAAGTATTGAGAAGAAAGCCTGATTGGGGAGAGGTGCTGAATGCGCTTGGAACGGTTTTCTTGGACCAGTTTCAGCCAGATAAGGCCAAGAAAGTTTTTGAAAAAGCAGCCGACCTCAGACCTCCTTATTTTCCGGCATGCTATAACCTGGGCAGGCTGAAGCAGCGAGAGAACGATAACAAGGGTGCCATAAGTATTTACAGGGCTATGTTGGAAAAGCAGCCTGCTATTGGTGAAGCATGGAATAATTTGGGTGTCGCATATAGGGAAATTGGGGACCCGGATGAAGCCATATCCTGTTTTCGAAGGGCAGTAGCCTTCGCTCCTTACATGGCAGAGGCGTGGAACAACCTTGGAGTGGCACAGGACGAGCTTAATATGATTGAAAACGCTTCAAAGTCATACAGAAAGGCCATTGAGATACGGTCAGATTATTCATCCGCTCACTTAAACCTCGGGATTTCTCTTCAAAAACTCAGGCGATTCAAGGAAGCCGAGGAACATTACAACAAGGTGCTTGAGACCCGGCCGGATGATGAGGCGGCAAGATTCATGCTCCAAAGCCTGGGAATTTCGGCAACACCTGATGCCGCCCCGGTGGAACACGTGCGTAGGATCTTTGATCGGTGCGCCGGGACTTTTGAAAGGATCCTGATTAAAGATTTAGAATACAGGACCCCTGAACTCCTGTTTGACCTTGTGCGCCCATATCTGACTGAAGAAATGAATGTTCTGGACCTTGGCTGTGGTACCGGTCTGGGCGCTCAACTCTATCGGCCGTTTGCAAAAAGCCTGATAGGCGTCGATGTATCGTCAAAGATGCTCGAAAAGGCCGCAGAGAAGAAAATCTACAATCGGCTCGAGATTTTTGACATACTTCAAGACTGGGGCTTTCCCCAAAAATTCGATCTGATATATAGCTCTGACGTCTTTGTATATTTCGGGAATCTGGATACGATCATCAGGTCCGCATCTTCATATCTTGTTTACGGAGGGATAATTGCATTTTCAGTGGAAAGCCTGGAAGACAACAGCATGGAGTACCGGCTCTTTCCCAGCGGTCGCTATGCACACTCACAGACATATATTCAAGATTGCCTGAGGCGACATGGATTACAGTTAATAGAGGAAACCGAAGCAGATATTAGGAAGCAGTCAGGAAATCAGGTGAAGGGATTATTAATTGTAGCAAAAAAGGAGGTATGCGGGGTCGCATCTTAAGGGGTGTAAATCAAGACTGTTGTTTGCTTAGATTGCCATTGCTATTTGGTTTCAGGTTTCAGGTTTCAGGTGTCAGGAGGCATGCAGCCCTGAGGGAACGATTCATCATTTACGCCATACACTGCCGTTTTCTCAGCTAACTGCCAGCGGCGTTCTCGCTCTGGGACTTTCCGCTCCAATGTTTTCTCCAATCCATTCAACAAATGTGTAACCGACACAACTTTTTATAGACCTCAAGATCCTCAACGTCCATATAATTGCTATTGGTCGGCTCGTTTCCCCCTTAACCCTGACACCTGACACCTAAAAAAAGCTTCGGAGCCACGGTTTGTCAATAGACAAGGAACAGCGTTTACCAACGGCCTTGATTTACACCCTTCACTTTCTTCTTGCTAACGGTGCTACTTGCGTTTGGCTTTGTATCTTTTACCGATGCTCCATGCCCTGGCCACCGGCTCACCAAGGCTCCAATAGGAGGTGTCCGGTTGTGAGAGTATCAGGGGCTTCATTTTTCTAAAATCCATTTTACCATCAGTCAAAAATCTCTCTTCTGTATAGGTTCCAACGATCTCGCCGATGAAGATCTCGTTTAAACCGCTTTCCACGCTTTCCACCAGCTTACATTCCATGTTTAAAGGACAGTCTTTGATCATTGGGGCTGTTTTCAGCTCTTCATAAAAAAGGTCGAAGATTCCCGATTTGTCGTTGTTTTTACCCGATACAATTCCGCAATAATCGGTTACCTCCACCATATCCTCCGAAGGCAGGCAAACGCTGAAGGTTTTATTCTCTTTAATTCCGGGATTGCTGTAATGGCCTTTCCCGAGGGAAATGGACATTCGTGGCGGTTTATAGCCGGCCATTGTAAACCAGGCAACGGCCAAAAAGTTCGGCTTGCCGTTCACATGGGTTCCCACAAGGGAAACAGGCATGGGGTAAGCAGGGATAGTTGATCCCAGGTTGATCTTATCCATTTAATATAACCTCCATTACTTTTTATTCGCCTTCGCCTGAATACCTTGCAGCTTGCTGCAGGGATGAAAGGCAAGGTGAACCGCGCCGAAGCTCATCAGAGCGAAGGCGGGTTAATTCCGCTATATCTTTCACGTTGGAATGGCTACGGCGCAATTCCACTTTGATACCCCGCAGCTTACTGCGGGGAGCTTCATTTATCATGAGACCTGACGGATACTCTAATTTATCATCAAAACTGAATAAATTCAAACCATCTGTAAAATCATATTTTCAACATAAGCATCTTGGACTTACTCTTCCATATCACCGGTTTTAATGTCGGCTGATACTCTGAGGATTTGGAGGGATATCCGGAACGATCGGTTTATATTGAAATAGATTGCCAGGAACTTTCTGCACCAACGTCACCGATGAACACAAAATGGGCGATATCGTGCCCGCACTTCCCTAAAAAAGAATGGGATGTTGTGGTTTTTTAACCGTTTGATTTCTCTTGTTGTTTATGGTTATTTTTGATAAGTTTTAAATAACTTACTTTAGGAGAAAATGATGAAATCAAATGAAGCCACAGCCCTCCTGCAACAGAACCCGGCAGTACTTAAGGACCATCATGTGAAGGCCCTTTATCTGTTCGGTTCCGTTGTTCGCGGAGAGGACAAGCTCGGAAGCGACGTAGACATCCTTGTGGAATTCCAGCCAAAGGCCCGTGTAGGCCTGTTCGGCCTGGCCAGGCTGCAACGGCGATTATCGGAAATCCTTGGCAGACCCGTGGACCTGACGACACCCGACGCTCTTCACAAAGCCCTGAAAGACAGAATAATCAAGGAGGCCGTTCGTGCCGCATAGAGATTGGAAGTTTCGAATTCAAGACATATTGGATGCCATCGGCACCGTTCAAAAATATACACAAGGGATGGAATTCAAGACCTTCACTGGGGATCGGAGAACCGTTGATGCAGTGGTCCGAAACCTAATAATCATTGGAGAAGCAGCTGTTTACGTTCCGGAAGATATTTTCCTGAAACACCCTGAAGTTCCATGGTACGACATGCGTGGTATGCGCAATTTTGTGGTTCACGAGTATTTCAAAGCCAGTGACGCAGTTATATGGGATACGGTGCAGCTGGATTTATCTCCGTTACCGGCCCTGCTCAAAAAAATCCTTGACGAAAATTAAAAATGATACCTGACCCTTGACGAGGTCACACGCAATTTGATCAGAAAAACGTTACTGCATGTAGGTGGAAATTGCTCGATGCAGTCACTGACTATCTCTACGGCTTTTTCGGCCTGCACCTGAAATCCCGTTTTAAATCTTTATTAAAAGCACTTATTAAGCGTTTTATCCACTATATCAAAACGTTCCTGTGGCCCCCACTCCTGACGACGGCCGGATCAATGTTTTTTCCACAGTTTACCCGACGTTCAGGCGGATATGATGTGTTTAAGTCAGTCACCTATCGCTCAAGCTCCAAACGGCAGATCTTCGGGCCAAAGCATGTTACTGAGTGCCCGTACTACGGAAAAAAATTTAATTGTAATAAAAAAGAATACACGTTTGAATCCACACAAAGATAAAAACGGATATCCATCTTCGCTCAGTCATATCACCGGTTTTAACGTGGGCTCATACTCTGAGGAATTGGAGGGATATCCGGAACGATCGGTTTATATTAAAATAGATTGCCAGGAACTTTCTGCACCAACGTACCCGATGACAGAATCCCAAATTTTAGGTCCCGGCTTGGTGCGGGAAATTCTTTATCGGGCATTTTGCGGAACCCAGGCTCCGGTACTCTATTCACTGGCGATGCATAGCGGTGCTTTTTCCCAGGTGGCCCATGCGTTGAAGATTATGCAAAGTGACTATGCAGCAAAACTCGATGTGGAAAAATTAGCCAATACGGCTTGCATGAGTGCTTCGGCGTTTCATCGGGCGTTTAAAGATATTACATCGGATTCTCCCATGCAGTACCTGAAAAAAGTCAGGCTGACCAAGGCAAAGAATTTAATGGTACAGGAAAACATTAAAGCCTACATCGCGGCTGACAAGGTGGGCTATGAAAGCTCCTCTCAGTTCAGCCGTGAATTCAAGCGCTACTTTGGGCAAACCCCTGCAGAGATGATGAGAGAGCTGCGTGCCGCATGACGCGAGGCAGCTGATTCTCACTGAGCATTTAGATGCGTCGACCGTAGCGGCTTTTCAGGTCGGATACGAGAACCCTTCGTAATTCAGCCGCGAATATAGCCGTTTATTTGGTGCCCCACTATTACGGGACATCAAGAATCTACGTCAGATGTCTCCTGCTGAAGAAGCGTTTGAATTTGAAGAGGCCAGATAAAAAGTCCTTACCACTATATCTTATGGTGGGAGAATATAGCGGGGGATCATAGAAATTGAGAGTATGCTGTTGAAATCAGACTTGTCAAAACCTGCGCGATCTGGTCATGATGCGAAATCCACCAATTTGATATGTATCAAACTCGAACTGTAAATATCAAGCAAGGATCATTTTCCAGATATCGTTTTCTTATCTTCTGGTCTGGCGTTATTTGCGATCTATTGAGATTACCACACACAGTTCACTTCTCCAATTATGCTGGAGATAGAAAACATTTCAGGTCCAATTATATCGAATGGCGAATGAGGACACGCTAACTGTCTGATAATTTATAAAAAGATCTCAAAACATAGCCGTTTTTTCGTCTTAAGCATATCATTTTGGGTGCAGAATAACATGTATAGGGCCGTAGACGATATAAATTTATAAGTTCATTATACAAGGTTATTGACAATTTGAGGTTAATCAAGTATACAAAATAAACAAAATAGTTAATTTAGTATATCTGATGAAAATATTAAGATTAAAGAACATATCCAAACTATATTTTGGCTACCAAGACATCGCCAAAGCGCTGGGTATTAGCGCCGGCTCTGCCAAAGTCACCGCCAGTCGTTATGCAAAGCAAGGCATACTGTTGCGCGTGAAGAGAAACGTGTATGTATTGCGGGACGTTTGGAACGCCACGGGCAGGGAAGAAAAATTCGTCCTTGTAAATCTGGGCCAGGTTCCTTCATATATATCACTCATGAGCGCTCTCAAATCTTTATAATTGGTGAGTTAGCTTGCGGAAATATCGTAAAATCGATCTGAAAATATTGACCTTCTGCAAGACCTCGAAAGTGCCGACGATAGACCTCGAATATTTTATATTTTATCGAACAGAAATCATTTCGGGGAGCGGGAATCGGAATCGGTTTTGTTGATGTGCACCTTCGCATCTGCTCAATTGTCCGGCGTTCCTCTTTTGACCAATGATAAGAGACTCAAAACAAACCGCCTTTAAATTAAAATACTGAGTATGCACTTAACTCCAGCGCATACTATATGTTGTGGTTTCGATCATCGTCGATAGGGATCGAGGTTATGTTGTCCATTCCTTTGAAGTATGGAATGGCAAAGCCGGCCCCTGGAGTGTATGGGATGGAACAGGATCAACCATCATAGCTTGCTGCACAAGCCGGTAAAATAGTTTCCAACGATAAAGCAGCACGACGATTAAAACGAAACGGCGTACTACCGCGTCAGGGTGCGATGGTCGTACAGCGCCCTGATACGTACCTGCAGCCAGCGCTTCCAGTAGAGCGCCGCCACCTGATGCACTAACTCTTGAGTTCGTGCGAAGGTTGCACCTATATGACCAAAGCCCGTTTCTGTTTCAAAGGTTATACCCCCAAACCAATCATCAGTACGGATAGTACCGTTCGCTGGAGCAAATACCCGGACAAATGCTGTCGTGGCTATCACTGACTTGACTCCGCGCCAAAGGCGAATACGTCCAATGCCCTCACCTTTATCTTCAACAGCAATCCTGACCAATGCCACGTCCGCGTTTAAGAATCTTCGGTTTTACCACCAACGTATGTTCTTATCGACTTCAACGACTTCACCCAACCGGTCGCGACCAGGGCGCAACCATTGCACGGCGCAATTTGTAAACCACTGCCAAGCCGCTCCTGATAAATTCCCTTATGTTCAGAACTCATTGAGTCCATGGGCATTGGTTCCTAAATTTTAATAGTACGCCACATTGTTCGATACTATTTTGCTTAAAAGGTCATTTTTGGGGCCAAAAAGAGTGGTTTAAGACAATTTTAGAGCCTGCTTCAGGCCTCTTTTGCTGTTATTATGATTGGTTACCGTGGCCCGACCCCGAGCGCGGCAGGAAATATATCCTAGCGAGGAGCTGGTATTAGATAAAGGGAAAGGAAAAAAAAGTAAGGTGCTTTATTCAGTGGACGGCATTGCCGCAATGCACTCGCAAAAAATCGGGAACGCATTACGCACAATTGACACCTGGTACCCCGACTTCGGTGATCCGGAAAACTCAGTCGGCCCTATCGCCATTGAGCCTTATGGTGCGGTAACAAACCTTGGTAGAGCTTTCCGTCATCCCACAAAGGATAAGAAAGATTTTTACACTTTTTTCGATAAATTCGCACGACGCGAGAAACTAGAGCGTGTTGAGGATGAACATTATGTCATGGCTGTTCTGGTTCGGGGTGGCGTATTTGGTGAAAGTGACAAATAAGGAGCGAAAATGAACTACTATCAAGAAATATCCTTATTGCCCAATGCGGATATAGGAGTGTATTTTCTTTGGGAAAAGGTTTATCAACAGATTCATCTTGCATTGGTGGAAAACAAAAGTACGGATAATTCATCTGCCATTGGTGCGGGTTTTCCTGAATATAATGCAGACAATTTTATTCTCGGTACAAAGCTGCGTCTGTTTTCAGGAGACGAGCAAACTCTTGAACAAATGCAATGTGAAAAATGGCTGAACCGGCTCAGTGATTATGTGCATCTAAGCGAAATTAAGCCTGTGCCGGAAAGATTAGCGGGGCATGCTTGTTTCAGGCATATTAAGTTTAAAGGCAACAAGGAAAAGTTGGCTAGACGGCGAGCTAAACGTAAAGGCGAAACCTTGCAACAGGCCCTGTCACACTTTGAGAACTTCGAAGAGCAGCGCACCAAATTGCCTTATATCAATATGACCAGCCAAACAAACGGACATCGCTTCCGATTATTTATTGAAAAGCAGGCAATGGGGCAACCACAAACAGGTCTGTATTCATATTATGGGTTGAGCAACACAACCACAGTGCCGTTGTTTTAACCAAAAAAAACACTCTAATAAAATTTTCTTTATTATCAAAAAGTTGCAGCCTGACCATTTTTTTTGGTTTTTGTGTCAATTTCTATTAACTACTTGTTACAACTTATTTTTTTATTGTAATGTTGCTGTTCACCGCCGTACAGGCGGCTTAGAAAACTAAGCGAAAACGGGGTAAAAATGGTTTGAAGTTCACCGCCGTACAGGCGGCTTAGAAA
>RPGQ01000013.1:29392-67521 GCA_004193595.1 Desulfobacteraceae bacterium Eth-SRB2
ACTACTTGTTACAACTTATTTTTTTATTGTAATGTTGCTGTTCACCGCCGTACAGGCGGCTTAGAAAACTAAGCGAAAACGGGGTAAAAATGGTTTGAAGTTCACCGCCGTACAGGCGGCTTAGAAACCTTTAAATAGGTTTTAAAACAATAATACTACGTTCACCGCCGTACAGGCGGCTTAGAAATCTGATCTAAGTCTAAGATCTCTTGTTCTGTTGTTCACCGCTGTACAGGCGGCTTAGAAAAAGTGTAGAGTTCCGTGATGAAAAACCGTGAAGTTCACCGCCGTACAGGCGGCTTAGAAAGGGCCAGTTATTAGGGATTCCCTAACAACTCAGTTCACCGCCGTACAGGTAAGCTACGCTTGGCTACGCTTGGGGTCGGACCACGGTAACATACTATAATAACAACAAAAAAGGACTGAAACAGGCCTTAAAATCGTCTTAAACCACTCTTTTTGGTCCCAAAAATGACCCTTTAAGCTAAATAGTATGACCCCAATATCCCCAATATCCCCAATATCCCCAAGATAACCCATCATAACTCCCTATAATTCAATGATATTATTCTGGAAATGCTTTGTGAGGCTGATTTTAAACTCAGAACGTTATTTTTGCACTGGAAATGAGCCTTTTAAGAAAGAGGTTATGAAAATATTAGGGAACCGGCAGTAACTTATAGGGTGCTTGGCAAATTACAACTAACGTTGCATAAACAACATGGCTAAAGGGGGATCAACTATTCGAATTTCAAATAAAAATCATAAAAATGCTTCCCTTTTTGATTTCGAACCCTTGGTGAATTCAAAGGATGGGGTCTATTTGATGCCATGTTGTTTACCCTGCGGGAAAGCCCGAGGACTCCAGTTCCGGCGTTGCCAAGGGTTCGCAGTAGATTTACTACGGCTTTACCCTTGGCGCCTTGGCTCTGAAGCCCTCCGACTTTTGAAACGTTAGGGTACCCACTGCTGTATTAAAAAATTTCTTAAGGACTTTCCTAAAAAATGCTATTTTCTTAAGCAGGAAAATGAAAAGAATCAGGAAAAAACCAACTGAGAGAGAGATGATCGAACAGCTCCGAAGGGCTGCCTGCCTCTGCTGTTCGTGGCTTTTCTCAGTGAAGCGGAAATCCCGTCATCGTGGGATCTGCGGCATCCCGAGCTTTTGCAGCGATAGGGTTTATAAGACGAGCAAGATCGAAAAATATTGGAAGAAGCCGTGAAAATAACCGATGACCCCGAAGTTGATGTCCTGCGTATCATTTTCAGCAATGCACCGATAGCTGAAAAAGCAACCAATTAATCGTAACCTATCGGTCCACGGTCCACCAACTCAGCCTCCGGGAAAAGCCTGCCAAGGTTCCTGCAAATTGCTTTTACGGAACAATACTCACCGGGACACTTTCATATGGCGTTCTTCTCTTGGATTTAAGCTCCCGGGGGTCCCGCATGGTTTTTAAAATTTCAATGCTGCTTTTTAATCCCCTATTAAGCCGACACATGTCAATGGCCATCCCGGCAACCTGAGCAATAGCCTGAATAAAATTCACATCCTCCAAAGTAAACTTCCAAGGTTCAGCCGTGTAAACTCGCAGAGCACCAATGATATTACCCAGACTGGTGATCGGAACGGACAGTATTGAGGCGATTCCCTCTTTTTTCGCCGCTTCGGGGTACTGAAGTCTGGGATCATCAGTGACATCATAAATGGCCACAGGCCCATCTTCCAGGGACGAAGCAATGGAGCGCAAAGCGCTCACAGGACCTTTATCCAGATATTCATCACTCAGGCCGAATGCAGCGGCCAACTTCAGTTCATTGGTTTTTCGATTAACCATAAACATTGCACAACCCTTGACATTCAAAGCTCTTTTGACACTCTCCACCGTCACCAGAATAATTTCTTCCGGATCCCTGGTGGAAGCGATGGCATCGGTAACCTTAAGCAGTGTTTCATAATTCAATATTTGCTTTTTCATGGTTCCCTCCTTTGGTTTGGAATATTTATCATTAATTTAATGCAGTTCTAAACTGCGAAGGCCCGGGAGAATCCGTGTTAAACTTTTAGACTCCCAACAGAACGGACAGCGTTCTGTCAGGAACAAGGTATGCAAATTTTGAGGGGTCTCTCCATAGGGTAACCTTTTGAGAAAAAACTCGAGAATTTTGGCAAACCCTTTTTTGAAGAACTTAGATTAAAATACGCTTTCTTATTTTTCCTATTTTATTTGTTTTCTTTTGTCAATGAGGGGACGGGTTCATTTTTATAGGGAAATATCCTTAAAATATAGGGATTTGTCCCTTAAAATATAGGGATTTGTCCCAGACTATGGTTTTAACTAACTTCCGTTAGTGCCGAGTATTTAATGTATGGCTGAAAATGTTTCAACTTCGTGCCTTGCCAATACATATAATCCTACAAAGTCCTTAAGGCTGCTTTAGCCCGAATATTTAACATTTTAAAATTCAACTTTGTTTAGGGTTTACAATCGAGCTCTCTTTTAATATATTTTTATAATATCAACTCACTGGTACCGGTATCCGATTAATTAGTCTATGCTCTCTGTATCCGGATTCCAGAATAAAGCATTATATATAAAAATTATATTCCGGGAGGTTAGCATGCCGGTTCACGCAGAAAAAGTTCTTAAAGAAACTATTGCGCGTATAACAGGATTGAAGAAAGGTTGTCCCCCTCTTGGCAGCATAAAAATAGAAAATGGAGAATCAGAAACACAGAATATCATTGCCGATTTTTTTAAGAATATAATTGGTCAGAGTGCAGTTTTGAAAGACGAACGGCTCATTAAGTTATACAACCGGCTAAAGAATGATTTTATTCGGTTTTATTCCATAAATCAGAATAGGTTGTTTCTGGAGGAACGCTGGAAAATACTAACAGGTTTGGATGATGATAATCTGTCCGCTAAGGCAGTCACGGAAATTTGGGCGCCGGAAGTGAGTATAGCGGATGAAGATATTCTTCCTAAATGGAAATTATCGAAAGTTTCTCCAAATAAAAAACCTTACAAGCCGGAAGAAGTGGTTTTACAGGTAAACGGTTTGTATTCATTGCCTGATAGTATACCGGAAATTCTTCACAGGGATATCAGAGACGAATGGAACCGAGTGATAGATATTCCTGATGATGTTGTATTCGATTATGACCATCCAGTACCGTTATTCAGCACGGACAACAGCCATGAACTAATTTCATGTTTAAATGAGTTGGATGAAGAAATCGGATTCGAAAAAACTCAAGGAGTATTCCGTGCTGATTACAAGGTGCCTGTCGTTCTGTCGATTTCTGTCACCCATCCGCGCATTGATCGCTTATGCAGCATGTGGCTGAGAAATATCATGGAAGAAAAACACTACAAAAATATGCGTTTTTATTATCTCTCTGAAGAAACAACAGGCAACATCAAAAAAGCTCTTGACTTTTATCCTCGGAGAAAGGCGGTTTTCTCAGTCTCCGGAAAATATGCAAATCACTTTAATACACTTAAATATTTTCAGCTTATTCTGGAAAAAACTCACGGTATACGTGCCGGATTTAAAATTGACGCTGATGAGGGAATCAGGTCCAGTGATCTTCAAGCCGCAACAGGTAAAACATGGTTTCAGACCCTGTGTCATGAATACTGGGGCGGGACAGCAGAAGATGCCCGGCGAATGCCGGTTTATCTTGGTGTAAATGCGGGAGAGTATATCAATGAAAGGGATATAAAAACGTTCGGATATGAAAATAGCCTTCGTAAACCAGACGTTAAATTTGACGGTAATTTTATCGGGGCTGATATATTCTTTAACAAGGGAATCGCTCACGCACGTGCAACCGCACTGTATAACAAAGCTGCAGGCAGACTGGATGATTTTATTTCCCATCCCGTAGTCAAGGGCGGTGGCTACGGTATAGATAATTATTCATTAAGAAAATATGCACCTTTTACATTTTCTGAAGTCGGACGTGCGGAAGATCAGCAATTTTATCTTTCAGGCTTAGCAAAGGGCGTAAACGGGATTTTTACTCCGGATTTGCGAATTGCACACTATAAACAAAGCCTGGCCAGGTCGGAAAGTACGACGGAAGCCACTCGTTTTCTCGGAGACATGTTCCGTCTTGTCATATTCCAGGAAATCGTTGAGTTTTTGGGCGTGAAAGATTTAATAGATCCAATGCCGGGTGTTTTTGCAGGAGAGCTTGCCAGGATTCAAGCCTTCTTCAGCATACTGTATAAAAGTTATTCATATTGTGCAAAAGGTGAAACATATACTGGTGATCTACTGTTTGAACGGGGTCTGAAGGAACTGCAAGGTTTGATAGATGATGTCGAATCTGGCCGCATCAGACAACAGTGGGAACTCGAACAGAACGATTTTGAAACTCTTATCGATGCCATTGATACATGCAACAGGAATGAACTTTTTTCAGCTGTTCTAACAATGGAAGTAAAATAGGTCGATTATGTGTTGACAAAAAGTATTGACTTAGTGCCTCAATCGAAACCCATTATCATTTTAATATCATTAAAGAATTCTTTTACTACGGGACATACGTGCAGCGCTTGCTTAAAAAAATCACCTAAAAAATCTATAACCTTTGAACCTGTGTTTCTTCGGCAGATCACAGCCGAACTCAGACCTTTGATAAGAGAATCTCAGGGAAGGGGACCATTGGGAATACTTCTTTCATGGGTAGTATTTTTACTATCGCCGTTGACCCGGCAAACGTCGTTAGGGTTTATAAGACGAGCAAGATCGAAAAATATTGGAAGAAGCCATGAAAATAACCTAATGCCCCCAAAGTTGATGTCCTGCGCATCATTCTCAGCAACGCACCAATAGCTGAAAAAGCCAACCAATTAATCGTAACCTATCGGTCCACGGTCCACCAACTCAGCCTCCAGGAAAAGCCTGCCAAAGTGCCTGAAAATAAATATCTCGGCTTACGGGAAAACGTCAAGAAAATCTGGGATAATTTTATGGACATAGATCCTATCGGTGCAAAAGCTTAGGATGCCGTAAGTCCCCCCGATAATTGGATCTATGCTTTGCTCCGACAGGCGGGGTAAAAATAATAGGAGGCAGGACTGATCAAGCCCAATAGCCCAACCGGGGAGTGTTGAAGGGGCAGAATCAGCGAGGGTGGGGATATTGGTTTGGTTGGGCGGCTTTTCGAAGACGTGTGAGGAAAAGCAAATAATTATTATGACTTGTCAACTACGCACCCGATTTCTTTCGTCAAGATGTGAACCCAATGACGTTAAGTTTAAAATAAATATTGATTTTATTGTTAGCCACACTTAAAACGTTTGTTAAAAAATATTTCATGGGATAAAAAAATCCCTTCGGGTAAAATTGATGTCTATGATTCTAAAATAGAATAAGGAAGAGAGCATGGCAGCGAATACGGCGTTTGACAATGAGAAATATATACAGGAGCAAATATCTGAAATCCTTGAACGTGTGAAAAAATTTGATAACAAGCTCTACCTTGAATTCGGCGGCAAGCTTTTATTTGACTATCATGCGTCCAGGGTGTTGCCGGGCTATGATCCCAATGTAAAAATGAGGCTTCTTCAAGCGTTAAAAGATAAGGCCGACATCCTGCTTTGCATTTATGCCGGCGATATCGAAAGGAAAAAAATGCGGGCTGATTTTGGTATCACCTACGATTCCGACGCCCTCAAACTCATCGACGATCTCCGGGGTTGGGGCATCGATGTTTTAGGCGTTGTAATTACCCGTTTTGGAAATCAGCCGTCGGCCCTACAATTTAAATATAAACTGGAAAGAAGAAACATTCGGGTTTACACTCATCAATACACCAAAGGGTATCCTACGGATATCGATCTGATCGTCAGCGATGAGGGATACGGCGCCAATGAATATATCGAAACCGATAAACCCTTGGTCATCGTGACCGGACCCGGACCTGGCAGTGGAAAACTGGCCACCTCTCTTTCCCAGATATACCATGAATACAAACGGGGTATTTTTGCGGGTTACGCCAAATTCGAAACCTTCCCGATCTGGAATCTACCACTCAATCACCCGGTGAATGTGGCCTATGAAGCCGCTACCGCTGATATCAGGGATTTTAACCTGATAGATCCTTTTCATCTGGAGGCTTATAATCAGAAGACGATTAACTACAATCGTGACGTGGAGGTGTTCCCTATTCTTAAACGAATATTGAAAAAAATAATGGGCGGCGAGCCATTTTACAAATCCCCCACGGATATGGGAGTCAATCGCGCCGGCTTTGCCATCACAGACGATGGAGCGACACAGGAAGCTGCCAAACAGGAATTTATTCGGCGGTATTTCCGCTATCGGTGCGAATATGTCATGGGTTTGACGGACAAGGAAACGGTTCAACGGGTAGAGCTTTTGATGAAAGACTTCAACCTGGAGCTGGAATACCGGCGAGTGGTCGAACCGGCGCGCACCGCGGCCATAAAAGGCCGGGAGAGCGGTAAAGGCAGCGAAGGTATTTTTTGCGGTGCGGCCATTGACCTCGGAAACGGTAACATCGTGACCGGAAACAACTCACCGCAATTTCACGCGGCTTCAAGCCTTATTTTACACGCCATTAAGCATTTAGCCGAAATCCCGGACAAGATTAAATTGCTCCCGCCTAACATCGTCGATTCGGTTCGAAATCTCAAAACCAAGGTGCTCAATGAAAAGGCCCTCAGTCTCGACCTGGTGGAAACCCTCATCGCCCTCAGCATCAGTGCGACTTTAAATCCTGCCGCCCAGTTAGCCATGGAAAAATTGGAGAAACTCCAAGGGTGTGAAGTCCATATGACTCATATCCCTACACCGGGGGATGAAGCTGGGTTAAGGCGACTCGGCGTGAACCTCACAAGTGACCCCAACTTTTCTACTAAAGATCTTTTTATCTCGTAACCCACGCGTTTCAGGCTGCTGAAGCTTTCATTGGACGTTCGTGCAGAGCTTGCTTAAAAAAAATCACCTAAAAAATCTATAACCTTTGAACCTGCGTTATGTCCGGCAGATCACAGCCGCACCCAAATCCTTGATAAGAGAATATTATCCCAGATTGGCATCAACCTGGGATTTAATTGAGAGTGTCTGGGAAAAACCACCGACCTCCTGGATAGCAGGAGGTCGGTGATTTTGATCATTTTTCACAAAGGATAAAAGAGGGAAGCCTAATGTTGCGACTACCGACGTTGCTTTGGCCATAACAATCCTCCTTAAGATTTTATGCCTATTAAGCGGGCTAAGCGGCTTGGCAAAATGCGGCAGCATTTACCAAACCGCCTTTAGCCCTTTTTAGCTGGTTGAACTATACTTCGAGAGTTTAAAAGTAGTTTTCCTGTTCAGTGAAAACCTTGGTGTTTTTTTACGGCCCCCTTGTGACTTTGAAAACGATCCTATTCCTACTTAGGTACTTCGCTAAGCGGGATGTCAAGTGCATCAGCCACCCCTTTGCCGTAAGCCGGATCGGCCTTCAGACAGTTGCCAATGTGACGAATCTTAATCTCTCTCGGAGCGTCTCCCATAGCACGAGCTGTGTTAGCAAACAGCAAGTTCTGCTGCTCGGGGCTCATCTTATGGAACAGGGCGCCAGGCTGGGAGTAATAATCGTCATCCACACGATGGTCCCAGTGATCCGCCGCCCCTTCCAAACTGAGGGGCGGTTCGGCAACGTCCGGCTGCTCTTGCCACTCGCCGTAACTATTAGGCTCGTAAGCAAGGGTACTGCCATAATTGCCGTCAACCCGCATGGCTCCATCACGGTGATAGCTGTGAAATGGGCATCGAGAGGCATTGACCGGGATCAAATGATGGTTCACACCGAGCCGATAGCGTTGGGCATCGCCGTAGGAGAAGAGTCTCCCCTGCAACATTTTGTCAGGAGAGAACCCGATGCCTGGGACGATGTTGGCTGGATTGAAAGCCGATTGCTCAACTTCGGCGAAGTAGTTCTCCGGGTTACGATTCAGTTCGTAGATACCCACCTCGACCAAAGGGTAATCGCCATGAGGCCAAACCTTTGTTAGGTCGAAGGGGTTGAAAGGACATTTAGAGGCATCCTTTTCCGGCATCACCTGAATGGACAAGGTCCAGCGGGGAAAATCCCCTTTTTCGATGCTTTCGTATAGGTCGCGCTGATTACTTTCCCGGCATTTAGCGACGACCGCCGCGGCCTCTTCATCGCTCAGACAGCGTATCCCCTGCTGGGTCTTGAAATGAAACTTGACCCAGTAACGTTCGTTTTTGGCATTGATCATGCTGTAAGTGTGGCTGCCGTAGCCGTTCATATGGCGATAGGAATAAGGAATGCCGCGATCACTCATCGTGATAGTAATCTGGTGTAACGCCTCCGGTAGTAGAGTCCAGAAGTCCCAGTTATTGCGGGCGCTACGCAGGTTCGTTCGGGGATCGCGTTTGACGGCCTTGTTAAGGTCGGGGAATTTCAGTGGATCACGCAGGAAGAATACGGGTGTGTTGTTGCCCACCAGATCCCAGTTGCCTTCCTCGGTATAAAATTTGATCGCAAATCCACGGATATCACGCTCGGCGTCGGCGGCACCACGCTCACCGGCTACCGTGGAAAGCCGGGTGAAGAGCTCGGTCTTTTTCCCTATTTCGGAAAATATTTTAGCCTTGGTATACTGAGTAATGTCGTGGGTGACGGTAAAGGTGCCGTAGGCACCGGAACCCTTTGCGTGCATTCGTCGCTCAGGGATCACTTCCCGATCAAAATGGGCCAGTTTCTCCAGGTACCAAACATCCTGCAGTAACATGGGTCCGCGCGGTCCAGCAGTCATTGCGTTCTGGTTATCAGCTACTGGAGAGCCGGCGTTGTTGGTCAGTTTTTTCTTTTGTGTCATTGATTTTCTCCTTTTTGTTGGGGTTTATTGAAAATTTTTCTCTTGTTAAATGGTTTCGATTAAAGTGTGTAACGGTTAAATTTTATCTTAAATTCGAACAGCGGATTGGAACAAAATCAGCAACGACAGGATATGGGAAGTCCAAAGAAAAGATCAGAACTTCCGAAGAAATTGGATCAAGGATTTCGATTGCAACACGGTGAGCAGATGGCTGATATAAATTTCGAAAGCAGCACCTTATGCCTTATTGCTCCTATAGCAAACCAGCCAAACCAAATAAATCGTTTTTGATTTTGTATCAACACCGGCAACAAATAATATTATATCCTAGATGATAAGGAATTGTAATTATAAGACAAAAAATTTTGTCTCAAGAATTGTTCATGCAATCCAGGCAGATGCCAAAAAAATCCAACCTGTGCATCAGGATTTTAAAGCCGGTTTTATCAGCAACTTCTTCTGTCACGTCTTTTAAAGTAGCCAGGTCCGGATCGATTATCTTTTTGCATTTTACACAAATAACGTGCGGATGTGGGTAAGGCTTGTTTCCATCATAGCGGTTGCTGCCATCCGGTAATCCAATTTCCAAGACTTCTCCTAATGATTTCATAAGCATGACATTGCGATACACTGTTGCCAAACTCATCGTAGGAAAATCATCCTGGAGATGTTCATAGATTCTTTCAACATTGGGGTGCCCTTCACTGCGGGATAAGATTTTCACAATAGCCAAACGCTGAGGTGTTAGCTTATAATTGTTTTCCCGGAGATTTTTTACAATGGTATCAAATCTCATTTTTGGATCAGCCATAGTAAGCCTAATATTAATCTAATTAATATAGATATCTAAACAATAATTGTTATCATATAATACACATCTTCAAGCAAATCAAGAGATTTTTTTATTAAATTAAAAAATACAAGGCATACAACGTCAGAAGCCTGAACACCGGGGAGATGAACAGAATTAAACTTAAGGAATGGCCAGTTTTAATTTCGGAAAAGAATTAAAACCTAAATTGAACGATATTTTACTCGATCTGCACCGATCTCCCCGCTGACGCGGGATCTTGGACTTGCGCATCAAAGATCCGAGAAAATCCTCGACATATCCACGGGTATGCCTGCCTGCCCGGTAGGTCCGGCAGACTACGTATTAGGGGATGTTCGTGCAGAGCTTGCTTAAAAAATTCACCTAAAAAATCTATGACCTTTGATCCTGTGTTATCTCCGATAGATCACAACCTTATACAATCCTTGGATAAAAGAATAGAATTTCAGGGAAGGGGACCATTGGGAATACTCCTCTCATCGGTAGTATTTTTGCTATCGCCGTTGACCCGGCAACGTTGTTACAGGTGTGTAATTCACTGATGTTGGTTAACAGCGGTCATTTATTACTTTCCATCGGAATTCGAAGATCTGGTTTCAGGTGTCGGGTGTCAGGTGTCAGAAAGACGATCGTAAGAACTGACACCTGAACACTGACACCTGAAACCTGGATTGCTTGAGCTAAATCACCAACAATCTTGATTTACACCCCCTGACCTATCGAGCAGCGGTCCACCAACTCAGCCTCCAGGAGATACCTGCCAAGTTACCTGAAAGTAAATTTCGCGGTTTACGGGATAATGTCAAGAAAATCTGGGATGATTGCATGCTAATTGATATTCATTTTATTGACACGATTATAATTTTATGAAATAATTATTTTTAATCTGATCGCGTTTCGATTTTTCATCTTCTTCTCTCCACTATCAACTCAACCCGTTAAAGCAAGGATCAGTGATGAAGAAATCCATATATAACGGAATATTTATCATTGTTGGAATTATCATCGCATTTCCTCTGTTCAGTCTCGGTTATTACACAATGGTACGGACCTCGACACCACAATTCTGCGCAACCTGTCATGAAATCGAGTTCGCTTATAATACCTGGAAGACGTCAACCCATGTAAACAATGAACAGGGATTTGTAGCGGATTGCATGGACTGCCATCTACCGGCTCCCCACGACACCTTCGAATTTTTTTATGCAAAAACCGCTCATGGAATAAAAGATATTTTTGTTCATTTCACAGAAGATATGAGCCGGTACGACCACAAGTTGCAGCGCAAAAACGCCTATTTTTCTTTTAAAAACGACCAGTGTCAAAAATGTCATCGTAACATTCTCTACATGCCCGACAAAAGAGGAGCAATGCTGGCGCACCGGTCAGTGGTTTATGCAAGACCGGGTTATGAGAAAAGATGCGTGGATTGTCACAGGAATTTGGTGCATACTTCCAGAGAGTATTATACCTATAAACAATATGAAATCAGCTACAGGGGATTAGGTTTATAAAAAAGGTTAAGTAAAAGAAAGGAGATGGCCAATGATTCAAAAATCATGGTTTTGGACATTACCGGTAGTTTTGATGATCATCGGGGCATTGGCTGCTGTGGGAGTCGCCCAGAATGTTGCAAAAGAGAAAGAATTTCGAATTGAGCGCAGTATGCCCAAAGAGGCCATCGCCTGCATCCAGTGTCATAAGCGAGAGCATCCCGGGCTTTTTGCCGATTGGACTCATAGCCGGCATGCCAGCGCCAACATCACCTGCTATGATTGTCATAAAGCCGAAGCATTTGATCCGGACGTAAGTCAGGAGCATTACAAGCAGTACCAACGATCCGACCAACCTTACGGAACCCGTGAATACAAGATTCCGATTGCTGCCGTTGTCACGCCCAAAGATTGTTCTCGGTGTCATCCTGATGAAGCCAAGCAATACAGTCTAAGTAAACATGCCAATACAATGGAAATCATATGGAAAATCGACCCCTGGCTGAACAAGGGAATGAATAGCGACTTTGAACGGGCTACAGGCTGTTACCATTGTCATGGTACTGTACTGAAAATGAAGGACGGCAAGCTTGACCCTGAGACGTGGCCCAACGTCGGAGTGGGTAGAATCAATCTGGATGGCAGCAAGGGAAGCTGTACCAGTTGCCATACCCGTCATATGTTTTCGATCATGGAAGCCAGGAAACCCGAAGCATGCGGTCAATGCCACTTGGGTCCGGACCATCCGCAGATCGAGATCTACATGGAGTCAAAGCATGGCGATATCTACACCGCCCATGGTGACAATTACAATTGGACCGCCGCACCCGGCACCTGGTCGCCGGGCGTGGATTTTCGTGGTCCCACGTGTGCATCCTGTCATATGTCAGGAGCCGGGACAACCTTAACCACACACGATGTTACGGAACGTTTATCCTGGGAAATCCAGGCACCGCTCACCATCCGGCCTTCAGAATTCAAGCCGTTTCCAGCCAAGACCAACTGGCAGACAGAGCGTGATAAGATGAAGGTGGTCTGCACCCAGTGTCATGGGAAAACCTGGGTAAACGATCATTATGTCAAGCTTGATAAAGTCGTAGCAGAATATAATGATGTTTATTTTAAACCGGCCGAAAAAATGTTGAATCAGCTATACGATAAAGGCTTACTGGACAAAACCAAATTTTTCGATGAAAGACTGGAAGTGGAATACTATGAACTCTGGCATCATGAAGGAAGGAGAGCCCGTATGGGTACGGCCATGATGGCGCCGGACTATGCCTGGTGGCACGGTTTCTATGAATGCAAGAAACGGTATAATAATTATATGGAAGAGGCTCGGGATCTGATCAAGCATAATAAAAAAGCATATCAGGCAACAGACTACCCCAATGCTACGGGTAATACCTCCAAACCAAAAGAAGTGTTCTTTACAGGCCAATAAACCGCTTTCCAATGATTAGGATCTCCGCCTCAAATAATTTGAGGCGGAGCTTTGCAGGCATAAACCACTTCTAAGCGGGTGCATTACCAGTTTGTTAATTGCTATCCAAGACTTTTTGGTTTCAGGTTTCAGGTATCAGCTAATTCGTTTCTTACTCCTGACACCTGACACCTGAAACCTGATTGCAAGGCTTTCGCTCAAAAAATGAATAAGTTAATGGGTGAAAACCATTTTAACAAATCGGTAATGCTCCCCTTCTAAGCTGATTCAAAATGTCACTCAGAACAATTTTTTTTGTTATTTTTGACTTAAATCAAGGTATTTCCATTTTTAGCCTGTTATTTTTGAGGCAACATTAAAATTTTCCAATATGCCTTGAAAGGAGGTAACTTATGTTTTGTTTTCAGTAACAAATGTTGATTTTGATTCTAATTGCTTTGTCAGGCTGATCAATGAGATGGTGAGGCGGCGAGACGACCTTAAGGAAAAAGTCACAGCAGTCGGAGGTAAGGTTGATTTTGCGAAAGGCCCTGCAACCTTTATCCCGGAGGCAACTAAAGAAGGGCTGGTAAATCAGGGCGAACAGGTGGGTGTCAAGTCAGATCCGGCAATGGATCATGATATTTTATCTCTAAGAGAGCTCCTTATCTACGGGCTTAAAGGCCTGGCCGCTTATGCGGACCACGCGGCCATTTTGGGCCGGGAAGATGATACGGTCTATGCTTTCGTGCATGAGGCAATGGCAGCCACCCTGGATAAAGGGCTTTCCGTGGAGGATTACATTGGACTTGTGATGAAATGCGGTGAAATTAATTTCAAGGCCATGGAGTTGCTGGATGCAGCCAATACCGGTGTATATGGTCATCCGGTTCCCACACCGGTGCCGCTGGGCGTCAAAAAGGGAAAGGCGATTCTGGTTTCCGGTCATGATTTAAAGGATATTGAGGATATCCTCAAGCAGAGCAAGGACAAAGGGATATATGTATATACCCATGGAGAGATGCTGCCCTGTCACGGCTACCCGGAACTGAAGAAGTATCCGCATTTTTACGGGCATTATGGCACTGCCTGGCAGAATCAGGCCAAAGAGTTTGATAAGTTTCCCGGCGCCATTCTTATGACCACAAACTGTATCCAAAAACCAAGGGACTCTTATAAAGACCATATTTTTACCACCGGTCTTGTAGGCTGGCCTGGGGTGCGGCATATTGCCGACAAAAATTTTACCCCGGTCATTGAAAAAGCACTGGAGCTTCCCGGTTTTTCGGAAGATCAAAACGGTAAAAAGGTGATGGTGGGTTTCGGCCATAATGCGGTGATGGGGGTGGCCGACAAAATCATCGAAGCCGTGAAAAACAAAGCCATATTGGGGTAAATGAAACGGCATCGACCGGTGATCGGCTTTTTTTCACAAAAGCCGATCACCAAAACCGATCGTAATTTAACGTCTCGGAATTTATACAACTTAATGAAAATATAGGATAATTTTTGAGGCTTGAATGCTTGCCTCGAATATGGAATAATGGAATAGTGGAATACTGGAAGGTTGGTTTTTAAAAGGATATTAGCCATTTTTTATTTTATCGTCCACACAAATTTTACCATTAACCCAATATTGCATTTTCTCTTCGCGCCGGAGGCCCAGAACCCATTATTCCATTATTCCATTATTCCAGCATTCCAATTGGGGCGAAGCCCCTAACTTGGACACATGGGAAGGTTTTTATGCTGCGTGTATTTCAGACCGACCTTCTAAATACAGATGATTTTATCATCACCCTTGAGCTGGTTCCCGGAAAAGAATCGGTGGGCAGATCCGTTGACACGGTTATGGGAATTGCAAAAGATTCGTTTTCCGACGGACGAATCTCAGCAGTTTCAATAACAGATAATCCCGGAGGGAATCCTTCACTGAGTCCGGATGTTATGGGGTACGAAATTTTTAAAGTGGGAATGGACGTTATTGTGCACTTTGCCTGTCGGGACCTGAATCGGGTGGGTATGGAAAGCCGGGCGTTACAGCTTGCCATGATGGGCATAAAAAATCTACTGGCTCTAACCGGAGATTACACCGGTAAGGGGTTCGGCGGTCAAGGGGCACCGGTATTCGATTTGGATTCTGTGAATTTGCTCATGATGTTGAAGCAGCTCGGTGAACGAATGAATGAATCCGGTGATCCCGACGGATTTTTTTCGGGATGCGCGGTTTCACCGTTCAAATACACCGAAGCCGAATGCTTTGCCCAATACGCCAAACTTTGCCGGAAAATTTCCGCCGGGGCCCAATTTGTAATCACTCAATTGGGATATGACGCATACAAATTTGCCGAATTGTTCAGCATGTTACAATTGGCAGGAATAGACATTCCCGTGATCGGTTCCACTTATGTTCTGACTCCCAGAGCCGCAAGGATAATGAATCAAGGAGCAGTGCCGGGGGCAGTGGTTACCGATAAGCTGCTGAAACAGGTTGAAGTTGAATGGCGCGATTCGAGACAGGGACGTAAAAAGGCTGTTGAACGGATCGCAAAGCTGGGCGCCATACTCAAAGGACTCGGCTATCGCGGGATGCACATCGGCGGTATCCATCATAATTTTGACATTGCGGGTCGTACTTTAAGTCGTATGCAGGAAATCGGACCTGGCTGGAAAGAATTTCTGACCGAGTTCGACTTTCCGGTTTACGGAGGGTTTTACGTCTTTCCAAAGGATGGCATCTATGATTTGCCGGTACCGGAGTTCGGGAAAAAACCTCCGCCTTTGGGAATTAGCGAAAAGATACATTTTAAAATTCTTAAATCCTTGCATGGGGCATTTTTTTCTTTTGAATCCAAAGCCGCTCCATTTTTCAGCAAGTTGTGTGGCTGGCTCGATGGTCGTCCGGGCGGCAAACAAATGGTCCACCAGTTTGAGAGTTTCATAAAGAAGCTTCTACTGGGGTGTGAGCAATGCGGAGATTGCGGAATTCAACATGTGGCTTTTCTTTGTCCGGAATCTCAATGCCCGAAGCATACACGAAACGGGGCTTGCGGCGGCAGCAGAAACGGTAAGTGTGAGATTTTTCCTGAACGACAATGTGTCTGGGTCAGAGCTTACCGGCGTTTGGCATTTTCAGGAGAAAGTGACCAGATGATGGTCGGATGTGTACCGCCAAGGATGTGGGAGCTTAACAATACCCCATCTTGGCTTAACTTTCATTTAAAGCGTGATCATCAAAGTCTATCAACAGGTCTATTGAAATTTTGTGAATCTGAGGAATGCACCCTCACAAGAGGTTTTTACGGTCAAAGCCAAGGGACCGAGGAATAGCAAAATCGGGATACAAGCTTTACGAAAACACATTAAAAATACCTACCATAAAGAAAACAGCGCGTTAACCTGTTTTATATTTTTGATCCTGAAGGTCACCGCCTTGAATTGTGGTCGTAAAATTTAAAGGTGAGGGATTAGGGTATAATAGATTGGAATAAATATATTATGATCGTTTTCAGTTTTCTTTACGATCAATTAGGGCTCAAGTCTTGAATCGATGTAATGATTTCGATACGTACCGGTTCATATCCAAGCTGGATAATATACACAACGGTGGAAAAGTCTTCGGTATTCAAGTTTAGCGGACCGAATCATGGAAAAAATTTTAGAAGCTTTTTAAATGCCTATTTGCCTGAATGGGAGAAGGCCCTTAAAAAAGATGGCATTAACGACAGGAAACCGTAAGAAAGAGAAATATTGTCGCGAAGCCTCTATGAGACAACATAAATGTAATAAATAAAGCATTAAGTTACAAAATAGTAATATATACTTCTTAACGCTCTTCAAAACAATCCTCTTTAAATCAAATAATAACATATAGATATATCATTATCTGCAATAATCCTCAATTTGGCATATCCCTTGCTATATTATCTGACAAAAATCTAATCCATGGAAAAGATAGAACATTTAACCGGGAAAGGAGCGTGTTTTAATGAAAAAGATAGAAGCCATTTTAAAACCGTTTAAGTTGGATGAGGTAAAGGATGCCTTAAACGAAATCGGGGTAACCGGTATGACCATAACCGAGGTCAAAGGCTTTGGACGTCAGAAAGGTCATAAGGAGATCTATAGGGGAGCTGAGTATCAGGTGGATTTTATACCCAAGATAAAAATTGACCTTGTTGTTGATGCGTCCCTGTCAGACAAAGTTGTGTCAGCGATTGCCCAAAGTGCGAACACCGGCAAGATAGGAGACGGTAAAATATTTGTATTAGCCGTGGAGCAAGCCATCAGGATCAGAACCGGTGAATTCGGAAAAGAGGCCGTTTAACTCTTGAATGAGGAGGAGGAAGAAACATGAAAAAAATTTTTCTGTCATTATTATTTATAATATTGAGTGTCACAAGACTTTGGGCAGGAGACGAATCTCCAACCCTGGAATCAAACAAGACAGCCATTGATCTTGTTCAGTCCCATGCTGATTATGTCTGGACTTTAGTGGCTGCGGCTCTGGTTTTCTTTATGCAGCCCGGGTTTGCCCTGGTGGAGTGCGGTTTTACGCGCGCAAAAAATGCGGTGAATATTTTGATGAAGAACCTGCTCGATTTTTCCATGGGCTCGATTTTTTATTGGGCAATCGGTTTTGGCCTGATGTTCGGGGTGAGCCAGACAGGCTGGTTTGGAACTTCCTGCTTTTTCTTGAGTGATTTTTCTCCTGGCAAAGATCCCTGGGTCGTTGCTTTCTGGATGTTTCAAGTCGTTTTTGCTGCCACGGCAGCAACCATTGTGTCCGGTGCCATGGCAGAACGGACAAAGTTTATCGGATATTTGATATATAGTGCAGCCATCTGCGGCTTTATTTATCCGATTTTTGGAAGTTGGGCCTGGGGAGGACTTTATCATGGAAGCGGCTGGCTGGAAAAGCTCGGCTTTATCGACTTTGCCGGTTCTACGGTCGTCCATTCGATTGGGGGGTGGACGGGTCTGGCCGGGGCTATTGTATTGGGCCCCAGAATTGGCAAATACTCAAAAGAGGGGAACGTGCAACCGATCCCCGGTCACAATATGCCACTGGCGGCTTTAGGGGTTTTTATCCTATGGTTTGGTTGGTTCGGGTTCAACCCTGGTTCTACCACAGTAGCTAACAAAGACATTGCCATGATCTTTACGAATACCAACCTGGCCGCGGCTGCAGGGGCTGTCCTTGCCATGATCACCGCGTGGATTAAATTTGGAAAACCTGATGCGGGTATGAGTTTAAATGGCGCTCTAGCCGGATTGGTGGCGATTACCAGCCCGTGTGCCACGGTTACGCCTTTGAGTGCTGTGATCATCGGCGCAGTCTCTGGCGTGATCGTTGTGCTCTCAGTACTCTTTTTCGACATGATTAAAGTGGATGATCCTGTAGGTGCTATTTCTGTACACGGTGTCAACGGCGCATGGGGAACCCTTGCAGCCGGCATCTTTAACATTGGAGGAACCTCGGCAAAGATCATCGGTGTACAGGTTCTGGGAATCTGTGCGGCCTTTATCTGGGCGTTCGGTGTTTCTTTTATCCTGTTCAAGCTGATTGACAAAACCATAGGCCTCAGGGTTTCTCCCGAGGAAGAGGCGGAAGGTCTAGACTTTGGCGAACACGGGGCCAACGCGTATCCGGACTTCCAGATTGTAACCCGTTAAGAATCTAATTATCCGCTTACGTTCCTCGCAATGACGAAAAGAAATGTACGTGAACGGACAAAACCAAAGGAGAAAAAAGGTGATGAAAACAAAAGTCTTTAAATTAGGTGTGTTAATCGGTTTTTTTGTGTTAATTTTCGGGACTGCCAATCTTTGGGCAGAAGAAGAAAGCCCGTCCGCTTCCGCCGATGTTGCCTTTCTTAGCAAATATGTCTGGCGGGGACAGGAATTGAGCCGTGGCAGTATGGTTATTCAGCCTTCACTGACGATCAGCTACATGGGTTTTTCAGGCAATCTCTGGGGCAACCTGGACACCGATCAATACAAAGATGATGAAGAAGATCATGACTGGACCGAGACCGATCTTACGCTTTCCTACGGCAGGGCGTTTGGCATGTTAAGTGCGGAAGCGGGCTATATCTACTACGCCCTGGAGGGTACTGACGCTGACACTCAGGAGGTCTTCCTGACTCTGGGTCTTGATACGTTCCTTTCGCCGTCGTTGACGGTTTACAAAGATATCTCCGAATATCCGAGCTGGTATTTCCTTTTGGGCATTTCTCATGCGTTCGAGATTACGGAAAAGGTCTCCCTGGAACTTTCGGGATCGATCAGTTACTTGCTGAGTGAAGACGAGGATGACTATCCCGAGATTGACAGTGATGGTGTACCTACGGACGATGAATTTGAAAACTTCCACGATGGTGTGATTTCGGCAAGCCTGCCCGTAGCTGTTACCAAATATATCACTATTACGCCGTCGTTGTCATATACTTTCCCGCTTTCAAGCGATGCAAGCGACGAAATGGAATATCGTAGCTTTAAAGGTGACGATGACAACTTTATTTACGGTGGTGTAACGCTGAGCATGGCCTTTTAGGCGAATAAACCGAGGATCACCGAGTCTACAGGTGGTGTGCGGTTCTCACGCATTGATCAAAGCTTCGCGTGGGGACCGCACCTCGCAAATCGGAGGTCAACATGTCCAAAAGATTCCTTGTCTTCCAACACATGCCGTGGGAAGGGCCGGGACAGCACTTAATTCGTTCGGCGAAAAAGCAGCGGGTGCGTCTTGACATCGTGGAGGTATGGCATCAGCCGATTCCAGACGTGGACCCGTATGACGGCGTCATCGTCTTGGGCGGGAGTCCCAACGTGGACCAGGGAAAAGAATATCCTTTCTTGAAAGCCGAAAAGGAAGTCATTCGACTGGCCCTTAAAGCCGACAGGGCTTATCTTGGATTTTGTTTGGGGCACCAGCTTCTGGCAGACGCCCTTAGGGCCAGGATAGGCCACAATTTTTGCCGCAGTGTAGGATTCATAAAGGGCCATCTTACAAAGGAGGGTCGCAGACATGCCATGTTTCGCAGCATGCCGAGATCATTTCCTCTCTTCAAATGGCACGGCCAGGCGGTTTTGCCCCCCTTGCCCAAGGAGATAGAAGTCCTGGTTACCTCTGTGGAGTGCGAGGTGGAAGCAATTTCTGTGAGGGATCGACCTCATCTGGTTGGGCTTCAGTTTGACAATCACGCCGGCGCCGTTTCCGATGTGAGCGTGTGGGCAGAAAAGGACCGGGAATGGTTATCACATCCTCCGGGTATAGACCGGGCGGGCATGGTGAAAGATGCCGGGAAACACGAAGCTTTCATAGGCGAGCAGTTCGAACTCATGTTCACCAATTACATCAAAATTATATCCTGATTTTATTAAACCATATGTGTGTAAATAGATAAGAATGGAATCTATTGAGCATTCTGCTTTAGCGAGAAAAGTGCAGGAACTGACTGTTCTTTACGATATCAGTCAACTACTTGTGTCTACTCCTGATCCAAAAGAAGCCTTAAACTCTGTCTTGAACATCCTTCATTCGAAAATAGGCATGCAGAGAGGCACCATCACCCTTTTAGACCCCGAAACTCAGGAATTGAATATTGAAGCGGCGCACGGGCTGACCGGCCAGGAAAGGCAAAGAGGACATTATCAAATAACCGAAGGGATCACCGGAAAGGTGGTAGATACCGGGGAACCCGTAATTATACCCCATGTTGGGAAAGAACCGCTATTTTTGAATCGGACCAGAGCCCGCGGGGATATTTGCAAAAACAATATTTCCTTCATCTGTGTGCCTATCAGAATAGGTTCCTTTACCTATGGAGCACTGAGTGCGGATCGACTCTTTAGCGAGGAGATTGCCTTCGAGGAAGACCTGAGACTTCTGACTATTATCGCTTCCAATGTTGCTCAGGCCATAAGAATCAGCCGGATGATGGAAGAGGAAAAGGACCGCCTGCGGCACGAAAACATAACCTTGCGGGAGCAGCTCAAAGAACGGTATAGCTTCTACAACATTGTGGCCAGGAGTAACAAGATGAGAGAAGTCTTCGAAATGGTCGAACATGTCTCCGCGAGCGATGCCACTGTGCTCATCAGAGGAGAAAGCGGCACCGGCAAAGAGCTTGTGGCCAATGCCATTCACTATAATAGCCTTAGGGCAGAAGAGGCGTTTATTAAGGTGAACTGTGCTGCTCTTCCGGAAACCTTGATAGAAAGTGAACTCTTCGGACACGAAAAGGGATCCTTTTCCGGGGCCTTAGAAAGAAGGATCGGTAAATTTGAACGTGCGCATGGGGGGACTCTGTTTTTGGATGAAATTGGAACCCTTAATATTACCTCTCAGGCCAAGCTTTTGCGCGTTCTTCAGGAAAAAGAAATTGAAAGAGTCGGTGGGGCGGACACGATCAAGGTCGATGTGCGGATTATCGCGGCCACCAACCAACTGCTGGAAAAAGGCTTAGAGGAGGGAAAGTTCAGAGAGGATCTGTACTATCGCCTCAACATATTTCCGATATACCTACCACCTCTTAGGGAAAGAAAAACGGATATTCTCCTCCTGGCAGATTTTTTCCTGGAAAAATATAGCAGAAAGTACAAAAAAGACGTAAGAAGGATTTCCACGCCAGCCATTGATACGCTCATGCGCTATCATTGGCCGGGCAATGTGCGGGAACTGGAAAACAGCGTGGAACGGGCCGTGCTGCTTTGCACCGACCACGTTGTCCATAGCTACCATTTGTCCCCAACCCTTCAAACAGCCGAGGCATCAAACACAATCCCCTCAGGCTCGCTCTCTTCTGCGGTCGCTAACTTTGAAAGGGATAGAATCATCGATGGCCTGAAAACTACCCGGGGCAAAATCGCCGCCGCAGCCAGACTTCTTGATACATCCGAAAGGATTCTGGGCCTCAGGATAAAAAAATACAGGATTCAGCCCAGGCAATACCGCTAAGCCTTGCTACGAAACCGGGGCACGACTTCATCCAGGAAGTCTGATATCTGCTCAGCATCTTCCATCCTCAATAGCTTGTCCAAAGCTTTCTTTGCATCAGTCAATCTTACGCTTCTGACTAAATCTTTTATGATCGGAACAGAGGCTGCGTTCATGCTCAATTGATCTGTTCCCATGCCAAGAAAGATGTACGCGCATTTTGGACTTGATGCTGCTTCGCCGCAAATGCTCACACTTTTGTTGTTTGTCTTACAGATCGAGACGATTTCAACGATTGTTGAAATCACCGCAGGGTGCAAAGGATTATAAAGCGATGCCACTTTCTGGTTATTTCTGTCCACCGCCAGAGTATATTGAATAAGGTCATTGGTACCGATACTCACGAAATCTACATAATGAAGCAATCTATCCAATATTTTAACAGCCCCCGGGACCTCGACCATTATGCCGATATTTATCGTTGTGTCAAAAGGAGTCCCTCTTTCTTCAAGAATACTTTTTTCTTCGTCCAAAAGCGAAATAATTCTTCTGACCTCACTCACCGATGTTATCATGGGAAATAGTATTTTGATGTGTCCGAAGGCCGATGCTTTTAATATTGCTCTTATCTGCGTTCTGAAGATATCATCCAACTCAAGAGAAACCCTGATGGATCTCCAGCCAAGATATGGATTCTGTTCCTTAGGGTAATCGAGATAAGATAAGAATTTATCCCCACCTACATCGAGTGTGCGGATAGTAACCGGCCTTCCTTCTGAACCTTCTACTACCTTCTTATATAATAAAAACTGCTCATTTTCCGATGGAAATTCCTTTCTGGCAAGAAAGGGAAACTCAGTTCTGTAAAGTCCTATATGGTCGCACCCGTATTTTTTGACCAGTTCAAGATCCGATAAGAGTCCGATATTTGCGCCGAGCTTGATTTCATAACTATCTTTTGTCTTGGCCGGCAAGTCTCTCAGAACATCGAGCCGTTGAAACTTACTTGCCTTTTCTGCCTTTAACCTTGCATACTCGTCAATGATGACCTGCGGAGGTTTGCTGAAGACAAGACCTGAGGTCCCGTCAACGATTAAGAAATCGTTTTCTTTTACGGTATCCAGCATGTCCCTTACACCGATCACCATCGGTATTTCAAACGACTTGGCCAGGATCACCGTATGAGATGTTTTTCCACCCCTGGAAAGAACAATTCCTTTTAAGTTGTCCTGTCTAAGGCCGATAAGGTCTATGGGCGAAATATCAGAAGCAATAACAACTGTTTCTCTTGTAAATTGCCTGGTTTCCTGTCCTTCATATCCAAGGAGGTTTCTCAATACCCGCTTGCCCATATCTTCTATGTCAGAACCCCTCTCCCTTAAATAAGAATCTTCCATGCTGGAGAAAAACTCCACATATTTCAAAACAGCCTTTTTCAGAGCATATTCGGCACAAGAGCCTTCCTTAATATGCGCTATTATTTTCTTCTTAAAGGACCTGTCCTGGAGCGTCATGACCTGGGCATCCATGATCGCTTCATCTTGCCCTGACAAATCTTTTACGTGTCTGGTAAGAGCTATGATTTCTTCCTGAGAGCGTGTAAACGCGGCTTCAAGCCTGCTGATTTCAGATGTTATGTCTTCTGTCTCCTCATATTCTATCTGGTCAAAACCGATACTTTCTCCCAGATAGTACGCATGACCTTCGGCAAAACCGGGCGACACAGGCATGCCTCTGATTAGACCCTTTTTTTTCTTTTTTGATGTTTTTTTAGCGTGTATTTCCACTTCTTCCAACAGTTTTTCCTCTAAGTCTCGCCTGTTCCGGCGTTCCTTTTTCAGATTTTCACGAAGTCCGGTATATGCTACTATTGCGGAAATCTGGCTGGCTATGGTTGAAAATACGCCGATGTCGGATTCGTCAACCGCATCTTCGTGCAGGGTTTGAACAACAAGTACGCCGAGCGGATTCTGGAGATGAACCAGAGGGATACCCAAGTAGGTTCTGTAAATCTCTTCGCCGCTTTTTTCGAAGAACTTATATCTGGGATGTGTAGCCGGATTTACAACAAACACCGGCTGCATCTTTTCTAAAACAAGACCGGTAAGTCCCTCATGACCGCTCATCCGAACTCTGCCTATTGATTCTTTATGTAACCCGACGGTCGCCTGTAGCACAAGTGAGCGCTTGTTCGTATCCAGAAGATATACGGAACATACATCTGTGTTAAATTTGTCGGCAATCAGTTCGACAATTTTGTTCAGCGTTCTGTGCGGGCGTGCGGACTGGGTTATTATCCTTCCGATATCTGCCAGGATAGTTATCTTATTCCTTTCCATTTCGTTTTGCTCTCTCATACTGTGTTAAGTTTACTTAAGTTTCATTCTACACATATCATGCCGGAATTTTCAAAGAAAGGAAATAAATCCGAATAATGGTTCTGAAAGGCACTGCAATTTCTCAATCCCATCTGCAGATCCGCCTGCCATAGCTTATGATAATTCAGTTAGTGATTGATGAATTTAGTGAACAACACCGTTGCCGTTGCCTTTGCACCCTAAATCTTTTTCCTACATTCTGGTAGCAACGGCCTTTAATTCTACTCTTCTGTGGGATTTAACTCTAGCCTCTTTCCACAAAACAAAAAGGATATGCCGCCACTTTTATCTATTATATAAAGTGTTTATCGCTGCTTTTGGGCACGCTGCGCGGCTGTGGCACACTTTTTGATATATCTATGAGAAAACAAAGACAGAACAAACCTTATTGGTACAGGAGGAATGTAATGAGAAAAATTGCTATTTACGGAAAAGGCGGAATTGGCAAATCAACCACAACCCAAAACACTGTAGCCGGTCTTACGGAGATGGGAAAAAAAGTCATGGTGGTCGGTTGCGACCCAAAGGGCGATTCAACCAGGCTGCTCCTTGGAGGGCTGAATCAGCACACGGTCTTGGACACCCTGAGGGAAGAAGGCGAAGATGTGGACCTTGAAGATATTCGCAAAACAGGTTTCGGCGGCACTTTATGCACTGAATCGGGGGGACCGGAGCCGGGGGTAGGGTGTGCCGGTCGGGGTATTATTACTTCGATTAACCTGCTCGAACAACTGGGCGCGTTTGGGGAAGACGAAAATCTTGATTTTGTTTTTTATGATGTGCTGGGCGATGTGGTCTGCGGCGGCTTTGCCATGCCGATGAGAGAGGGCAAGGCAAAAGAGATCTACATCGTTGTTTCAGGCGAGATGATGGCCATGTATGCGGCAAACAACATCTGCAAGGGGATATTGAAATTCGCGGAAACAGGGGGAATCCGGCTTGCCGGTCTTATCTGCAACAGCCGTCAGGTTGATAATGAACTGGAAATGATAGAAGCGTTTGCGGACAGCCTTGGATCGCACATGATTCATTTTGTTCCGAGAGATAACATGGTCCAAAAGGCGGAGATAAACAGAAAGACAGTCATTGAGTTTGAACCGGAACACCAGCAGGCCGATGAGTACAGGACCCTTGCAAAAAAAATGAGCAAAAACGACAGGTTTGTTATCCCGTCTCCGCTGGAGATGGACGATCTGGAAAAGCTGCTGATTGAATACGGCATTGCATCATAACCATTCAGAATAAATAGAAATTTATAAACAGAGGAGAAAACATAGCATGATAATGATCAGATCGATTATAAGACCGGAAAAAACAAACGATGTGCTTGCAGCATTGATGGATGCCGGGTTTCCCGCGGTTACAAAAATGTCTGTTGTGGGAAGGGGTAAGCAGCGGGGGATAAAAATAGGAGAAATTACCTATGATGAAATACCAAAGGAATTACTCATTACCGTTGTAAGGGAGGAAGAGAAGGATTTTGTTATAAAAACAGTGATACAAGCGGCGAGAACCGGGGAAAAGGGCGCTTTTGGCGACGGCAAGATATTTGTTGCTCCGGTGGATGAAGTTTACACCGTAAGCTCCGGAATCAAGGAAACAGGTTCCGGCGAAACAGAAGAGGTGAAGATATGAAAGAGGTTATGGCGATCGTTCGTATGAATATGATGAATAAAACAAAAATAGCCCTTGCCGCCGCCGGAATATCTTCCATTACGGCAAGAGATTGTCTGGGCAGGGGAAAGGGTTTGGTTGATTTAAGTCTCTTGAAAGGCGCGGAAAAAGGTTATGAGGAGGCAATCTCTCAATTAGGCCAAAGCCAGCGTTTAATCCCAAAGAGGATACTGTTTACGGTGGTTCCGGATAAGTTGGTGAAAAAAACCGTTAAGACCATAATAAAGGTTAATCATACCGGTAAATCGGGCGACGGCAAAATATTTGTGGTTTCCGTGTTAGATTCAGTAAGGGTTAGAACCGGAGAAAAGGGAAATATTACGCTTGATGACTGACGGAGGTATAAAAATGGAAGCGCTGAGCAAAAAAAGAATCGAAGAAGAAAAAGTTTCTTTAGATCCGGATGAATTCATGGCGCCTGAAACACTTAAGCTGGACATTCTTTCAAAATATCCGCCAAAGGTTGCCAGAAAAAAAGCAAAGCAGATAATTGTTAACCGTAAAGAATCGGAAGAAAAATATCCTGAAATACAGGCTAATGTAAGAACCGTGCCAGGTATTATCTCCCAGCGGGGCTGTTGCTATGCGGGCTGCAAGGGTGTTGTGATGGGTCCGACCAGAGACATAATCAACCTGACACATGGCCCCATAGGCTGCGGTTTCTTCAGTTGGCTTACCCGGAGGAACCAGACCGATCCTTCAACGACTCCGGACGGCCATAATTTCATGAACTACTGCTTTTCTACGGATATGGAAGACAAAGAGATCATTTTTGGCGGTGAGAAAAAATTGAGGGCCGCAATCCAGGAGGCTTACGATATATTCAAGCCAAAGATGATTTCCGTATTCGCCACCTGTCCGGTGGGTCTTATCGGAGACGATGTCCATGCGGTCACCAGGGAGATGGAAGAAAAACTGGGGATTACAATTTTCGGTTTCAGTTGTGAGGGGTACAAGGGCGTCAGCCAGTCGGCAGGCCACCATGTGGCAAACAACGGACTCTTCCAGCATGTTATCGGCCTGGACAATACGGTTAAGGAGGGTGATTACAGGGTCAATCTCCTGGGAGAGTATAATATAGGCGGAGATGCCTTTGAAATAGAGAGGGTATTAAACAAGTGCGGCATAACTATAATTTCCACGTTCAGCGGCAACTCGAGCGTCGATTTTTTTGCAAACTCCCACACTGCCGATTTGAACCTTATCATGTGCCACAGGTCAATCAACTATGTGGCGGAGATGATGGAGAAAAAATACGGGATCCCCTGGTTTAAGATCAATTTCTTAAGCGCCGGAGGCATGTCGCGATCCTTAAGAAAAATTGCAGAGTATTACGGGGAACAGAAACTCATAGATTGTGTGGAAGAAGTTATTGCAGAAGAGATGCCGGCAGTCAAAAAGGCCCAGGCAGAGGTAAGACCGAGGCTCGAAGGAAAGCTTGCCATGATGTTTGTGGGAGGATCACGGGCACATCATTACCAGGAGATGTTCAGGGAGATGGGGATGATACCCTTTTGCGCAGGTTACGAGTTCGCGCACAGGGATGATTACGAGGGGAGGCAGGTTCTGCCAAATTTGAAAGTAGATGCAGACAGCAGAAATATAGAAGAGCTCAAAGTTGCAAAAGATCCTGATAGATACAATCCGAGAATAAGCATCGAAGAACTCGAAGCCCTGGAGAGAAACGGCATAAAACTCAGGGACTATGAAGGAATGATGACCGACATGCCAAGCGGAACCATAGTCATAGACGACATAAGCCAGTACGAAACTGAAAGGCTTCTTGAAACCTACAAGCCGGCAGTATTCTGTGCGGGCATAAAGGAAAAATATACGGTACAGAAACACGGCATCCCAATGAAACAGCTCCACAGCTATGATAACGGGGGACCTTATGCAGGTTACAGGGGCGCCATCAACTTCTACCACGAAATCGACCGGATGGTAAACAGCAAGGTCTGGGATCACATCAAGTCGCCCTGGGAAAAGAGCCCGGAACTGGCTGCCAGATATGCATATGAATAAAACGTGCGTATCAGGAAACCTGAAAACCGAAAAAGAGGAATTCCCAAATGTTACTGAGACATACATCAAAAGAAATTGCCGAACGAAAATCTTTGACCGTTAATCCTGCAAAGACCTGCCAGCCCATAGGAGCCATGTATGCGTCCCTGGGAATTCACGGCTGTCTTCCACACAGCCACGGCTCCCAAGGGTGTTATGCATATCACCGGAGCACCCTGACCAGACACTATAAGGAACCTGTGATGGCCGCCACCAGTTCCTTTACCGAAGGCGCATCAGTGTTCGGAGGCCAGGCGAATCTCCTGCAGGCGATAGACAATATATTTACCATCTATGATCCTGAGATCATTGCCGTTCATACCACATGCTTATCAGAAACAATCGGTGACGATGTCCCGCAGATATTCGGAAAAGCAGAAACAGACGGGAAGATTCCGGAAGGAAAATATGTTTTTCATGCAAACACTCCGAGCTATGTGGGCACCCATGTTACAGGTTTTGCGAACATGACAAAGGCTATGGTCGATTATTTTGCAAAACAAAACGGTCATAAAGAAAATCGGATAAATATAATTCCCGGATGGGTGGAACCGTCTGATATGAAGGAGATCAAAAGGATCGCAGGAGAACTCGGTATAAATTTCATCATGTTCCCGGATACGGACAATGTTTTAAACAGCCCTCAGACCGGCAAATTCGAAATGTACCCAAAAGGAGGCGTTACTATAGATGAATTAATAAGCACCGGAAGCAGCAGCGGAACCGTTGCCCTCGGCGGGCTGGCCTCAGGACCGGCCGCCAGGGCTTTGGATTCAAAGTGCAAGGTGCCCTGTAAAATCCTCGATCTTCCTATCGGGATCAAGGCAACAGACAGGTTTGTGGATGCCTTAAGAAAAATGGCCGGCGTCAATGTTCCCGAGTCCATAAATATCGAAAGGGGACAGCTTATAGATATCGTGACCGATATGCAGGCGTATTTTTATCACAAAAAAGTAGCGCTTGTGGGCGACCCTGATCAGCTTGTCGCATTAACCGAGTTCCTCGTTTCTATAGATATGATGCCGATCCACATAGTTACAGGAACAAAAGACAAGAAGTTCGAAAAAAAGATACTGAGCCTCACAGAAGAAATGCCTTATGATGTAAACGTAAAAAGCGGGGGAGATATGTATCTCTTTCATCAATGGGTCAAGAACGAACCTGTGGATCTTCTTATAGGGAATACCTATGTTAAGTACATAGCCAGAGATGAGGATATCCCTTTTATCCGGTACGGTTTTCCTATTTTAGACAGGATCGGCCACAGTTATTTCCCGATGGTGTGCTACCGCGGGGGGATGCGTTTTTTGGAAAAGATACTCGACGCTCTGATGAACCGTATAGACAGAGATTCTTCTGAAATAGAATTTGATCTGGTGATGTAAACTGTAACCGTTCACGGGTTCAGAGGTTCAAGGTTCGGGGTTAGTGAAGCTTAACAAAAGAAAAGCAACCCTGAACTTCTGAACCCTGAACCTGAAAACCGGAGATAGCCTATGACTAATATACCGATTTTAAAGGAAAGAAAAAAACAGATATATCACAAAGGTGAAGGAGTTTTTGATCTTACATGCGATACAAAGAGCCTTGCCGGTTCTATCAGCCAGAGAGCATGTGTTTTTTGCGGTTCCAGGGTGGTCTTGTACCCTATTGCCGACGCCCTTCACCTGATACACGGGCCCATAGGATGCGCTTCATATACCTGGGATATAAGGGGAGCACTTTCTTCAGGCCCGGAGCTGCACAGGATGAGTTTTTCAACCGATCTCAGGGAGAGGGATATTATCTTCGGGGGCGAGAAAAAATTATACGCTTCGCTTGTACAGCTTATAGATACTTATCGTCCCAATGCAGCCTTTGTTTATTGCACCTGCATCATAGGTATTATTGGAGATGATGTTGATTCTGTTTGCAAACGTGCAACTGAAGAAAAGGGAATTCCGGTTCTTCCGGTTCATTCTGAAGGATTCAAGGGAACTAAGAAGGACGGATACAAGGCTGCCTGTGAATCCCTATCCATGCTGGTCGGCACAGGATCTGTTGAGAATATAGGAAGATACGCCATTAATATAATGGGTGAATTCAATATAGCCGGAGAGGCATGGACTATTAAAGAGTATTACGAAAACATGGGCCTCGAAGTTGTTGCGGTCTTTACCGGTGACGGGAGGGTGGAAAATATAAAGCGTTCCCACGGGGCTTCGTTGAATGTGGTTCAATGCTCGGGTTCTATATTGAGGCTTGCTCAAATAATGGAGGAAAAATACGGTATTCCATATATCCGTGTTTCATATTTCGGAATAGAGGACATGTCAAAGGCCCTTTATGATGTTGCAGCGCATTTTAAGGATAACCCGGGAATCATGAAAAAAACAAAAGAGATTGTGCGAAATGAAATAGATGCGATCTATCCTGATCTTTTAAGATATAAAAAAGCGCTTTCAGGAAAAAAAGCGGCTATTTACGTGGGAGGCGCCTTTAAAGCCTTTTCCATGATAAAAGCATTGAGATCTCTTGGTATTGATGTTGTCCTTGCCGGTTCTCAGACCGGCAATAAAGATGATTATGAAGTCTTGAGGGACATGTGCGACGAGGGCACCGTGATCTTAGACGATGCTAATCCGCTTGAGCTTTCGAAATACTGCATCGAAAAAGGCGCCGATCTATTCGTGGGAGGGGTAAAGGAAAGGCCTATCGCATACAAGCTGGGGATTGGATTTTGTGACCACAACCATGAAAGAAAAATTTCACTCGCAGGTTACAGCGGAATGATCAATCTCGCCAAAGAGGTCTATTCTTCAGTTTTGAGCCCTGTATGGAAATTTGCCCCGCAAAGAATGATTTCTTAAAAAAACATGACACGGAGATGATGAAATGAAAACTCGGGAAAAGATCGAATACAAGGCCACGAGCAATGCATGCAAACTGTGCAGCCCTCTTGGAGCATCATTTGTTTTCAGGGGGATCGAAAGATCGATTCCACTGCTTCACGGTTCACAAGGCTGTTCTACTTATATCAGAAGATATCTGATCAGCCATTTCAATGAACCTGTAGATATTGCATGCTCAAATTTTACTGAAGAAACGGCCATATTCGGGGGGGGAGCCAATTTAAAACTTGCTGTAGAAAACATAATCAAGCAGTACAATCCCGAACTCATAGGCATAGCTACAACTTGCCTGAGTGAAACCATAGGAGAAGATGTATCCTTGATCCTAAAGGGGTATAACAAGAAAAATTTCGATGAGAATTTTCCCGAGATAGTTTCCGTATCAACACCAAGTTTTTCGGGAACCCACATAGACGGGTTCCACGGCGCGGTGAGGGCTGTTGTAGATTCCATAGCTGTGAAAAAAAAGATTAGTACGAAACAAATAAATATCTTCCCCGGGATGTTATCTCCCGCTGATCTTCGGCATCTCAAAGAAATAGTATCCGATTTTTCGACAAACTATGTGATGCTCCCCGATTATTCAGACACTTTCGACGGCCCATTATGGACGGAATATCAGGAGATACCGGAAGGCGGAGCAAAAATAGAAAAGATCGCTTTCATGGGGGACGCTGTTGCAAGCATAGAATTCGGAAGAGTCCTTTCCGGAGAGGAAAGTGCGGGTAAGATGCTTGAAAGCCGGTTTAATGTTCCCTGCCACAGCCTCGGTTTTCCCATAGGCATAAATGAGACGGATGCTTTCTTCAAAGCCCTTGAAAACATTACCGGAAAGCCTGTTCCGGAAAAGTATGTCAAGGATAGGGGAAGACTCATCGACTCCTATGCGGATGGCCATAAATATGTTTTTGATGCCCGCGCAGTGGTTTACGGTGAAGAAGACCTCGTCACGGGGCTTGCCTCATTCTTGTCGGAAGTCGGTATAATCCCGATTATCTGCGCTTCAGGCGGGGAAAGCGGGCTGTTAAGACAAAAAATCTTGGATATCATACCTGATGCGGAAAAAATCGGAATCAGGATAATCGAGAGCGCTGATTTTGTAGAAATCGGCGAGGAGGCAAGAAAAATCGACCCGGATTTTTTTATAGGAAACAGCAAGGGATACAAAATTGCGCGGGAGATGAAAAAACCTTTAATCAGGGCGGGATTTCCCATCCATGACAGGCTCGGCGGCGCCAGGATTGTCCATGTGGGTTACAGGGGCGCACAGCAGCTCTTTGATACCATATCAAATACAATTATAGCGACAAGGCAGGAAGCTTCACCTGTCGGTTATACATACATGTAAACATAAACCTGGGTTGGACGGTTCAAGGTTCCCGGTTGAAGATCCCTAACTTGCTGTTAGCAAAATGATGACGCGTCAATAGAACGAATGTTATGTTTCACCCAGTGGGTAAAAGAGGCTAATCTGAGCATTGTATTATAAAATTAAGGATATCAGTAAACTATATAACCTTTGAACCTTGAACCCTGAACCTGGAACCGATCACTTTAGGATAAAGGAGATAACAATGGACTTGTCAAACCATCCCTGTTTTAACGCAAAAATGAAAGGCACCTATGGAAGGGTGCATCTTCCGGTGGCTCCCAGGTGCAATATCCAATGCAAATACTGCGACAGAAAATACGACTGTGTAAATGAAAGCAGGCCGGGCGTAACAAGCGCTGTTTTGACCCCGAAACAGGCGATGATCTATCTTGACTTTATTTTCAAAAAAACAAAAAATATATCGGTTGTAGGGATTGCAGGGCCCGGGGATCCTTTTGCAAATCCTGAAGAGACCATGGAAACATTGCGCCTTGTCAGAGAAAAATACCCGGAAATTATACTGTGCCTTGCCACAAACGGTCTCGGCCTCGGTCCGTATATCGATGAACTGGCGGAGATTAATGTGAGCCATGTAACCGTCACCTTAAATGCAGTCGATCCGGCAATAGGCGCCCAAATCTATTCTTTTATACGTTACGGAAAAAGGGTCTTAAACCCTGAATCTGGAATAAAGATTTTGCTTGAAAAGCAGCTTGAAGCCATAAAAAAGCTGAAAGAAAGAGGTGTTACGACAAAGGTAAATACAGTCATATTGCCTGGAATAAATGAAGATCATATCGAAGATGTTGCAAAGAAAATGTCCGAGCTTGGTGTTGATATATTAAACTGCATACCATTTTATCCTAACGCGGGTTCGAGCTTTGCCCATTTGCCGGAGCCTTCTAAAGAGACCGTGAAAAAAATCAGAAAAAAAGCGGCTCAACATATCCCTCAGATGTATCATTGTGTGAGGTGCAGGGCCGATGCCGTGGGAATCCTGGGCAGGGAGAATAACAAGGAAATAATGGAAAAACTCAAGGAATGTTCCGAGCTGCCGGAAATCTACGATGAGATCCGCCCGTATGTTGCGGTTGCCAGTATGGAAGGTTCACTTGTGAATCAGAAACTCGGAAAGGCACGCGAGCTTTTTATCTACGGAAAAGAGAACGGAAGCGTGACACTTGTCGAATCCCGAAAAACCCCTGCGCCGGGCGGAGGCATGAAACGCTGGGAAGATCTTGCCGAAATCCTACATGACTGTCGGGCGCTTCTTACGAACGGTACAGGTAATAACCCAAGGCAGGTTCTATCAAAAAAAATAGATATTCTTGAACTCGACGGACTGATAGAAGAAGCTGTGGAAGCGGTTTTTGAAGGCCACAGCATGAATTATATGATTAAACGTGATGTGGATGCGTGCAACAGGAAGTGTTCAGGCACCGGCATGGGGTGTATGTGATATGGGTTCAGGGTTCAGGGTTCAAGGTTCAGGGTTCAAGGTTCAGGGTTCAAGGTTCAGGGTTCAGGGTTAATCGCTTCGCGATCTTTGTTTGGTTTTTTCGGATTCCCATGGTTCCCTGAGGATATCAGAACCTTCATTTTTCTCCAATTCGTATCAGGCGTAAACCGTGAACCTTTGAACCGTGAACCATATAACCTCAGACCATGTGTCCAATTTTCGTACAATTCATTACGAATAAAGGACTTGCAAGGTATATAAAGATACATTTTAACGAGGTCTGAAAATGGAGGAATGATAATGGAAAAACCGAAACATCATATTTTTGTCTGTTCAAGTTTCAGGGCATCCGGGGAAATTAAGGGTAAGTGTAACAAAAAAGGGTCCACGGATTTCATACCTTACATAGAAAACGAAATACTCGATAGGGAAATGGATGTCCTGTTGACAAGCACAGGCTGCATGAAACAGTGCGACAACGGGCCTGTAATGGTTATTTATCCGGAAAATTTCTGGTATGGAAATGTTGAAAGCGAAAATATAATTGATGAAATTCTGGATGCTCTGGAAGATGGTAAGGCTGCTGAAGAGTATCTGTTGATCTGATAAGGGCAAAAAACGGGATGCAAAAAGATTGCAAGTACTGGCCGACAAGAATAATTTTTCCGCATTACGCTTTTATGATCAACAAAATTGGGCAACAACGCAGTTGATTTCCCTTCATAAAAAGCAGGAAAGGAGTTAAAAATGGCAGGCTTAAGAATAGCCGTGGTTTCAACGGACGGCACAAATGTAAACGACCACTTCGGCATGGCCAAACGGTTTCTGATTTACGAATGTAACGATATAATGACATTTGTGGAAGAACGGCCGACTGAGATGTATTCTGTGGGCGACCCGGAACATTCTTTTGATCCGGAAAGATTTGGTCGGATAGCAGCCCTGCTCAAAGACTGCAGCAAAATCTATGTGACACAGATAGGTGAAGTTCCTGCCTCAAAGCTAAAAGAGCTTGGCATTGAACCGGTAATCTATGAAGGCCCTATTGCCAATATAGTATAACTTGAGGCTAATGGCTAAAGGTGAAAAAAATGTATACAAAACTAAAAACTGCGCTAATTGATTTAGCCGATGAGAATGGTCTTCTGGAAAGTGAGGTCAACATTACAGCTAAGATACTGACACCTGAAGAAGCCATAGGTGAAACAGAAAGAAAGGATTTTCCTTTGCTTCAAGGCAAGGAATTTTTGATCCAGGCGGATTTCAAGAATTCCCTGGGGCAGGCATTCACAGATGCCCCAGGGAATTTCAAGGGTAAGCTCAAAAAAATACTTGAATTAAAATTAACAGATAACAATGATCGAGCCCTTTTTATTGCTACGCTCAACGCTGTAATGCGTTATTTAGGTACAGCCGACAAGACTATTCACTGCAAAAACAAGGAACCTGAATTATGCGCCAGGGAGATAGCAAGAACAATTATCGATAAATACAGTGCTGATGTCAAAATTGGAATTGTTGGATTCCAGCCGGCTATAATAGACAATTTTTCCAAAGAGTTACCTGCAGAAAATATCAAAGTAACAGACCTGGATAAAGACAATATTAATAAAATAAAATATGAAGTGCTTATATGGGACAGCAGGGAAAAGACAGATGAGCTTTATAAAACCTGTGATGTTATTTTGGCGACAGGCTCAACAGTAGTAAATGACAGCTTGTCTCAGTTGATTTCTCTCTCAGAGAAGTATCAGAAGCCGCTATATCTTTACGGCACAACAGTTGCCGGCAGCAGTAAAATTTTGAACCTGGAAAGGCTATGTTTTCAAGCCTCTTAAGGCCGAAATTCGCTTTACGTAAAATATATTGCCTAAAGTAAAAGTCCAATAAGGAGTTATCATGAAAGCACTTGGCGATTTGAAAAAATATAAAGCGTTTTTAGTGACATTATTGGTTTGCCTTATTTCTTCCACCGCCTTTGCCCAAAAAGAATCTAAGGAACTCCTTGTGTTTGCCGGATCGGGAATGCGGCTTCCTCTGAATGAAATAGGAGAAAGGTTTGAGAAGCTTTATGGGATGAAGGTCATATACGACTATGGAGGAAGCGGAAGACTGGGCAACAAGATACTGGTCGGGCAATCCCCTGACGTCTTTATTCCGGGCAGCAACAAGTGGGCAAAAATCTTAAAGAAAAAGGGCTATATAGAAGGTTGTTCCCCGATTGCCTATCATACACCTGTTATTATTACCCCCAAAGAGAATAGTAAAGTGAACTCACTTGACGGTTTTTTTGATATTGGCAACCGACTCGTACTGGGTGATGCCAGGGCGGCTGCCATAGGTGGGGCTTCTGCTGCAATATTTAAAAAAGCGGGCCTCGAAGAATCAAGGATGAATGTAAGGGCAAAGGGACAAGCAGTTAAGCAATTGGTGTTATGGATTGAAGGGAATAATGCTGATGCTTCTATTGTATGGAAAGCAGATGCGGTTCAGTCCGGCAGGGTCAGAATTATTGGCATCCCTGAGCAGTATAATGTCAAAAGTATTATTCCGGTCTGCCAGATGGTAAAACATAAAAAAGAAACAAACGAATATATTCAGTATCTCTCAGGCGTTGAAGGTAAAGCAATTTTCAAAAAACATGGTTTTGAAGTGGTGGAATAAATGAAAAGGTTTTCCTTCGACCTGACTGTATCGCTTATTGCTGGAATCTTTGTGTGCCTGATTGTGCTCCCCATGCTCGCTTTTTTTACAACGACATCGTTTGGAGAACTGGCATGTCAGCTCAAGTCTCCATTAGTCTTGTCAGCGGTTCTCATAAGTCTTGAAACATCGCTGACGGTAGTCTTCCTTGCATTATGTTTAGGAATCCCCGTGGCCTATTTGCTTGCTATGAAGGACTTTAAAGGCAAAGAGATACTCGATACATTGGTTGATCTTCCTATTTGCATGCCCCCTCTGGTTGCGGGGTTGGCTCTACTAATCCTGTTGGGAGGAAATAGTAAGTTTGGCGGCATGTTAAGCAACCACGGAATCAATCTGATATTTTCTAAAAAGGGAATTATAATTGCGCAGCTTTTTGTTTCGATTCCGTTTCTAATTAAATCAGCAAGGGACGCGTTTGAATCAATAAATAAAAATATCATCAATGCCTCATTGACCCTGGGAGCGTCAAAGCTCTATACCTTTATAACGATTCTACTCCCGCTGGCTAAAAACGGCATCTATACCGGCATGATTATGACCTGGGCAAGGGCGCTGGGAGAGTTCGGTGCGACTTCCATGGTGGCGGGTTGCATTCCCTTTAGAACCGAAACAATGACTGTGGCCATTTATCAGAATGCCATGTCAGGAGAGCTGGCTGTTTCAACCGCTGTTGCTCTGCTCTTGCTGGTGTTTTCTTTTACATTGCTGTTGGTGTTCAAATCAAGAGTCAGGGTACAAGCATGGGGAATTTGAGATGAGTATTGTATTAAAGGAAATCTCAAAAAGCTATGACGGCCGGACAGTACTAAATAATTTAAACCTTGAGATTAATCAAGGAGAATATCATGTACTGTTAGGACCGAGCGGCGGCGGCAAGACAACTACACTGTCCGTCATGGCTGGACTGACTGAACAGGATAGCGGATCTGTTTCTATTAGCGGCCGGAATGTAAGCAACCTTTCTCCAGGCGAAAGAAAAATTGGTTTTGTCTTTCAAGACCATGCCCTATTTCCGCATCTAACCGTTTTTGACAATGTTGCTTATGGGCTGAGGGTCAGAAGGATCAAGGGGCATGAGATGACAGGCAAGGTCGAGTATTATTTGAGCAAAGTAAGTATTGAAAAAGAAAAAGACAAATTCCCCCACCAGTTAAGCGGGGGACAGAAACAAAGAGTCGCTCTGGCCAGGGCGCTCGTTATTGAACCTGAAATACTTCTTATGGATGAACCTATGAGCAGTCTGGATGCCATAACCAAAGAAAAAGTACGGGATGAATTGAAAAGTATTCAGCAGGAAATAGGTGTGACCACGGTTTATGTTACACATGACCAGGATGAGGCGGCTTTTTTGGGAGACCGCGTTTCAGTACTTAACAACGGGAGGGTGGAACAGATAGAATCCCCTTCCGAACTATTCTATCACCCTAAGACCGAATTTGTGGCCCGTTTTGTCGGGATCAAGAATATCTTAAAAGTATCTCCGGTCGGAATAAACAACCATGAGGCCACAGTACAAATCAATAATGACGGCATAGAACACCCCATCAGAATTAGAGTCAAAAAATATCCTATTTTTGAAAAAAGGAAAACGATCGATCTATGTATTCATCCAGAAAAAGTCATGCTAAAAAGAGAAGATCAAACATCTGACAGCAACATGAACCGAATCAGGGGAAAGATAGTAAAAAGAACAAATAACGGAAATGGCGTTATGGCAATAGTTGACATTGGCGGTACGACACTGCATGCAGCGATTTCAAGTGATCTTAAGGTGCACGAGAATGTATGGGTTTGCTTTGCCCTGGATGCGGCACATCCCCTATGCGGCAAAAAGTGCAGAGCCGCCGAAACCAAGAGAAGATGTCTTAAGGAATAATTTAGATGAAAGGAATTATCGATTCTACATTGAGGGAAGGTGAGCAGGCGGCTCATGTTTATTTTGATCTGACAGAAAAGCTACACATCATTGATCTGCTCATAAAGGTGGATGTTGATGACACCCAGGAGATCTTTCTGGCTCTGG
>RPGQ01000013.1:67621-89456 GCA_004193595.1 Desulfobacteraceae bacterium Eth-SRB2
GATTCTACATTGAGGGAAGGTGAGCAGGCGGCTCATGTTTATTTTGATCTGACAGAAAAGCTACACATCATTGATCTGCTCATAAAGGTGGATGTTGATGACACCCAGGAGATCTTTCTGGCTCTGGGTCTTGATACGCTCCTTTCGCCGTCGTTGACGGTTTACAAAGATATCTCCGAATACCCGGGCTGGTATTTCCTTTTGGGTATTTCTCATGCCTTCGAGATTACGGAAAAGGTCTCCCTGGAACTTTCGGGATCGATCAGTTACTTGCTGAGCGAAGACGAGGATGACTATCCCGAGATTGACAGTGATGGTGTACTTACGGACGATGAATTTGAAAACTTCCACGATGGTGTGATTTCGGCAAGCCTGCCCATCACCGTTACCAAATATGTCACCATCACCCCATCGTTGTCATATATTTTCCCGCTGTCAAGCGATGCAAGCGACGAAATGGAATATCGTAGCTTTAAAGGTGACGATGACAACTTTGTTTACGGTGGTGTAACGCTGAGCATGGCCTTTTAGGCGAATAAACCGAGGATCACCGAGTCTACAGGTGGTGTGCGGTTCTCACGCATTGATCAAAGCTTCGCGTGGTGACCGCACCTCGCAAATCGGAGGTCAACATGTCCAAAAGATTCCTTGTTTTCCAACACATGCCGTGGGAAGGGCCGGGACAGCACTTAATCCGTTCGGCGAGAAAGCAGCGGGTGTGGCTTGACATCGTGGAGGCATGGCATCAGCCGATTCCAAATGCGAAGCCGTATGACGGCGTCATTGTTTTGGGCGGGAGCCCCAACGTGGGCCAGGAAAAAGAATATCCTTATTTTTTCATTTTCTAATCGTACGGACTGTCAGGAGATACCCTCGACCAGTTTTGCAAAGATATCGGTGTTGCTTAGAATACCAACCAGGTCAGTTCCGTCAAGCACAGGCAATCTTCTGACGCCGACCATACGCATCAACTGCTGGCAGCTGTAAATCGATAAACCTATATTGACAGTGAGCGCCGGTTTACTCATTATGTCCTCAACCAGGTCCTCAATTCCACCAATTGAGTCTGTAACGAGTGCTTCAATGATATCTTTCCGGGTAATGATGCCGAACGCGTCTCCATCGTCATAAGGTTCAACAATGAGACTCGATACACCCAGATCGTACATCATTTTGGCGGCCGCCAATAAGGTCGTATTTTTGTTAACCATTTTAACGTCCGTTTGCATAAGATCCTGGACCATCAGTTTTTTCATATCCATATCCATGTTTCCTCCTATATCATAGGTTACCTTATAAGCTCGACAACCTGTTGTTCTTCGTTAAATACAAAAGCAACTTTTCCCCTTATATCTTCCTTGACGTGAAAGGCATATCCACTCACAAACACCGTAGTCCCCGAATAAACGGCCTTTTTTACATCCACTTTCACAAGTTCACCATCAATTATAGACATTGCCCGTGCTAGTTTTTTCCTGTATTTAGCAAGCCTGTTTTCATCAATTAATATCTTGCGTCTGAGCTTGACCAGCCTTGCGAGTTTTCTTGCGTGCTCCTTTGAGAGCATTTTACCTTTTCCCAATTTGGCGTGCCGCGCAAGAACCTTGTCCATCTTCGCCCTGTTCTTTGTGAATTCCGCCAACTGTTTTGCAATATTATCCAACTGCTCCCGAAACTTAAAATCCATACCCACACTCACGTGAGTTTTGACACCGCCTTCCGATCCTATTTCGTTTACTTTGACACCCTTATCTCCCACAATGGAACCGCCCCTTATACGACCCTTTCCTTCAATTACGATTATACTCCCCTTGGCCGATACAGTGCTTCGCATTATATCATCGCGTACGGATATGTTACCGTCGGCATGAACACGGGCATTTTCAATAAAACGTGCTGTAAAATTTCCGCCTGCATGGACTCTTCCTTGTCCCGAACCGATGATGCAGCCTTGTATGCAGATGTCGGTACCGGCTTTGACAATAGCGTCTTCAACGCCGCCGCCGACTCGAATCTCACCGCTGGCGTTTACATTGAATCCTGACCTGATCCAACCTTTGATGTTCAATGAACCGTCCATTGTCAGGTTGCCGGTTGATAAATCCACATCACGAGGTATTTCATACTGTTTAAAAACTGCTATTTTACCTTCTTGAGTAAGGACGACCATGCCGTCGATTTCTGAGGTAAGGCTAAGAGCATCATCCGAGATCGCCACGTTATCTGCGGGGATGAGGTCTTTGTCCATACCGGGCTCGGTGGTAATAATATCGCCGAACACGTCAACTCCTTCTTTTCCCGGTGCAGGCGGCACCTTGACCGCCAGCAGATCCCCCGCTTTCACGTTTTGTATGGTTCCGCGCTCTTTATAATCTATATCCCCTAATTGCTCGTCAATAGCCCCCGCGATTTTCTCAGATCGGAACTTTAGTTCTATTCGAGCATCCTCTCCGCGTTCAGCCACTGTTCCTTTCGCAATAACGGCATCGTGAACCGGCTTGTTTGCCGAGGCGACCTCGTTCAACACCCGCTCAATAGTTTTCCGCTTAATACCATGGACTATTCCTTGATCGGCGAGTAATTCTTCAACCAGCTCCATAGAAAGCATTCTTCCCGACTCCGATGGTGGATGGACAGTTAGATAGGCGCTTAACTTATCCTCCGATACCTGCAGCGGATCATCAACACAAAATCTACCATCTATGTAATCCGCGTAGCCCGCTATTACGCCCTCGGCAACTATGTATGTCACTCCGTCAGCGAGAATAGTGACGTTCGTCCCGGCTGTTACCTGTTTGTCCCTGGGTTCGGCACAGGTAAGGGTGTCTCCTGTTACGGTACTTCCGTGCACAGGTTCCTCCAGTGGAATTTTGATTGCAAGCTCGTTACCGGCAGTAAACATCTCCTTGAGAACTGTGGATGTATGCAGTCTGCCGTCCTGCCTTGCAGCATCCACGGTTTCGGGATCATCACCATTAAGCTGAAATTTGAACTCTATCCGGGCGTCGACACCGTCTTTGGCCGGAGTAGCCTCGGCAACCGTGAGATTTCGGACCGGTTCGCCGGCATCAATTGACTTTTTGATCAAATCTTCTTTAATACCGTGCACAACGCCTGTCTGTTCCAGGGTTGCGAATACGTCTTCGAACCTAAGCTTGCTGTTGTCTGCAAGTGTGGGAAATATGGAAATTTTAGCCCACATTCCGTGTTTGTCTGTCTTGACCGGATTTGTTACTGACACGTTCTTTGGAGTTGACCCTGCCGCACCATATAAGGTAGCGATAAATGTACTACCGTCCTCGGTGATGGTCACATTGTCTCCGGCTGCAAAATCGAATTCCTTTCCATCCTTAGCGGGTACTTTTTCACCGAAAATGGTTCTACCGGGCGTCCCTTTTGTGGCGGGAATTCTGACAGCGACAATCTGGTCCGATTTGACCATATTATTGGCACTAGGATCCTTGTTGACCGCGCCCTGACCGATTTTCAGCTCGATTCGGGCGTCCTTCCCACTTTTGGCAGGCTCGCCGGCTGCAACCTGTATGTTGTTCTTCGTAGTATCGGTATCTATAACTTCAGAAACAATATTTTCTATGACCTCCTTGTTTATTCCTACAACGATATTCAGATCTGCTAACGCGTGTTCAATGTCATCAATTGTTACTGGTTTGCCGTTGTCCAAAGGCGGCGTTATTGTCCTGATGGTGGCGCCCATCTTATCTTCCCAGATGGCAATATCGAATTGGCCGGGCGCGTTCTTCATCGAAACAGCATAAGTTGCTTTATCAACCTGTACTACCGTTACTTCGTCGGGCTGCACACCAAGTTGCCGGGCGCCCTCAATACGGGCAGCCTTATGGTTTTCCATGGAAATGGTAACCGTGAATTTTTGCATTTATAGCCCTTATATTATCAAATGTAACATTGACATTATGTTCAGGGTATTTTTAAAAAAGGCGGGTTATTCCAATTGGAGCGAAGCCCTAAGTTCTTTATTGATCTCAAATATAAATCATAGCTTTGTTTTAAAAATGGACTTTAAAATTGCCATCTCTATCGTTATCATCATTAACAATAAAAATTTGTAAACCCATACCCATTGTGCTGCCGATATCACATAACTCTTAGAAATTTCAATTGGAGATCCAGAAAATTAATCGTATTATTAGCAGATACTTGAGGCGAATGTCAAATTTATACGAACCCAAACAAAATGGGGTGCCATTATGAAAGTGACAAAAGCAATCAATTATTTTCTCGATTATCACAAAGCCGGCTTTAAAAAAAAATACAACAAGGATTATTTAACACATGATAATTTTAAATATACATGTATTTTTTATATTTCGTGAATACAGGTTTTTTTTACTTTTGCAATTGTCGAATAATATATTTATAAGATTAATATAAAATAAATGTACAAAATTGTAATATCAGTTGTTTTTTTGATTTGAACCTGCTTTGGCTCTATTTGAATGGAATTAAAACAGAAAAAAACAATTGCTTCCTCTTGGCATGCCTTTTGCATTATTATTTAGAAAGTTGGTTTTACCAGATCCAATAACGAGGTAAATGTGTTGGAGTTTTGAAACAGCGGATATGAATATCTTTGCATACGGCACCTTAATGATACCTTCTGTAATGCATGCGGTAACCGGTCGTCATTTTCGTTCACAAAAAGCGAGTCTTAGAAACTATGCCCGGTTTCGGGTGAAAGGAGAATCGTATCCCGGAATTATTCCTGTAAGGGATGCGATCACTGAAGGAATAATTTATTGTGGCTATGCACTTGACTCCCAATACTACTGCATATTGTGGTTGTCTTAATTTCTTAATGCTACATGTTGTGGTGTCGGGAGTATAGTGCATACCCACGTAATTTATTTAAATGTGAATGAATTTTCATTGGAGCAGTTGGATACGTTCGAGGGCGATTTGTATGAGCGGACTCGGATACGGGTAGAAACGGAAGAAAAAGAAATGCAGAATGCCGAAGCCTATGTCATCCAGTCCAAGTATCTGGGGTATCTGTCTTTGGAAGCATGGGATGTGAAGGAATTTATTAAAAAAGATCTTGAGATGTTTTTAATGACCTATTCGGGGTTTCCGAAAAACGTATGAGCTAAGTGCTCTAATTCATAAATACGATTACGTATTTTTATCAGGCAACTATCCCGTCTAAGCTGAAGTCTAAAAGTTTGAAGTTTGAAGTGCCTAAAATGAGCTAAAGCCCGCCCTGGTGCTAATCGTTCATATATTGATTTGACTTATGCACCATTACAAACATGACTTTTTGAATATAGCGTATTGGTGATCGGTCTGGGCCAGGGTTAAGAAATTCTGTCAATTATATAAAAACAGCGGAGCGCAGCGACACCATAACTTTAGGCATTTTAGATCACTTTAGACACTTTTAACTTGTACGGCTATAACGAAAACAGCCCCTTTCAGGGGCAAACCAAAGACTGGTCCTTTGGGCCAGGATTCTTTACTCAGATTGTCTTATCAATGACTGTTATGGGTTCGGCAGGTCTTTGGTTTTTTTCACCACTTCCGTCCTGTTCAATATAATGATGATGTACAAGCATGGTGGACAATATGGCTACAATTCTCATGTTATCGGTGTTGCTCATTTTATTACCTTGTACCTGACGGCATTTGGCGATTAGTCTGGAAACAGCTTTGGGATTAAAAACAGACGCATGCGCCAGCCTTGACGGACGGGTTACATCATAAACCCAATCAATATCTTCTCCCAGAAAAAAACTTGCAGCATCCGGCGCTCGATAGGGTTGTTTGGGCCTTTTTAAAATAGATTCCGGTATGATATCGTTAAATGCAACTTTAAGAAGATGTTTTTCATTAAGGGCAAGAAGCTTATGCCTGGGTGGGAGTTGATTGGAAAAATCTACTAAATTGCAATCCAGAAAAGGAAACCGGCCTTCAACAGAATTGGCCATTAGCATCCTGTCACCTTGTGCAGACAGAATATATCCGGAGAGAAGTGTAACCATTTCAAGGCATTGCGCCTTGCATAGCGGATCCCATCCATTGTAACTTTCAGGAAGCTTTGATAATAATGCTTCAGTCACATCCACTTTTTCTGTTTCCCGACGAAAATCAGGATCAAGGATATGCTTTAATGATGATGTAGTGTTCCATCTCGGTCGGTGAGAAAGTGCCGGATCCATAGGATCAAGAGCTTTGCTGAAAAAAGCATCGGCAAAAGCCGGCGCATTGCCGGGAGAGCTTTCCATCCATGGATACAGTTTCATGAATATTTTTGATCGTTTTTCAGATGTTGGATTTCGGGCCAAAAACAGGCGAACTTTAGCTTCCCTGAAAATATCATACCCTGCCATGACTTCGTCCGCTCCTTCTCCCGTGACCACAACCTTGTAGCCTGATTCTCTAACCAGCCTGGAAAGAAGGAATAATGGAGCAGGTGCCGTGCGCAGAATCGGTCGCTCAGCATGCCATATAACCTCAGGGAACACGTCGCCGATATCCCTGTTAGATACTTTTATATCCCTGTGATCTGCATCCAGTCTTTTAACCATCTCTTTTTGATATTGTCCTTCGTCAAACTCTGAATCAGTAAAACGGATTGAAAAAGTCTTTAGCTTTGCTTTGGTGTACCTAGAAACAATGGAGGATGTGATTGATGAATCGATCCCGCCTGACAGATAGGCGCCCACCGGAACATCACTTCTTGTAAATCGAAGCTTGGAAGCATTAATCAAATGATTTCGAAGAAGATCGGCATTCTCCTTTTCGCTTAAGCCGGATTCTGAAAATTTATCTGGAAAGGAGATGGCCCAGTAGGCTTTGCTTTTAACAATTCCGTTTTTGATAACAGCAAAATGACCGGGTTTTAGCTCTTTTATATCTTTAAAAGCTGTCCTTGGTGCAACAGGGCTCCAGAAAGTAAAGATTTCCGAAATACCGGCAGGATCAAGCTTTCGCTCTACATTTTTGTCTGCAAACAGTGCTTTGACCTCGGAGGCAAACAACAATCTTTTGTTGCATGTTGTATAGTAAAGAGGCCTGATGCCCAATCGGTCACGGGACAGAATTATCCTGCCATTCCTGCTGTCCCATAAGGCCAGAGCCTACTGCCCGTTAAAGCGTTCAAAGCATGATGTGCCCCACTGCTCATAAGCGTGTACAATAACTTCTGTATCACTTTTAGTTTTAAAAACATGTCCCAGGTTTGAAAGTTCTGATCCGAGTTCAAGATAATTAAAAATTTCGCCGTTAAATGTTATCCATACGGAATCATCTTCATTGGAAATAGGTTGGACACCTGTCTGCAAATCTATTATCGCAAGCCGGGTATGCCCTAATGCGACTTGTTTGTCACGATAGTAGCCGCTTGAGTCAGGTCCACGGTGTCGAAGCCTTCCCATCATACACATAAGAATGCCTGTGTCCGGAGGAAGGCCACTCTCAAGATTTATTATTCCACAGATTCCACACATGTTTTTTACAATTGTAGTTTTTTAACTATAAATTTTTCTATAGCGTTATGGGTTCCAAGGTTTTTTTTACAGATTTCATTGTCTGAAAGAGCTATCCCGAACACATCTTCAACAAAGAGGGCTGCTTCTAAAAGTGAAATTTCGTCATTTTCAGCGTGTTGGCATATTCCGGCAAACTCTGATAAACGCTCTTTGACTTGTCTTTTATTCATTATTTAAGTTTGAAAATTTTGACTTTTATTACTAACAGTTTTGTAAGAACTATTTTTTAATTTCCAAGGGGCAGGGTATAAACCTTCGCCTTTCAGGCGGAAAAGTCTTTAGCGATTTTATCATTAGGTTATTTTTATAAAGCCTATTTTTGTATATAATGCCCTCGATCAAATAAAGGGGGGCGTTAAAATGAAAAGAGAACGATATAGACGAGGTGCACATACAGTTACCGATTTCAAGTATAACTTTGTGTGGAAGACAAAATATGGTTACCATGTATTGAAGGGAGACCTGGCCCTTCGACTACGAGACATAATCAGAGATATATGTTCAGAGAAGCGTATGGAAATAGTAAAAGGTAACGTACGTTCGAATCACATACATGTTCTGGTCGGCGCACCATCGCATCTTTCACCGGCAAAAATAATGCAACACCTCAAAGCAAAAAGTTCGTATCGTTTACAGCGCGAATTTCCTCAGTTGCGTAAAAAGTATTGGGGGCGCCATTTATGGGGACGTGGGTATTTCGGTACGACAGTAGGTTCAGTGACTGAGGATCAGATCAAGCAGTATATAGAAAATCAGTCTGATGAACCTGGCACTTTCAAAATTTGGGATGAACCCGAGGAGACCGAAGGAGATGACACAGGACTTGAGTCGGATTCATCCGAATAGTTTAGGTGACTTTAGTCTTAACGGGCGTTCACGTCCATAACAACCTACCGGCTTTAGCCGGTAAGTCATTGAGTCAATTATTATTGAAAGATGTTTTACAAAATGAAATTCTTCAGGTGATTTTATTATACTGATTTTGCAAAATTCGGGCCAATTGTTTGGTAGCTTAACCGTTGTAAAAAAGTCCGGATCGTCAAGCGTGGCTTCCAAGACTAAAAGATCTTTTATAAACTGAGACTTACCTCTAAATTTTAACCAAGCATGCCTTAATTGCACCCTTTTTTTTCTAAAATTAAAGTTGCATTATTGTAGTTTATTGATCAATAATATGACAGAAATGTAATTCGTCAAACTTTCCTCGACATCCGTATCAACAGTTAACTATCTGTATAAACATATAATAACGAATTGTTCGATGGGGTGGCATAATTGTTGCTGTTATTTATTTTAAAGACGTTGTCACAAATATTGTAATTTTATTCTGATTAAATGGTTTTTTAATCGGTGCTTTCATAATTCTGGTTGTATGTGTTTTTTAAATGCACAAAAAAAATCTTGAGACCGAATTTAACGACCTGTTCCGTTGAGATATAATGAATCTGCAAGAAGCAAACATAAAAGATATTCATGAGTCTGCCTCAGAGAGATTACGGGAAAAGACCGGGCCCCTGATTTCCGGCTTTTTTGAAGAAACGGAGCCTGATTTTATAAAAAAACATGCACGAATTCTCGACGATTATTTTCACCACTGCTTTGAAAATAGCATCGTCGGTCCTAAGATGGCTGCTAATAAAAATCTTTACGCCGTTATTGCTCTGGGAGGCTATGGCCGAGAAGAGCAATGTATCCATTCTGACGTGGATCTGCTTTTTCTTTTTGAGAAAAGTGTTCCTGATGATGCCGAAGCTCTTGTTCGCGAGATTATCTATCCGTTATGGGACATCGGTTTTGATGTGGGGTATGCCACCCGATCGATTAAGGAATGCGTTAATCTCGCTTTAGAAGATGTTGAAGTCTTAACATCCCTTTTGGATGCTCGTTTCATATGCGGCATGTCACCTTTATATTCAGCCCTTATGGAAAAGCTGGGTCACAGAATCACACCCAGACGATCTATCAAAATAATCGCTACGCTCATAGAAAATAATCGCCAACGGCACCTGTATTTCGGAGATTCCGCTTATCTGCTTGAACCCAACCTCAAAGATGGGCAGGGCGGGTTGAGAGATTATCACACCATGCTCTGGATTGCCCGTATCAAATCAAATCTAAAGCAGTTTAGAGATTTTGAGTATCACGGTTATCTGTCTCACGAGGAGTTTGAGTCCTTAAGAAAATCGTTACAATTCATTTGGAATATCAGAAATCGTCTGCATCACATAACCGGTAGAAAATGCGATCAGCTATACTTCGAACACCAGGCGTCTTTGGCTGCCGTCCTGAAATTCAGAAAAGAAAACGGGCAACAACCCGTGGAAAGATTTTTGAGCGAACTCCATGGACATATGGAATTCGTAAAACAGCAGCATCTAATATTTCTTTATGAACTCGGGTATGCATCAAGCTCGAAACGTAAAAGAAAGACAAAAAAAATTACCACGGTTAAGGGCTTGAAAGTATCCGGAGAGGGAATGCTTAATTTTGTTTCATCTGAGGCCATCCTAAAATCTCCGGGCCTTTTGATGAAAATATTTGAAGAAAGCGCCTGTTTAAAGATCCCGTTGAGTATTGAGGCCAAAAGGTTGGCCAGAGAATTTAAATATCTTATTGATGATGATTTTATATCTTCGTTGGAGAATGTTCAATCCTTTGATCAAATCTTGGTTGCGCCGGCCCCAACATTCAATGTCTTGAATGAAATGTTAAATACCGGCCTGTTAACGCAATATCTTCCTGAATTTAAAGACATTGAGAATAGGATTCAGTATGATGAGTATCATCTCTATCCGGTGGACCGGCATTCCCTGCGGGCGGTTCAAATTCTAAAATCATTCGGATCCAAAGACGGTGCGCCCAAAGCCCCGCTATGCGGTGATCTTTACAAAGAACTCAAAAACCGGAGACTGTTGTTATGGGCAGCCCTGTTCCATGATATCGGCAAAGGCACGCCGGGTGAGAGCCATTCCAAAACCGGGGCAAAAATTGTTCGCACGGCGTTACCCAAAAGAGGCTTTAAAGACAAGGATATCGAAACGGTTTCGTTTCTGGTCGAAGAACACCTCGTGCTGTTTAAAATTGCAACCCGAAGGGATCTGTATGATGAGGAAACCGCCATTTTTTGCGCCAGAATAATAAAAAACGCCAGGCATCTGAAAATGCTGTATCTCTTGACCGTAGCTGATGCCATGGCCACCGGTCCTAAAGCATGGAACGAATGGACCGCTGCACTTTTGAAAGATCTTTTTTTTAAAGTTCTGAATATTCTGGAACATGGAGAACTTGCAACCCGTGAAGCCGTCAAAGGCGTTGAGGAAAAGAAAAAAAAGGTTTTATCTTCAGGATTCGAACTCCACCCCAAACAGGAGTTAGAAACCTTGTTTAACTTCATGTCCCCGCGATACCTCCTTTATACATCGGCTGAAGATATCCTGGAGCATATCAAACTTTACCAGAATATGGGTTCGGATGATTTTGTTTGGAGAGTGGTTCAGACACCGGATTCCAACAGCCGGACGGTCACCATCTGCGCCAAAGACCGACCGGGGTTAATCTCAAAGATTGCAGGAACATTTACCCTCAACAGTCTCGATATTCTCAACGTTCAGGTCTTCACATGGCGGAATAATATTGCCCTTGACATTTTTGAAGTTAAACCCCCTCCGGACCGGATTTTTGAAGCCAAAACCTGGGAACGTGCGGCAAAGCAACTTCGATCGGCTCTGGCTGACGAATTGGATCTTACCGCAGCGTTAAGCGAAAACATGAATGTATATCGATCCGGCAAACCCCACCCGGGGCATAGACCGCATAAAATTGTTCTGGACAACAACAGCTCGAGTTTTTTTACCATTGTTGAAGTCTTTACTTACGATTTTCCGGGGCTGCTTTACAGCATAACGGATGCTCTGTTTAGATGCAGACTGGATGTATGGGTAGCAAAAATATCTACCAAGGTCGATCAGGTGGTGGATGTTTTTTATGTCAGGGATTTTGACGGGCAAAAGGTCGATTCGCCGGATCAGGTGGCGGCCGTCAAAGCGGCTATAGAGGAAGTATTGCCTTAAATCGAACGTAAAGGAAATTGAGTATCCATTAGGGTTAAAAAAAATCCCGCTTGAGAGCGGATCCAAACAAAGGAGGGATAATTACGAATGAAATTACTCGGTTTTACGATTGCTGTTCTGTGTCTGTTTTTTCCGTATTCTTCAGCGTTTGCTGCGGATGTCTTAAATACCGGGGACACGGCCTGGATGATCGTTGCCACGGCCTTGGTCATGGTGATGACCCCCGCCGGTCTGGCCCTTTTTTACGGAGGCATGTCCAGGTCTAAGAACCTTTTGAACACCTATGCCATGACGTTTGTGGCCTATTGTCTTGCCAGTGTGATCTGGATGATGTGGGGCTATACCCTTGCCTTTGGACCGGATCAGGCAGGCATGGTCGGCGGTCTGGAGAATCTGTTTTTAAGCGGAATTGATGTAAACAGTCTATCCGGGACCATACCAACCTATGTTTTTGTTGTCTTTCAAATGACCTTTGCCGGGATCACCGTGGCCCTGGTCCTTGGCTCTATCGTGGACCGCATGAAGTTTTCTTCATGGATTGTCTTTACGGTGTTGTGGCTGACGGTTGTTTATTCTCCGATTTGTCACTGGGTATGGGGCGGGGGCTGGATGTCGAAAATGGGCGCCCTTGACTTTGCCGGCGGTACGGTGGTTCACATCAATGCAGGTGTTGCCGGTTTGGTACTGGCCCTGGTCATCGGGAAACGCGTCGGTTACGGAAAGGAGGCCATGTTTCCCTCTAGTATTTCCCTGACCGCCCTGGGCGCCGCGCTCTTGTGGTTCGGGTGGTTCGGGTTCAACGCCGGCAGCGAACTGGCCGCGGACGGCGTTGCCGCTTCCGCCTTTTTGGTAACCAACACATCGGCGGCCACGGCTGCCTTGGCGTGGATGTTCACCGAGTGGCTCGTTAATAAAAAACCAACCTTATTGGGAATTGCCTCGGGGGTTGTGGCCGGACTGGTTGCCATTACGCCTGCTGCAGGATTTGTCGACATGCCGGCTTCGATGGTTATCGGACTGGTTGCCGGTGTACTGGGTTTTTACAGTGTCGCCGTGCTAAAACAAAAACTGGGTTATGACGATTCTCTGGATGCATTCGGGGTACACGGCATGTGCGGTGTGTGGGGCGCCCTGGCAACCGGGGTCTTTGCCAACCCGGCCATTACCCAAGGGGCCAAAGGATTGGTTTTTGGAAACCCGAAACAACTTTGGATTCAGGCCATTTCCATTGTTGGTACGGCCGCTTATACGGCGATTGCAACGTTCATTGTTATTCATATAACCCGGTTCATAACCGGCGGGCTCAGGGTGGATGAAGAAAATGAGATTTTAGGATTAGACAATACCATCCATGGTGAAAGAGCGTTTGAGATCGACTAATAATTGAAAGGATTGAAATCATGAAGAAAATCGAAGCTATCATCAAGCCCTTTAAATTGGATGATGTCAAGGAAGCACTCAATGAAATTGGCATCCAGGGCATGACCATATCGGAAGTAAAAGGGTATGGACGGCAAAAAGGGCATAAAGAGATCTATCGCGGTGCCGAATATGTTGTGGACTTTATTCCCAAGGTCAAAATCGAAATCATTGTGGAAGCCTCCCGGGCTGATGAAGTTGTCAGCAAAATCCAGGATGCCGCCAATACCGGCAAAATCGGCGATGGAAAGATTTTTGTATTCCCGGTTGAACAGGCGATTCGGGTTCGCACCGGAGAAAAAGGCAAGGATGCAATATAATATAAACACTGAGGAGGAATCATATTATGACACCAAAACAGGTATTGGAGTATGCAAAAGAAAACGAGGCAAAGGTCGTTGATCTAAGATTTATGGATTTTCCGGGGGTATGGCAGCACTTTACGGTTCCTTTGAGCGAGTTGGAGGAGTCGAGTTTTGAAGACGGCTTCGGATTTGACGGATCAAGTATCCGGGGATGGCAGCCCATACACGCCAGTGATATGCTCGTGGTGCCGGACGCCGCTACCGCCAAAATGGACCCTTTTTTTGAAGTGCCGACCCTGGTGCTCATCGGAAATATCGTCGATCCGATTACCCGTGAATCATATACCAGAGACCCTCGCAATATTGCCAGAAAGGCGGAAGCCTATCTCAAAAGCACCGGAATTGGGGATACTGCCTTCTTCGGGCCTGAAGCCGAATTTTTCATCTTTGATGATATTCGATTTGAATCATCCAGCAATCGTGCGTTTTACGCGATCGATTCAGTTGAAGGGATTTGGAACAGCGGAAGAGAGGAAAACCCCAACCTGGGTTACAAACCGCGACACAAAGAGGGGTATTTCCCGGTTCCTCCCATGGACAAGTTTCAGGATATTCGAACTGAAATGCTTTTGACGTTAGAAGGGTTGGGAATAGATGTTGAATGTCAGCACCATGAGGTTGCAACTGCCGGGCAGGCCGAGATCGACATGCGGTTTAAGCCGCTTATCCAAATGGGTGACCAGTTGGTGTGGTTCAAGTATGTGCTCAAGAATGTGGCTTACAAACATAACCGCGTCGTAACGTTTATGCCCAAGCCTCTTTTTCAAGATAATGGTACCGGAATGCACACGCATTGCAGTATCTGGAAAGACGGGAACCCTCTGTTTGCGGGGGATAAGTATGCCGGGGTTTCACAGGAAGCTCTTTATGCCATTGGTGGAATACTAAAACATTGCAGCGCACTGTGCGCCATTACCAATCCCACCACCAATTCTTACAAACGGCTGGTACCGGGCTTTGAAGCGCCGGTAAACCTGGCGTACTCCAGTAGAAACCGCAGTGCGGCCATCCGGATTCCCATGTACTCGGCGTCGCCTAAGGCCAAACGGATTGAATTCAGAACACCGGATCCGTCCTGCAACGGTTACCTGGCGTTTTCCGCCATACTTATGGCCGTAATAGACGGTATTGAAAACAAGATTGACCCGGGAGAACCATTGGACAAAGACATTTACGGACTGTCCCCCGAGGAACTGGCGAATGTACCTTCCGCACCCGGATCTCTGGATGAAGCACTTGCCGCTTTGCAGGAAGATCACGAGTTTCTGTTGAAAGGGGATGTCTTTACCAAAGATGTTATCGAAAAATGGATTGAATACAAGATTGAAAACGAGGTGAATGAAGTAAAACTTCGTCCGCATCCGCACGAATTTTTCCTTTATTTCGACATATAACCCGTTCCTTCTTAAACACTCACAAGTCCGCTGAGAACTTACTCAGCGGGCTGTGCCGTTGGTAAACGCTGATGTTTGCCTATTGACAAACCGTGGCTCCGAAGCCCTATTTTTATGTGTCAGGTTTCAGGTGTCAGGTTTCAGGTGTTAGGGTTAAGAAAGGGTAGATCACGGAAAAGGTGTATTTAGAAATTCGGGGTCGTTACAAAGAATGCATTCGTATGTTGAATGGATTAGAGAAAACATTGGAACGGAAAGTCCCAGAGCGAGAACGCCGCTGGCAGTTAGCTGAGGAAACGGCAGTGTATGGCGTAAAAAAATGAATCGTTCCCTCAGGGCTGGCCCATTACTACTGAACATGTTTCCTGACACCTGACACCTGACACCTGACACCTGAAACCAAACCGCCATGGCAATCTTAGCAAACAACAGTCTTGATTTACACCCCCTGAACCTATGAACCCCGGAACGGTCAACAAGTTTTTGCCTTTATCCGGGAAAACTCTTTCATGAGAAGATAGAAAAAACCTACCAAAATCAAGTTGATCACCGCTGTGATGAAGAATCCGTTTCCAAAGCCGATTTTTCGAATAATCACTCCCATGGAGGCGGAACTTAGCATCATCCCAAAATAGATGCAGGTATTATATCCGCCCATTGCCAGTCCTCGGGATTCAAGGGGAACTACTTCGGCAATCAGGGCGCCCACGGAAGTAAAGGCCAATCCCATACTGGTTCCGAATGCAACGGCAAATATCACAAAATGAATCGTACTTTTTGATATTGCAAAGCCCGCCATGGAAGCGGAAAATCCGATAAGTCCTATAACAACGAGGGTGCTGCGATTTGCAACCTTATCGCTCAGATAACCAAAGGGAATCCGGGATAACGCGTTGGAAAGTCCCTGGGCCGCAAAAATAAGACCGATTTGCCATACGCTCAGACTCTGGTTTTGAGCATGGAGAGGAAGAAAAGTGATAAACATTCCCAGAGCGAAACATCCTCCCAGGGTAACAAGCCAGCAACTCAAAAGCGGGCGATTTTTCAAAAGCTCTCTGACAATGATCGAGGGATTTCGCTTTTCGGGTCTGTCGGTAATAACCAGATGGGTTGGGGGCAAGAAAAGCACGGCAACCCAGAAAGTTAAGAAAATGATGGCACCGGAAATAAGAAAAACCTGGAGAAATCCCCTTTGTTGAGCCACGAATCCTCCAATTGCGGGACCCAAACTCATCGAGGTGTAAAGGGCCGTTGTATACCAGCCATATGAGCGTCCAAGATGAGTGGCCGGGGAAAAATCAGCTACAAAGGACATCATGGTGGGACCGAACGCGGCCAGTCCGGCGCCGAAAAAAAGATAGATCCACATGAGTTGCATGGGAGTTTTGCTAAAATAGAGCAAAAATGAAGTCACGGACAGCACAATAAGACCCAGAGACACAAAAAGTTTACGTCCAAAACGGTCGGAGAGGATGCCCATGGGCAAAGATAGTATTCCTGCCATGAGCAAGAAAGCGGAATTGATTATTCCAACTTGAACCGTATCCGCACCGATAGATTTGGCGTAAAGGGGTACGACGGGAAGGCGCATGTTTGAACCCAAATAACCGCTGAAGGCGACCCCGCAGCAAATAAACATCAAGGACACATAAGACAGGGAACGCCACTTCCTTTGCGCAAAGGTGGTCATGTTAACCTCTAAAGATTAGACTTAAATCCTAATGTTAGCAAAAACTACATGTTTAGCATGAAATTCTTTTTCGAAATTTGGAAAAGATACGTTTCTTTCGCTCGATTATCAAGTAAAATCGCTATAACCTTATAATTTATCTAAAAATAATGAGTTTTTACTGTATCGAAGGGAAAATTGGCGTATGAAGTAATTTAAGTGAGATCGTACAAAAAAGAAGATTTCTAACTGTTTAATAACAGATATTCGGCTTAAAATAATTGACACCATATGCATAAAATGTTAAATTCATGCATAAAAGGAGGTTGATTATGAGGACAACCCTTGATTTACCAGAAGATTTATTGAATGAGGCCATGAAGGCAACCCGCATTCATACCAAAACCAAAGTTATTATCACAGCATTAGAAGAGTTAATCAGAAAAAATAGAATCTCTGAATTGAAAACATTCAAAGGGAAGATAGATTTAGACATTGATCTAAATACCATACGAGGCCGTAAATGTCGGTAATAGTAGATACTTCTGTCTGGATAGAATATTTTAGGGGTGGAAACAATTTTGAAATACTTGATTTTCTAATTGATGAAAATCTCGTAGTCATAAACGATTTAATTCTTGCAGAGCTCATACCATTCCTTAAAATTAGAAACCAGAGAAAAGTTATCAACTTATTAAATAATATAAATAAAATAGAAATGCATATTGAATGGGGTCAACTAATTGAATTTCAATATAAATGTTTGAAGAGTGGTCTGAATGGAGTTGGAATTCCAGACTTGATAATTGCTCAAAATGCCAAACAAAATCATTGTGAAATTTATTCACTTGATAATCATTTCAAGTTAATGAAGGATATCGTCAAAATCAAATTAACAGGGTAAGGGAGAACATCGTCCTTGGATATGATATTCATGTGCAGACCGTTCATTTGTGAGCCGAGGCTTGTCGCAAGGTGGAAACGCGGCGACACCGAGAAGGCAAGCCGCATTTCCTGTAATCAGTGCCGGGACAACCGGGCCCACGGATCCCTCAGGTGCTACTATGTAGATGAGCCGTTGCAAGGGGATGATTGAGTTAGCATTTGTCCCGGCCGTTTACCGTATAATCTGATGTGTTTTTTATGCAGCGGTAGGGTTAATCAGGCTTTGTAGCTGATAATAATTCTTTGGATTCTAATATTAGCGCCTCAGCTTTATTCTGTATCATTTCTAATCCAAGTTTTACATTTTCTTCGAGTCCATACCATTTTTTAAAGATTTGTCCTGATGTTTTAGATCCAAAATAGATATCTTTTTCTTCAGAAATTTCAAGTTCAGAACCATTAATTTTAATTATCATTGGATACCCTCCAGTTAAAAATGTTATTTTTTGTTTAATGTCATATCGTTCCTGTGTGGCGAGAAAAAACAAATACTGCTGCAAAAAGCGTGCACAAATGATCAGGCAATATTAAATTAATAAAATAAGATAGTTATCAAACAACTGAATTATACATCAATAAGATTGTGAAATAGATTTCACAGTTAATATGAAACTATTTATATATTTTTGGAAATTCTTCTATTAAAAAATCAATGTTCTAATCCTCCAGCAAAGGCATTTTGCTGTTATCTTTGTCCTCGTTTTCCGATTTTCTGCGAATTTAAAAAAATCAACAGGGGTGGCATAGGGTGTAAATCAAGATTGTTGGTGATTTAGCTCAAGCAATCTAGGTTTCAGGTGTCAGTGTTCAGGTGTCAGCTCTTACGTTCGTCCTTCTGACACCTGACACCCGACACCTGAAACCAGACCTTCGAATTCCGATGGAAAGTAATAAATGACCGCTGTTAACCAACATCAGTGAATTACACACGGTGGCATAGATGTTTATGGGGAAGCCTGGCGGCAGAGAAATTTCGTTGAGATACAAACTCTTCTTGCTTTTTGCCGGAACATATGAATTTCCTTAGAGGATTGAGGAAGAAGGGTAAGGGCTCGCGCAAAAATAACTTCACATTTTTACATCTCAGCTTCAGCCCATCTTTGGCTGATACCTCACTCGCACCCGATCTTATAAAATTGGCCTCGAAATATCTCGCTATTCCTGTGGTTTTGCTCTCTCGGATCAGCCAAATCTGAACCAAATCTGAGCGCCAATTCTGCGAAGTTATTTTTGCGCGAACCCTAAGGGTGAAAAAGACTTCGGCTCGTTCAAAATTCAGGTGTTAAAATTCCGATTTCCTCTAAAATGTTTTCGGTTTCCTGCGGGCCTTTGGCGAGGTATGCGATCATTCCAACGGATCTTGCACCCTTAATATTTATTTCGTTATCATCTAAGAAAAGAATAGCTGCCGGATCACAATTAAGGCTTTGAAGAACATACTCAAAAGATTCACGATCCGGCTTAAGTTTTCCGGTCAAATGTGATGCGAAATTTTGATCGAACATCCTATGGATACCCATTTCATGGGTAAGCCTCTGCCAGTGCAGAGCATTGGTGTTGCTCAAACTTGCGGTGAAATAGCGGTCTCGACAACGCTCTATAAGTTTATTGGCATTGGGATAAAGTCCTTTTGGCAATTGGGTGAATACTTTGAGAAAGTCATTGCGTTTTATTGGTAAATTATTTTCTTTAATGTATTTGTCTGCAAATTGCTCTTTGGTGGAAATACCCATTTCAAAATCACGTGCAGCCGGAGAAAAGAGCCAATCCGACCAAAGCGTGTTGACAGGCACTTGGTCGCCGTTCAAATCTATCAATTTTGATATATCGTTCAGTTCAACGAGAACACCTCCTATATCGAACAAGAGGACACGAATTTGTTTTGGCATTGTTTAAATGTTCTCCAAAGAAATATATGTAATGTTTTAAAGCATAACATAGCCTTACTTGCCACAGCATTTTTTATACTTTTTTCCGCTTCCACATGGGCAGGGCTCATTACGCCTGACTTTGTTTTGGGCTTCTATTGGTTTCGGCCAGTTCAATAATATTTCCAAATCGGTAATATCTTCCGGTTTATCCTCTTGTAATTCAATTGTATATTTCCAACCGTTTTTTTCGAAAATTTTTGAAACCTCATCCATTCTTTTTTTTGTTTTTACATGAACAACAGCGGGATTCTTTTCAGAACCTAATTTTGCCGTCTTTTTGCCATTAAATAGTTTTTCCATGTTTCACCACTAAAAAAATATAGGATTCATCTACATATTCAGGTAACAATCCGATTATTCATGCCTTCAGTTGATTATGGGTTGATGGCATTTTTTTTAAGTATAGCTTGATTGGTAGAAAGATCCTACCTTTTGGCCTTACTTCACATCCTTGGCCAATTTCTCGAACTGCTCTTTGGTGAGCGGTTTGCCATATGCCGCAAATTGTACTTTGGCTTTTTTATCATTTTTGACCGGCACCCATTTGTTTTCACCTACCTTGTTAAAGTACACCCACCGCAGCTTATCCGGCACAACCGGAACCACGCCTTTCCACGGGACAACTTTCCCATCTTTGAAATCGACGACAGTGACTTTATTACCCTTTGCTATCTCACGCACAGCTTTGTTCTGATGACATTGCTTGCAGGATCGCCCTTGGGTGGATATGCTATGGGTGAAGTAGGGACAGTAGGCAATGAATTTCTTGTTTTGATAGACAAGGGTCATTGCACTTCCCGAAGTCACCTGCCCATTATAGTTGATCAATAACAACCAGTCGTTCATGGGGATAAAATTTCCTTTCTTGCCTGTTTTGAGTGCGGAGTCGAAGTGACAATTATAACAGGCCATGGTAGAATTGACATGACAGGCCGAACAATGGAGTTTCTCTCCGTGGGCACTGTGACTGGGCGTCTCGCGGTCGAATTCAGGAGACTCGGTTTTTTGATCAACATGGCATCACTGGCAAGTGGCAGAAACACCATTGGGCGATGGGTGCCTCATGGAGGGCTTGGAGCGGCCGTCGCCATGAACATCGCCTTGGTAATGACAATCAGCGCAGACAAACCCTGAAGCGATGTGAACATCCAAGTTGTCAGCGGCTTTACCGTACTTGAAGGTGAGTTTTGCACGGGTATGGCATTGCAAGCAGGTGTTCATATCTTTGGTCTTTTTTTGGGAAAAATGCATAGCAGATCCGTCTTGCACGGCATGACATCGATCACAGCTCTTCACGTGGCACGTCTTGCATCCCAGGTTGTTATATGGGATGTTGGTTATGCTCATGAACCCGTTTGGTTCTTCGTACCAATATCGCATGCCATTGCCGGTAAAATGCAAGCTTTGATTGTAGAAGGATGACAGACAGGGACATTCGGGTCCGGTCGAGTTAGATTCAGGACACATCACCAACAATAAGACCAATGCAGACTTAACAACCATCACTTGCTTTCCGATCCGTTTCAAATTTATCTCCTTTATATATAATTTTGGGTTTTTTTTTGGTACGATTCCACCCCTCGACGTCTGGTCAGAGATAAAGGGAACGAAAGGTGGATTTGTCCATAATATTTAGGTTGGATCCCGCAGATGGAAATCAAAGCTTCCTTGTCATGAGCACAACCTGAAACAGAATCTCATTCACTATATATACCATAAAAATGAAAAGAACAAGGCCTGTCCCAAAATCCACCGCCTGATTTTAAGAATTCTTTTAGTCATAAGGTTTTGTGCGATTTTGCTTGCCCAGTTAAATCCGCATTTAATATTTGATGGTCTCTTCTAAAACACCTAAAAAGATGAAACGGCGTTCGTTTCCTCTGGATAAAATTTGGTACAAGGTTCCCTTAAACTATATCGAATATGAATCAAACAATCCGGGTTCCATTTCTCCTTCAATTTTGGCAATTACCTCCACGAATTGTTTTATGGGTGAATATCTCAACTTGTTCTTTAACAATTCATCAATCTGGAAGATCCCGGCGGAATTCGTGAGCTTTATTTCAATGCATACCGGTTTGTTTTCACCTTTTTTAATGTTTACATCATCTACTGCCTGTGCAGACACAGAATGGATATTCCTTATTCAAGGCTGCTAATCAACCGAGTGGCTTTTTGCGTCGGCCGATTTGTCTAGGTTAGCCAGATTTTTATCTCCTAATATTCTATTTTATTAATCGGCTTAAAGCACTACCTCTGGTAGTGGTACCCTAAAAAGGTTTTACCGTTGTAGTAATTATCATTATGTACCTCCAAGGTTCTGGAAGGAACCAGGCAGAGGAGGCACATAATGAGTAAGCGGTTTAAAAAGTTATCACATACGATCTATGAATGCAAGTTATGTGTAGCTGCACATAATTTACATTATGTGCTGTAAGTTATTATGTGGAGTCAACGATAAATCATCATATTTTTTCAATGTTTTCGTCTCAATAACTCCACATAATATTCCAAAAAAA
>RPGQ01000058.1:0-6306 GCA_004193595.1 Desulfobacteraceae bacterium Eth-SRB2
GCTAAAAAATTCTATCTTATACTATCTCCTTGTCAGCCCTGCTTTAAAATGTTTTGCAAACTCCTGCGCATCACTTGGGTTCATTATTTTGAGTGTAAATGGGTTCGTTCAAATTAGCATCCATGGTTCCGTTCTTGTTCAAGGGAAGCCATTAAATTTATACATAGAAATAAAATTATTCTTTTACGAGATACTTTCTTTCGAGCAGGTTGTAAAAACAGAGTCTGACACTTATAAAGTTGATTTAAAAGTTGAAGAAATAAGGCATGAGCTAGAATCTTATTTGCCTACATCGTTTTCTTTTCTTGATGATAGACTTATTAGGATTTTAACACCTTCATTATCCCTGGCCAAACTGGATATCCAAATGGAGGATTATTCTTCATTTGCTTTTCCAGCATTAAAGGGACTGGAAGGGTATATTCGACAGCTCCTTATGTTTAAAGGTAATGATGGTGGGGTAAAAAATGCCAATAAACTCGGGAGCCTCTTCAAAGAGGATCCTAATAACTACTTTTGGTTACAGGATTTTGCTAAATCGGATATCGATTGTGACTCAACATGCAGTGCATTAGAGAAATCATATAATTTCTGGAAATCGAAAAGACATCCATATTTTCATGTTGGCAGACACATACAGATGACTCCTATAATCTGGAATAAAGGTGACGCTGAAACAATAATTCATGAGGCATTAACCTTAATTGAAGAAACATATTCTCAAATTATTTTATAATGAATTCTTACTACAAAATATTAAAAACAACAGTAGAGCCATACCCGTACATTGTGTTTGCGACCAGTTACCTAAATCCGATGGATCAGAAGGAAGCTTTAGAAAAAGATCTCAGACAGATTGGTGTGAATGGTAAAATCCTTTTTGATCTTCTACTTTCCCATGGAAATACACCAGACCGTTTTTTTGAGGCCTTTTTCAATGGAGAAAAAATTAGCGAAGAGAGCTTGAAAAGCACGGAATCAATTTCAAAAAAAATTAAAGAAATTTCGATAGACTTTTATCATAGCCAACAACATTTCTTGGAGAACAGTGTTCTTTCAAAAACACAAAAGTTTTTGATTAGAAGGAAAAAATTTCTTTAAAGGCTATGTTGTATTTTTTACATACTCTTTTTCGAAGATCTTATCAGGTGTTAATTCATTGCTCATGGCTGCTTGTTTAGCTAATTGGTCACATCGTTCATTACCCGGAATGTTAGCATGCCCTTTGATCCATTTAAAATCGACTGAAGACTGTTCACATAAATCCAAGAGCCGTTTCCATAAGTCGGAATTTTTGGCGGGTTCCGTTTTATTTCGCATCCAACTGTTTGCTTGCCACCTTTTTGCCCAACCCTTTGCTATTGCATCCACAACATATCTCGAATCACTATATAAAGTAACAGAGCTCTGTGGCTTTATACTTTCCAGTGCTGAAACACACGCCATTAATTCCATGCGATTATTTGTTGTCAGCCTATATCCTCCAGATATTTCGTATATTTTTTTCCCTTTGATTATAACTGCAGCAAAGCCGCCTGGCCCCGGGTTACCTAATGAACCTCCATCAGTATAAATAATAACATTAGCTCCTGAATTCTCGATTTCAGAATATGTGATTTGTGATAGATATGTTGTGGCCGTTTGTTCATATATGGCTTCACCATTGCCCTCAAAAGAATCCATCCACTTTTGGGCCTCTTTAAAAGATTTAAACCCTTTATAAATCGGATTAGAAAATCCCTTAACCTGGATTTCCGCGCCGTCGTCACCATACCACGCATCATAAATTCCTGGTTTAAATCCTCTAATTACGGAATAGTATTTTTTTTGTTTTCTACCCAACTTATAGTCCCCTTTTGGAGTAAACCGGAATCCAGCTTATTGCCGATATTTCAACAAATTACATGAATAAATTCCGAGGTGTCTATATGCAATCAATTTATGCACTTTACATTAAAATCGCAATATATAAAATTCACCCCCGCCTTTTCGTCGTTACCTCATTGAGCCTTTAGTGCTTTTCAAATTTTTTCCCCATGTTTGATTTAAAGTACAATATATTTTATTATTCAACAAATTATTTTATTATCTCTCGCAAATCTCTTGCTCTTGAGCTGTTCTCTCCAAAATTATCTTATATTAATATCTAAGTACAACATATTGATATATTTAGTTTTAACAAACAGAATGTTTGCTTGAAGCATGATTTTGTCCCATTTTCCAATCGTTGGCATCCAGTTTGCTATATAACATAAATAAATTGCTCCTTACAAAAAAAACAATGGAGTTTTCAATGACCACCGTACAATTAGAAGATGACCATAAAATTCAAATTCTGCTGATTGAACTTCAGGAGCGTTATGTGGCGGCCCATAAAATGCGGGAGCGAAGCCTCCGTTTCACCATTTGGCTTTCGGGGATGGCTGTCGGTCTTGCATGGCTGCTGATCAGCCATAAAACATTGGTGATTTCCCAGCGGCTCGCACTGACACTGCTGATCGCGGCGCTCTGGACCGGTGCCGGGATTTTTATTCTGGGGCTGCGAAAAGGGTTTCAAAGCAATCGCAGAGCAATGGTCAAAAGCGAGCGAGCACTCAGCATGTATGAACCCGGCGTTTACCTTAAAGAAGAGTCGCTGCTACCGTCGGCATTCAAGCGAGTAAACAGCAAGTGGAACGATCATTTTTCTACATTATGCATTTGGCTGTGCGTTGCGGCGTCTTCACTGTTGGTGCTCGCATGGACTTGTCCTGAACAAGCCGAAACCGGGCTTTTGCCAGTTAAGAAAATCGAAAATATAAAAGGAGACAAGAAAAATGGCTGATATGCAGGTTGAATTTAAAACATTTCATGATGTTATTGCGTTGGCGTCCGGCAAAAAAGTATTGCTGAGGACTGCGCGCAATGCCCTGCGGGACAGAATTCGCAGGCACTTCCGTGATGTTCTCAAACTGAACATACCCAGATTTCACGGCCAAGGATCTTATGCGATGGGCACAATAGTCAATCCACTGAACGGTGAATTCGATATCGATGACGGTATATATTTACAGCATCTGGACACAGGCGATAAAAGTAATTGGCCGACACCTGAAACCGTTCATCGCTGGTTGGTTCAGGCAACCGACGGCCATACCGGTCAAAAGCCTATAGACAAACGTACATGTGTCAGAGTTCGTTACGCCGGACAATATCACGTGGACCTGCCGGCATATGGTGAACTCAATGGAGATTACTTACTAGCAGAAAAGGGAGAGAAAGGATGGCACCGGAGCGACCCTCTGGCACTGACGAATTGGTTTAACGACAGTGTCAAAGTCCATGGGGAACAACTCCGTCGAATTGTGCGATATTTGAAGGTTTGGGCGGATTTTCAATCCAGCCGACGAGGTAAAATGTCCAATGGATTGATCCTTACCATTATGGCGGCGAACCATTTTTACGCAACTACAAGGGATGACATTTGTTTTGCCAACATCCTCCGGGCAATCGCTGATGAGGTAAGTGTCGTTTTCTGTGTTTATAACCCGGTGGATGCCGCAGAAGAACTCACGTCACGTTTAACGGATCAACAGAAAATATATTTCAAGAGATCGTTGCGGATGCCGCCGATGCAGCGACTGAGGCTATCAAAATCGATGATCGCCACGAAGCGTCTAATATTTGGCGGATACAATTCGGGGATCGTTTTCCCGCTGTCGAAAAGGAGAACGATATCAACCAGAAAAAGGCAGTAACAACCAGGCTCGCCGCCGTTTATGCGGCCAAGAATCCTTCAAAACCATGGATCTGTTACTGATGACACCGTGGTATAAATCGAACCAAAAGCTTTTTCGTGAAGAAAGGGCGGCATTGGCTTTTATCGCTCCTCTTTTGGGAATGGTCATTGCAAGCCCAGGATTTAGGCTGAATAGCGAACGCCTCTTGAAGCACGAATCCGCTGTTGCTTTTGGAACATACGGAATCTCTGTTCCGGATTCTGCTCATCAGATTGAATACAGGATCTCTATTCTCATGCCCATAAAGTATCCCAAAGAGGCTCCAAATCTGCTCTGTAATGACCCGAAATTACCTATCGGCAACATTGATCATCGTCACATCATGAAAGACGGTTCAGCGTGCCTTGGCGTTTATGCCGATATAATGATGCGATGGTCGTTGAAATCGGGTATTGTAAATTTTTTGGAAAACTTTGTGGCTCCTTTCCTGGTTTGGCAGGCCTATTTCGATGCACACCAAAAACCTCCCCTTTGGGGTGACCGGTCTCATTTTGCGGAAGGGATTATAGAGTATTACACGGAATTGCTTGGCATAAATAGGCGCCAATCGGTTGTTGAATTCATGAGGCTTTTAGCCAGAAAAACCGTCCAAAAGGTCATGAAATATGTCCATGCGGCTCCGGTAAGAGGCTTCGAAATTGTCACCGGGAATTGCTTTACAGGACCCGTGAGAAAGTTGCATGGCAGTATGTTGCCAAAGATTTGCAGACTATTCTCATGGATGATCGATCAAAAGACTAATATATATAAAAGGCGACGTTATCGCAAAAAGTTCCTGGAAATCAAATATTGATATTGATCCAATGGATCAGACCAACATTATCAAGGTTCATGATCTATCGTACCTGATTATCATAGAAAGCGATCGGTTTCTGATATCCATCATTCCCCTCAGAGTATCAACTGTTTCAAAAACCTGGTATATGTCTGACATAGGTGGCCACTATGTCTTCCGTTTTTGCCAGTCCTTGAATTCACCGGGGCGGAGTCGGTAACGGGCAAAGTTTCCCTCGTGCAATGCGGCTATTTCTTCTTTGGCGATCTTGAAAAAGCGTTCACGGTCATTCTCCGGCACCAGATCCTTTGCTAAGTGTGAGAGGACTTCTCCTGTATCAATAGCATTCCCCCGGCCAACCTGACGGATCGCCTCACCCACGCAATCGATCAAGGCTTTTCGGTATCGCAGCCGGAATGTATCGGGTTCTCCCAAAGCATGCCGCACGACTTTATAACGATCGCACGACCGTTCATAGGTCCATACAAAGACGTCCCTTATAAGCTCAATGCGGTTCAGTTCGTAAACACCCAACAGCCCATTAATATAAAGGTCTTCAGGTACATCCACAAAGGACAGTGGGCACAGGTTGTGGTGAATAAGCGGAATATTCGCCGCCAGTCGCGATACCCTTTTATTGACGTTCTCAAACGGTTGGAGGTAGGGAAGATGTATTGTGACAAAACAGTCTTTTATTTGTCGCAAGTCAAGCTTTTATGACACATTAACTGTCACAATAATGTGGGTCTCAGATTAAAATGACAAAAATGGAGGGCTATATCATAGTATTTGTAAATCTCGCCTTCCATCTACCTTTTATGATCGTGTCGGAGTGCGGATAGCCATCCAAAAGATAAAAATATCATCCACCTCAAAACTTGTTATAAGTCAGATCCGAGCTTGGCCTTGAGTGTACATTTGCTTTATCTCTGGAAATCTAATGGCGGTTCAATTGGTTTCTATATCATACTCCAAATATTTATCTGTCAAGGGATGTATTGACCCGCCTTGTGATTTAGCAAAATCAGGATTAGATCGGGACAATCCATCAACCCACATTGACATCTTCCAGATCGTGAAGATTTTAGAGATTTGACAATTCGTCAACAAACAGATTATTCTTTTGAGAAAGGAGGTTGATCATGAAAACACTCAATTCCAAAGACAAGGCCCCCCATTTTGATCTTAAGGATCAAAATAATCAGAATGTACGGCTTTCAGATTTCACCGGAAAAAAACTGTTTCTTTATTTCTACCCCAAAGCCAACACCTCCGGCTGAGCCACACAGGCCAAAAATGTGCGGGACGCACTGCAAGAACTAAAAAGCAAAAACATAGCAGTCATAGGAATCAGTCCGGATACGCCTGAAACTCAGAAAAAATTTGACGACAAGCACAACCTGGGCTTTTCCTTGCTCTCTGATCCGGACCATAAAATTGCAGAAGCTTATGGCGTTTGGGGTGAGAAAAAGATGTACGGTAAAACGTTTATGGGCATCATCCGTTCATCTTTTCTCATTGATGAAAACGGAAACATCGATCAGGCCTGGTACAAGATCAGCCCAAAGAATACCGTTCCCGAGCTGATGAAGGTACTGGATTAAGATAAAACCTCTTTAATTCATATTGACAACGACACAAAATGTGATTCAGTCAAGCCATCCAAAAGTAAAAATGAAAATTCAAAAGCGTTTTTGTGTATTCAAAGAGGAAATGACGGTATAAAAAATCGATGGATAATCATCAAAAATC
>RPGQ01000058.1:6406-54819 GCA_004193595.1 Desulfobacteraceae bacterium Eth-SRB2
AAAAATCGATGGATAATCATCAAAAATCATGGGATAAGCCATGGACGAAAAAATTAAACTGGGCATCAGCGCGTGTCTAATGGGCCAACAGGTTCGCTGGAACGGCGGACATGCCAGGGACCGATACCTCACCGACATACTGGGTCAGTACGTGGAATATGTTCCGGTGTGTCCTGAAGTGGGGTGCGGGATGGGCGTTCCCCGGGAGACCTTGCGTCTGGTCGGGGATCCGGACAATCCCAATCTGGTCACTTCTAAAACCAACATCGACCATACTCACAGGATGACCGAATGGGCACTCAAAAGAGTTGAAGAACTGGAAAAAGAAAACCTGTGCGGATTTGTTTTCAAAAAAAACTCTCCCAGCAGCGGGCTGTATCGAGTTCCGGTTAGAACGTCCAAAGGAATGCCTAACAAAAAAGGTCAGGGAATATTTGCCCGTGTGTTTACGGAGCACTTCCCGTTGATTCCGGTGGAAGAAGAGGGCCGGCTGCATGATTCCAAACTCAGGGAAACTTTTATTGAGCAGATTTTTAGCTTGATGCGCTGGCGGCAAATGCTGTTCAAAAAGAAAAGTATGGGGAATCTGGTCGACTTTCATACCCGGCACAAGCTGCTCATTATGTCGCATAGCCCCAGCCATTACCAAATGATGGGGAAGCGGGTTGCCAAAGGCAAAGCCCTTTCCATGAAAGATTTGTTTACGCAATACGAGAGCCTTTTGATAGAGGCTTTGAGATTAAAAACCACCCTGAAGAAGAATATCAATGTACTGCAACACATCATGGGGTACTTTAAAAAACAGCTGTCTCCGGACGAAAAACAGGAACTGCTTGAAATCATCGAGCAGTACAGACAGGAACATGTCCCTTTGATCGTACCGGTGACCTTGCTCAATCATTACATACGAAAATACAAACAGGCGTACTTGGCGCAACAGATTTATTTAAACCCGCATCCTATTGCACTGAAGTTGCGCAATCATGTATAACCTGAATCTTGCATGAAACCCTAATTGATCGTAAACAAAACCAAAAACGATCATAATATATTTATTTCAGCCTGCGCCTTCAAAGGCTTTTTAGTAATATTGGGACGAGACATTTGACTTATTATTTCTAAAATCACCTGAAGACAGTGATAGGTTTACCCTCTTATTAGAACCCCACTTATCTCTCTTTGCATTTTCAGATTACGTTTTTATTTTGGTGATAAGATATTCTCTATGAATAATACTTTTTACTATTAACACCGAGAACTATTTCTCGATGGATGATTTAAACCATATACGAGGAAGGTCGCAATAATGAATCATTACAACAAAAATATCGTAGCAGATATTCATTTTCAGATGAGGTGGGGCGGCGCGGAGGCGACCCATACAGAGGAATATGAAGCCTTTGATGTTAATTTTTGGAGGGATTGTTTGCCAAAAGGATTATACAACAAATTGGAAAGTAAATCCCCGGGCCAAACGGTTCAGGTGGACTTTAGCCCGGGATCCATTGTCCCCGAATATGATCTTAAAAAAACATTTGAAATCAAAGAAATGCAATTTAATCGACGGTTTGTTCCGAATAAAAAAATCAACCCCCGTATGGGCCGGTTCTATCCCAAAGGACTTCTAAGTGGTGTTGCCGGAGTTTTTCCTCAAAATCTTCAGCCCTTTCGCTGTGTGGGCATTGAAAACGGCGTGTTGAAAGTCGATTTTAACCACCCCCTGGCAAGCAGACGGATTCGACTCAAAGCATTTGTAAAAGGGGCCCGACTCAAATCTGTGGAACGGGGCGGCAGATGTAATGACTGGATGGAGATTATGGCCGACGGGCCGGGTATGCAGTCCCGCTGGGAAGAAAAACCCACGGATTTTTTATTGGAAAACCCCTTTCAACGAAAAGATGACGGGGCGGACCTTGTGTTTTACAAAAAACCGAGATTTGTTCAGCATATGGATGATCGGGCGATTGAAGTTGTAAAAGATATTTACGGTCGATTTGTCCATGACGGAATGCGAGTGCTGGATTTGATGAGCAGTTGGAAATCTCATCTGCCCCAAGGGTTACGCTTGGAACAGCTTTCAGGGTTAGGTTTAAATGAAAAAGAGCTGGCGAAAAATAAAGATTTGAGTGACTGGGTTGTTCATGACCTGAATGAAAATCCCATATTGCCCTATGAAACCGGATCTTATGATGCGGTTGTGTGTACGGTTTCTGTAGAATATCTTATGGATCCTGAAACGGTGTTCAAGGAAATCGGTCGAATTTTGAGACCGGGAGGTATTTTTATGGTAACATTTTCCAATCGATGGTTCCCGGAAAAAGTGATCCATATCTGGAAGGAGCTTCATGAATTCGAGCGTATGGGGTTGGTCATGGAGTATTTTCAGAAGAATGAAATGTTCACGGACTTAGAAACCTATTCCATCAGGGGTTTGCCAAGACCCACCAATGATAAATACTTTCCGGAACTAATGGATTCAGATCCCATTTATGCCGTGTGGGGTTATAGAAAATAGAGAAAATAAAAACACGAAAACACGGTTTGTTGGACCGAGACCTTTGAAAAATGTCCAATTTTGTTCAAGGCCAAGGAAGGCGAAAATTTTAACCACAGGAATACATTGGGTATTTTGAGGATTAAAATTTGAGCCTGACGACGGAATTGGGCAAAAGGGGGCGTTTTGCAAAGGTCTCGAATAAATAAATCGGGAAGCAGGTTAACCCCCGCTTCCCGATTAAACAGTTTTCATAAAAAGCAGTTTGAGGTATGGAATGGATTTTGAGGTATTCTAATAGACGCCCTAAATTTTTGAGATGTTATCTTTGAGCTGGGCAATTTCAAGACCTAAACTCACACACTGCTTTCCTTCCATGCACAATTCGGCGTCTTGGTCTTCCAGAAAGTGTTTTAACTCGATCTGATCCTTTTTTAGATTTACCGTCCATGATTTTTGCTCTTCATCAAAATCCACGTCAACATCGATGCCACATTCACCGATGTCCGGGTACAATCCCCTGATTTTTTCACACAATTCTTTTTTATCGTACATGACCGCACCCTCCTTTCTTTCATGATTGTTCTTTCATGATTGTAATGCCCTCTTTTTATCTTAATATTCCATTATTTTTTAAATGTAACACAGTTATAGAATAAGTCAAATCCATATGTTTCGATTGGACTGCCTGTAATTGAGAGGTGTTGAATACTTCCGGGGTAATGTTGAACTGCAAAAAACCAAATAACAGGGGCAGATCTTCATTCTTGATGAACTCGTAAAAAGTCAAAATTGAGACGGCAAAGTAAAAAGTTCAAGCTCCCCCGCCAAACATAGGCGGGATAAAAAGGCGTCGCGAATTTCGTGGAATGAGTCGTACTTATGTACGCCGCAGTGAACACGAAATCAAGCGCAACGCAAAGATTGGACTTTTTACGAAACCGTCATTTTTTTAAATTGGTTTTTATATAAGCCCAATGCAATATTAAATGAACAAATATGATGATGATGAACAACAATGCCGTCCATTCGTGCACTTCCCGAAGAAAATGCCTGAAGGAAATCAAGATGCTCCCTTTGGCTTGATATCCGTGGGGGAGTACCAGCCAGTTCAACAATCCTGTAACGGTTAATACTAAAAAAAGAATAAAGGATATGACGTTAACGAACCAAAGCTTTACTGCTTTACTCTTTGCCATTAGAAAGCCCCATAAAATCACATTGTATGTAAGTTTTAATTTTGTCAGCCTGCGAATCATGCTTGCTATAGTCAACAGTTTTAGTTAGTGTCCACCCATAAATGGTCTTTTTGCTTGCCCTGTTAAATCCGTATTTAATATTTAACCGGGGCCCAATATCTGCGTTATGCTCAAAAAATAATCCTCGAAATATCAAGTATATACCTGCCTGACCCGTAGGTCCGGCAGATCGTACTGGGGCGATTATTTTTTTCGCATGCCTTGATCTTGAACAAAAAACCTCATTTATGGATAGACAATAGTTAACCATAAACCATATTTTACCGCTAACGACAAGTTTCATTTGATCAACTGTTGAGATTTTATGATAGAATTTAGAAACTTGTTTGATTTCACAAAAATATTTTTTTTATAGATTCACTTGCAAACGGAGGATAAAAACACTTGGATTTCAAGGTGATGCTTACAACTTTTGGAATGATATTTCTCGCTGAATTGGGCGATAAAACTCAACTGGCGACTTTTGCTTTTGCTGTTGATGGCAAATCAAAACTTGCTGTATTTATAGGTTCTGCGTGTGCACTTATATTGACCTCTTTGCTGGCAGTTGTCTTTGGATCTGCTGTAAGTCGGCTAATACCGGCAAACTATATTAAAGGAGGGGCCGGAGCTTTATTCATCTTGCTGGGTTTATGGATTTTAATATTTCAAGGAGGAAAATAGAATTTTTAAAAAACACAACAACTCCCAAACAAAAAAGGGAGCGAAAGCCTTGTCGATTCCCGCCCCCTTTCTTGAATTGTCGGTAGCATTACGACTTTTTGTTCATGTCTTTTCCGCAGCACTGGAGGGGAACGCTACAGGCGTCTTCACCTCCACTCCCGCAGGAACATGTTTTGGTCACCTGGAGCTCTAACCCACAGGTGTCACATTTATAAATATCCCCTTTTTTCATTTCTCCACAATTTGCCATATTCAAACCTCCCTTTTGTTATTTATTTATCGTTAAAAAACAGAATGTAATAACAATTTTCATTATACTCGACAATTTAGTAATGTCAATCTTCAGAGAAAAAACCCTCCGGATAAACGCATTTGATTTCGGCGCAGCGTAGCGAAATCCCGTCATCGGGGGCACTTCAGGGCGAAGCCGGATGATGATTGCTTTTTTTCCGGTTCCACTATATGGGATGTATTCGGTTACCGAACACTAGATTAAATTTTCCCTTATTTCGCTCTGGAAAAGGGAATTCTTATCACTAATAATTGTCAAAAATTCAGCTACATTTAACGAGGATAATGATGCAAGCCTTTGAAAGCCGACTCGAAAAAGTTCATGCGTTGATCCATGCCATACGGGCAAATCGGGATAATCTGATCAAAATCGCGGTCAAGGACACCGGTTTTACGGTTCGCGAATGCAATGTGGAAGTGGACGGAATTCTTAACGACCTGCAAAGGTTTGAAAACATAGCCCAAACTTTTGCTTTGCGGCGGCCGGTTTGTGAGCCCGGTCAAACCGTTGCTCTGGTACTGCCATACAACGGCAGTGCCTGGTTGAATACTGCCATTGTTTCCATATATATGGTGGGAAACCCGGTACGGGTAAAGTTTGCTTCACGAGATTCCGGTATCGCCCGCTTCACGGAATCTTTATACCGGCCCATCTTCGGAGATACCATTCGTTTCGATTTTTCCGACGGCAGAACATTTCTCCGGAAAGCCATGACTGACCCGGCAACGCCGGTCATCTGTTTGTTTGGTTCCGACGATTATGCCGGCCGGTATCTGGACGCAATTAAAGCTCAGGGGAAAAAGTTCGTCTTTGAAGGGCCGGGAAAAGACCCGTTCATTGTTCTGCCTGAAGCCGATCTGGAAACAGCGGCCCGGGAGCTTGCCTATTGCAAATATATTTATGCCGGACAGACCTGCACGGCCCCGGAGCGCGTCTATGTGCACAGATCCGTTTATGATGATTTTTTAAAATTGTTTCTCGACTTCAGTCGGGCCGTTAAAGTCGGTGATCCTTCAGACCCGACAACAGAGATGGGGCCCATAGCCAGTAACAAGGCCGTTGAAGCCATCAAGGCTCAATTAAATGATGCGGTGCAACGGGGCGCACAAATAGCCCTTGGCGGGCGCATCCAAGGAAACTGGGTTTATCCTACGGTGGTCATCAACGCCCGCCACGATATGCTGGGCATGCAGGAAGAGACCTTTGGGCCTGTATCGTTTATCCGTACGTTCCATGATACAAAAGAAGTCCTTGGCCTGGCCCGGGACAGCCGCTACGGCTTGAGAGTTTCCGTTTACGGAGATAAAGCCGCCGCAAACTTGGCAGAGAAGCTGACCGGTGAACCCTATTGCCACCGGGTTCCTGAAATAACTTATGGACGTTTCGGCACCGCGGGTGTAAATCAAGCCCAATCAGAAATCTGGGTGGACGCTTTTGTGTCCAAACCTGTCGGAGGATATGGTCTTTCAGGCTGGATTTGGGAAACGGTCGGGAATGAATTCATCATCAAACAGGGCCCCAAACTGTTAAGTTTGGAAACATCTTACCCCAAAAATTGATGAACTCGTAAAAAGTCCGATTTAGACGGTTTCGTAAAAAGTACAAACTCCCCCGCCAAACATAGGCGGGATAAAAAGGCGTGCAAATTTTGTAATCATGAGGCGTACTTATCGTACGTTGAATGATTGCGAAATGCAGCACAACGCAGAAGTTGGACTTTTTACGAGACCGTCAAGATTAGAATCAAAAAGATGCCTATGTTAAGAATATCCCTTAAATACACCGTGTCTTTTTCTCGTTTTTATCTCGTTTTCGGCAAATTTGGCATGGATTTTTCTACCGTCCAATGTCACGCCTTTAAGGGATTTGAGAACTTTTTTTGCCACGCTTTTTTCAACATCAAAGAATGAAAATTCTCTTTTGAGTTCTATCCTGCCGAGTTTTTTGGATGATATGCCCGATTTGTCGCAGACCAGGCGGACGATGGCGCCTTCTTTGAGTTTGTCCAGGCGGCCGACATTCATGAAAAATCGCTGGGTATTGCCTGCGAGTCGGTGTTCGGCTTTATTTGCTTTTGTTTGGCGTTTTTTGACTTTCACGTTTATGTCTTGGGCTCCGCGGTAGTAATCGAGAAAGCGGTTGAACTCGGCGGAAACGAATCGACGGATCAATTCTTCCTTGCTGAGAGCGGAAAGGGTTTCAAACACCGGGGGAAGGTAATTATCGATTTCTTTTTTGTTGACCTCCGTGGAAACCAGTCGATCCACCATTGCGTAAAGCTGCTTCTCGCAGACGGCGCGGCCGCCGGGGATTTTTTTATACTCGAACCGAATGCCGCTTTTAGATTCCAGTTCTTTGATCCGTCGAACTTCCCGAGTGTTTACCAATACCATGGATACGCCTGATTTACCCGCCCGGGCCGTTCGACCGCTCCGATGGGTGTAACGTTCCGGTTCATCGGGAATATTGTAATTGATGACGTGGGTGATGTCATCCACATCCAGGCCCCGTGCGGCCACATCGGTGGCCACCAGCAGTTGTAGGGTCCGTTCCCTGAATTTTTTCATCACCTGGTTCCGCTGCATCTGGGACAGATCGCCGTGCAGTGGTTCGGCATTGTAACCGTCTCTCATCAGCTTGTCGGCCACCCTCTGGGTTTCCATACGCGTACGGCAGAAAATAAGTCCGAAGATATCGGGAAGATAGTCGATCATCCGCTTGAGGGCCGCGTACCGATCTTTTTCTTTGACCACATAACAGGCGTGAGAAATGTTTTCAGCGGCTTTGTTGCGTGAGCCGGCGGTGATGGTCACCGGACGGGTCATATAGGTGTCGGCGATTTTCGCCGCGGCATTCGTCATGGTGGCTGAAAAAAGCCAGGTTCGCTTGTCATCGGGGGTCCGTTTCAGAATGTCGTCGATATCTTCCTGAAACCCCATGTTGAGCATTTCATCGGCTTCATCCAGGACCGCATAGGCCACGGTTCCCAATTTGACGGCCTTTCGGTTGATCAGATCCAACAGTCGGCCGGGGGTGGCCACGATGATCTGAGCCCCTTTTTTAATCAGGGTGATCTGGTCCCGAATACCGGCCCCGCCGTAGACAGCGGCAATACGTGCCTTCGGGATGTGCCGGACAAACAATTTCAGATCGCCGGTGATTTGAATGCAGAGTTCCCGCGTGGGGCAGAGGATCAGTCCCTGGGTTTTTTTTGATTCAAAATCAATTAACTGGATCAGGGGCAGGCCGAAGGCGGCGGTTTTCCCCGTGCCGGTCTGGGCCAGGCCGATGATATCGGTGTCGCCGGTCAGCATCCGGGGAATGGCCTTTTCCTGAATCCGGGTGGCATGTTCAAATCCGAGTTGGTCAATGGCCCGGATGATTTCGTGTTTTAATCCAAAAGAAGAAAAATTCATAAATGCTTTCCTGGTGTCGGCCGGGGTGACCGCGGCCGGTCCTGTCGCTTAAAACAAACAAAAAGCCGTCTCGGCGCGTTTGCCGGACGGCTTTGTTTGGTTTTCGGTATTGAATCCGGTGATATTGCCAAGCGACATTACGATATCTGCCGGATTATTTTAATAAATATGCTTTAATATCGTTTATTTTTAAATTAATCAATCTTTTTTATCGGTGCAAGTGGAATTAATCCAAAAGAAAGAGCTCCGTCCCCAAAATTTGCACGCTTTTCCCACAATCAACTTATAAATTTATGTACGTCCATCAAATCCCTTTACCAACCCATGGGAATTGGGGGCTTTGGGGACAAATCACGCCCTGCTCAACGCCTCTAATTCCTCCCAACGTTCATAGAGATGATCAACTTTCTTTTGGGCCTCTTGGTGTTCGGCATATCTTTTTGCCAATCGATGGGCGTCGCACATGATTTTAGGATCATGAAGCTGTCGTTGCAAGTTATCCGCAATACCTTCTGCCTTTTCTATCTGTTTTTCAATCCGGGTCAATTCCTTACGCTCTTCGTAGGCCAGTTTTTGGGCTTTCTTATTCGGGGGGCTTTGTGAGGTTTCACCGGGCCGGGATGTAACGGGAAGCCGGTCTTTTTTGTATTGAAACCATTGGTCATAATCTGCGAAATATTCCGCGCCGCCATCACCATCCAAGTAAAGCAATAAATCACAAAGACGCTCCATGAGAAACCGATCGTGCGTAATGAGGACCATGGCACCGGGAAACTCCTCCAGACTCTCTTCGAGCACTTCAAGCGTGGGGATGTCCAGATCGTTGGCGGGCTCGTCTAATAGTAGAATATCCGCCGGTTGCAACATCAAATTGGCCATAAGAACGCGGGCCTTTTCTCCACCGGAGAGTCCGGAAACAGGCATGTCCAGCTGATCTTTTTGAAAGAGGAATCGCTTGGCCCAGGTGGTCACATGGACAGAGCGCCCCTGATATATGACCGTGTCTCCTTCCGGAGACAGGGCTTGCCGCAAGGTCTGGCTCCCCTCCGGCAGCTCCCTGTTTTGATCAAACGTCAAGACTTGCAACCCCTCCGCCACTTTTACAGAACCGGCATCAGGAGCCAAATTACCATTTAAAATATGTATGAGCGTACTCTTTCCGGTTCCGTTTTTCCCCATGACCCCAATGCGAATTCCGGGAGCAAGTGTCAAGCTAAGGTTGCCAAAAAGGAGCTTTCCTCCCAGGGTCTTTCTCAGATCTTTGGCATCCAGCAGTTTTTTTGTTTTTCGATGGGTGGTATCAAAGGCCATGTCAACGCTCCTGTTTTGCGCATTACGGCCTTTTACCGCCGCCAAATTTTCTCGCAGCTGGTGCGCCTTATCGATCCGGTATCTTGCTTTCGATGTTCTGGCTTTGGGACCGCGACGGAGCCATTCTATCTCACGGCGGACTTTGTTGGAAAGAACGGTTTCAAGTTTCGCCTGTTCATGGATAACCTTCTCCCGCTTTTCAACAAATGCGCTGTAATTGCCCTCCACTTTGAGAAACCCCTCCGGATATCGTTGGTTTAACTCAACAATCCGGTTCGTGGTATTTTCCAGAAAGAACCGATCGTGGCTCACCAGGACAAAAGCGAAGGGGGCATCTTTGAGAAGGTTCTCCAACCATAGAATCCCCTCCAGGTCCAAATGGTTGGTGGGTTCATCCATGAGGAGTAATTCCGGTTTTTGAAACAGAGCTTGACCAATGGCCAACCTTTTTCGCCACCCGCCGGAGAGTGTTTTTACCTTTTGTTCCGTGTTGTCCACTCCAATGAGGCTTATGATTTCCTGACGTCGCTTACTGACTTGCCATGCCTCAAGCTCTTTGGGAATGGTGTGGAACAAGGTTTCCTCTATGGTTTTCTCCGGACCGAGAACGTCGTCCTGCGGCAGGTAAATCATGTGTATATTTCTTTTTCGCGAAATCTCTCCGGAATCGGCAGCCTCCATATCAGCGAGGATTTTCAAGAACGTGGATTTCCCGGCACCATTGGGACCGATCAATCCCAGGCAGTCGTTGGCAAAAACCTGTAGAGAAATATCAGTAAACAGGGGTTGCGCCCCATAGGATTTGCTCGTAAAATGGGTGCTTATCAGTAAACTTGGAGTCATGTTTTTATTTTTTTCCCGGGGACATAGGGATCAGGTCTCAACTTTCAACGTTTTTCGATGACGCATCTGCGTTTTTTCTAAGTTGGACTTATTTGCTTTTCTTTAAGGTGTTTCCCTTTATAAGTTTTATCAAATATTGAAACTTATAATCTAAGGGGCATCCCGCTGATTTCCTCTGCCGAAAATTTAACGATGCGATATTCCGGGCTAAATTTCTTTTTTGTTAAAAACGACCAGCATTAACAGGGTTATCAGAATAATGAAAAAAAAGACATTCAGAATCGGGTGAATGGGTCCCATGTTGTTAAAACTGCTTTGACCGATGATCGAATCGGCGTAGGCCTGCACCATGTAAACTTTTGGGTATAAAATTCTCCACAGGGCAGAGGGCGAAGATGCAGCCGAAGGAACCGCTGTCTTTAAAATTTCGCTGTTTAAGATCTGATGACCACCGTCGGAAATATAGCCGACGAATAAAATCCCCACAGTAAAAACCGCGCTGATGAAATCCGGCAGATAAAGAGACAAAAAGCACACCGAAAGCGCAATAAAGAGAAGATTGATGGAACATACCAGCGATGCGGTTAAATATCCGGGAATGGTGGCGCCGGTTTTTACCCACACCGTCAGAAAAATCGTTGCGTGAAGAATAAACATGAAAACCAGGCACAAAAACCATGTGCCGGCGATCCTGCCGAGAATGTATTGCCGCCTGAAAACCGGCCTGGAAAGAAACAATACCAGGCTTCCGTCTTCGTGGTCTCTGCTGAAAATTTTCATTGATAGCAGGATGACCATCAGGAACATGCCGGACGCTATGACCTGGAAAACAATTTTTGAAGCATACCACGCAACCGTAATGTTATCCAACGGTTTCCCGTTGACGACATATTGGCCGCTGTAACATCCGCGAATCATCAGCACGAACAGAATGGAAAGCCCCAGCAGAACATAAAAGCTTTTGTGCCGCATCTGGTCGCGAATGGTGTAGCCGGTAATTTTTAAAAAGCTATTCATTTCCCTTAGGATAAAAATTATATTAATTCTGTCACGATTTGAAACCTTCAACTCAGGTATTTTATAAAAACATCCTCCAACGTCTCGTCGTCCTCTATTATTGAACGAATCGAATCCTTAACCAGGATTTTTCCGTTGTTCATTATTGCCAGCGTCCGGCATATCTTTTCCACCTCCGAAAGGATATGGGAATTCAAGAACACGGTAACACCGTTGTGGCTCAGGCTCTCAAGAATTTTTCTCACATCCCGGATACCGATGGGATCGAGGCCTGTCACCGGTTCATCGAGTATCAACAATTTGGGCTGTCCGAGTAGAGCGGCTGCAAGGCCGATTCGCTGTTTCATGCCCTTGGAATAAGCGGCCGATTTTTCTTTTTCCCTGCCTTTCATGGAAACCACCTCCAAAAGCCGGCCCACTTCCATTAGCGCATCTTTTCCGGTCAATCCAATCAAAGAAGCGTGCCGCCGAAGATATTCAAGCCCGGAAAGATGCGAGGGGATCATGTGATCTTCGGCCAGATATCCGACCCGTTTGCGTGCTTCGGGATTGGAAACGGGTATTCCGTGGATGGTGATGCTGCCCGAAGTCGGTTTGATAAAGTCGAGGAGCATGCGAACCACCGTTGTTTTGCCGGCGCCGTTCGGACCGAGCAAAGCGAAATATTCGCCCTTCTCGATGCGATACGTTATGTTGTCCACCGCCGTAAATGTACCGAATTTTTTGATGACGGAATTAAGTACAATCATATTAAAGGCCCTTTAGCACGAGTTGTTCACGTTTTACAACGGAATAACACGACGGCAAATATCCGTTTCATTGCTTATCCGCCCGGCACCCCCTGTATCCGGAGGTGCCGACAACAGTATCACCCGAATTGAACCAAAGTCGAGGATTTTCGCGAATCCTTGATGCACAAGTTCAAGATCCCGCGTCAGCGGGGAAATCGGCGCAGAACCAGTAAAAAATCGCTCAATTTAAGTTTAATTTTTGTCAGGAATCCTCCCGGTCATCAGGGCAACCGTCAGCCCGCCATGGGGCAGCAGATGGGTGGTCGATCTGAAAGGAACCATTCCGGCAAGGCGAGGATTGGGGGAAATCAGGATAAATTTCCACCCTTTGTATTCTTTTTTCAGTCTCTCGCAGACGGACAGGAAAAGCGCTTCACTTTCTCGTCGCGATCCCAGCCGTCTCCCAAACGGCGGGTTAAGTGTCACCAGCCCGGGGCGGTTTGTCAGTTCAGTTGGCGAAAGATCGAAAAAATCCCGGGTAGAAACGGCGACCATGCCGGACAGGCCGTGTCGAGTCACGCTGTCTTCAAGTTCACAAGTCGCCCGGTCGTCCCGGTCCGAGGCAAAGATGAAAGGGGTGTTTATTCGAACGATCTTCTTTTCTGTCGCCTGTTTCATATTCTGCCATCGTTTGGGTTGAAACGAGGGCCATTGCATGAAGGCAAAATCCCTGAACCTGCCCGGTGGAATCTTCCGGGCTATCAGGGCGGCCTCAATGGCAAATGTGCCGGAACCGCACATGGGGTCTACAAGGGGTTCTGTCCCGGTATACCCGGAAAGTATCAGGGCAGCGGCGGCAAGGTTCTCTCGAATGGGTGCCTTGGCTGCGCAGGGTTTGATGCCCCGCTTGTGAAGCAGATCGCCGCTGCTGTCAATGGACAGGGTAACACGGTTATCGGACAACCGGACAAAGATCTGCTGGGTAACGGTTGGTTCCGGGGTGGCTTCCCCTGAGAATTCGTTTTGCGCAAAGCGGAAGGCAATACTTGCCTGAACACGCCCGGCAATAGCGTCCTTATGATAAAGCCTTGAATGCCGGGAGGTCACACGGATGTGGGTCGGGGTACCCGGCAGCAGGAAAAGCTCCCAGGGAACAGCGGTCAGGTGTTTTTCGAGTTTCCGAAAATTAGCGGCATAAAACGACTCGATGCGCATAAGGAGCCGGTTGGCGGTGCGAAGGTTCAGGTCGGCAAGGTAGCAGTCGTGAAGCCTCCCCTTGAATTCAACCCCGCCTTCGACCATCGCCATGGGGGTCCCGGACGGCAAGAGGGCTTTCAGTTCCTTTCGGCAGATCGTTTCAAGGCCCGGCGCGGTTGCGGCAAAAAACTGCCTTTTTCGACCGATCACATGCCGTTTTATCCGTTTTTTAAGCGGCGTCTCAGTTGTCGCTCTGGTCATTTCTTTTCCATTTCATTCCACTTTTTGCCCAACACTTCTCGATACCTTTTATCTGTTACGCTAAAATCACGCATAAATGTCACACCTTAATTGAGCAAAAGACTGTAATTTTAATTGTTTTTATATTAATCAGCATTTTGTTTACCCTCAATTGAGGTCAAATTCAAGGCCACAACCGTGGCTGATTGTTTGTCCTGATTTTAAACACCCGTACTGTTTTTAACGGGATTAAAAAATCAGGCAAAGAAAAAATAATCTTTCCGGCCCCTGTGCGCTCAAGAGAAACAGGATAAAACAAAAATTGATTAAATACTATCAATTTGTCAATAATAAAGATGCAACCCTGATGTTCTTTTAAATCCGCATAAAGGGCAGATATTTATTTATGGAAACTCAAATTGTGGTATGTTGGTTCAATTGGAAAATACACACATGAGGAATTACAATGCTTAAAAACACATTTATTCACATTCCCGGCATAGGGAATATAACAGAACAGAGGTTATGGGAATCTGGAATTCAGCACTGGGATCAATTCACCGGTAATCACTCAATCCGCCTTTCACCGACAAAGATGGATACCATAACCACCTATCTTGAACAGTCGTATCAGCATTTAATGACAGGGAACCCCCATTATTTTTCAGAACATTTGCCGGCGAATTCACACTGGCGGTTTTTTCCTGAATTTAGAGACTCAATTGTATATCTTGATATTGAAACAACCGGATTGGAAAGTTGGCGTAATAAAATAACAACGATTGCTTTATATGACGGAAATTCAATCTATCATTATGTCAACGGACAGAATCTTGACGATTTTGTTGATGACATTAAAAGATACAAAGTCATTGTCACATACAACGGAAAAAGTTTTGATGTCCCATTTATCGAGAGCTATTTTGGAATTACACTTAATAGTTCTCATATCGACTTGAGATATATTCTCAGCAGCCTGGGGTACACCGGCGGTCTTAAGAGCTGTGAAATTCAATTGGGAATGGACCGGGGAGATCTATCTGACATAGACGGTTATTTCGCCGTCCTGCTTTGGTTTGAATACCAGAGAAATGAAAACCAAAAGGCGCTGGAAACATTGCTGGCATATAATATCCAAGATGTTTTGAACCTGGAGAATTTAATGGTGATCGCCTACAATTTAAAAATCAAGGACACACCGTTTTATGAAAATCAATTGCCGGAACCGGTTTTTTTGCCGAAAAATCCGTTTAAGGTTGATCTGGAAACTGTGGAGAGGATTTCGCTATCAAGATTTTAATATAAAACGCTAAAAAAAACCTGCTTTTTGCCCCCATTTCCGTTGCAAATTTTACGGGTATGACTTGAAAAACATCCCAATGCCTGCATAAATTAACGCATAGATTTGTATAAAAAAACCACTTGTGTTATAGGAAATCGTCTGGCGAGCCATGAATATTCAACGGTTAGTAGTGCATTTTATAACCATACGGGAAACCCATTTAATTTCAAAAGTCGCGAATTGTTCATCTGTCGTTGAATCGTAGAAAAACTTTTCGACCGGTTATTTAATTCGCATGTAAAACCCATTGTTTGGTGAGGACTGATCATGGAACATCATATTGCGGTTATCGGTGCCGGCCCACGGGGCACCTATTGCTTGCGCAGGATAACCCTGTACCTGAAAAAACATCCGCTTAAGCACCCGGTTAACGTTCATATCATTGAAAAATCGGGCAATTTTGGCGGCGGCGGTATTCATTCCGTTACTCAGCCGGACTATCTTTTGTTAAATACCATCGGCACCCAGATCACGGCTTTTGGTGACGACGACGACGAAGCGCGCGCTTCTGAAGCCAGAAAAACACTTCACGGATATCTGGTGGATCAGGGAATTTCCATTGGCCCCAATGACTATCCTTCACGGGCGCAGCACGGGAGATATCTCGCCGACATGATGGACTGGACCCAAGCGCATCTTCCACCGGGTGTTTTTGTTCATCGCCACAGTGCCAAGGTAATTGACATCGAATCCGGCCCCATCACCGACCAGCAGATTGTTCTTGACAACGGCACTTCCATTCCTGCTGATGAGATAATACTGCTGACAGGGCATGGCAAAAACCGGGTTGTCCCCGATTCGGGACCCGCAGCCTGGACGTCTTTTTCAAAAAATCAGCAAAAAAAGGGAGATCGCACAAGTTACGTTCACCTTGTCTATCCTATAGACGCAAAGACGCGCCATGTCGAACCCGGAGATTTTGTTTATGTTATCGGCATGGGTTTGACGGCCGTAGATGTTGTCAAAACATTTACCATGGGCAGAGGCGGCAAATTTGAAAACGGTGGATATATCCCAAGCGGCAAAGAGCCATTTGTCATCTTGGCGTCACGGCTGGGCCTTCCCTACTCGGCCAGGGCACACAATCAAAAAACCGACCAGTACAAAGGTAAAATACTCACGCCCGAAACGGTGTTAAAACTGAAAGCGCAAAAGGGCAAAGTCGATTTTGAAAAAGACCTGATGCCGCTTATCATACTGGAAATGGGATATGTCTATTACACGACGTTAATGGGAACACAGATGGGGGATCAATTTTTAAACTGCGCTTCGGATGAAGAGCGCAGACGATTGATTGCCGAAAATGTTGCCGCGGAAGAGCGGTTTTCGTGGGAAGATCTTGAAAACCCATTCAGGAAAATCCAATCACAAACACCGCCCGGTCACCCCTGGTTTTCTTCCATGGAGGAATATACCCGTTATGTCATAGAGTATCTTCGGCGCGACATAAAAGAAGCGGAAAAAGGCAACCTTACCAGCCCGTTGAAGGCGGCCGTGGATTCAGTGTTGCGGGATTTACGCGATACATTGAGACTGGTTGTCGATCGTGGCGGACTGACGGCCAGCTCTCACCGTTACCTTGATAAAGTGTTTAACCGTGTCAATAATCGTGTTGCCGTTGGCCCTCCCGTGTCGAGCACACGGGAATTGTTGATACTGGCGGAAATGGGGTTTGTTTCCTTTTCCGGGCCAACCCCAAAATTAAGCATGAATGAGGGTACCGGCGAGTTTTTCATCGAGAGTGATAAAGTGGCAGGACCCGTCCGTTCCGTGCAGCATGTACTCAACGGCAGAATCCACGGTGTGGATAATAAAAACGACAGCTCGCCGTTGATTCAGAACCTGTTCAGGCGGGAAATGATACGAACCTTTGTCAACAAAGATGAGACCGGCGTTTACCAGCTCGGTGGTCTGGATGTAACCGATGATTTCAACCTTATCGGCAGCAACGATCGACCGCAACCCCATGTGTGTGCGCTTGGAATTCCGGTTGAGGGAAAATTCTGGTTCAACGCGGCAGATGCCCGGCCTGATGTAAACTCCAATTCCATTGCCCAGCTGAGCAGATGGGTCGAAAAGGCGGTATCCCGGCTAAAAACCAAAGAAAGCGCTAAACCCTGATCGGTTATCTGTTTTATTCGGACCAATATCTAATTTCAAATGGAAAGAATGATTTCCGAAGCTATTTCTCTTAGCACCTTTATTTCCATGGGCTTTGATAAATATTTTAAATTATTTTCATCTAAAAAAGCTTCTATTTCAGGGGAAAGACCACAGGACAGAAAAAGGAATCTTTTCTTCAAAGTGTGAAATTTCGAGATAGACTTTTTGTAAAGAGATACCCCATCCATTTTTGGCATATTTATGTCAGAAATGACTAATTTATAAAATTTTTTCTCAATATAATTTAGGGCTTCTTCCCCATTGTTGGCAACATCAATATTGCCCTCTCGATTTAAAAGAGATTTTATAAGAGTCGTAATCATTTCTTCATCGTCCACGATTAAGATATTTTCAGTCCATACCGGCGGTAATGCCCTTAATTTATTCAATATAGGAGGACGATCGCTTGTTTTTTCTAAAAATTGAACAATTTTCTTTACGTGAGATTGAATTCTTGCAGCAGGATATATGAATTCATTGGTTTTCTCTTTGAGAATATTTACAACATAAAAGAATATATCATTCCATTCAGAGAGTTCTGCTTCGACGATTTTTTCGATTAATTCCTCTTTGGGAATCGTCTTTTTATCTAACCGTTCTTTGATATCGTATAAGTATTGCATAATTCTGTCGCTTGTCTCTTTATCGACTGAAATAGCAGATACAGGAGCCGGTGTTGAGCTAAAATATTCTGCTGCGCTTCCCATTACATGGTAATGCCAGGCTTCATCTTCAGCATTTTGTTCAAAGAATTCTTTAAATTGAGGATCATCAACATAAACCCTAGCCGCTTGAGAATAAATCTCGCTTGCTAAGTGCTCCACTTCTCGAAGCCATCTGATAAGCTTCTTCATATCTTTTTTCTCCTTGGACTGATGATCAAGCGATGATGGATGGACACTATTTAGGACTGCTTTTTCAGTGTATCCAGGGTTTCAAGGTCACACACATCAAAACTTTGTCCGCACCCACCGCAAATCATTTCGCATTTATCCGGTGAACGCGATCTCCGTTCCTTTAACTTTGCGTGACATTCCGGGCACCTGAGTTCAACCGCGTCTTTATTATTATCGGAGTCCGTTTTCATATAGTTTTCCTTTATCCATATTTTTATTTAATCTTATTCTAATTGGTATGTAAAAACATCATTAGTAAATTTTCATCAATTTTTATATCATATTTATGAGTCTGTTGATTTAGTCCGATTTTTCAAAAAATAGCAAAAAAACACGTACCATTTACCATTCGTTTGCCTGAGATCGTCGATATTTGAGCCTCTGAGAAAGTCAATTATTTAGTATTTTTTTTCAGGCATAGTAAATCAACAGGGTCATTTATGATACTTTTTATAGCCTCCTTTTGAACCTGGCTTTCTATGTCGATATTAAACATTTCGTTTTCAGGTTGACAGGAAAATTTTGGGATGTCCCGGCTCTTGAAATGCGTGCTGTATTTTATACTACTTAAGATGCAACCCTGTTGTTTTTTTCACCAATGATCGAATTGACTCCGAGTCCGCATTTAACATCCCGTGATAGTTAGGTTTTATCTTCCGATGAGTTTTTCATATACTTCGATAAGATTTTTATGTATTCCTCTTTCACCTCTTCTTTTCCATATTTTCTTTCCAAGCGTCGAACAATAAAATGCCCACGTGCGACTTCTTGGAAATGGTCAACAAACAGAAGATTGATAGTCGCACCTCCAAGTGCTCCAATAACCGGTACTCCTTGGACAAATACCTTTTCAGAAACGACTGCCCCAAAGCGAGATGCAAGTTGGGTGATTAACCTTACAATAGGCGGAGCTCCTTTCTCTGTCAGACCTTTCGCGGCAATATGTTTTGCGGCATCGCTTACAGCCTTTGCCAGGACAGCGCGCACTGTGAAGTACCCCGTTTCAGCCCCGTCGTCAGTATCAGATTTGCCGCCAAGAGCGAAAACTTCGAGGCAGGCCAATCTTGCTTGAAGTTTTGTAATATCTTCCCCTTCGCTCCTCGCAATATCGGCAATCGAACGTAAAATTATCGATGTCGATATCGGAAGTTCTACCGCGAGGGCAGGCAATCCAAAGGCTCCACCTAAAGCACCACTTATACCGCTTGCAATTTTATGTGTCGTTGTTGATGCTTGGCGCTTGAACTCTTTGTCCATTGTTTTTACGGTGAGGGTCAATAGATTCTTTAGAGTAACCTTTACCGCATCTTGTATGTTTTGAGATGCTTGAACAGGTAAGCGATCGATAATTTTTCCCACAGGTTTTTCTATAAAGTGGGTAATTTTAGAAATGAAACTTGGAAATTCGAGACGCACTACTGCTTGTTTAAGGTCTTCGTAATCTTTTCCTTCAATTGCCATGAAAGTTTTCCTGGGTTTCAACTTTTAAACAAAGTCTCCAATAAATAATATGTTTGGACACCAGGACTTCATAATCTTTGGCAAGGCCATTAATCCTGAACCATGAACCTGTGAACGTTTACCTGTAATTTATTATACTTTCATCAATGATCCAGGTTTGATCCGGGTTTGACCCTTTCCTTTGCCGGGAAATCCGTTTAAGATTGATCTGGAGACTGTGGAGAGGATCTCATTATTAAGATTTTAATATAAAACGCTAACAGAACCCGAAAACTATAATCTTGACCTTTTCCACTGCGGAACTATGGATAAAACACTTATTAGGTATTCAAAAGGCGGATAACAAGAAAGACAGGGCCAAATTAATGACCCTGTCTTCGTATTTCAAGCTAAGGTTGATCATGAAGCATATCGATGGTTTGGTGTTTATTTAATCTGTTCCTAACGGGATTATACCTGTCTTAACTTCTTTAATTTCTGCAATATCTTCCAACAGAACCTTGATTTGATCGGACATCTTCATTTCTAATGATAAGTCCGATTCAACGCTTACATAGACCGCTCCATCTTTGCATTTAACAGTAGCTTTAGGAAATTTATGTACTATAGCTGAATAAGCTTTGGCAGCTAAAAACCTATCGTTTAAAATCATTCGAGATTCAGGAGTTGTCTGAAAACAAGGTCGCTTTGCGATATCAAACAAAATCTCAACCGCATCATTCACCTTAAGATTATCAATTTTTAAGATAACATCATAAAGCTTTGGATTTTGAGTATCGATTCCATAAAGGTTAATGCCCTGCCAGTCCATGGTAGATTACGTTGTCTTTTCGAATATGCCCTAAAAATACTTCGTGAATGAAGGCGGAAAACTTTTCTTTCCCATATTTAAAACGATCAAAAAAAGAGGGTGCATCATGGAGCGCTCGGATAAGCTTAGCTTCTTTTACATTGAATTGCTCCGAAGCTTTCAAGAGAATCTCTCTTGAAATGCAATTATAATCTAACTTTTTGGCGAGTTTTTCAGCAATCTCTTTCCCCATACTATATGAACCTCTGGAAATTGTAATCACACCCATATAGACCTCCCTTTTATAGTGAAAAATATTCCTATCAAGATTGTAAAGTCAATCACCCTTAAAAAATTAATTCAATATTATCAGTATGGTAATTACATAACATTTAATACAGTGAAGCTTTGTATATTCAATATACAAGGTTTTTAATTTACAATAACAATGGCTTGTATATATTGCAATATAATTATTTTTTCACCCCAACCGGATCTAACATTTAGGGGATGTTTTCGTGCCTACACCTTCAATTTTCGAAAAGTGAAGGTGTATGACCGAAATCATAAAAAGTACAACATAACAGGTTGCCAATATGTTCTTTATCCCATTGGGAATTTTTTATGGGGCCGACGTGACCTGGACGCAATTTTTCATTGTAAATCTCATTCCGGTGACTCTGGGAAACATTGTGGGCGGCAGTTTTTTTTGTAGGTACAATTTACTGGTATGTTTATGAATATTAGAAACCGGGTAAGGTAGTAAAAAAAATCCTGCATAATAAAGGTTCCTGAAACGGCGGATTTGTCTGTGCGAGTGTAATATGAAGAAAAATCATCAAAATCATAGTGACTTTTCTGGGTAAAGGCTTCTTGCTTTGACTTTTAACCAGTGAAAATAGAAAATTATAATTTAAGGGGCGTCACGGTAATTACACTTTATCTACCGGTTAATTTTTGTATAACCCATTTGAACGGAAAAAGCATTGATACGCGTCGCTGATAACCGATGTATTCCTCCCCGAACTCTGCCAGCATCTTTCTTTCCTCCAGGAAGGCACCAATTAAAAAATACCCGGTAATTACCAGGCTCGTCAGAATTGCCGCCATATCCAGATTTCTGGCCCAAACAATAAGAATACCACCTGCGTACCAAGGATGCCGGACCATTCCGAGTATGCCGCCGGTATCCAAACGGCAGTCGTCGGTCAGAATGCTGCATGTGCTATTTTCGCGAACCTGCCGGATTCCAAGAAACTGGGCCAGATCGTATCGTTTCGCACCGCCAATAAAAAGCAAAAGTGCAAAGCCCATGAATAGTCCCTGAACGATTCGAAAGGGACCTTCCCAACAAAATACCGCCGGCCCCTTAATGGAAAAGGAGTAAACCAATACAGGGGTCAGGGTCACCAATGCCATAACGTTATAAAAGATCCGGTAATATGGGTATGCTTTTTCAAAACGTTTCCGGACAAACCCGGTAACGGTAGGGGTGATCATAAAGCTGTGGAGAAAACACCAGGCTCCCCAGAGTGAGATAAGCACCACGTATCGGGTCATTTTATATTCCTTTGGAAAATTATATGATGCAAAACGCCATGAGAATCTTTTTTGCGCCATACCATACTGACAGCCTCTTTTAGTCAAGATTTAATGTTTGACGCCACTTTTCAAGCGGACCATGGAACAAAATACTCCGGCCACGCAAAGGGAGCAGAAAATCATCATGCAAAGATGCATACTGGCAAGAAAAGAGGTCTGTGTTTCCGCATTCACCGGATAGTCCCCCATGATATGTTTGAACACCAGGGTGATGATGGTCATGCTGCACAGCATCCCCATGGTCCGCATGGTGGCCAGAAAACTGGATGCGATACCATAGCTTTTGGGAGGAACACTGCCCATAACCGTGATGGTATTGGGTGATGAAAAAAGACCGAATCCTACGCCCATCAAGGCCAACATCCCCATAATCACAGGCATGGGTGTACCGGCATGAACCTGGGAAGCCAGACCCAGGCTCAGGGTACACAAGGCCATGCCACAAGTGGCCAGACCCGCAGGCGAAACCCGGTCTGCCAGCCTTCCAAAAAATGGAGAAAGAGCAGCCTGAAACACGGGTTGGATAATCAGAATCCATCCTGCCCATTGGGGAGAATACCCCCTGACCACGATCAAATACAAACTGAAGAAAAAACCGATGCCAAAAGACGCGGCGTAATTGATCAGGGTGGCCAGGTTACTGAAGGCGAAAACCCGGTTACGCATGACCAGACCCACATCCAGAATCGGAGATGAGCACCGGTATTCAAAGGCGAGAAAGATCGGAAATCCTAAGGCTCCCGATGCCATTAACACCAGATAAATACCCCCCTCTTTCTGGTTGAGGGTGCCGTAGATCAGACAGAATAAAGAGCTAATGTAAAGAAGGGTTCCCATAAAATCGAAACGCTCACCCCTTGCATCAGCCCATTCGCCCTTAAGTTTCAAAACCGTGAGAAAAAGACAGAAAAGCTCGACCAGAACCCCCAGATAAAAGATCCAGCGCCATCCCAGATGAGTGACCATAAATCCGGAAAGAACCGGACCCAGAGACAGCCCCAAATAAACGCAACCCGTGATAATCCCCATGGCCTGCCCCCGTTTGGCCGGTGGAAAGACCGAAGAAAGGATGGCCACACTGGTTCCTGAGATCATGGCCCCGCCACACCCTTGAAAAAACCGGAAAACAATAAAACTTTCGATGCTAAAGGCGAATGATATCAAAACGGTTCCCGCAGTGAACACGAGAATGCCCATCGTAAATATTCTTTTCCTTCCGCAAATATCTCCCAGCCGTCCCGCGGGAAGCAAAAAAAGGGAAAAGGCGAAGATATAGACGGTTTCCACAAGTCCAAGCTGAACCGCACTGGCTGAAAACTCCCTGCCAATGGCAGGAAGGGCAACTCCCACAGCGGACAGCATGAAGGGGGTCAGGAACTGAACGGCGCTCACCACAAACAGGATCACAGCACTGGAGACGGCATCATCGGACGGGTTTTTTGAAGCGGCGTTATGTGGGTTTGAGTCTGATTCTTCGTTTATCTTAATCACGTCGTTGCTAACCCTATCGACTCTTCATTCGTTAGTGTCCATCCATAAATCTATATTGGGTACAAATTAAGGTTCCAATGCAGAAATGAGCAATTTTTCGCAAGGTCAAGGAAATCAAGGAATTATGCGTCCCGCCCCGAGGCGGGAACAAGTGATTCCGCAGATTGACCCCAGAGAAATAGGCTCCGAATTTCACAGGGCAGGTGCAAAGATTAAGGTTTGAACCCATTCATAAGTTTCAGTTTTCTCCGAAGGATTCATTTTACAACCGTCAACCGATGGGTTCCTTGTAATTTCTCCCACAGTTTTTCTATTATAATAAAAGTAGCATTATTCTCATTAAGGTCATCCTTACCTGAAACCAAGATACAGGATTCAAGCAGTTCTTTATTCACATCCTTTTTTAAAAATTGATTTTTAATGAAAACACCTAAGCACAAATTGAGTGACCTCAGTCCTTCTTTTTTTAAGTGTGCCATATACACGCTATCCTTTAATGGCATGTCTTTAATTATTTGATCCACAGCTTCATCAACAATTTTAGGAATGACGGGGCGCTTGTCCAAGCATTCTTTTTTGGTAAAATCGGTAGCATGATAATCCGGAGGGGTATCCATTAGATCTAATGTCAATGCACCTTCAACGATATGAGCCGTGTGTTTCCATGCATCAGGATGAACACATACTTTTGGCCCGATCACATATAGGACATCGATGGTTTTCAATTGAACCCAATCATTAACAAAGGATGCTGCTTTAAAGGGAATTGTTTGGTTAAGATCGATACCCAGTAGCGAATGTCCATGATTCAAGGTTACCTTTCTGGCATAATCATAATCACCGGTTAATTTGCCGTATGATATTATAAGGGTTCCTTTTGAATCTTTTACATTCTGTTCAATACATTCGGAATAATTGTCGGTGGGCATTTCTTTTAGCTTATATTTTTCAGGCAATATACCTGTCTTGGTAATACGTCCTTTTGGTATCCATCCACCATGGGCTAATCCCAGTTTTATTGCAACATCAAGAGCCCTCTGATCAGAAAAGGTTCGGCCACCTGAAATAATTTTTTTAATCATCATTATTGCTCCCGTATTCCATCATTTGAAGCCTCTTTTGGTTTAAAGGTTTTGTGATGTCAGTAATTTGGTTCTGAGCTATATAATACATAGGGAATGGTAAATCAAATGGATATGCCTGATGTAAAAAAATGTTCTCTAAATTGGTTATTTTTGTAACTTTAAAAACATCTTGACAAAATTGCGGATGCTTGTATGTTTTTTTAAGGGTTTGAAATTACCCAGTCATATGGACCATCTAAGATTATTGATGGGTCGGGAAGTTTGTACCCTGCAGTTGCTGATTATTCATGGAGCGGTTCAAATGTCGGGAGGCGAAACGTGAAGATTGCTGTTCCTAAAGAGTACCATACCGGAGAAACCCGAGTCCCTCTTATTCCCGGTGATGTAAAAGCACTCATCGAAAAAGGCGCAACCCTGGAAATTGAATCGGGTATGGGAGAGCCCATCGAATACTATGACACCGATTATATTGCGGCGGGGGCTAAGGTTGCTTCTGATCGCAAATCCCTTATAACTTCAGCGGATATTATCCTTCGCATACGCAAATCACCCCTTGAAGAGATAAAGTGGTTCAGGCAAGGGGCCCTTCACATCAGCTATTTCGATCCCTTTGCCGAAAAGAAGCTTCTGGACGCGTTTGTCTCCCAGGGTATCAGTGCCGTCAGCATGGAGATGATCCCTCGAACCACACGGGCGCAAAGTATGGATGTGTTGAGCTCTCAGGCAAGTCTGGCCGGATATGTGGCCGTAATTCTGGCCGCAGAACGTCTCCGGAAGATATTTCCCATGATGATGACTCCATCGGGAACCATTGCACCGGCAAAAGTATTTGTCATCGGCGCGGGTGTGGCCGGCCTTCAGGCCATTGCCACGGCACGTCGCCTCGGTGCACGGGTGGAGGCGTTTGATACCAGACCCGTGGTTGAAGAAGAAGTGCGGTCTTTAGGCGCGAGATTTATTAAAATTGACCTGGGTGAAACCGGGCAAACCGCTGACGGATATGCCAAGGCCCTCACGGATCAACAGCTCGAAATTCAGCGCCAGGCCATGACCGGGCACTGTGCCGGCGCCGATATCGTCATTACTACGGCGCAAGTCTTCGGCAAAAAAGCCCCCCTGATAATTACCAAAGAGATGATCGCCGCCATGAAAAAGGGAAGCGTGGTGGTTGACCTTGCCGCCGAGGGAGGCGGAAATGTGGAAGGTGTTGTGGCCGGAGAGGAAACCATAATTCAGGGGGTTCGTATCATGGGTTTTGAAAATATGCCCGGTCGCGTTGCGGTTCACGCAAGCCAAATGTACTCAAGAAATCTCCTTAATTTCATTCTGGAGTACTGGGATGATGAAAAAAAAGTCATGGAGCTGCAACTCGATGATGAAATTATACAAGGATGTCTGGTGACACATAAACATGAAATTTTCAGCCGGACACTTAAAGAGATTATGACCTGAATTTTGCATGAGGTTGTATGAACCCGGTTCAAACAGGTAATGTAAAGGTTCTCATTAATTTTCATGCAAGATTCAGGTATAAAGGAGGCACACCATGGGTCATGAGGAATGCAAGGCCGCATGTCTGATCTGTATGGGTCTGGTATTGGTCCTGTCAATCTTTGTGGGATTTGAAGTTATTTCCAAAGTGCCGGCGCGGCTCCACACCCCGCTGATGTCCGGAAGCAATGCCATTTCGGGAATTACCCTCGTGGGGGCAATTATCGCCGCGGGCACGGCAGGAGGGATACTGAGCATCATTCTGGGTACACTTGCGGTAGCATTTGCAACAATCAATGTGGTAGGCGGATATATGGTCACCGACAGAATGCTGAAGATGTTTAAACCGAAATCCGATAAGGAAAAGGTGTGCAAATAACACTTCTCATAAATTTGGTATATATTGTGTCGGCGGTTATGTTTATTTACGGTCTGAAACTGCTCACCTCTCCGGTCACGGCGCGAACCGGTAACTTCATCTCCGCTGTGGGAATGTTTCTCGCCGTCGTCGTCACCCTTGTAAACGGGGGTATCATTGATTACAAATGGATCGCCCTGGGTATCATTGTAGGCGGTCTGATCGGCGGTCTTTTTGCCCGCATCGTTCAAATGACTCAGATGCCCGAGATGGTGGCTCTTTTTAACGGCTTCGGCGGCATTGCAAGCCTTCTGGTGGGCACGGCCACTTATCATTCCCTGGAATCTTACAACCTTTTTATTATGACCACCCTCTTTCTTGCCGTGCTTATCGGCGGCGTAACCTTTTCCGGAAGTATCATCGCCTGGGGCAAACTTTCCGAGGTAATATCGGGAAATCCCGCCCTTTTTCGCGGCCAGACCATTCTTAACGGATCGATTTTTGTGGTTGCCCTCATGGGCGGCGCTTTCTTTATTGCCAATCCCTCGGACGGATATCTAACTTTAATCGGAATTATCACCCTTTCGCTGATTCTCGGCGTATTGGCAGTGATACCCATCGGGGGCGCGGATATGCCGGTGGTTATCTCCCTTTTAAACAGCTATTCGGGTATTGCGGCGTGTGCGGCCGGCCTTGCCATTGAGAATAATATCCTCATCGTTTCCGGTGCCCTTGTGGGTGCCAGCGGTATTATTCTCACAAAAGTAATGTGCAAGGCCATGAATCGCTCCCTCTACAATGTGCTTTTTGGCGGGTTCGGTGCGGTTACCCGGAAAACCGCGGTTGATTTTCAAGGGGAAGTTAAACCCATATCACCGGAAGACACCTACTACATTCTCGAGGCCGCCTGTTCCGTGGTTTTTGTTCCCGGGTATGGAATGGCCGTTGCCAAGGCACAGCATGCGGTTCGGGAACTTTCAGATTTGCTTGAGGAAAACGGAGCCGAGGTTCGCTATGCAATTCATCCGGTTGCGGGCCGGATGCCGGGACACATGAATGTGCTCCTTGCCGAGGCCGATGTTCCCTATGATAAATTGATTGAGATGAAGGAAATCAACCGTTCGATTGCCGGCATCGATGTTTGTCTCGTGGTGGGTGCAAACGATATTGTCAACCCTGCCGCAAGGGAGGATACCCATAGCTCCATTTACGGCATGCCCATTATCGAAGTGGATCGGTCAAAAACGGTAATCGTCCTGAAACGCTCCATGGCCACCGGCTTTGCCGGTATCGATAACCGCCTTTTTTACAAACAAAACACCCGCATGCTTTTCGGCGACGCCAAATCCAGCATCGAGGCGGTTATTTCACAGTTCAAGACCGTATGAGCTTAACTTAAAAAAGCAGGAAACCAAAAGACGCCACGGCGAGTTCAGCCTGATCATTGATTCCCCAGACCCAGTGACGGCCTTCCCCGCTAGGGGTTCCTGCCCATTACAGCCCGGTTCACTCCCTGGTCAATCAGATATTTAATCAGCCCGACCCGGGGCCGACGGCAATACACCGCCCCTCAGACATCTTCGGGGGCTTCCAGGCCGACGATCTGCCCCCCTCTCGCCACACAGGTGTGCACTTCGAGGGGCCGGAACAGATAGCCCCAAAGCCCGACTGCGACGATGATGGAGAGCATAACCATGATTAGCCATCGGTTATGGGAGTTCGGTTCGGCCATGTTCTGTTTCCTTTGGGTTGTGGCGGAGCGATTCCTTTAGTGATCGAGACATGCCTGCCGCTCAAAGCCATGCGCCTGCTTGCCGATCTGTTCCCCTGGATTCCCGGTCTGGTTTCAAACCAGCCGGGCTTCGGCCCCCTGACCGAAGTTCACCCATAGAAACATTGTACCTTTCACACACTTTCTCTGCAAATGCTTTAATCCTGCAACCCTCATATTGAATATTAAACGTCAAGCACTTTCTACACGAATGTCCCTTATTATAAGATTTACTTGACTTGACAGTGATCATTATACAATATCTGCAATAAGATCGGATTTTCAATACCGACAGGATATCAAAGGCTAAAAAGAGTAAGAAATCAGATTTTTTACCTAGGATTAGACAAAGAATCCTTATCATGATAGAGCGGTACTTTCAATATCAGGCTGACCTTGCTGTAACAGAAAGCAATATGCTGTGCCCGGAAGATTGTAATGCGCCCGGCTGCCAGATGGCCGACGTTATTGTCGAGGTAAGCCTATTTGATTTGATCAGACTTAGTCTTGCGCTAAATACTCCTGTTTCAAGCCTTTTTTTAAATCACTGCCACTTCGGGTTCCAGAGCTGTGAACTCAATCGCCGCTATCTGAGCTTATTGTTAAAGCTTGAAAAGCCGTGCCATTTTCTTCAGAAGTCTGGCTGTAAAGTTCAAGGTTTCAAGCCTCTCAATTGCGTCCTTTTTCCGGAGTACCATCAGATAATAGATCTTAGACCTGAGCTTGCCAAACGTCCGGTCTTCAATAGGTTCCCATGCTTAAAGAGCGAGATTGCCGTTTCGAACCAAAGAAGCCAAGCTTTAAAGAAACTCAAAAAAATGAGCAAGAGGGAAGAAGCCCTTTCCCGCTATTTTCTTCTAGGAATTCCTTCCTTCATTATCGACTCCAAGCCGCTGGCCAAACAGTTGAAAAGATATAGCATGAAAATCAAATCATTTACCGTACGGGATTACGACAGACTGCTAAAGGAAGAGCTAAAAACAACCGGCCTTTTCGACGGAATCATGGATAAAATTGCCCTATTGGACACGCGCCGGCAGATGGAGAGTTTTTTTAGTCAACTTGAAGACAAAACCTTGATAAGATCGCTTCTGGAAAAAATGGCAAGGCCGGAGATTGTTTTCAGACTTGATGGAAATCGTTTAAAGCCGATGAAAAGACACCTGCAACGGCCGGAAATAACTTCCATGTAAACAGAAAATAAAGCTACAATGCATATAAGATGCCTTATTGTTTCCTCCTCCCATAAAAAATAAGGTGTCTATAACTAAGTTGAGCGATTGCATCCTTTGCCGACCAATTTTAACTTGCCTGCTTTTTTAAGCTTTCTCAACAGATGCCCGGCTTGGTTTTCGTTGATTTGACAAAGAAAAGCGGCCTCCTTTCGCCCTCTAAAAAGCTAATCCATCAGCCCAGCGCCAAATCTAAAATCATCATTACCGAAAAACCTGCCATAGTCGCCATCGTTACAAGATCAATATTTGCTTCTTGCCTTTGAGATTCCGGGATCAATTCTTCCACCACAACGAAAATCATTGCTCCGGCAGCAAAACAGAGAGCATAGGGCAAAATATTTTGCATATATAGAACAAATGCTGCTCCGAACACCCCGGCAATGGGTTCAACAACACCGGATGCCTGTCCCATAAAAAAACTCTTGGTCCGATTCATTCCTTCTCTTCGCAATGGGAAGGATACTGCAGCACCTTCTGGAAAATTTTGGAGGCCAATTCCGATTGCCAAAGCAATGGCTCCGCCAAGCGTAGCAGAAGAAAGATTGGCTGCCACAGCCCCGAAAGCAACACCGACCGCGAGACCTTCAGGGATATTATGAAGTGTTATTGCAAGTACCAGCAGCGTGCTTCGCTGCCATGACGTCTTTATTCCCTCACTTTGTCCTATATCTAAGCCCAAATGAAGATGCGGCAGCAATCGATCAGCCAAACTCATGAAAATCCCGCCACCCATGAATCCGATTACAGCTGTCAACCATGGAATATGACCAAGCTGTTCGGCCATTTCTATGCCCGGTGCAAGCAGTGACCAGAAGCTCGCGGCAATCATGACACCAGCGGCGAAACCGAGCATAGAATCCATTAGTTTGGGTTTTACCGTTTTTGTAAAGAAGACGAGCGAAGCTCCTGCAGCGGTCACTCCCCATGTAAAGAGCGTAGCGATAAGCGTTTGTGTAATCGGGCTATAGTGTTGAATGAAATCGATCATATTATTTCCCTTTACAAACAAGTAATTATATGGGTCTGGATATTAATAGATTCGTAATTTCAATCAGAACGGGTATGGGGTACGTTCGTGCAGAACGTTCACAATTCTAAATTCAGGACTACTGACTTGGCGTAAATTCAGATTCAACATATTTTAATGAAGAATCAACATCTTGAAGGCATTTAAAAGATGAACGTCGAACATCGAACATCGAACTTTGAACATCGAATAATGTATTCTACCATTTATAATAAAGACAAAGCCAAGCGCCTTCCACATTCGACGTTCGACGTTGAACGTTCGATGTTTACCCGCCTTCGGCGGCGCCAGAGGCGACCAGGGTTCGATGTTCAAATTGTTTCATCTGAAATTACGACTAAACCTTCATATCACGTTGAAATTATGTATACAGGTCAGGAGTTCTGAAATTGATGTCATCTATATCCTGTTTCCTCCCTGTTGATATCATTGGTGTCACGCAAGAGTTCGTAACGCCAAGATATCTGGCAACATCAGTCCCGGAATAACCGAGTTCCCTGACACCAATCCACGACATTGCACGCCTGGCTTTCACGACTGCTCTTCTTCGTCCCCCTGACCCAAGTTCGCCCATAGAAATATTGTACCTTTCAGACACCTTCTCTGCAAGTGCTTTAATCCTGCAACTCTCATATTTAATATTCAGCGCCAAGCACTTTCTGCACGACCGTCCCCTTTAATTGGTGTATGAAATTATTATATGGACTTGAATTCATGATTTATTGAAATGTCACGTTTGCTGAATTCAACTTACTGAAATTTATGGGATACTGATTAATATCGTTCTTGCTTAAAATAAGTTTTTAGTGTAGAAATGAAATATGAAGCTAAAAATTATCAAAACAATTTCTTTTTTCGTTATAATCATTATGTTAATCTTACTCACCGTGTCCTGCGGAGATAAAGAAGAAACCGGACCCCCCCGCCCTGCTCCAGAACATTCCGACAGCTTCACTTTTTTCGATATCGGGAAAAATACAATTATATCAGACAATGTAAGAAAACGCCTAAATAAGACATTAGGCGATGATGCTATTGAACGCAAAAATATTCTGGATTTGGAAATAAACTATGACGGTTTCTTGAAAGAATATTTTGAGAATCTTGACAAATTAAACAAAAAATTGAATTTCCCTCTCGGAGAACGGGTTGAGCATCATACGGTTAAGCTGATGTATCGCTATATGCAAAATAAAAACGTTTCATTTGACTACGTCGAGCTGGTCTATTCAGAATATACTCGAAGACCTGTTTTGATAAAAATCCATTTTAAAAAAAATGGGTTGAACACCATAGACACGCTTAAACAAAAATACGGTGCTCCGGAGAGTATAAACTGGGGCGGGGAAACCTCAAAATCGCTTTACTGGAAAAAGAGCAATGACTTGCTGATTCTATCTTTTGTTCCGGATCAGTTTGGAAAGCCAAAAGGTCAAATTATCATTTATTTCAAGAACGCATTGGAGAAACTGCTCAAAGACGAACAAAAGGAAAAAGAAAAAACAAGGCGGGAACGAACTAAATCGGGCAAAACCGCTTTTTAATTAATCGGCTTAAACCACACCTCTGATTTGGACCCCGGACGATATGCGCTATGGGTGTCGCGTCTTGGATAGTGAATGTAGCTCCCCGCAGCCCCGCCGGGCGGGATCTTCGATCCGCTACGACAAGCTGTAGGGTATTCGGGCGAAGGCGAATAATTGAAATGCGACCCTGGTCCTCTCTTCCAGCATCTTCATTTCAATCAAGGATCAAGGTTTACCCCATTCCCGCGCGCGTTACCTTCTCCAACAGCTTCCGATAATAGACATAGTTCTCAAAGGGAACATCCGCTCTTACGCGACCGTCTGCCAGGGGTACATAGCCGCCACCGGCCAGCAAGGGCGGTACCTTGTCCTCAACTTCACGGCGAATCGCCTCCTTGTCGCGCCTTAAAGCGTCAAGATCGATGCCTCCGATCAGACGCAACTTAGGTCCGAACTCGCGGCGCAGATCGCGATAGTCCATGGCCTCAATGTTGACCTCGCAACCCCAAAGACAATTAAAGCCCCATTTGAGAATGCTTGGGATCAGTATCCGGGCATTGGCAAATGTACGCAGGATAATTGTTTCGATGCCATACCGGTTCAGCACGTCAAGGACCGGTTGATAGCTTGTCAAGACGAACTCCTCATACATCTTCGGGGACAGCAGGGGGCCATCGTTTCCGCCGATGGGCTCGGAGAAAACGGCGGCATCTACTTCAACCTCGGCCAGAACCCTTTCTGCCATTCGGGCCGCAAACTCACCCTGGATAGCCAAAGCTTCACGCATTAATTTCGTGTCTTTTATAAGGAGGCGAATCACTTCGGAAAACCGATCCCAGCCGTACACTCCCATTGACAAGAAAAAGCCGCGGTGCACCCGTAGCATGAGCATGTGATCGCGGGATCGCCAGGTGCGGACCCGCTGGGACCATTTCCCAGGCAGTCGGCGGGAATCATCCGGATCTAAACTTTTCCTCAACACATTCAGTTCATTCCGGGAAGCGGGCCACTTTTTTAGCTTGGGGCGGGGTTCCAGGTCCACTTCTATTTCTTCGCGCCGATCCGTAGAGAACATCTCAGAGAGTTCCGCCGTTTTGGTCAGCCCCTGTGTACGCCAGGCTTTGATAACATCTTTTCGAATGCCTTCTTCAAAGTAGGGGACGCGGTCGGTCTTTTGGTACCGCATTGTTTTTAAAAAGCGTTCGCGACTCGTCATGTGCATAGTAATCTATAATGTATTTTAGGGTTTAGATTTCTCAATACAGTTAATCCTGCCTGGAATTGGTTTCAAAACCTTCAATCGGGTTTAAGGTCAAGGCGGACTGAGGCAGCCAACCGCAGGAATATATGGAATATTTCGAGGATTGGCCGTCTCAGTCCAACACAGAGATTGAGCCCGAGGGCAGGTTTCGAAACCAATTCTATGCAGATATCAAGCTACGGACCACAGAAACAGCACCGGCGGCATCCGGACTGTACCCATCGGCTCCGATTCCGGCTGCAAAAGACGCGGTCACCGGTGCGCCGCCGACCAGAGTCTTCAAACGGCTGCCGCCTTTGGCCCTGACATCGGCAACAACCGCTTCCATCTCCGCCAGGGTCGTGGTTAGCAGGGCGGAGAGGGCAACGATATGCGCCTGATATTTTTTAGCAGCAGCCAGGAACTTGCCCTTACTGACATTCACACCCAAATCAATGACTCTATATCCGGCACACTCCAGCATCATGGCCACCAGGTTCTTGCCGATGTCGTGATTGTCGCCCTTGACGGTGCCAATGACGATGGTACCTTTAGCTTTGATGTCTGACCTTGCCAAATGGGGCCCGAGAACTTCAAGGCCGGCGTGCATGGCCTCGGCCGCCATTAGCATCTCGGGCACAAAAAAATCGCCCGTACTAAATTGCCTGCCCACCTCATCCATAGCGGCAATTAGAGCTTGGTCGAGGATTTTAAGTGCGTCCACGCCCTGATCCAGAAGGGCTCGTACCAGTTGGGCGGTCTTTTCCTGATCGAAATCAAGGACCGCGTCGATTATGGCTTTGGCTTCCATGAATACCGTAATGTTGGGTTAAATCACATAAATGAGTCCGGAGAAGACTTGAGCCCATTATATTTCAAGTTCTGAATGATTTTTGTGACCGGACCACTTAGGCAGATCATCGTTTATATCCATAACCCGCAGACCATAAAAGATATGGCACGTTGGTTTAAATTTCGTTGGAACTTTTGATACACCCCCAAAATTAAAAAGTGATGGAAACGCAAGCCACATATTACGTCCTTCATCGGCAATGAGGGTGCCACACAAAACACAACTGACTTTGCAGGGAAGAATTCTCTCGTGTTTATTGAGTTCACTGTTGTAAAAGTTCAGGTGATCAATGCCTTTCGTAATTCTGACGTCATGTTTGTGAAATATAGCTGCCCATTGCATAGGGGCTCCATGCAGTTTTTGACATGCCATACAATGACATATTTTTGCATCAACAGGATCCGAGCATACTTCGTATTGTACCGCATTGCAGTGGCAACTTGCACGATATTTGGCTGTAAAATTAACATCTGTAATCGACGCATATTTTGATCCAAATTCTTTTTTCATGATAATATACCTTCCTTATGGATCATTTCAACAAGAGTTTCGCCATCCTTTATTACCTGAATCTTGCACGAGTTGGAGGCTTTTATATGCCCCGATAGCGGGATTTCCGTTTCGCTCCAACAAGGCACTTAAGAGCAAAGTCATAGTAAACTAATACGAGCCCTTAATAACGTAGCTTTAGAAAGTCAGTACCTTGTCCGCTTCCCTGCTCAATTCATAAAGATCATCCATCCAAGCAATAGGGCATGAACTTGATCCCTCCAGACCGTGGGATTTCATACATACCCCTCAGACGTAAAAATCACCTTCAAATTGGTTAACCTGTTCCATTACATTAAACTCTTTATTACTTTTTTTTTCGAAAAGAACCCCTTTTCCCAGCATGAACACACTTACGTCATCTCCTTTTTTAACGGCGACATTGGCTAACCTCATAGCATTGTAGGATGTTTCAGCATCGTCTGTGGAAATAATAAATAGAACGTTCATGATCAGCCGCTCCTTTCTGAAATTAATTTTAACGGCAAATAACGCTGGAAGTCGGCAACAGGCATGTTAACGGCGCTCCTACAAAGCCGATTCAAAATAAAATTTCTTAAAAAGCACAAAGCGCTATGCCCCCTCCTCTCTGCGGGCCTGACTTTTTACACCAATCAATATCAAAGAGTATATGATAATAAATTACATCTTTCCTTTTAAATAAGATTCCATTTTCTGATTTGATAATGCCACCTCTAGAGGAACAGCTTCATCGTTGACAAAGACGCTTGTGGAACCTCTGATCTCAACTTCTTTGGCTTCTTCCGAGTCATTTGTATAAATGTTTAAATCGATCGAGTCTTGGAAACGCTTTTTTATGTTTTTAGCCACACCTATGGCCGCTTGACAATTTCTTCAAGCGGGATTTCCGCTATGGAAAACAACAAGTTTAACCATTTTAATCTCCTTTCTGTATTGTTTAAGAAAAGTGACCCACCTTTAATTGTGCTTCCTATGGAATATATGAAATATTATGTAATGTCAATAGGTTATGGTGTTAATTAAATCAAGGATTAAGGTTTGAACCCGTTCAGATGTTTGGCCAGATTAATGGCAATCAGAAAGATCGAACCACCTCTGGTCTGCCAGAACCACCGACGTGTCGATCTGGCGGTCGGGAATGGACCAGTATGTCTTGAGCAATTGGGTTTTTTCTTGGGGAGTGACCCGTCGAAAGCCGTGCTTCTCATAGAAGCGAATCGCCCAACCAGCATCCGCCCAGGTGCCCACCAGCGTCGGGCGAATGAGCTTCCGGCAAAGCTCAGACAAGAGTTTTCCACCGACGCCCTGATTTTGCTTTGCGGTGCGGACATAGGCATGCCTGATGAGTGTGACGTCTTTCACGTCCTGAATGCCCATGATGCCAATCAACTGACCCTCTTCTTCATAGCCCCAAAAGACCACACCTTGATCGATTTCGTGGCTGAGCTCATCTTTGGACATATAAGGGACATGCCAGCAGTCTTCGGGGATGACTCCGTGGTAAGCTTCTGCGGCATCGTTGATGATCGAATACATGGTTTCAAAGTCGCTGGTGTTACTTGATCGAATCATGGCACCTCACAGTGAGCACGGTTGGGTGTTCTGAGCGACGCATGCTTGAAGCTAAGGGTAGATTCTTTGTTTTACAAAGCAGATGAAAATGATTGGGCATCAAAACCCAGGCATATATTTCCATTGCGCCCTCCTGGGCCAGAGCTGACAGGCGATCTATGAAATCATTGCGATCTGTATCGCTGAGAAATATTTTTTTTCGCTCAATGCCCCGACCCATGACATGATGCAACACGCCAGGGGCATCTAATCTTGCTAACCTTGGCATAACTGTAACTCTCATATTGAATATCGAGCGTCAAGCACTTTCTACACGAATGTCCCATTACACTGATATGGTCGCGGTAGGAATGCGAGTTGCCTCGCACCCCCCGCACAGATCCCAGCGAGCGGAACTACCGCACTGGGCTCCTACCTCGGGTAGTGACGTACATGCCCAAGTCCGGGTATGGATGACAAATGCGGGGCCGTGGGAGCCAGCGGTCAATGAGTCGGTTCATTCGTTCCCAATTGAGACGATGGCGTTGGCTGCGACGAAGCAGCGCTTTGTACCAAAGGCAACTCACATGGAAGTTAAATGATTGTAGTTTCCGACTGTTACCCGGTACACCATAATAACGATAATGCCCGAGCAAAACAACACGCAACCATTTATCCACAACCGGTACAGAATGATGAAGACGCCGTTTGAGTTCTATTTTAAGCTCCATAAGTTTTGCCCGCATCCTCTTGCCAATGCTATGTCGGAGCACCATGAACTTCCCGTTTTCAGTCTTACCGCATATATGGGTAAAACCGAGAAAATCGAACGTCCCTGGTTTTCCTTTACCCTGGCTTTTACGATTCTGGGCAGCAAACCGGCCAAACTCGATCAGCCGTGTCTTGTCCTTATGGAGTTCTAGGTTAAACTTCAGAAGATGTTCCCGAAGATCAGCCAAGAACTTTTCAGCGTCTTTGCGGTACTGAAAGCCAACCACAAAGTCATCGCAGTACCTGACGATGCTAACATCACCATCGGCATGCTTGGACCTCCACTGGTCAGCCCACAGATCAAGCACGTAATGCAGGTATACGTTGGCCAGCAAGGGACTGATACTTCCTCCTTGTGGTACGCCCTCTTCATTATGTGTCACCGCACCCTCTTCAAGCACGCCTGCGTTGAGCCACTTCTTAATGTGCCTCAAGACGCGCTTGTCCGCAATCCGGTGCTCAATGAACTTTTCCAGCCATTCGTGGGAGATGGCATCAAAATAGCCACGAATGTCTGCATCAAGCACCCAGCTTACCTTTCTCGTCATGATTGCCCCATACAGGGCATTGAGAGCATCATGCGGTTTTCGCTCAGGGCGAAAACCATACGAAAAACCGAGAAAGTCGGTCTCGTAGATCGCATTCAATACCTCTACCGTGGCCCGCTGCGCGATTTTATCTTCCAGCACAGTCACACCAAGTGGCCGCTGGCGGCCGTCAGGTTTGGGTATGAACGATCTTCTAACCGGCTTTGCCCGATACGCTCCACGCTTCAGCCTATCGGCAAGTTCCTGGAGATTTCCTTCCAAATCTTCGCCGTAGTGCCGCCATGTCTCACCGTCTACCCCAGGCGCAGCATTGCGCTTAAGGCTGAAATAAGCCTTTCGAAGGTGTTCAATGTTATAAACATGATGCCAGAGCGTGGTAAGCCGCAGCCGTTTATCCCGACTTGCTGCCTGTCGTATCCGTTCCATCGCATTTGGCAAGTTATGGGAGTCAGCCTTCACAGACGCTCCTTTTCTGGTACCGTGCCCAGAACTTGTTTTGTTGGAACAAATTCCCCTTGGTCAGACCCCTTCCCTCCGCAATCTCCGCCAGCAGGAATCCCACCTGCTTTTGTTCGACTGTTTCTTTGGTACATATGGATCTGTCCGACTTCCTATGTCTGTTCATCGCTGTCGTGTTCCCTTGGGATTCACAGCGCGGATTGTAGCGCCATCCGCTACAACCAGACACAGGATCTCCCGGTTCCCTTGCGGGAAGCTTCCGTACGTGCACAGGGTCTACGACCACGCGGGGTCGGAACATCTCTTGCGATATCGATGCGTTCCGTGTTGCCTTCCGATCAAGTTGACGTCGTCGGCACCCCGGAGCAAACCCTCTTTCGCGGCTCAATACCTGGCCCGCACTTTCCCCTGTCAACGCTTCGCCTGCAGCCTTACGACTGCACACGCATGACTCGGGGTCGATGTGATTCGCTAAATCTTCACCGTATGAAACTTTCATTCATCACTTCCCGCCGGTTTTACCGGCGCACCAACTCAAGGGTTAAACCTTCTCTTCCAACAGTATTTATGATTTTACCGAATTAAGAAAGCTTTTGACTACAATTATGTCAACTTTTACCAGACAGAGAGGGCGGGGGGCATCCCCCTCCGCACCCCTCGTTTTAAATTTATTTTTTATTCAATTTTCAATATACAAGGGTTTATTCCGTGTCCGGCCATACGAGGTCATAACTGACGCTGCGGCCTCTGCCCGGGTTCTGCCGCAACACCTGTTTTACGACCAGAGCGGATATCTCCCGAAAAGCGGTTGCCCGGCTGACCTTTGCCATGGACACATATTTCCGGGTCGTCAGACCGCCTTCAAAACCGTCGGGGCCGGCATCCAGCAACCGGTTGACAACCTTTCGCTGGCGCTCATTCAACAGGGTCTGCCCGTGCTGCTGCCAGAAACGGGCCTTTGTCAGAACAGTGGATATCAATGTTTCCGAATGCTCGACCGCCCGTTCAAAACACTCCAGAAACCACACCAGCCATTCGGTAATATCACCGTCTCCTTTCTGGCATCGCTCCAGCACCCGGTAATATACATCCCTTTCGGCCATAATCCGTGTCGATAGGCTGTAAAACCGGGACCCGATCTTTTCATCCTGTGCCAACGCCATATCGGTCAGGGCCCTGGCTATCCGGCCGTTGCCATCTTCAAACGGATGAATGGTGACAAACCTGAAATGGGCGATTGCGGCCCGCAACAGCCCTTCGATATTTTTCGACCCCGTTTCCCACCAGCGGAGGAAATCCCTGATCTCTTTTTCCACGCGCTCAGCAGGAGGCGCTTCAAAGTGAACTTTTTCCCTGCCCACGGGGCCGGATACCACCTGCATGGCTTCCAGTCCCCGCCACCGGCCAGCTCGTATCTTGCGGAGGCCGGAATAACCGGTAGGAAAAAGCGCGGCCTGCCAGGCCATCAACCTATCCGCTGTCAGCGGTTTGTCATAATTCACGGTGGCATCCATCAACACATCCACCAGTCCGTCTGCGATCCGATCCCCTGCGGGCAAACCGACTGTTGGCAACCCCAGGCGCCTTGCCACCGAAGACCGAACCGAATCCCTGTGCAGGGTCTGGCCTTCAATCGCAGCGGTTTTAACGGTTTCTTCAATCAGAATTTCCGCTTGGGCTTCGCTGCTGAATTTTAAACCCAGGGCGTCCACTTTACTCAGCAAGCCGCCCTGGCATCGGCGTGCCCGGCCAAAAGGTTGAATCAGCGAATCATTGTTCCATGTAAACTTGGCCCAATTTGTATTTTGCCACACATAACGCATTACAGCCTTCTTATCGACTCATATTTTGAAGCGATTATACCCGCTATTCGCTTCAAAAGCAATCATTTTATAGCGTTGGAACCAGGAACTTCAGGGGACTTGCGAAACCTGAGTTATAAGTTTCTGCCTTAACCATTGTTTTTATAACGTGGTTGACGATTCCGTTTCATTCCGACAGGCTGAAATATCTGGTCCCTGAACCGCTCAAGCTGATGAAAAATCCGGGTTAGAAACGCAGGGTGGGGATACCAAATAAGGGATAATTTAGATCCACTTTTCCGATACCCAGTCCCAGAATACCCTGACTGCAGAACATTTGCAAGGCGTCGCAGAAATCACTGAACCCGTGGGGCGCCACATGGTAATCCCCAAATGCCATAAAAGGCATTTTTCGATCATTCATCCTATCTGTAAAATGGGTATGCGTGATGGTTAAGAGCTGAATCCCTTCCGGGCCGCAGCAGGTAGGGTCATCGAGTCTTTTTAGAAATTGAGACACGTTCAAATTCTGGTATCTTTCACCGGTCTGGATCTTTGAAAAATAATAACCTTTGGGTCTGGGCGGCGCTTCCGGGCGCAAGCGAAAATGGTCGGATCTGTCAAAATGAATATCCTCACACTGCCATGTCTTAACCCCCCGACGTTTACACGCATATTCCCAGACCAATTTGCCGGAGAGAACCGCATCGGCATTGCCGCGACCGTCATGGCCAAAGCCATAGGAAAGAATTACACCCACAAACCCGTCGCGCCTGTCTTTGTCTGTTAACAGGGGCGGTTCGCCAATCCTGTCGAATTCAGCCTCTTGGATGCCCCATACCATTTTTCAGTTGGCTGCTCGCCAGGAGTTGATTTGATCGGGGATGGGCAGAATAGAACCATCCTTGTCTTTGGATTTGCTCTTTATGAATCGTTTTATCGTTTGTAACATTTTAGAAGAAATCGCCCAAGGAAAGGTTTTTATCCGGGATGGCTCCCCATTATCAGGAGCCATCTTTGGAAACATTCATGTGAACGTGCCTTATCTTTTCATAATTGCGCCATGTTCCGTAAAGGCATAAGGAAGCGTTTTTGAGTTCGAACCTGACGTCCCCTAAGTCTAAACTACAGTAACTTTATGCACATATTTTTCCCACACAGATCCATAATGACCTTCCGCCACCACACGCAAAGGAAAACCATGCTTTTGCGGAAGGGGCTTTCCGTTTACCGCATAGGCTAAAAAAACCTTATTGGAAAGGGCTGAGCAAAATCTGGCTAAAAAAACACATTAAAGAAATTTCGTGAAGCGCGGTTTATCTCCCTGGCGATCGTTTCTTTTGAGAAATGGGCGAAACCTGATGACAACGCCGCCTATGAGTTTCTACTATCCCTTGGCTCGATAGTCGTTTCGGAAATGATTGCGCTGTATGGAAAAGGGGAGAGGCCGGAAATTCAAAGTTTAATATTAAAGCTGTTGAATAAATTCCCGGAAGAAACATGTCTTGAAGCCGCCATGGCTTCAGTATCCCTCAACCATCCTTTGTAATCACCATGCTCACCCTGGTTCGTAAGTTAGGAACAGAAAAAGACGTTTCTATTGTGAAAAGGCTTTTGGAACATCATGATGCCGATGTTCGAATATCGGCACGGGTCACTATAATTGAGTTGGGAGATCCTGAAGGGCCGGATGTTATCAGGAATTTTCTCAGATCATTTCATACCAAAGAAAAATATAAAGTTATTGAAATGATAGGTACTTATAAAATGGCCGATATGGTACCAGATTTGATCTCTGCTATACCTCGGTGGACATTATTTAAGTTCCAATATGAAAAAAATGAGACCATTATCACCGCCCTTGGTAAAATTGGAAATCCAAGCCAGTGTTCAATAGGGATGAGCAATGATATCAGATTTAAAAAACCCAGAACAAATCGAAAGGTCATATCCAATATTAACGCTGCTGTAACAAACATGCGCCTTTATTCGACCAAACACCCTAAGATCAATCGCTACCTTGAAGATGCATATGGAGAACTTTACAGATTGTCTCTCGATAAGTCGCTTACTACCATTATGTTGATTGATGATCAGATGGTTGTTGATAATGTACCCCTCAAGAACAGGGGGTCCCGTGGGGACCAATTTGCTCGCATACTAAAAGAAAATGCTATTGAGCATATCACTTTCAAATCTGGAGTATCCAAACAGGACTTCTATTTTCTCGTCAAACAACTCGCCAATCCTGAAGGTGAAACCATAAAAAGCAGTGAATATCTGAAACTCGGCAAGGTTGAATTACGCGTCGATGAAAAAACCGTAACACAAGAAGACATCACCCTATCAGACGATGAAAAAGAACATCTATTGGCCCTTCGCTCGGTTCGGGATGATAAACTCGGTGAAATTCGAATAATGTGCAGCCAGATTTCGGAACGTAAATCCATAGATATTCAGGCGGTAGATGAATTGATTAAAGCCTTCATTCGCGGTTTTTCCTATGGAATTAATCCAATTCATATGCTGGCCAAACTTAAGTCTGTTGATGAATATACTTTTACGCATGTTGTCAATGTGTGTATACTTACCATGAGTCAAGCTGAATCTTTAGGATTCAAAGGTGAGCAGCTCTATGAGATTGGAATCGCAGCAGTTCTTCACGATTCGGGAAAGTTGTTTATTCCCGATGAAATTTTGAATAAACCAGGCAGGTTAACGGACAATGAACGATCGATTATTGAGACACACACCGTAAAAGGAGCTCAGTATATACTGATTGAAAAATATTTCAAAATTGGCAGCCCCCGGGCACTTGAACATCACATTAAGTACGACGGTACGGGTTATCCGAATATATCAAAAATGGGCCCAATATCGTTAGTCAAATCGATTGCCATCGCAATTTTATTTTGATGCCATGCGGTAGTCGACGAGTTTGGCGATGCTAAACCGGTAAATGCCACTGTAAAAAATTTTGACCTATTGTGCGCACATCATTTAATCCTCTGCTGGTTGACAATTTTTAAAAGCCACTTCCAACGAAAAATAAACCTATTACTCAAGATTTATGTTTCTGCTATCGATCAACGCTCAGATATTACGTAAGCACTCTTTGTGTTTCGTATATCATATAAGGGGCAAACCTCTCTTTAACCGGGGAACCCTGAAACCCGATAACATTCGCTCAGGGATGCGAGGTCCGATAATCTGGGCTTATCGTTCCTAACCTGAATTCTTTATTAAGAATTCGCTCAACTCATTATATGGTTTAATCACAAATTGTGACTTCAAAATTCAGAAGAATAAAACAACCATATAATATCGCCGTACAAAATGCAAAACAGAAAACGCATAATTTCAAAGTGCGTTCCGGAAATACATCCCGATTATTGATGAGGGGGTTAAGGCATGTTCAGCATGAACGTCCGCAAGGACCTAAAGACTGAAAAATTTTATTGCCCTAAAAACCTGGTCCCTCCCTCCGCCGTAGGCCCTATGGGCCGGAGGTTGGCTGCTCCGTCCCGCATTGCGGGAGTCAGAGATCAATGGCTCCCAAGTTCCGTAGAATCATCAAACGGAGTAATGGAGCGTTGGAGTGTTAGACTTAAAAAAGAGCTTTAAATTTCAGATTTTCTCCAGGGATCTGTTTTCTGAGAGCGATGAAAAAAGGGTTTCTTCCATTACCCACCACTCCAATACTCCAGCACTCGGTAAATCGTTAAATGCCGGCAAACTAAATCCCCTCTGGGGATAATCAAAGCCGGGCCTTCTGGACCCGGATCTTTATTCTTTGGAGCCTGCCAAACCGTGCTGACAAGATAGAAGGGTGGAAAGAAAATGATGAAAAAAAGAACTAATTTTATCAAACTCATCAAATTATAGGGAATCATTTTTCTGTTGGGGATGGGTGTAAGTATTGTTGCCATTGATGTTATAGGCTCTCATCGTGATTTCACTTTCCGCGCCGATCAAATGCGAGCAGATTACATTGCCCGTCAGAAAAAAATAATCAAACAGGAAGTTAACCGTGTTGTTGATTTGATTTCTTATGAAAAAGCACAAAGTGAGATATTGACAAAAAGGAAAATCAAAGCAAGGGTTTATGAGGCCTATTCTATGGCTCAGAATATCTATCAACAGAATAAAACCGCAAAAAGCGAGGCTGAAATTCAGCAAATGATCCTGGATGTTTTAAGACCCATCCGATTTGAATACAGAAGCGGTTATTATTTTGCCACTCGTCTGGATGGCGTTGAGATGCTCTTTGCCGATAAACCGAAAATGGAAGGATTAAATCTGTTGGATTTGCAGGATACACGCGGCCAATATGTGATTAAAGATATGATCGCAATCGCGAAGCAATCCGGGGAAGGCTTTTATGAATACCACTGGACAAAACCGGATTCGGCAGGGAATGACTTTAAAAAAATATCTTTTATCAAGCGATTTGAGCCATACCATTGGTTTATCGGGACCGGTTTGTATGTTGATGATGTTGAAGGTCAAATTAAAACAAACCTGCTTTCGACCATCAGCAGAATACGGTTTGGCAAAGAAGGATATATTTTTATTAACCGATTAAACGGGAATACTTTAGTGTCAAATGGAAAGCTTTTTTCCGGAACAAAAAAACTATGGGAAGTTTTTAATAAAAACCCTGGAAAAATGAGAGATATTTTTGACAAGGAGTATAATGCCGCTTTAAAACCTGAAGGTGATTATATTTATCTGAAGTTTCCCAGTTTTAAATTCAGCGCGGATAAAAAACGCAAAACTCGATTTAAAATTTCAACGATATCAGATAGTTATAAAAGCTACTTCGGTCTTCAACCCATTGATTTTATTACAAATAAAACCGTCAATTTCCCTAAATTTTAAAAAATCGCAACAACAAATTTTAAATAAAATAGGTGGAAGTAGTTGTTTATCGCCGTGTTAAGTGGTATGTTTATTTTGATTAAACAAAAACACCATAACGAAGGAGGCCTCGCATGTTCATACTACACGACATTCTCAAAAAACTCAAAAAAGAATTTGCACATTCTCGAAAAGGTGAAGAGCGTGGAACATGGTTTATCTACACACTCATTGCGATCATCATTCCTTTTACTTCGTCCAAGACCTCAAATCTGTTTCGGAGTCTTAAGGGCCTTTTCGGGTTTACAGGTATTCGGAAAAAACGATACTATACTTTCATGAGATCGCCCAAGATCCCCTGGCAACGGCTTTGGCAATGTCTATGGAAGATGATTCCCGAGCCCTTGACAAATGATTGTTTGATACTGGCTCTGGACGATTACATTAATCCAAAGACAGGTAGAAAGATCTTTGGCTGCGCCAAAATCTTCGACCATGCAGCCAAGCAAAATCAGTCAAAATATCCATGGGCTCAAAACATTGTCGCCATTGGGCTGTTAAAAATGGTTAAAGGGCGCTGGGCCTGTCTGCCTTTGAGCTATTGCTTCTATCACCTGAAGAAAAGTATTGAACAACGAAAACTGGCCTTCACAAAGCCTGAAATCGAATTTGAGACCAAAATCGAGCAGGCCGTCAACATGATAACTGATATTGCCGGTCTGTTCAGCAAAACACGTATCATAACGATAACCGATTCATGGTCATAATAACGGACTTTGGAAACCGCTTCCTTCACAGTAATTGGGGCTGATGGCTCATATATATGTCCCGACTGAGATCAAACAATAACGTTTTCGATCTCGCCTGGACTCGTACCAAAGCGTCCCGGCGTCCTAGAAAATATGGTAAAAAACTTGGGAACGCATCATCACTGGCCGTGAAATACAAGCAATCTGGCAAATGAATACAGCGTCAATCTTTATGGCCGCAATTGCACCGTTGTAGCCTATGACCGTGTCGTGATGCTCAAAACGCCATGTGCGGTCAAAGCCGGGTCTATCGCAAGACCCGGTGGGTTGCACTTTTTTCTACTGACCTTTAATCTCTTCGTTCAAGAAATTGTCGAATACTACGGAGCCAGATGGAAGATTGAAGCGGGCCAAAGAACTCAAAAGAGATATTGGCAGCGCGGCCACACAGACCAGACATTAACTTAACGCCGCTATGAACCATCTGCACTTTTGTATGATGGCAACTTCACTTGTTTGATTTTACGCAAGTCTACTCGGCGAAAATCCTGAGTCGACGACACGCGTTGTTAAAGTTGTCGGAACCACTCGCTTCTTCCGATGTTCGAAGATTGATCGCCAAAGCGGCATTGACGATAATTTAGTATACTTTGCCCCCAAAAATTCACGCAAACTGCTGTTAATTTGTAGCCGTGCTACTGCGCATCGCGGCGTGATAATTTTTATGGAAACTGTGCATATTATTACTCGCATATTAAACCAACTTCACTCCCCCAAATACAGCAAATTCCTTTTATCTATGGAATCCATGACTTGCAATGGCTTGTCGGCGCCGGGTGTATCTTGATGATGTGGAAACGGATATTGCCGTGATGCAGCAAACCAAATTAAACGATCAGATAGAAAAAATGTTTGGTTCCCAACTCGGTGTACAAAAATCTTTTATCCAGTTGGTGGCAATTCAAATGCACCTGATTTGTTTGTCACAATATTTCCCAATAATTCCAAAAATATTTTTTCAAAGAGCGAAATGTAAGATAGTAAGTCGATATTTTTCCGACATACTATCCTTATATCGACTAATTTACTCCAGTACGATCCGCCCTGGCGTTTGGCAACCATACGGCCAATGTCCCATCCCAATACATACGGATCATCTCGGCATTGGCAGACATTACCGCCCGGTTCTGGGCCTGCCGGATGCGCATTTTTATATCGGCCGGCAGATCGCTGTATAGAGTCATGTCTGCCTTGTCGCCGGGAAATGGCTTTTTCATGGGGCCTCCCCCAAATACCCCAGTCCTTTAAAAAAAACATCCAGCATTCTCGGGGAGGTTGATGCTAAACGTTCCTTAACCCCTCATCAATAATCCGGGATGTATTTCGGAACACTTTGAAATTATGCGTTTTTCTGTCTCGTAAATTTAGCGACGGGGCCCCGATAGCGGGATCTACGCGCTGCTTCGACAGGCAGACCCACACGGATTTACCCTGTTAAATCCTCCGATGGAGGCCTACCAAAGGTAGCATTTAACAGGGCAGGCACGGACTTCTATTTATTCAGCCAGATCGGCTGAATAAATGATGTCATCGCTCAGCGAATCAAATATTGTCGGCGCTCATGCATTAGGCAATTGATTCAAAAGAACTCGGCAGGATGATTCTAATGGATCAAGCTTGCTTTGGATTACATCCCATACAAGCGGAAGGCTCACACCAAAATACTCGTGGGTCAGAATATTCCGCAACCCCACTATTTTTCGCCACTCAACTTCTGGAGATGCAACTCGAACCGGCTCCTGCAAACGCCCGGCGGCCTCGCCAATGATCTCAGGGTTTCGAATTACTGCATCCTGGGTTTTGGTATCTTTCGAAAAGGCAGTATAGTCCATACCGGCGGTATAATCGCGAATCTTGTGTATGGCTTCCAGGATATCGTCCAAATAAAGGCGGGGATCCCTATGCATAGACGATCTCCCTTTCGATTATCGGCTTAATGCGAGGCTTCACCGTGTCCGCCATAACTAAATCCACCGGACGCTTTAGAACCTCCTCCAAACGGAACTTAAGGTCCATGTAGTGGTCGAATGTTGCCTCAGCCAACTCCACGATAATATCCACATCGCTTTCAGGACCTTCATCGCCTTTTGCAAACGATCCGAAGACACCAATCCGCTGTACGGTGAATCGATCGGCCAGTTCGGATTGAATTCCTTTGATGATCCGCAAAACGTAGACTTTATCCTTTTGTTTTTTCATCTGATTTTTCCCATGCTATATCATCTCTAATATTCTTAAAACACGGCTAAATCCTACTATATTAAAATATCGAAAAAAATAAAGGATTTACACATCTTAAATGTAAGATCTTATTCATCCTGATAGTCGGAGAAAAACGCAGATCCCGACATCGGGGCCCAGTTAAATCTTTTGTTCTTTATTTAACCGGGGTCGGGTGGAAATCAAGACCGTTGGTAAACGCTGATGCCTTTCTATTGACAAACCGTGGCTCCGAATTTTTTTAGGTTTCAGGTGTCAGGAATGATGAACAGAGGCGATGGAACCTGAAACCTGGCACCAGGCATACGGAAAGGAATAAATATGGGATATTTTTTAAAGCCATATTATGGGCAATTTTAATCACCCCACCTGACAACTGACAACTGAAACCAAATATCGAGCGTGGTTTGACCGTCTTCGGTCTGATATATTATAGCTATCTCAGTCTGTTGAACAATTTCGAAACCTAATCTTATCCTTGCTTTATGTCTAACACCTTCCGAATTATAAATGCAAAATCACGCTTATCCAGTGGTTTTTCAATGTAATCAGAAGCGCCTATGGCATTTGCTTTTTTTTCATCTATCTTATCGCTGAATCCGGTGCATAAGATAAGAGGAATGTCCGGTCGTATGTTCAGGATTTCTTTAACCAGCTTGTCACCGGTCATTTTAGGCATGGTCAGATCAGTTATTACCAAATCGAACTGGTCCGGCTGAGATCGAAACAGCTCTAAAGCCTCGATCGGGCTTATCGTCGCTTCAACTTTATACCCCAGTCGTTCCAGTCTTTGCTGTCCCATTTTTACTAACGATTCTTCATCATCAATAAAAAGTATTCTTTCACCTCCGGTAGGAAGTTCTTCACCGGTTTCAGTTTCTACCATGGCTTCTTTTTCAACCGCGGGAAAAAAGATGTTGAACGTAGTTCCTTTTCCATCCTCGCTTTCAACTGTAATTAAACCGTTATGCCCTTTGACGATGCCGTGAACTACGGCCAAGCCCATCCCCGTGCCTTTCCCCAGTTCCTTTGTGGTAAAATAGGGATCAAAGATTCGATCAATTTTTT
>RPGQ01000059.1 GCA_004193595.1 Desulfobacteraceae bacterium Eth-SRB2
TATCGGGTGCAAAAGAGCGTGTTTCTTGGAAATCTTAACCATAATGAGAGAGACTCGCTTGCCCTTGAATGTGAAGAGATCATCAATCCAGATGTTGATTCTGTGTACGTATTCCCGATGGATAATAAATCTTTTAAGCAGGTGAAACTGCTTGGACAAGCCTTTGACAGAGAACTTGTGAGCGACGAGATTCTGACAAAATTCTTCTAACAAGAATGCAAGCACATAGTACACACCATGAGATGATGGGAGACACACCAATAATCAATGTTTCAGATGTCCTCGAATATCTATTCTGCCCGCGCTTCATCTACTACATATACTGCCTTGACATACCGCAGCACGAAGAGAGACGATTCAAAGTACTCAAAGGCAGAAAAGTGCATGAAGAGAGACGCATCAACAACCCTGAATACCTGCGTAAAAAACTTGGAGTCACCCATAGAGAGACGTCAGTATTCCTTGCATCAAAAAAACACCACATAAAAGGAGTCGTGGACGAAGTACTGTTTTTAGAAGAGGGCAGAGCCGCGCCACTCGAATACAAATTTGCAGAATACAAAAACAAAGTGTTCGAAACTTACAAACACCAGCTAACCCTCCAAGCGTTGATGATACAAGAAAACTACAACATCGAAGTGAACCGGGGATTCATCTGCTACACCAGAAGCAACAATCTAATAAAAGAGATAGACATCAAACCCAGCGAGATCAAAAAAGCCAGCCAGACCATAGACGAAATCCTGCAAATCATAGAAAAAGGCTTCTACCCAAACAGAACAAAACACAAAAACAAGTGCATAGACTGCTGCTACAGAAACATCTGTACCTGAACCAGACCACTTTTTCTTACTCTTATAAACCAAGCCATGAAAACCCAACAAGAAAAACAACCACAAAAAATAAGGCATATCAACACATATTCAGCCAATAACAAGCAAAAATATCCAGTGTACAAGAGCGACATCCACTAAAACAAGGATTGAAACTCCGATAAGCCCTCTGATTGGGCTAAGACAACTCCGTACAAGAGCGACATCCACTAAAACAAGGATTGAAACCCCATGTTCCTACTCCTGATGTTACAGTCCATGTTGTACAAGAGCGACATCCACTAAAACAAGGATTGAAACAAGTAATCAGCCCCAAAATCTTTATACAGATAACAGTACAAGAGCGACATCCACTAAAACAAGGATTGAAACGCTGTGCGATAATCTAAATGAGTTAATTCTTTCTTGTACAAGAGCGACATCCACTAAAACAAGGATTGAAACACAATCGCTTGACTTCACGCAGTACTTCCATTGGAGTACAAGAGCGACATCCACTAAAACAAGGATTGAAACTATGAAAAGTCTCCTTTCCTAATATCCATCGTAATGAGTACAAGAGCGACATCCACTAAAACAAGGATTGAAACTATACTTATTAGTTGGTAATGTTAGGTAGCCCAAACGTACAAGAGCGACATCCACTAAAACAAGGATTGAAACATACTTTATCGGCTTCGAGTGCTTTGCTTGCTGCAAGTACAAGAGCGACATCCACTAAAACAAGGATTGAAACAAGTATCAGCATTATCTAATACCTGGAATACAATAGTACAAGAGCGACATCCACTAAAACAAGGATTGAAACAATATAAAAAGAGGTTAAAAATATGGTTAAAGAAAGTACAAGAGCGACATCCACTAAAACAAGGATTGAAACAAGTATCAGCATTATCTAATACCTGGAATACAATAGTACAAGAGCGACATCCACTAAAACAAGGATTGAAACTGTTATATATACCCTCCAATCATCATTCCAACAATGGTACAAGAGCGACATCCACTAAAACAAGGATTGAAACTCGAAGACAACAGAGTAAACAAAGCACCACATCTTAGTACAAGAGCGACATCCACTAAAACAAGGATTGAAACTCAGAGACGGTATGCGAGTAGGCATAAAAGCAGCCAGTACAAGAGCGACATCCACTAAAACAAGGATTGAAACACAGGAATAATGTTAGAAACAGCAATGTTCGCTAAGGGTACAAGAGCGACATCCACTAAAACAAGGATTGAAACTCAAAATCCTGTTGATTAAGACCAAAGGAAGAACCGTACACGAGCGACATCCACTAAAACAAGGAGTGAAACAGTCAAAAC
>RPGQ01000060.1 GCA_004193595.1 Desulfobacteraceae bacterium Eth-SRB2
GAATGCGTTAAGCGCCTATATTCCGATCGGGAAAATACTACAGATTGAAGTTGGCCAGTCACCGATTAAAAAAAGGTGAGTGTCCAAAAATTACGCTTAAAAATGCTCCTTTTTCCGAGGTCTGAATTATCTGAGAATCTACTACAAACGAGAATTGCTTGGTGAGTATGAAATGCCACCTGAAGGGGTCAAGAACAAAAAGATCTATCCAAAAGGAAAATCCAAGCCGAAGCATCAACCAAAGTATCGTAAAAAGCCCACAGCGCGAGAAGAACGAACGCTAAGGGCTACATCGGAAGAAGTGGATGCCTATTTGAATTTTGCGATTAAAAAAGGTGGCAAACAAAAACACAGATTTATTCGAGAATTATATAGCTTACACAAGAAACTTGGCCCCCCGTTATTTATAAAAACAATCAAACGGGCCTTAAAATATCGTATCACAGATACAAAGACTATTGAACGGATTGCCATATTACTGATGAAAGAAGGCAATTATGATGTACCATCTGTTGAAATCGATCAGGAATTTAGAGACAGAGAATCCTATCTTCAAGGCCGTTTTGCAGGTGATGTGGATTTATCGGTTTATGACAAAATGATGGGGGGTGATGAATGAATGATGAACTGATAAAAATGCTCAAGTATCTGCACCTTGGTGGCTTACTTGAAAACTGGGACACATACCTTGAAGCCGCCAGGAAAGGTAATTTCTCTCACGTTCGACTGCTTCAACATATTATTGAGCAAGAATACAAAATCAAAAAAGAGAATTCCAGACGACTGAGGATCTTAAGGTCAAAGACTCCTGAAACTGAAGTTTCCCATAAAAGTATCACGTCGCGATGCGCAGTAGCACGGCTACAAGAGAATTAACAACGGATTTGCGTGGTACAGGGCAAAGTATACTAAAATTATCATCCAATGCCGCTTTGGCGACCAATCTTCGAACATCGGAAAAGGCAAAATGGTTGCGACCTTTAACAACGTGTCGTCGACTCGGAATTTTCTCGAGTAGACTTGCGTAAATCCAAGCAAGTGAAGTTGCCATCATGCAAAAGTGCAGATGGTTCATAACGGCGTTAGGGTGTCTGGTCTGTGTGGCCGCGCTGCCAATATCTCTTTTGAGTTCTTTGAAAGCCGCTTCAATCTTCCATCTGGCTCCGTAGTATTCGACAATTTCTTGAACAGAAAGGGTCAGGTCAGTAGAAAAAAGTGCAACCCATCGGGTCTTGCGATAGACCCACACGACTCTGACCGCACACTTGAGCGTTTTGAGCATCACGACACGGTCATAGGCTACAACGGTCCTGGTGCGGCCATAAAGATTGACGCTGTATTCTTTTGCAAGGCGCCTGTATCTCACGGCCAGTGATGATGTGTTCCCAAGTTTTTTACCATATTTTCTGGGACGCCCGGGACCGCTTTTGGTACGAGAACCAGGCAGATCGAAAACGTTATTGTTTGATCGCAGTCGGGATATCATATGAAACCATCGTCCCAATTTTTTGTGAAGCGGTTTCCAAAGTCCGTTATTGCCGAACCATGAATCGGTTATCGTTATGATACGTGTTTTGCTGAACACGCCGGCAATATCAGTTATCATGTTGACGGCCTGCTCGATTTTGGTCTCAAATTCGATTTCAGGCTTTGTGAAGGCCAGTTTTCGTTGTTCAATACTTTTCTTCAGGTGATAGAAGCAATAGCTCAAAGGCAGACAGGCCCAGCGCCCTTTAACCATTTTTAACAGCCCAATGGCGACAATGTTTTGAGCCCATGGATATTTTGACTGATTTTGCTTGGCTGCATGGTCGAAGATTTTGGCGCAGCCAAAGATCTTTCTACCTGTCTTTGGATTAATGTAATCGTCCAGAGCCAGTATCAAACGATCATTTGTCAAGGGCTCGGGAATCATCTTCCATAGACATTGCCAAAGCCGTTGCCAGGGGATCTTGGGCGATCTCATGAAAGTATAGTATCGTTTTTTCCGAATACCTGTAAACCCGAAAAGGCCCTTAAGACTCCGAAACAGATTTGAGGTCTTGGACGAAGTAAAAGGAATGATGATCGCAATGAGTGTGTAGATAAACCATGTTCCACGCTCTTCACCTTTTCGAGAATGTGCAAATTCTTTTTTGAGTTTTTTGAGAATGTCGTGTAGTATGAACATGCGAGGCCTCCTTCGTTATGGTGTTTTTGTTTAATCAAAATAAACATACCATAACACGGCCTCGCAGTCAACAATAACCACCTGTTTTATTTAAAAATTTTGATTTTTAGGCCAAAATTGACGATTTTTATTTGTAATAAAATCAATGGGTTAGAGCTCAACGTAACTTTCATAACTATCTGATATCATTGGAAATTTTTAAATCGAGTTTTAGCGTTTGCACTATCCGCGCGAATTTAAAACTGGGAAACTTCAGTCCTGAAAAATACGTTATGGAAACCTTTCCATTTAAAAGACAACCGAAACTGAATAGAAAGAAGATCTTGGCCTTGTATGATTCATTTGACTATATGTCGAAGAATCAAAACATCATATGGATAGGACCGACCGGTGTCGGGAAAACCGGTCTTGCAACAGCCTTTCTCATGCATGCAATTGATCACGAATATAAAGGACGATTCATTCCCTTTCCTGAGCTTACAGAGATGCTTTATAAATCAGTGGCCGATCATTCGGAAGAAAAAGTTATGAAAACATTTGTTTCCTATGATTGTCTGCTTATTGACGAAGTCGGATATGTGGAGGTTGAATCGATCCAGGTAGGATTGTTTTTTACCCTGATGCAGAAAAGATATAAGAACAAAACCACGTTGATTACTTCGAACCTTGGCTTTAGTCAATGGACATCATTTTTAAAAAACGATCAGCTTACAGCGGCATTGATCGATCGTCTGACTAACAACAGCCACGTTATCAATATGAAAAACTGTTCCAGCTTACGGCGCAAACTTGACCCGGCTGATTGAAATGACAAAACGGCACTTCACCAATCACGAATTGTATATGCTGCGCAACGACATTCCTATCGACGCATTGATTGAAAAAGCACTTTGTATCCCATCCCGGATTGCGGAGGGCTGTTTTCGTTTTCTCTGTCCCTTATGCAAACAGTTTAACACCGCTGTAAATCCTGAGACAAATCTGGCCAGATGTTTCCGTTGTGAGGAAAATTTCAATACCATAGATTTGGTGATACTAATCAGAAAATCAGACTTTGTTGAAAGTGTCAGGTTCCTACAAGGCTATCATAAAAGATATTCTGCAACCCAAAGCGATGATTACCGGGAGGTCACCGGGGATGCCACTCATGAGGGTGCGCAAATGAAACGTGTAGACCGATCAGAACATTCGGACATCAGCCCGGTTCATATCGGCAATATTCTTGATCAGGCGATGGCTTTTAAATGTGATGAAACCTCAGAAAGTCATTCGGTTAATGACAACCAGAAACAACGCAAACCTGTTCAGCAAAATATGGTGAATGATCGTATATTAAAAATAGAGAAGAAAGTTGATTACATGGGCCATCAAATCAAGAATATACTAAAAGCAATCCATATTGATAATCTTTCCCACCAATAAGCGCATCTACCGTCTTATCAATGTTGATAGAACAGGATCCTTATCTTAAGCATCACCCTTTAAACATCGCTATGTAGGCGGCCAGCGGGGTATTATTTATTAATGATAGGCGGGATAGGTTTCTTTCTGCGGGGTATTGCTTTTGGTCCTCGTGTGAATCAACGGCCTGGTTTATCTTAGCACCGGTGGTATGATTTAGCGTAGCGCTATAGAAAGTAAGGGTTATGCAACGGTTTGTAATATTGATGCATCCGATCGAAATGCTTACATCGACCAGGTCGCCGCAGAAATGGAGCGTTGCGATGCGGATTTGATCGGCATATCTGCGGGATTTGACAATCATCAAAGAGATTGGGGCGGTCTGCTCACTACCCAGGACTATCAGACCATCGGTCAACTGGTGAAATCAGCCGCAGCGCGCAATGGCGGCGGTTGTTTTGCAATCCTGGAGGGGGGATACAATCATTATTTTTTAGGAGAGAGCGTAATGGCACTGGTTGACGGCATGAGCGGCTGAACCGAGGGCTTACTCAAATTACAAACAAATCAAATTGTAGGGTCATACGGGACGTTCATGCAGACAATTCACAAATCATAAATCTAAATTTATGTCATCTATATCCTGTTTTCTCCCCGTTGATATCATCCGCGTCACGCAAGAGTTTGTAACACCAAGATATCTCGCAACGCACTAAATTGAGAGAACACTCCGTGTACCGAAAATTTCCCGCCTTCATTTACAAACAAGTTGTCATCTTTTTGCCAGAAATCACTAAAACTCGGAACAATGTCAGTCAGCCGTTCCAAAAGTTCTTTAGATGTTGGCTTT
>RPGQ01000061.1:0-28604 GCA_004193595.1 Desulfobacteraceae bacterium Eth-SRB2
TCACGTCTATTATTATCCAGTTAGCATTTTTTCATTCATCATTCGATCAGACTCTGCCACATCCCATTTCGAAAGTGTTTAGGGGCAACGGCGCTGGGCGCCCCGCGGTCTTCAAAACCGTTGGCCCCGTCTAAAAAACGGGGAGGAGGTTCGATTCCCCTTGCCCCTTCCGGAACTGAAATCTGGGCTGGATAACAGCCGAGCGTTATTATTTACTGCCGCTTTTTATCAAATTAAAGGAGGAATGAGAATGAAGAAATCAGAAGTGTTGGCCAGGATGGTGATTGTGTTGTTTTTTGTTTGCGGAATGATAAGCCCCTGTTGGGCAGGATTCAAGATGGAAATTAACGAACAGACCAAAGGGGAGATCGGCATCTGGATGCAAACCTCATATCAATGGGTTGAAGACGGAAAGATAAATGGGGACCAATACGAGGATTTGAACGATTTCATGATACGCCGGGCCTATATGTATCTGAAGGGTGACGTGACCAAGTATGTCAGCTTCTTCACCCACATTGCCTCGGATAAGGTCGGGATGGAAAAGCCGACCGGCGGGAGTTTGGATAATTCCGGCATGGGACTGGGAAGCGGCGTTGCCTGGCGAGACCTGTGGATTACCTTGAATCTGCATGAGGCCTTTAAGATTCAGATGGGACGAATGTATGTGCCCCTGACACGCAATTACGGCACAACTTCCACCAAATGCATGTTGACCGCTGATCTCCCCTTTTTGCAGGGGGGGTCGCGGGGTGGTATCTTTTATGCCCAGAAAGTGGGACGAGACGACGGACTGACCCTATGGGGCAATCCTTTTGACGGACTCTTGCAATACCGGTTTATGATTTCCGAAGGGGTTGAGGGTAACGCAAATCCTGAGGACAACCTCAGGTTTGTGGGCCGGCTTTCGTTAAGTCTGCTTGAGCCGGAGACGAGTTGGTTCAACAAGGGAACATACCTCGGGAAGAAAAAGGTTTTGAGCCTTGGCTTTGGCATGGACAGTCAGGACGATCTGACATTAGGCGGCCGTGAGGATCAGGACAATACGGTCTGGACGGTTGACGCCTTCTTTGACTATCCGTTGGGAAAGGGTGCGGTCACCATAGAAGCCGCCTATATTGATATCGACAATTGCACCCAGGGCAAGCCGAATTTTTACCATGACCTGGAAGCCGGCGATGATGCTGAGAACTGGTACATTAACGCAGGATATCTTCTGCCAGGCTCCATCGGTCCTGGCCGTTTTCAACCGTATATCCGTTACGAAACCGTAGATGTTGATAAGAAAAACCAAACCGACTTTTTTAGTGGTGGATTCAACTATTATCTAAAAGGGCACAACTGCAAGTTAACGGCCGACTACATGTACGTTGACCCGGATAACGATGACAAAGATGACAGGAGCATCTTCACTTTTCAGTTTACCGTGGGATTCTAATCGGAATTACAATAACCGAAATTCAAAATCCCAAACCAAAAAACAATCGCTTTTGAACCGGTTTGGAATTTAGAGTTGGATATTTGGTTGGAATTTGTTGCTTGGAATTTGTGATTTAATTGATTTTCGGCGTTTGGAATTCGGGATTTCAAAAAATCCGTGAACGGTTTCAATGGACGAAATCAAAGGAGGAGATAAATGGCAAAATTTAAAAACTTTTTTGCAACACGATGGGGAATTATCGGCGTTGGAGCATTTATTGGGGTTATTGCGGCCCTTTTGCAAAAGCTGGGAAATCCCGGAAACATGGGTATTTGCGTGGCCTGCTTTGAAAGGGATATTGCCGGGGCGATCGGATTTCATCGCGCCGGAGTTGTTCAATACATGCGGCCGGAAATTATCGGTTTTGTTCTTGGCTCATTGATTGCCGCTTATATTTTTAAGGAGTTTCGGCCGAGAACAGGTTCCGCGCCTGTTGTCAGGTTTGTTCTGGGCGTTTTTGCCATGATCGGGGCTCTTGTTTTTCTGGGGTGTCCCTGGCGGGCTTTATTGCGTTTTGCCGCGGGAGACGGGAATGCAATTTTTGGATTGCTCGGACTCATAGGCGGTATCTGGATAGGCACTCTTTTCCTAAAAGGCGGATATAACTTGGGGCGTGTTCAGAAGACATACACCTCGGTGGGATGGTTATTGCCTTTGACCATGCTTGGTTTTCTGATACTGATGATCATCTTTCCGCAAATTAAGGGAGAGGCTAAAAGCGGAATCTTGTTTTACAGTGTAAAAGGTCCTGGCATGATGCATGCGTCCCTGATCATTTCTCTGCTGGTTGGGCTTGCCATTGGATTTGCCGCACAGAGAAGCCGTTTCTGTACTATGGGGGCCTTCAGGGATCTGATCCTGTTTAAACAGACTCATCTTTTTCTGGGACTTCTTGCGCTTGTGACCCTGGCGTTCATAACGAATCTGATTGTGGGCCAGTTTCATCCCGGCTTTGTCAAGCAGCCGGTGGCCCATACCATGCAAATCTGGAACTTCGGTGGCATGGTTGTGGCCGGCCTTGCATTTGCCCTGGCCGGGGGGTGTCCGGGCAGACAGCTTTTTCTTGCCGGTGAAGGTGACGGTGATGCAGCAGTTTTTGTCTTGGGTATGATTGTCGGAGCAGGTTTCGCCCATAACTTTGGCCTGGCAAGTTCGCCAAAAGGTGTAGGACCCCATGGAATTGCTGCGGTGATTATCGGGCTTCTGGTCTGTCTGTTTATCGGTTTTACCATGAGGAAAAAATAGGAGGTAAAAAATGAGCATAATTGTAGATGCGGGAGGGCTTTCCTGCCCCCAACCGGTCCTGATGACGCTAAATAAGATCAAGGAGATACAAAAAGGGGAAATTATAGTAAAGGTGGATACGGATACTTCAAAGGAGAATGTGAGCCGGGCTGCCCAAAGCCAGGGATGGGATGTGGCTAATATTCAAAAAGATGAGGCAGGATACCGGCTTACCATCAAAAAGGAGTAAGACTTGTCTTTTTTAGGGTTTTTAAAATCGAAAAAAAAGAAACACAAAACATTAGCTGATCCGGACAGGGGCATACTGGTCTTTGAACATACCAGCGAAGTGATTAAAGCTGAAAGCGTCCTTAAAAAAGCGGGGTGGAAAATCCGGGTTATGGGTCCTCCACCTGAAATTCGGAGCGGCTGCGATCTGGTTATCGAGATTCCCCTTATCGAAGAGCTGAACATTCTGCGAAGTCTTGAGGAAGCCGGAGCTTCGCCCCTGGAAATAGTACCGGTCAGCAGTCCGTTGCTCCAGCCCGTGGATCTTTTTCAAAATAAGGATTTTGGAAAATATCTGATGATCCGGGCGGCCAATATGAAATTAACTATTGAAAAGGAGACAGAGACAATAGTGAATATTTCAGGGGGAGGATGTCCGGATGTACCCTATCTGGCAAGCAAGATGGTAGGAATGTCACTGAATGAGGCGCCAAGCCCACGGGAAATTGGCCACACCCTTTGCGGGTATGCCCTTCAGCTAGCTTACGAGGAGATGAGACGCCGGTGATTGGAGTAGTCGGAACGGTTCCTGACCGGGACTTCCCTTTGGTGACCGGGGAAGCCAGTCTAAAAGATAATAGCATCTATATCCAGGGAAGAAATATTCCTGTAAACCGGGGAACTCCGGCCCTGCTGGCTGCAACAATCAAGACCGCCCAAGTGCTTGAACAAGACGCTCCATTCGGATATCTGGTGGGAGATGTGGGCCTTGGACATGGCAGCCGGCGCCTTTATGAATATTTGAGCGGGCATTTGGGGAAACGTGATTTTAATGTCATTGTTTTTCATTACCTTCAACCGGATGTGGACTGGCACAATCGGGTTCTATTTGCCGTGGAAGAGATGGAAAGGCGACCGGTCTTGATTGCAGATGCGGGTTTCATGTACGCGGCCAAAATGAGCGGGCAGTCTCCAAAATATGATCTTTTCACGCCTGATATCGGGGAGTTGGCTTTTCTGGCGGACGAAGAGGCGCCTCATCCCTTTTACACCAGGGGTTTTATCCTGCATGAGGAAAATCGGGCGCCGGAACTGATAGCGCGTGCTTACAAGCATAAAAATGCCGCTCGCTGCCTCCTGGTCAAGGGAAAACAGGATTTAGTGGCCAACAAGCAGGGCATTATCGCGACTGTCGATATTTATGTGGAAGAGGCCATGGAGGCAATCGGAGGCACAGGGGATACGCTTACCGGCATTGTAACGGCTCTGATCGGAACAGGCATGGAGGTTGCTAAGGCAGCTATTATTGCCGCCAGAGTGAATCGACTGGCCGGATCTTACGCAAAACCCACACCTGCCACCCAGGTGATGGATATTATACAGCATATACCGACAGCTCTTGCTAAAATTCTCAGCGAGAATGAGAAAGGAGAATTGTGGGCAAAACAGTCTTAAAGGAAGGGCGATGCATCCGCCCTGAAATGACCGTTACGGCTTTCACTGATTTCACGGACTAAATATTAATCTGGTAGTACGTCTGATAATTATCAAATTTGAGTTAATCCGTAACATCCGTGTCGTAAGAAGAAAAAAATACTCTGCCCGAGATTTTATCAAATACATCACGGCTACTCTTCAAATACGACCTTATGGTTGACCAGATTCATAAACTTTATTTTGCCTTCAATGATTTTTTGCTCGCCAAAAATGCTGACCAGTCGATATCCGCCTCCATCTTCCGGCTCGATTATATCTACGGATTCCAAAACCATTTCTTCTTGACCACCCTTAATAAGGTATGCATTAGCTTCACACATCTTTGAAAACCTCCTTGATATTTTTTTCAACCGCCGCCTGTACCAGGTGCGGCAGCGGCTCTTTTACCATGCCCACAATTTGAATCCTTTCCTGCGAAAGCGGCAGAAGGATTTTAATGGCAGGGCTTGAAGTTACGGCTTCGGCCATGCGGGGCGTAACCTCGCCGAGCATAGAGTTTGCCCAGGTAATAGCGATCGGCCCGACAATGCAATCGGCTTCTGCTACGGTCCGACAAATGGCGTTTTCTCCGGATGCTCCCCGGTTGGCACCGGCCTTCAGCATCTGGGCCGTTGCAATGGCGTTTGTTCCCAAAGCAATAAGCTCCACTGACTCGCCGTAAGCCGCCTTCAGATATTTTATCAGGGTTGACCCGATACCGCCGCCCATACCATCCATGATACAGATTATTTTCCGCAATGTGCTTCTCCGGTCCCCTATACTTTTGCGTATGCGATAAAAAAAGACGGCTCCGCATTTTTCGTTCGTTTTTTTCTCCCATAAGGATTCATATCAAAACATGAAATATCATACGATTTTATATCCTTAAAACGGGCCATTTGCAAAAGCATACTGGCTTTTTCAAAGCATATGCCTTCGTAAAACGGGAGAGATTTTTGCAGGGGAGCATAACTGCAATAAAAGCGAACCGAAAGCATACTTCCGTTTTTAAACTTGCCTTTGAGTAAACTGAAAATTAGATGATGGATGCTTTTCCAGGTATAGTTCATCCAGAACCCATCCGATACCACCAGTATGCCCCCGGGTTTCAGAACTCGCCGCCATTCTTTAAGCGCTTTATCAGGTGAGGGGAGCGTCCATAGTAGATTGCGGGACACCACCACATCAAAAGTGTTGTCCTCAAACTCAAGTTCTTCGGCATCGCCGGTTTGAAAATCAATGTCGAGGTTATGCCATGCGGCATTTTGCCTGGCATAAGAGATCATGTTTTCGGAAAGATCGATGCCCGTTACAGAAAAACCCAATCGGGTAAGATAAACGGCAAAATGTCCCCTTCCGGTGCCAATGTCGAGGGCGAGTCTTCCGGGAGAACCTGAAACCAGTTCTTTTAAAATGAATTCCCATTGTTTTGCAATGGTTACGGATCGATCCGTAAGAAAACTCTTGCTTCTCCAGTTCCAGTATTTTTTAATCCCTGTTTTTACTTTTTCCATGACAAATTTCCCAAATAAAAAAGCCAGGAAGGTCTTTTCCCCATTTCCGGAGCAAAATGCCTTCGTGGCTTTTTTTTAATGGCAAAACCACCGCGAACAACCTTGAAAAAGGCTGTTCGCTCAATGATCTTTATATTTTGTCAGTATGTTGTAACAAATTTGATTGACTAACTATCACCTTCGGGTGATAAGTAAAAAGATAAATAGTCAATTCATAACATCGTGTCAATATTTTTTATTGTTTTCAGACACGAATTTCATCCCAGTACGATCTCCCGGACCTACCCCAGTACCATCTGCCGGAGCTACGGAGCACAGCGGGACAGGCGGGGCAGGCATATTTCACGGATTAAAAATATTTTTCTTTTTCAAAAATCCGTATAATCCGTGCAATCCGTGTCCAAAATTATAAATCTTTAAAAAACTACAAAACCTACTTGAAAATGATTTGTTTTTGTAATATGAGATTAATATTAAAATTCAAGCAAGAAGCTTGTTTTAGATTAAAATAGTCGATTTAATACAGATAAAAAAGTTAAACCGCAAACATAAATGGTATTATGAAAATACCGCATGTTCATGCGGTTTTTTGCGTTTCTGGAGAGTGTTATGAATCCGGATGATCATAATAGCCTGATCATAAATCTTGAAGGCATATTCTTTAAATATCCCGGCACAAGCGAAAATGTCATTAACAACCTTGACCTGGAATTTTACCGTGGAGACCGGATCGGCCTTATGGCGCCCAATGGCAGCGGCAAAACCTCGCTGTTTCACATTATCATGGGGCTTTTAAAACCGAATGCCGGCAATATTAGAATTTTCGGCAAACCGGTAATTACGGAAAAGGATTTTAAAAAAGTCCGTCTCAGGATCGGCCTGCTTTTTCAAGATGCCGACGACCAACTGTTCAGCCCAACTGTTTTGGAAGATGTGGCTTATGGTCCCCTGAACATGGGGAAAACCCCTGATCAGGCAAAAAAGATTGCAATAGACACCCTTTATGAACTGGGACTGGATGGTTTTGAACACAGGATCACGTACAAACTTTCCGGCGGAGAAAAAAGACTGGTTTCCCTGGCAACAGTTCTTGCCATGAAGCCTGAAGTCCTGCTCCTTGATGAACCAAGCAACGGACTTGATGAAAAAACAAAAGCAAGGATTATTGATGTGCTGGCTAATCTTGATCTTTCCTATATATTGATATCCCATGAAGGCGATTTTCTTTATAAGCTGACAGATTCCATTTATACAATAGAAAACGGAAAAATTTTTCCAGGTGAAAAAAGACATCGACATCTTCATACTCACCCCCATATAACTCACGGGCAGAAGTAACAAATTCCAGGTGAAGAGTGTCTGTTATTATATGTCATAGACACGGATTGAATTGAGTATAACAATTTTGCGTTTCTTGTAATGCAAGAAGGTCCCACTCGATAAAATTTATAATATTTTTAAAAATCCGTGTAAATCTGTGTAATCCGTGTCCAATAATCAGAAAGCTAATCCATGCATGATATTAATTTTACCCACGAGCACGAACTTAAAGAACATGATTTTTTAGGCTGCTGTAAGGATTGCCAGGCCAGCCTGGATATTATAAAACCCCATATCATGGGATTTGCCAAACGGATTAAAAAGTATACCCAAAAAATGCTGGCGGCACTTGAGCCCGAGGATCTTTATCGGCTCTATCAGATCCTGGATGATCTGGCCCACATGGAAACCGGCGTGCATCTTGCCGGACTGATCCTGGACGAGCCGGATATCCGGCAGGAACTTTCGGTGATCCGTTCCTATTATTCCGCATTTTTCAGTATCCACGAAAAACATTTGGCAGAAGATTTGCTCAAATCCCATGACCCTTGGGAAACCCTGAAATCTTTTCCCCTTTATCCGCGATATGAGGCCTTGGTGAGAAATCAGATCGAGGCAGTGCATACCGCGCCCGGCAGCAGGCTGGCATTTATCGGATGCGGTTCTGTGCCCATGACTCTGATTCTCATGAGCCGCCTGTATGGCATCCAGTCCACTGGCCTGGATAATTCTGCGGAAACCGTCAATTTGTCAAAAAAGATAATCCAATGCCTTGGACTGGGAAAAGAAGTCGAAATAATCCAGGGGGATGAATCCGGGCTTCGGGATCTTGATTGGGATCTTGTGCTGGTTGCTGCCCTGGCGGAGCCCAAGGCCCGTATCTTCCAAACGCTTCGCAAAATTCTGAAAGAACGTAAAGAGCATGTTCCCGTTATTTTTCGGACATACACCGGGATGCGTGCCGTCCTCTATGAGCCGGTTCAACCCGGCGATATCCAGGGGTTTTCAATTGTTAAGGAAATTCTTCCCACGGGACGGGTTAATAATACAACTGTTTTTGCGGAGCTGGATGAATGAAAGAGAACGAATTCGAATCAATCAAAAATGAGTTTTTGGATATTTATGCCGCTATCTGTGATCTAACGGATGATGAAATTCTTAACGGTCCTGAAGATATCTTCCGTTCTCATTTTGAAAGACTGCAGCGCCTAATCGCAAGGGATGTTGATGATCATTTAGCGGACGAACTGCTTTACGACCGGGAATTCCGGCCGATCACAAAACACATTTCCCATCTGAAAACACTTAACGGGCTTAAAATGGAAATTAAGTTTGCACAGTCGATTATCGCCGCCCCCGATCCGTGGATCGCGCTCCAGGGTTTTATCTATTATCCTAATTATCTCCGGCTGGCGGATATGGAATACCGGGGAGCAGAGCTGAAACCCGAAGACCGGGTGGTGTTTCTGGGAAGCGGCCCGTTGCCTCTCTCCCTTATCTGCCTTTGTAAACAATACGGCGTCGAGGGCATCGGTATCGAACAGGTTCCGGAATATGTGAAGCTTTCCCAAAAGCTTATTGAAGCCCTTGAGTTAACCGAGCACATTCAAATTGTTCAGGGAAACCATTTTTCTTTGCCGCGTAATGAGGAATGCATGCTTGTGATGGTGGCCGCCGATGCAGGTCCCAAGGATGAAATCTTTGCCCATCTTGCAAGGACGCTTCCGAATGGAGCAAGACTTTCTTACCGAATCTATGAAAAAGGTTTAAGACGTCTTATGGATGACCAAGCGGCTTTCGATCCTCCTCCTGCGTTTAAGGAATACTTGCGCATCCGCCCGGAACCACCAGTGAATAATACTTCGGTTTTTCTTGTAAAGAATATCAAGCGGCAACGTATGAACTTACCGCCATTCGGGTGAACTTAAAAAATCTCTGACACGGATTTCACTGATTACACTGCCCTTTATTTCATAAATACGGCAGCATTTATGAAATGGAAGCATTTGTTTGAACAATGAACCATTGTTCAAACAACATAAAGCTAATCCGTGGCCATCCGTGTAATCCGTGTCTAAAAAGGAAATTCCTATACTATGAACTTAGGGGCTTCGCCCCAATTGGCCTCCGGCCTGGAGGGCCTACGCCCCGGAGGGAATGATGGAGTAGGGAGATTGAATGTCAGAAGAAATATTGAAGATCACCGGGACGGTTCCGACCCCTTTTCTTCTTGTGGAAGAGGAGATCGTCAGAAAAAATATCAACCGCATTCATGATTATGCAAACTTGCATGGATTTTCGGTTCGCCCCCATATCAAGACCCACAAATCCCTTGGAATAGCCCGCATGCAGCTCGGTTCCGGTGCGGTCGGCCTTGCGGTTGCAAAAGTCCAAGAAGCCGAAGTCATGGCAAGGCTTGGACCTGTCGATATTACGGTGGCATATCCTGCGGTGGGGCTAACCCGAACGGAGCGTCTGGCCAAGCTGTCTCTGAAACAAAATATAAGGGTTGCGGTTGACTCCGAGTATCTCCTCAACGAACTCGGAAGTACTGCGCTCGAACACAACACCTGCATTGGAATTCTGGTTATTTTTGATCCCGGACTTGGCCGTTGTGGAACCGCCGATCCCAGGAAAATCGTAACGCTCGCTCAGCATGCAAAAACACACCCGGGTCTTCGTTTTGACGGCATCCAGATGTATCTTGGACATCTGTATGGAGACGCGGCCGGAAACCCGCAAAGTTTTGAACGAATTAATCGATTGTGGGAGCCGGTATATGAAGCCCTGTGCACCGCCGGTCTTCAACCGGAAACCGTCTCTTCCGGTTCAACGCCGTCCCTTGATAACACGCATCTGGTCCGTCATATTACCGAAATCCGGGTGGGGACCGCCCTTCTGAACGATTATTTTGTGCTCAAGTTTGGGCATTGCGCCCGAAAAGACTGTGCCGCCCGTGTGGTGGCAACCGTAATTTCGAACGTGGTCCCGGGCCGGGCGATCATCGACGCCGGCTCAAAAGCCCTTTCGGCAAAACAGTTATTACGTCATGAGAATCTTGAAATGGGATATATCGTTGAATACCCGGATGCCAGGATAACCCGTCTGCACGAAGAACACGGATGGGTGGATGTGAGTCGTTGCAATCCTGCGCCAAGAATAGGGCAGCGGCTGAGTATTGTTCCGGTAAATGTAAGCCTTTGCGTTAACCTGTACGATCATTTTTACCTAATCACCCGAAGCGGCAGCCTGCAAAAAGAGCGGGTTGATGCAAGAGGATGCCTTGTTTGAAATCACCAGTATTCCTGACCAGTTAACCCTTAATGGAATTGATCGGGTAAAGACAAATTCCGAATAACCCCCTTTCTTATATCAATAAATCTTCTCGCAGAATCTCTACTAAGGTGTCTGACTTGAGATCCTCGATCCTGAAATATCTGGCACCCATTTGGCGAGATAATTGATGAGCCAGTCCAAATGTGATCAGCCCGGATTTTTCAACGTCAACTATGGCTGTATTGACTCGGGTATCGTTTCTTATCTCCTCGGCCACTTCCATAGCCTCGGAAAGAGGTTTTCCGCCATATTGACTCACATTGGCCTTTCCGTCAGAAAGAAGTATCAGTAATGGATATATATAAGGATCTTTCCGGAAATAGCTTTGAATGATCTGGTAGCCAAGAGATATCCCATGGCAAAGTGGTGTCTTCCCCCCGGTGGGCAGCTCTTCTAAAAGTTTGTGAGCAAGTTCTATGCTGCTGGTCGGGGGAAGAAGCGTTTCGGCATGTTCTCCCTTGAAGGCCACCATGGCCACTTTATCCCTTTTCTGATAAGCATCCATAAGAAGAGACAGGATAGCACCTTTAGTTTCAATCATGCGTTTCCCGGCGCCCATAGAACCGCTGGCATCAACGACAAAAACAATAAAATTTCCGATCCTTTTCTCTCTTACTTTTTCCCGAACGTCGCTTTCTTCAATGACAATAGCCACATCCTGTCTGCTTCTTCGTTTCTGATACGGGGCGGCTGCTCTTAAGGTGGCATCCAGAGCCAGGTCATTCGTCCTTCTCTCCATGGTGCTCATGATATACCTGCCTGTCTTTGAGGATGTCCTTGTCCGGCTTCTCCTGCCCGAACCTTTGCGCGGTATCCGGTCCCTTTTCATCTGCATTTTTCTTACCTTAAAGGCATCTCCCACAGGAAAAACGCTCTCAAGCATCGGAATCTGGGATAGACTGTTTTCCGATTCTCCTTTGTCCTTTTCTTCTTTCTCTTTTTTCTCCTCTCTCACTTCATTTTCCTGCCGGTTTTGGGTCTGTGGTTTTTCCTCTTGCTTTTTCTTTTCATCATCGGGAGATTCTTCTTGAGATCTTTCTTTTTCTTCACGGTTATACCGTGGAGGCGGAGGAGGGATTCTCATACGGTGAAGTAATACAAGGTCCGCCGCTTCATTGACGTCCTCTTCGGTTACAGCATCTCTACCCTCATAACATGCAATGGTGAGAGCCGTTTTTCGGATAACAATATCCGCACGGTGTCCGGCCACAAATGCATCCAATGCCAGTTTTGAACAGAGTTGAAGCATCTCATCTGAGATTTTAGTGTGTGAAACCCGCTCCCTTGCATGTATAATTTTCTGTGAAAGATTATTCTGACGGCTTTGATATGCCATGATAAACTCAGTACTATTCTTGTCAAAACGTTCTCTGAATTTGATCAGACGAACCCTTTCATCCGGATCGTCTATCCCTTCAATTTGTATGCACATCCCAAATCGATCGAGCAGTTGTGGACGCAATTCCCCCTCTTCGGGGTTCATGGTTCCAATCAGGATGAATTCGGCCCGGTGCATATAAGAAATACCTTCCCGCTCAACAATATTCAACCCCATACCGGCGGCATCCAGAATGACATCTACAATATGATCGTTCAATAGATTGACTTCATCAATATAAATGATTCCTCTGTGGGCTAACGCAAGCAAACCGGGCGTGAAACGTCTTTTCCCCTCCTTTACAGCATACTCCAGATCCAGGCTCCCCAATACTCTGTCCTCGGTGGCCCCAAGGGGGAGATCAATAACCTTTATTTTCCTCTTTAATATAGGAAGATCGATACCCTGTTGCACCCTTGCCTTACATTCGGGACACAAACGATTATATTCATGAGGGTCACAATTGAACGGACATCCCGAAACCACTTCGATCTCCGGTAAAACAGCAGCCAGCGCCCGAACAGCCGTGGATTTTGCTGTTCCCTTTTCCCCCCTGATCAACAACCCGCCGAGGGCGGGACAGATTGCATTTAAAATAAGCGCCCGGGTCATCTTTTGTTGACCCACAATGGCCGAAAATGGATAAACTTCTTTTTCTGTCCAATCCAAGATGTTACCTCTTATTAATAGTGCCTAAAGTGCGCTAAAGTCCGTAACGTGCCTAAAGTTACGGTATTCTGCCAATCTTATTTAAAAAGATAGAGCGAAGCGATTCATTAACTTTAGGCATTTTAAACTTTAGGCATTTTAGGCACTTCTTTATGAGAAATAATCCCTATTATCTTTCCTTCTTCCACACCGGGCTTCTGGAATGGTTTTCTTCGCATCCTGTGCTGAAGAGCCATGTCCGCCGCACTCTGCACATCCTCTTTTAAAACTTCTCTTCGCCCATTAAATGCGGCTATGGTCTTCGATGCCTTCATCATCATAATGTCTGCCCGATGGCCATCCACATTCATATCAATGGCAATACGGGCAATTAAATACAATATATCCTCGGAAATAGTAACCCCCTGCAAGAGTTCTTTGGCCCGGACAATAGCTTGCTGGAGTTTCTCCTCCTCTTGTTTCCAGGTCTTTTGAAATCCGGCAGGGTCTTGCTCGTAAAATGCCCTTCTTTTGACGACCTCAACCCTTTGATCAAGATCTGCTATTCCCTGGATATGGACACATAGCCCAAAACGGTCAAGGAGTTGAGGACGCAGCTCTCCCTCTTCAGGGTTCATGGTGCCGATCAGGATAAACTCAGCAGGATGAGAATAGGAGACACCCTCTCTCTCTACCACGTTGACCCCCATAGCTGCAGAATCAAGCAGGACATCCACGATGTGGTCATCAAGCAGGTTGACCTCGTCTACATAAAGGATTCCGCGGTTGGCTTCCGCTAAGATACCGGGCTCAAAGCGTTTTTCCCCCTTTTTTATGGCATGTTCCATATCGAGTGTGCCGACAACCCTGTCTTCCGTAGAACCCACAGGAAGCTCAATAACCCGTGTTTTTCTCTTTTCTATGGGAAGCTCTTCCCCGCAATCAAGACGGTTTACACATTCCTGGCACATCTGCGATCTATTGTGAGGATTGCACCCGAACTTGCAATCGGCAACCACCTCTATGTCCGGCAAAAGAACGGCCAGGGACCGCACTGCGGTCGATTTGGCGGTGCCTTTTTCGCCCCGAATTAAAACACCGCCAAGTTTCGGGTTGATCGCATTTAAAATAAGAGCATTCTTCATCTTGTCCTGACCAACGATGGCGGTAAAATGGTAATGGCAGATAACTTTTTGATTTTCCATAATTCCTCTATAATTTTAACATTTTTTTAACTTATGCTCAGAAAAAGCAAAAGAAAAGCCCCGCGGCTGAGCATTCCCAAGCCAGTTGAAACCAATAGGATAGTTGATCCTAATGAAAAACCGAAAATCGATGTATATTTGGGAAAAGAAGACCTCAAGGTAAATATGGGAAGCATTAACAGACTTCCGAGAACGCAGGCGGTAATCGTTTGCAAATCAGTCAATATGCCATCTTTGAGCATGGCCCCGAGAGAGGTTGCCCCCACCAGTGGGCTGAACATATAAGTGCCAACCGGAAGAACGCAGGATGGAGGAAGTCTGAAGAAATCTGTCAATGGCCGAACATAATCAACCAATCCTGTTATGATGCCATTATTGATCAACAGAAATATTATGAAAGTAGTCGACACAAAAATGGTGCTCACCTTCAAAAAAATCTTTCTCTGGCGGGTTAAAGCTAAAACAAAGACCTGTCCAAATTTCCTCCCAAATTCCCTCTTTGTTGTCATTCCGAAATGGGTAGAATTTGGATCAACTGAACGTGTTTCTGACTCAGGGGCTTTCAACCTTATCCTCCCATATACGATAACAAAGAACGTCTTGATTATACCTGAAACAATAAAGGTCAGGAAATAAAGGAGACCCACCTTAATACCCAACAGGGGGATCATTACCGGAATTTGATATGTAAACGTCTCCTTTACATAAACCGGCGTTGTGTTAAGGAGGGCACTGAGTAATGTCTGAGTGTTATCTATTCTTTTTTCCCGGCGCAGTTTTGCAAGAATAGTGTTTCCGGCAAGAACTGATCCAAAAGAAGCAAGAAAAGTTATGCCGGCTTCATTGGGTAGATTGGCAAGCCGGGCAAGGGGCCGACCCATAAATTCCAATTTCTTAAACAGCCCTGCTTCGATCAACACCTGAGAAGCATACAAGGAAATAAACATGATGACTAATACCCTCGGAACAATGTGCCAGGTATCGATCAAGCTTTGTGCAAAAATACTACTCACTTAAACTCTTCCATAAAAGAGAATTTCTTTTTTGACCACTCTTTGACATCTTTATTAGTTATGACATCAATGCTGCCGCCTTGAAAGTCACCTTCCACATCTCCCATCTTCTCTTCCATCCATCCTTCGATCTCAAGATAGTGTTCCTGCAATTCCTTTAAGACTTCAGGATCTGCTTTCCAGACACCTCGCTTTTCTGCCTCAAGGAGTCTCCTTGCCATCTCCTCCAGGGCCCAGGGATTGTTTTCTTCAAAAAATTTCCGGTTCTCTTCGTTTATAATAAAGGTTTTTGTAATATCATCAAATATCCAATCTGCGACAACCTCTGCGGATGCGTCCCACCCATAAACACGTCCGACTCGTTTGGCTATGTCACTTGCTCCCTTATATCCGTGGCGCTTCATCCCCTGGATCCATTTTGGATTCAAAAGTTTTGTGCGGGTTATTCTTTCCATTTCATCTTTCATGTCTCTGGTATCCGGGTGTTGCGGATCGCTGGTATCCCCCCAGTAGACCTTTGGCTCGTTGCCGGAAACTGTTTTGACTGCCGCATACATCCCCCCGTGGAAATCGTAGAAACAGCAGCAGTCAAGAGGATCCGACTCATCCGAGGCAAGTTTATGAAATGTCGCATCAACCGTACTTAATCGATCGGCATATTCTTTATGGGAAATCTCTCCCCATATGCCGTTTCCGTATGCGTAGCCCCCTTTTTCTATGTATTGTTCTCCAAGGTCGTTAATCGTTTCCCAGGCGCTGGCAGCAATCATCAAACTCACCCCGCCTCCACCATAGGCGCCGGGCCGGGCGCTGAAAAGACGATACGTTGCCTGACGATCCACCTTTTCTTTATCAAAAGCCCCCTTTGCTTTCGACCTTTCCTTTTCCCGGTATTTGTTCACATGTTTTTTTATGTAGTTGTATTCCTCACGCTCATTTAAGGAGGCAATTTTGATTATAGTCTCATCAATAAGCTCTATCAAATGGGGAAGGGTGTCCCGAAATATGCCACTCGTTCGGATGGTAACATCTATCCTCGGCCTTTTGAGTTCCTTCAAGGGAATAGGTTCTGTACCTTTGACAATACCGGATTCCGTCCATATAGGTTTTGCACCCATAAGATATAATATCTGGGCAATCTGTTCTCCGTCCGCCCGGTAGGCGTCAATGGCCCACAGGACCATACCAACGTTTTCCGGATAATTTACTTCCTGGTGGAGATATTTATGGAGCAGGTTATCCGCCATTTTTACCCCCACCTCCCAGGCTGCTCTGGTAGGAATGGTCCTGGTGTCCACACTGTAAAAATTCCTGCCGGTGGGAAGAACATCTATTTTTCCTCTTGTCAAAAGACCGGAAGCGCCGGGCTCAATATATTTTTTATCCATTCCCCTCAACAGTTGGGGGATCTCCCTGGCCGTCATCTTCAGCTTCGGAGCCAGGAAGTCTTTGGCCCAGGCAATCAACTCAACAAGTCCCTCGATCCTATCCGGCTTTTTTACCTTCACAACTTCAAGGATATCCTCTTTGAGCCTCCTGATGTCTTTTAGACCTCGCTTTACTAAGTCTAACGCCAGCATGGTGCTCTTATCAAGCAACTCTCCATAGCTGACGTTATCAATAATCCTGTCTTTATTTTCTATAGCCTCCTCGTATTTGTAACCCATCAGTTCCAGGATCAATCTCCTTATGGATGGCCGATCTCCGTCAAAGCGCATGATGGAGACTAACATATTTGCCATCTGATCCTCATCAGGGGCTTGACCTAAAATATGCAGGCCGTCCTTTATCTGGGTTTCGCGGAACAGGCTCAGTTTTCCATGCAATTGTTCAACTAAAACATCCTGACTAATTTCCTTACCCTGATCAATAAGGTTGGTTTTTTCTGCCAAGGCATATATCTGCCCAAAAATAACTTCTTGCCTGTTTTCTTCATTCAGATTTTTTGCATTGGCGTATTGCCTCAACAGTTCTTCCATCTCCTCCAGTTCATCATATAAACCTGACGGCTGCATGATGGGCACCATGTGGTCAACCAGGGTGGCATAGGCCCTGCGTTTGGCCAGTATGCCTTCGGAGTTATTTTTTACCGTATAGATGTATAAGTGGGGCTTATCGCCAACAATAATTTCAGGGAAACATTCGTTGGAAAGGCCCACCCCTTTGCCGGGCAAAAACTCTATGTACCCGTGAGTCCCCACCGAGATAATGACATCGGAGTTTTCCTGAACCCACTTGTAGGTGGCAAGACACTGATGGGTGGGAGGAATGGTCGGATCATGCAGGATCTTACAGACTTTTCCGTCACATCTGGCCCCGTAACACCCTCTTTTCGGCTCGACTAATACGTTTACGTTGCAAAAATTAACCCCTGTAACTACAATCTTATCATTATAAACCATGCCTTCGCCGGGCGGCTCGCCCCAGCCGGAAACCATCTTTTCCCGGGCAGCCTGCGGAAGCTCACTTAACCATTGATTGTATTTATCTACATCAATAAGATCTATGGCTCCGCCTTTCTTCACGATCTCATCAACCGTAGTCCAGCGAAACTCACATATAGCCTTACGGTCCATGATGATATCGATTAATTCCTTGCCGCTTTCAGGACAATTGGCAACAGCATATCCCTTCTTTTGCATCTGCTGCATAATCCTTGCAACACTTTCTAATGTGTCAAGACCCGCTCCTCCGGCAACAGATGCCTCGACTCCGGCGCAAGGGTTTTTATGGAGAAGAAAGGTTACCCTTCGTTTCTCAACCGGAAGCCGGCCCAGCTTGAGCCAGGAACAGGCTCTATCCAACAAAAAATTCACCCTTTCCGGGATCGGTTTTCTGAGACCATATGGATCTTGACTTTTTTCGTCTCTGGCGCTGATAACAATCGGCTCAATGGTTCCGTTAAACTCCGGTTGTGCCACCCAATAGACCTGACCGGACGGATGTATCCCCTGAGGACTTTTTTTCCATTCTTCTTCTGTTCTTGAACTGGAATAAACAGTTTGAATGATCGGCACATCAAGTTTTTCCAGGATAGTCGCCCCGGCCTCCTGGCCGATAGGTGTCTGAAGCAGATAAGAGGATTCACAGTTAATGATCAGGTCCACTCCTTTCAATAATTCAAGACCCGCCTCCGGATCGGGGCAATCCGGACCTCCATACTCTTTTTTCTGAGCGAACACAGGAACGGGAAAGATTTTTCTATTCTCCAATTCCCTAATAAGAAGATCGATCAGATCCATATTTTTCTTTATAAACAAGGTGCGAGGGAAAAATATTCCGATTTTTTCTGAAGATTCATACCTTACAGAATCAGACCGGTTTTCATACCATATGCGATAGTCGTTAAATTCTCTAAATATTCTTTCACTTTCACCATGATAGTATCCGATCCATGGGATGTTCATAATAGTTTCCTTCCTAAGGGCTCACTCAAAAATAACTTCATGCACTTTTAATTTACTTTTATTAATTTAACGGTCTGATCGGCAATATGTAGGGGTGGCCGCTATTTCGATTTACTCTTGCTTCCACGCCATAAACGGACTTTATGTTTTCAACGGTTATGACCTGCGATGGTTCTCCGGTGCAAAAAACCTTGCCTGCGTTTAGCATCATAATTGTATCGGAAAACCGGGATGCAAGATTCAGGTCATGCATCGCCAACATTGCCGCCATTCCTTTTTTCTTTACCATGCCGGAAATCATTTCCATAACCTCCATCTGATGCTTTAGATCCAGATTGCTGGTAGGTTCGTCCAAAAGCAGGTAGTCGGTATCTTGTGCAAATGCTCTGGCCAACAGGACCTTTTGCTTTTGGCCTCCGCTTAACTGGTCAAAATCCCTTAAAGCAACACTCTCAAGATGCATGGACTTAAGGAGGTCGGCCACCACTTTCAGGTCCTTTTTAGATGGTTTCCAGACAATATATGGCCGTCTTCCCATCAAAACAGCATCAAATACACTTATGGGAAACTTGGATGGTAATGCCTGGGGCACATAACTTATGCACTTTGCCAGGTTCAATCTATTCATCCGGGAAGCATCCTTGCCGTCAATCAGGATGGTCCCTTTATCCGGTTTCACTATCCGGACAATGGATTTCAATAGCGTGGTCTTACCGGCACCGTTAGGCCCCACGATACTTAAAATTTCCCCTTTATTCAGTCCTATTTCCACATCTTTTAGGACGGTTATGTTTTTATACCTGAAAAAAAGTCCTTGAACGTGTAGCATTACCAGTATTCTCGTGTTTTTTTCATCAATAAATAAAAGAAAAACGGCACCCCTACAAAGGAGGTGACGATCCCTATGGGGATGACCTGCGGGGCCCATAACGCCCTTCCGAGAATGTCTGCCGTCAAAACGAGAACCGCACCCACCAATGCGGAAGCCGGAAGAAGAAACCGGTGATCTCCTCCGATAACCATCCGGGTTATGTGGGGGGAAACAAGTCCTACAAAACCGATTACACCGGTAAAACATATTGCACCTGCTGTAACCAGAGAGGCAAGAACCACGCCAAGCATTCTAATTGCGTCAACGTTCACCCCCAATGCCTTTGCAGATTCATCACCTGCGGCAAGGAGATTGAAATCCCATGACCACTTCAAAAGTATGGGGATGGGAAAAAGTATCATAACAGAAGCCATGCTTATTTCTTTCCAACCGACTTTGGACAGGCTTCCGAAAAACCAGAATACGATTTCATGCACCTCCTCCATGGTGCCCATATATTGAAAAAGCGAACTGAGGGAGGAAAAGAGAAACATGATGGCGATGCCGGCAAGTATCATGGTTTCAGGGGTTGAGCGTTTAAATTTAGCTATCCCCAGAATAAGGAAAGAGGAAAGCAGGGCAAAAAAGAATGCGTTCCCGGCAATCAGGTATTCATTGTACAGACCGGCGCCAAAAATGATTGCCATCACAGCGCCGAATCCGGCGCTCCATCCTATTCCAAGGGTATAGGGTGATGCCAGAGGATTTCTAAGTATGGCCTGGAACACCGTCCCGGCAAGGGCAAGCCCGCATCCCACCATAATCGCCATGACGATGCGGGGAAGTCTCAATTTCCAGATGATCCCATGGGCAAGACCGGAGTCTTGAAAAAGCGCCGCAAATGACTCTCTGAACCCCACAGACGACGGCCCCTGGGAAAGAGCTATTATAGATACGCCAAATAAAACCAGCGCCAGAAGAATTATGAAAGAAATCTTCCTGCCGGTAACGCCTTGGTATTGTTGACATATGTCTTCCATTTAAAAGTGCCTAAAGTTTGAAGTGCTTAAAGTTGTCATAATCCCTCAATCACATCCACGGATTACGCCGATTCTCGCAGATGATTACAGAACAACTCCATCTGATTCGTGTGATCCGCGTAATCTGCGGATCAATTGCTAAATTCAAGGATATACATATACGCCCTGATACTTAATGCCTTGAAATTTTCTCAGATACTCCTTGTGAAGCTTTTCAGGATCAAAATTTCTAAAAATATCAGGGTGAAACCATTTTGCCATATAACTTGTCCCTATGATAGCCCTTGGGCCTGTCCAGATATCACTTGCCATCACATAAACTTTATCATCCTGCAGGGCTCGGATATTATCCCAGGCCGGACGAGACATGATTTCATTTCTGATACTTTTCAGAGGATCCGGCCGGCTCATGGCGTAGCAGTTGCTAAGAGAAGTCGCCTTGATGATAACATGGGGATTGTTTGCCAAAACCCACTCAGGGGTTATCTGCGGATAGGGTATAGAAAAATTAGACGCGATATTGTAACCTCCCGCCAGGACACATATCTCATGACCGCCTGAGCCGGGACCGGTCGTCTGGTGCTTAGAATAACTCTCAACGTAGACATCAGGCCGATCATTGATATCTTTTAACCTTTTTTGCATAAAGTTCATTTTTTTTCGGTACCAGCCTGTCAGTTGCCCGGCTTCCTTTTCTCTTTCCAAAATCCGACCCAGGATTTCTACTTCTTTCAACAGGGTACGGATCTTGTAGAAATCAAGGCGCAGGACTGTGATACCGAAGGGAGAAAGTTTCTTTTCCATATCCTGGGCAGGATGCCGTGCATAGCCTACAACAATATCGGGATTTAAATCCACGATTAACTCATAATTAGGCTCCATCCATCTGCCGACTGTCGGTTTATCCTTTAACCCGGGCCAGAATAGGGTATCCCTGGCAATGCCGCTGTTGACACCTACCACAAGATTTTCTGCATTGAGGGCACGGATGACCTCCAGGGCATCGGAGGTTAGAACTACCATTCTTTTAACCGGCAGTCCTACCTCCACAGATCTCCCCATAGCGTCTTTTATGCGAATATTTTTCTCTCTGTTTTTGTCAGCTGTGATCCCCCCCGCCTGCCATTGCAAGGCACGAGCGGGCAGGTCAGCCGAAATAACCGAACAAAAAAGAAAAATGACCATAACTTGTACGCTGAGAAGTTTTTTCATGACTTGCAAATCCTGCCCATGCAATTTGTTTCCCTAGTATTTGATTGTACATTCAACGAGATAAGTCCGTCCATCTCCCTCGTAATATTCCCAATACTCTTCATCCAGGATATTATCCACGGAAAGAGACAGATCAATCCATTTTAATGGAGATACGGTTATCTTGCCATCCAGGTAAAAAGCAGGCTCATAGGTCCCATAAACCTCCTCTTCTTTGTCCCCATTGTCTGAATCGTTGTATATCTTGCTAAAATATCGGCCTATAAGACTTCCTTTGAACCACTCACGCTTTGCCTCGATGCCGATGTTGAACATCGTTCTCGGAATACCGGTAATTCTTTTGTCCTCAGACTCAGGATCGGTTGGATTATCCGTAATCTCGGCCTGTGTCCAGGTGTAGTTACCCCAGGCCGTGAGCCAGTCGGTAATTTGCTGGGACACCTCAAATTCCACACCATACGTGCGTGCATCACCGGCGTTCTCGCGCGTTTTGGTTTTGGCAGCATTATCTATTTTGTAGTAGATCAAGTCTTCAATATCATTTATGTACCCGGTGAGCGATAGCCGGGTCTTTTTGTTAAACAAATATTGGTCCACTCCTGCCTCGTAAGTCCAGACCGTTTCAGGCTCCAGATCGGGGTTGCTTCGGTATTCCCATCCCCAGGATAACCAGGTCCGGTAAAGTTCATAAAGATTGGGGGGGCGAAAGGCGTGGCCGACAGAGGCTTTCAAGGTGGTATTGGGAAGAGCCTTCCAGACAGCAGACACCTTGGGACTGAATTCGGACTCCGTATTGCTGTCATATGAGGTTTCAGAACCAGGAGCTCCGGATTTCCCGTCGTAAACCTTCCACGTGTCATAACGGCCGCCAAGGTAGAGGGTAAAGGGTTCTGCAATCTTCCATTCATCCTGCACAAATACCGCCCAAATCCTGTCCTTGCCGCCTGAATAAAAATTGCTGTCGCTTCTACCTGAATAACTTCGATAATAAGGAATCTTATAATCGTCGGTATCTGATTCGTCTGTGCGGTAAGAAGCACCGAGCGTCAAGAGATGCGACTCTCCAAGAGGTACATCTGCACGAACCTCCGAAAACCAGGTCTCATCCTCGGTTATTTTCAAAGTACCCGGCGAGTCATAATAGGTCATAGATGAACCACCCGACTCAAGGGTATAGCGATCGTCTGTTCTTACCGTTCCAACTTGCGCATTAAGCTGCACCGATCCGAAAAGTTCTTTGAAAGCAAGCGTGTAAATATCGGTTTCATTTTTGCCTTTACCCGTGTAACTTATAAAATTATTTGGATAAAAAGACGCATGCTGGCCTGATCCTGCAATTGCTGATCCCGAAAATGTTCCCATGTAAGTGTTCGGAGGGTCATAGTCATACTCGTGTTCTCCTGATATTACCGTAAAGGCAAGGTTGCCGGTATCAGAAAAATCGAACGCTCCCTTGACATCCAGACTCCACTTTTCAGCGTTGTTATCACCTTTATCACCAACGACCCATTTTGTTGGCTCTCCGTACTTATCATTCATTGGATAACCTCCGGATTCCGTTCCAGCCCCGGCTTTGATCGTGCTGAGCACAGGCGTAGCCGCATAGCCATCGCTCGATTCTTCCTCATACCCGATACGCAGAGCAAACTTGTCCACAAAGCGATCACCAACAGCTAAGCGGTACCGGTAGGTATCATGCGTGCCATAGCCTGCTGTAGCACTGGCTTCGAGTTGCTTAGGGGTTTTAGTAATAATATTGATCACACCACCCATGGCATTGCCGCCATAAAGGGCCGATGCCGCACCGCGAATGACCTCTATTCGTTCAATGTTGTCTACCGGAAGCATCCCCCATTCTAATCCGCCGGTATAAGCGTTATTGACAGGCTGACCATCTAAAAGAATTAACGTGTATTGGTCGCCCTTAAAGCCCCTGAGTCTTACAGAACTTGTAGAATCCATCAGTCCCTTGTTCCTTTTTACAAAGATGCCTTTGATATCTGAAAGGGCCTTATCCACTGTTTTGATATTACGCCGGTCAATCTCCTCCTTGGAAATAATAGTGAGGCTGCCGGGAGCATCTTCAACCTTTTTCTCGGTCTTTGTTGCCGTAACCACAATCTGTTCGAGTTTGATGATTCCTTCTTTTTTCTCCTCTGCCCAACTCATCCGGGGCAATATAAAACCAATAACCCCTGATAAAATAAGAATGAACTTTAAAATCTTCATCATTTTCCCCCAAAGTTTTGCAATCGATTGATATACGAGCCTCGGGGTTGACCGGAAAATGCTGTGGTGCTATATAAAACTTGAAGTATCCCTCACCCCGAGGGGGCTTCACCGGGAAGGCAGCCTATGGTTCCTGGCTGGTACCTGCTGCCTTCCCTAACTCATTTTCAGTTCTGATCCCTTAATCGACGTTTTTCCGCATAACCTCCTTTAGTTTTATTCGCCCACAAAAAAAGCCACGAGGACACCTCATCCGTTCTCGGATGATAGCCTTCGTGGCTTAGTCTAAATTAAATCTTTTACATACCTGCTATTGGTCGAGCTGATTTACTCGGCAAGCAGCTTCTGCTGCTTTATTTTGACAAAGTGCTCATTACCAAGCATTTCTACAATTGTCAACAGTATGGTTTTTTTCAGAAATAATCGAAAGTTAAATATAAGGTATGTTTTTTAAGGTAAATAGGATTAATGATGCAAAAAAGCCGGAAAACCCTGAGCAACATTCAAATGGTAAGAATAAACTTGATATGCGGCCATCGTCTTTCTATCACTGACATGCATCACGAGGATTTCTTAATCTTTTTGATAAGATGATCCCGAAGCACGGAAGGCTTTCTTCGCGGGCACTGGTTTACGCTCACAACCAATTTCCACTCACCGGCAGCATCGGGGAAAAAGCAGGAACGACCGTTTCTGCCTGGTCTTTTGATCTCACTGCCTAAGTAGTGCCCGAACGAAAACTAGGATTTTTCGTTAAGATCAAGGAAGACGAAAATTTTAACCACAGGAATACTGTTAGTATTTCGAGGATTAAAATTTGAGTCTGACGCAGATATTGGCGGAAAAGACAGTTTTCGTTCAGGCACTAAGTAGGCCGCCACATTCCATCCGTTGTAAGCAAATGAAACAAATATCTAGATTGCCTCTTTTAATGCTTTACCGGCTTTGAATTTTACCACATTGCGAGCCTTAATTTTAATTGCTTCGCCTGTTTGGGGATTACGGCCTTTCCGGGCTTTATGCCGAACTTTTGAAAACGTACCGAAACCGACAAGAGTCATTTTACCGTTTTTTTTCTTCAGAGCCTTTGTTACACCTTCTAAAAATGATTGCAGTGCACTGGATGCCGCAGATTTAGAGATACTTGCATCTTTTGCCATTTTCTCAATTAGTTCAGCTTTTGTCATAATGCATTCCTCCCTTGAACTTAGCGCCCTTCGGGCGAATTTAAAAAATCTCTGACACGGATTTCACTGATTACACTGCCCTTTAATCCGTGGCCATCCGTGTAATCCGTGTCTAAAAAAGAAATTCCTATACTATCCAGTTGTTTACAAAGGAACCTGTTTCTATATGCGTTATTGTCTACGATCAGTATGTCTGTCATATCCATTATTCCCCCGCTATAATTTTCATAATTCAGTAATATTTGACGCCTATTCCAAAACGGGAAGAGTCCTTCTCTCCCATTTGTTTCCACCATCTTACTTGAGCGAGCGATACTGTTCGCGGTTCCTCGTAGAATACAGGATCAGAAGCATTAAACCTGCAATTTTTCATCTTGAAGAAAATATTTGTCCCTTCTTTGAAGAATGAATCGGACTCAAAATACATACCGCACTTGCTGTAATTAGTGTCCATCCACGGATATAACTATTTGTAATACATAAAAAAAGCGCATTTTGTAGTGGACTTTTTATTCCTTTTGTAGTATATGAAAAAGCAACAACAATTTGATATAACTACAAAACAGGGAAAGGAGCCAACCACAAAATGCGCAAAAAATGGGAACAACAAATGCCCTTGATGCCGCCTAAAATCGATCATCCCCAAGCCAATGAGTTGGAAGCCATCAACCGCATCATCAACAGTAAACCTACCATCTGTGATCATGTGATGCAAGATCTTTGTAAAGGACGCCCTACTGTCCGAAGTGGCGCGCAAGGTATGAGTGCCGATCAGGTCCTGCGTGTGGCCATTGTTAAATCGCTTTTCGGCTTCACTTATAAAGAACTGGCTTTTCATATAGTCGATTCTCAAAGTATCCGGCGGTTTTGCCAAATTGGCATTGCCGATAAGGGTTTTAAAAAGTCGGTACTCAATAAAAACATAAAGGCCCTGTCTGAAAAGACATGGCAGGCCGTCAACCAAGATCTGATCGGCTATGCCAATGACCGGAAAATAGAAAAAGGTCGACAGGTGCGTATCGATTGTACCGTTGTAGAAAGCAATATCCACCCGCCTTCCGATTCCAGCCTGTTGTGGGATTCCGTGCGGGTGTTGACCCGACTATTGCACCGTGCAAAAGACAACTACGGATCACGTCAACTTCACTTTCAAGACCATCGACGTCGTGCTAAAAAACGTATGGTGGCGATCCAATACGCCAAGAACAACAAAGCACGAAAGCCGTCGTACAAAGATCTACTCAAAGTAAGCCGCCAGTGCATCGGCTACGCCCATTCGGCTATAGACCTGATAAGCGCATCTCCGGCCAGCCTGTCGATGATGATGCTTTCCTGTGACCTCAAACAGTTTGCCAAGCTCGCTCAACAGGTTGTTGATCAGACCGAGCGCCGTGTTATCAATGGCGAAAAAGTGTCGGCTACTGAGAAAATCGTGTCATTGTTTGAGCCGCACACGGATATCATAGTCAAAGACCGCCGGGAAACATTCTACGGCCATAAAGTGTGTCTAACCGGTGGCGCTTCGAATTTAATTGTCGATTGTTTCATTACCGACGGCAATCCTGCTGACAGCACATTAACTGAAACGATGCTGAACAGGCAAAATGAAATCTACGGTCGGTATCCGCTTAAAGTAGCCCTTGATGGCGGTTTTGCTTCAAAAGATAACCTGGACGCCGCCAAGGGCATGAAAATTAAAGATGTTTGTTTTGCCAAAAAACGAGGCCTAAAAGTAGAAGACATGTGTCGCAGTCAATGGGTTTACAATCGTCTGCGGCGCTTTCGGGCCGGTATAGAATCCGGCATATCATGGATCAAAAGATGTTTTGGTTTTGCCCGGTGTACCTGGAAAGGGCTACGATCCTTTAAAAGCTATGTCTGGTCCTCTATTGTATCAGCCAACTTGCTGACGATTGCTCGGAAGCAGTTGGCATAGTAGTAAAATAAGCTACGGTTTAGTCTCCACAGGGAGAAGTATATCTAAAATCGGCAATTTTGAGCATATGCTCAATTTCGGAACGAATTCGATCCCGACTTTGTACTATTTTGGGCCGGCGTTTTATTTTGATCTGTCGCTCGACAGCAAATTTGCCGATTTATGGACGGACACTAATTAAGATGTTGCGATTTGGGCATGCTGTTCCAGCGGGACTATCAGGGTGACCTGAGTCCCTCGACCGGGCTCGGAAACAATCTCAAAACGGCCGTTGAGATGTTGCAGTCGCTTCTTGATGCTGAAGAGACCGAACCTTCCCGCTCTATGCATGTAAGGATCGATTTCGGCAATATCAAATCCAATCCCATCGTCTTCAACGCAGATTTTAATATCGTCGCAATCCCTGACAATGGATACCCTTACCTTTTCCGTCTGGGCGTGCTTGACTACGTTGAATAGCAACTCCTGCACCGCCCTATAAACAAGGATGCGAAGGTCTTCATTTAATTCCTTGGATTGCTTGTCATCCGTGAAGTGGATGTGAATGCCAAATTGCTTCTGCATTCTTTTGGCGAGATACTCTATGGCTGCTTCAAGCCCTATGCCATAAAGGACCGGAGGACTGAGTTCGAAAGTCATAGACCGTATTTGCTGAATCGTCTGACTGATAAGCCCGCTGATTTTGTTCAAATGTCGTTCAAGCAAAGAAGACGAAATCGATCTTCGCAATTCATCCAACTCGATCTTGGAAATCGCCAGGTTCTGGCTAATAGAGTCATGTATATCATTGGCAATACGTCGTCTTTCCCGCTCCTCGGTTAACAACAACTCCAAAGCGAGCGATCTGAGTTGCTCTTGATAGATACGCAGTTTTTCTTCTGCCCGCTTGTGATCATATTCTAATTTCTCCAATTCGGCATTCCGTTGTCGCAGTTGCTCCAATTCACTGATGAGTTGCTTTTTTGTCATCTCTTGACTTCTCATTTGATCTGCATCTGATAACGATAGGTGACCTTTAGCAGAAAATGATCAAATTGAGATTCCTGTTGAAGCGTCATTTTTCCTAATTGCAAACCTAATTGCTTGGTTTTTAAGTGCTTGGATGAGGTCTTACTGGGTTCATGGAAAACCCAAACAGGTTTTAATGATAGATACTTTAAACATACAGAACAGATACTATCCTGGATAAATAATAGATCCAATTTAACCGGTTCATTTGATTCACCATCTCTATCAATATAACGCAAGGAAAGTCCGCCTCGGCTGATATTTATGATTTGACAATATTTTTGAGTTGTACCAAGAGCATTCAATGGCCGGATCATAGCTATTGCACCGTTCTTAATCTTAAATCGTTCATGCTTTCTGCGCTCCGTAAACTCTTTTTTTTTGGTCATCATAGAAGCGGCCTAAAACGGTTCAAATACGATCTTTTGATTTGTGTTATCATAGAGTTTGAGCCTTGCCTTGAGAGTCTTTTGCTCACCAAATATACTGATCAGATTGATCTCATCCCCCTCCAATTTTACGAGATCAACACTTTCCAGGAACATTTCTTCTTCTCCATCTTTCAAAATAAATGCATGAGCTTCACACATGGAAAACCTCCAAATTGAACGTCTCGGAAATTCTACAAATCATTAAAATAACGGATTTTTTAATAGCAACCTGTTTATGCCATCAGAATGGAATATTGGAATGCTGGAATGCTGGAATATTGGAATAAGATCGGAAATAAACCATTTTAATTGTAAAAAACTCCTTAAAACCCATCATTCCATTACTCCATGATTCCATTATTCCAATTGGGCCGAAGCCCCTAATTTAATAATATACAGCGTTTTACTCAAGAGCCTTTATCGCCTTACGTATACACTCGCTACTTTTTGCCGTCAACTCTGCCATTTCCCGGACATGCCCCGAACTCTCGATCTTTCCCGCCTCCTTCAGTTGCTCGGCA
>RPGQ01000061.1:28631-51637 GCA_004193595.1 Desulfobacteraceae bacterium Eth-SRB2
AAAAAAAAAATGATCCAGTGCTCCAATCTGTTTCTTGCCTTTTCAGTAAAATCCATAAAGCCTCCCTGTTTTTTCGCTTCAAAAACAGATTTGCATGATAGCAGTGCCAGTCCATTGACACGCGCCGCTTAATTTTCCACCAGCAGGATACGGTGATCAACCAGATTCATCTCCTTGATGCACGCTTTTATCTCAAGTCTTTCTCCAAATATATCCTCAAGATAGATACTGTCACCCTCCGGTCTCATAATCTCTACACTCTCCATTATTACCCTCTTAATTCCATCTTTTATAAGATACGCATCTGCTTCACACATGAATCCTCACCCCCTTTCATTGAAGTGTGTTTCTTATGCAATTGGTATGTAGGTTTTTAGATTATATCCTTCAGCAGTTTGAATATTTTTCACATAGCGCCTTTGCGTGAGCTGATTATGATCTTTTTGCGATTAGCAAGGTTCTTCCGACAGTTCCGAGAATACGTTTGTCCTGCATTTTCTGCACCTGGTGTCCGCTCAGGCGTTCTGAGGACAGGGGACACTCTATTCGATGGGTTAGTTTCCATCCTGTCTTTGATAAAACCCTGTGGTAATCAAATATTGTGATTGAATTATCGGGGTTCTCTTTTGAAGCGGGTGTGGATTCAAAATCGCGCCAATCGGCATTTAAGAAAACCATCCTGGTTGTTTCTTTAGTGTTTTTGTGGGCAAGGATGAGGAAGCTTTCAATGAATTTTTCGTAGCTCTCTTTGGAGTATGATGAGATTGAGGGGGTTTCTTCGGTTGCCTTTTCTCTGTATGCCTTTTCTTTTTTTATGTAGTATGGCGGGTCAAAGAATATCAGATCGGCTTTTCTGGTTATTGGCCAGTCATTATCTTGGGAGTCCCAGTGGTGGTATTGGATTTCCGGCCGGTTATCCCTTGTAGCGATGTCAAAGGATTGACATTTTCGTTCAAAGAGCATGCATACATCAGAGACAACGCCGCCGCCGGCCATTGGGTCGAGGACAATATCGCCGGGTTTTGTGAAGAAGAACAGTGTATGCGCAACGAGCTGAGCCGGTATCCTCCCAGGCCAATCGTCTCCGAATCGTTCATCACATTCGTTAAAATACCATTGATCCCATGTGCGCAGGCCCCAGCCAAGTTCTTTGAATTTTTCCTGATCCGTCTTTCCTTCTAATCGCAACGCCCAGACAAGCGCAAGATCCATGTGGTAATGCCTTGCAATATAATCCATGTCATGACCTTGGGAGAGCAAATTACCAATTTCACTAAAATTAGTATTATTGGTAATTTGAGAGATTCTTTGCTGATTTATCCCCACTGTTTCCGAAATTTTTTCCTGTGTCCATCCAAGGCGGTTCAGCCGGAGGATAACAGTGTTTCGGCCTGCCTTCTGCCGTGCTCTTATATCCGAGATCCAGGTATTGACGGTTTGCTGGATAACGCCTAATTTTTCTGCAAGGGCCGATTCAGTCCACTTACATTCCGGATCTGAAGTGGCTATCTCTCGGGCAATTCGCTTTTTATCGCCTGGGCTTAAACGATCGCCATGGCTGATGTTACATTCTGCCCCTTCAAGGAGAAGCACTACTTTGTTTTTCTCGTAATCAAGTGGTTTGTCCTTCCATTCAACGACCGGAATCTTTTTGATTCCACTCTCCTTAAACGCAAACCAGCGGTGGATACCATCCAGAATTATAGTCGCTCCATGCCTACCGGCAGGCAGGTCGGTTGTTTGATCGCCTTCCGCATAGTTAAAAACCCTTTGAATCTTGATTGGTGGAAATTGCGCGCCGATCGCAAGCGCTTCAACATACGCATTAACGGTTTTCTCGCTTTTCCCTCCTCTCGGGTAGATGAACTGATCCCAAGTTAAATCAGCAATATTGACTTCCATCGTCTCTCCAGGACAATTTTTAATGTTGAATTGAAAGATTTCGCGCTCGGCTCAAGGATAAGAATTCCCTTTTTAAAGCAAAAAAACTGAGGTTGTTCAACAACCCACAAAATTTTGAGCGAATCAACCAGTTATGGGAACCGGTATATGAAGCTCTATGCACTGCCGGTCTTCAACCTGAAACTGTCTCTTCCGGCTACAACGCCGTCCCTTGAAAACACGCATCTTGTCCGCTATGCACGGCCCAGGGGTCACAGGTTCGCACAGGCGAGAGGGCGTCCATGTGACAGTCTTCGCAAAGAATCTGGCCCAGGTGGTCTTTTTCTTCTCCAGGCTCGATTGTCGTATGGCAACGATTACACTTCATGGTTTTACCTCCTTGTTTGGTGTTCATGTGATCCTTGGGCACCCCGTTCGCTACTTCCAGCAAGTAAGACGCACAGCAGGCTGAGCTGGGACTGCCACCCATCGTATGGCTTGTATCGGACCAGGTTATTTCGCAGTGGCAAAACGCAAAGACAAGGCACTTGAGCTGGAGCCCCTTGCACTTTTGGTCTCACCAATCGATCCAAGATGGGGCTCTTTGGCCTGCAGATGATTCTTCACATAGTCCTGTACAGCCTCTTCCAACGACCGGAAATGCAGCGGGCAGCCTGCTTTCTTGAGGCGTTCCATGCTTGCCTGAGTGAAATACTGGTAGCTTCCATGCAGGGCTTCAGGCATGGCGAAGTATTCGATTTGCGGCGGATATCCCATGGCGGTAAAGAGTGCCCGGATAAGATCGTTCCAGGAACGTGCCCTGCCTGATCCCAGGTTAAAAAGCCCGTTCACCTCGTCATACATTAATAACCACCACATCACTTCAACACAATCCTTGACATAGACAAAGTCTCGCATCTGCTCCCCGTCAGCATAATCCTCGCTATGGGATTTGAAAATCTTCACCCGCCCGGTTTCCATAATTTGATGGAATGCCTTGAAAACAACGCTTGCCATGTCGCCTTTGTGGTATTCGTTGGGACCGAAAACGTTGAAGAACTTAAGGCCGACAATCTCAGTGAGAAGTTCGCTGCGTTCGGCATACAGGTCAAAAAGGTGCTTGGAATAGCCGTACATATTTAGCGGGCGGAGTCCGGACAGGTCGATTTCGTCGGAAAGGCCCCTTGCACCGTCGCCATAGGTGGCAGCGCTGCTGGCATAGAGAAAGCGTATTTTCCGGGAAACCGCCCACTCGGCCAGGATTCGGGTGAATCGGTAGTTGTTCTCCATGAGGTAATCGGCATTCCGCTCCATCGTGGAGGAGCACGCGCCCATGTGAACGATGGCTTCGGGCGCATACGTTATAGTATTGGCAGCCACACTGTGAAGGAAAACGTCTTTGCGGAGGTAGTCGGAGTAGCGAAGCCCTGCCAGATTCTGCCACTTTTCGCTGTCCTTCAAATCATCGACGATCAGGATATCGTCTATTCCTTCCTGGTTGAGCTTCCACACAAAAGCACTTCCGATAAAACCGGCGCCGCCTGTAACGATTACCCTCTTCATGGACGAAACTCCTCTGGATCGTTATTGTGTCCCTATTTCCCGGCCGCATTCAAAACCTTTATGAACACAAATGAAAATTAGCGACCCACAATCCGTTGATGTTACTCTAAAACCCGCAACGCTTTGATCAGACACTCGTTGCTTTTCGCCAGCAATGCCGTCATTTTCCGAACAAACCGCGCGCGCTCATTTTTTCTGGCTGTTTTCAGTTGATCGGCAAACATTTCGTATTCTTCCTTGTGATGATCATTGTGTGAAATCCAGTTCTCCAGTCGGATCCTTGCTTTTTCAATAAAGTCCATAATAATAACCCTCCTTTTATTGAAGGCTATTGTATATACATCCGGTATTCATCCGTTGAAAACAGGGGATGCAGTAAATCTTGCCCCTAAAATCAATGGTTCGGCTTCTCAAGACCTGTTGTTCACATTGACAACATGAAAAATAACTCGTCGCCATTTCAGTGGGATATGGAATCGTTTCGATGCGCTCTACGTCAAAGAGATCTTCAGGGGATACGCTGAGCAATTGCTTTGCGCGATTGTCCAATAGCTTTTGAAAATGCACCACCTCATCCAGTGTAACTTGATCTTTTACGATTTTTTCCTCAAGTCTCCTGTATTCATCCTCATCCCCGTAGCGCTGCCGTCTCAATGACAGCCTGAAACCATTTTGTTCGTTTTTAAATGAAAACGTATAGTTGTGCTTTCCGAAATCCATGATTTTTAAACGTTGATTGCCTGCTGTAGCTCCAAGCAAAACCTGAATGGCATCCAGAGCGGAAGTACAATTTTCAGCAACTATCGATATTCCCCCATCCAGTTCCCGGTTCTCAAAAAGCAGTTTTTGAACATATTCACAGGCCTTGGCGCCGATCGTCAGCTCAGGGCACAGGTGACCGTGGAAATCAATGATTTTTTTTAGCGTCATATTCACCAGCATCTTTCTATCCTCCCGATAAAAGACCATTAATTCTCTATCACTTAAAACTCGAAAGCTCAGGACCCAACAGCCAATATTAGAACTCTTGGGGATACTATCCAGAAAATGAAAATAAAGGAAATAAACCTCTTCATCGTCGGTTTCTACTATGAACGCATTAATTGGCCAGTTTGACCGTGTTCTGAAAAGACCAAGAATCTCATTGATATTATGCCCTTTTCTTTTGCGGGTAAATTCAACAGGCAACCCGTCATTGTCGAAATCTACAATTACTTTTTCCTGAATATATTCAAGCAAATCGAACCTTATAGACCTCAATGCCTCTACTGCATCCATGCTCAGAACCTTATTTCTCTTCAAAAAATAAAAAGCCAGAAAGGATTAATAGGTTTTCAAACCTACCAAAGCCTTCCTGGCTTTTCTGTTTGATGCAATTATTTTTTAAAGCTTTAGGTTACTATAGCTTCTTGCTACATACTTCTTGCTAAATAAATTATATTATCTATCATAAAACCCAAATTGTCAAGAACCAAAATATAATCGTTCTTTGGCAAACATTCCCTCCGGGTTAAAAACCTACCGTCCGGGCCGGTTAAGCCATAATGATATGATCTATTTCAGATTGAGGTATAGTTTTATTAACAAAACTGTTTTATTATTGTAAAAATTCTTCAGGGGTCAAAACAGCGCCAAGAAAAATATTCTCGAAATGCACCTTATCCCAGGTAACCATTGTTGAAACAAAAGGCAAATATTTTCTTGCGACAACCATCATCAGAGCATCACCCAGTGAGGTTCTGTTTTTAAGTAAATCAAAAGTCTCCTTGATTCCTATGGCAGGAAAGTTGGTATCAAGATCGGGAACAGGCAGGACAGTAATCTGATATTTATCTTGAAAGTAGAACCATAATTCGGTCAACTGCTTTTTGTTGAGATTAAATGAAAGAATTCCGCAAAGTTCCAGCAGGTTGATAATAGTTGTAAAACCGGTCCTGTTTTTTGCTGTGTAAGCAAGAAAGGCCCGGTTTGTCTTATAATAAACATCTCTTTTATACCGGAGGTCAATCACAAAAATATTCGTATCGATTAAAACTAAGTCCTGTTTCGAACCCACCTGGTAGCCTCCCCCCATCCCTTAAATTCAGGCTCTGTCCTTTTAAGAGTCTTTTCAATATCCTTCCAGGCTTCATCAAAAGACCTTAATTCTTTTAAGGCATTTTCCTCTTCCATTGCAGCCGGAACAATGACAGCTACGGGCTTTCCACGGTAAGTAACAGTCAGTTTTTCGCCCGCTCTAACTTTCTTGATGACTTCTCCTGTTTTTTGTTTCAACTGTTTGGCTGTTACTGTATTCATAAGACTCACCCCCCTCCCTTCCTTTCAAGTAATTACTTCATTAACATAATAGCCACTTCATTTTAATATGTCAATGATCTTATACCCGCTTATATAATCATCCATACCTGAAATCATGCATCATTCTGGGAAGAACCGGAAAAAAAATGAATCCTTATCTGTATTCTTTTTTAGGAGCAAGATTCTGACAAAATCCTGACGCACTCACGAGGCCTTTGAACTCGTGAACGGTTACCTTTTGCTTAGCCTGGGGTCAAAGAAATATACAATTGGTTCCCCGATAGATATTTTATTATATTCCGGATGATTTGGGTTGATGATATAATTAGATTCCTCTGGTACAACAACGCTTGGCACTTTGAGCACAGGCGAGATTTCATCCTTTACCCAGGCATCTCCGACTGCTTTTGTTGACGGAGAGGCCGGACGGCTGTTCCAGTCGCTTGGCAGTTGGTCTTCGGTTATGGAATGTATTAATGACGTATTATAGTTAAGAGGGATTCTAACAAACTTTTGTAGCAGTTTCGGCGCGGGCAGGTTTACCAGCATTTCAATTAATGCCAAAGACAAGCTGTCGGCCGTATAGACTACCGATACGCCTTTGCTGTTCCAACGGCCGCTGTTAATCCTCGCGCCTTCGCCGGAAAAAGCATCATTCTTGTATTCGGCGCTGATAATACGCCAGGAAGTTACCATTACGAAAACACTCCGTGTTGGATCCGGCCAAGTAGATCCATGACTTCCTGGGCGCCGATCTCAGTATCGGCGTACTGCAAAGGAGGGATGTCCCCTAAAGCAAAGGCCGGTTCCTGTAACCATTTTCGAGATAACTCCGGATCGCCGAAGACTTCTAAAGCCTGGTCGTAAATTCTGGCAATACGTAGCAGTTTGTCAGATTCGTCGCTGTTCAGCTTGCCTTGCTTTTTTCTGCGGGAAAGTGTGCTCACAGGAATATTTAGCAAAATCGCCAGATCTTTTTCCGAAATACCAAGTTTTTTTCTTAAACGACGAAAGGCGCTGATCGAAAAACCTTTTTTGACTTTGGCCCTTAGTTTTGAACTGTTTTGGGGCTTTATCCCTATTGATGCGCCATACATTACATGCCTCCTTAGAATTACAATTTGAGAATATTATAATTACCAAATAGGCATTTGTAAAGCATAATTAGTGCCAAACCAGTAAAATTGAAAAATCGACCGGAGACTAACCCGATAAGAAAAGGATCGGTTTTTTAGACACGGATTACACGGATTACACAGATTCAAATTAATTAAATTTTATCAAATACTTTTCTTTATTATTTGAACTGAATGACCAAAATTTATGAGTAGCCCTACCTCAATACCGGTCGCCTGCCCGCCATGCGAGCCCGCAAGGCGAGCCCGCAAGGCGAGCCCGCAAGGCGAGGCGGGCGGGCTTTCAAGTAATTCACTAAAAATTACATACTCACTTTTTATCCGTGAAATCCCTGCAATCCGTGTCAAAAAAAAATTATATCGAGATGATAAAAAGAAAAACGGTCCTTTTCAAGATAAATCACCGCCCGCAAATGATGTAGAAAAGCTATTGATACCGGTTCAAACGTGATAGTGTCCGTCGGGTTATAGGCGATAATTTTATTTATGGGACATAAAAAGTCAGACGACAGCCATGGGCCTTGCAATTGTAAGGTTGCCCCTTAATGTTCTTAATACTCTTGTCGGCAAATAGAATCCAGGCGCCTTTTTTATCAATATTAATCTCTGCTGTTCCTTCCTTGTCTGTAGTTACCTTCTGGTAATACCAGTCATCATGCGACGGCGCTTTGAAGCCGCCGTAAACGCTGTATACCGGGCTGTCACTTAGAAGTTTGCCCTGAAAGAGCACCTTAACTTTTAGCATCTCTCCGCATCGGATATTGGTCGGATCATCCAGGGGGATTATTTCAATTTTTCCTCCCAAAACTCTTGAATACCCACCGCCGTCCTTCCCAGCTCGAACCACACTCTTACACAACCTGTAAACCCACCATTTTTCCACAACATCTTCTTCGACGATCTTTTCTTTTGAACTGTCTTTATATCCTTCGGTGGTCTTGACCCATTTGGAAATTTCACCGAGAACTTCAGAAGTGAAAAGATAAATCCCTGATTGTTGGATTTGCGCCTCGGCCTCTACCCATTTTTCTTTCACAACAGGTTTCAGGGTCTGTTTATGTCCATCGGGAGTTGTCATCGAAAGGGAATAGGTTCTGTAATCAATAAGTTGCTCGCTTGTAGGAAAACTATGCCCATAGGCCAGAATAATCCTGGTTTTTTGTCCCTTTTCCAACTGCCAGGTATGGGGCACAAGCCACTCAAAATGGGCATAGGCAAAAGAACTCATCGACAAGACGAACATGACTGAAACTGTCACAAAAACATATCGTAATACATTCAGGACATTCATATTTCAGCCTCCATCTTCAATAATAAAATTGGGAATTCATTAGCAAGGAACCAACATATACAGTATCATTTATCGTTCTTCCTATTCTTTGAGCTCTTCCATTCTTTACTCATCATGCTTCACTTGAATCGGCCAAGGCTTTACAAGCTGTTTACCATTTAAGTTTTTGCAAGCTTTGAAAAGTTTGGCCTTTTTCTCAAAGAGTACTCACCGCCTGGGACTAGCAGAAGTTGGTACTTTTTAGAAGCAATTTCACTTGAAAGTACAAGTTTGTTAAAATATCTCCGAATGCTGTGGAAATAATGAGTTAAGGTATCCAAAAAGTTACTATAGCAGCAAAAGAAGGTTTTATGCCTGTTTTTTGCTTTTCTTTTAGCATTTCTTCATCCAGATATTTCTCTGCTCCTATCTGCCAGGGGCCATTACGGAGAGGCCGGAAGTAGATTAAGCCATCTTTATCTGGAATACCAAAATAGCACCAATTGTGACTACGATTGGAATAACCGGGATAGCTTCCCCAGACAACAACATCCATTGGGGCATTTTTACCCTTATAAGTAACCCTAAAACGTATTTCATCACCTACCTTGGCTTTAGAGGGGTCGTCCACAGGGATAATTTCCATTAAGCCTCCTAGTTTTCTTGAGTAATTATTGCTACTTCCTTCCACATTTACAATAACCTTTTGGTAAAGATTCGCATTCACACTTCTTATAACATTTTTTAACCCTTCGGGACTTTGGCGTTTCCATCCATTCGTTGTTTTCGTGCGAAAATCGTTTTCTAGCACATAATTCACTATATATGTGCCCTTCTTTTCCGCTCGAAAAGTACCGGCAAAGACCTTCTCCTCTCTCCCTAATTTTATCTCGCTTTTTTTTCCATCCGGGCCAACAACATAGACTTTGGTAGCAGATGACTCTTTAGCTATCCAATCTAACCAATCCGGATCCGGATTTACAAAAAGTGTTTCCCCGATTGCATATTCAACACTGACATTATCCCCAACTTTAACATCATTCTGAGGACAGTAAAACCAAATCTCGTGAGCCTCAGCAATAGCAAATAAACCGATACATAACAGTGAAATAGCCAACATAATACAAAATGGTCTTGTATTGATTTTGAACTTAAACATAATGATAGCTCCTTATCTTACTGTGAATTTTCCATTTCTATTAAAGACTTCATGCACAAGCGGTAAACCGTTTAAGTACCTGAGACCGCAAAATTGTTAAATTAAAACCTGATTGTCCCCTGGACCAAGATGTTACTCTCAGGAGCCGGGTTTTGCATATCACGCCAGGCAGAAGCATAGTATTCCTCATCAAAGATGTTGTTAACAAAAAGTGTCAAAGTTGCCATTTTATAAGTATAGGAAGCGTGAAAATCGACGTTGGTGTATGAATCTGCTTTGAAATCACCTGATTGGTCTGAATAATAGTCATCGTAATACCGTCCATCAAAGCCGACCCGCCATCCAAGTCTTTTATACTCAAGTCCCCACTTTATCTGGGTTCGTGGATGGTAGGGAACTTTTTCGTCTGAATAGTCAAAAGGCCTTGTGGCGTTAGGGTCGGACTTATAATCCTCATACTCGGAATCATCAAAGAGAAGGTGGACGTACCCTGAGAAACCCTTTCCAAAATTAAAGTAATTAGCCCAATCAATCCCCTGAAAACGTACCTCCCCAGCATTTGTCCATATATTTTCTCGGGCACCGGTATCGGGATCAATGATGCCCCAATTAAGAATCATGTCCTCGTAGTCGGTCCTATAAAGGGAGAAGGTTGTCTCCCAGAATTTTGAAACACGCGCTTTCACGCCAACTTCATAGTTGACTGACTCCTCAGGGTCCAGGGAAGGTTCTGCGGCCAGTTCATAGGCACTGGGAACCCGGAATCCTGTCCCCACGTTAGCGAATAAGTTGACGTTCCTCAACACTTCCCAGTTGACTCCTGCCCTTGGGGAAAATTCCGATTCGGTCTCTCCGGAAAAGGATTGTCCGGGGTTTAATTTATCATCCAGATCGGTGTCAAAAAAATCCCATCGCCCACCGCCCGTTAAGGTTAATTTATCCATAACTTTCCATTCATACTGAGCGAAAATGGCGTAATTGTTTATATCGGCCTGAGCATCTTTGTCGGGGAAGCCTCCCCATGCAGTAGTTTGTTCGGCATCGTCAAAATGATATTCCAACCCGGTAGTCAATATGCTTCCCTCAGTCCCTAAATCCAGGAAACTGAGGTGGGTTTCAACCCCATAACTATCAAGAGGACGATCTGATCTATAATCGTAGCCCCAGTCATACCAGCTATTTCCACTCCCGTCTCCCACCAGATAACTCTTTTCATGCTCGTGGTAGTAGCCAGCTTTAATCGCCCACTGGATCTGATTACCGAAGTCGTGGGTCAGCCCCAGACCCACAAATGTAAGAGGTGCATTCAATTCACCTCGGTCAAAATTTTGGCGGCGATCCCTGCGCTCTTGGTCTTCAGTTAGGTAGGTAACAAAGGGGTTGTCGACTTCGCGATCTCCGTGCAGAAAAGTTGCTTCAATACTGGTATCAGTTCCCAACTGAATGGTGGGAGCAAAGAGTATGGTCCGATGACGGAAGCTCTGGTGATCCTGATATGTGTCCCCTTTTGCAAGGTCAGCGGCCAGCGTGTAACCAAAGTTGCCCTGTGAGCCTGTCACGCCCATACTCGTGTATCTGCGGTGCCAGGACCCGTAGCCAAAACTGATTTCCCCTTGCGGGGCCCCGGTTTTGCGCTTTATAAACGTATTGATTACACCTATGGACGCCTGTGCCCCATACATGGATGCCCCTGTGCCTTTCAGAAATTCTATATGATCAATAGCAGCTTTAGGAATGTTGTTTAGGATAGGGTTACCATAGTCTGCTGCCGAATGTATAGTAACACCATCAACCTGAAAATCCAGGTTGTTGTACATTCGGAGATAGTCATATCCACGAAAACTGAACTGGTTGCCAAAACCCACTGAACCATAGTCGTGTACTGCTATGCCGGGGACGCGCTGGAAGTAATCCGTTAAACTCAACGAACCAGTGCTTTCGATCTCTTCCTCCGTTACCACCACTACTGGCTGTGGCACCTCAGCCACCTTTTTTTCAGTCTTCGTTCCTGTCACCACGATCTTCTCTAACTTTATTATAGAAGTACTCTCTTTTTCTTCTTTCTCCTTAGCTTCCTCGGCAAGGCTGATCATTGGAACAGCAAGAATCAGAACCCCTGTCAGAATAACAATGAACTTGAAACCTTTCATCACATGCCTCCTATATTGTATTGCATTTGTCTTTCTATGAAGGCCGCACAACATAGCCCCTTTTATTAATTTAAGAAATCTATTACAGGCATGCTTCAAAGTATAGTTATCAAATTGTTATATTTTGAGCCGCTCCCAAGGCTCAGGATGTTTGACACGAACTGGACAAAGGAACACGATACCGAGGGGAGGCCTTGGCAGGTATAACCTGGTCACAGGGATGAAGTCTGTAACCGTGGTTCATTATGGCTGGGACAGGATCTGCCACAACAGACAGAGGCAATTTTCTTAGAGAGGATAACGGGTTCTTTTTCTAAAATATCATTGTTAAAATAGGGGAAGCGGTCTTTGAAAAAGCGCTCGGAAAATAATAGTTCATGCCTGGTATTGCAATTGGTTTTGCGAAACAGATTATTCACATGTAAACGAACCGCACTGTGTGTGATGTTCAATCTGTCCGCAATTTCCTTGTCCGGAAGGCAAAATTTTATCATAAAGAATATCTTGATTTCCATAGGTGTGAAATAAGACCCCCAATGTTCATAAGCCCACGGCAAAAGAGAGAGAAGATGGCTTTGATTCAATGCCCTATCACGAAAATTCAGATATAGACTTCTGGGGAACCAGAAATCATAAACAGGGCCTTTAAGAAACTTGAAGAATTGCCTTTCCCATCCCTTTTTGAGACAGATCCTGTTCACCCGCTTATTCTCAAGGAGGTAATGCTCGTCACAGTCCGTGGTCAAAAACAGATGGGATACGATGTTATCAAAGGTTGGCACGTAATTATCAATCTTGTCAATTATAGTTAGATCCGGCTCTATCTTTTTCGTCTTTTTCATATGATTGGGGTCGGATCGGTGAACATGATAGAAAGCTGTATGGGGAAATTTTTTCTTCAAAAGTCTTTGTAATCTGTTAGACATGATCATGTTGTCACTGATCAGGGCAACGCTTTCCCTTGGACGCTCTACAAATCCGGAAAGTCCTTTATAGTGTAGCAATGGATAGTGGTCTATGGCCCTTTCACGGGTAAATATGTTCAGCTCCGAGAAACTATACAAATCCAGTTTTTGATAAAGCCTGTGAAGATACATGCGCATGCTCTTGCAAGTCACACCTATCCTCTTTGCCACCGCGTCGGGATTCAGATAATAGCGGCAGAACAGGAGGGTTTCGATCTCTCTTGGAGTCAGCTTCGGGGTTGTGGTATGGATATGATTGAAAAAGGGATAACTCCCCAATGACTCATGCACAAGGGCATTCAGGATTTCTCTCCGAAACCACAATTCGCCATCCATTATCTTTTTCAACGCCCTGTAATTATGCTCAAAGGAGTCATTCTTAAAGAGAATGCCAGGAAAACCCTTCCTGAGGTACAAAAGTTCTCTATAACGTTGAGGACGATCCATCAAGATGATGGTTCTCTTTATAGCGTCCAAGAAGTATAGTTTATTAATACAACCGTAAATGTCATTGAGGATGAGGTCTTCTTCCAGAAATAGCCAGTCGGATTTTTGAAGCCTTGCAGATTCAACAAATGATGAGAAGTCTCCTGTTGAGCCATTCAAACTAAGATACTCAATGTGGTGGGCAAGTTTGCTAATATGTTCCTCCAGCCCATTGGATTTATAAGCAAGAAAACTCTTCATGGAACATCAATCCCCTAATTTTTTGCCTTTGCATATGTGCCATCTTTATCCATAATTCCAGATTCTCCAAAATCCTGTTCTACTCATCATCGTATCAAAACCTTTAAATAAAAAAAGCCGGGAAGATTGACAGGTCTTCTGACCTCCCAAGCCTTCCTGGCTTTATTGTAAATTTCGTTACTTAAATGTATAAAATGTAGCTTCTTGCTACACGATTCATTAAGTTCTTATAACGAGCATTTATTCATCCGGAACTACCTGATTAAAATCAGTTTATTCATTTTCTTGTTTACCATGGATACCAGTATGGATAATGACACCATGGCGGATAATACCAATGGGGATAGGGATATGCATAATATTTTTCTTTTTGGGGCTTGAAGAGATGAATTTCCTTGATCGATATAAGAGGATAGGTGTACTCTATCTCATCAAGCGGAAGGACCCTTTTCCCCTTGATTTCTCCTGCAATCGCAGCCTCTCTTCCTCTGCTGTATATGACTGTATCCAGGTAGCCGTTATATAATGCTAAAAACCTCCCGTCAGATTCATCAACATCCTTTGGCCTTCCCTCCATGTCTGCTGGCTTTTGAAGTATCTCGATCAGAGTCCCTTCCTTTGTATTTTTGGAGCCGAGAATGATTCCGCTTATAAGAACCGTCTTTCCAATGCAGGTATCCGGATCTTCAATAATTTTCTTGAAGGTTATATCTCTTGATATCTCCCTTCTCAATCCCTTAGAAATTACAGGGGCACACCCTATGAAAATACAAGCAGGGATAATTATCGCACAAAAAACCTTTCTCATTTTAAATCACCCCCTTTCCAGCCATATTACCCTGTAATGAAGTATCGGAAGATGTGATAGGCATCGTTATTGACCGGACGCCATTTTACTATAAATTCTCTTTCCCTTCCACCAAAAGAAAATTCCGGAAATTCCAAAGATGATGGAAAGTCCCATCAAAGCCTTTTCATATTTGGATAGAGAACTCTCAGCCGATCCCCCGGCCTGTTTATCCGTTTTCAATTCCTTTGCCTCATTCACCGGCACCATGACCTCCAGGCGGTGACCCATTTCATCATCCACAACCACTTTCCAATCGCCCTGAGCATCCGGAAAGAAACAGAACCGACCGTTCCTGTCTGTCCTCCCCGATTGAAAAGTTAACTTCGCGCCAGGAGCTGAGATCCTCACCCTGGCATAACTCATGGCTTCGCCCGTGTCATACTGGGCTGTGACCACGAGGCCACCCTCCTTTACCGTGCCCTTAACGCCATGGGCGAAAAGTGGGGACGGCAGGAGAAAAGCCAGAGTCGCAATCAAGACCATGTGCTTTCTATACATCATGATTTTGCCCTCTCCTAATACTGAAATAGAGATAGACCAAGATGCCTAAACCGATGGTTCCTAAACCAAATAGAGAGGCAATGGGTCTGCTCCTGATGGAAAAATAGATGATCCAAAGATTGCCCAGGATGAACAAAAACGGTGTTACTGGATATCCGAACGTTTTGTAATCTCTTTTCAAAGCAGGTTGTGTTATCCTGAGCAGTATCATCCCCGCCACGGTTAGCGTGGCGAACAATGCAAGAGTGAAACCTATATATATAAGAAGCTTATCAAAAGAGGCCGTAACAACCATTACAATGGCAATTGCTGCCTGCAAAAAAATGGCATATGCCGGCGTCCTGTGAACTTTGTTTATGTTGCCAAAAAGCTCAAAGAAGACGCCATCTTTTGCCATGGCATAATAGACCCTGGGCCCGGTCATGATCATAGCGCTTAAAACTGAAAGAAGTCCGATGGCAATGGCCCCACTGAAATATTTACCGATATTGTCACCGAAAAGGGAAATGGCAGATTTTGCCCCCACTTCAAGGACCCCGCTCATTTCCTTTGTGTGAAGTGCATAGATGTATACGACATTTAAGAGCAGGTAGAGACACATGACCAGAAATGTGCCAGTAAATAGGGCCAACGGTATATTTCTGCTCGGCCTCTTGATCTCACCTCCAAGGTAAGCAGCAGCATTCCATCCGCTATAAGCAAAAGTGACAAATATCAGCGAAACAGGAAACTTGCTCTGTAACAACGAACTCATGTCCGGGCCCCCGGAGAAATGGTCTATCGAGCCCCTGCCCAGCCACAGGCCAGCTACAACAAAAACAACAATGAGGCCTATCTTAAAGATGGTCAATCCATTTTGGACACTCGCACCAAGCCAAAGGCTATGGTAGTGAATCAGCGAAAAGATGATGATCACAGACGCTGCCAGTATGGTAATTGGTGATATGGTAAGAATATTAACGCCTAAAAAGGGAACCGTGAATTCTGAGATAGGAGAACCAGGCAGCGCACGGAAACAATAGGTGGCAAAAGCAATGGCCGCGGCGGCAATCGGGGCTGAGAATCCCACGATTAGAGATATCCACCCGGAAAGGAAGGCCATGCCTTTGCCACAACTCTCCCGCAAAAAAACATACTCACCGCCCGCCCTGGGAAATATGGCGCCGAGTTCTCCATAACACAGGGCGCCGCACAGGGCGAATATGCCGCCCGTAAACCAGCAAAGCAGCATGGTTTGCGGATTCCCAAGCTCTTCCATAATAAAGCCGGAGGTCGTGAATATTCCGGTTCCTATCATGTTTGCAACAACCAGGATCGTTGCCGAAAAAAAGCCGATTTCTCTTTTCAATTCATTGTTGTTCAATCGATTTTTCATTATTTGACAGCGTTGCCGATTATTAAAAGACCGAGCCACTTTTCATCACACTTTTTTAAATCATCTAAAACAGTTCCCAGGGAGGTCTTTAATACCATCTGTTTGTCAGAATAACCGGCATAATAGACGATAGCCATTGGAAGATCAGACGGATAATATTTGCCGAATTTTTCCACAAGTTTATCCATTGAAGATATGGCCATATAAAAAACCATTGTAACGTTATATTTGGAAAGATCCTTTAAAAGACCATCACCCTTTTCAAATGATCTTCCAAACATGGAGTGGGGAGCGGTAAGCATGACAAAGTTAATCCCTTCCCCTATCATCGCTCTTTTAAGGGCCGCGCTGGCCGCGTTAAACGCACTTATTCCGGGAATCACTTCAAGATATCGATGGTCAAAGCCTTTTAACATCCAGTAAAGAGAAGGGCCGTAAACACAAGGATCTCCACTGTCCAGCATAACCACGGTTTTTTTCTTGTGAATCGCATCCATTACAAAATTAAAAACCTTTTTCTTTCGCTTTTCCACTCTTTGCAGCCATTTGCCATAATCGGTTTTACGCAGTTGACACGCCTCTTTGCCATGGATGCCTTCCCAGGGATTAAAAGCAACCTTGCCGGGGCCGATATACTGTGCAAAGTTCTTCTGAATATACGGAGGGCATAGAAAAATATCTGCCTTTTCAAGAACCGCCAGTCCTCTTGGGGCCGTAAAATCAGCCCCTGAAGGCCCCATCCCGATAACATAAAGCCTCCCTTCTTTTGCACCATAACAAAACGATAATCCAAAGCAGACCATCAGAAACAGAATAGCTAATACCTTCCCAACATATTGTGATATTTTAATCATTCTTTCCTCTTATTATTTCACTTCGAAGGTCAATATCGTAGCATATTGATCAACATCACACTCTGATTTGTCTTCACGTATCTTTTTTAACGGAATTTTGACCCACCAGATACCCGGATGTATGATACGAATTTTCACTATTCCGTCCGCGTCGGTTCTGGCAGTGAACGGATATTCTTCACTTGTTGAAAAACCAACATAAGTAGCGTAAACGACCTCACTTGCAAGGGGTTTCCCCTTAAACATCACTTTTACCGGAAGATAATCGCCTGATTTAAGCAAACAGGGATCTTTTTGAGGAATCATTTCAAGGGTATGTTTCAAAACTGTTTTATATGCGGAGCCGCCCGGCTTTCCGGCATAAAAAATTGCTTTGGCAAAAAATTCCACGTGCCGGCAGGATATCGCGTTTGAAAGCTCTTTTTTACTCTTTCTTTTGTTGCCTTCCGGAGTCTTGCTGTACAGACATACGTATAAGGGGCGAAGGATACTATAACGGCATGACAGTTGAAGAGGTGTCTGAATTATGGGACATGCCTATCGAACCAAGATATCTATGATATTATGGAGGTATATGGAAACGTCAGTCTTTATAAGGGCAAAAGTCCCTGCCGATCTGGGCACAGGTTCCGGCAATAGGGGCGGCTCAATAGAATTACAATTAAAGAGACCAAGATAAGGCGGGGAGTTGGTTAGGACGTCAAGAACTTTTGTCAGAACATTCTTGAAGTTGATTCAAATTACCAACAAAAACAAAACTTTTGGATCCTTATTCTTATACAGATACGGAATAAATGGAAAGGATCTCCGGGGAAGAGATCGTAACGATAGGGCTGAAATCCAGCGGAGTTAATGATATAATAAATATAGACCTGTTTTACAATTTCAATGAAAGTGAGGCACATTTTTTTAAGGATCTCAGTTACGAGCAGGCTGATCATATAAACCGTGACGATAATTTTTATCACCATTACAATAATGAACTGACATCGGACCCAAAGGAAAATATAAATTATTATGATTATAATCGCGGAAAATTTATAAACAGAGATTTTATGTCAATTATTAATATAAATATTCCCGAAAAATTTAGTCTGTCTTTGAAACATATTATTCAAAGTGAAGACGCAAAATTACAGGAAGGAAAAGGCTTCTACAATGATGGGGTACACCAACCAAAGGCCCGATTGTATTGAGAGTGGGGCTTAGAGACGATATGGAGTAACATCTGAAATAAATTTTGATATTTCAGAATTTGAAATAACGGCCGGTTAGTGGTTTGAATCTCACGATTTAGAAAAACATATGTCAAAAGATATGTCACCACTCCCGATGGATTGGAATACAACGGGTATATGTACTATCTACAAAATGACGGGCACGAAATTCACGGTCTCTTATGAGACTGAGACAAGGATTCAGATTTCGGGCGGGGGTAAAATATTTTATTATGAGGCCGACCCAGCACCGGATACACTTCAGATGCAGCGCTTAACCTAAAAGAAGACCCGGACATCAGTTTAAAAGAAACAGATTACGATGAAGTTTTGCCCACGTTTGGCATTGGCTATGAGTTTACTGAAAATACCAAAATGTATCTTAATTATGGCAGAAATTACATGAGACCTTATGCCTATGTCCCCATTACAAACATGTACGCTATGAAGAAAAAACTGTTTAAGAATGTCAATATGACATTGCAGGATATTTTTGACGACTGGGAAATGGAGACATCAGACAACTTTGATTTGAGTTTCAGATACAGCCACAAATATTTTTCCATAGCCCTGTCTTTTTCAACAGTAGGCATAATGATCTATTGGTCAGCATTGATGATCCGAGAGTAATCAATCCCAAAGATAACAAGCCAGTTGAATATTATCAAAATATCGGCGATGCCACCGCATAATAGTTTGAATTAGACTAGAATTTTTTATCCATCAAAATTTAACTGAAAAATCTGTTTAATCCCAGTTACGGATGTAATGAAGGTTTGATGACTTTAAGAGAGGTGATAACATCCTAAAAATTGAAGGCAACCAGATTCCCGATACCCCGGAATGGATTGTTAAGTCAGGCTTAATCTACACGATTAACAACTTTGAAATCAGCCCGACAGTCAAATGGATTGACAGCAGATACGGCGATGCCTTGAACAAAGAAAAAATTGATGATTATGCGGTTGTTAACTTAAATTTAGGATACACAATAGATGATTTTTGGGGGTTAAGAGAAGCAAAAATAGGCCTTGAACTGAGTAATTTGTTTGATGAAAGATACGTTGGCGCAATTGAAGCAAGTGATACCGGGATGGCGGACTATTGTGCGAATTCGCCTTTGCGGCGATATTCACCCGTAGAGGTGGAAGTTTTATTGATTAAACAAATGGTTTTGCGATCAAAGTCGGTGACCGAAGAAGGGATATAGGTGACGAAACCGGGAGACCAATTTATGAATCAAATAAAGCAGTCTATTTTCTTCAAGCAATTATAACCAAAAATAAATTTTTCATGATTTTTTAAAAAGGAGAACCCTTTCCATTTATCTGCATCTGTATAAGAATATGATCCAAAAAGTTTTGTTTTTGTTGGTAATTCTCCTGAATCAATCCTCAAGAATGTTCTGACAAAGTCTTTGGAACCAAAACTTTGACTTGCCTCAACTCCCGCCTTATCTTCGGGTCTTCTTAATTGCAATTCTATTGAGCCGCCTCTATTGCCGGAACCTGTGCCCAGATCGGCAGGACTTGCCCCTTTATAAAGACTGACGCTTTCCATATTCTCCATGTCGTATATGTCTTCTCTTGCTCCGATAGGCATGATTCCATAATTCGGGACACCTTCAACTGTCATGCCGTTATAGTATCCTTTCGCCCCCCTTATACGTATGTCTGTACCACTTAGTCCGTAGGGGTCTTTACTTTCCACATTAAGACCCGGGAGGATATCCAATGCATTATAAACACTTGTTTTGGCAGGTGTGCCCAAAAGCTCGATTCCTTTTTTGGTTACAGACGTTCCTGTATAAAGAGAATCGCCCGTTTGTTTGGTCGGACGGATCAATTCGCCTGTAACTGTAATGTCTTCCAATACATATACATCGCTTTTTTCATCGCCGGCCATCAAATCATTTGATGAGGACAACAATACAACATAACAAATTACAATAATTAATAATTTTTCTCTCATCTTTTCCCCCTCTTTTAACAAACAAAAAACCAGGTTGATTGAAGCTGACAAGTTGCGGATATTAAACTCCCCGTAACCTGCCATAACACTAAAATCAGGTTTGAGCTCCTCCGTCTTTTTTCCTCACAAAAAAAGCCACGAGAGCGTCTCATCTGTTCTCAGATGATAGCCTTCGTGGCTTAGTTTAAACTGACTTCCTTACAGACCTGCTATATCCAGGCTGACCTATACGATAAGCGGCTTCTGCCACTTTATTTTGATGAAGTGCTCATTACCAGGAATTTCTGCAATTGTCAACAGTATGGTCTTTTTTTAGAAATAATCGATACTTAAATATAAGGTATGGTTTTTTAAGGTAAATAGGATTGATGATGCAGAAAAGCCGGAACACTTGGCCCTTTGGACCCGGTCACAGTTCAGTGGTTTTACTTATCTGCAAATATCTATGGAAACCAGTTTAACCATTCTCCTGAGGCGAAGTGAGAAAAATCCGAGAATTTGCAGCATCAAGATAACCGCTGAATCCATTTTTTTAGCATCGTGTCTTGAAATTGATAGGTTACATCTCTGGATAATATTTCCTTCTCCATTAACGACGAAAGCGCTCTTTGCAAGACTGAGCCGGAATTGAATCCAGCCCGTTGGAGCATCTCGGCGGTATAGATACCCTTTCCCCCGGTTTCGGCAACCAACCGCAGTGCTTTTTTCTGGTTCTGGGTCAATAAGTTCCACAGGACAATGAACTGGTTTTTCTGGCTTGAAACAACCGATTTTTCGATGTCTTCAATGATAGCCGAGTCGATTATGTCGGAGCGCCACAGATCGAATAAAAACTGTTGAATGTACACAGGTTGGTAATCGCAGCGCTCAACGATGTTAACAACAATCTCTTCATCCAATGCCACATTTTTCTTTTTAAAAAGCTTTGTGGACCAATCAATGTAATGGTGCGTTTCAATCTTTTGAAGCGGATAACTCCGAGCCATTTTATAGAATGCGTGCTTGACGGAATCAAACATCTGAATCAATATGTGCTTCTGACTCCCGGAAAAAATGTAGCTGATGTTTCGATGTCCCTGGATCACCTTGCGGAGTCGTTTTTCGAATCCTTTTTCCGAGTAATTGGCGATCTCCTGAAACTCATCAAAAACCACCAACAGTTTCTGTTTTTCAGAATAGGACGCCAAAACCTGTAACGCCTTTTCAAGATATTGGGGCTTTTCCCTTGGCTTGATCGAAGCGGAAAGAGTCGGAAGCCCGGTGACAGGATCAAAACTGCCGGTCACCTTAAGTCCCGCTACTCGCTTTAAGATCCCTTCGAGTTTTGATTCGATTTGCATGATGCCGGTCAAGACGGCATCAATGAAATCATTTTCATCAAGCGTACCGTAAAGATCAATATAGACGGCATTAACTTTGGGCTTCAATTTTTTGAGTTGCTTAATGACCTCATGCACCAGCGATGTTTTCCCCATTCGACGGTGCGAATAGAGCAAGACATTCTGAGAATTTTGGGCGAAATAGATCAGATCTTCTTTCTCTTGCTTTCGGTTACAAAAGGCTTCACCGGTTACAAACTCGGAATATGAAAATGGATTTTTCATCACCGCTCTCGATATTATACATTGTGTGTATAGACATATTGCATATTTATATTATGCAAACTGTGTATTCATTTTTTGGGTAATTATTATAACATTTATTATGTGATGTAAAGCAGTTTCTGCGTCATTGGGGATCTTGATCAGTGATTAGTACTTTTGGATAACGTACTGGAACTAATTGAATTTATGATATTCCACCCTTTTTCATTATTTGGCAGCTTCGCCTATTATCAATAACCCCATCCACTTTTCATCACACTTTTTTAAATTATCTAAAACAGTTCCCAGTGAAGTCTTTAATACCATCTGTTTGTCAGAATACCCGGCATAATAGACGATAGCCATGGGAAGATCCGTCGGATAATATTTGCCGAATTTTTCCACAAGCTTATCCATTGATGAAATGGCCATATAAAAAACCATTGTAACGTTATATTTGGAAAGATCCTTTAAAAGACCATCACCCTTTTCAAATGATCTTCCAAACATGGAGTGGGGAGCGGTAAGCATGACAAAGTTAATCCCTTCCCCTATCATCGCTCTTTTAAGGGCCGCACTGGCCGCGTTAAACGCACTTATTCCGGGAATCACTTCAAGATATTGATGGTCAAAGTCTTTTAACAGCCAGTAAAGAGAAGGGCCGTAAACACAAGGATCTCCGCTGTCCAGCATAACCACAGTTTTTTTCTTGTGAATCGCATCCATTACAAAATTAAAAACCTTTTTCTTTCGCTTTTCCACTCTTTGCAGCCATTTGCCGTAATCGGTTTTACGCAGTTGACACGCCTCTTTGCCATGGATGCCTTCCCAGGGATCAAAAGCAAACTTGCCGGGGTCGATATACTGTGCAAAGTTCTTCTGAATATACGGAGGGCATAGAAAAATATCCGCTTTCTCAAGAATAGCCAATCCCCTTGGAGCCGTAAGATCAGCCCCTGAAGGCCCCATCCCGATAACATAAAGCCTCCCTTCTTCCGCCCCGTAACAAAACGATAATCCAAAGCAGACCATTAGAAACAGAATAGCTAATACCTTCCCAACATATTGTAATATTTTAATCATTCTTTCCTCTCATTATTTCACTTCGAAGGTCAATATGGCGGCATATTGATCAACATCACACTCGGATTTATCTTCACGCGCTTTTTTTAACGGAATTTTGACCCACCAAATACCGGGCTGTGTGATGCGAATGTTCACTATTCCGTCCGCATCGGTTTTGGCAGTGAACGGGTATTCCGCCCTTGTTGAAAACCCAACATAAGTGGCATAAACAAGCTCTCCTGCCAGGGGTTTTCCCTTAAAGAACACTTTTAGCGGAAGATAATCGCCGGCTTTAAGCAAGCAGGGATCTTTTTGTGGAATTATTTCAAGGGTATGTTCCAAAACTGTTTTATAGGCGGAGCCGCCCGGCTTTCCGGCATAAAAAATTGCTTTGGCAAAAAATTCCACGTGCCGGCAGGATATCGCGTTTGAAAGCTCTTTTTTACTCTTTCTTTTGTTGCCTTCCGGAGTCTTGCTGACA
>RPGQ01000062.1 GCA_004193595.1 Desulfobacteraceae bacterium Eth-SRB2
ACCAACAGGTATCTTATATAGCCAATTCTGGTCATAAAAAGGTAACTCTAAGCGATGATAACACCTATCTATGGAACGTTTCTACTTTAAATTAAGATAGATAGCCTGGTCAGACCCCAATGTAATTTGAGTAAGCCCTCGGTTCAGCCGCTCATGCCGTCAACCAGTGCCATTACGCTCTCTCCTAAAAAATAATGATTGTATCCCCCCTCCAGGATTGCAAAACAACCGCCGCCATTGCGCGCTGCGGCTGATTTCACCAGTTGACCGATGGTCTGATAGTCCTGGGTAGTGAGCAGACCGCCCCAATCTCTTTGATGATTGTCAAATCCCGCAGATATGCCGATCAAATCCGCATCGCAACGCTCCATTTCTGCGGCGACCTGGTCGATGTAAGCATTTCGATCGGATGCATCAATATTACAAACCGTTGCATAACCCTTACTTTTGAGAATATTGACGTTGCCGTCCCCGTAATGCAAATCGATGTCCAATACATAAGCGTTTTGGATTGTATTGCTTTGTTTTAATGCCTCGATGGCAATCGCCATATTATTAAAACAACAAAATCCCCAGGCCGAAATTGAAGAGGCGTGATGCCCCGGAGGGCGAATCAACCCAAAACACGGTTCCGTCCGACCCAGTGTCGCTGCCTGCACCGCGCCTCCGGCAGCTAATGCCGCAATGGAATAAAGCCCTCTTTTTCGAATATGCTCTATATGGTATCGGGTATGAACCGCCAAGATCTGGTCTTCGCTTGCAGGGACAGCGGTAACAAATTCAACTTTGTCCTGGATGGTTTGAACAATCACCTCCATACGACCGCCGGCGGCCGCGGGATCAGATGTGTAAACCTGATAAAAATCCTTGTGAAAAATTACGTTCATTATGCTTTTGTCTCCGGTGTTAAAAGTAAAGATCCGGGTCCAGAGGGCCCGGCTTTGATTATCCCCAGAGGGGATTTAGTTTGACGGCATTTAACGATTTACGGAGTACTGGAGTATTGGAGTGGTGGAGTAATGGAAGAAATCCCTTTTTTCATCGCTCTCAGAAAACAGATCTCTGGAGAAAATCTGAAAATTTAAAGCTCTTTTTTTAAATCAACACTCCAATACTCCAGTACTCCATTACTCCGGTTGATTTATACGGGCAGAGCCATTGATCTCTGACCTGGCCCAAAGGACCAGGTTTTTCAGGGCAAAATAAAACAATAAAGGGGGCACGTCTGCTCTTGACTTTTACGCAGATTAAATCATGAGCCAAGAGCGGACTTGATCCCTTTTTCTTTTCCGGCCGCCTTACAGATCAGCAAGAACTGTATTAAGAACGGTCCGTGTTTCAGGGCTGGTAACCGGTTGATTTGCTTATGATATGACCATAATCGCCGGATATTGCCGCAATACCGCAGCAAATGCTGCCGCCAAGCTCCTTTTTGTCTTTACACCTTGTAAAAATATTCGGCAAACCGGCCCGATATCATATAAGAAAATGGATTGCAAACAGTTTATAATGAATTGTGAACCGGGGTTGCGCCACACTAAGCATCTGAATATATTAGAAATGAGGTCTTATATCATACGAAATTCAGCCTTTAAACATTAAAAGAGAATTGGGCCTTTTTCCACCATGTTGATCACAACCTTAATCCACAATCCGGAGGTGACAAAATTATCACCACATTCTGTATCTATTACGTCACCAAGTTCATAAGCATAAACGATTTCTATTATAGGTGATTATTTTGACTGTCCAGCCCGTTCGGTGAAGCAAATCGGGCGGTTGGATAAGGATTCACACTGTCCCATTTCTGATTAGGATCCCAGAATAATATAGGATGTCCCGGAAGCCAACGGAAGTTCGCGTCCCGGAAGTGAAGTCCGGAAGTCGATAACAAGGCAAAAATTGCCCGAGGGGATGGAAATTGTTTCCCGAGCACCATTATCAAAAAGGCTCCGTATTGAAACATCATGGAAAAAAATGTATTCAAATTTATGAAACCATAAGTTATTTTCCGCTCCCAGGCAGGTTAACCCGGTACACAGTGACACCTAAAAACCGATAAAGCCGCCATCCGTTTTCTCGTAACTTATAGCATCCAAAAGAATGGTCTCCGGACGCTTTTCAATGACTTTCCGGCATTGATTTTGCAGATTTGGATCGTACAAGACTTCGCGAAAAATCTGTAGAATCTAAATACAAGGAGGCTAATAATGGTAAACAGTATAGGTAGTTACAATCACATGAACTACATGCAGACCCGGATGCCGAGAAGCGGTCCTGATCCTTCAGAGATGATCAGCAATGTGGACAGCGATGGCAGTGGCGGTATTTCCCAGTCGGAATTGGAGACCTTTGTACAGGACATATCGGACAAAACCGGAAACAGCATCGATACGACCGATGCTGTCTCCACCTACGATGCCGACGGAGACGGCGAGCTGAGCAGCAATGAGCTCAAGTCCTTTATGGAGGCTTCCGTGGTACCGCCCGAAGACATGATGGACAGTGTTGGTTCTACCGGCAGGACTTCAAGCACGAGCGCGGAAAGTGTCGTCTCCGAGTATGACACCGACGGTGATGGCATGCTTAGCAGCGATGAGCTTCAGGGATATCTGGACAACACTGATAAGACTTTCATCAAAGCAATGATGCCGCAGGTCATGTCTGCCTATGCGATGAATTTCGAGAACAGCCGGTTCTCCCATCCGGAGAACGTCCCCTTTAACTTCGGCGGATTCAACAGCTATTCCCTTGTCGATCTCTCGACATAATCGACATAAACAGATCACCTGGTTCAAAATGCGAGGTCCGGGGCTATGGCCGGCTGTCGCCCCCGGACCTCTTATTTTCAACAGATGATTCCATAAGAATGGGCCTGCCCTCCGGACCGTTCCCTTCAGTCATAATTCGGAACAAACCCTCTTTTGAGCACTGTCAATATGTTGTCGGCAAATCTCGGCAAATCAACACTTCTTGCAGTCAATTTTCAGTCAACTATTCAGGGACACGAAACGAACTAAAGACTTTTGAGTTGATAGAATCGCAGGGCGGGTCAATATGATTATTTCATACACCAGAACTTATTGAGATGTTACCCTTTGTACGGTTCCAATCTGTTTTATCAAGAACAAATGAGATGATCTCTTTTTCTATCCTGTTAGTGGCTTCGATTTCAAGCGAAACCATGCGTGATCCGATGAATACTCGCCTTTAACGTCTAAAAAGACATCAACAATCGAGGTCCCGTCAATAAGCTGTTCTTCTGACCTTAGATCTATCGACAAATGGCCTTCTTTACCAAAGATCATCAATAACATCTTTTTCCACCATAATGGCAAGCCGTTCAACAAGATTCTTCAGCTCCCTGACATTTCCCGGCCAGGAATAATTGCATAACATATCAACTGCTTTCTGGATCATTTTCTTTTTTTCACTTCGATCTTTTTTCGCGCATTCAGCAAAAAATGTTTCCACCAAAAGAGGAATATCTTTAACGCGATCCCTTAAAGACGGAACCTCGATGGGTATCACATTCAATCGGTAGTAAATATCTTCTCTGAAATTACCCTTTTCAATCTCTTTTTCAAGATCTTTATTACTGGACGCAATGACCCTGACATTTACACTCAATGTTCTGCTTCCTCCAACCCGCTGGAACTGCTTTTCTTCCAACACTCGAAGGATTTTTGACTGGGTCTTTAAGCTCATATCACCGATTTCATCCAGAAAAATAGTACCATTGTTGGCCAGTTCGAATTTTCCGATCTTTTTTGTTGTGGCGTCGGTAAAGGCTCCCTTTTCTTGGCCAAACAGCTCGCTTTCGATGAGTTCATCGGGAATTGCGGCACAATGGACATTTCTTTATGAACGGTTTGTCTTTTCTTTGAGACACATGGGAAAGGTTTTGCCCAACAACTTCTTTACCCACACCACTTTCCCCGGTGATGATGACGTTTAGTCCTGTGTCTGCAACGTGCTGGATCAGTTTCCTGATTCTCTCGATGTTGCTTGTCTTCACCAGAGCTCATGATTTCTTAATCCTCAATTATAATAAGAAACAGAGCCCTTTGGATCGATCTTTTTGCATCATCTATTAAATAATCACCAAAAACTTTGACTTTATTTTATAAAAACATCTTTGATAAAATCATTTTTTATCATAAATTAAATTTGTGTTTTGTTAGTGTCAAGCAAAATTATGTATAATTTATATATAATTTTAGTGAATTAGAATATGTTGTATTTTATTAAAATAAATTACTATATATTGTGCATCTAAGAATCAAGAAGTTAGTAAAATCGGACTGTTCTATTACCATACCTCCTTAAGTACCTCTGAACAATAAACTCGTAAGATTTACAAGCAATCCTTTTTCTATCCTAAAACAGTCCCTAGGTACGCGTATTCTTAAATACGATTACGCATAATATCTGGTTTATCCATTTAATTTCAAATATCCTCCGGGTTGAGCTAACACAAAAAGCCCATACACTCAGGCACAGATTACGAACCATGAATGAGCCTTCATTATATGAGGTCTATTCTCTAACTCGGGTGTTGAAAGTGATTAAAGTGTAGTTAATTAGCCGGAATCAAGAGCATTTATAAAAATTGAGTCTCTTGGGGAGATTTCTTCCATGCTTGAATTAAATTAACATATTTATAAAACAAAATTACAATATGGCGAAGAAAGATAAGAGAATCTGGTTCTTTCAGAAAAAATAGATTGTTTTTGACAAATTCGGTTAATTTTATCAGGGTTACATCCAGTTTTCCGCCTTCATCTTCCATGGCATGATAGGCATTGGTCAAAAGATTCATGGCGACCTGATGAATTTGTGTGGCATCGGCCATAACCAAACCGCAGGTATTGCTGATATTCTGATGGATTTCGATGGTAGTCGGCAAAGAAGATCTGATGAGTTTCAATGCCTCTCTGACTACAATCTGAACTTTCAATGGTTTTAGTTCCTGATGAGCCTGTCTGCTGAATGTGAGGATCTGTTTGACCAGGTTTCCGGCACGATGTGCAGCGACAAGCAATTCCTGTAAATTGTCATGTAACTGGGTTTCTTTTTCAGTATCATCTAACGCCAATTCAGTATAGCCGATTATGGAATAAAGGATGTTGTTGAAATCATGGGCAATGCCGCCGGCCAACGTGCCGATGGATTCCATCTTCTGGGCTTGCTGGAGTTGGGCTTGAAGCATTTTTTGTTCAGTGATGTTAAGAAAAATCGTTAGGGGTTACCTCCAGTTTGCCGCCTTGATCTTCCATTGCATGAAAGGCATTGGTCAAAAGATTCATGGCAACCTGATGAATCTGTGTGGCATCGGCCATAACCAACCCGCAGGTATTGCTGATATTCTGGTTGATTTCAATGGTACTCGGCAAGGAAGATCTGATGAGTTTCAATGCCTCTCTGATAACCATCTGAATATTTAATGGTTTCAGTTTCTGATCAACCTGTCTGCTGAATGTGAGGATCTGTTTGACCAGGTCTCCGGCACGATGGGCAGCGATAAGCACTTCCTGCAAATTGTCATGTAACGGGGTTCCTTTTTCAGCATCATCTAACTCCAATTCAGTATATCCAATTATGGAGTAAAGGATATTGTTGAAATCATGGGCAATGCCGCCGGCCAATGTGCCGATGGACTCCATCTTCTGAGATTGCTGGAGTTGGGTTTCGAGCCGTTTCTTTTCTGCTTCTACCAGTTTGCGATCTGTAATATCTCGAAGCGTTACCTGTACCCATGCTTTCTCCCCTTTGTGTTTTATCAAGCGAGTATTGGCTTCCATGAATAAATCGCTTTTATCCTTGCTCATAATGGTCAATTCAAATGGTGGACGTTCTATGCCTGCAATAACAAGTGCAAACTCCTTTAAGGCTTTTGGGATGGATTGCTTTGCCAAGACGCCAATCTTGACAAAGTGTTTACCCATAACCTGCTCTGCTGAAAATCCGCTTATACGTTCAGCCGCCGGATTGAAAGATAGTAAATGGCCTGTCCTGTCCAGTGAAATAATAGCATCTGGAGATTCTTGAACCAGAACGGAATATTTGCGTTCACTCTCCTTTAACGCATCTTCCGCCTGCTTGCGCTTGGTGATGTCGACGACAACTCCTTCGAGGTATCCGAGTTCAGGATAAGCCGCAGCACTAATTTCAATAGGAACAAGAGATCCGTCAGTTCGGGTCATTTCAATTTCAAAACCATCAACCCGACCTTGTGATCGGATCTGATAAAGCAACTCTTTGCGACGTTTAGGGTCAGTATAATGTTTTGAAGTAACATATTCTTTAACAAACTGATCCACTGAATGATAACCCATCAACTCTGCTAAAGTTTGGTTGGCCGCAAGAAACTTTCCGTCATGGATACGAGTTCGATAGATTCCAACCATGGCAGTTTCGAAAAGCTGACGATACTTTTTTTCGCTTTCCTCTAATTTCTTAATCTTATGTTCTAATTCCTCGTACGTTGGCTTTTTCTCCATTACAATTTCCTATGTTTTACTAAAAAAGATCCCGTAGACGACAACCTACCTTTCAAAAATCGGAAACACCTCATCGGATTTATTATAGCAGGAACCATACCATAATATGACAAACAAACAAATGCTTTTTATTACGAACAGTTAAAGTCTATATCGTGGGGTGTTGAAACGGATAAAACTACGAAAATTTTGCGTCAAATGACACAGATGTCAAAATTTTGACTCCTGTTTTAGAGATTCTGAATAAAAGAGGAGTTAAGATTAATTATTTAACTGTCGTCAAACATTGTCCAAAGCCTCTCAGGCTTTACCGGATACCATTGATTATAAAAATTCTTGGCCGGAACATCATATAATTCTCATACCAGTAAAGATCCGGGTCCAGAGGGCCCGGCTTTGATTATCCCCAGAGGGGATTTAGTTTGCCGGCATTTAACAATTTACGGAGTACTGGAGTATTGGAGTGGTGGAGTAATGGAAGAAACCCCTTTTTTCATCGCTCTCAGAAAACAGATCCCTGGAGAAAATCTGAAAATTTAAAGCTCTTTTTTTTAAATCAACACTCCAACACTCCATTACCCCGGTTGATTTATAAGGGCAGAGCCATTGATCTCTGACCCCCGCAATGCGGGACAGGCATGGCCCAGCCTCCGGCCCATAGGGCCTCCGGCCCGGAGGGAGGACCAGGTTTTTTAGAACTCAATAAAATTGGTGGTTGCCTAGCGGAGAAACCCTGATTGTCTCGTAGGGATGCAACCATTCTTCTAATTCTTTGACAGTCAAATCATCTCTTGAATGAAGATCTGACAGTCAAATCATCTCTTGAATGAAGATCTGATCCCGCGTATAGTTCCATTGATCCCCTCCTCTTGTAAAAGGGTTGTTAATTAGGTTACCCACCGATAACAAATCGCATCCTTTTTTGCCATTGGGAGGTGCGTTTTAGATGATTATCAAGTGAGCACAACATTTGATTTCGACAACAAATTTACATTTTCGGGTAATTGAAGGTTCAGGTACGAAACCTTGCATTCCCCCTATAATTCCAGAAATCCAATAATTGAATTGGATTTCACAAAAGAACCCTTATAACAGATTCAATACAAAAGTTTATCAAATGAACGAGTCTATTAAAGGAAGTTTATAATGAAAAAAAACATAGCCATCTTCTTCACCATAATCACCGTTGCTTCTCTCATTCCTGGGAAGAGTTTAGCCGATGAAGTCCGTTTAAAAAACGGGGATAGACTAACCGGCCAGGTCATCGGGATGGAAGCGGGTAAACTGATCCTGAAAACCATCTATGCCGGTGAAATCAGCATCGTCTGGCAGGAGGTGACCAGACTTAAGACCGATGGCTCAGTGAAAGTCGTGCTCAAAGATGAAACGGCTCTTGAAGGAACTACGGAAGCAATTGAAGATGGGAAAATGAAGTTGGATACCGGTAAGCTCAAAGCGCCCGCTTCTTTTCGTCTGGTTGATGTGAAAGCGATTAATCCAAAGCCGATCAAGACCCTGAAAATAACCACCCGGGCGAATGTCAATATAACCAGCGAAAGGGGCAATACGGACTCGGACAATTACTACTTTGACGGTGAATTTGTGGCGCGTACGGAGAAGAACCGTTATAAAATTGGGGGTGAGTTGAGTAAGGAAGACTCGGATGGTACAACAACTTCGCAGAATTGGCTTGCTTATGGAAATTACAGCCATTTTTTGAACGAAAAATGGTACTTATATGCAGACACGTTCTTTGAACATGATGAGTTCAAAGACCTTAATCTCAGGAGCACCCTGGGTGCGGGGGCAGGCTATCAGATTTTCGAAACTCCCCTGCTGAACCTTTCCATATCAGCCGGGCTGGCCATGGTTGACAAGAACTTTGATGTGGCCGAGGATAATGACTACTCCGCCGGTCAGTGGTCTGTGAATTATGATCAGTATTTTTTCGAAAAGTTTGTTCAGCTGTTTCACGTAAACACCGGATTCGTTAGTCTTGAAGATGCAAATGACTGGTTTCTCAAGACGCGTACGGGATTGCGATTTCATCTTTACAAAAGTTTTACCGCAACGCTGCAATATAACTTTGACTGGGATAACCAGCCTTCAGTGGATGCTGAAAAAGAAGAGAGCACGAAATTCATTTTTCTCCTGGGTTACGAGTTCAAGAATTAAGCTTCAAAACCCTATTGTTTTCAATAGTTCTGCCCGGCGGTATGAAAAATACGCTTTCTGTTAAGGTTCAATTATGACGGACGAAATTAGCACCATAAAAGGTGTTTTTGTTTTTGCAGCCACGATTATCGACGCGGGCATTTTGGCTTTGCCGGTTGCGGCGGCAAAAACAGGTTTTTTCCCCATGCTTCTGATTCTGTTGGTTGTGGGAGTGGTTTCTGTTTTTTCAGCACTGTACATCGCCGAAACCGTGGTAAACACCCCGGGCGACCATCACCTGCCGAGCCTTGCAAAAGAACATCTGGGGGGATTGGGCTTTGCCACAATGATTATCGGCATCATTATTTATATTTATGGGGCCCTCACCGGTTACCTGGCCGCCGGCGGGCAGTTGTTTTATTCGTTATCCAACGGCAAAATTCCGGTCCTTGCCGGTATTTTAATATACTTTGTCATCGGCAGCTTCATCGTTCATTTCGGTCTCAAAAAATGCCTTCACCGGCCGCAACACTGCTTGTTGTGATACCACCGCTTGTCATCGCACTCTTTAAGCCATGGGCGTTTGTCAACGCTTTGGACATCGCCGGAACTTATGGTGGAGGAATGTTTGTCGGAATATTGCCGGTGTTAATGGTCTTAAGATCGAGGAAAAAACTCAAAACCATAAAACAAATGGCCTGGGGCGGCAAATGGATGCCGTACATTGTCCTGATCATTTACTTGATCGGCATGTCTTACGGCACAATGAAGTTAATATCCTGAAAAATTCGCATTCGCCCCATTATAAATTCCAAACCGTTCTTTTCGCGCCTATCCCAGAATTCCGCGTGATTGCGCCTCCCGAAGCTTCACCTGTTTTTATTCACAATCCCCGAATTTCCCGTGGGCCGCGGATCGGTTAAGCAACATGACAGGGTAACTATTTCAAATTTTAGCGGATACCATCGGGTTAGCAGACTAAAAGTTCTCCCCGAGCCAGCCGGTATTAGACGTCTCAAAACGTCCGCCTGAACATCCTATTTCAAGTCCTACCGCACCGGCTTCTGAAACTCTTTGGCAAAGATCCCTGCAATCCGGTCGATCTGACCCGGATCTATTTTCAGAGCTTTGGCAACTTCTGAATAGAGTGTCTTGCGGTTGCTGTTTTCGGCATCCACGAGACCGTTGAGGTCCCTTTTCTCCTTGAGGTTTAGCCCCCCGGTATTTGCCACGGAAAGATAGCCGTTACCCCCTTCATTCAAGACGCCTTTCTGGTAGTACGGTTTCAAAGCCTGGAAACGGGCTTTCATTTTTTCCTTCAAAGCGCGAATGGTTGGATTGGAAACGGTGGTCACGTCTTCCGCCCACGCACTGGCAGGAGATAAGGCGAGCCTGATCTTAAGAGAAAATTCTTCATGGTTTTTGGACTGGCTATCCTTTTGATCCGGCTTTTTGCCCCGGATATCATTCACGATCTCCCCTGCAACGGATTCAACCTTTTCCGCCGGAAAATAAATATTTATGGTCACGCAGGCGAACAGGATGATCGTCGCAAACACCATTGCCGTCCACACGGGTTTTTGAAACATTTTCATATGAACCTCCCTTTATCATTTGATAACCGGGCCCCCCTTGGAGCCGATTCTTTTGATTCTTTTAACCATGTCCTTAAAACGAATACGATTATCCGGGTTTTGATTTACAATATTTACCCCTGAAAAGCTACCTCTTTTTACCAGATACTCCGTGCCGCCTTCTCTAATGGTGCCGTTGACTGTGAACACATCGTTTTCCAAATGGGCATGGATGCCGATCTTTTCATAGGGAAATTTTTTGAAAAAAGCGGCAAAGGCGCCGGCCAACCCCATAAAGGGGCTCTGTCCCCCGCCAATCTGCGCAATGTTTTCTACGGCCTTAACGCTGATTTTTTGGGAAATCCCCTTTTTTTGAACCGTTTCCAGTAAAAGATTGAATCTCTGGGGCTGGCCGTAGGCCATCTCAAAATCACGAAATTGACCCTTTAAGACCCCCTCTATGGTTCCGAATGCGGTATTCGTTGTCATTTCGGACAGCAAAAGATCCTCCCATTTTACATTGAGCTTAAAGACCGGTGCTGACGTAAACACCCCCGAAGCCCCCAGATCGGATAAAATGATTTTGCCTTCGAATACTTCGGCCTTGAGTTCCCCCTGGGTGGTAATGGCGTGATTTTCGTATCGGATGGGGTTTAGCGTACCGGTTAAGGTGCCTTCCAAGGGATGCCTCCAGATTTTTGATAACAGGGGTTGAAGCTTTATTTCGTCGCATTCCATACGGGTATGGACGGTAAGGTCCGGACCAAAGAGTTTTTCGACCTGCACGGATCCCAATCTAAGATCCCCGCCGGGAACCCGTATCACTGTCGGTGATTCCACGGATATCCGGTTCGGACCGGTAACCAGAGAAATGTTCAGCGGCTGTTCCGGCAGCAGGGGAACGGTTATGGATTCAACCTCCAACTTTCCGCTTAGCGTCTTAACAGGGGTTTTGGCGACTCCGGTTTGATACCAGACGGGCATATCAACAAGAATGCCCTTTAGAGCGATACCCTTCTCCGGCAAAGAAAAATTTCCCCCAAGCCACCCGAGACGCCCCTTAACTAGCCACGCATCTTGAAATCCGTTTATCCGAAATTCAGCAGAAACGGTTCCCCCGGTCTCAAGGGTTGTCAAAAAGGGTTTTTCCGTCTTATAGGGCTCCTGCAAAAAATGATGAACTATCGGTTTCAAGGGCGCCTTGGGCAGGATCACCGTGAAATCGGCATTGGCTTTGGACGGACCCTGCTTAAAAAATCCCTGGATTTCAAGGGGCAGGATACCCGTGAGATCGAATCTGAGCCTGGAAATTTCTATCACTCTTTTTTGAAGATCACAGGTCCCGTTGCAGGACGTGACAATGGGGATTTTTTTCAGGTTCAGATAATAACGATCATAAAGGGCTTCACCGGCCCGGACTTTTAGATCGGCGGCAAAAGTCATCCTGGAACGCTTTAAATCCACAACACCTTCGATCCCCGTGCCGAGGAATATTTTTTCCCCTATTATGCTCCCATCCTTGTTTTGAAAGACCAGATCATCGAAAGACAGTTTTGCTTTCACCTGCCAGGGGCCAGTCCGGGGTCCTGTGACGTTGATTTGGATGGAATCATGAACCTTAATATTCCAATCCCACGGAATCAGGCGAAAAGCGGCGGCGGCATGGAAAAGCGACGTCTCCTTCCCTTGAACCGTAAGGTTCAAATTGTTTTCCTGCAAACGAATGCCAAGCAAAAGATTCTTCAAACCAAGAGTCTCGAGTCGGACATCAGGGAGGATAACGGATTTTTTTTCTGCGTCCATGCGGCCATCCGGGATATGCACGCGGATATCTTCGATGAGCGTGTCCCGGGTCCTTGTGCTAATCTTTACCCGGGGGATTTGTACGGTCACATCCTTGATCTCGATCACAGGATAAATGCCTGAAATTTTCTCTGCCTCGATGTTGATGTCCAAAGGCGACTGGAAATTATCCGTCTTTTCCATTACGGACAGGCCGCCAATATGGATTTTCAAGGGAACAACGGTGGTTTTTCCCTGGTTTATGTTATAGACAAATCCCGTTTCCATGGACAAAGATTCAGCGGTGGTCGCTGAGGCGGTCAATGATCCCGTCTTTTTTAAATCAGATCCCAAAGCAATACCCTGGCAACGGACGTTAAGACTTTCGACATTAAGATTTTTGGGGCCGTGGCGATACGTAAATTTTGAGAGCATCTTTATTTTTTGGATGACAAGTTCCGAGTCCTGGAGACTCATGTCTTGAGATTCAAGCGTGCCGCTGAATTTGAGATCGTTGATGTCAAAGGTTGTGTCGCCAAGGATGGTCACGTTCGGTGCTGTAAAATTCATATTACGGGAAGAATTTTTGACTTCCAAAGCAAACGATAAAAAAAGCGGTTGGTCGGCTGCGACTCCGGCATGGATTCGGTGGGCCTGAAAAGTTTGACCACCCATGGCTGCCGAGACACGTCCGTCAAGAAGTTCCCCTGACTGAAATCTGATGTCTCGAAAAAAAAAGAGACCGGTAAGACTCCGAACCATTTTGGCCGGAAAAGAAGGCCCCCTTTTCGCCGGTAAGATGCCGGGGAATGTGAATCGTTCGGAGAAAAGATCAAGATACAGGCCGTTCATTTGCATATTTTTAATAATGAGGGACCGATGACCCCATGGACCCTCAACATCCATATCCGCTCTGATGGAACGAATCTCCATTGAGAAGGCTTGCTGGGGCCTCGGGGGTTTGAAAAGAATCCCCTTGGCCTCTAAGACCATGGGTTTAAAAGAATAAGAAAGGTTTTCTATGGTACATGATGCTCCTGTGGATGCAGAAAGCGATCTTTCTATCATCGGCTTAACTTGGTCAGGATGATAATAGAGATAGAAGCCCATGCATGAAAGAAGAAGCACAACAAAACACAGGGCCATGCCTGAAACCAGAAAAATTTTTTTAATAAGCTTCACAGACGTCTCATCAATTTCATACTTAAAAATCGACTAAGTCCATAACATCCTGGATTGAGTAAAACCCGAATTCGGTATTATCCCTTGTTTTTCTTGTGAATCACATAGGAACTTGATATAAAAACCAAAACAGGTGATAAAATGCCGAATTATAGCCCACCCCATATCCCGGATAGCCCTTCCTTGCCTATCCATACGAACATGATAGCGCCGGGCGTCCTTGGAGTCAAGATTATCGGCAGGCTCGATTCGATGAGCACTGGCAATATCTGGCGCAAGACAAACCTGGAGCTTGACAGAACGTCGCCCGAGCGGGTTATCGTCGATGTTTCTGAAATTGAAAACTCTGGCGGTTCCGGCATCGGATTTGCCATTCCCGTCAATATGGTCAAAGACCTTTTGCCCCAGCTGAAAAAGGGAAAGGTGATCCGGGGATGGATCGGAGTCATAATTCAGAAAGTCACCCCTGAACTCAAAGATAAGCTCAACCTTCCAGTTTTAATTAATCGCGAGGGGTCAACCCTCTTTGTCACACTCACGATATCCTGATAATCAGGAGGATGTATGGCAGGGAAAATGAATATGGAATCCGATAATGCCCATGTGTCGCCGGAACAGGTCGATAGTCGTCCGAAACAAGAGTGTGAAGTTATGCCTGAGGGTGTCATCATCAATGAGGTGCAGCTTTGGTCGTTATGGGTTCATATCTGATCATTCGAGCAGTTATTCGAATACACCATCAGGACAACTTAATCCTGAAATTAAAGCGCAAGCACATGTGCATTTCAGAGTATATCGATTAATATTGCCATGCTGTCTTTACTTCGTATTTCCGGCCGGACACCCTGATTTGCAAGTCCTTGCCGACCTAAAGTAAAGAGTATCGATGCCTTATGAAATAGGGTTGCTTGCCGCTATTGCCGCTACCGGCTTGCTGACCTGGATTGTTTATTTAAGACGGCGATGTCGGAAAAACCCGATTTTGCCTAAACCCATGAAAGGAACAAGATCGCTATAAAAATTTTAAGTTGAAATATCCCTTAGGACTTAAGCAGTATTGCTTTTAACAAAAGAAGTTTAAAATGTGCATTATCACCATCTCAATCGCTGAGGAAGTTGGTTATGTTTAAAAAACTATTGCCCAAAGAACACCGTTTTTTCGAACTTTTTGAACAGCAGACGGCCGGAAACATTGTCGTGGCGTGGGTCCTGACAATGCCCGGTTCGGCCTTGATCTCAGCGCTGGCGTACCTGGCGTTGAAAGCCTTGGGTGCATCCTGACCCTTCTATTTTAAGAGACGCTCCGGTGATCCTTCTATCATGAAGGGATGTTAAAATGACGGGACTTATTCCCATCAAATTAATTGCAAGCAAAATATACCTGATACGGAGCATCAAGGTGATGCTGGACAGAGATCTCGCCGAACTCTATGGAGTGGAAACCAAAGTATTAAAACAAGCGGTTAGAAGAAATATCGATAGATTTCTGCTGATTTCATGTTTGAAATGACTAAAACGGAGTTTGAAGATTGGAGGTCACAATTTGTGACCTCCAGTTGAGGCGGTGCCAGATATTTACCCTTTATTAGCGGAATTAGGTTGAAAACCGACCAAGTCTGGCAAATTGCGGTCAGTTCATTGACTAAAATTGATAATTTTTTTAAATGTATATTCCCCAGAAACAGATCGGAAATTTTAATCCACTAACCGTACGCAATGATCTGGGTGAGCTTTGGGAAAACTACATCATCACCGAACGGATGAAAAGACAGGAATATTTGCGCAGTGTGACGAATTCATACTTCCGGCGAACATATGACAAAAAAGAAATCGATTTAGTGGAAGAAAGAGAGGCAAAATTATTCGGTTACGAGGTCAAAAGGAAAAAGAAGCGCGTAAAGATTCCTCGAGACTGGACCGCCGGTTATCCGGCTGCCGCTTTAGAGGTCATCCATGTATATGAAGGAAGAACAAATTGAAAAAATTTTAGAAAAATGGGGAGCAAAAAAAGAACCAAACCACAAGGATTACCCTCTCCCTGTTTTGGTATCACTCGGTTACAAAATCGGGAGACAGTGGGCAAGCAATCAAAATAGGGGTGATCTGCTTTCTCGATTTGAAGAATTCTATAATGACTGGACCAATAATATTCTAACAAGTCAAAGATACAAAATGCTGTATGAAGAATTAGACACTGCTTCGATTATCGCTGAAATGTCCGATACGTTAAATCAAGCACTGGTTGATCCCCAAGTTGCCGCAGCCATGCTGGAGCACTTTCACCTCTTTGAAAAAGGAATTGTCTGGGGCCTTATGTCAACGATAAAGAACATCATTACGGAGGTTAAGTCAACATAGTCAACGACGATTTTTAAAAATGGACGAGAGGCCAAAAAGCAAGATTGTATCACCGTCCCCTATTTCCTGAAAAGGTCTACTCATTACATTCCAGGCAGCGCATCCAACATCATATTATCAGACGAACCATTCAGCTGAAAACCGACCACTTCTCCACCCGATGAGTAACCAATGTAGCTGGCATTGCTCATATCCTGAGAAAACAAATTTGAAGCCACATCCACTACTTTCTCATAAGCATTTATATTGAGAGATTCAGTTGCTATTACATTGCCGCTGTCATCGTAAGCCGTCATTGTAACAGTAGCCGGAGCGTTTTCGATATTAACAAAGGCAATCCCTGTCCAGCCATGTTTTTCAATTTTAGCAAATACACCATTCGTGCCGCTAATGCCAACACCCGTATACCCCCCGAGTTGGTTTCCATCGTTAGTTCCGAACAGTTCAAATCCTGTAATAGGGCTTGTGGCTACGATTCTGAACCAGGCGGTTCCATCCGGGAAATTTAAGCTCTGAACCGTACCAATATATTTTTCTTTCCCGGCAAGAAAAATCGTTTGAGGTGTTAATGATGTGCCGTCATCTCTGAAAGGGGTAATCGTAAGGTTACAGGATGTGGCAGAAGGATTATAGGCAACAATGCCCGTCCACCAGGTTGAATTGCTTGCGATATGTGGGTAATAAATATGAGTTGTGGTGTCATCTTTTAAAAGGATTCCGCTCAGATAATTATCTCCGCTGCTGTCAGAACTGCCAAATAATTCAAGACCCACAATGCCGCTTCCATTTTTAATTACTGCAGAGTTAATATTTGGCTGCAATACTCCACCAAATAAACTATTGATAGTGAATATCTGATGTTCTTTGGCCGCAATCGTTAAGGGCTTTGTGGTCCCATCATCAAATTCAACGGTTAATTCTTTAGATGATGAAGTGGTGTTGAGAAGACTAACCCCTGTCCACCAGTCTGCATTCGATGCAATGTGGGACATATATATATCTCCGGCGTTGATATCCGAAACGGCCGGAATAGCCACTCGATATTTTCCTTGCGTATAAAACTTTGTATATCCGCAAACATTTTCTGAATCTGACTCAAAAATAATATATCCAATACCACTCGGATTGGGGAGCTCATCGCCAACAACAATCTGTCTTCGGGCATTGGCGGCTAAAATAACCGGTGTTGAAGAAACCTCCTGGCCCGAATTATTATAGGCTTTCAAATTACCACTAAGATTCTGTCCAGGACTAGTGTTGATAATGCAGATTTCGGTTTCCCATGTATTGTTGCTGGCAATATGGGGGAAATACAGTTTATGCTCAAGTCCACTAGTAGGTGGCGGTTGGGTGGTAGAGCTGCTCTTGCTTGCCTCGCTGGTGTTGCCGTATCTTCCCAGATTAATCCTGGAGCCATTTCCTGCAGGTTCGGCAGAGTAGTTTGACTGGGGATTACCTGCATCAATGGCAGGGCTGGTATTTTGATCTGTGACCCATTGGGAGCTGACCAGATCCCAGTGCCCTGCCCGGGATTGCAGGTGAAAATCAGAACTGCTGTTGACAAAAAGCGGATCCTGACTGATATTACCGGTGCCTGCAAATGGTTCTTCTGAAAGGGTATAGGTGATATTCAGGGATGATTCAGCATTTGTCCAGAAATCGTCCCCGCCATTATTCCAGAAAATAGAGTTTAGAACTATGACATCAGACGTTTCAATGAAGATGCCGTTGCCGCCAAGGTATCCACCACTGTTTTTTGCTACAGTACAATTTATAATCAATGCTGTGGATCGTGCATCTCCTGCTTCTCCTTCTCCGGCAGCATCAACATAGATACCTGCTCCACCATATTCGGCAACAGTATTGTTGATAATAAGATTATTCTGTAAAGTGGCACTGGCTCCGTCATCAACGAAAACACCACCCCCGGAGGAGGGGGCATGGTTATTTTGCACAGTGTTTCCTGAAAAAATAACGGGCTCAGCACTGGGGTTGAAAATAAGAATTCCACCTCCCCAGCCATATCCGATGTCTATTCCTACATTATTGCCCTGGATCAGATTATTTGTGATTCTGCCTGTGCCAGCAGCAATAATGCCGCCGCCATGATCTGAGGTTGCCGAATTGTTGCTGATCTGATTGCCGGTAACAGAAAAATTGTTTCCCAGGCAGGCAAGACCACCACCTCTGCCTGCACGGTTATTGCGAATGATGTTATTACTGATGATGATATTTGTTCCTTCTGCCCTGATACCGCCTCCCCAGCTGTCATCTGCAGGGTCATTGTTTTCAATAATATTGCCGGTAATGGTGATACCTGTTAAATACGGCCAGGTTTCATCTGTATCAAGCATAATGCCATGGCTGCCGGAAGAAAGGGTAAATCCTTCAATGGTGGAATTACCGGAATTGCCAATAAAGAGAACCACTGGCTGGTATGACTGCCCTGTGATCTGGCTTGGATTATCAGTATTACTGGTAAAATCACCGGGTCCGCCGCCGGCATAGTTGTTCCCGCCGGTATAGCCTCCTGTCAGGGAAAGGGTTTTATCGCGGATAACAATTGTTTCGTTATAGGTTCCAGCGGCAACCCGGATACTGCTGCCGCTGGGAGCTGCATTTATCGCTGCCATGATGGTGGCATAGGGTGCTGTAACGGTTCCACCAGCTATGCCGGTCTGGTTGTTTTGGTCCACAGCGATAAAGGCTGATGCCTTTGCTGAAGGGATTAACAGTAAAAAACAGAGAAGAATAGGGAAGGATATGTAATTTTTTGTGTTCATCATTTGACCTTTTATTGCAGTATTCCGCCACCTTCTTCAAAGGCGCCGATCTCTGCGGCACCACCCTTAATGGATCTGTTTTCGCCATCAAGATGAAGCTTGTATTGCCTGTTTACCGGATGGGACGCATATGAAGCGGGTAGGGATGATCCCTGGTTGTAAACTGCAGCCCCTGCCTGGACTGAGAAATCATGATTGGCAGGATTGGTCAGTCCGGGTGAGGTGCCTTCAATGGGAGGGGTATTCAATTGGACTGTGCCGGTAAAAGTATGCCATTCATCATTTGGACGGCTATTTCCCCAACCGGTATTAATCCAGTTATTCCCGGCAAAAATATGGTTGCCACTATTACGACCAATGTAAAGGTTGGCGTCCCCCTGCCGGTAGAAAATATTGTTATGCAGTTCGACTGTTTCATCGTTTGTACTGAGATCAAAAAGGCTTATATTCCACTCCTCTTCTTTTGTCATTTGTATATATACTGTATTATTGAAAAAGTGCAGGGTTCCTTTGCGGTAGATTGTTGTGTCCCCAAGATCACCTCCATAATGAAACATATTGGCAGCATGGGAAAAGGTGGTTGAATAACTGTTTATAATAATGTTGCCGTAGACCCAGGTGTTAAGAAAACCGGGTTCTCCCATGAGAATAGCGTAACTGTCTTCAGGTTCCACGAGATCAATGGCGCGGGCTCCACTGATAATCCAGTTATAGCGGATTACGGTGTTGGCGGAACGATCCTTGAGGCTGATTCCCCCTGAACCGGGTCGCATGGCACCAATTCTGTTATATTGAAAGGTAATGTTTGCAACCTGGGTATAGATGTTATGTTCCTGATCACTGCCTATATTTCCATTGTTATGGATGTAGCATTTTTCCAGGATGACATTCCTGGAGGTTTCCGCTTCATAATTATTTTTTGACAGAACAAAAAAACCATTGCCGTTATCCGTGATTTCACAATCTCTGACTTCAAAATTTTCCACAAGTACTGCCCAGATACCGCCTCCCCCTACAAAATAATTATGGAGCTGGCCATCCATACCAGTGTATTGATATTCCTGATATCCTCCTTCAATTTTTAAACCTTCAATCTGAATATAGCCGGGTTTGTAACCCCATTCATCATCATCGCCGGCATGGATAACGATGACCCCCAGTCCCTCGGTATATTCTTCCTCAAAGAAACCATTGAGTGAGATTGGAGTTGTGGCATTAATACCACTGATAACAGGTCGTGCACCATTGGCGTTGGCAATACCGGTAATCCGGATGGGCTGGTCGGCGGTGCCCCGTGAACGGAGACCTATTTTGCTGCGGTATGGTTCCTGGCGCCAGTAGATTCGTATTTCATTTCCTGCCTTGAGGTTGGGCCAGTCTATGGTGGATAAGTCAGCATGGGTTTTTCCCGGACCAACCTCTATAATATTACTGAAAGGTTGTGGCGAATCAGGATTAGAATCATTGGCAAACAGCCCCGGCAAAGCGTCCAGCATCATATTATCAGACGAACCATTCAGCTGAAAACCGACCACTTCTCCACCCGATGAGTAACCAATGTAGCTGGCATTGCTCATATCCTGAGAAAACAAATTTGAAGCCACATCCACTACTTTCTCATAAGCATTTATATTGAGAGATTCAGTTGCTATTACATTGCCGCTGTCATCGTAAGCCGTCATTGTAACAGTAGCCGGAGCGTTTTCGATATTAACAAAGGCAATCCCTGTCCAGCCATGTTTTTCAATTTTAGCAAATACACCATTCGTGCCGCTAATGCCAACACCCGTATACCCCCCGAGTTGGTTTCCATCGTTAGTTCCGAACAGTTCAAATCCTGTAATAGGGCTTGTGGCTACGATTCTGAACCAGGCGGTTCCATCCGGGAAATTTAAGCTCTGAACCGTACCAATATATTTTTCTTTCCCGGCAAGAAAAATCGTTTGAGGTGTTAATGATGTGCCGTCATCTCTGAAAGGGGTAATCGTAAGGTTACAGGATGTGGCAGAAGGATTATAGGCAACAATGCCCGTCCACCAGGTTGAATTGCTTGCGATATGTGGGTAATAAATATGAGTTGTGGTGTCATCTTTTAAAAGGATTCCGCTCAGATAATTATCTCCGCTGCTGTCAGAACTGCCAAATAATTCAAGACCCACAATGCCGCTTCCATTTTTAATTACTGCAGAGTTAATATTTGGCTGCAATACTCCACCAAATAAACTATTGATAGTGAATATCTGATGTTCTTTGGCCGCAATCGTTAAGGGCTTTGTGGTCCCATCATCAAATTCAACGGTTAATTCTTTAGATGATGAAGTGGTGTTGAGAAGACTAACCCCTGTCCACCAGTCTGCATTCGATGCAATGTGGGACATATATATATCTCCGGCGTTGATATCCGAAACGGCCGGAATAGCCACTCGATATTTTCCTTGCGTATAAAACTTTGTATATCCGCAAACATTTTCTGAATCTGACTCAAAAATAATATATCCAATACCACTCGGATTGGGGAGCTCATCGCCAACAACAATCTGTCTTCGGGCATTGGCGGCTAAAATAACCGGTGTTGAAGAAACCTCCTGGCCCGAATTATTATAGGCTTTCAAATTACCACTCAAGCTCTGTCCAGGACTGGTATTGATAATACAGATTTCGGTTTCCCAAACAACATTGATAGCGATGTGGGGGAAGTAGAGGAGGTTTGCCGGAGGCTGAGTCGCGGAGGTCAGGAAGGACTCGTCACTTCCATAGGTTGTCCCTACGCTATTGGTCGCGACAAGGCGATAATGATAAGTGGTATCGGTATCAAGCCCGGTTATATACGCACTCACCAAGATACTACTCGTTCCAGAACCGAGCACCTGAGTCGCCGTGGCCGATCCATAGCTTATAGTGGTCCCATATTCGAAATAACATGAGGTGTCCAAACCGTTGGGGTTGACCGTGCCATTTAAGGTGGCCGAGGTGGACGTCACCGAGGTAGCCGAATTCGTTGTAACCGTGGGAATGTCAACACCCGGTGAAGGACCTGTTCCCTTCCATGAGTTATAATAAATATTCAAAAGGTCTATGAACTCTTCTGTAGCCTTCTGGTTGCCCGCGGATGTTGGATGCCCGTCATATCCGTCCGGCGAATACGCCGCCGTGTCCTGACTTACCGTCTGAATATGTTCAATGGCTCCGTTTCGATAACGATGATGGTTGCCGCCGGCCTGACCGGCATCATTTATGTCGGAACTGCCGCCGTTGCTTGTGAGAACGTTATAAAAATCAAACACGGCAACGTTATTGTAGGGGTAACTGTCCAGCCAGTCATTCACCAGCCAGTTGTTCAAAGCACGGGCGTTTGAAGCGGGGTATCCGATATCATTTGGAGGCTGTGGCGGGGAGGTTATGAGAACAAACAATTTGTCCTGTTGAGTGGCAAAGTATTCCAGGATATCGTTGTAAATCCCCTTTGCATTGCCAACAGTGTGATAGTTTGATGAAACGTCCTGTCCGCGCAACGGGTTGCTTCCGGATGCAGGCGGATCAGAGGCGTTTCCATCCAACCCGGAATTGGGATAACAAGACTTGAACATGATGATTTCATTTTCGCCGCCTGGATCGGTTGAAAGGCGAGAGTAAGTGGAGTTCTGTCCGCTTTCATTGTAGAGCGCGCTCAAGTAGGTACTGCTGCTCGATCCCCGATACCAGTCCCACCAGTTGCCGATATCTGTGTTGTCTCCAATGCCGTCAGGGCCCCAGCCATAGTTGGTGTCGCTGACAAAATAATTGTTGTCCCTGAGGGCAATACCCAGTCCGCCGTCCCAATCGGCCAGCCAGTTCTCCCCGCAGGAGTGGTGGATGAAAATGAGTTTGACAGGTGTGGCGGGTGCATTGGGGTTGAGGGCGCCCAGCGCACATAGGCTGCCTACTGCCAGGTGCACTAGTGTCATGCCAATCGCGATTGCAATAATCTTACGGTTCATTTTATCCCCCTATCTTGACTCAGGTGAACGTTCCTCACAAATGGAACTCATGCAAACCTCAACATATGGAAGCCCATTGTTTGCGGTGACAATCAAAGTTTTCATACCAAAGGCGGGCCCGGTTGTCAATCGCCATTTTTTATTAATTTTTGCCCAACCTCAGGAAATCACAGGTATTTTAGGTAAAGTTTTCCCGTTAATCTCTCGACGGGCTGGCTGCTAAAAGTAGGCTTCGACCGGGTAGTCGGAATCGATCACGTACTCATCCACAGAGGGAGTTGGATATAAATCCGGAAACAAGGGCGGCGCGTTGGCTCGCGGTGACGGCCTCTGCTTCACCTCCCACAAGCCCAAATGCTTGAGGATCTTTTTGATGACATCCTCATGGTCTATGAAGGCAATTACCTGCATTGCCCCCTGGGACTTTGGCCGGATCTATCAAAGAGAAGTATTATATCGTGGTAAACTGAAAGAATTTGTGGTTCTAAAACCGTATTATATCTTGCCATGAGCATAATCTGAAACAAAACCTTGTTTTGTACATATATCTGAAAATGCACAAAAAATCAAAGGGTAAATCATCTAATATGGATTTGTCCTTATTTTTCGATTCGAGTTGAGTGAATTCAATAAGGGTAATCCTTTTCATTTTTTAGTCCCCTTATTTTCCGGATCCGGCAATTCGTCAGATATTACCGGAGGCAATGGTTTACGTAACGGCAACACAAACGAAAACATATTATCGAACAGCGCTGCGAGTTTATTGTCCCATTTCCAAGACGTTGTTCGTGAAAGTCCCTTCAAGTGGCCTGGCCTCAAACCTTGATCCTTGCTTAAAGAGATCTAATAATAGCCGTTTTTTGGTTGTAAACATCCCATTTTGAGTGCAAAATTGAAGGGTTAAGGATTTTTTTAAATTACTGGTTAGCTTGAAATGTCCTTTTGGGGACCCAAAAGAGTCGTTCAAGATGATTTTAGGGCTCGTTTTAGGCTTCTTTTTTTGTTATTATAGTTGCTCACCGTGGTTCGACCCAAAATGCACAATTTGTGACCTCAAGTTGGGGTGGTGCCAGATATTTACCCTTTATTAGCAGAATTAGGTTGAAAACCGACCAAATCTGGCAAATTACGGTCAGTACATTGACTAAAATTGATTTTTTTTTAAATGTATATTCCCCAGAAACAGATCGGAAATTTTAATCCACTAACCATACGCAATGATCTGGGTAAGCTTTGGGAAAACTATATCATCATCGAACGGATGAAAAGACAGGAATATTTGCGCAGTGTGGCAAATTCATACTTCCGGCGAACATATGACAAAAAAGAAATCGATTTAGTGGAAGAAAGAGAGGGAAAATTATTCGGTTACGAGGTCAAATGGAAAAAGGAGCGCGTAAAGATTCCTCGAGACTGGACCGCCGGTTATCCGGATGCCGCTTTAGAGGTAATCCATGTATATGAAGGAAGAACAAATTGAAAAATTTTTAGAAAAATGGGGAGCAAAAAAAGAACCAAACCACAAGGATTACCCTCTCCCTGTTTTGGTATCACTCGGTTACAAGATCGGACGACAGTGGGCAAGCAATCAAAATAGGGGTGATCTGCTTCCTCGATTTGAAGAATTCTATAATGACTGGACCAATAATCATCTAACAAGTCAAAGATACAAAATGCTGTATGAAGAATTAGACCCTGCTTCGATTATCGCTGAAATGTCCGATACGTTAAATCAAGC
>RPGQ01000063.1 GCA_004193595.1 Desulfobacteraceae bacterium Eth-SRB2
ATCTTTGCTGGGAAATGGCTAAAACCCGAATCGGGCACAAAACAATTATATAATAAAAACAAATAGATAAAGACAATAAGACTCTGTAAGTCACCAGGCGGAGCCGTGCCGTGGATAGGGATTAGAAAACGGAAGAAGGATGAGGGAAGTGATAATGACGAAGGCATTCGTAAGATCAGAGGTCAGCCTCCGGCCCATAGGGCCTACGCCCCGGTGGGAAGTCGGCTTCCAGCTCGGAGAGAGATCAGAGGTCAGAAAATGCAGATAAAATCGGCTTCCTGCTCCGCAGCTCCGATTCCTGACCTCCGACTTCCCACCGGGGCCGCTTCCAGCCCGTAGGGCATACAGGCCGGCTTCCGGCTCGTAGAACCTACAGCTCGGAGAGAGGGTAGGCCCCTATGGGCCGGAGGCTGATCTCTGACTTCCATCGGTCTTCCTTTTTCCATCGGGGTGAAAACCATTTAACTGGGGCAAAGCCTATTCCTCTGGGGTGGCTAATGGATAAAAATTATTCAAAGAAGTGAGATTTCTTAATTTATGCAATTTATCGATTTAAAAGTACAGCAGAACGTCATCAAAGACAACATTGATACCAACATCCGGCAGGTTCTAGATCACGGCCAATACATCATGGGGCCTGAGGTTGGCGAGCTTGAACATAGACTCGCACAATATGTTGGAACCGGGCATTCGGTTGCCTGCTCTTCGGGAACCGATGCATTACTACTGGCCCTGATGGCCTATGGCGTGGGGCCCGGTGACGCCATCTTCACCACACCGTTTACGTTTATCGCCACCGCGGAAGTGATCAGCGTTCTGGGGGCCACTCCGGTTTTTGTGGATATCGAACCCGGAACGTTCAATATCAATCCCGGTCACCTTTCCCGTGCAATTGCAGCAGTTAACAATAATGATCCGTGGATATATCCATTACCGGACCTCCACCCTCCACCCTCTAACCGAACCCCCCGGGGTATCATCGCCGTGGATCTTTTCGGTCTTCCCGCGGATTATGACCGTATCAACGCTCTGGCCCAAGATCATGGTCTTTTTGTGATTGAAGATGCCGCCCAATCCTTCGGAGCGGTTTACAAGGGAAACCCCGCAGGCTCCCTTTCCCATATCGCATGCACGTCCTTTTTTCCGGCAAAGCCCCTGGGATGTTATGGTGACGGGGGCATGTGCTTTACGGATGACGATGATCTGGCCGAAGCCGTCCGTTCCATCAGGGTTCACGGAAAAGGCGCATACAAATATGATAACGCCGTGTGGGCATCAACGGCAGGCTGGATACCCTGCAGGCGGCCATCCTCCTTGCCAAATTCGATATTTTTCCCGAGGAAGTCATACGCCGCCAAAAGGTTGCGCAACGGTATGCTGAAAAACTCCGTCCTCTGCCGTCTGTGGTCTGTCCTTTGGTTCCTGAGGGTTATAAAAGCGTCTGGGCCCAGTACTCGATCCTGGCCCGGGACGAGAAACACCGCTCCAATTTGCAGGAAGCGTTAAAACAGAAAAATATCCCCACGGCCGTTTACTATCCCAAGCCGCTTCACCTGCAAAGCGCTTTTTCCTCTCTGGGATATAAAGCGGGGGATTTTCCTGTGAGCGAAGACTGTGCTCGGCGGATCTTCAGCATTCCCATGCACCCGTATCTTGAAATAAAAGACCAGGAACGAATCGCAGAAATCATCTCCAGTTGTTAACTACCGAACACAGCTTTAATCTCACAGAGCACGCAGAGGCCACAGAGATTTTATATGAATTTCTGAGAGGGAAATTCATATAAATTGTCATTCTGCTTTCGCAGAAAATAATTATGTAAAATGGGTTCCCGCAGGGATGTATTTTTTTATTTTCCGCCCCCTCAGCGGAAAATAAAAAGAGTATTTGCCTCTGTGCACTCTGCGAGCTCTGTGAGATATTTTAAACTCTGTGAACTCTGTGAGATATTCAAACTCTGTGA
>RPGQ01000064.1 GCA_004193595.1 Desulfobacteraceae bacterium Eth-SRB2
TTCAACAGCTTCAAACCATAAAAACGATAACCCACGACCTTACAAACGAAAAACTAAAATCCGTCTCTGAAAAACTTTCCGTTATCAGTAAAACCCTTCTTACAAGTAACAACCTTAAAATGGCGCTGATTGGTGAAGAGCAATCGATTTCAACCGCTTTTTCAGCCACGGCATCCATACAAAATTTACTTGAACAAGGGACGGAATCATTAAATACGGGGCATGGATTTCTAGCGCCGGAAATCAATTGTGATGATCAAATCCCCAGGGAAGGTTGGAGCACATCGTCATCCGTTTCATTTGTGGCCAAGACTTTTAAGACGGTTCGCCTGGGACATGAAGATGCGCCGGCCTTATCCTTGATAAGCAAAATACTTAGATCCTTGTATCTACATCGCGAGATTCGGGAAAAAGGCGGAGCATATGGAGGATTTGCCGTGTACAATACGGAGAATGGACTGTTTTGCTTTGCTTCTTACAGGGATCCGCATATCGTTTCTACTCTAAAAACATACGATAATGCTCGGGGTTTTATAAGATCCGGCAACTTCAGCGATGAAGATATCAAAGAGGCAATCCTCCAGGTATGCTCTGATATTGACAAACCCGACGCACCGGGGACCGCAGCCAGAAAGGCTTTTTTCAGGAAGATCGTTTTTTTGTCGGACGACATTCGTGAACAATTCAAGCAAAAACTTCTTACTCTGACCCGCACTCAGATCATTAATGTTGCCGAAAAATATTTCCATGACAACAACGAAAAACAGGCGGTAGCAGTGATATCGAATGAAGACAGATTGAACTCTGCAAACAAGCAGCTTGCGAACAACCCCTTGAAACTATTCAGGATTTAGTCTCTTAATTGTAAATTTTGATCTTTTTGCGGCAAAAAAAGTTTAATCACACCACGAAGTACACGAAGAATACGAAGGTTATATATTTTATTCTTCTTTTTCTTCGTGATCTTCGTGGTAAAAATAAAACCGATCTTTTTTGGTTCCGGCTTGTCCGGGTTAGTTTTTTATTATGAAAATAAACGGTAAAGACCTTCGGCCCATTTGGCTGGATTCGGATTTAAATGTTGTAAAAATTATCGACCAGAGACGTCTTCCCCATGAATTTGTAATTGCGGATCTTAAAACCGTTGATGATGTTATAACGGCTATCACCAAGATGTATGTAAGAGGTGCGCCCTTGATAGGAGTGACGGCCGCATACGGAGTATATCTTGCTGCCTTGAATTCACCGGTTAAAACCGTTGAAAATAAATACCTGATAGAAGAATGCACAAGGTTAAAAGCTGCCAGACCCACGGCTGTTAATCTTGCCTGGGCTGTGGATAAAGTTTTATCTGAAGTGTTAACACAAAACAACGCCTCAGAAAAAATTACTATGGCACGTAAGGAAGCCGAAAAGATTGCCGAGGCAGAGGCTGAAAACTGCCGAAAAATCGGTGAGCACGGATTAAGTCTGATTCATGAAATCAGCCTAAAAAAACAAGGCGATACCGTTAATCTGCTTACCCATTGCAATGCCGGATGGCTGGCCTGCATCGAGTATGGCACGGCTACGGCGCCCATCTATGCTGCATTTAATAACGGAATAGATGTACATGTATGGGTTGACGAAACCAGACCCCTGAATCAGGGTGCACGGCTGACGGCATGGGAACTTGGTAAACAGGGTGTCAAACACACGGTCATAACAGACAATGCCGGCGGCCATCTCATGCAGCACGGTATGGTTGATATGGTTATCGTGGGTACCGACAGAACAACATTTACCGGAGACGTTGCCAATAAAATCGGAACATATCTCAAGGCCCTTGCGGCCAG
>RPGQ01000065.1 GCA_004193595.1 Desulfobacteraceae bacterium Eth-SRB2
TAATGACATCCTCCGCTCCGATGGTCGGGGCCAACACCAGGTTGGATTGCCTTCCGAAGTCAAAGGTGAATTTGGCGGCGTTTATGGCGGCGATGCTGATCAGACTGATAACTGTTCCGACGGCTGTTCCGAGCACACCGAGCAGAAAGCCTTCGGTTACGAACAGGGCCATAATTTTACCCGGTAACGTGCCAATGGCGGCAATGGTGCCGATTTCGTTGATTCGCTCGTACACAGCCATGATCATCACATTCATGATGCTTACCAGCACGATTGCCACAAGCATGATTTTAATGAAAAAGGTCATCAGGTCGATCATTTGGGCGATATTATAAAATGGTGACAGTTTCTCCCAGGTATGCACTTCAAATACCGGGTTGCCTTCGTTGTTGGTGAAGGAGGCAAGATCGTCCTTGAGGCTGGAAAAAATCCGGGAGAGATTGTCCTTGTTTTTCAGACGGACCGCTATCTCACTAATTTCAACACCATTGATGCGCAGCAACTCTTTGGCATCATCCAAGTGAATCACCCCATCTCGACCCCCAGGACCGGAGATGCCTTCAAGAACACCGCTCACCACGAAAGTTTTTCCGTTGACCGATCCGTCCTTATTATTGGCCACCAGCACCACATTGTCACCCACTTTTATTTTCATGCCCTTGGCAATCAGTTCGGGAATGAGAATTTCGCCTTTTTGCAGCAGAACATCTTTCTTTTCCCCTTCAATGATTCGCTCGGAAAGCAAAGGTACCGTCTTGACCTCCTGCTCGGGGATGACCGCATTGAGCCTGATGTTGGTGGTTTCAGTAAAATTGCTGAACATGGCCCCAAGCTTGATACGCATGGAGTAGGATTCAACGGCATCCAGACCGCTTAAAATCTCTTTTACCTTTGCCACCTGGCGCTGGTCCAGATTGCGATTGAGCGGCAGGTTGTCAATGGATGCCAGATAGCCTTTGCGGTGGATCTGTAAATGGCCAATCATGGAGTCCGTGATCTGGCCAACCATCATATTCTTAAAAGAGCCGGTTGTCGAAATAAAAAGTAGAACCGCCACCACACCCAGAGTGATCAGCGCTGATGTCAGTATTGTCCGCCGCTGATACCGGCGAAGGTTGCGGGCGGCAATTTTAATAACATTAAGCATGAGTCCCTCCATTGCCGTTTTGCCTTTGCAAAAGCTTACCGTCTTCAAGGGTAAAAATTATTTCCGCGCTCTGCATCACCTTGGGGTCGTGGGTGGAAAAAATAAAGGTGGTGTCAAATTCATCGCGCATTTTTTTCATCAGATTGATAATTCGGTTTGCCGTTTTCCCATCAAGGTTTGCGGTGGGCTCATCTGCCAACACCAGTTTGGCATTGGTCACCAAGGCCCGGGCAATAGCTACCCTCTGCTTTTGACCGCCCGATATCTGACTTGGATACTTGTCACCCTGATCCCCCATGCCAACGGCATCAAGCAGACTGTTTACCCGTTTTTTTCGTTTTCGTGCGGGTCGGTTTTGCACCATGAGTAACGGATATTCCACGTTTTCAAAGACCGTCAAAACCGGAATTAAGTTAAAGTCTTGGAACACGAAACCGATGTGTTCGCCTCTGAAACGCGCAGCCTGTTTACAATCCATATTGGCAATATCCTGGCCCGCAACCTGTAAATAGCCCATAGTCGGTGGATCAAGACAGCCGATCATGTTGAGCAACGTGCTTTTACCGCTGCCGGAGGGTCCGACAAATGAAACAAAAGATGCCGGCTCAATGGTGAAGTTCACACCGCGAATGGCCTTAAT
>RPGQ01000014.1:0-122110 GCA_004193595.1 Desulfobacteraceae bacterium Eth-SRB2
AACTCAACTCTCCAAAGTCTGTCGAGGCGTTCCAAATGCCGGGCACCGGTAAAATTGTATCTTCATCAAAAGGATTATATGCAACAATGCCCGTCCACCATGTCGAATTGCTTGCAATATGCGGGTAATAGATATGGGTTGTGGTATTATCTGTTAAAAGAATACCGCTCAGATAATTCTCTCCGCTGCCATCAGAACTGCCAAATAATTCAAGACCCACAAGGCCGCTTCCATTTTTAATTACCGCAGAGTTAAGATTTGGCTGCAGTTCACCACCAAATAGACTATTGATAGTGAACGCCTGATGTTCTTTGGCGGCAATCGTTATTGATTTTGTGGTCCCATTATCAAATTCAACGGTTAATTGTTTAGAGGATGAAGTGGTGTTGAGAAGACTAACTCCTGTCCACCAGCTTGTATTGGATGCGATGTGCGACATGTATATGTCTCCTGCGTTGATATCTGAAACGGCCGGAACAGCCACTCGATATTTTCCTTGAATATAAAACTTTGTATATCCGCAGGCATTATCTGAATTAGACTCAAAAATAATATATCCAATACCACTCGGATTGGGAAGCTCATCGCCAATAATAATCTGTCTTCGGGCATTAGCACTTAACATAACCGGTGTTGAAGAAACCTCCTGACCTGAATTATTATAGGCTTTCAAATCACCACTCAGGCTCTGTTCAGCACTGGTATTGATAACACAGATTTCGGTTTCCCACGTGCTGTTACTGGCAATATGGGGGAAGTAGATTAGAAATGCAAGCGTTTCTTGGGAAACATATTCGTCAGCCCCGATATCATAGCCTGCACCCTGGGGCCGAGAATCACCATCATAATCAACAACGGGGGCTCCAGCACTGGTTCCGGTGTCAATTGCAGAGCTGGTACTCAGTAGGTGAAAGTCAAAGTTGGCAGGGTTTACGAAAATCTCCGAGATTTCGTGAACAACCACAGAGTGAGCATCTTGACTACTATTCGCTGTCCATGAGCCGGATTCAATATCACTTAGGGAAAACTCATCTTCATATCCTACGGAAATCATCCGCGCGTCACTGGCAATGTGAAACAGGTTGTAATCCCCACGATAGTTACCGGCATCTCTCTGGTAGAAAACCAATCCCAAGTTGTCTCCACCAGCAAGGATGCAGTTATACATATGGAGGGAGTCTGAGGAGTTCTCCACCGCAACGTTATTGTCTCCCTGGGTGTTAATAAAGGTGCAGTTGCGCAGTGTAGTGGTGCCAGGAATCTCGTCCCAATCCAATTCCATGTTCGAGGTGAGATTTTGGTAGCTCAGACAGTTGGTGAGATTGATATTGTCCCCCCATATTTTGAAACCAATGTCCGCGTCATGAGCAGTGCAGCGGTCCGCCGTCACATCATTGCTGGAAAAAACGAAGCCGTCGGGAACGTGATGGGCCTCACATCGGGTGAAAACGAAGTCATGCTGGGTGCCATGGCCAATAGCAAAACCGTCTTCGTTGCCGTTGCGTCTACAGGAATATGCGATGCAGTCAGTGAAGGTGCCTTGATAGCAATCACCATCCGTGGGAGAAACATCGAAGCCGTAATAATCGAAGTTATAGACCTCTACCCGGTTGAAGGCAAAATCATGGGTGCCGCCCGCAACACCGATGCCGAACTCGACATCGTGGACCATACAGTCTGAAACCTCCACATGGTCGCAGTTCTCGATCCACAGTGCGTTGCCAGAGGGGAAGTTTCGAATTTCGAGGCCTTTCAGCTTAATATAGGATTTGTCGATGATAAAAAGGTTGCCCACAGCGGTGATGCCAGTGCCGTCCAGTATCGGATTTTCAGCGGGATAAGCGGCAAAAACGATATAACCCTTGGTGGAAGTGCCGCTATGTTCGGTAACAACATGCTCGTTGTACGTCCCGTTTCTGATGTACGTCGTATCGCCGGGAAGCATCGTTTGTGCAGCCTTATTGATGGTAAGCCAAGGCAGATCCTGGGTACCTGGGTTAGCATCACTGGCGGAAGCATGATTATTGTCCACGTAATAAGTTGCTGCCAAGCATGTAGCGGATACAAACGTAATATAGCTAATTACAACGACTAAATGGGTTAAAAAGTACCTTACCTTTTTCAATTTGCCCTCCACTAATTGATAAGATTTCCCTTTTCGAAATCGGAATAATGGAAAATTTAAAATTTTATGCCAAAACCGGAAGAAACCCAATCTGAAGTAGGGCCAGATATCAAACAGCAAAGATATATCTGAAACCCATTACCGGAATTTTGTACCAGATGCCGCTCCTTATTGTCATTTATATGGTATATCCCAAAATTACTGTAACCAGCCTGTCAGGAACAGGGCATGCAAATTTTGAGGGATTTCTCCATTGCTAACTCTCATTTGAATAGAGTTTAAACAATTGAAGTGACGAAACAATAGACAGTAAGTAACAAATTGAGAATTAGGCCAGCAGAATAAGAAGTGTCATATAATGGTAATCGAATCGAGATAGAGGTCAGTTTTCAAAAGAGAATATATTAAAACCGTGATTGTGTCAACAAATTTACAATTATTCAAAATGTTTGTGCTACATTGTAGCATCAATGTGTGGTATGGATGAATGGAAATATGTTATGTGGTAAATTCAATGGATCTCTTGCCAATACCTTGAATTTATTAAAACTAATAGATATCAAACTCGGACTGTAAATATCAAGCAAGGATCGTTTTTCAGATATCCATTTGTTACCTCAATGCTGGCACCAGTTGTGGTATCTTATCGGTATCTTATATCTGGCATTTTCTGCGATCTATTGAGATTATATATATCATAACCGCAGGTATTTTACCAAAAGACATATTAAGTTGCAATCGGTCAAGGGTATGATTTTTCTCATACTTTTTAATCGAGATTTCTAATACTTTAGTATTAGATAAGATGGAGGGTACTAGAAAATTTCTAATACTTTAGTATTAAATTTTGTTAATCAGCAACCTTTTGGAATACAATTTACCCTGATGTTGCAAAAGCTCAGGATGCCGTAAGTCCAAGGCGTCCAAGGGTGACGCTGTAGTAAATTACCGCAACCCCTTGGCAACAAAGGAATTACGGTATCATGGGCTTTTCCGTTCGATTTCGGGTCAATGCCATGGCCCGGATCACTTATGACGGTATCACATTGGTATTATTAACGCTTTCTATTGCAAACCATTTTCAGTAACGCCGGTATCATTTTTCATCCAGTACGTTGCGAACCGACTTGGCCAGAACAGACCGATTGATCGGTTTTTCAATGTATTGACGAATCCCCATTTCCTTTGCTTTTTGTTTATCTATTTTTTCGCTGCATCCGGTGCAAAGAATCGTGGGTATGTCGGGTCGAATTTTTAAAATTTCCTGCACAAACCGGTCGCCGGTCATCTGAGGCATGCTCATGTCGGTAATGACCAGATCAAATTGATCCGGGATGTCACGGAATAATTTTAGGGCTTCAACAGGAGAAGTTTCGGCTACAACCTGATAGCCCAATCGCTCCAATCTGTTCCGTGCAACATAAACCATTGACTCCTCATCATCAACGAACAGTATCCGTTCATTCCCTGTGGGGAGTTTTTCATCAGTTTCAGTTTCTGTCACTGCTTCCGTTTCAATTACGGGAAAATAAATTCCGAAAGTGGTCCCTTTACCGAGTTCGCTGTTCACTGAAATTCCACCCCCATGGTTTTTGACAATACCGTGCACTACGGATAAGCCCAAACCCGTGCCCTTCCCAACGTCTTTTGTCGTAAAATAGGGATCAAAAATTCGGTCTTTGATTTCAGGATCCATTCCTTGACCGGTATCGGTTACCGTCAGATGGACATATGGTCCCGGGTCTAAATCGGAATGTTGAGCCGTAGCATCTTCATCCAGTTCCACATTTTTAAGGCCGACTTCAAGAATTCCTCCGCCCGGCATGGCATGATTTGCATTGGTGCAAAGATTTATAAGAACCTGATTGATTTGAGTGGGGTCTGCCAGAATCGTATGAACCTCTTTCGTAATATTCCGGCGAATTTCAATGCTTGTGGGAATAGATGCCCGCAGCAGCTTGAGCGATTCTATGATAATCGGTGCAATATTTGTCGGTTTTTTCTCCACGGCTGTTTTGCGTGCAAAACTCAAGAGCTGACGCACAACATCTTTTGCGCGAAGACTGGCGGTTCGGATCTCTTGCAGATTGAGCCGGGCTGGATTTTCCTCATAAATATCATCCATTGCCAATTCGGCATTGCCCAGAATTATTCCAAGAATATTATTGAAATCATGAGCAATCCCTCCGGCCAGGGTCCCAATAGACTCCATTTTTTGAGCCTGCCTGAGTTGATTTTCCAGTTGCTCCTGATTGGTTATGTCTTCATAAATCACAAATTGATTCCCTGTCTCCAGCGTAACCGGTTTAAAGTGTATGATTTTTTCTGACTCGTCTTTACAGTTCACTTTGAAGGTTCTGTGCCGGAATTTTCCAAATTTTGATTTTTTCAAATCATTTATCCAGATTGAAATAATACTACAGCGACACTTTAATTTTCAATAAATTAGCCTCAGCGATAGCCTTCTTCCTATGTGACTTTTGAGCGATATAATTACGATCAGTATGGTATTTTACTAGTTCTAAGGCATATAATCGTTCAATTGAATGATAAGGAAGGAAAGCTGCTACCAGGCTTCTTGCTTGTGGCAACGTCAGGCATGGAGCTTTTTTTTAAACTTGATTCGCAAACGAAGTAGAAAATGTAATGCAAGAAAAACATAGATCATGTGACGATGCCAAGCCGGCCAGGAGCGATGTTCGTAATGATCCATACCGATCTGGTCTTTGCCTTCTTTAAAGCATTGTTCAATAGGCCAACGCATAGTTGACGCTTTACACAATTCAGAGAAAGGTATGTCTTCCGGCGCGTTGGATAAAGCATATTTCAACTGGCCATCAGAGTTGCGCCGGATAAACAGCCATAAAGGTTTTTCTTCCGGAAGTCCGTCTCGAGACAGATAAACTCTAATACGGGCCACTTCAGCGATGATAGGCCCTTTTGATCCTTCTGCTAAAATAACGGACTTCCAGGAAAGTTTTTTTGATCGAGCAATTTGGGCAACCTTATGTGCTTGGGGTTCCCCCGGCAGTACGCGCAATATTTTAGGATAAGGACCTCTTCCTTTATAAGGGGGTAAACCTACTTTAGGCTTTTCGAGAAAAACGTATGTATCCGGACGAATACTGGCAAAGTAATAGAGTGATTCCGGCAGTGATTGTAAAAAATTCAAATCTGACCCAAATGTTGCGTCACAACCAAGCCATTTTGCAGGAAAAAGATTAGATTCTACTGTTTTGTTGATAAGATCAAGAGCAATTTGAAGTTTCGTCTGAAAAACAAGATCTTCGGGGACCCAATTGTCTTTACGCCTTTTGGTATATTCATCAGTAAGCCAGATTTTGGGCATATAGAGTCGGCCGGTCAGAAGTCCGTAGCCTTTTTCACTTGAATAACCGACAAAGACGCCGGATTGGCAATTATCAACTTTACCGGCAGCACCACAATATTGCCTGGCAACACCAACGGACTCTTTGCCCTTTTTTATAAATTCGGAGCTGTCAACGTTTATCATGCCGTCAGGGCTGCCAATCATATCAGCCATAATAGCCTGATGTGCTGCCTCCATGGCCTCATGATTCCAACGGTAGTTTTTCATAAAACGCTGTAGCGCTCGAACACCGTTTGGATCTAAAAACTCAAGGGCAATGGGCTCAATCGATTTGCCTTTCACGTTGCTGATGAGCCCGGACATATAGGCCAGCCCCAGGCGCTGGTGTTCTATTCGGCCCAAACAGTTGTGGAATTGTTCATGGAATGCTACCAGTTCATCAGCCATTAAAGCGAGATCTTTTTCAGTAAGATCCATCTTCGGGACCAGGTCGGGATGCCACTGACAATGTTTTAAAAGCATCTGTAACTCCTCCACTTTTTTCTGTGATTGTGGGGGGCGCTGAAAGGGATCACAGTGCTTTTGTTGACAACCAATGATATCTCTGAATTTTGGATTTAACGCATAAACATATACATGCTTGACATTGCCATGATAGATATATCCTTTTCCTTGTTTTGTGTACCCATTGGTTTGACCGATAAATTTCCAGTTGGCGGCTTTATAGCTGATGGCATTGAAAAATCTTGGATCAACAAAGGTTTCCAAAAGCATCAATTCTGTTTTAAAATGCTGCGGCCAATCTTTTTTTAATTGGCCAATGCTAAGGGAAAGTACATGCGAAGCCAGATTAGGGACCTTGACCCATGGAAGAATCAAAAAGCGACTATTATTCGCTATTCGATTCAAGTGGGTTTTTCTCTGCTTGTCGGACCATCCAATGAAATAATCACGAACACGAAGTTTCAAGGAAGGGGCACTCCATGATAAAGCAGCAACCGGACGATTTTTTATGAAAGCAAGATATTTTAAACGATGCCCCAAAAGCTTTCTATAGCTCAAGTAATGGTACTGGCTGACAAGCTGGCCCCAGAGCGACTCTAATGTCTGCTCATTGACTAATTTCAATGTTACCGGCCCTAACTTTTTTAGGTCTCCGACAATTGGTTCTGTATTGATGGTGTGAAACATCTGTTTTCTATGATATAATGTTTGGGTAGTAAAAGGGCGCAAATCTCCTTTATTGTTCAAAACCGATATTGGCTTGATCAGATTTCTCTGTAAACGCTCTGTGACTCTTTCATACGCCCTTATGATTTCCACTATACACCATCTGATTATAGATGTCTACAAAAAAAGACGCTGTAGTAATAAGCCTATGTCTATATTCCGGATCAGGAAACGCTTTTTTGAACCATTCTTTACCCGTAGGAATATCTTCGAGTGTGTATCCAAAAATCTCTATGAATTTTGGGTTTATGTAGTTATACTTACCGCTCTCATCAATAATAGATACTCCAAAAGGAGATTGTTCAACAAAAGTCCGAAATTTTTCCTCTTCTTGCCAGAGCGCCTTCTCAGCGTGTTTACGTTCAGTGATATCGTTTCCGATGCATAATATTTCTGTTGTATTTCCATAGTTATCTTTAATAGCTTTGTTGGTCCAGGCAACCCAGACTCTTTCGCCGTTTTTGCGCATGTTTTCATTTTCATTCGTGGCATATCTTTGTGGTCGAACCCCAATGTCATAGATCATTTCAGAGAGATCCCGACCGGTAGTCTCTGTTTTAGGAACTATCGTGCCCACCACATTCTTACCCAATACCTCATTTTCTGAGTATCCAAAAAAATCCTGTGCAAACTCATTAAAAAAGGTTATTGTCCCTCTGGTATCCATTCGCAAAATAATGCTGTTGGCATTCTGAACAAGCTCCCTGTATTTCTCTTAACTCTTCTTCAATGCTTCGTCTGTTTTCTTGCGTTCGGTTACATCCCTCACATGTTCAATGCATCCTACGATTTCGCCATTTAGATCTCTTACCGGAAAGGCCGTGACATCAAACCATCCCGCGGGATCATCGTGGCAGGGATACGGAACAATTTCACCGAACATTTCACCGGTTTTCATGGCTAAAACGGCCGGGCACCATGGACAAATGGAGTTTCTTTTCTGAAAAACCGTATAGCATTTTTTGCCCACCAACGGCTTTTGGGATGCATACTTCTTTTCCATCCATTGGTTGACTAATGTTAAGTTAAACTCTTGATCTCTAACACTAATTCCGTCTTGAATGGCATTAAAGACTATTTTGAGAAAATTTTCTTTTTCCCTTAACGCCTTTTCCACTCGATTCCTTTCGACGGTTTCTTTTTCTAATTCCTTTACTTTTTGTTCCAATTCTTCATAGGTCGGTTTTTGGGTCATTATTTTTTTCACCTTGTTATAATCAAAAAAAGTCCGGAAGCCTCAAAATATTTTCCAAACAAATCGGATTTTTCTCTGCTCGTGAACAGCGGCAGTCTGGTGTAAATGTTTTTCAAGTCGTTCGTTATCAAAAAGTTTTATACCTTATCTATTCACTTGGTGCCATATATTTTAACCTAAATTGAGCGATTTTTTACTCGATCTGCACCGATCTCCCCACTGACGCGGGATCTTGGACTTGCGCATCAAGGATTCGCGAAATGACACATGTTCTTAGATAGCATCAACTACCTGAAATAAAAGCTATATCATATGGTTAGCAAGAAAGGATGTAACTTCTCAATAAATTATGGAACCGGGTCAATATGATTATTTCATACACCAGAACTTATAGAAAAGTTACAACCGAGTTTGCCATTTATTTGAATTTGGAAGAGAATCCACACGCTCCACGGTCATGGTTACAGCGCCGAAATCCTCCTCCACCTTGCCATAGAGTATGAAGGGGCGATTTCGCTCCAGAATGGCGCAAAACCGGCCATAGGCTTTGGGAAAAAAGGTGGTTTCCACCAGGCCGGTTTCATCTTCGAAAGTCAGAAACTCCATGGGTTCGCCATGTTTGGTATGAACCACCTTGCCGGTAATCAACAAACCGGCAATACATACATGCCGGCCGATGAAACGAGGTAAGTCCCCGGCCTTAACAATCTTCTGTTTTTTTAAGGTATCGGCGTACAACACCATGGGATGCCGGTCGCACAAAAAACCCAGGGCTGAAAATTCATGCCGCAAACGCTCTGTCTGATTTTCAGGAGGAAATGACGGTTTGGGAACAACTCTCCTCACATTAAACAAATCCCCTGACCCTGATCGCGCTGACCGTGACTTTTGCCGGCAGGCCAGCTCCCACAACAATGATGCCCGACTCTCTTTGGGATGGAGCAAATCAAACGCGCCAGCGTGAATCAGAGAACGCGCCTCAGGGTCGTGGGGTTGAACCCGTTCAAGAAAATCCATGATGTCATGATACGGTTTTGTTTTTCGTTGGGCAACAATACGTGTGCGCGTGCTGGTGCTCAAACCCTTGACGGATAACCATCCCACCCGCATGGCTCCCGCCCTGCCCTTCCAGCGGATATCACTTTTGTTTACGTCGGGAGGTAAAATTTCCACTCCCAGGCGCCGGGCTTCGGACACGTAGGCAAATGTGCTGTAAAAACCGCCCTGATTGCTGATGACCGCCGCCATAAACCGGGCCGGATAATGGGTCTTGAGATAGGCGGCCTGGAAAGAGACGCGGGCATAGCTGGCACTGTGGGGCTTACAGAAGGAATAGCCGCTGAAACTCATCATCATGTCCCAAACCGCATGGATTTGCTCATGGGTAACGCCTCGTTCCCGTGCGCCGGCAATGAAACGCTCTTTATAATGACCCAGTTTACGGGCCTTATCCTTTTTGGACATGATTTTACGAAGCCCGTCCGCATCAGCGTGTGAAAATCCCGCCAAAGCCACGGCGGTTTTGGCAACATCCTCCTGATAGACCATGATGCCATAGGTCTCTTCAAGCACGTCTGCCAGCAACGGATGAATCGGCTCCCATTTACCGCCATGCAGACGGCGAATATATTCGCGGATAAATTCATTGGCAGCCGGACGGATAATGCTGCTGTGAATCACCAGATGCTCAAAATCACCCATCTTTGTCTTTTTTTGCAGCAGTCGCATGGCCGGACTCTCGATGTAAAAGCACCCCATGGTATTTCCCCCGGCCACCGTTGCCTGTGTGGCCGCATCGTCTTCCGGTTCCCAGTGATCTTCATCAAAGTCCGTACCGTTGTCTTTCAAATTTGCAATGGCATCGCGGATAACCCCCAGGCTGCGGTTGCCGAGAAGGTCAATTTTAACCAGACCCCTGTGTTCCGCGCCGTCTTTTTCCCACTGGATAATCGGAACCCCTTTGGGAGCGATTTCCATCGGAACATAAGTATAAAGAGGATCCGGAGTGATCACCATTCCCCCGGGATGAACGGAAAGGTGGCGCGGAATACCGATGATGTGCCGGGCGGTGTGAATGATTTGCTGCCAGGGCTCCGGAAAATCGAATTGGCCAAGCTTGGGCAGTTGTTTGAGTTGGGACAACAGATCGTCATTCATATGAACTTCCCGCCAGAACCAGGGAAGGCGTTGGGTGACCCGGCCGATCTCCGGGTCCGTGAGTCCCAAGACCTTGGCCACTTCCCGTATGGCCATGCGCGGTTGAAAGGCAACGTGATTGCATACCAGGCCAGCGTGACCGTTGTACTGCTTTAATACGGAATCTATAATCTCATCCCGTTCATCCCAAGCAAAATCGATATCCATATCCGGAGGATCCGAGCGGCCCGGGTTCAAAAAACGTTCGAAATACAGATTATACTTGATCGGACAGACATTGGTAATCCCCAAACTATACGCCACCAGGGACGCCGCACCGCTTCCGCGGCCGCAGATTCGCGGGCTGCGGGATACGATATCTTGAACCACAAGAAAATAAGATGAAAACCCCATCTTTTCGATAATACGAAGTTCATGTTCCATGCGGTCCACAACGGTTTCGGAAAGATCGTCACCGTACCGTTTTCGCGCCCCTTTATACGCGGCATCCCGCAAGAGATGCTTGGGGCTTTGTCCCTGTGAATTGCCCCACGGCGGCAGAACAAGCCCGGAACAGGGACCGGTAAATGTCAGCCGTTCTGCAATTTCCCGGCCGGCCCGAATCGCATCCGGCCAAACGGCAAACCGTTCGGCATATTCCCATGCCGGCGCCAGCCATGCGTCGGACGGCGCCGCATGTTTTGGGGTTAACCGGGAAAGAGATGTATTACGATCTATGGCCCGCAGCATACGGTGGACTTTTAGGTCATCCGGGTCCGGGAAAAAACTTCCGGGAGTGGCCACAACCCGTACGCCAAGGTGTTTACACACCTTCCGTAATTTAAAGGCCGTTCCATTGGGCCTGCGCGGAACCGCCGCTGCGGTCGTTACACCGGCTTCATACCACTCCGACAAAAGTTCAGGGTTTTGCGTGAGGACGGTTAGTCCCCGGGCATGGTCGGGCACGGCGGATTTCAGATCAAATCCTTTATCCGAGTGACGGCGCGTAATCAGGCGGCAGAGGTTGGCATACCCCTGCGCGTTCTCCACCAGGCAAACCGCGCGATATTCGGATACGGGATCTGTGAGCTCCGCACCCACAATGGGGGTAATGTTTTCACGTTCGCAACTCTTTAAAAAGGGCCACAGACCATAAAGATTGTCCGTATCCGTGAGGGCCAGTTGCGCGTACCCCCGCTGTTTGGCAACCGCGCAAATCTTTTCCGGCGAACATGTACCCCACATAAGTGAATAATATGAACGGACGGTAAGGGGAATCATAACGGAATACCTTGACCTATATAAGAACCAAATAGGGATACATTAAGTCTTTAAAGATTATGGTCCAATTTAACTCTGAGAAGTGCCTAAAGTTTTGGTATTCTATCATTTTTAAATTGCCCGCGCTGTAAGCGCATTCCTTAACTTTAGCTCACTTCAAACTTTAGTTCATTGTTACAGAGTTCTTCCCACGCGAATGGCGTTGAAACCAAAACGACGGCGGATCGTGTCGAGAGCAAAAATCAAGGTGTCACTCATCTTGTTTTCTTTTTCATCTTCGGCAAAAAGGGCCATCTGTGCGGGGGGATAAGTCAGACGGTCGCAAATCAAGCGCAGATGCCGGATGCCGACCCGGCGTGTCCAGGCCCGTTCAAGGGCTCTTTTTGCCAGAACAAACAAGCGAACATCATTGGCCGTGGCCGGATGGGCCACAGCCTGACGGGTAATCCGCCTGCCGTCGGAATAGTCCAGGAGAACCTTGATCCGTCCTGCTGTCAGCCGTGGCTTGCGCAAATCTGCACCGACCCGCTCGGCAAGTCCATATAATGCGCCCTGCACCACCGCCACCTGGTTGGTGTCATTGGCAAATTCATGATCCGCAACCACAACCGGCGGCTTCTGTCCCACCGGCAGAACCGGGGATGAGTCGATGCCGCGCACGGCATGGTACAAACTGTCACTGCGACTGCCGAACATAATATTCAGTTGTTCCATGGACAGATGGGCCACATGACCGGCACGGGTTAAATTGAATTCCCCAAAGCGTTTCAGGTCTTCTGCTTCGATACCCGGGATAAGATGGACCGGCAGGGGTTTCAGAAAGTCTTGTTCTTCGCCGGCGCCGATGACATATTCACCGGCAGGCTTGACCATGCGGGTTGCCACTTTGGCGATCAATTTGTTGGGAGCCACCGACCAGATGGGATCGAAACCCATATCCGTGCGCACCGCCTTGCGAATGCGCCACGCCACGTCAGGCGGCGGGCCGAACAGTCTTCCCGTTCGGGTGGCATCTACAAATAAATGACCGTTGTGGTCGGTCATTTCAATCAACGGCGAAAATGGCAGGGCATGTTTAACGAGCCGGGTCATTGCACGTTCGTAGCGGGCGGGACGGGGCGGCAGCACAACGGCATCCCGGCAACGGCCAAGGGCCCGTCCCAGGGTCATGCCTTTGCGCACGCCGCTTTGATACGATTCTTCGCTCATGTCATACACCGCCGCCCGCGCCGCACCCCCTGGGGCGATAATCACCGGACGTCCCCGCAGCCGGCTGTCCACCAGCCGTTCCACAGCCACGGCAAAATCGGCCACATTTATATGGATTATTGAACGCTCGCGCATATCAAGTTATACAATCGCTTCGCGATTCTATATAACGCGGCTTTGCCGCTCTAAAAAAAGAAATTTTTACACGATCAAGTTTGATGAACTCGTAAAAAGTCCGATTTAGACGGTTTCGTAAAAAGTTCAAATTCCCCCGAATAAATCTCTCGGGATAAAAAGGCGTGCAAATTTTGTAATCATGAGGCGTACTTTTCGTACGTTGAATGATTGCGAAATGCAGCACAACGCAGAAGTTGGACTTTTTACGAAACCGTCAAGTTTTGCTCCTTGAGCAACGCTACCATCCTCCGGGCGTTTTCCGGCGCCTGGGCGCGGACATGATTGTTGAAAAAAATAATGCCCCTGCGGGCCCGTTGACTCATGGGCTCAATTTTATTCTCGATCCATTCATGCAGTTCATGGCCGGAATAATTGTAATCAAATTGATGCTGCATGTTCCCCGAACGCCAGCCCTTGGCATTGCGACCGTGAAAGCGCACATAAAACAAATCCGGGTGGGTTACGATGTCCAGGGCCGGAAACAGACCCGGCAGATCCGGTTCGTCAACGTTCACCAGGGTAACCCGGCGGCGCTCCAATTCGGCAAACACACGATCGTTGGCCCAGGACCCATGTCGGAACTCTATTGCCAGAGGCAGGCCGTCAAGTTTGTCGAGCAGGGCCGCCAGGTATTTACGGTTGGGCGGTATACGGTGAAACCCGGGGGGAAGCTGGATCAACACGGCGATTAATTGCCCGGCCTGAATCAGCGGCGCCATACCCTCCCGGTAGTTAACCGCCTGATTCGGCCAGTTTTGGGGGTCGATTTCGTGAGTTAGCATGCGAGTCAGTTTGGCGGCAAACAAAAATTCCTGCGGAACTTGCCGGCGCTGGCGCTCAACGGCTTCAGCCCTGGGCATTTGGTACCAGGTGTAGTTAAGTTCGGTGATGGGAAACTGCCGGGCATACAGCGGCAGCATGTTCCCCGACTTTGTGCCGGACGGATAAAATCCGGCTTCCACCCATTCTGTGTATGAAAAGCCGCTGGTGCCCACAAACAGGCGACAGGTATCGGCGTCTGGTTGCTCTTTAGTAATTATTGCGGTCATATTTTACCCCGAATAAAATTGAAGATTGAAGATTGAATAATCAGTAAAGAATCCTAGCCCAAAGGACCAGGCTTTGGTTTGCCCCTGAAAGGGGCTGTTTTAGTTAAAGCCGTACAAGTTAAAAGTGTCTAAAGTGATCTAAAGTGCCTAAAGTTATGGTGTCGCTTCGCTCTCTCCGAGCTGTAGGCTCTACGAGCCGGAAGCCGCTGATTTTATATAATTGACAGAATTCCTTAACCCTGGCCCAGACCGATCACCAATACGCTATATTCAAAAGGCAGGTTTGCAATGATCTATAGCCGATATCAATATACATGGACGAGTCGCACCAGGGCGGGCTTTAGCTCACTTCAAACTCTTGCAGCAATTCTTCAGGCAGAGCCATTGATCTCTGACCCCCGCAATGCGGGACAGGCATGGCCCATCGAAGATCCCGCACTGCAGGGAAGGACCAGGTTTTTTAGAGCAAAATAAACTATATCAATATTTCATCAGGTTTTTCCCTTAAATATTCAATATTCAATCGTCAATAGACAATTTCTCAGGTCCTCTCTGGACACCGATCACCTTGCCCTGGACCAGGACCTGGTTGAAATTGTAATAAACCGGCCGGTAGGCAGGATTTTCGGGACGCAGTTCAATCTGTTGTTCCCTGAGGAAAAAGCGTTTGACCGTTGCTTCTTCCTGATGGATCAGGGCAACCACAATTTCACCGTTCTCGACAAACTGGCGCGGTTCGCAAATAACCAGATCCCCATCCAAAATGGCCGCATCCTTCATGGAATCGCCCCTTACCTTGAGCGCAAACAGGTTTGACCCCCGGTATATGTCCGCATCAACCACAACGCTGCCGCCCCACTCCTGCTGTGCGTACAAGGGCAATCCCGCGGCAATGTTCCCCACGATAGGCACCTCCCGCCATCGCATGATACCCGCGGTTTCCCGAGCGCGATTGAGCAGGTGGATCGTGCGGCTGTACCGGCCGTCACGTCTGAGAACTCCTTTTTTCTCAAGGGCTCTTATAAGCTGAGATATGGCCGCATGGCTCACGCCCATATGGGCCGCCGCCTGCCGCAAGCTGGGCGCTTTTCCGGTTCGGGTGATCCCACCTTCCAGGTAACTGAAAAACCGTCGCTGCTTTTGTGTCAGTTCCGGTTGCATAAGACAAACCTCCTTAATTAAACGTCTCGGAAATTCTACAATTGATTGAAATTAAAGATCTTTTAATAGCCCCTGGTTTATGCCACTTCCATGGAATGCTGGAATGCTGGAATATTGGGATAAGGGTGGAAATAAACCATTTTAATTGTGAAAAACTCCTTTCCTTCAACTTCGTTCAGGACAAGCTCACCCACCATTCCATTACTCCATTATTCCAATTGGGGCGAAGCCCCTAAGTTTTATCCAATATATTCCAAATTAGTACGGCAAAATGTAAATGTCAATGTAAATATTAATGTGTAGGATGTGTGGGGTATCAGAAAAGCATGATGGATAGCATCTGTATGCAATCAGAGCCAAGCTCGGATCTGACTTATCACAGGATTTCCGGACGTCTGATATCCTGGGAGTCCCATAAGGGATCAAAGGTTTTGACAAGTTAGATTTTTGTGAGGTATTATTAATTCACAGCAAATGCCGGAGCTAAAATCAGAAATGGATATTTGAAAAACGATCAGGGCTCGATATTTACAGCCTGTCCGACTCTGCATACACAACACGTTGGTTTGAAATTAATTTAACGCTTTCAATAAACAACTATCCGAAAAAGGTTTAATAAGGAGATGTCGGCATGAAAAAAATTATGTTGCTTTGCCTGTTGATATTACTTCTTTCTCTGGTTACTGGTTGCGGGTTACCTGACCTGCCCGGCCCTATTGGCATCCCGGGTATTTAGTATAAATGTTTTCAAACGGGTTTAGGTCTCAGTTATTGTGTTATCCCTCCCTTTGAAACTTGCAATACCTGCTATCTATAATACCACTCAAAAGGTGAATCAGCCACACACCACCAGTCTACCGGATAACCTGCATAATCGACAGGTTAAGCGCTATTGTTACATAAAAAGTGTCACCAGGAGCAAGCCCTACAGGACCATCTGAACCATATGCTTTGATATCGGGAACAGGTTCAGCCCCTGTTCATAAACATCCGTGAGACGACCCCAAAAATTAAACCCCGCAGTGTTAATGTCAACAATATAATCATCCAGGCGTTTGCCGGTGATGTGATCTTCAATTTTCCTGACAAAACCTTCGCCATCCAGACTGAGGTATTACTTTCCAACCCTTCGAAGGATCGTATAGGCCTTTAGATCTTGTTCAAGAAGGACAAATTGGGAATTGTTAGCAAATTCAACATGCTGATTATCCGTTGTTATAAGGGGTGAAGGCAGGGTTATGGTTGAAAGCGAACCGTCGGGAGAAAGAACCTCCAGCGCTTCTCCTGCGTGGATTTTATTTCTTATTTCAAGGACGCATTTGCCTTGTGCTTTTTCTTCTAAAACATTACCCACAAAGACAGAGATCGACTGTGATCTGCTCTTTTCTCTCTGGTAATCGGTGCTGTCAATTTCTCCTTTCATAAAACCGATGGAGTACCCCCTGTTGGGGACTCTGTTCAGGATCTCTAATCCCTGCTCCCATGAAAATTCTTTCCCGTCAAGGACCTGTCGATAAAATGAGACGACGGTGGCAATGTAATGAATAGACTTCATTCGGCCTTCTATCTTGATGGAATCCACACCTGCTTGTTTAAGTGCGGGAACAAATTCAAAAAGGGCCAGCTCTTTGCTGTTAAAAAGATACAGCCCCCTTTCATCTTCAAATACCGGCATGTATTGCCCGGGTCGGGTTTCTTCTACAACAGAGTATTTCCATCTGCAGGGATGTTTACATTCTCCTCGGTTGGCCCGAAATCCTACCAGATAGTCACTGATGGCACACCTGCCGGAATAGGAAAAACACACGGCTCCGTTGATAAAAACTTCAGTCTCAATTTTCCCGCGCACTTGTTTCCGGATGTGTTGAATCTGTTCCAAAGACAACTCTCTTGCCAGGTTCACCCGTTTTGCACCCAGTGTTTTATATGCCAGCACGGTCTGAAAACTCGTGGTGTTGGCCTGGGTGCTGATGTGAAGTGCGGCATTAAGACCCAGTTTTTTGAGTTCCATGAGCACACCAAGATCCGAGACAATAAAGGCATCAACGCCCATTTCATCAAGGGTCTCGGCAGTGTTTATAATTTTTTCATATTCATCGGAGAACGGATAGATGTTGAGCGTAACATAGCCCTTTTTACCATTGGCATGAAGAAACCCAAGGCCTGCTTCAGCATCATCAAAACTGAAATTTCCGGCAAAGCTCCTGAGGGAACCGAACCGGGTGCCGAAGTATACGGCATCGGCTCCGTAGATAACGGCCCATTTGAGTTTTTCCAGATTTCCTGCAGGTGCCAATAGTTCCATATTTATTCACTTACTAATTGGATTTGTCCTTTAGGTCCATTGTTTATTTAATAGCCTTAACAGCACAAAGACACAAAGGAAAACAAATCCGATGAAATTGAAAGCCATTTATACTAACGCATTTATCATGATAAATCAACACCTTGACTGAATAAACATTTTTCATAAAACAATTTTGGTATTTTAGCGGCAATTTTTATAAGAAGTTGACCCAAAAGACTGCACAAAGTACCAAGGTTTTATCATCTCTATTTTAACTTGTCATTAATACTACAGCTATTTGGAATTGCATGAACAACATGATTGTAAATCTAAAAAAGATAGACGGTGCAGGCGTTTCCTGTATCCCTATTTTAGCCATCTAAGGTTAAGTGTTGATTTATTGAATAAATTTAGCTATCTATTAAAAAGAAAATTTCAGTACGCAGCCCTTAATCCGTTGAGTTAGTATCGTCCGAGTTCCTCAATCTGATCCCGGAATGGCAGAAGGAAGGGTATAAGATTAAGCTGTTTTTTTTAAGACTTCCTAATTCGGAATTCGCCATTGCCCGTGTGAATCAGCGTGTAAAGGAAGGAGGGCACAATGTGCCGGAGGACGTAGTTCGTCGTCGCTATCATTCCAGATTAAGCAATTTTGAAACGTTGTACAAGCTAATTGTGGATGAATGGATTGTTATTGACAACTCAGGAGAGTGGCCTATTTTTATCGATGAAGGAGAAAGACATGACTGATACAAAAACAAATAGCGCACAAAAAAAAATGGATGATCCTGACATAAGGCTTGCAGAAACGGCCATTAGACGTGCCGCGTTAAAGGCACGTGAACGGGCGCAACGCTTCGGACATGGCATAATTATTTATGAAAACGGAAAAATGGTAGAGAAACTCCCAGAAAAAGACGCCTAAAAATAAAGAGAAATTAAAAAACAATACCTTCAGATATTGTGCTGCGTGGAGTTCAGTCGATCATCATCTATCCTGCGAAAAGCCTCGACCAGTATCTTGTCATGTTTCTAAGAAGGGGTGGTTTATAATATTATTTCCCGACAGTGATCCAATAACGGTGCAAAGACCTCCTCTGAAATTTTTTCAAATTCATCGTCAAGGGGATCGGTTCTGCCGAAGCAACGTTCAAAATACGGATCTTGGGACTCTCCCCGTGCAAAATCGTTTCCGGTCCATTTGTTTCTGGCAGCGTTCAAAGCATCCGACTGGGACTGATGCTTGAGCAGGAGACGGCGCGCATATTCAAAGGAAGATTCGGGGAAAAAATGCAAGGGTTCGGACATGCCTTTCCAAAACAGGTTCAGAAGATCGTTTAAAATATCAATACCGTTTGAAACCGGGGCAAATTCCCAGGCCGTATCTTTGCACAACAGAAGGCTTTTAACCGGTCGTATTCCTTCAACCAAAACACTAAGGATAACATGATTAACCCACGTTGTTAAAATATATTTAGGATTTGCTTTTACATATCTAATCCGGATCAATCCCTGTTCATAAACATCCGTAAGACGACCCCAAAGATTAAAGTCCGAAATGTTTATGTCAACCGTATGATCATCCAAGCGTTTGCCGGTGATGTGATCTTCAATTTTCCTGACAAAGCTTTCAGCATCCAGACTCATTTCATTATAGACAAATTTTCCCACATTCCCGTGAGGAAGTTGTCCAGAGGCCTTTTCCACAGGAAAAAAATCATTGAGTTCTGATCCGGACAGCCGGTGTAACACCATTTCCTGCTCGATCATATATTTTTCCAGATGCCCCAGATTGAAATTTTCTCTTTCATCGTAACCATGGGCCGTCTCATGCAAATAGACGCCCAAACGCTTTTCAAGGAGAAACTTGGCCGGGTTGCCAAAAAAGGCACTCAAGTCTTTTATATTAAGATGTTTCCATTCTTGGGAAGGATCGGGCAGCTTACCGGAAATTAAAGAGGGAATGTCTTTGTGTTCATACCGGCTGCGACTGGCTGCAAAATTTTCCTTAGAATAGGTGAACAGTTTTCCGCCGGTCTTAAAATATTCCGGTGAAAAGGCCTGAAGCCTGTGCCATGTTATGATCTGATCTTCTGAAAGCCCGAACCCTTCTTTAATATAATCGATAAGTTCGCTCACAAGAACGCAAGGGGCAATCCCTGTGTTGTCACGAATGCTCTGGCCCACATAGCTGATATAAAATTTATTTCTGGCAGAGATGATGGCTTCCAGGAAAAGATACTTGTCGTCATTTCGCCGTGACCGGTCCCCGATCCTCGGATTTTTTGCCATGAGATCAAAGCTTAATATTTTTGATTCCCTCGGGAACGCATCCATGTCCATCCCCACGAGACATACCACTTTAAAAGGGATGCTTCTCATGGGGAGCATGGCGCAAAAGGTCACACCGCTGGAGATAAAACCGGTTCCGAAATTTACACCTTCAAGAAGATTATCCAAAAAGGATTTCACCACCTCCATTTGGATTGGCCGATCAAATCCGGACAATTTTTCTGTCCGTGACATCTCATCCAGAATTCGTCTCAGAACCTGTAATTCCCGTTCCGAATCCTCATCCGACACGAAAAACTCCTCTAAGATTTCAATAAGCTTCCCGTGCCAATCACCTAATGTTCGGGGCGTGTCAAGGGAGCCCATGCAGTGAAAAACCCGGTCCAAGAAGTTCAGAAATTTACCCAGTATCTTTACGTCTCCTCCTTCAATGGGATCATAAGGGAGTATTCCTGAAAACAGTTTACGGTCCAGGCCCGGCATGGCATATCCCAAAAGAAGTCTCTCGATTCCGGCTTTCCATGTATTTTCAGAAAAACCGGGAAGCCCAAGCCTGCGACGGAAATCAGCATCCATTCCCCACCGGATATTGGTTTCTTTAATCCAGCGTTCTATAATTTCAATGTCCGATTCACTCAGACCGAATTTCTCTTTTATGCCCGCAGATTCCAGCACCGCCATCACACGGGTTGTGCCGAGCCTGCTGCCTTTAAGATCGAGTATGGACATAAATCCCTGGATGATACGGCCCTCTGTTCTTAATGCCCGGTCCGCAATGGTGAAAGGAATCCCAAGTGCTTTATCTGTCTGTGCGTCAAACACGGCCTGTATGAAGGGTGCATAGGATTCTATATCAGGGGCCATTACCACAATATCTTTGGGCAAAAGATCAGGATCTTCTTCAAACATGGCCAGAAGATTATCATGGAGAACTTCGATTTCCCGCATGGGACTGTGGCAGGAATGAATTTGAATTGAAGTGTCAACATCCTGTTGCAGGGTGTCCGTGTGAGGTGATGGGAAAGACATATGGCCGGGTTCAAGGTCGGGAACCGAATCCTGGGAGTAACATTTTCGGTCCTTTAAATTGTGAATATCCCATTGGATTTTAGAAAGCATATGATGCTCGTCCGGGTCCTTGAATTGTTCGAACATCCGGCAATTCATCCCGCTGATCATTGAAAAGAAATTTCTCCCCAAAGTCCCCATGGAGGCCAGGAGCCGGTTCCCTTCTTCCAGATAGAGTTCCTCTGTGACCCCTGTTGATGTTATATATTTTTTCCGTATCTCTTTTATTTGCCTGGGGGAAACGATCTCCGCCCAATATTCCCGGCAGGGATTCATCAGAAAAAGATTCACCTGAGAACGCCGGGATATTTCAATAAATGCCTCCAGATGAAACGGCGGCAAATAAGATATCCCGAATATGGATATGCGATGGGGAAGATTTTCTATTTCATGGGGTTGTTTTTTGATCTTTTGAAGAAGGGTTTTTCTCATCCGGGCTCGATGTAAATTTTTTGTTCCGGATGAGATTTCTCTCCAGAGCTGTGCCTGCCAGTGGTTTTCCTTGCCTTTTTCCCATCCAAAAATCATTTCCGGCCGGAAAACAAGATACTGGTCAAACAGATTTGCTATTTTTTGAGAAATCTGAAACCGCTTCATCCCATTTTTATCATGGGCCATATATCTTTTCAGGCTTTCATACCCCGGTAAATCAATGGATGACTGCAAGACATTCATGATCTTGAATGTCATTGTTACCGGATCAAACGGGGAGTCTTCCGGTAAATCAGGAATTATTTTTTTAACAATTTCCTGTAAAAACCGGTTGGGGAAAAGAAAAGAACAGTTGGCGCAAATACCGTTGTGGCCGGCGATCTCCATGGAAACCCAGCGTTCCATTCCCCGGCTCTGGACAACGATAATCTCCGGGACAAGGGGAGAGGGCAGGGGTTCTCCGACAATCCGCGCCAGTTGTTGGGCAAGGATCTCCATGTGGTTGCCGGTATATATTTTAAGGTTATGCATGGATAGTCCTATATTGACAATCTACCACCTTTCTGTAAGGATTGTAAAGAGGACACGACCCTATAATGTTTCTGACTTGGGTCCGGTTTTTTTGTGTAGCCTAACCCGGACAAACCGGAATTGACTATTGAAAATTGAATATTTGTAGAAGTCGCTTCGCTCCGTCATTTTTTTGATAGGTCTTTTTAAAATTGAAATAATTCCTTAAATTTTCAATATTCAATCGAAAATATTCAATCATTTGAAGATAGGAAAAATAGCCCAATTAATTTTTTTTGCCACAAAATGCAAGAATTTCACAATTACGGAACTAAGAAATTATGAAATATAAATCCAGAGCCATCTTTTTAATAGTAACCGCATTCCTATCTATTTTGATCGGAACACCATCTCATGCAAAAATCGTAACGGATCAGATGGAAAGAAAGATAACGGTTCCGGATAACCCGCAACGGGTTGTGGCCCTGGCCCCGAGTATCACGGAAATCATTTATGCCCTGGGTCGTGAAAATATTTTAAAAGGGGTAACCCTATATAGCGACTTTCCCCCTGCGGCCGTAAGTCTCCCCAAAGTGGGCTCTTATGTGCAGCTTAACTTGGAAAAAATAGTGGCGTTAAAACCGGATCTTTGTATCGCTATCAAGGACGGCAATCCCAGGGTGGTGGCCCGCCGTCTGGAATCTCTTAAAATACCCGTATATGCGGTAGATCCTAAGAATCTGGAAACGGTTATGCAAACCGTTCTTAAAATCGGCAACCTTTTGAATGCCGACCAACAGGCCGACCTTCTGGTGCAACGCATGCGGTCCCGGGTTTTTAAAGTTAAGTCCCGGGTGGCAACAGCCGGATACCGTCCCCGGGTCTTTTTCCAGATCGGTATCTCCCCTATTGTATCTGTGGGAACCCATACCTTTATACATGAACTCATTGTCCTCGCCGGCGGAAAAAACCTGGCCCAAGGGCCGGTTGCCTATCCGAGGTTCAGCCGGGAACAGGTCCTTATCCTTTCCCCGGAAGTCTTCATTATTACCTCCATGGCACGGGCCGCGGTTTTTGAGAAGGTCAAGGCGGAGTGGAGCCGCTGGCCGGATATGCCTGCGATTCGAGATCAGCGCATTTTTCTAGAAGACTCCAATTTTTTTGATCGCCCCACCCCCAGATTGGTGGACGGTCTTGAGTTGCTGGTCAAACTGATACATCCCGAACTTTTTGATGAAACCCAGTGAAACCTAAAACACCATTGCTCCTAAAACGACTGTCGGTTATTTCGTTGTGTCTTCTACTTGTGTTGCTTATGGCAATGTTTCTGGGGATTTCCATGGGATCGACCACCAGTGGAATCAAGATGGTGTTTCAAAGTTTGCTTAAAACAAGAGAATCCGACCCCATGCTGGATACCATCATCTGGCAGATTCGCTTTCCACGGGTTTTGCTGGCAACCCTGGTGGGTGCGGCCCTTTCTCTGGGAGGTCTTGTTTTTCAGGCCCTGCTTCGTAATCCCCTAGCGGAGCCGTACATCCTTGGAATTTCAGGAGGGTCGGCCATCGGAGCCATCATCGGAATCCTGATCGGACTCTCCAGGTTTCCCGGGGTAAGCCTCATGGCCTTTGCCGGAAGTATCGCTATCCTTTTGCTGATTCTGGTCATGTCCTCGGGACAAACCATTCTTAAAAAAGATGCACTCCTTCTTTCCGGGGTTATGGTAAACGCTTTCTGTGCGGCGGTCATCATGTTTCTCGTTTCCATGACCCAGGACTCCAGGCTTCATAATATTATTTTCTGGCTCATGGGGGATCTTTCAATGGTGGATATGGGCCATGTGGGAATACTTGCCGCAATACTTTGCCCCTGTTTTATCCTGATTTTCTGGTTTTCCAATTCCATGAATCTGCTCCTGATGGGCAAGGAAATGGCACAAACCCTGGGGGTAAATATAAAGACGGTAACGGTTATCCTGCTGGTAACCACGTCGTTTATGGTCAGCGCAACGGTTTCTTACTGCGGGCTTGTGGGTTTTGTGGGACTGGTTGTGCCGCATCTTCTTCGACTTGTTTTCGGGCCGGATCACCGGGTGCTTGTTCCGGCATGTGTTCTTGGCGGTGGCGCCTACCTTGTTTCTTGCGATGTCCTGGCAAGGGTTCTTCCCAAACAGGGCGAGATGCCTGCAGGGGTCATTACCGCAATGATCGGTGCACCCCTTTTTATTTTTTTATTAAAAAAAACCCGGCGATAATATGAACGTCTCGGAAATTTTACAATCTATTGGATATAAAGGTATTTTTTAGTCTTATATTTTTAACTCGGACATGGAATATTGGAATGATGGAATATTGGAATAATGATTTAAAGAAGATGATATTCCTCTATTTAATTCCCGCCAAGAGGAATTTTACAATAACCCATCTTTCCATTTTCTCTCTGATCCGTAGATTTTACCCTCCGGCCTGTAAGCCCTACTGGCTGAAAGCGGCGTCGGAGGACCAGAACCCAATATTCCAGTGTTCCAATATTCCAACATTCCAATTGTGAGCGAAGCGAACTAACTTGGCGATACATGTTAAAAATCTGAATTATGATTATGGGGATTTTCCGGCTCTGAAAAATCTTACTTTTTCTGTCACAACCGGTGATTTTTTCATTATCATAGGCCCAAACGGTTCCGGAAAAACCACATTGATGAAAGTGATGGCCGGGCTCTTGAAATCTCAAGTCGATGAACTGGAGATATTGAATCGTCCCATGGATCACTATAGCCGCAAAGCTCTGGCACAAACCATTGCTTTTGTCCCGCAGATGATACCGGTGGATTTTCCTTTTACGGTAACCGAAATTGTACTTATGGGACGATCCCCCTACCTCGGTATTTTGGGAATCGAACAAGAAAAAGATTTGAAAATTGCAACCCAAGCACTGGCTTTTACCGGCGTAGAACATCTGGCACATCGGAAATTAGACCAGTTAAGCGGCGGGGAACAGCAGCGGGTCTTTGTTGCAAAAGCCATTTGCCAGGAACCCGAAATTATTCTTCTGGATGAGCCCACCGCTTCTCTGGACCTTGCCCACCAGGTCCGGCTCATGGATTTAATGGAAAAATTAAAAAATGAAAGAGGGGTTACCGTGGTTATGGTTTCCCATGACGTCAATCTGGCGGCAATGTACGGCGATCGTTTGCTTTTACTCGATAAGGGAGAAATGGTGCGGCTGGGGGATCCAGGAGAGGTTCTCACGTTCCAAACCTTGGAACAGGTTTATGGCTGCACACTGTTGGTGGATGAGAGCCCTCTCGGTAAAACTCCGCGAGTGACGCCGGTGCCCCGAAAATATATGAATATCGGCAGGCAGGAAGAATAATACGTTGGCGTTCCCCGCAGGTTTAGCAAAATATATTTATTCCAGATCATAATGGAGCATCAAGGCTTGATTTACCTGAATCATGATTTTTTCCGGAAGATTTCCTATGGTTTTGACCAGACGGATCTTATCCACTGCCCGGGCCTGATTCACCATAATTTTTGAACGGGTTCTTAACCCTGCAGTGCCGGATGGTATTTCCACTTCGAAAGAATAAATGCGAGTAATATTAGAGGTAATCGGGGAGATAGAGATAATGGGAGAATAGGCATTATTTATGTCGTTAGAAACCACGAGTGCCGGGCGAGTTTTCCGGGCTTCAGCTCCCACGGTTGGATCAAAATTTACCAGAAAAACCTGTCCGCGCTTAATCGAGGCCATCATTTACGGCTCCTTCAAGTTCCTTGTTGATTTCCCGGATCTCGGCGCCTGCCTCCTGGTATTCGACAGCAAGTCTTTGATCCCTTTTTTCCTTAAGCAATCGCTGAATCGCTTCAGTGATAAATTGGCTTCTTTTTCTGGATGCTGCTTCCTTAGACAGCTCAACAAAGACTTCCTTGGGGAGGCTGACGTTAATACGTATGGTCTCCATTGTGTTCTCCCAGTGTGTTTTTAAATGAATAATAATATAAACCATTTTATATGTCAATGTTATCATGCTTTGAATATCTTGAAAAATGCCGGAAAGATTTGAAACATACCCCCATATGTTTCATGTGTTTTTTCTTGACACACAAAAAGCTTTATTCTTATATTTTTAACCGTTCACGGTTCAGATTTACCAGGTGACCCTAAAATCTCTGAACCTTGAATCCCTGAACCATTAAACCCTTGAACGGCTAATTAGCTGGAAATGGAAAAGGAATGACCTATGGAAAAAGATGAACTTCGAGCAAAAATCTATTCAAAGATAGATGAGATTCCAACACTTCCCGTAGTCATTCCAAAACTTTTAACCTTGATGGAAAGCGACAAGACTGACGCCGCCGATATCGCCGATGCAATTTCCCGTGATCCCGCACTTTCGTCAAAAATTCTGAAAGTCGCAAATTCTGCCTATTACGGTTTTTCAAAGGGAATATCCAGTCTTGAAAAGGCGGTACCCCTGCTCGGTTTTAACATGGTCCAATCCCTGGCGCTATCCATCGGTGTCTTACGCAGCTTGCCCTCAGGAAAAAAATCCACCCATTTCTCACAACAGGATTTATGGATACACAGCTTGGCGGTAGCCACGGTTATGAAAGAACTGGGTAAAAGATACGGAAAGGGAAATGACCGGGAATATCTTTTTATCATCGGTCTTCTCCACGATATCGGCAAAATTGTTCTGGATCAGTATTTTGGGGAACTTTTTCACCGTGCCTTAGAAGAATTCCATAATCTGGGAAATATCGAACTTCACCAGGCAGAAACCAGAGAAATCGGCGTTGATCATGGTGAGGTGGGTGCAATGCTTTTAACACGATGGAAATTTCCTGACAATATTTGTAATGCCATCGCCGTTCATCATGGATCAAAAATTCCGGAAGGAACAAATGCCGAGGATGTTGCCATGCTGAGAATTGCCGATGTCCTGGCCCATGAACTTTCTCCGGAAGAGGGAGAAAATCCCATGCCTCCCGAGATTCGTGATGCTGATCTTAAAATCCTTGAAATGAATGAAAATCAACTGGAAGATATTAGAGCTTATGTATTGGGCCATAAAGATGGAATTTATGATTTTTACAGATCTATGAGTTAACGGTTTCTTTTTTCTTTTCTGAAAGGTTCCAGCCACACCACATCATAAGGAAGCAGTGTCATACAAAGTTTTTGATCTTCGGCCATCCACTCCACCCCGCTGACAAGATCATACCAGCGGTTTTCAACGGTGCCCAGCTGAGAAAGAGGAACCTCTAACCGGCAGACGTTGTTAGTGACATTGGTCAGGGTAAGAATAGACTGGTCACCTTCGGGCGACATTCTTAAAACCGCAAATATATCGGAAGATACCATTAAAACATGCTGATCCCCATTGGGATGAAAAGCGCGTTTCTTTGTTCGGATGGCAATCAGCCTTCCGAACTCCCGGCTGATCCGTGAGAGTTTTGAAAGAGGATCTTTCAGCGCCTCGGTAATCGTCCTGCCGTCGATCACCTTGCGGTTGATATCCCGTTTTGATTCCGTGGCCAGGACGGCCTGGATATCATTTTGAGTTCCAATCAGGCTGTGCATGTAAATTCCCGGAACGCCCTGAATAACCAGGGCAATTATCCGGGAAGCAACAAACCGTTTAACCTGAAAAGCGATATCCTCTTGGCCGTCCTCGTGATTAAGGGCGCTGAACCAGGTGATGTTGATCTCGTAAGGGACGTCACTTCCGTCTTCTCCGGTCTTGTAAGAAATGAGTCCGCCGTGATCTTCGGTCTTCTTGATAATGAAATCGATTTCTTCCTGCGGAAGGATGTTCTTGACCGCCATAACTCCTATACCATCATGGGAGTCTAAAAAATTGAAGAAGCAAGTTGTTTTGGAAGGTGTCTTCAGATCCGCCGCCCACCGGGAAAGGGCTGTGGTATCCTCTGAATAGAATGTATATAACACCAGAGGGGGTAAGGCGAAATTGTATACCATTTGTGCTTCATCTCGACCATTGCCGAAATAGGATATGTTTTCTTCATGGGGAACATTGGTTTCTGTTATCAAAGCCACACCGGGTGCCACTACATTCAAAATGTCACGAAAGAGTTTAACGATTTCATGAGTCTGATCCAGATGAACACACCGGGTCCCGGGTTCCGCCCACAGATAGGTTACCGCATCCAGACGAATAATTTCTGCTCCGTGACGCACATACATCAGCAGGATCTCGGCAACCCGCATAAGGACGTCGGGATTAGAATAATTGAGATCGATCTGATCATCAGAAAATGTGGTCCAGACATGGCGGGTACCATTGATGGTCTTAAAATCCGAAAGGATATCAGAGGTTCGAGGACGGAAGATCATACTGCGCTGCTCCGGCGTGAGTTCAGATGGAGATGAAAAATGGATGAAAAAATCCCAGTAGTAGGGGTTCCCGTTCAAAAATTCCTGAAACCAGCGGCTTTTGGCTGAAATATGGTTGATGACCCCGTCAAACATGAGCTGGTAATGATGTTGCAGTTCAGCGATATCATCCCAGGTCCCCAGGTTGGGATCCACGGTTTCAAAGTCTATGATAGAAAACCCTCTGTCCGAAGAGTAGGGAAAAAAGGGGAGTATATGGATGGTATTGATCGTCCCCTCCAGATATGTATCACAAAACTTTGCCAGTGTGGCCAGGGGAGAACGCTCCTCACCACGCAAAAGGTCACCGTATGTGATAAGAATAATATCCTTTTCAGTAAACCGCTCTTTGGGATCGAGCCCACTTTCTTTTTCGATCATTTCCAAGGGTTTATGTGCATAATAGACATCGATGATTCGTTCCAGCTCGGGCATATAGGCCTTTGCCACGGGTTCTCCGTAGATAAAAGCCAGCCTGGCGAATATACGATTTTTGGCTTCTGATGGAATTTTTAAAACCGGTCTTGAATAATCCGGTTCTTCATTATGGGCGATTTTGGTGGTCTCAATGCCTTTTTCAAGACAGGTCATTTTGCGGGTCCTCGCAGCAAAGTCATGTTTTAGCTTTGTTCACGAAACCGTCAACGTTGTTCATCTGTTATATCGACAATTTTAATGAAAACTTAAGAAACGGGTGAGTTGGCGTCGCTCATCTCGCTATAACTATATGAATGAAGTCAACCAACTTGATGGTATAGGAGTTTCCTTTTTTTAGAGCGGCGAAGCCGCGTTATATAGAATCGCGGAGCGATTGTATAACTTGATATTCCTTTATCATAATAGGAAGAGGTGTTCCATGGGTATTTACAATTATTTTATAATTATATTGACATCATTAATGGATATATATTATTAAAATGTTAGTTTTTGAAATCAGTTCTCCATCTCACTCGCTCACTCGGTTTTCATTTTTAAAAATCCTCTTTTCTTTTGAGCTCATCTTTTATTGGTTTCTCAATATTAATGATTTATAAGCTAAACTCGTTAACTTTGATTAGCGAGGTTCTAAATGGAAAAATTTCTCAAAAATTGAATGCATTGTTTTTAATAAAATGTTGTTCCTTCAGTTGAAAGCATTGAGTAATATCCAGTAAAAATTTATAAAAATGAGGCCGTTTGCTTGTTTGACCCATAATTCCAGTTAGCATGTTCATTTTAATTACTGTAACCAAAGGAGGTTTATGATGCTGTGTAGCTATTCTAAAACCGAAAGTGTCGATTTGGAAGCCATCCAGGGCCTCGAAAAGGCTCTTGGGAAAACCCTGTTGGCATTTTCCTGCCAGGACATAAAACCTGCTGAACTCACAGATGAAGACCTTGCCAAAATCAGCGAGTTGGAAAAAAAGTTGGGGATAGTTTTGGTTGCGGTTGAACACTAAACATGATCTCATGTTTAGTGTGATTCTTTGTGAGGGCAGGCCTGTCAATTGTTATGCTTTCTAAAATTTAACACGCTTAAAGAACTTCTTGACAGACACTCTGTTATCGTTTAGAAATTGGGACAAGGTGTCCGATAGGGCTTAATAGGGAATCCCGTTAAGAATCGGGAGCGGTCCCGCCGCTGTGACCGGGGACGAAATCTGCAATATGCCACTGCTTGGTTTTAATCAGGTGGGAAGGTGCAGAAAGTAGGTTGATCCGGAAGCCAGAAGACCTGCCTTAACATAAGAGCTGTGTAGCTACGGAATATGGAATCGCATGGCTATATAATTTAGGGTCAAGCAAGCTGGGTGCAGCCCTTCAAGCTTTTACAGTTTGAAGGGCTTTTTTATTCTCTGAATACCGGTAGAGAATGCCCTTTGGGGAAAACGGAGGAGTCAAAAAATGGCAGAAGTGTCTATTGGCTGTTATCTCCCGGCCAATCGACAGGCTTCTCCTTTTCTCCAAGCCCTAATTTAGATTTTTCATTTAAAAAATAACAGAAGTTGACAAGAGCCATGAATTGGAATGGAGGTGAATTCGCTGAAAAAAGGGGCAATCATTTGTATTGTTGGCGAAGCGCCGGATGAATGGTCAGAAAATCATGAGATCAGCTTCAGAGAGCAGATATCCAAATTTCAGGCTATACGAATAATAACTCCACAGGTCAGCTCTTTCCAAATGCTTAATCATTGGCTCCAGCTGCTTTCCAATGGAATCACTGACATTGTTATTGCTATGGCAGAGTTCAATGGTAACGGAAAATTAGAGTTTGCCGAAAAAAGTTGCAAACTGCCCTTGATAGGAATGAGCTGAATAACTACTTAAACATTAATTAAAAATTGATGAGGCTCTCTAACTGTTTATTTGAATGGGATTTAAACAAAATCATATAATCATACTATTTATTAGGCGACTTCTCAATAAACCGGAGTTGTGTCAATAAACTTTTCCGGGTATAAGATCCTGCCGATTTCATATATGCCCTCAAGCAGCCTCATTGTGGGACGGGATACGATCTGCTCATCAATGATATAAATCTCCCCTTGCCTCACGGCTCTGATGGCCGAAAAGCCCCCCTCCTCCTTGATGCGTGCGATGGTTGCAGGATTCATGGGCCCACGCTGCGCAAGATAGATTTCTATTTCTTCCGCGTGTGACAGGATACGCTCTTTCCCGTAGGCCGCAATGTTTGTCCCCCTCCTGGCCTGTGCGTCATGGGCAACGTTTATCCCCCCGGCGCTTTTCAACGCAAAGATGGCAATGGAAGATGGAGAAAAGGTTTTCATCTTGCTATGGATGGCTTCAAAATAGACCTTCTTTTTTTTTGGAGTGGGAATGTCTTTTACAAGTAACTCGATTCTGTTAAGTCGGGCATGAAACGCTGTTATCATCTCATCCGCCCGATTTTCTTTTCCGGTCAGTATTCCCAGCTTCTTCCAGTATGAATACATTTCATCCACGGTCCTCGGTTGCAACGATACAACCGTTATTCCTGCCCTTTGAAGTTTTAAGACAAGGTTTATATACCCGCCGGCAATCATCGGTCTTATGAGAACCAGGTCCGGACGCGCCGCAATAAATTTTTCTCCATCGTCATGATAACTGAAAGCGGGCTTTTTTGTTGCCTGCGGAGGATATGCTTCATTTTTTGATACTCCTATTATCTCCTTATCCAAACCCAGAGAAAACAGGTTTTCCGAATGGGCCCCATATAGAGAAATTACTCTTTTAAAAGGCGTTTCAACAACTATTTTATTGCCGGACCTGTCTATAAAACTGTTCGTCCTATCTGATGCACTGAGGCACGGCGTCAAAAGCATGATTAACACAAACGCACTTAACATCACTTTTTTCATGCCTGCGTCCTTCTCTTATATACCACCTGTTTTGAATTTGAGTACCCATCAAAATAGACTTTTGAATCCACTTCGAAGGCATCTTTTATATTCTGTTCATTCAGGACATCATCGACATTCCCCTGAGACACTATTGTGCCCGCCTTCATAAAAACAACATTATCACAAAAAGCCGCAGCCAGATTCAGGTTATGTAACGCGGCAATAACCGTCCTCTTCTTCAGCCTCACAGTTTCCGCCGCCATATCCAGTGTCTTTAACGTATGCTGTATATCCATATTGGATGTGCCTTCATCCAGTATTAAAACAGGTGTATCCTGGGCAAACGCCCGCGCAAAAACCACCCGTTGTTTCTCTCCCCCGCTCAGTTCAGTGACGTATTTCTCCTTGAATCCGTCAATTTCCATCCTCTCCATTATTTCATCCACGATACTTATGTCTTTGGCTGAAGGAGAAGCAAACCTCGGAATATGAGGATGCCTGCCCATTAGTACAATCTCTCTTACGGTAAAGGGAAAATTAATATAGAAATCCTGCGGAACCAGGGCGATCTCCCTTGCCAGCCTTTTTCTTTTGTATTCTTTTATGTCTCGGCCTGAATATCTTATTGTTCCTGATGCGGGCGTTTTGTTTCTGATCAAAAGATCCAGAAGTGTGGTCTTGCCACAGCCGTTGGGTCCCACAATGCCATAAAATTTTCCCGGTTCTATGGTCATGGACAGATTATCCAGGGCCCGAATTTTTCCATAACAAAAACTTATACGACTGAGCTCAAGCATCCTTAATCCTTTTTTTATCCATAGGACTTTAAGATACGCCTTTTTTTAAAAATATAACAGAAAAAGGGGCCACCGATTAGGGCGGTCAAGACGCCGATAGGCACCTCGGTTGGCAATACGGCCCTTGTAATGGTGTCGGCGCACAAGAGTAACGTTGCGCCGACAAGGGCCGAAGCAGGTATCAAGCGATTATTATCAGGCCCCACAAAAAAACGCATTAAGTGCGGAATGATAAGGCCCACAAAACCTACTATGCCGGATACGGAGACACATACGGCAGTAATCAGGGACGCTGTTACAAGAAGCGTCACTCTAACCCTGCTTGTCTCAATCCCGAGAGAGTTGGCAGATCTATCGCCCAGGGAAATTATATTCAGGTCACGCGAAAAAAACAGGCAGATCAAAAATCCTGTGGATACAAACAAAAAGGTCAAAAATACATCCGTCCAGGTCTTGGAACCAAAACTGCCCATCAACCAGAAAATTATTATGGATACCTGTTCATCGGCCACATATTTTATGAAGCTTATTCCTGCGGACAGAATTGCCGCAACAATAATCCCGGACAGGATAAGGTTGTTGGATGATGTCTGACCATCAGAAGAGGAGAGGAACATGACTGCAAACAGGGTTGCAACTGCGCCAAGAAAAGCAAACAACGGCACGGAGTAAATCCCCAGAAACGTCATATCCAGGACCAGGGCGATAGATGCGCCAAAGGCAGCGCCGGCAGATATGCCCAGGGTATATGGATCAGCCAGGGGATTTAGTAAGATTCCCTGAAAAATGACTCCCGCAATGGACAGACCGGCACCCACAATAGCCGAGGTCAATATGCGGGGCAGCCTTACGTCCATAATAACATAAGGGAAGATGCTGTCTATTCCCTTCAACAAATTGGAGATGCCGGTTATCCTGGCAAATACTACTTCTATCACCTGGGTTGGAGATATCTTTATGTATCCCATCCCCGTTGAAAGGACAATGACAACAACCAGTAAAACTATCAAAAAAAGGGTTTGGAGCCCTGGTGAGGCCCCAAACCCGTGTTTTTTAAACATAGTTTAAAACTCAATATGGTTATCTCTGGCAGCGTCCCTGATGTGGTCGACGAAAATTTTTGCAAACTTGTCATTAGAGCCAAGGCCTTTCAGCACCGGTATTACTTTAAACCCCTGTTTCGTCAGAATGCTTTTCCAGGAGTCTTCTTCATCGCCGGCCATATCATTTGTTGCATGGTCGCCTGCAACAATCATAAAAGGCTTTAACACAATTTTGCCGGAATCAAAATGGGACAGATACCGCGCCACATCTTTAATTCCCGGAAAACCTTCCACAGACCCTATGTAGGTCACTACATCGGGATAGAGTTCCTGCATCTTTTTGGCAGCTTCCATGTAAATCCCGGTTGACCAGTGCTCATTTCCGTGACCCATATATACCAGCATGGCCTTATTCTTTCTAGCCAGTTTAATGTCGTCGGCAAGGGTCTTAAGGACTTTTTCCATATCCTCATGGTAATCATATCTGTCACCAGGCCCTCCCATAGCAGGTCTTCCCATAACAATTTTGTCAAAAGGCATCCATTTTTTCTTAGTGGTTTTTATTGAAGCAAACGCATTTACATATGAGCTCAGATCCTGGGCCTGCTCCATAAAAAACATATGTGTCGGCTGGACGATGATGTTTCTATAGCCGTCCTCCCTCAAATCCCCAACAGTGGCTATGATGTTCTTTACATAAAGCACCTCTTTTGGGATTCCTTTTCCCAACCATTTTTTTGCTTCAGCCTGTCGTTCCTTCCATATGGACCTAATGATATTGGATGTGAACGTCAATTTTACCGGAACGTCCGGAAAGGCCTTTTTTACCTCTTGTTGGATATTGGTAATGGACTCGATGGCCGATGGTACCGTGGTGCCGAAACTAGCCAGCACAATGGCCACCTTGCCCTGGTCTGCACTAACTCTGGCGTGCTCCCCAGCCAGGGTCACAGAACAAAAAACAATAGTCAACAAAAAAACAATAACGGAAACAAGTGAATTTCTTTTCATAACCAAACCTCCTTTTTTATATATAATTTATTGTACAAAACAATTATTAAAACTCAACAGCAAGCTGTGTGGTAATTAAATCCCTTTCATCATCATTCTCGAATTTTCCATGGAGATATTCGAGAGCCAGGGATGTATTCTCAAACAGGCCATACGTGACTGCCGCGCCATACTGATCTTCGGGAAGGAAATCACCGAGGTCGTCCCCGCCCTCATACTTGACGGCAACTTCGAGCCGATCCGTGGCCGCATACGCAAGTTCGAGATTCCATGTCTCAGGCTGAAATTCCTTTCCGCCGTCAAATGACAATTCTCCGGGTTCAAATTCATCAAGAGCCCCGAGATATTCACATTCAAGGAAGAATTTATCCATAAAAGATATGCTTAAAAATGCGTTGAATCCACCCACATAATCTTTTACCCCCACGTCGGCATCGATTGCGTCCTGAAGGTTGTCGCTATCCGCAATATTGCTGATGTAAGATAGCCCGCCGGTAATACCGAAATTCGAAATGAGTTCCTCGGGAACGGAAAATGAAGCACCGGCAACAAAGCTCTCTATATGATTATCTTCTCCGGTTTCATCAATATCCCCGTTAAAGGCACTCACGGAAACGTCCATCCATTCATTCACACAGCCCACAGTCAGGGCGCTCTCCCGGGTCTCCCCAAGCTCCAGCGTTAAAGGATCGCTGATAAAATGACTTTCAAAATTGCCGAAGGGAACATAGAGCTTACCCACATTCAGATAAAGGGGCACCACATCCTCTCCATCCAGGGTGATAAACCCCTCATCCACGTCCACGGGCTCGGTATCGTCCTCTTCCCATAAGAAGAGCACATGCCCTTTGACATGTTTTATAATGTCCACATCAACCCCTAATTCCACTGTCGCGAGTGTAATATCGCTTGAGTCTTCATCCTTAATCGTAGGATCATCATAGTCATAATCTTCGTAACAAGCTTCGGCCTCTATGAGTCCGCTCAGGGTTATTTTATCCGCCCATTTTGCCAGCACACCCTTTTGTTCCATTTTTTCTTCAATTCGACGGACCCGTTCCGGCAGGCCTTGACCTTCAAAACCGGTGGGAACCTCTTTAGAGATTTCTTGTTTTGACACTTTTTCCTGCTTATTCAGTTTCTCTTCGAGAATTCTGATTTTATCTTTCAGCGTTTTTAGTTCTTGCATGAGTTCGTAATTGGACATCTCTTGGCAAAAACAAACGCCCGGCATCATTATGGACACTGTGATAAATACCAGAAAAACACCAATCAACCATTTATTCATAACTGTTATCATCCTTAGGATAATTGGTCTTTTTGAGCTCTCCATCATAATTAAATCCTCCTCTATTGAAACTGGTTTAAAAGATCACAGCATTTAGATATCCGCAGGGCCAAACGAACTTAAAGGACCTGCAGCTGGTTCAAGACACTCTATATTAACCGCAAAGTCAGAGTTCACAAGCCGTGGTTCTGAAAGCCGGTTTTCATATATTCACCTCCTTTCAATGCTATTCATCTAAGGCCCTCGGCCCCGGGCAAAAAAAATCCCCGGACCGAAATGAATCAATCCGGGGATTTCCCTTTTTTATCCTCAAGATTTTAAAGGCAGCTCCTGTCCGCGAAACTTTATGCCTTCCAGTTCAGGCAGGTCTTCTGACTCTCGGATCATCCTACTTACCGTGCCTTCCCATTCCTATTTTCTGAAACAGTGGCATAATACGGTGTTCGTCACCGATCACAGCGGCGGGCCCGTCCCCGATTTTAACGGGGTTCCCCATTAAGCTCAAAATGAGCGCCTGAACAGTTGACCGAAAAATTGAATAATTATATTTACATAAAATTTTGTCTTAATGTAAGGGTCAAGGAGGAGAACTCACATACGGCCGGGAGATAGCGGCCAAAAACAACTTCTGCCTTTGAATGCTCCTCCTTTTCCCTTTGCGGGCTTCATCTCTGCCGGTATTCAGAGAATAAAAAAAGCCCTTCGAACTATTAAAGTTTGAAGAGCTGCACCCAGTTTACTTGACCCTTTTTGTGGAGCCATCTCTCTATCCAACGCAGAGAGTCGGCCTATGTGTTAAGGCAGGTCTTCTGACTCCCCCGCCCATTCAGCAGCCTTCCCATCCCGCTTATACGGAACAGTGGCACATTGTTGCTGAACGGGTTCCCTTATCTTTCGAAAAGGGCAGGGTTACAGCGGCGGGACCGCTCCCGATTTGAACGGGATTCCCTATTAAGCCCAAATGGCACCTTGAAAAATTGTTTATCTAATCCGGATTTGAATGTCAAGATTTTTTTATCCTAAGGCGTCCGATTTCGATGAAAGATTCAGATGGAATCTGCTATTTCAAAAAATGGCCGAATCAAATTGTGTCACCGTTTTAAAAGGCAAAGGCCAGAGCATCCTGCACGTTGGGCATAAATCTGGCCAATCGCTTCCCGGTTTGTCGGGGTTATATGACCGGTTCATAATTAATGAACTCTTAAAAGTACGATTTAGACGGTTTCGTAAAAAGTTCAAATTCAAGGCGTGCAAATTTTGTAATCATGAGGCGTACTTTTCGTACGTTGAATGATTACGAAATGCAGCACAACGCAGAAGTTGGATTTTTTACGAGACCGTCATAATTGTCTTGACTTACATGTTACATTTCATTAGAAATTAAATTTAGTTAAGGTGCTCATACGAGACTAATAGGGAATCCCGTGAGAACCGGGAGCGGTCCCGCCGCTGTGATCGGGAACGAACTCTGCAACATATCACTGTTTCGTTTTAACGAAATGGGAAGATGCAGACAGTAGATTGATCCGAGAGCCAGAAGACCTGCCTTGACATACGGCCATTACGCTGCGGTAAACAGTGGTTGTGGCATATAGAAGCGGCAAAGAAAACTGGGTGCAGCCCTTCAAACCGATTCTGGTTTGAAGGGTTTTTTTATGGAGGTTGTTTTATTAAAGGAATAATCATAGCAGGCACAATGAGCGGATGCGGAAAGACCACGGTTACCCTCGGTCTTATGGCATGTTTAGCCAAACGCGGTCTTAATGTAGCTCCGTTTAAGGTAGGGCCTGATTTTATTGATCCCGGTCACCATACTAGTATCACCGGAGTAGCCAGCAGAAATCTAGACGGCTGGATGCTTTCAAAATCATATAATGTGAATAATTTTTTCAAGCACACCCAATCAGCCGACATTGCGATTGTTGAAGGAGTAATGGGACTTTTTGACGGTTATGACGGCAAGAGTGAAGCCGGCTCTACCGCCCAACTGGCCAAATGGATCGGCCTTCCGGTTATCCTGGTTGTTGATGCCAAAAGTATGGCCCGGAGTGCAGCAGCCCTTGTTCAAGGATTTGAACGATTTGATCCTGATCTTACATATGCCGGTGTTCTCTTTAATAATATAGGCAGCAGCCGGCATCTGGAGTATTTAAAGGAAGCTCTGAAGGATAATGTCACCATGCCCTGTCTAGGGGGCATTCTTCATAATAAAGAGATATTGATCCCTGAAAGACACCTGGGTCTTGTCACTCAGCAGGATCATCCCTTTGGCGGAGAAAAAATCGATCTGTTTGCAAATATTATTGAAGACAGTCTGGATGTTGATGCCTTTTTGAATCATCTTCCGGAGTTGGAAACACCCGAAAAGAAACCAGAGTCTCAAAGGTATCCGGTAAGCCCCAAGGTAAAAATCGGGCTGCCAATGGACAATGCGTTCTGTTTTTATTATGCAGATAACCTCGATATACTGACAGAACAGGGTGCGGAACTCGTTTGTTTCTCCCCCATTAACGACGCATATCTTCCGGATGATCTGGACGGATTATATCTGGGCGGCGGGTATCCCGAGCTTTTCGCAAAACAGCTTTTTAAAAATGCAGGTTTGCGAAAACAGATTGGGGAAAAAAGCGTGCAAGGCATGCCCATTTATGGAGAATGCGGTGGATTCATGTACCTTTGCAGGGAACTACGCGACACCAAGGGAAAGTTGTTTCCCATGGCCGGATGCTTCCCATTTGTCACATCCATGTTTACCCGATTAAAATCATTAGGATATCGGGAAATAACCTTTACAAAAGATACTGTTATAGGAAAAAGGGGTCAAACGGTCAGAGGGCATGAATTTCACTATTCGGAATTAACAGAATATTCTGAAAATGTAGAGACGGTTTATCAGGTATCGCCCAGAAAAGGAATCAAAATAACAAAAGAAGGCTATATGGTGAACCATACCCTGGGAAGTTACAATCACCTTCATTTCGGCAGTTGTCCGGAAGTGGGCAAACAATTTGTCGAATCATGTTTGCAGTATAAACAGGAAAGAAAATAAATGCCATGAAACCTCAAGAAATCGAAACGTTAAGTTTTAAAATCATTGATCAAGAGGCAGGTCCGCATAATTTTTCTTCTGATGAATGGCGGATTGTGCAAAGGATGATCCATACATCTGCGGATTTTGAATATATAAAGACTGTTCGATTCCATCCCAAAGCGATCACAGCAGGAGTAAACGCCATCCGGCTGGGAAAAACCATCGTCACGGATACGAATATGGCAAAGGCCGGTATTCGTAAACAAGATGCCCAGCGCTTCGGCAGCACCATAAAATGTTATATTAATGATCCGGAAGTAATAAAGATTTCGTTAAAGACAGGAAAAACAAGGGCGGAAGTGGCTGTGGATGCCACCATTCCCGAGATTAAAGACGGCATATATGTTATCGGCAACGCGCCGACAGCACTTTTACGCCTCATTGAACTGGTAAAGGAGAATAAAGTCAGACCCGCTCTAATTATAGGACTTCCTGTGGGATTTGTAAATGCAGCGGAATCAAAGGCGGCACTGATTGTTATGGATTATCCATATATTTCCAACGCGAGTCGAAAGGGAGGTTCAAACATTGCGGCAAGCGTAGTAAATGCTTTAGGAAAAATGGCTGTAACCGTATAGACTTCTAAGACAAAAAATTATCGTACCGGGTGATGGATGAGGAATATATGAAAAAGAAAAAAGGGACTTTATACGGCTTGGGTGTGGGACCCGGTGATCCGGAATTGATCACCCTGAAGGCTGCACGAGTATTAAATAGTGTGGATATTGTTTTTGCAGCAGCCTCCACAAAAAACAGTTACAGCCTGGCCATAAGCATCGCAAAACCCCACATCCCGGATCTAACCCCCATAAGGATGCTTGGGTTTCCCATGACAAGAGATAAAAATGAAACGCAAAAAGCATGGAAGGATCATGCACTTATAATTATTAAAGAACTGGAACAGGGGTATAATGTGGCTTTTATAACCCTGGGTGACCCCATGACCTATTCAACCTATGGTTACATCTTAAAGACCATCCAGACACTGGCTCCAAACCAGCCTGTTATCAGCATACCCGGCATAACCTCTTACCAGGCCTCAGCAGCCTGCTTGAATACCCCTCTTGTAGAGGGTGAAGAATCACTTTTAATTACTTCCGGAGCCAAGGGGGGAGAACGATTTAGACAGCTTTCCGCAAAACCGGAAACCGTGGTTTTTCTGAAAGCATACCGTAATGTAAAAGACATAACCTCCGCTCTTGATGAAGCCAATCGCCTTGAAAACAGTGTAGGAGTCACAAACTGCGGGCTTCCTGACCAGGAGATCATAAAGAACATCAAGGAACTTGATAACAGACCGCCGGAATATTGGACCATTATAATAGCCAAGCAGAAAAAAGAAAATGGCACATCTCAAGTCTAAAGCCAAATATAAAATGCTGGCCCTCTCCTTCGGCATATCTGCTGCCATACTTATCTTTGGAATATTTATAGTTGATGATCTTGGCAGTCAGAGAGTTTTTTCGCGTCTTTTATGGCCGCTTACCCGTCTTATGCTCTTCATCGGAGTCGGACTTGTGGCAGGCCAGGTCATCGAGGCTTCGGGATGGACAAAATTCTTAGCCGCCCTGGCCGGACCATTTTTCAGATTCGGCAACCTTGGCAACCGTTGCAGCGCAGCGTTTACAACGGCTTTTGTTTCAGGAGTTACTGCCAATGCCATGCTGCTCGATTTTTATAAGGACGATAAAATTTCCCGCCGGCAACTTTTTTTGGCGAATTTCGTCAATCAACTACCCGCATATTTTCTTCACCTTCCCACCACCCTGTTTATTGTAATTCCCCTTACCGGTCGCGCCGGCGGCCTCTATTTTTTGATTACATTTTTAGCAACTCTTTTAAGAACTTCTCTTTTTCTTGTTTATGGCCATTTCCACCCATTTTTTAAAAAACGGGATGACAGCAATAAAGTAAAAGAAGCTTCTATTCCGGATAAGAATAAAGATAAGGATCTATGGGAAAATATTAGAAAAAAGTTTCCCGGACGTATTACACATATTGCCACATATGTTGTCCCGATCTATATATTTGTTTTTATATTAAACGCCATGGGTCTTTTTACACTGGCGCGTAAATGGCTTGCCGGATATGTAGTAACAACATTTATGCCCATGGAAGCCCTCTCTGTGGTAATACTCAGTTTTGCTGCGGAGTTTACCTCAGGATTCGCAGCCGCAGGCGCATTGTTGGATGCAGGGGTAATCACAACCAAACAGACGGTTTTGGCTTTGCTTATCGGAAATATTGTTGCTTTTCCCATACGTGCTTTAAGGCATCAACTGCCAAGGTATATTGGAATTTTTTCTCCGAAAATGGGAACTCAGCTTTTGTTAATGGGTCAGAGCTTTCGGGTTATGAGCATTGTTATTGTTGGAGTAATTTACTATTATCTCGGATAAAATCGCTTTGCAATTTTATATAGCGTCTGCCTTCGGCGGACTTAAAAAAAAGAACGTTCTATACTGTCAAGTTGATCCTATTACTTTGTAAAGAAAAATGGCAAAAACCAAAAAAACAAGGCTGAGAACCGGTTTTACTACAGGTACTGCGGCGGCGGCAGCAGCAAAGGGCGCCATTTTATTTATTCTGGATGGGGAAAAACCTTCAAAGGTTGAAATAGAGCTGTTAACCGGAGGCCATATCACCATTCCCATATATACTTGCAATTCCACTGGAGAAAAAAAAGCAAAATGTACGGTAATAAAAGATGCGGGAGATGATCCTGACATAACTCATAAGGCGGAAATTGGAGCTGTTGTTACGCTTTTTGAAAATAAAAATAAAAGCCGTATAGTAATCACAGGAGGAACGGGTGTGGGAACGGTTACTAAGCCCGGCCTTGAAATTAATCCCGGAGAACCGGCAATAAATTTGGGTCCTAGACAAATGATCACTCAAACTATAAGAGAGATTTTAGAGAAAAATAAAATGAGCCTGCCGGTTAAGGTCGAAATCTTTGTTCCTGAAGGGAAAACCCTGGCCCGAAAAACACTAAATCAAAGGCTGGGAATCGTCGGAGGCATATCGATTCTGGGAACCACGGGTATTGTGACGCCCATGTCCCATGATGCATATATTGCAACCATCCAATCATCAATGTCGGTTGCCAAAGCTTGCGGCATCACAAAATTGGTCCTGACAACAGGGCGCCGGAGTGAAAGGTATTCACAGGCCCTATGGCCAAACTTGCCTGAAGAAGCCTTTATTCAGATCGGAGATTTTTTCAGCATGTCTTTGAAAGAAGCCTCTAAAAAAGGATTTGCATCAATCACGTTAGCTGCTTTTTTCGGCAAATCCCTGAAGATGGCTCAAGGGGTTCCCCATACCCATGCTGCCAAAGTCAGATTGACCCTGGATAAGCTTGCAGATTGGTCCCTTGAATTAACAAAAAATAAATCATTTTCAGAAAAAATTTTATCGGCCAACACCGCCCGCCATGCATTTGATTTCATTCTTGACCAATACCCGGAAGTTATCTTACATGTTGGAAAACAGATGGTGAAGTCAGCAGAATTGTTTGCGGGCGATCATGTTCACATTCGTGGAATTATTTTCGATTACAACGGGAATATGGTCTTTAATTCCGATTCACTTTCATAATTTGACGTCTCGGAATTTCTAAAACTTAATGAAAATATAGAACACTTTTTGAGACTTGAACGCTTGCATCGAACTTGGGTTCAAGGGCATTATCATGAAAAAACCGGTATCCATAATCGGAATGGGATTATCGCCAAAGGATCTCACAGAAGAACATCTCGGGATCATCCGGCATGCAGATATTCTTGTAGGGGGAAAACGACTCCTTGATTTTTTTACCGATTCTCCGGCTCATAAAAAAGAAATTACTAAAGATATCAAAGGAATAATCGAATATATTAAAAACCGGATGCCAAACAACAAAATAGTGGTCCTTGCATCAGGCGACCCGCTTTTTTTCGGTATTGGTTCCTTGTTACTAACCTCCCTTGGCCGGGAAAATGTTTTGATATATCCGAATATATCTTCGGTTGCCGCAGCCTTTTCCCGCCTCAAGATACCGTGGCACGACGCCCATGTCATCAGTTTGCACGGCAGAAAGAAAACCAGGGCGCTTTTACCGATCCTGGCGAAAAAGGATAAAGTCGCCGTTTTTACCGATCCTGAAAATAGTCCTGGCTGGCTGGCAAATTATTTGCTTGAAAAGGGGATATTCGATTATGACATGTGCGTTTTGGAACAAATGGGAACGTCTTCCGAGCGGGTTGAATGGTATCTTCCTTCAGAGGCTGCCGGAATCCGGTTTTCAGAACCGAACCTGGTTATTTTGAAACTTCGTGAATCACGTTTTAAAAAAATTACAAAAATCTATTCCGGGATGCCCGAATATTTATTTGATCACCAAAAAGGGCTTATTACCAAAGCTGAGATTCGAGCGGTAACCCTTTCCAAACTTCGCCTGATGCCGGATCACATCATGTGGGATTTGGGAGCCGGAAGCGGTTCTATTTCTATTGAGGCGTCTATTTTTATTAGACTAGGCAGAATTTTTGCCATAGAAAAAAACCCGGACAGGATCATCCAAATTGAAAATAACCGGAAACGTTTCAATGTAAAAAATCTGGAAATTATACAATCCGAGCTTCCGGACGGCCTTGATAACCTGCCTGCCCCTGATCGTATATTTGTCGGCGGCGGTGGAAAGGATCTTGAAAAGATCATACGGTCTTGTTCGGTTTATCTCAAGCAGGATGGAGTTATCGTCATTAACACGATTCTCATTTCTAATATTGAAGTTGCCATGAGCACACTTAAATCCCAAGGTTTTATAACTGACATCGTCCAGATTCAGATCAGTCGCGGTCAGGAAATGCCGTTTGGAAAAAGGCTTGAGGCGGAAAACCCCGTATGGATTATTTGCGGAGAAAAAAGAAGGTCATAATGACAGAATTTACAAATACCGTTATTTTTGCCGGCGCAGGTCCGGGTGACCCTGAACTGATTACCGTAAAAGGTCAACATGCACTTGAAAAAGCAGACATTGTTATTTACGCAGGCTCACTGGTGCCTGAAACTGTTTTAAAATGGACAAGGCCCGGAACCACGCTATTAAACAGTTCATCAATGCATCTTGAAGAAATTATCGATGCAATGGAAAAGGGCTACAATGAGGGCAAGCGTGTATTGCGACTCCACAGCGGAGATCCGAGTCTTTACGGCGCCACCTTTGAACAGATGGCGGAATTGCAAAAAAAGTCGATTCCGTTTAAGCTGATACCCGGCGTGACAGCCGCCTTTGCAGCAGCAGCATCCATGGGAATAGAATACACTCTCCCTGAAGTTTCTCAGACACTTATTTTAACGCGTATGGCAGGCAGAACACCGGTGCCTGAAACGGAATCGCTGGAATCCCTCGCAAGCCACAAAACGTCAATGGCCATATATCTCAGCATGAGCATGGTTGATGATGTTGCAAAGATACTGGAAAAAGCATATGGCAAATATGCGACCTGTGCTGTTGCGTTCCGTGTAAGCCAACCTGACGAAAAAATTATTTTTACAAGCATTGAAGAATTACAGGAGAGCGTTAAAAAAGAAAATATAACCCGTCAGGCTCTTATTATTGTTGGAAAGGTTTTAGATGTACGTTCAAGTGAGCGCAACCATAAATCAAAACTTTACGATAAGGATTTTGCCCACGGTTACAGAGGAACAGGAAATAGTGATTGATCATGGGGAAAAATACACTGTTGCAATCTGGGCCATTACACCAAAAGGCGCAAATTTGGGCCGACAAATCGCAGAACGTCTGTCCGATGTTGACCTGTATCTATCTGTGAATCTGGAAAGATCAAATATACCCTCTCACACATTCAAAAGACTCTCCGGCGCCATGCCCCGCCTTTTTAATAAATACAATGGGCATATCTTTATCATGTCCACCGGTATTGTTGTCAGAATTATTGCACACCTCCTGAGGCACAAAACGGTTGATCCTGCCGTTGTTGTTGTTGATGAGATGGGAAATCATTCCATAAGCCTTGTTTCCGGCCATATTGGCGGAGCCAATATGCTTGCAAATAAAGTTGCCGGATTAATCGGAGCGGATCCGGTTATCACAACGGCTACAGATATACACAGTGTACCCTCAATTGATGTTCTTGCCATAGAAAAGGGGCTTTTCATTGAGAACCCTGATGCAATAAAAGGGGTAAACATGGCATTTCTTACCGGAGAGAAGATATATTTTCATGATCCTTTTGGCCTGCTTATGGATTCAATACCAAAATCAAACCTTATTTTAGATGCCGGTTCAGACGGGAATGATCCGGAAGCTATTCCAAAAACATATTTAAAAGAGATATCCGGCGTCTTTATTTGTGATGTCCTGTTTGATTTGCCCCCGCAAATGCTGATACTGCGACCCGAATCTCTGGTTGCAGGGATCGGGTGCAATAGAAACACAAGCATGGAAGAAATGAAAATCTTCCTTCATGAAGTACTTGAAAAATTCAGGCTCTCTTTTAACAGCCTTAAATGCATTACGACAATAAATATAAAAAAGGATGAAACCGGTCTTTTAGCCCTTTCAGGGGAACTCGAACTGCCCATAACGTTTTATGACCGGGAAGAATTGAATCAGATAAAAACCATCGAGACTCCATCTTTGATGGTGGAAAAATTTACTGGAGTAAAAAGCGTATGCGAAGCAGCAGCAATTCTTGCGTCAAACAACGGAAAGCTAATCGTTTCCAAGCACTCAACTCGGAACGTAACCATAGCCATAGCAAGAGAATCCTTTATGTGATAGGAATTGGTCCCGGCAGTCCGGATTATTTATCAAAACGGGCACATGATATCCTTAAAACAGTTGATGCCGTTGCAGGCTATACAACTTATATTGATCTGATCCGCCCCCTTATTAAAGATAAGCATGTCATAAGCACCGCAATGACCAAAGAAGTGGTGCGCGTTAGGTTAGCCATTGATATTGCTCTATCAGGAAAATCGTGTGCTATTGTTTCAAGCGGTGATCCTGGTATTTATGCCATGGCCGGGCTTGCTTTAGAGATATGCAAGATGAAAAAAATCCACGTTACAGCACCTTGTTCCCGGGAAACGGCTTTAAGAGAAAAAGCCACACTTTCTATTGAAATCATTCCCGGCATACCGGCCCTGTGTTCCGGAGCGTCACTTTTAGGAGCGCCGTTAAACCATGATTTTGCGGCCATAAGTCTCAGTGATCTTTTGACCCCCTGGGAGCTTATTGAACAACGAATAGAAGCAGCGGCAAAGGCGGATTTTGTAATTGTCCTTTATAACCCGAAAAGCAGACGAAGACAAAGGCACCTAAAAACCGCTCAGAAGATTATACTAAAATACAGGGATAAAAATACCCCTGTAGGAATTGTGGTGAATGCCATGCGCAAAGGCCAGGATGTAAGAATTGTTCCCCTTAAAAATTTGCACGAGGCAACGGTAAACATGCAGACAACGGTGTTTATCGGAAGCAGCGCTTCTTTTGAATATCTCGATTTTATAATAACTCCCAGAGGGTATGGTGTAAAATATTCGGTAGATATTTTATGAAAGGATATATACAGGTTTACACCGGAAACGGAAAGGGAAAAACCACGGCAGCCATAGGCCTGGCCATAAGGGCTGCCGGTGCAGGGTTGAAAGTATTTATTGTACAATTCATCAAGATGGGTGAATACAGCGAAATTAATGCACTCAAAAGATTTTCCGATCTTATCACCATCGAGCAATACGGCCTTGGCCGATTTATTAAAGGAAAGCCGTCACCCGAGGATATCCAAGCTGCCGGGAAAGGTCTTGAACGTATAGAAAAAATAATCGCTTTAAGACAGTACCATGTGATTATACTTGAAGAAGCCAATGTGGCTGTACAATGCGGGCTCTTTTCAGTAAAAGATCTTCTTAAAATTATTGACAAAAAACCGGATGATGTCGAAATCGTCATTACCGGCAGAAACGCAATGCCTGAAATCATTGAACGGGCGGATCTGGTCACAGAGATGAAGGAGATTAAACATTATTATCAAAAAGGAGTGAAAGCCAGGGTTGGCATCGAGAAATAGCTGGGTGCAGGTCAAGGCCGTTGGTAAATGCTGATCCTTGTCTATTGACAATTCATTGTTCTGAAGCCTTTTTTAGGTGTCAGGTGTCAGGTTTCAGGGTCGAAAAACTTGAAGAGCTGACACCTGACACCTGAACACTAACACCTTACGATTGAACTCAATAACCAACAATCTTGTTTACACACGGTTAAGGGTCCACCGAAAATTTGAACCTGTGAACAGCTACAAGAAGGTTTAATAAAGATTGAACGCAAAAAATCAAAACAGAAAGAAGGCGCCGTGCCTTGCCGTATTTGGAACCGGTTCCGATGTGGGAAAAAGTATTATTACAACGGCAATTTGCCGTTTTTTTGTCAATAAAGGAATAAGTGTCGCACCATTTAAGGCACAGAATATGTCCAACAATTCCGGTATCACTCCGGAAGGACTGGAAATGGGCCGGGCGCAGATTGTTCAGGCTGAAGCAGCAAGAATAGCACCACATGTGGACATGAACCCCATCCTTTTAAAACCCACCAGTGATGTGGGGTCACAGGTCGTATTTTTCGGAAAAGCGGTGGGGAACAGCACGGCGGCAGGTTACCATGAAGAAAAGGAGCAATTCTTTTCACGAACATGCGCGGCCTTGGATCGATTAAGAGATGAATACGAGCTTATTGTGATGGAAGGCGCCGGTTCCTGCGCTGAAGTTAACCTTATGCCCTATGATATCGTTAACTTCCGAATGGCGGAATATGCAGGTGCATCTGTTATTCTGGTGGCGGATATCCACAAAGGGGGAGTCTTTGCGCAGATTGTCGGAACACTGGAATGTCTTCCGAAATCACGACAAAACCAGATATCCGGATTTATTATAAACCGGTTCAGGGGGGATATTCATTTATTTAAAGAAGGGATAGACTGGATAGAACAAAAGACAAAAAAGAACGTGTTCGGTGTGCTTCCGTGGTATAATCATATATCTATAGAAGCAGAAGATTCGGTTGTCATTGAAAATCCTGCCAGGGTTTTAGAAAAAGACATTAACACACCGGCCATAGCCGTGATACGCATCCCCCATATTTCAAATTTTACTGATTTTGCTCCTCTTTCCGGTATTGAGGACATTAATATTTATTTTATTGAAAAGCCTCAGAAACTTGATCTGTTCAAGGCCGTTATCCTTCCCGGATCCAAGAATACGTGCTTTGACCTTAAATGGCTTAAAAAAACCGGATGGGCGGATAAGCTCGTATCATATGCAAACAAAGGGGGATACATACTGGGCATTTGCGGGGGGTACCAGATGCTGGGAAAGTATGTTCACGATCCGGAAGGACTGGAGGGAAAACCCGCCACCATGCAAGGGCTGTCACTTCTGCCCGTGGAAACCATTTTAAAAGCTCCTAAAACAACCACACGGACTCAGTTTTCCTGGGAGGGCATTTCCGGCGCCGGATATGAAATCCATATGGGAGAAACCCTCCTATTTTCAGGCAAATCTTTGTTTCGGGTCCTCGATCAAAACAGTATATCCTGCAATAAAGAAGACGGTTGTATGACAAATAACGCGAGGGTGCTGGGAACCTATATCCATGGCCTGTTCGACTCCCCGGATATTACCCGGCGCTGGCTAAACCACATCGGCCTCAGCGGTATGGAACTTACCGGAACTCATGGACTTGCAGCCAGAGATAAAGAATATGACCTTCTGGCTGAACATTTTGAAAAGTATGTGGACACGGAAAAGATTTTTAAGTATTTAGACGTCTAAGAAATTTATCGAATTTCGTATTACCGGATTTCCCGGGTCAGGACGTGGATTTATGAAAGAAACCATTCTTGTTATCGGAGGCTGCAGAAGCGGTAAGAGCAGCTACGCGCTTGAACTTGCAGAGCAGATTCCCGGACAAAAAATCTTTATTGCCACGTGCATACCCCATGACAAAGAAATGGAAAATCGCGTTTTACGGCACAAAAAACAGAGAAGGCCGGCCTGGTCAACCTTTGAAGTACCGGTCCGTTTACCTGAAGCCATTAGTCAAAACAGTCGAAAAAAAAATGTAATCATAGTCGATTGCCTGACCCTCTGGATCAGTAATCTATTTTTGGAAAACGATGATCAGGAAAATATAGACGGACACACCCGGAAACTGACCCAATCTCTTGAAAAAGCCGAATGTCCGATAATTTTGGTATCAAACGAAGTGGGAACCGGCATTGTCCCTGAAAACAGGCTGGCCCGGCTTTTCAGGGATGCGGCCGGATTTACGAATCAGAAAGTAGCGGCATGTGCAAATAAAGTGATATGGATGGTTGCCGGCATCCCTGTAGGAGTAAAATGAATAATAAGATAAAACGGTTAATCGCTGCAATACAATTTCTCACCATTATTCCCATGGGCAAGCCGGCAATATATGATCCCAGAGGGATGATTCCGTATTTCCCGATTGTGGGATTGATTATCGGCACCCTGGTATCCATATTTGATTATGTGGCCCTAAACTTCTGGTCAGAACCTGTGGTCGCTGTGCTCGACGTTGTTTTTCTTGTGGTTATCACCGCAGCACTTCATCTTGACGGACTGGGGGATACCGCCGACGGCCTACTGGGGCACCATAGCAAAGAAAAGGCGCTAACCATAATGAAAGACAGCCGTATCGGCGTCATGGGTCTTGTGGCCATCGTTTGCGGATTGGCTGTTAAATGGGGGGGTATCCTGGATCTTGACACGAACCGTGCGCTTTTGATCGCTCTTATCCCCGCCTATGCCAGAAGCGGTATGATATTCGGCATACGCTTTTTAGCATACGGAAGACCGGACGGCGGTACCGGACAAGATTGTTTCAGTGAACCGTTGAAGCCTTATGCGTTCTGCGGTTTGATTATTCCAGTGGCATTTTCATTCTTTCTGGGATGGCAGGGAATATGGTTAAACTTTTGCTTCATGCTTATAATTTCAACCATTTTTTTTTATTACAATAAACGGATTCAATGTATTACCGGTGACATGCTGGGAGCAATAACTGAAGTTACCGAATCCATGCTTTTTTTACTGGTTACAATGGGGAGTCATTAATGCTGAAAGGACATGGTGGAAATATTTATGACCTGGCGCAACGACTTGGCTGTCATGGGTCTGAAATTGTGGACATGAGCAGTAATATTAACCCGTTGGGTCCCCCTCCGGACCTGGTTAGGTTCTTGCAGGAAAACATAAAAACCATAGCCAGACTTCCGGAAGTGGACGCGAATCGCACGGTGAATGTGTTTGCCGAACGATACAATATCGATCCTGAACGGGTTATTGCCGGGAACGGAACCACCCAGTTAATCTATTCAATACCCCGTGTCCTTGAGACAAAAAGGGCGCTGATTTTCGGACCCACATATGCCGATTATGCAGATGCATGCGCCATGCACAACATTCGTTATGATTACTTAACAGCAAGAGAATCTAACGCTTTCGAGCATGACATTAAGGCAGCGGCACAACAGATCCAGGGCCATGATACGATTTTCATCTGCAACCCCAACAATCCCACAGGCAATATCATTCCGGCCGCCGACCTTGAACAGCTTTGCAGATCCCATAAGGATGTAAATTTTGTTATCGACGAATCGTATCTTTTGTTTGTAGACGGATCCAACACCCAGAGCATGATAAGATCAACCAACCCCAATGTAATGGTTTTGAATTCAATGTCTAAATTTTTCACGATTCCCGGTTTAAGGATCGGGTTTTTGATATCATCCCCCGTAATTATTAAACAATTCAAAACATACTTACTTCCCTGGAGTGTTAACAGCCTGGCCCAGATGGCAGTGCAGTATCTGATGAAACAAACGGCCCAAGTCGAAACCTTTATTGAGAATACGGTAAAATTTATTGCTCAGGAAAAAGACATTCTGTTTGAAACCTTCAAAAATTCATCCTTCATAAAACTTTTCCCGAGCACCACTTCTTTTATTCTTGCAAGGCTTTATGGAAATCTTACGGCCGGCGGCCTCGGCAACCATATGGCAGACGATCGGATCCTCATTAGAAACTGCTCAAATTTCAGTGGCCTTTCGGATCGCTTTATCCGATTTTCTTTGAAAACGGGTGAAATTAACCGCATGTTTGCGAAAAAACTATTGGACCGGATATCTCAGGAAGAATCAGCTCAAAAAGATGAACATCGAACATACTAAAAGATGAACATCGAACATCTAACGTCCAACATCGAATTTTGAATGAAAGACAAAAACAAAGGGCAAGATTTTTCTTACGAGTATCAAAACGGCTGAAAAGAAAAGAAATAGCTGTTGAATGTTTGTTTTTCATTCGATTTTATAATAATTTGAAGAGCGAAGCGACATCATTATTCAACGTTTGACATTCAATGTTCGATGTTGGACGTTCATCGTTTAATATGTTCGATGTTGGATGTTCAGTCTGTTCGATGCATACAATTTTAAAATAATTTGAGGAGCGAAGCGACATCATTATTCGACGTTCGACGTTCGACGTTGGACGTTCGATGTTCAGTCTGTTCAATGTTGAACGTTCATCTTTCAGGTTTTTAAAGCTTAAATATTTATCTAAAACATGGAACTCTCTACCGCAGGGTATATCCTACCCGCTGCATTTATACTTGATCTTGTTTTAGGCGATCCAACACGCTTACCCCACCCCATTCGGTGGTTCGGCAGGGTCATAACAGCCGGTGAACCGTTTTTCAGGAACCTGAATTTAAGGCTCTCTATCTCCGGCGCCATTTTTGCAGTATCCCTTATCGCAGGAACCTGGACCCTGACCTTTGTCCTGGTGAAAACCGCCCAATATTTTCATCCCCTGGTCAAGGCCGGTGTTGAAATTTTGATAATCTATTATTGTATTTCAATTCGTTCTCTGGAAAGTTCGGCTATGGCGGTTTTCAGGGCTCTTACCCAAACCCGAATAGATGATGCCAGAGCAAAGGTTGCCCTTATTGTGGGCAGAGATGTTGAACGACTTGACGAGGACGGAATCTCCCGTGCTACGGTGGAAACTGTGGGTGAGAACCTTGTTGATGGCGTTATATCGCCCCTTTTCTTTGCTGCAATGGGTGGCGTCCCTTTAGCAATGGCTTATAAAATGATAAACACACTCGATTCCATGATCGGCTATAAAAATGACAAATACAAAGATTTTGGGAAAGTTGCCGCCAGAATCGATGATATTGCAAATTTGATCCCGGCTCGCATTTCAATCCTTATTATATCAGCTGCAGCCAAAATCCTTACCGGTCAAGGATCACGTACATTTCAAACCGCCCTGGCTGAAGGGGCTAACCATACGAGCCCGAATGCCGGATATTCGGAAGCCGCTTTTGCCGGCGCCCTCGGGGTTCGGCTCGGCGGCCCCAATTATTATCACGGCCGTCTGGTGGCCAAGCCTTATTTGGGAATACCCTTCAACCCAATCAACCGGAATCATATTAAAAAGGCATGCGATCTGATGATGTTTTCAGCCCTGATATGGTTGTGCGTGTTGGTGATCACGCTATATTTTTTATCATTTTTAATAAGATAGAGGCTTTGTTCCAATTTGAATACTGAAATGAATTTCAAGAGGTTTAGACAATGTACCCTACCCTGCCCAAGTCATACAAAGGTTCATATCCATTCAAGATAGGAACCACATCTTACATATATCCGGCCGGCTATACACAAAATGTTAAAATGCTTGCCCCATATGTGGATGAAATCGAACTTTTGCTTTTTGAAAGTGCTCCGGACAGTCTGCCGTCAACTCATGAGATAAATAAACTCTTGCTGCTGTCAAAAGAGTTTGATCTTACCTATAATGTACATCTGCCAACCGACATATCCTTGAGTGATCCCGAGCCGTCAATCCGGCATACCACCATGGAAACCTTAAAAAGAGTCATAAACCTTACTGCTTCACTCTCTCCTTCTACCTACACCTTGCATCTCTCATATGATGAAAAGGGATTGGAAACCGAACGTATAAAAAAGTGGCGGGAACGTCTTTACCGCAGCGTAGGGCAATTTATTGCCACCGGGATAAACTCTAAAATGATTTCAATCGAAACCCTGACATATCCTATAGAATGGGTGGAAGAAATTTTGATCGATTTTAATCTTTCGGTCTGTATCGACCTGGGTCATCTAATGGTATACGGGTTCGATATGGAAAAGGTGTTCAACAGGTATGGCAACAGAACCTCGATCATCCATCTTCACGGCGTTGATAAGACGGATGTCCACACATCATTAGACAGGCTTTCGAAAAAAAATATGGACTCGGTCATAGGAATTTTAAAACAGTTTACAAAGGTTGTCTCACTTGAGATCTTTTCATATGATCATTTAAAGGCATCATTGAATTTTTTGGAAAAATCCTGGTAATGCATGAAAACGGTAACTTCTCAACAAACGTCTCGGAATTTCTACAATTAAGTGAAAATAAAGGTATTTTATAGACTTACATTTTTAACTCGGACATGGAAAAATGGAATGTTGGAATATTGGAATATTGGATGTAAGAGCGGAAATAAACCATTTTAATTGTAAAAAACTCCTTTCCTTCAACTTCGTTCAGGACAAGCTCACCCACCATTCCATTAATCCATCAATCCATTACTCCATCATTCCAAATGTGAGCGAAGCGAACTAATTTTTTTCTTTTTCAGCTGTTATCCAACACTTCTCTTATCTTTTTAGCAAGCTCACTTTTAACAATCGGCTTCATGACATATCCGCGAATGCCCATGGCCGTTGCCTTATCCGCGCTGATTTTTTCGGAAAATCCCGTACAAATGATAATGGGAATATCAGATCTTATTTCCATGAGTTTTCTGGCAAGCTCAATACCCGTCATATTGGGCATGGTTGTGTCAGTAATGACAAGATCGAACTTATGGGGAGCTGCCCGAAACGCTTCCAGTGTTTCAATGCTGCTGGTTCGGGCAGTGACATGATAACCGAGTCGTTCCAGCATCTGCTGTGACATTCGAACAATCTGCTCTTCATCATCAACTAAAAAGATTCGTTCTTTGCCCCCTTCCACAGGGGATATGACCCGGGTTTCCTTTGTTTCGGCCCGGGTTTGGATGACCGGCAGGTAAACATGAAATGCGCTTCCTTTGCCCGGTTCACTGTAAACTCTTATGTCACCTCCATAGCTTTTAACAATGCCGTGCACCATGGCAAGGCCCAGTCCGGTGCCTTTATCTTTTTCCTTGGTAGAAAAATAGGGTTCAAATATGCGATCAATTATAGGCTTCTCAATACCTGCACCGGTATCCGCCACTGTCAAACAAACATAAGAACCGGGAAGCATGGCCGGATCTTTTAAGTCATCCATATCAAGATTAATCTCTTTTAGGGTTACCTCCAGTTTGCCGCCTTGATCTTCCATTGCATGAAAGGCATTGGTCAAAAGATTCATGGCAACCTGATGAATCTGTGTGGCATCGGCCATAACCAACCCGCAGGTATTGCTGATATTCTGGTTGATTTCAATGGTACTCGGCAAGGAAGATCTGATGAGTTTCAATGCCTCTCTGATAACCATCTTAATTTTTAATGGTTTCAGTTTCTGATCAACCTGTCTGCTGAATGTGAGGATCTGTTTGACCAGGTCTCCGGCACGATGGGCAGCGATAAGCACTTCCTGCAAATTGTCATGTAACGGGGTTCCTCTTTCAGCATCATCTAATGCCAATTCGGTATATCCGGACAAGGAAAAAAGGATATTGTTGAAATCATGGGCAATCCCTCCGGCCAAAGTGCCGATGGACTCCATTTTTTGTGCCTGAAATAGGCGTCGTTCCAATTCAATTTCATTGGTTATATCACGTTTTATATATACAAAATTTGTAATTTTGCCTGATTTATCCAGTACAGGTGAAATTGTCGCATCTGCTTCATAAAGGCTTCCGTCTTTTTTTCTGTTAACAATGCGTCCATGCCAGGCATTGCCGCGGGCAAGAATATCCTCCATTTGTTTATAAAACAAAGCGCCTTGCTTTCCGCTTTCCAAAATCCGTGGGGTCTTTCCAATCGCATCTTTGCGACGGTACCCCGTGAGGCGCTCGAATGCAGGATTGACATATTGAATCATTTGGTCTCGGTCGGTAATGAATACAGACTCCGCAGCCTGTTCGATGGCGATTGCCAGGCTATTTCGTTCTTCTTCAGCCTTCTTTCTTTGGGTAGTATTTGTAACAAATACAAATGACCCTTTCTCCAATCCCGATTCATCCCTGATTGTTGTGGCATTGAAATATGTTTGCAGGTCTTGACCGTTCTTTTTTTTCAGGGTAATTTCATAACTTCGATGAGGTGAGGTAGATATCTTTGAGATTTGTTCATTAAAAATCTTTCGGTTCTCATCATCTGCGAACTCAAAGGGTTTTTTGCCAAGCATCTCATCCTCACGGTACCCAAGCATTTCACAAAGGGACTCGTTCACTTCGATGGTTTTTCGTTCGGGATTTAGCAGCCAGTATCCTTCCGATGTGGTTTCAAGAAGGGTCCGGTATTTTGTCTCACTTTCCCTTAGCGACTTCTCGGCTTGTTTGCGCTCGGTGATGTCAGTAAGCGCTCCCACAATGGCAACGGTTTGACCATCCCTTACCACCGGCGCCTCATGCACCTCGACCCAGATTTTTCGTCCCTTGACCCCCACGAGTTCCAGTTCGTAGGATGGCTGCATCTCGCCGGTTTGGATCGCCTTTTCGGCTAACTCGAACCCAATCTGGTTGATGGGATTATCGGTAGCAAACTCCGTCCAGAGCACCAGCGCTTGTTCCGGCTCGCAGTCAAAGAAATCCCGGGTTTGCGGACTTAGGTAGGTTAGTTTATGTTCTGTGTCATGGGAGTAGAAAAGATTGGAACTGTGCTCCACGATGTTCCGCAATTTTTCCTCGCTCTTCTGCAGCGCCTCTTGGCTCTGTTTTCGCTTGACGATGTCATAACTCGCCATTTTATACATAATTAAAACGGATATACCGATAAGAACACACAATGCCAGGGTTATATACCCAATTGTTTTAATTAAGGGGGCTGAAATACTTTCTGAAATTGATTTTAATTTGATTAGATGGATTGCATTCCAACCGGGAAGTATGTCAATTTTCTTCTGATATATCATATATTCATCTCCGGATGGGTCTACGACACGATTCCGGGTCTTCATCTTAAATCCAATCCAGTTCCAGGGTCCGTTTCCAAATTGTTTTGTTTTAGAAATTTCAGACAGTTTCTCATCTGAAATCTCCCAAAGAGATTGGTAACGCCATTCTTTATGGCTTGACATAAATACAATACCCTGGGGGTCCGCAATGAGTATATTTTCTCCATGGGCATGACGCTGAAGGGCAACAAGCTCTTTTTCTATGTGTTCAACAGACGCCTTCACAACGACAACCCCAATGGGGCTATTTTGGCCTTTTTCATAAACCGGGTGACTGTAATATACCCCTCGTTTTTTCGAAGTCACACCTAATGCCATATATACGGAAGGGTTCCCATGAATGGCCTGTTGAAAATAAGGGCAAAATGAATAATTTTTCCCCACAAAACTGTTAGGGGCATTGCGATTGCTCGACGATAGGGTCAACCCTTCTCGATCCATCACATAAGAGACACTGGCATCTAGAGCGACTTGGAAATGGTCTAAAATAAAGTTTGCTTTGGCCAATTTCTCTTGGGTAGGAGTCAAGAGAGCATGTTATAATTCTTTAAGTCCGGACAGTGCCTTTACCAACTTTAAGTTCTCATTCAGAAAAGAGAAGACGCGATTTTTTATACTTTCAGCCTTATAATTCGCCTCGACTTCAGCTTTGTTGAATGCAAATTTCTTCAAAGAAGAATAATAAAGATACCCTCCTGAAGAAAAAGAGAGAAAAGCCAGCAAAGCTAATACCAATAAAATTGTACGAAGTTTCATCTTGGTTTCTCATATAATTATATTTAAATAGATATTCTTAATCATCCTAAACCGTTACGATTCTATAACTTTTTAATAATATCATCAGAAAAAGGTAAATGCAATTTATTTATAGCAAAAGTTTAAGGTTAGTACCGTCGGGAAATGGGTAAATTTTTCGTTATTTTTCTCTTTTCAGGCAGGATGATTTCAATTTTTATGGACGGTGATTTTATTCTTTTGTCAACCAACCGGCAGATGTCTTACTTTCATATCCCGCCACAGGTTTCTGCGGCGATTGTGTTTTTTACGCCAGTTAGTTATCAAAACGTTGTATTCGTCTCTGTTGAGTTCAAATAACGCATGAGCCCACAGAACATATTCCTCATAATTCGATTTATGTGCATTGGAAGGATCAGGGACAATATGCCGTAATTGCTTTTCCCAGACTTCCAGGGCGGTTTTAAGGTATAGACCGGTTTTCATTTCCCGCAAACCTTTACGCCGAGAGGCGGTTAGATCTCCCCTGGAATCACCTTCAGGAAGAACAGTCTCCCAAAAAGAAGGATGTTTTACTTTAATCTTTTCACTCTGGGGAAGATCCATGGTTAATAGGGCCAGCCAGCGCCACTGTTTTTTCACCGCTTTTGTATTATTTTTTAGATCAGAAAGCCAATCAGCGAGCTTGTTTAAAAACCATTCTTTATCTTGATTGACATCTAATATGGCGTCAATCAACCAGTGAATCCAGGTATCAGTAACTTTACGTGAGTCCATAAAATAGGGGTAGCTTCGAGCCGCCATTTCATTTTTCCACTGGACAAAAATTGGGGCAAGCGTCCCTTGAGTATCCGGTTTGGATAGACTTCGGTACGCCTTCAAGACCGTATTCCAGTTTTCCGGCGCATGAAATGCCACGGCCTGTAATGCGGCGGCAGCACTTCGGCCCGGATGTTTCAGCCGCTTCGCAACATCAGCCCAACTTGTCAATAATGAAACAATCTCTTCATCACCCTTATCAACAAAGAAGCTTTTCTCTATAAGGAGCAAAGAACCCTCCGGGTACCACCTTTTTCCCCTATGTCCTTCCAAATAACTTGAGAAAGTTTTGACAAGGAAAGATTCAGCCTTTTGAAAATCGTTTTGCTTTAAGGCCTCATCAACAAGGGGTCGGCCGTATCGCCAGTTTTCGTCGAGGTATTTACGGCAGGATTCAAGGTAGTTGCCTGCATCAAACCGTTCTTCATAATTGTGGTTGATGTGGTGCCATGCCGAATGGGTATTGTCCAAATTCATATGATGATCGCCCTCTTTTAGAAACTCATAAATCTCCCGGCAGACACCGTCAGGGAGCCGAATAAAAAAACCAGTAAATTCATCTTCATCCAATGCGACCATTTCAAAGGCGTTTTCAATATAAAAAGCTTTTTCCGCAAAGATTTGGCCGGGATTTCTTTCGCGATGCGATGATAACCATAGCCACTTCAAAACGCATTGCGTCAATTTTTCTTCCAAAACGCACGGTTCCCCATCGTCAGCGCCCATCCATTCGGGATATGAGCCGATTTGCTCATCAATTTCCTCCAAAGCCTTCAAAAACAAATCCGGATCATCCACTTCATCATAGACATCCTCCATCAACGTGAACATATCTTCCGCGATAGGTTCCAGGTCCTCAGCAAGGCTCCCGCCATCAAAATATGGCGCTTCCCAGTGATGGTCCTGAACCGCATACTTACCTTTCTCGTCACCCACTTCACTTATGATGCCATCATAGTTGCGCCATAGTGAAAACCAGTACTCCATTGTTCTTTGAAGGGACGTATATTGCCCGGTTTTACCTCTGTCTGCTGAATCCTGATCTCCGGCCAGAATTTTTTTCACGGTCATAGCCATGTCCGGGTCGATTTTTTCGAACTTCTCCATATAAATATTCAAATCCGTTGAAACTGACACGACCGTAAGCAAATTGGCAATCTGCTCTGTTGTCAATGATTTCATCAACATCTGTCCGATACTATATTTTCTTTTCGTCATTTTCTTTTAACCTAATTTAACAAATCCGCCATCTCTTTCACAAATGCTTCGCTTTCCTCAACGATCTCTTTGACCTGATCAGCATGAAATTGAATCAATAGCCGATAATCCGCCTTGTGCCGGTTATCAAAAAGCCAATCATAGTGTTTTCCCCAGAACCTATTGATTTTCTTGGATCGAATGAAGTCCCTGTGGAGCATTGAGCGGACTTCTTTATGTTTTTTAAACGTTTTTCCCTCGTTTAAAAGCACCGCAGAAAAAGCATGGAAACAGGCAAAATATGCATCTCGCACTGCATTCTGATACCTGCCCGATTTAAGGTTGTCCCGAGCTGACGCAAGGTCTTCCCCGGCCTTTTCTACCCAATAGTCGATAATAATCTGTTGGCTCATAATACAACGGCTCCATCGCGTGAGATTTCCTGGTAAACAGGAAATTCCGTGAATACACCATTCTCCCACTCATCAACGGATGTAAACAAAGGACTAAATATAACATCATATTCCATACCGATATCGAATAAAGCCCCGACAATGGCCTTCTCTTCTTTCCAATGCAACAAACTGGAAGCCACTACAAGCAAATCGATATCTGAATGCTCGTCATGGTCTCCGCGGGCCTTTGATCCAAACAGAATGACCTTAATAACGGAGAATTCACTTTTCAGCATCCTGACTGCCGCCTCGATGGCCTCACTTTCATTTTTCATCAATGAGATGCTTTCAAAAGACTTCACAATAATTCCTTATAGTGGTTACTTATTTTTGATGATAAAAGACCTGCTCTCATTACCGTGCTTGTCAATGGCAACAACTGCAATGCTTTCCGTTAAACCGGTCATTCCGATTTTGCCGTCCTCGCCAATATCTTTGCCAAATACAGTCCTATCCATATCAAAAATCTTACCGTCATAATCAACATCCACAAGCAGCATGGCAAGCCCGTCAAGTCCTTTTAAACGCTCACCCTGTTTATCCAGGATCTTTGTCTCGAACTGTGTAATTTTCAACCCTTGTTTTATTCTCTCAGCCGCAATCTCAACATCATCATTAAAATAGAACCCTGTGGAATTGATAAGATTGTTGACATTTTACTGGGAGCTTGGCTGCTGCTGTATCTGAAAATTGCGGGAGACATCTTCCAGTATTTTGTAGGGAAACTTGAGCATCTTAAAATGCACATCATTACCGGTACTGTTTTTCATGGCCGTATCGCCAATCAGGGTGCATGTCTCCGGCGTGATGATATAGTAGTTGTCTTTAAGTTTACCGCGGGACTGTAAAATGATCCCTTTGAGATAATTCTCATCAATCCTGGTGTTTTTCAAATACTCGTCATTCCACACAGGGTAAACCTCGACCGGATCCCCGTCTTTTTCACAGAACATTTTATCTGACATGGGTCAATAGTAGACTTGACCCCATTCCACCATTCCTTCGACTTGACCCCATTCCTTCTTATTTTTACACGATTTGTAGCATTCATGACGTTAATTCCATTACCGCCAAAAAGGCAGAATTCCTCCAGTCAAAGTATAATCTTATGAGCACCAAACCTTCTACTTAAAATAGAAACTTATAATCTAAAGGGCGTCCCGGAAGTCACTAATACAGATAATGTTCGAATTTGTTGATAGTTCAGATCTTCACACCGTGCAGCCTGTAACAAATCAGGCATTTTTGGATCATTTGGCATCAGTCTCTCCTTATTAGATTCTTTGTAGTTGCGGGCACTTATTATGAAGTTCTTCTGCTACATGAGTAAATCTCCGCCTCCAAAGGTCAAGCAAAATATTTTCGATTTCCTCGGTCTTATTAAGGTGTTCAGTCCAATCGGTAAGATTAAAATCATACCGATCTCGTAACACTGATTCAAAGGTGGAGATTTTCCCGTGAATGGTATCACTCAAAGAACCATATATTTCATCAGCCTTTTTACGATCAATCAAAGCTTCCCGCTGATATTTCGGGTTTTCTTTAGATACTAGAATTGTATATTCTGGACTATTAATATGGGAAATCATTTCATTGAAATTGAGAGCAATATCATTATCTTTCCAGCCCCAAAATTTATGGGGTAAATCCCAAAGGTAAACTATCCCTACACCTAGTTCGATTACTCTTCGAAGTAGCCCTTGAGCTGGCTTGTCAAGGGCGCAACCGGCTAAGTATATTGAAATAATCACATCTGCAAACAATTCATCGAAAATTGTAAGAACCTCTTTTTGGTGAGCAAGAAGGTTATATTTATCTTTTAGGATAATGCAGACGATTGTAAAAGAACGAGCTTTGATTTCTACCTTCTCAAATATATCATTTTTAGTACTAAGAGATTTTTTAAGATTCTTTTCCAATTTTGAATGTATATCAGCCAATATAGTTTTTTTATCATAAAACTCATTCAAGATGTTCATTCTCCCCTCTATAGTGAATTATGTCGATAATGCTTTTACAGAAAACAGGGAACGTAAAGCCTCTTATTTTCCATTAACCCGCTCCCGCAGCTTCCGGGCATCATGAAATTCCAAATTGACGGGTTACTTTCTAGTCCGCAATAGCCTTTGTAAATGCATCAATTGCATCTGCGTAAAACTCAATATTGACTTTGGTTGCCATTTCGTCGGAAAGCTCGAATAATTGCTTTCGAGATGATATGGGCATCAACAAAGTCATTGCACCTTTCTCCACAGCCAGTTCTGCGACTGCTACTGGATTTGGCACCATTTCAACGGAACCTCCAAGATTTAAGGCTCCGACGATGATAAGCCCACCTTTTACACTCCGTTCAATCAACCCACAGCAAAGTGCAATGAGGGCTGCCAATCCAAGCCCTTGCCCAGAACTATCGATATCCATGGATCGTAACTGTATCGAAAACTCATGGCTACGCGGGTCTCGATCACCTACCAGTTCTTTTGCCCGGACATAAAGGTTTTGTTCACCATATCGCACGCTTTCTCTAAAGGCCGGAGGCACAGGCGCATTAAGGATTTTTACCCCACTTCCAGGACCTACCGTGGCCTCAATTAGATACAACGCCGGTGAAGCTTCCTGTTCGCCCGGACTGATGGCCCATACTTGGCCTGGAGGGAGCGGATCGGCATCAATCAATTCATCGCTGTGAAGCTCTGGGGTTGAGACAAATTGCTCCACACCATCCACACCCATGAAATAGCTGAAATGGGTATTTCGGAATTCAGTTTTCAGACACCGTTTCTGCTGTTCTTTTACACGGCGGCGAGCTTCCAACGCGATGCGAACAATCGATTCCAATTCTTCATCAGGAATCGGTATCTCAGGATCAGGAAAAATGAGTTTTATCAAGCCACTGATTGTCTTGTTTACAGCCTCGATATCACGCCCGCTGAGGGCTCCTCCCCAATTCACGCGGCCCTGTAATACTGGCAGACGGCTTCCGGAGCGAAGCTTGTTCCAACATTCGGACAAGAAATCGCTGACAAGGCCAAAATGATTGGTAAGATTTTCAGGGATTAGCTTTGGAAAATCCCAGCCAGGAGCATACGAGTGAATGCGGTCCATGAATGCGGTATCGTTTCGCATTTCAACAGGTAGCGGACTTAGTAAGTGCCCGATACGCTGTTGTTGTTCAACGTCAACCTCAAAATTACCGACCATCACGATGCCACCGAAAGCTCGGATCGGTTCTTTGCCTCTGGAAAATTCTCCGGAGGCCATATAGCCTTTCATAATATTGATACCATCTTTCTTTTCGAAAGATATTCCTGAGATTTCATCAAAACATACCACATCATAATGGCAAACAAGGCCTCGTTGACCATTCGCCATATTGACGAACATTTTTGCCACAGTGGCCTTGCCACCTGAAACTAAATGAGAATAAGGAGAAACTTGCTGGTATATATGACTCTTGCCGGTTCCCCTTGGGCCAAGCTCTACCATGTTGAAATTGTTTTCAATAAAAGGAACCATGCGAAGCAACGCTACCATTTGGGCACGGTCGGAGAGCGTTTCAGGTTCCAGTCCAACAGAACGAATCAGAAGCCTTTTCCATTCATCGGTAGTGAATTGGCTCCGACCTCGATTTAGGACGGAAAGAACATCCGCCTTGGAAAGTTGAATCGCTCTCAGTCCTTCTATTGCAAAGGGTCTCCCGCTTTTCTCCTGGGCTATTGCAGCATCGTAGGCCAAATTTAGCTCAGCATAAAAACCATCGGTGAGCATCCGTTCATTGTCATGGACAAGGTGATCATTGATACGTACATCACGCAAACCCAGGCTTGGAAGCTCTGCAATAAAACAATCATTCTTGGAGTCGAGTCTGGCTTTTATGAGATCGATTAATTTCACCGATCCCTTTTCCCGTGCCCAGGCCTTAAATAATTCCTCTTCCCCGGTTCGGACGGTACGATCTTTCAGTTGCCTTTCAACAATCCCGAGACCTTCCTCGATTTCTTCTTCATTAACAGTAGCACAATATCGCCCAAGTAAGAATTCGACAACATAAGTGGGCACAGGGTATTGTCTGCTGTATTTTCGTACCAGATCCTTTCGCACCAGAAATCCGTCAAATATAGAAGCGGCAAGGCGGTCAAGAGTATCAAGTTCCATTTTTATTCATTACCTCCAATTGTTGTAGCCAGCTTCCCGATTACGGATCCTGAAGGATCAATAATAACCAGACTGACCATAGTGCCTTCCAGATCATCATCTTCTACAAGGAGACTTACACTTCCATCAGCACTGACAGTCTTGGGGCCGGTTACACATGACGTCGGGTCATTTGGTTTTGTTCGAAGGTCCGCTGTGATTTTGGCTCCACCTGAATCGATGGTAGCGCGGCACCGCATTCCATGCCACCAAATCTCTTTTATTTTAGCAGTCACCGTAGAAGGCACATCGCTTAAACTGAATAGCAGGTCAGGAATGAGACATTCCTGTAACGTCACACCCCCATGGGCATATTCATTGCCGTTAGAAAAGCAGTTTACTCCAGGTCCATAGGCAAACTGTTCATGAGAATTCCAATGCCAGGTAGCCATCGGAATATCCACCTTTGAATCCTCTTTTATAACCGCACACCGTGCCCAACGGCATTCGGTGAGGTATTTAGGCAACTTCACAGCCGGCAAACCATCGGGAACCAGAAGCCAGCCATGATCCGTGATAACCCGTACCTGTTTCCATCCGGCTTTAAGCAAATCTCGAATTCTTTCGATCAGCAGTTCAAGTTGTTCTGTTATTCTGGAAGCAAGTTTACTCTGTAACGTATGGCCGAGCTTGTCAATCTCACCGAATTCAGTCCATGCACAGGCATCAGCTTGCTCAGGATCTCCAGTTTCAGAAGGACCAAGAACCTGATAATTCTTTGAAGCAAGCAGTTTGCGAAACCGGTCAATTGTTAATGGTTTGTTGCCTTCTTTTGTTACTGGCCGGAACTCCTCCCCTAATTGCTTTCCGATAATTTGTTCAGCCACAGGTGAGAGCGCAGGTTTGGCTGTGGCTGTCACTGTCGGCAGGGATGCCCAGCGCCAGTTGGACGACATTTTAAGTTGTTGCTCTTCTGCCATCGCGATTAGACGCTGTGAAATATCAAATCGCAGGCCATCCGCAAACAACAGGCACTCGCCAACTTCAGCGTTTATTCCAGGCAACTCACCGCAGCCTGAGGGTAGAGGATTTGCTGTTACAAGTTTTTGGAAATGACGCGCTGCATCATCCAACCAGGGCAAATAAATGCTCCTCAAAGCCGCTTCAACCGCCTTGCTATCCTCAGCGGATTTAACGCTGGACAGTGCAAGTATGGCAGACATATCCGCTTTGTAACCACTGTCTTTATATATAGATGCCATTGCATCCGCAGAATCACCACCCATACTTTGTGAAACTTCGTCAGTCATCACAGCCAGATGTTCTAAGGCTATTGCGAGCGGGCTCTGTCCGATTTTGGCCCATACCCAATCGCGACGTCTCTTGTGTCGTTCTTCTAATTCTTCAATTTTATTTTTGGCTTCTGCAGGGCTCTTTGCAGATAACCCTAAAAGTTCCTGCCGTAATGTTTTTTCCTCGCTGTCGTTCTCATCAGGCCAGGGCTCTTTGTCGAAAATAAGCTTGCCGGAAGGTTTTGATCGCCTGAGCAACTCTGGAAGGCCGGGATACAGTAATGGTGATTCTTCAAAGCGTCTCCAGAGGTTTTTCCAAACTTCATCTTCCCTCATTCCAAGATTTTCTCCAGCGACAATTTCACCATCTTTATCAGGGTCAAAAGCATATTCAGACTTGCAACGGGAAATAAATGCCGCCCATTTATTTGCATCCCATTTTTCTTGCGTTTCCGCAGAAGAATTCATCCATACCAGAAGATCTCGCGGTGTATCCTCAACCATCAATTTATCAAAATCTTCCGCTTCAAGTCTTTTACCGAGCAGCCGTGTTATTGTTGTTACCGCAAGTTGGCCTAATGCAGTGATCATTGACCGTCGAGTGTGTCTATCCCTGGCAACATCCAAACTCAGACCACCATCCTCTGAAACTAAAAACGCCTCGACGGTCCAATCCCTTCCATTGTGTTGCGTCCAAACCACACCTCGATATTGCAGCTCAACGAGCGGTTTTAAGCTGTCAGGACATTCCTCGACAGCTCTCAGAGTCTGTCTGCTGACATTAGGCATGTATATGATAAGGATGGCATTTCCCGGGAGATCAATATCTTGCAGAGTACGTTCGATAACACATCTAATCCAAATGGCCGGACCGATCTTTTCTTCCGGGTGATATTCTCCCAGGGTTAAAAGCTCTGGCATCAGTGGGCGAAGTTGAACTACCAACGGCTCCCACTGCGAGTCGGCATCGGTCCATAAAATTGCTGCTGGAGCGACCATATCGGAGCGGTTGAAACGGGCGGCTGCTGTCAATGAATTTCGCAATGCTTCGATTACTGTTATCGTTGGATTCATATGAATAATACTCTCTCCCAAGCTGAGCGTTTCAAATTTTGTGTATCAGTAAATTCCGGTATAATGAAAACTCTACTTCTTTTTCGTACGATGTGGATCAGCAGCGTAAATTGTCAATAAAAGCTCAGCTTCGTCGATTAGCTGATATACAGGTTTTTTCCCTGAAAGGGCGCTGCTCTTTTGAATAATAATCGGCACACCTTCCCCGCGTTTATCCATCATATACTGGCGTGTTTCAGAAAGCCCCTCCATACCGATGGGAGACCTGGCCAGAAGACTGGTAAGGAGTTCGTTACGTGAAACCTGACGCAAATGCAGACTGTCGACTGTCAGAGTATTAAGCAATGATCCTGGAGAGAACAGCTCCAGCCGATCCGCAAACATGTGCAAGCGGATTTTTGACCCATAGATTGAGTAATCCCGATGGGCGACCGCATTTACCACTGTTTCGAAAATGGCTGTCATATCATACTGGGGCACTTCCACCCTGCCGGGTGATTTATAAGCAGCAACTTTCATGTTGAGTTTCACAAACCGGCAGGCACCCAAAATCTGTTCATCAATAGGCCCCTCAATATCTTTATGATCTACCTGGTCCGAGGCATCCCGAGCTGTTCCCCTGTAACAAACGGCCTGGATAAATGCATTTGGAATCCATTGCCTTGGATTTCCGGTTGCCAGCAGAACACCGGCTACGGTAGGCCTCCATGTTCCCTGATCATCCCGGGTAATAAAGCGCAACTTGGTTAAAAACGTGTGATCGTCTTCTTCTGCAAGAGGGGTACGAAATCGTTGGTACAGGCTTAGATATAGGTCTTCTGTCACAGCATTGGTAACAGCTTGTTCGTCAAACCGGATAAGTCTGGCCTGGCTGCGCTGCTGCCCGAGTCGGATAATATATTCCGTTGTCATTTTGCGCTTGCTGCTGCCGATACGATAAAAATATCCGTTCGGACTTTCATGGACAAAAAGACTTTTCGGTATATCGATTTTTATGACAGGATTACGAGTTCCATCCGAACGGGGAATCTTCAATTTTTCAATCCGGCACATCAACGGCGGCTTAATACGATCGTTGCAAATCGATTGAACCCAGTGTTCCAGCCTGTTGATCTGATCCTGAGACAGATCCTGAGGCTCATGGGTTTTATCGTCGATGCCCAGAACAACAACGCCCCCCGAGCTATTGGCAAAGCATGCCAGTTCATCGGCCAGACTTTTTGCATGAGGCCCCGTTATTTTGCTGTGGCGAAAACGAACGGTCTTCATCTCCAGTGACCCATCTTCTCCCATTTTGATTTTTTCCTGCAATTCTTCGATAGCATCAAACATAGTCTCACCCTTTATACCTCTCTTGCTTTTTTCTTTTCTTCATTTTTCAGATGGATGTCATTGACCCGGTCACCGGTAAACTCGCCATCTTTCCAGAACCAAGGATATTGTTCCTGTTGACGAAAGGGTTCTTTCCCTCTGTCTTTATTCCATTTGATATTGGGTTTCCAGCGTAGGACTCCGGCTCCTTTTCGGCCCCCAGGAATATCCTGTGCCATGAATGGGCGAATATTCAAGCGAACCCCGTCATTAATATCAGGTTCCCAACCGATTGGCTGTTTCTCGATCGGTTTCCAACGCACAAAAATATCAAAAGGCGGTTCACCTTCAATGATTTCGATGAGTCGTTTTTGAAGCTCTAATGCTGCTGCCAACCGATCTTCAGCGCCTCCTTCACCTCGTTTAACTCCCTCTTTTTGCCGTGTAATCCAGTCACCAAGATAGCTATAGGTAAGGCTTTCCAATAGCTGCCAGCCTTTTCCATTCCCTTCAGCCAATTTATGGTAATTCACAAGGGCATGAAATCCATCTCGCCTGCGGCCATCCCATATGTGCCAGATGAAAGGGCGATGCTGAAATAATTTACAGTGTTGCTCAAAGAAATGGTCGCGTAGCCATACATCCAGGTATGCTGTGGTGGGCAAGGTGGCAGCGGCATCCTGCCGCTGGGTTTCTAAAGGCTGGAAGCCTCTCCCATTTTCATATGCCGCAGATAGAAGCTTGAACAGCCGGCCATCCGCAGTTTCTTCTCCTCGCACCGAAGGGATGGAGACAATCCCATCTTCGTCAACGTATTTTAAAAGGCCATCGCATTTGTTCACCCATTCCCGCTGCTCGTCTGCAATCTCCATCCCAGCATCCAGTTCAGCTGGCCAGCGGTAACCCAACAGCCGTGCCACAGCCACTTCCAACGGATCGTCGCTTCGGGCCGGATGTCCATGGAAAATCCATTGGGTCGGGTCGTTGGAATAGGGTTTGGGCAATACTTTGGGGTATTTTTCTTCTGCTATTTTTGTCCAATGATCGAGGTCGAAGGGGACTTTGACCAAGGTGGAGTTGGTGACTTTCAAACTCTGATCAATTTCTCGAACGACATCATTGAAGCTTTCCGATGAACAAAAGCACCAAATAGCTGGAAGCTGGTTTTCATCTGTGGGGATGATTGCTGCACAGTTTTGGTCAAACTTGACCCCTACATATATCGCACAAGGTAAGTGACCTACTTGACGTACACACACACCGGTTTTTCCCCATGCTAAGCCACCAGCCAAAATGGCTTTTCCTTGTTTAGAGAGTCTCTTCAGTTCACCCTCGCCTTTCTCCCAGTGATAGATGGTGCTTAGCCCTCCGAAATACCGTACATTTTCAACAGTGGTCTGACCGTATTCCCAATTATCGTTTGGTAAAGGTCTTTCCCAATAATTTCGGATGAACCTTAGAGAGTCCTTTGTGTTTGTCCCATGGACGCCACTTGCAAAATCAGACAGCAAGCTTCCTTCGATATCTTGACCTAAGATAATCCTCTGATCTGGATTTAGAAGCTGCCTCTGCTGTAATATGAATGACACTGCAACATTTTTGAGTTGCTGTGCCTTTAGATCACAAGACTTCTCTGCCGACGCATCAACAAAAAACATTTCTGACGATTTGTTGTTACCAGACGAGGCCAGTTTGTTATTTTTGATGGTTAACAGAATGGCTTTTACGTGCTCTCCGGAAATAGTGTCAAAGGCTCCAGCTCCAAGCCTCGCTATGCTGAGCCATTCGTAGGTTGTCAGGAGGTTTCTCCTGAACTCTTTATATCCGCCAAGAAACAGCCAGTTTTGAGGCAGGACTACTGAGCATGTTCCGCCCTTTGAAAGGAATTCAGTACATCTTGCCAAGAAAGAAGTTTCCAGGGATCTGCGAGCGTTAGGGTATTTTAAAGTAAGGAAACTGTCGACTTTTTCGATCATTTCGCCTGTTTTTTTATAGGGTACATTTGTGGCGAGAAAATCATATTTCGATGCAAGAATTGCGCTGGCTTTTACTATCCCTTGAGCAACAACTCCCATTTCATTGCGTTCATCATCCCTTTCACCAGACAACGCCTTCGTTAGCAGCGGTCCAACTTCTTCCCACTTCAGCTCAAAAAGGGAACCTTTGGAAAGGCCAATCTCTGGGTTGATCAGGCTGCCCAGTACCGGCGCATCTTTGAACTGTTTGTAAAGCTCTTCCAGAGCAATACGCAGGTTGTTGTTGTCTCCTGCAAGGGCAAACCATTCTTCTTTCTTGGCGCTGATAACGAGGCCCGAGCAAGCCAAATTAAGTTCCGGCAACGGACGGTAGCCTCCGGTATCGGGGTAGGTCCAAGCGGTTAGCGCCAGTGCAAAAGCGGCCAGTTCGACACATCGGTTGTCTATTTCCAGACCGTAAAGGTTTTCCCGTAACACGGCATCGCAAGCATCGCGAGCGGAAAGACCTTCCAACTCCATACGCATGGGTACCAACATTAAGAAGGCGGATACCAAAAAGTGCCCCGATCCGCAGCAAGGGTCTAAGGTCTTGAGTTCGCTTAAATGCTCCGGCCATCCGTCAAAGGTTCCGGCAGCGGGTGTCCAAGTGCCATTGTTCAGCTTGACAAACCTCAGGTATTCCAGTGGCATACCGGTGAGAGAGGCCTTACTGCGCAGTTCCTCTTCATTTTCTGCATTTTTTAGATCGTTTTCAGTCAATCGTCTCGCTGCCCACCATGCTCCCAAAGAGTTATCGAGCAGAAAGCTCACCATATAGGGCTCGGTGAAAAGCTGGGTCACAGCCGGCAGTTCATCAGCACCGATTTTCTTGCCCGATTGATTTACCTCTTTTTTCCGTTTGCTTTGCCAGAATTGATAAACCCATCCCAGTGAATCGCTGGCTGTGAAAATTGCAGGTTCCAGATCATTGAGAAACTTCTCCAGCTTCAGCCGATGTTCACTGGCAAACGTCACATGAAGAACAGGATCATTTGGACGGAAAATCTGGGGCAGCATATGTTGAGCAAATTCACTGGCCAGTGTCCACAGATCCTTTCCATCATCCTTAGCCAGTTCCTCACATTCCTCAAGGCTTATGGCCACACCCATTTCAGGTTCGATAAGGAGGGTATTTTCTGCAAGGAACCGGGCAAATAGCATTCGATGCCAGTGCTCATAGGCGCATTCCCATACAAGGTGTGTGATTTCCAGTTCACCTTTCCGGTTCTGTTTGTCACCCAACTGTCTCGCCCTGGCTCGCAAATGGTTCCGCAGCTTGCGCTCCTCTGGAGACATATGGCCATAGGGCTCATGATAATGCACAGCAAGAGCCTCTAATGCCACTTTTGCCCCTGCTTCAGCTACATCGCGCGCCTGGATGATGGTGCGCTCAAGTTTATTTCGCAAAGGTACTGGAATTGTATCCATCTTTATGCTCGCAGGTTACGTTTGTTGATCAAGGTGATCATCACTTTTGGAATCCTTTTCATTTTTAGCAGTAGTTGCAAAATTTGCAATAACTGGTTGTCAGTCTGATGTTCTTTCATCCTAACTGCTTTTCTTTTTCTCTTTTTGCAAAATGCGTTTGACGGTTCTGTTCAGTTCCTCATTGGCTATGTCGGTCTCAATCTTGCGTTGTTGGTTCTGATACTTTTCAAATTCACGGTCAGCAAGCTCTTTAGCCAGTTGAGCTGAAACGCGACCGGCATCTGTCAGGATGTCAACACTAATCAGCCACGTGGCTTTTTGCGTCGGCTGAATTAACCAGGTTATGGTTTAGACTAATATGGTATAGAATCATGTTGCTGATAATGCCCTTCCCCAATAACAACCCATTTTAGTTCTTTTATTGTCTCAAAAGCATGCACAGTAACCCTATCAGGATGAAGATCCATTTGAGAAATACGAATTCCACCAACTCTGGCCTCGAATTCTGGATAAAGAGAACTTTCGTTTTCTATCCAACGGTCTAAGGCACTTAATCCTTCAAAAGATGGTGTTTCATGTAATACTAACCTCCTATTCTCAACAATCGTTATTTGACCTTTTATATTTGTCTTCCAAGATTTCTGAAGCATGCGCAATTCATCTAGAACTTCATTTGGTGTCTTGTCTGAGTTGAATAAGGTAATAATAAGTTGAGATGCTTCCCTTAGTCTCCCCAAAGCAATATTTACAGCATTTTGCATGTCAGTATTTAAGAATTCGGAAACTGGACTATCATTAACGTTTTGCTCCAGTTTATTAATATAACTTTCAATTTTAGTTTTGAAACTTTCAATTCCTTTTTTGTTCCGAATATTATAAGATATAACCCCATAATCGCCGATATCAAAAGGCAACTTCTGCCCTTTTTGGATTGCCATTATAGTACCATGTCTATTACTATTTCTTATCCCTAATTCATACCATACATTTGGTTTTCGATCAGTAAGAATGGCCAAAACAAGATCTGTCATAGCCAAATCTTGCAGGATCGCTCTCGTAAGACTATGAGGTCTATCTTCAGATCTAAAGGCATCATATCCTATTTCATCAAGTATATTTTGTAGAAGCTTAAAAAACCCATCCCAGTACTTTGATGATCGAAATATTGAAGTCTTCGAGAAAGGCATAATTACAAAGCATTTTTTTCGCATTTACTTCCTCAGTTCTTTACCATTTGATAAGCTCACCAGACACCAGAAAACCGCAAGGCTTTTAGCGCCTGGTGGAGCGTCAGGTTATGGGGTCGGTGTGCCTGGATAAAAGAATCGTTTAAAATAATTTGATTCGATATATCGTTTCCCCAGTTCTGTGGGATGCAATGCCCAGCCCAATTGCCCCTTTTTTTTTGACACATCATATTCGTATTTAGCCAACCCCAATTCAACCAATTCAGATGCTGAGTTCAAAAACTCTTCCTCAATAGACGAAATATGCCAAGGTCCTATGCCGTCTGGACCAATTCTTTCTTGATGTTTTTCGCAGATTGTAAATAACAATATCATTGCTTTGTAATTTAGTTTGTTGTGCATTTGATAAAAAGCTTCATTTAACTCACTCTCCATAGGCCAAGATATCGCTTTAAAATGATGTCTTATTTTCTCACTCAGATCATGCAGACAATCATAATATAATATTTGAAGTTGTTGCACTTCTGAACAGTCAAAAGTGCTTGATGTGTGTTTTGTTATCATCACGGATTCATAAAGACGAAGGGAACATGTAACGCCAAGTTCGTATAAAACATTAGGCTTAGGATCAGAAACATCAACTACCACCATGTGGCTTCCTAAAATGACCTTATATACCTCATCCATCCAATCTAATGAGTTTTGATTAATTCCCACAATATGAAAATCTACTTTAAGGATAGTGCAAAGGGTTTGGAATTCCTTTTTTACTTTATTGATGTCATAGTACAATCCCGAACTCCCAAGAGGAACTCGGCTTCTAAATGAGCATAGGAGACCTATAGACTTACGTTTAGCCTCAAGAAGTTCGTTTAAATGCCTGATTCCATTTTTTTGGTAATATTCATATGCACGCATTTTAAATTATCCCATAACTTGTTCGTTGAGCGTCAAGAAGACGTCCAGTTTAGCTTTCCAATCGGCCATATACATCGGCTTACAACTCCTGACCTGTAATTCGGCGAATTCAAGGTACTGCCTGACAATTTTGTATCGTTTCCCGTCGCTGGCAGTTGTCAAGTATTCCTTGACAACAAGTGAACTATTGCCCCCTTACGAAATCACGATTGGCCCGTCGTCTAATTTTGCCAACAATTTCTGCTCGGTCCTCTCGATCCAGTTTTTGACGTCGCCCTCTGTCTTTAATGTTCCGCTGGTGAGTTTAACCGTTTGTGTTTCGGGTTCCAAAAGCTTTGCGGCTGCCAGTACGGCGTTACTGAACTGCTGGGGCAAAGCATCAATTTTTGTCTTCCAGCCGGTTAAAGGAGTTTCTTCCAAAGTGCGGATCAGGTTTTCATCATCACCGATTGAAAGTGAGGGAATTCCTGCAATTCCTTCGGTATCGAGGATATCTTCTTGCTGCTCTAAAGAGATCATATTCCAGTTATCGTTTTTAGCCAGTGCAGCCATTTCAAAATCATATACGGTTTTTAAATCATCATGGGCTTTCTTCACCGCGGCTCGCAATGCTGTCACCGCATCTTTGTGGATCGCGGGAATGGGGTCAGTTTCGTCGAGCAGTCTTCGTTCGTCACGGACGGCATTTGCCTGTTTGTTCAGATCTTCTGATTCAGGCAAAGTTTTACTATGTTTTAGGAATGTTTGGAGTGTTTCCCATGCGGGTTTCCTTTTAGCAACAAGTTCGGCCAGATCAGACCAATCCTTGTCCTGCTTCGAGAGAGTATCGTACTGGTCCAGAATCTCGGCTAACTGTTCATTTCCGGCTAATGCTCTTAAGTTATCAAGATGATCTGTTGAAGGACGCTCCGGCATAGGGGGTTCGCCGCCAGCTCTATCTGCCACATCCATCAGATACGCAAGGAACTGCCCTGCAGCAATTGATTCTTCATTGGGTTTGCAGGGGGTTCCAGCGCTCTGGAAAAGTTTGCGTAGTTTGATACGAGCCCTCGCATCGATGGTTACTGTTTCTACCCGGAAATCGCTGACCGAAATCTTCGCCTGGTCGAGCTGCCCCTGTTTAAGCTGAACGCCTTTGTGTGTGACCCGTATGTGACCTGTGGTGAACAGTGTAATCAAGGCTGCATCAATTGCATCACGGGGCCAGCCATAAGGTGTGCTTTCAAAAGTGTCCCGAACATCTTTACCTTTCTTTCCTGAACCAATTTCTGAAATTACAGCGGAGCAAACAGGGTGTTTCTCAGGTGCATCGTTCCAGTCGACGGCCTGCAAAGCAGCCTCGGAGCCTCCTTTGGCGCGATTGATAACACTGTGCCAACGGTCATCGTCCGCATCCTGAAAATTTGGGAAAAGCCGATCCAACGAGATTTCAGCAGCCGAATCCACTTTGTCTTTCAACGATAGATCAAAGCGCTCCTGGCCGCCGCCTTGAATGACTTTAGCGGCATTAATCACATCCTGAATGATTCTATTCCGCGTAGTTTCAGTTGAACCCATACGGGTTGCCATTGAATCACGGGCTTCCTGGCCTTCCGGTGTCGTGGGCGTACCCTTGAATTCGATAGTTGCCTTTGCTGCTTCATATTCTGTGATCGCCTTTTTAAGATCATCGGCACTGGCTTTTGGCACATATACGTAAATAACAGGGCTGTCAGTTCCAGCAGCGCGAGCATCGGCAAGCACCGTGCTTTCATTTTCGCCCCAGCCATCGCGTATCCAGACTGGAATTTCGTTGCCTTTAACTTCAGGTGTTTCAGTACCAAAATGGATAGATAATTTACGAGCAGCCTTACATTTTCCTTGAAGTAGTCTAATACCATTCAGGGCATTTGAACATGCTGCGTTCAATAGAGAAGAACGTTTGCTGGAGATTGCGGTTAAGTCATTGCTTAATTTGGTCTGCCGATTACGAAATTCCCGGTCCCACTCACTGCTTTCTCTGGTCTGAAGGCTGTATTCCTCGTCAATTTTAATTATCTTTCCTTCATCAACCAGTTTGTCAAGTATTTGAGGTATCTCTTTTCTCAAAGTCGTGCCGTCGTTTGCCAGGTCACTTATGAGAAGATCAGCCAGTGTTTCGGGTGTTGCCCGAACACCAATGTCAGCCACCTCCTCACGGGGCAATTTGCGGATCAAAAAAACAAGTCCACAAATCCGTTTGGCAAGTTCTCCTTCCGGGGTCCCATCATCAAGGTTTCTGACAGTTTCGTCTATTTCCCTCAGTAATACACCAGTACGCAGAAGATCGGGCTGAAGCTGATTAAAAATGAAATCAGCAGGCATAACGGTACCAAGGGGTTTTTCGGCCATTTCTTTGACCGCATCATAAACAATCCGCAATTGGGTCCGAACCTGGCTGGCTGTACCAGGAATATCGATGGCGCGCAAAGTATGCTCCCAAAAACGCCTGCGAACAGGCAAAAGGGGATAATCATCTACAATGATCGCACGGTCTTCAGTCCGAGTCCCAATACGTGTGCCGGAAAGCTGCCGGTCTATTTCGCCCGCATGAGCATTAATCGTATTTTCAATGGCTTTGCGTTTGTCAGCCTTTTTGGCGAGCACCACCCGACGGGTTACCGTTTCAACATCCGAATCGGAGAGTTCAACCGGTATCGTAAAACGGGGCCTGAGGCGCTGCATTAAAGGCACACTTCCAGCAAGAGCTGTTTGGCCCGCACCTATGAGTAAAACCCGGCTATTGAGCTGTTTGCAAATGGCTTCGGCAATTTCCATAACATCAGTAGAACGTTTAGCGCTGTCCCCAATGAACAACTGGATTTCATCAAGCACAATAACGGTGCAAGGAATCTCCCCATTTATGGACAGAACCTTACGGACAATTAGGACAAATTCCTCTGTTGAAACATCTTTCACAACCGGGAACTGGGCACGCAGTGCAGCACGGCCCTGCTTAAGATCCAGAGCAAAGGCTGGATCAGCACCTAACAATGCTTGGCCCAGAATAGGACTGACGTAGAGGTCATGCAGCTCACTCTGAAAATCTTTACCGGCAGATTTAACAAAGGCCTTGACCTTTTCATATATATCGTTTTTCTGAAGCCAGAGGCAGAACTGTGCCTGAGGCAGTGAGCTTGGAAGACCTTTGGAGCGTAAAACTACACTTAAAACAGCAAGGCGCACACTTTCACCACCTCCGGAAGGTAAGGTCCCAGATGCTGCATGAAGCCCGCCGCATCGCTTTCCCAGGGTATCCAGTTCCCTTAACAGATCGCTTACTTCATCCGGCAATTGGGTCAGTCCACGGGCAGTTGCTCCATCAGACTCAAATTGAGTATCCACCCATAAATGTCGGAGCATCTTGAGAAGGTGGGACTTGCCACTACCAAAGAAACCGCTTACCCAGGCTGCAGGCTGAACCGTTGAATCCGCATTCCCCAAATACGATTCGAGGATTCGAATAAATCCTCCCTTGTATTGGCCTTCACAAACAAAATGCTCCAGCTCATACCGTAGCGTTTCAATCTCTTTTGTAGTTGCTGATTCCGTTACCGCAGCCACACCGTCGTTGAGCAGCTTTGTGGTAGCGGGATCTCGTTGAAATAGTTCACGATTTTTCATGAGTCACTTACCCCGTTATGTAATGTTATGGGAACTGCCAGGTAATTCCACCCGTCCCGTGCATCAAGGAGCCGATAATTGTTATTGTCAAACTCACCCGGGAAAAAGAGCAATAAACGACCCCGAATGTCACGCACGACTTCCTTCAAGACCAAAGACACCTTGGTGAATCCGTATAAACTGGCCACTCCATATACTGCCACCACAGAGTTACTATTAACATCTGAATCAGTTAATACATTGCGGAGCTCTTGTGCAGCAAACTGCAAAAAGTCGCCTTCAAGTTTCATTGTCAGGTCTTCCGGTGATTCGAAATAGAGCTCTCTGTATTCTGTGTTGGCCATCCAGGTAGAGAAGGTTTTGGTAAAATTGAAGGACTTCCAATGATGTCCGGCGTCGATGGTTGCCATTTCAAACAGCCCAAGCCTTGCACGTAGCTTACGTTCGTACTCTTTAGGATAGACCACGAAAATGGCCTTTTGATCTCCGGCAAGGTTGCGTTGCCACGGAGCAGAAATATGATTTCGATAGCGATTTGCCAGTTCTTCAATTCGTCCCATGAATCAACAGCCTTTCGTCTTCTGTTAACAGGCGGGTGAAAGAAACCTCTACAACACCACCTGCTTGACTCAAATCCAGAAAACCTAAGCGTTTTGCGTAAGTAGCCAAAGAGATCAGCTCTTCGGAAGGTGTATCAAGCACTTTAGACCAAAAGGTGCTGAACAGACCATTACCGCGAGCACCAAGGATATATCCCAATAAAAGGGCATAGGTCGTCACGATTGGTGAAGGTGAAACCCTTTGCCGGATTTTTCGCACACGTCCTTTTAAATGCCCTGATTGAGTCCATGACGATGAGATATTGCGTACAGTCGTATTAAGCGTGCCTTCATTTAGTCTGTTTTCGACACTCTGACGAAGGGCATCCGTCAATTTTTGTCGCATGAGCTCTTCACCAGCTTGAATCTGAAGGATTGTGGCCGAGGTAACCCTTAAAAGCGGGTCCCGTGCCAAAGCGGTTAAAAATGCAAGGAGAGGGCGACCATTCTCATCAATCTGCCAAAGATGGCGTAAAATACGAAAGATAGGGATAAAAGGATTTAACCCATAGAGTTCGCTTAATCTTTGACAGGTAAGTTTGCGTGTCGAAACGGTCCGCTTACCAAGACAATTTTGTTCTATGATAGCCGAAACATAGGCTTCCCGAGGTGCATTAGGTTCCTGGTCCTCAAATAATAATGCCAGTTCTTTGAACATCATGGTTCTGCTAGTATGTGTGCCTTTGTTTCCAAATCGAAAACCCGCCTTAATCCAGAGCTGAGAATCTAATGACTCCGGCAAGTGAGTATTTTCTTTAAGTATTGGATCATATTTCATTCTTAACCTTTCTTTATCGCCTGCAAATTTGCAGGCTAAAATATACTTTAGTTTAAACCCAGATGTCAAGAAAATAATGCTATTCGAGATTTATTTTACTAACTTGCAGAATTATTTAGAAAATCAAACAGATATAGCTGCCTAAACTGACATATTATAAGGTTGGGAGTAAGCGTTCACAGGTTCAGGGTTCAACGTTCAGGGTTAGGGACAAGGATAAAATTGAAGACTCGAGGTCCTCGTGAAAGACAAAGGGGGACGGGGTTGAATTTAGGCGTTTCTTTTTTTCATTTGCTTGTGGTAATAAAGTCACATGCCACGTCAAGCCAGAATAGATGCGCTGAGCGCTGCTTCCGAATCATTATTTATGTTGAGCTCAACATAAGTAATGGTTGGTCATAAGAGCCCAGGCGAAACATGGAGTTTTTGTTTCCGTCAAGACGTTTCTCAACCGGTTTAAAAAATTCGACCTGTGCGGACCAAATATTATGAAAGATTTCAGTTTCGTTCAAATGTGATATAAGATACTGAAAAAATGTCAGAAAGGGCTGGACATTATCTATGACATATGCGATGTTTAGGTAGATCAATATCTCTAACACCTGGGACGGAGACTACCAAATGAGCAAATACAAAATCAATGTCATGGTTAATTTTGTTGAATGTGATGAAGAAATTGACTCTTCTCCCATCGAATTGGAAGATGGGAGCTATAAGTTTACCATTAGCGAAAATGACGGGGAGAGCATCGACAATTGCGAAATTGCGCTACTTAAAACAGCATTTCCCGCAATAAGAGAAGCTATTTCGCGTCATTTGGAAGCCGTGTCAAAAAAAAAGTCCTAATTCACTCACGAGACGGTTTATTGATGACAAACAATCACCCTAAACAATCACCCTTATCGGGTGGATGGCGCCGTAGGGTGTATTGAGTTTGAGACCCACTCAGCCAGCAACAGGCAAGGAATCGAATATGACAGTGCAAAAATGGCCTTCGATCCTTTAAAGCCTAATCAACTCTATTTAACCAGCGGCTTTAAGGAGCTGGCGATAATTATGGGTGATACAGATCGTTCGTTTCGAAAAACAACGAAACTGATCAATCATGTCCGATATCGTGAAGAAAATGGACACCGCCGCAATACTGTACTGAAACACGAATAAAGAAGGATGGCCTTTTGATTGAGCACTTAAAGAAAAGCCAATGATATAAAACCAGGACAACTTTTACAGCGCTATGATGCATAAATCGAGCGATTATGAGAGCAACTTCGGTTACGTTGCCTGTTGAAAAGATAAATTTTAAAAGCCTCGAAACAAGCAGTAATTGACTATAATCCAATTGAAATGCTAAACAATCCGGTGCTTTCGAAGATCCGAATATGGCCGTTAATATAAGCATAGATGACGTAACCCCAAGAGGCAAAGCGCGATACACGTGGAAAGCCCCAAAGCCTGTAGCATGATCGAAAACATTGCCCATGATACCGTCTTCATGCTGAATCCGAGAGAGAAAGATATGTACTTCGAACGGCGATAGCATCAAAACGACTTTAGCGGTTTTAAATGCATTGCTTTGTCCAATCTCTTTATTCGGTAAACGATTACAGATTTCACGGACGGCCATGTGCCATTAAATGATACAATTTTAAAATTTTATCGATGGCAATGATAATATCCAAATCATCCTCGACTGGTACCATCTTGAAAAGAAGTGTTAAATCAACTGAGCATGGGTATGAAAGGCAGAGATATCCGGAATGCGATTGGAAAACTCACATGCCATTGTTGTGGCATGCAACTTACGGATAAAGCCATTGCATACCTTTGAAAGCATTGATCCCAAATATCAAGGCTGAATTTCGTACTGTTAAATTCATTATATTTGAAACGCAATAAACCGCGTATCCCAAATTATGAAATTACGCAAAAGTTTCTTGGTCTTCGGAATTCGAGCAATATTAGAAAAGATGAACGATCGCATTTGTTTCAAATCGTCAAAAAAGATAACGGTATGAGTTGGTCAAAGAAAGGATCGCTTTAACCTTGCAACAGTGATTCTTTAAATTAACAACGAATATGAAAAATGGTTTCGCGGATAAGGAATTGGCATTTGTGACTATGCAACTGTATCTAAAAATATTAAGCATCAAATGCTGGCAAGATAGAATCTCCCTCATATTTCGGTTTATTAACATACATAACAGGAACAATTTCAGTCATGATTGCTACTTCATTTCCCTTTGGATATTATATATGTGATATATTAGGCTTCATTAATATCCTCCAAAAACGTATGATATAGGAAGGAGGGATTGCATATGTCAAATTGCCCGATTGACCTACACTTCTCGAAAACCCATTCTAATAAGGATCGAGTATTTATGAGTCTTGGAGTCAAAAATCAAATTGATTAATATCGGTTTCCACCCTGTTTGTTTGGGGCAAAGCGGGAGGATATCGCCCAATATTTACAAATATCTATGGGAACCTTTCTGTCCTTTCTCACGCGGGCAGATCAGTACGGTCTTTTGGCATTTGAAGATAGAAGGAAATCAGCATATAAAAAAGTAGTGACAACTGAGGCTCCGGTTAAGGTATCTTTGGCCGTGACCGAGCAAAACGTTATCATTCAATTAGGCGGTAACAATCAGGAAATTATAATCCCTCGAAAAAATCTATTGCAGTGTAAAGTAATTCTCCTCACTTTTGTAAACAACGGTTTGCTTACCGCTAAAGAGGTGTCTGATGTCCTTGGATTCTCTGTAAGGCATACCAGAGACCTAAATGGGAAGATGCATGAAGAAGACGTTTATTGCTTGATTGATAAACGAAAGGGCCAAATTCAGGATTACCGATTCACTCCGGAGATTGGCTACCGATCCAGCAGGTTGCTAAAGTTAAACCGGCAAACTCAAGCCGCGCCGTATCTCAACAGATCAAAGAGCGATGTAACTTGGTTTTGCCTGATCGCTCTGTACGATTACACATGAACAAATTGACGTTGCCCAAAATATCAAAATCCCTTCCTGCTCTCGTAGAGGATTTAAAAACTCAAAACCATGATAATTGATACTGTAGATGAACTTTTTCACGACAATCATACTTCAAAGGCAAAACATCAGTCTGCCGGAATTCGACAAATAGAGGAACGAGCTGAAATGCCGGCACTTGCTCACGGGGAGGTCAATTTAGGAACCATTGCATGGTTCACGAACCGGCATATCACTACCGTTCGCAAATGGATAATGAGATCAAAAAACGATGGCGAATTATGCGATCAAAAGAGAAACGGACGCCCTCCAGTCTATAATGAGAAAACACAATTAAAGACCATTGCCTTTTATTGCCAGGTTTCTCCTTTGCCCGGGTGTAACAGATGGTCATTGAGATGGGCGGAAAATTATCTGAAAGAACACAGCGAAATCATCGGTTGTTCTATGAGTCATTCAACCATTCAACGCATTTTGAAAAGGCATGCCTTGCTACCTCATTTGCATAAGTATTTTTTGGCTATTACCGACCCTGACTTCTTTCCGAAAATGGAACATATTGTTAACCTTTGTCTCCACCCTCCAGAGTATCTGTTTAACTTTGATGAATGCACGGCTCTTCAAGCCAAATCCACGCTGGCTCCGGAATTGCCTGCTGTATCCAACAAACCCAGGTACGAAGAATTTGAATATAGGCGCAATGGAACCATAGATCTTATGGCCTTTCTAAACCCTAAAACAGGCAAAGTCTTCGGTAGATGTACCCCAAATCACAATACGCAAACACTATCCCGAGTTTTCAAAGAACACGTTAATACCCTGCCTTCAGATGCTCCACTTCCTGCTGATGATGGACATGACCATAAGTTACATCATCGTTCCATTTCAGATCATAAACGTTGTCAACGCCTTGCAGATACATGGAAATACGTTCCAATCCGTAAGTGAGTTCCACAGATATGGGAAACAATTCAACACTGCCGCAGAGCTGAAAACAAACGGATTGTAATCCACTTCACTCCTTTTCATGGTTCCTGGCTGAATATGATTGAGATATGGTTTGGCATACTTAACAAAAAATGTTTGAAGCACCAATCATTTGAATCAGTACAGCTCTTACAGGAAACCATAGAAGAGTTTATTGAGACTTGGAATACATACTTTTCTCACCCATTCACATGGACATATACAGGAGAGGGATTACACGAAAAAGCCATTACCCGGTTCAATAAGCTACTTCTCATCGAAAGTAAACAGATGGACATCAAATTTCTAACAAAACAACTGATCCTAATGTCCAACATTGCCAAAACATACCACAAAAAAGTCCATACTAAGATATGGAAAATGCTTCATGATTTGTTTATTGATAAAAAGGATTATATCAACAGCATTATCAGTACTTCAATTAAAGAGCGCCAGATAGCAAAAGCACACATGGCGTTAGATCAATTCAAGGCTTTCATAATCTGAATAACCCAAATTGCCAAAATCAAGAGCAAAATTTATGAGACGCTGCACTAGTGCCCTGTCTCATAAATTCTGTCCGTGATTTTGGCAATTTGACTTATGAAATTTCAGGTGTTCTCACGCCGCCTCGGCTAAAGGTTCTTTGCGATTGACAACTGTCTCGATAAACCGTTTATAAGCCTGGATTAATGCTTTATCCCTCCCCTCGGGGTCTGTGCATCTGGATTGACGACATTTGATATAGTCGTATTTCTCGGTCTTCGTAGCGACTCACCGAATGAAATCGGTTTCGAGGTACGAGTTTGAGATGTTTTTCAGCTAAATTGCTCATGAGTAAAAGCTGACCTGTAAGAAACTTGGCATCCATTTGATCCGTTTCAATAGAGAGTAATCGGGAGAAACGGCGGACTGCCTTTTCATGTAATCCAGCACCGGTATAGGACCAATCAAACGGATGGGCGTAGAATTCGTTCCATGTTTCGATAAAAGCCATGATGGCTTCACGGAGCTGCTCAACAGAAAAGAACTGATCGTGTTTTAAACACTTTCTTTTGAGGATACCGAACCAGATCTCCACCATATTCAACCACGATGCATGAAAAGGTACAAAAAGAACCACAATCCGTTTGTCAGGGGATTGCAGCCATTGTCGACGTTCAATCCCGGTTTTGAGAGGCATATAGGGTACGTTGCTGAGTTCGCCCACAGTTCGACAAAAATCGTTATGGTAATGCGTGCTAAGGTTGTCCATGACGTAATGAATGGTGGATGACGGTATGCCGGGTGGATGGTTGCATTCCCATTACGTTGAGAAAAATTTTCATTGCGGGTACCGGATTATGATTCGCTAACACGAACCATAAACCTTGCCGGTCGTCGGATTCAAAAAGGCAAGCAGATCGGTAGTACCGTTTCGATGATAGTCGAAGTCTTCAAGCGCAGGCTGATTAGGACCCGGAGGCAAGGTCGGCGTGAGACGTTTGAGAGCCTGAATGCATGTGCACTCATCGAAACAATATAGGTTTTTCGGTGGATCGGAATAGATGCCGATGACATGTTCCATTTTTGGGAAAAAATCCGGATCGGTAATCTGAAGATAATATTTCTGGCGGTGGGGTCGCAGGGCATGCTCCAACAAAATGCGTTGGATGGTCGCATGACTGATAGGTGAGCCAAGAGTCTCAGGATGCTCTTTGAAATACGCCTGTGCGTCACGCAGTGACCATTGGTGAACCCCGGGAAGCGGTGGAGAGTGCTGGCAATAGACAGCAATGGTCATAAGTCGGGCAGATTCAGAAAAACGACGAGGTCGGCCAGAACGTTTGGCATCGGTAAGAGGCTTCCCCTCTTCAATCCGGCAAACCCACCTGAAAACTGTTTTTGGATGAGTTTCAGTGAAAATGGCAATGCTTCTGTTGTTAATATTCGCATGATTCAAGGCGGCAATGGTGGCGCGTTGCTGTAATCGGTCTTTTAGCAACATCTGTTCCGGTATAGGTGTCAGCCTGTGTTTCATGTCGAGGAATAATTGTTGAAGTTTTTACCCTGCGCCACCAGCTGAGGCAAAGATTTCGATTCTGGTTCCTTTAATCTGAGCAGATGGTGCGCACGGTGAGCATACAGGTAACAGATATTTGCACCGCTCCTTCAGTTCGGTCGAAATCTTACTACCCGAGGTTTTCCCGGAAGTGATGATATCTACGGCAAACTGCTGAACGAGTTCAGCGTTGACTGGCGCAGGAACGCGGTATTCCTGTTTCTGGCCTTGACGACGGTCTACCAGCGAGCGTGCGCCGCTTTCACGGAGTCGCCGTGCAAGAGTTGTCGTATGGGATGGGGTTAACTTTATAGCTTCGGCAACATCCCGCTTCAGGAGAAGGCCGTTGTTCAACATTGCTAAGATTAATCTCTTGGAGTTGTGCGGGTCCTTGCCGAGAGTTTGAGCCTCTGGGTCGCCGACATCTCAAGATCGACTACAACATGGTCTTTCTCATCTCTCAAAGTGATCGATGCTGGCTCTGGCTGAACTTTTGGGAGGAAGGTGGAAAACTGCCGTCTTCGATCCTCTAAAGCTCCAAGGCCATGCCGGTTAACCGTCTTGATGATTGATTTTGCGGTTTCCAGTGGAATGCTCAACAACTGTGAAACTGCCTTACGGTTGACGCCCAGCAGGTACAAGGCAAAACAGAGAATCCGTTGAACAACGGACGTCCCGAACGCTTTTTGGGCCTGATCAATTCGGTTTTCTGAAAGCCGAGCAGAAAAATTGAGGTTTTGGCAATGTATCAATGGAATATTTTTCATTATATATCCCCCACTATGATAGAGTTGTTTGTCTAAATTGCCTATTAAAAAAGCTTCTTTAGTGTTGTCTTTATCATATAGTGGGTTAGATGTCAACCAAATAACCATAATCTTATCTTGCCATTAATGGAGACAGGATTTATGAGACACGGCACTAGTTGCATGAATTTTTAAGATATTTTCGTCCGCACAGGTCGAAAAAATTTGAATAATCCTGTGAGTCCTTAAAAATGACCTTCCGTTCGATACCGCGTATAATGATGTGATGCAGGGCTCCAGACGCATCTATACGAGTTTTCCGTGCGATAATATTTCATTGCTCCTTTACTCCGATATACTTTCTCATGCAAATAAAAATCTTGACAATATAAGATTTTCAATTTATTTAACTTGAAAAATTATTCATTCAACTTAATGGTGGCCCTTTGGGCATAATAGGGAAACCGGTGAAATTCCGGTACGGACCCGCCGCTGTAACCCCGCTCTTTTTTTTGAAAAAGAGAACTCTTTTAGCATGGTAATGCCACTGTATTGAAGCATCAGTATGGGAAGGCAGCTAAAAGGGCGGGAGAGTCAGAAGACCTGCCATTTTGTTTGGCATTGGGGAAAAGGTAAATCCTCAAGCGGTTACCGCTTGAGGATTTTTTTATTATGAAGGCAGCAATTCTTGAAGAACCCGGGAGATTGGAAATAAGGGAGATACGAACTCCGGACTGCCCGGCTGGTGGGGTGCTGGTAAAAGTTAACGCCTGCGGAATATGTTCTTCAGATGCCAAAATGGTGACCAAAGGTCATCGAGCTCTGAATTATCCGAGAATACCGGGCCATGAAATTGCAGGAGTTATAGAACAAAGCCAAACAAACAGGTTTAAAGAAGGCAGCCGAATTCAAATTGCCCCGGGGCTTCGATGCGGCAGGTGCTCCTATTGCCTTAAGGGGATGGACAACCTGTGCCCGAATCGAGAAATTTTAGGGTTTACGTATAACGGCGGCTTTGCCGAATACATTGCAATTCCCATTGAGGACGACATTGTCGGAAGCCTCAATATCATTCCTGACGCAGTAAGCTATAATCATGCGACTCTGGCCGAACCCCTGGCCTGTTGTATCAATGCCCAGAATAAAATCAATCTTACTAAAAATGACACGCTGTTGATCATCGGAGCAGGTCCTCTGGGCCTTTTACATGCATTTGTTGCCAGACATAAGGGAGCTGAACATGTTTTAATCAGTGAACCGCAGACGCATCGACGAAAAACGGCCATCCACACCTGGGCCGACACGATCATCGACCCCGGCACCGATAATATGACGGAAAAGGTCATGGCAGCAACACACAATAACGGTGTGGACGCACTCATATTTGCCTGCTCCCAGATGGGTCTTAATGAACCGTTTATGAAATTACTGGCTCCGGCCGGCAGGGTCTCAATTTTCAGCGGCATTTCTCCTCAATTCTCACAAAGCAGCATGGACTTCAATCAGATCCATTATAATGAATTTTTCATCAGCGGCGCTTACGGGTGCACCGCTGATCAGAATCGCAATGCCATGGAGTTGATCTCATCAGAACATGGACCGGCACAAGAACTAATCACTCATTGTGTGGATCTTGATAACATCCTTCAAGGCATTGAATTTACAGCATCACAAAAAGGATTAAAAACCGTCGTGGAGGTTTCGGATGAATGACAAATTCAAAAAATTCGGTAATTCCATCACCGCTTTAATTTCAGGTATAGACCTAAGCAGAAAACAAACAAAAAAATTGGTTTCTGAAATTCTAAACAGTGAACAAACGGATATTCATCAGGGAGCATTTCTTGCGGCAATCACCGCCAAAGGGCCCTGTCCCGATGAAATTGCCGGAGCATGGGATGCAATTTACGATATTGATACGGTAAAAATCCGGCCGGATATAAAACAGCCCATGGTGGACAATTGCGGCACCGGTATGGACAGTTTCAAAACTTTCAATATCAGTACGGCTTCAGCCATTGTGGCTGCGGCCGGCGGCGTCTGTCTTGCCAGACATGGAGCAAGGGCCGTTACGTCACGTTGCGGCACTGTTGATCTTTGTGAAACCCTGGGTGTGGATGTAGAATGCCCCGTGGAAACCGTGAAAACAAGCATAGAAAAAACCGGTATCGGCCTTTTCAATGCCATGAGTCCTTTTGTGCATCCACAGGCCCTGTTCAGGATACTTTCCCAGATGAGTTTCGGCAGTATTCTTAATATCGCTGCATCTCTGGCAAACCCGGTTATGCCCGAATATGGTGTACGGGGGGTTTACGCCAAAGAAATGATCTCTCCGGTTATTGAAACCATGAAAGAAATCGGATTTAAAAAGGCCATGGTGTTTTACGGCTCAAGCGGAAACGGAAGGGGAGGAATGGATGAGCTGTCACCCATATCCGAAAGTTGGATTGCCGAACTATCCGAAGACGGTAACATTGAGCATTACGCTTTATCGCCGGAAACTTTGGGTATCCGTTATCCGGTAACACCGGATGAAATTGCCGGCGGCAACGACCCGGAAACGGAAGCCCTCAGATTATTAAAAGTTTTTACTTCCAAAGATAAAAAAGCGCTCTACGAGACCATATGCCTCAACGCAGCGCCTATTTTTTATGTTGCAGGAAAAACGACCGGCATAACATCCGGAATTGAAAAGAGCCGCCATATGATAGACTCCGGAAAAGCCATGGACAAATTGAAAGAATGGGTGGTCACACAACATCGGGAACCCGACACCGGCAAAAAACAACTTGAACATCTCATGCAACAGCTCAATTAGTAAAGAATCCTGGCCCAGGGCAGACTTTGGTTTGCCCCTGAAAGGGGTTGTTTTAGTTAAAGCCATACAAGTTAAAAGTGTCTAAAGTGATCTAAAGTGCCTAAAGTTATGGTGTCGCTTCGCTCTGCTGATTTTATATAATTGACAGAATTCATTAACCCTGGCCCAGACCGATCACCAATACTCTATATTCAAAAAAGCTGGTTTGCAATTATGTATAGCCGATATCAATATATATGAACGAGTCGCACCAGGGCGGGCTTTAGCTCATTTTAAACTTTAGTTCACTTCAAACTATTGCAGCGATTCTTCAGGCAGAGCCAGAGAACTCTGACCTATCCCAAAGGAACAGGATTTTCAGGGCAAAATAACAGAAGGGGGAGATTGAACACAGTGACAAATGATATCAGTATCAAAAAAATCGTGGAAGGGATCGAGCCGCTGGATGAAAAATGGATGGTCAAGGCCCGTGAACGGACAGCACAACTGGTAATGCCGACCCGGGCACTGGGAAGGCTTCATGATATATCGGAACGTTTATGCGGAATACAGAAAACCCTTAAGCCCAAAATAGATCGTAAAGCCGTTCTGGTAATGGCAGGAGATCACGGAGTTGTCGAGGAAGGCGTGAGTGCTTACCCGCAGGAGGTCACCGGCGCAATGGTACAAACGTTTTTAGCCGGCGGAGCCGGTATTAACGCCATATCCCGACATATTGGATCAGACGTCCAGGTCATCGATATGGGAATTATTCCGGATTTAGACACTGATTCCGGTGATGGTGGTCATGGACTTTTGAAACGTAAAGTGTCCCATGGTACCGCCAATCTGGCGAGAGAGCCTGCCATGACTCACGAAATGGCCGATAAAGCAATTTTAACCGGATTTCAGTTGGCCACGGATTTATTTCGAAAAGGGGTGGAAATTCTTGGTACCGGAGATATGGGGATCGGCAACACAACCCCTTCGGCAGCCATTGGCGCCGTGATTACCGGCAAAACCCCGGAGCAAATGGTCGGACGGGGGACCGGAATAGATGACAACAGCCTTATAAATAAACGGGAAGTCGTAACCCGGGGAATTCAGGTAAACAACCCGGATCCCCGCGACGGTCTGGATGTGCTGTCCAAGGTCGGCGGTTTTGAGATCGGCGGTATCGCCGGATGCGTTCTGGCCGGTGCATTTCACAGCCGTCCCGTGGTCATCGACGGCTTTATTTCAACCGCAGGGGCTCTGATCGCTCATACATTATGCCCCCTTGTGACAGAATATATTTTTGCCGGGCACCGTTCCGAAGAGGCCGGCCACGGGGTAATGTTGAAATACCTTGGACTCGAGCCTATTCTGGATCTTGGAATGCGTCTCGGAGAAGGGACCGGCGGCGCCCTTGCCATGTCAGTAATGGAGGGTGCGATTCGTGTGTTTAATGAAGTGCTCACTTTTGAGGAAGCCGGGGTTACCGATAAAGATTAAAACCTAAAATCTGCACTAACTTTTTTCTAAAGAGATAAATCTGCTATCAATACAATGCGGTATCGAGACATTATTGTCAATATCCACACACCGATAACAGGGAAAATAAAAGGATAAAATCCAGATTAAATTTCGAAAAAAATTAACCCTTCGGGAGCCTCCTCTCGACCGGATCTACTGCGTTATCAATCGATTGCAGTATTACAATACGGCTGCACGATTGATGCCTTGTATATCCGGCAGATACAAGGCTTGCAGAAATTAGGTAATATTTTTCTTGACGCAGCCCCTTTGTTTGGTTTAAATAATTTGTGTTTTGTTCAGATGCTCGATGTTGAGCTTAATAGGGAACCCCGTTAAAATCGGGGACGGGCCCGCCGCTGTAATCCTACCTTTTTCCGATTTCATATGGGAAAGGGAACCCTTTTAGCTATTGTGTGCCACTGTTCGTGTATGAATAAGTCTGTTGATTAATAAATCATTAATCAACAGACTCGTGAATGGGAAGGCCGCTAAAAGGGCGGGAAAGTCAGAAAACCTGTCTGAATATAAGGCATAACCTGAGACCTTTGAAAAACGTTCAGTTTTGTTCAAGACCAAGGAAGGCGAAAAATTTAACCGCCCCGATGAAAAACGCATCGAGACAGGCATCCATACATTGAGTATTTTGAGGATTAAAATTTGAGTCTGACGCCGGAATTGGGCAAAAGGGGACGTTTTGCAAAGGTCTCAACCTTCGTGGACGGGAGGTGCCTTGGTTAGATCTTGAGGATAAAAAAGGGAAATCCCCGGATCGATTTAATTCGGTCCGGGGATTTTTTTTTGGTCCCGGACCCTAACTAGTTTCCATCCATAAATGGCTATTTTTCCGATGAGCGTCGTTCTCCGCGGGTTTCCGCCCTCGACGTACTTCAAGTACGCCTCGGGCAAAAACCCTTGTGCGACACTGCTCATCGAAAAAATCCCTCATTTATAAATTGGAAACTGCTTAGTGCTCAAATGTATTTATGGATGGGCACTAACTACAGATATCGTTAGGAGGGAGGAAAAATTATGAAAAAGTGGTTAGGTTGTTTGGCTGTTTGCATGTCTTTATTTGTTCCGGGATTGAGTCAGGCGGAAGATGCACAAGAAGACAAAGAGATCGTATCAACCATGGAAGAGGTAGTGGTTACGGCAGGCCGGGTTGAAGAAAAGAAAAAGGAGATTACATCCAACGTAACTGTTATTGACGAAGAAGAGATCACCAACTCGTCTGCCAGGGATCTCGGAGATTTGTTGGCCGAAAAAGGTATCGGACATATTCAAAAATATCCGGGCAACTTAATATCTCTAGGTATTCGCGGCTTCAGGACAGAGACACACGGAAATGACCTGAAAGGCCATGTCCTGATTTTACTGAACGGACGTCGTGCGGCCACAGGCAATGTGGCAAAGCTAATGACCAAAAACATAGAAAGAATAGAAATAATAAGAGGACCTGCATCCGTCCAATACGGATCTGCCGCAATGGGTGGAATCGTGAACGTGATTACCAAACAGGGGAGGGGCAAACCCACCGTATTTGTTGAAGGGATTTTGGGGAGCTTTGACCATGAAGAATGGAGCACTGGATTCTCAGGGAAGTTCAAGAAATTTGATTTCTCCGGCAGTTTCACAACACAATCAATGGATGATTACGACGATGCGGATGGTAATAAATTTCAAAACACCGGCATTGATGAAATATCAAACTGCAGCCTGAATGTCGGTTTTGAGTTCTTTCCCGGGAATCGTATCGGCATCATATATACTGATTTTGATGCAGATAAGGCAGGCAACCCGGGCTATATGAGCATGAACGATTTAGATGACTATACTGACCAGGAAAACGAGTCCATTGACTTTATCTATGAAGGCGGAACTCCGAATGGTCCGTTTTCCTGGATGGTTAGATATTTTGACAGTGAAGATGAGGACAAATGGTTTGATCCTGTCACAAGCAACCCTGATTTCTGGGACGATGGTATTCCTTCGGAAAGCAAAACAGACCAGGAAGGCGCCCAGGCACAGGCGTCATTTAACTCGGATATTTTTCTTGTGACTGCCGGTTTTGATTGGGTGAATTACGAAGTTAAGACCACCTGGGATCCGAAAAAAACCGAATATGATAATCCATCATATTTTTTGTTAGCCAAAACCAGGCTTTTTGATCAGAGGTTTATTGTCTCAGGCGGTCTGAGATATGACGAATACGATGTGGAAGTCAAAGAACCTGCAGGAAGGACTGAAGATGATGATAACCTGTCTCCCCGGTTTGGCGTGGCCTATCTCGTCACGGATTATCTAAAGCTGAGGGCCAACTATGGTGAAGCATTTATGATTCCTTCTGCCGATCAGATGGCAGCGGACTATATTGTCTGGGGGACGCGTTACCTGGGGAATCCCAATTTGGACCCTGAGAAAAGCAAAACATACGAAGGGGGAATAGACTTTTCTTACGGCTTCTTCAATTCTTCCCTTACCTATTTTTATACCGACTTTGAGGATAAGATAGAGTCAGTTGCAAAACCGGGTGGCATAAGCACGTGGGAAAATATTAATGACGCCACCATCGAGGGCGTGGAAGGCGAGTTTTCTTTTGATATAGGCGCGTTTTTTGGCTGGGACTATGAGATAAAACCATATGCCAGTTTCGTCTATCTTACAGAATATGAAGACGAGGAATCAAACGAAGACCTTAATTATACATCAGATCTTAATTTGTCCTACGGTATCACAGTCTCCGATTCCAGAGGTCTTTCCGCCAATCTCAACTTCGCATATACCGGGGAGCAAAAAGTTGAAGATTGGGAGAACTATGTCTGGCCGACTGTTGATGTGATTAAGAAAGGGGGTTTTACCGTAGCCAATTTTACGATCAGCAAAAAGATTCTTGATTTTAATAAGTACGGAGGGTTGACCTTACGAGGCGAGATTCAAAACCTCCTGGACAAGGAGTACGAATACGTAAAAGGATATCCCATGCCGGCAAGGAGTTTCTTTATTGGTATGAGGTATGACTATTAATATACACGACTGGGGAGCATATTTTCCTTGATAGCTCCCCATTTTTTCATCGATTATCTTTTTTACTGCATATGGATTTAAATTTAAACATGGAAATCGGTCCTTCAGCATTTTCTTTTATACGGTATAATTTACAGACATCGTGAATTAGTTGAGGTGTTGAGGTGAAAAATAATTACTATTATTTCCGAATGTTAAAACTTTCCAAACACCGAATATCCAATTCCCGAGCAAATAAAAGATATGATTATTATTACAACCAGTTAGCAAGGTCTAAACATAATAAAAATAATCGATTTATTTTAGGTCAGAAAATTTTTGGTTTTTTTAAAGGGAAGGAAGTGTGAATCTTCCGCTGCCCCGCAACTGTGATCGCGACGAAAGCAGCATTATACCACTGCCCTGTTTGCAAACAGGATGGGAAGGCGCTGCCGGTAGGATGAACGAAAGCCAGGAAACCTGAAAAAAACCGCAAACACAATTTCAAATCCCGAGGGGGAAAGGAGATTCAAATGAAAAAGCTTGTGTGTTGTGTTATTGTTGTTACAGCTTTAATGCTGCCCGGCGCTGTTCAAGCCCAGGAAGATCCAAAGGATGAAGGTTCAATTACTATGCTGGAAGAAACAGTAGTAACTGCCGGGAGAATTAAAGAAAAAAAAGAGGATGTGACCATCAACATCACCGTTGTAACTGAAGAACAGATCCAGCAATCCTCTGCGCGGGATTTGGGTGGTCTGCTTGCCAAGCAGGGGTTTATGATTCGGGAATATCCAAACTCACTGATTTCGGTTGAAATTCGTGGTTTTAGGACTGAAACTCATGGTAACGATCTGGCCAGTCATGTATTGATCCTGATTAACGGGCGCCGGGCAGGAACGGGTAATCTGGCAAAAATTATGCTGGATAATGTTGAGCGTATTGAAATTATCCGAGGTCCCGGTTCCGTTCAGTATGGAGCTTCGGCCATGGGCGGTGTTGTTAATGTCATTACCAAAAAAGGTACCGGAAAGCCTTCCGTATATGCGGAAGGAACCTTGGGAAGCTGGAACTATCAGAAAGGTGCCGCCGGTGCTTCGGGACAATTTAAAAATTTTGATTTTTCATTCAGCGGCTCATCAGAATCCCAGGATGACTACAACACGGCTCATGGAGACAAATATTATAACACCGATTTTGACTCGAAGGAGAGAATAAGTGTTAATGCAGGCTGGACGTTCATACCCGATAATCGAATAGGAGTAACCTATACCGGCTATGAAGGCGAAGGCATTGGAAGCCCGGGCCGTTTAAGCCAGAACGATTTAGACAATTATGTCGACCATGCCATCAATACTGTTGACTTTGTTTATGACGGACAAACTGCCAATGGGTTTTTACTTTGGAATCTGCGCTATTTTAATGGAAAAGACGAGTACGAGATCTTTGATCCCGAAAAGTATGGCAACAAGCATCAATACTTTCGGGATACGGATCAGCAGGGTGCTCAAGCCCAGTTGACGATTAAATGGGAACATGCCCATGTTGTCACAGGTTTTGACTGGACAAATTATGAGATTACGAATTCCTATACAATCAATGGCGGCGAAAACACTTATGATAATCCGGCGGCGTTTCTCATGGCCAAAACCAAACTCTTTGACGATAAGCTGGTTCTTTCCGCAGGAGGACGCTATGATCAATATGATGTCGAAAGTGATGACGGCCAAAGTACCGATGAAACCAATTGGTCCAGCAGTTTGGGCGCGTCCTATAAATTTAGTCCCGGGTTTAGTATCCGGGTCAATTATGCTGAAGCTTTCAGGATGCCTACCGCGGACCAACTTTATATGTATGATGACTATAGTGCTTATGGCATGGGTATTTGGTCGGGGAACCCCGACCTGGATCCGGAAAAAAGCAAAACCTATGAAATTGGCCTGGATTTTTCCAAAAAACCCGTTTCCGGCGGTATAACGTATTTTTACACGGACTTTGAAGATAAAATCTCTTATGCCCTTGACCCGGTTGATGATATTACGCGTTATAAGAATGTCGATGGCGCCACAATCTCCGGTATTGAGGGTACGCTGCAACTTGATATTGGCGATTTTTTTAATTGGAGCTATGAACTTTCACCTTACGCTTCATTTACCTACCTTACCGAATACGAAGATGAAGAAGAGGATGAAGACCTTCAGTATACGCCTCGATTAACGGCATCTTACGGCCTTTGTTTTGCCAATCCCGATATCGGATTTGTATCCAGGCTGAATTTTGCCTACATCGACGAGCAGGATATCACCGACTATGAAGGCACCGGGGAAACCACGCTTGACAGCTATACGGTTGCCGATCTGACGATTGCCAAAACGCTCTTTCCTTCTAAAAAATACGGCGATGTATCCGTCAAAGCCGAAATTAAAAACCTTTTTGATGAGGCCTATGCGGTTGTGCAAGGCTATCCCATGCCCGGCAGAACATTTTATATCGGCCTGAGATACGCCTATTGATTGAATAGGTATGGGGCTATTACTTTACTAATCTTCTTTCCCGGCGGCTGCGGATTGCACGCCGGGAAAAGTTTTCAAATGGATACTTTAAAGATGAATTTAGATTTTTTTATTTTCAGGATACGCTTTTTTTTGGTCGGATTGATTTTATTGCTGCCAATACCGTCTTTTGGCGCAACTTTTCCCATAACGGTAACCGATGCGTTTCAAAATAAGTTGTATGTGGAAAATAAACCGCAACGGGTGGTTTCAATGGTGCCCTATATTACCGAGATGCTGGTGGCATTTGGTCAGGGCCAGACCATTGTGGGGTTGACACGTCAGGATTTGACTTTAAATTGCAGCCTTCGAAAAAAAAATGTAGGCAGTTATTTTTACCCTGATATTGAAGCAATCGCCAATTGTCATCCGGATCTGATTATTCTTTCTCCTTCCCATAAAAGGGCGCTGAACCGTTTCGAGCATAGCCGTTACAAGCTGATGGTTATGGAGGTCAGACAAATAGAAGAAGCGTTTTCCCAGATGGGGATGATCGGCCGGCTGTTTGATTGTGAGGCCGAAGCAACGGCTACTATTCAACGCAACCGGGATCAACTGTCCGTGGTAAAGGCCAAACTGGCCGCCTTACCAGGAGAAAAACGAAAACGGGTCGCCCGTGTAATGGCCGGGAATACGCTCTCTTGTCCCGGTGATGATTCCTTTCAAAATGAAATGATTACAGCAGCCGGCGGCATTCCGCCGCAGTGGGGGAAAACCGGTTTTGCCGTACCCGTCAACCTAAAAGAATGGCAGCATTTCAATCCCCAGGTGGTCTATGGATGCTGCCGGAACAAAAAAGCTGTGCAGACCCTGCTGAACCGGGAGGGCTGGAAAGAAGTTAAAGCCGTTCAAACCGGATTCGTCACCATGTTTCCTTGTGATTTAACCTGCCAGGTCTCCACACGGGTGGGTGCTTTTGTTCAGTGGATGGCAGCGGTTTTGTACCTGGACACCTTTGCTAATCCTGAAAAAGCCGTGCGGGACAATACTGTTCTGGCACAAAAACCGATATCGGTGGATCTTGCCTATGTTGAACAGGCCCAGGTGGTTACACACCGGGTAACGGACTCAGAATACAAGTCCCTGGTCGTAAAGTTCAAAAAACCTTTGGATGTGCTGTCAACCCTCGAAGGCAATCGAACCGGCGTGCGCGGTGTCGGTAATACCCATGTGCCGATGCACGCCAGCTTGGGACACATGGCCCATGGGATAGAGCAGGTACAGGGGGCCATTGCCGATAATCTGGGATTTGACGCCGGTGAATATGCCGGTTTAATGACCGGCGCCAACATGGACAACCTCTCCGTCCAAAAAAGGACTTACAAGGATCTAAAAGCAACGGTTCTGGTGACTGCCGGCGTCAGGGGCAATGCCCTGCGCATGTCCAAGGATTCCGGCATATATAATAATAAGCCGGGTACCATCAATATTATCGTATTGACCAATCGCCGGTTGTCTCCCAGTGCTATGGCCTGGGCCGTCGTCACGGTCACCGAGACCAAATCCGCCGCCTTACTGGACATGGATATCCGCAGCAGTTATACCTCGTGGGATCATCGCGCCACCGGTACGGGTACCGATACCGTGATAGTGGTGCAGGGTGAAGGACCGACGGTGTACTATGCCGGCGGGCATACCAAAATTGGCGAACTGATCGCCAAGGCGGTCCATGCCGGAGTAACCGAAGCGATTTTCAGGCAAAACGGTATCAAGGCAGATCGGGACCTGTTCCAACGATTAGCCGATCGAAAGTTGAGCCTTGAAAAAATTGTGCGATTGTATCGTGTTAAAACCGATCATAAGATGCTGGTATCCAAACTGGAGAAGCTGATGATGACCCCTTATTATGCTTCTTTTTTAGAATCCGCATTGGCAATTAACGACGATTACAACAAAGGTCTCATTAAGGAGTTGGTATTTTTTGATGCCATGTGTTGTTCTGTTGCCACCAGGCTGTCGGGCCGATCGGATGTCACCTCCATAGCCATCTCTTCTTCTCACGAATTACCGGCTGTAATAGACAAGGCCTTTTGTGCTTTGATTACCGGTATCACGGGAAAAAATGATGAAAAATTAAAGCCATAATCAGGATTGGCGGGTATAAATTCTGTATTTAATGCTTTAATTTAAAAACAACTGGATAGACCGGTGATTAACAGGGAGAATGATCTATGTATCAGAAGAGTAAACTTATAAATCAGATATCCAAAATCAGAGGTCGAAAGTCAGAAAATATGATAATGTGGATGCGTATGATTGTGCTTTGTCTCTCTATTTTAACATCTCTCCATTTAGTATCTTCTCCGGCATTTGCACAAAAAAAAGGCAATATTACTATACTTATACATCCACAGTTTTCCTATAAGGTGAGTCAAGCCATTTCTGATGTGAGCAAAATTCCTGAAGTGGATAATAAATATAACATTTATTTTTACACTACTGATGATTTAAAAAACGGAAATATTGAACAGAAAATTGTTGCTCAATCCAAGTTTATCATTGTTGATGATATGGGTCGGGAATTGCGAGACTATGCCCTGAAAAATGTTAATTTTAAAAAGATAAAACTCTATGGCCTTTGCAGTGTACCAAAAGACCCTGAAAAGATAATCTCCGACCCCAAAGTAAAACAATATTATTGTTCACCAACCAAGGAAAACATCAAAAACCTCCTTCTTTTCCTGCTTAGTCGCGACTGTGGCCTTGATGTTAACTATGCAGAACCGCAGACTGTTCCTAAAATGGGTATCTTTCATCCTCAGAGCAATAAAGTTTTTACTGACTTTCAAGATTACCTTACCTGGTACAAAGAGAAAGGACTTTATAAAAAAGATGCCTTCTGGGTTGGAATACCCGATCACGGAGTCTTTGCCTTTCCTGGGGAGGCAGGAGAAATTGTAACTTCCCTTATTTACAATTTAGAAAAAAATAATATCAATGTCCTCCCGGTTTATTCTTATCCATCTTGCCTTGCACTGGAAAAGTTCTTTTTTGACGAACAGGAAAAATCCATGGTTAATCTGATTGCGACTTTCTCCTTCAAATTTTCTGATAGTAATGATGAAAAGGTAAGGAAAAATTTAATAAAGTTGGGGGTCCCTCTTTTAAATGCGATTAAAATGCCTTACCGAATTATCTCTGAATGGAGAAAATCCGAGCAGGGTCTGGGAGTGATGGCAATTTCGTATACAATGTGTACTCCGGAATGTAATGGATTGATTGAGCCCTCTGTTCTCGGCGGAAAGATGAAATTAAAAGATAAGCATACCGGTAAAGAAGTTTATGTGTATAAGCCCATCGAAGAAAATATTAAATTTTTCGTTAAACGGATAAAGGCCTGGAAAAATCTTCAGACAAAAGCGAACAAGGATAAAAAAATTGTCATTATGTATTGGAACCACTCCCCGGGTAAGCAGAATGTAGGAGCGACTTACCTTAATGTTTTTCGCAGTTTACAAGAGATTTTAAAGAGGATGCGCGGGAAAGGTTATACCATTGAAGGAGAACTCCCTTCAGAAGAAGAAATTAAGAACCTCGTCCTGCAGAGCGGCCGTAATATTGGCTCCTGGGTTCCGGGTGAACTTGACGAACTCGTCAACACGAAAAAAGTTATCCGTCTGCCTGTAGCAAAATATCTTCAATGGTATAAGGAAATAGATGAGGACTACAGGGAGAAATTAGAAGCCGAATGGGGCAAGGTAGAAAACTCAAAGATTATGATTAAGGATAAGGAGATTATTATTCCTTATGTAAACTTAGGCAATGTTATCCTTGTTCCTCAGCCCACAAGGGGCTGGTGTGATGACCCGGTTAAACTATATCATTCCACACAGCTCTGGCCCCATCATCAATACACTGCCTTTTATCTCTGGCTGAAGCAGGAATTTAAGGCCGATGCCATTATTTCGCTGGGAACTCACGGCACTCATGAATGGTTGCCCGGTAAACAGGCAGGCCTCAGCCAGTCCTGTCCCCCTGAGGTTCTCATCCAGGACTTACCCAATCTTTATCCCTACATTATGGATGATATCGGCGAAGGAGTACAGGCTAAACGTCGAGGACGAGGCGTGATTATTGACTATCTTATTCCGGCAATGAAAAAAGCAGGAGTTTATGAAGAATATATTGATCTATCAGGTCTTATTAATGAATATAATGATGCTCTCACCAGAAGCAAGGAATTGGCTGAACAGAAGTTCAAAAGAATTAAGGCCATGGTGAAAAAACTTGGGCTGGACAAAGACCTTCTTCTAAAAGAAGTAAATGAAGAGAATGTAGAGAAGATTGAACATTATCTATTGGATTTGGGGGAGGCTAATGTGCCTTACGGCATGCATACCTTTGGTGTTTCACCGGAAGGGGAGGCACTGGAAGAATTCAGCCGGTTGATTAAGGATAGAAATGAGGAGCTTGATCTAAATGAAATCAAGAAAAAATTGGGTATGTGTTATTTAGAGATAGACAACCTTATTGCCGGCTTAGATGGTAAGTATATTCCTTCAGGTGAAGGAAATGACCCTTTGAGAAATCCTGAAGCCATTCCTACCGGAAATAATTTTTATGGTTTTGATGCAGCAAAAGTTCCTTCAAAAGATGCTTTTGCCCTGGGAAAAAAACAGGCTGAAGAGATGGTGGAAAAATATCTTAAGGAAAAAGGAGAATATCCCGACAAAATCGGACTAATCCTTTGGAGTATAGAACTTCAGCGTAATGAAGGAACTCAAGTGGGGACAGCTCTTTATCTTATGGGAATGAAACCGGTATGGGATAAAAATAACAAGGTAACCGGGGTTGAGCCTATTCCTGGAAAGCTGCTTGGCCGGCCAAGGATAGATGTTCATTTGCACTCTTCAGGACTTTTTAGAGACAATTTCCCCAATCTTATTCTGCTGTTGGATGAAGCAGTGCGCCAGGCGAGTCAGTTAAAGGATGTGGAGAATTTTATCGCTAAACACAGCCGGAAAATAAAGGATTATCTTCTAAAGAAAGGATACAGCGAAGAAGATGCGGAGAACTTAAGCAAAATAAGGGTCTTTTCGTCTAAACCGGGCAGCTATGGGACGAAAGTAGAAGATCTTATTCCAGCCAGTGGCCTCTGGAAAAGCGACGAAGAGGTTGCCGATGTCTTTATAAATTTTGTCTCCTTTGGATATGGAAAAGGTGTTTGGGGAAAACCGCTTAAATCCGTTTATAAAAAGAATTTGGAGGATGTAAAGATTACCATGCTCAGCAGATCGAGTAATCTCTTTGGGGTCCTGGACGTTGATGGTGTCTATGGATCTTTGGGCGCTCTTTCCCTGGCTGTAAAAAGGGTAAGCGGAGAATATCCCGATGTTTTACTTTCCATTCAGGGCAATCCTGATACCGCTCATATTGAAGATATTGAGAGGACTATTGGGGAAGAACTGCGCGCCCGTTATTTAAATCCCAAATGGATTGAGGGAATGAAAAAAGAGAATTATGCCGGGGCATGGCAGATGAATAAATTTGTGGAATATATGTGGGGACATCAGGTAACCATTCCCTTTGCTATTGATAAAACCAAATGGGAGCAGGTTTATGAGGTCTATGTTGAAGACAAATATGGGATGGATCTAAAGGATTTTTTCAACAGGGAAAATCCATGGGCATATCAGTCCATAACCGCCCGTATGCTGGAAGCTGTCCGCAAGGACTACTGGAAAGCTGATGATAAGGTAAGAAAAAAGCTGGCAGTAGAGTATGCTGTTAATGTAGTTGAAAATGGCGTGGCATGTTGCGATCACACCTGCAATAATCCGGTACTCAATCAAATGGTTGTAAATATCATCTCCCTGCCGGGTGTAATGTCACCTGAAATGGTAAAGAAATTTAAACTATCCATCGAACAGGCTGTGGGCAATGCCCTTGCACAGCAAATTGCAGAAAGAAGAGATTTGCAAAAAAGACTGAACGAGGGATTTAAAAAAAAATCGCTGAAATATTCTGCAAAAATCTCTAAACCATCCCAAAAGCAAAATGCAGATCCAAAACCCGGAGATAAAACAGAGTCTGTTGAAGGTTATAAAATGGAAGAAGTAACGTCAAAGGATGAAACCACGGATCTATCCTCTTCCGGTGTCCAGTGGTTTGCATCCCTTTTTATCATCCTTATCATCGGATTATTTGTTTTTGGGACCAGGCGAAAGAAGTAAGTATTCCGGGTTACGAGTTGCGAATTGTCTGCCTGTGCGTGACCGCACGCAGACAGGCGAGTTGTTAATCGGAAATAATCCTTTTTTATAACCCGTACCTCGCAACCGGAAATCAGCAACAAGCAACGAGTACCGAGCAACAAGTAATGTCGAGGTCTGTATATATGGAACTTAAAAGCCTGATTATCGGTTTAAGCTTTACCATTGGTATATTTGCATTTAAGAGCGGTGTCGGCCTGCACTATTTCCTTTCACGAAAAAGAAAATTAATGTTGAAAATGCTATTCTTCCTTATTTATAGTGCTGTTTATCTTTTTATTTTCATCCTCTCAGCTTTAATTTTACAAAAAATGAACATAATTGAGCACTTTGAAGATATCCAGACTTTTTTAAAGTCAGGTATGTTCATACATATGCTTATGGCTTGTTTGCTTCTTACCTGGGGAGTTGTTCTTGTCAAAAAACAAAATAGCGAAAAACGCATAACCCATGCATGGCTTTTAATGGTCATCCCCTGCCCTGTTTGTATTATGGTCATTTTTTTTAGTGCAGCTTTTCTTGTCGCCTTTTTTCCTGATTCCGGCAATCTGGCTGTTTTATGTGCTTATGCCGGATTTATTATCATTAACATTGCTGCTATAGTCGTAATGAGTTTCTGGAAAGCTCTATCTGACTCAACGCCTGAGGCGATTCTTGGATCTCTCATGCTGATGATTTCAGTCTATTTTATCCTTTCCGTTATTATTATGCCGCAATTTTCAGATCTTGATAAAATATACCGGTTAGCAACATACAAAAGTAAACAAAATCTAATTAATGCCGAGCAATTTATTTTATACCTATTAATTATTATAAGCTCTATTTTATTTGGTTTTTATTTAATGACAAAGAAAATAAGGAGGAACTAAAATTGGACATTGGTGCACTTTTAAAAACATTTATTTACCTTATCGCTTCTTCTCTTCTATATCCTGTTTTGTTTCTCCTTGTCGTGCTGACACTACTGATATTGATTTATTCCGGCAGCTTTTTTGCCGAATGGCTTGAAAGGTTGAGGCTGAATAAATACGCTCCGGAAAATCTTCCGGATATTATTAAAGATGGAAATAGCAAAGGCATTTTGTCACACAGGGTCAATAATTATATTAATAATCTTAAAACAGTGGTTTCCACGAGCAATCAAACATTTGAAATTGAAATCGAAAACTTGATACAGGAAAACATATTAAAGCTGTGGAAGTCGATGGACAGGCTGAGGATGCTCGTCAGAATAGCCCCTGGCCTGGGTCTCATTGGAACACTCATCCCTATGGGAACCGGCCTGGCAGCTCTTGGACAGGGAGACATGACCAAGCTTTCTTCAGACCTTGTAATAGCCTTCACAACAACGGTAGTTGGCCTTGCACTGGGAATAATTTCATTTTTCTTTTATACCGTAAAAAGAAGATGGGTGGAAGAAGATATAAAAAATATGGAACTGGCGACAGAGCTTTTAACCGGGGAATTGGTTGAGTAGTTAATGAACTCGTAAAAAGTCAGGAATTCGCTTTTGTCGTCATTCCGGCGAAAGCCGGAATCCAGTAAATTCAATTACTTCTGGATGCCGGATCAAGTCCGGCATGACGGTTTTGGGCCTTTTTACGAATTCGTCAGTAATTGAGTAATTGTGAAAAGGAGTTTTTTTGCATGAAATATTTTAAAAAAAGAAGGAACGGTATTCGAAATAAAGAGTTAGGAGCCCAGGCTTTCAGTGATAATGACCCCATGACAGGGGTTGCCAATCTTTTTGACATCGGACTTGTCTTTATCGTGGGGCTTATTGTCACCCTGTTTACAGCTTACCACCTTCAGGATCTTTTCAGTGAAAAATCGGAAATAACCATTATGAAACAAAGCAAAAATGCCGAGCTTGAGATAATCACCAAAAAGGGTAAAAAGATCAAGTCGATAAAGGTCACAAAGAAAAAGGTGCAAGGCCGCGGAGAACGCCTGGGAATTGCTTACAGACTGGAAGATGGAACCATGGTTTATGTGCCGGAATAACAATTTTTTATTTTTCAAAGAGTTAATTCTATATTAGCTCTGACAAAAAAGGTATTTAAAATGAAAAAAATATTCACAATCAAATCGTTCAGATTACTGTTTATAATTTTATTTATCACCCTCTGGGTAACGCCCCCCGCCTTTTCCTATCCTGTAGAATTTACCGATTCCAGTGGCAAAAGTATTACAATCGATAAAAAACCGGAAAGAGTTGTATCACTTGTACCTTCCATCACTGAAATAATATTCAAGATCGGCGCCGGTGATGCTGTCAAGGCCGTCACATATCATGACAACTATCCTGGTGAACCAGGTTCAAAAAAAATAGTCGGTGGATTTTTCTCGCCTTCTATTGGTACTATTGAGGCAGTGCAGCCAGGTATTATCTTTCTTTCCCGTCTGCATAAAAAGGTAATGGAAAAATTCGGCCATGAAAAATGTATAATCATCGACCTTGGAACAGATTCTATCGCCGACAGTTATAAAAACATCCGTTTGATAGGAAGTGTCTTTAATAAAGAAAAACAAGCTGCCAAATTAATCGATGAGATAAAAACACAACTTCGGATTATTTCCGAGAAAGTGAACAGAATACCCGATTCAAAAAGGAAAAGAGTTTTGCGACTCATGGGTCGTGACCCGGTCATGACGCCCGGAGATGATTCCTTCCAAAATGAAATGATCAGAGCCGCAGGAGGTATTCCGCCTGTGCTGAACAAAAATGGCAATATCGTTGTTATCACAAAAGAAGATTGGATGAAATTTAACCCTCAAGTTATCTATGGCTGTGGTGGGGACAGGGAAACAGCCAAAAAATTTTTCAATCGCCCTGGCTGGAAAGATGTGGATGCAGTAAAAAATGGAAATATTTTTTATTTCCCATGCGATCTCACCTGCAGGGCCGCCACCCATACCGGTTATTTTGTCTCCTGGCTCGCATCAAGAATTTATACGGACGAGTTTTCAAAAAAAGAAAATCAGGTTCTCGAAGAAAAGATATTCAAATCCCGCAGTCTTGATCTTGATTTTGATTACATAAAAGATACGCGCATTTCCTACAGCCACATCTATGATTTTTTAAACAAAACCCTAATTATTAATTTCAAGAAACCCATGTCTTTAGTCTCTACCCTTGAGGGAGAGCGAAACGGCATAAAATCTGTGGGCAACCATTACTCCTCCCCCCCCTGCTGGGGAATAAACCACAAGTTAAGCCTGAACAACATAAGAAAACGGGTATATCAGGTAATCGACAAATCAGAGGACACAGCCAGTTTTCTTTTTACCGGTGCGGACATGGACAACATGGCTATCAAGCGGGAAAAATTCAGAGATATGGAGGTATGCGCTTTAGTAACGGCAGGTGTGAAGGCAAATGCAGTCAGGATGTCAAAGGATGATGGCAACTATTATGAGCCCGGAACTATCAACATCATCATTTTGCCTAACATGAAACTCACTTCAAGGGCCATGACAAGAGCGATTATCAGCGCCACAGAAGCTAAAACCGCAGCCTTGATGGATATGGACATAAGAAGCAGCTATTCATCAAAACTGCATCGCGCCACCGGAACTGGAACAGATAATATGATCGTTGTGCAGGGTGAAGGAATGCTGATTGATAGCTCAGGCGGTCATACAAAGATGGGGGAACTCATCTCAAAGGCGGTATACCAAGGTGTTCGGGAAGCCATTTGCAAACAAAACAACATTACCGCTTCCCGCAATATTTTCCAGCGGCTCAAGGAACGAAAGGTCAGCATATATGAACTGGTATCAAGTGTTAAATGTGATTGCGTCCCCCAAAAAAGTATCTTTATTGGTGCTCTTGAAGAAATTTTACTCGATCAGCGTTATTCCGGTTTTGTCGAATCTGCCCTTGCGTTAAGTGATGACTATGAAAAAGGGCTGCTTAAAGATTTGACCTGCTATAATATCTGGTGCAAAGAAATTGCCGAAAATATAGCCGGAAAACAGATTGATGAATTAAAAAATCTTGTCAAAGCAAATAATATTCCCGTTGTATTAAAAACCGCTTTAAACAGCCTGTTAAATGGCATTTATTTCAGATGCCAGGATAGGTGATCGCATGAAACAAATTATTATAGTTCTGTGCCTGTTTGCATTGTTTTTTCTCCCTTCAATTTCCATGGCTGAAAATATATCTTTTCTGGTCATCGATTCTGACACCTATCTTGTCAATAAAGCAATTAAAGAACTTCAAATCCCCGGCAATATTAAAATCAAGCTTTTTACAAATCACGATATTAAAGGAAACAATTCGGCAAGAGAATTTATCAATACATCAAAAATCATTATTGTTGATGTCATGATGAGTGATCTCAGCAAGTACCTGATAGAAAATGTGGATACAGGCAAAAAAAGAATATATGCTCTGCGTGGCTCAAGGGATGATGAGGGTCTTAAGAAAAAGGGTTTTATTTTTAATCCCGATATTTCGGAATATTTCAGCAACTTGTCTATAGTTAATATACAAAACCTTATTTATCGAGTGGCGAATAAAGAGATTAATCCATCAATAAACTATAAACCGGTTGTGAAGCTCCCAGGTCTTGGTATTTATCATATGGATGAAAAAAAAGTTTTTACAACTTACGAAGAATACATAAAGTGGTATAAAAAAAGGATGCAATACGATAAAAACGCACCCTGGATTGGCATGATGCTTTTTTCCAATTCCTTGATACAAGGACAGGTAAAAACGGTTGATTACCTGATAAAAAGACTTGAAGATGAAGGGTTCAATGTGGTTGCTGCATTTGGCAAAGATTATAAGGTCGCAACTTCACTCCTTATGGATAAAAATAAACGTACAAGAGTAGATCTGGTTTTAGCCTTTTCCCTTAAATTCTACTCAGCCATTAATGATAAGCTTAGATCTGCTCTTATGGATTTGAACGTACCCATCTTTGACGCCATTAATCTTTACTCCAATACAATCGAAAAATGGCGAAAAGATCCCATCGGCATACCTCCTGCAGATATAGTCTGGACCATTGCAAATCCTGAAATATCCGGCCTTATCGAACCCACGCCTTTAACCGGAAAGGTAAAAATATTAGACAAAGACACTGGCAAAGTCCTTTTTATTCACAAACCTTTAAAAGAGAATATCGAGATGATTATTCCCCGGCTAAAGATGTGGATACAACTAAAAAGAAAAGCAAACAAAAACAAAAAAGTTGCCATCCTTTATTATAATCACAGCCAGGGCAAACAGAATGTGGGAGCGAGTTATTTGAATGTCTTCAGAAGCCTTGAACTCATCCTTAAAAGGATGAAAAAAGAGGGCTATCATACGCCATCCGATAGAGAATTGGACGAAGAAGGCATCAAGAGCCTTGTCCTGAAGTACGGCAGGAATATCGGAAGCTGGACCCCCGGCGAGCTTGATAAGATGATCAAGAATAAAAAGGTCATCAGGCTTCAGATAGAAACCTATAAGAGATGGTTTGAACGGCTTCCGGAAGAATTCAGGTTAAACGTGATCAGGCAATGGGGAAAAGTGGAAGATTCCAAAATCATGATCAATAATAATGAGTTCATTATCCCTGCGGTCATACTGGGAAATGTTGTCATCATGCCTGAGCCGTCAAGGGGCTGGGGAGACGATCCCATGAAGCTCTATCACTCCCCCACCCTATTTCCCCATCACCAGTACATCGCCGCCTACCTCTGGCTGAAACACGTCTTTCATGCAAATGCGATGGTTCATCTTGGAACCCATGCCACCCATGAATGGCTTCCCGGCAAGCAGGCTGGACTTTCGCCGGCCTGCCCGCCGGAGGTACTTATAACCGATATACCCAACATCTATCCTTATATTGTGGATGACGTGGGTGAAGGCATCCAGGCCAAAAGAAGAGGCAGAGGCGTTGTTATTGACCACCTTATCCCGGCTGTAAAAGAAGGAGGACTCTATCACGAGTATGCTCGTCTTTATGATATGATCAGCAGCTATAATAGATCCGTTTCCATGGGAAGCCAGACGACTTCCGGCAAACTCGGGAAAATAAAAGATCTCGTCACAAGCTTAGGGATTCTTAAAGACCTTGGCATAACCGAGTTTAACGAAGAAAACCTTGAGAATATCGAACATTACCTTCTTGAACTCAGAGAAAACCTCATGCCCTATGGCCTGCATACTTTTGGTATATCGCCTGAAGGCGAAGCCCTGGAAGAAACAATCAATGCCATTGTAAAGCGAAACAGTAAAGCAAAGGAAGAAAATGTTAGAAAAGGTCTTTTGATCTCCGGCCATAGAGAAATTAGCCATTTGATCAAAGGCCTTGGGGGAGGCTACATCCCATCCGGCGAGGGGAATGACCCCATAAGAAACTTAGGGGCCATTCCCACCGGAAAAAACTTCTTTGGTTTTAACCCGGACAAGATTCCTTCTCCTTCTGCCTGGGACCTCGGCAAAAAAGCAGCTCACCAGATAATCATCAGAAATTTAAGAGAAAAGAATAGATACCCGGACAAGGTTGCTGTTGTACTGTGGGCCACGGAAACCATCCGAAACGAGGGGGTCAACGAAAGTACTATTTTACATCTCATGGGTCTAAAACCAAAATGGGATAAGTCCGGCAGGGTTATCGGAACTGAGGTGATTCCGGGCAAAAAGTTAAACCGCCCCAGAATCGATGTCCTGATGAATCCATCAGGGCTTTATCGAGACCTTTTCCCTAATATGATCCTTTTTTTAGACAGGGCGGTCCAAAAAGCAGCACTTCAAACCGACATTGAAAACCTGATAAGTGAACATAGCCGTCAAATAAAAGGTCGGCTTATCGAATCCGGAATGGATAAAGAAAAGGCGGATATCCTTTCCAAAATCAGGATATTTACCGAAAAACCCGGCTCCTATGGCACCGGAGTTTCCGAAATGACCGGCAATTCCGGCTTCTGGGAATCTGATGATGAAATCGTCAAAGTCTATGAAAACAGAGTGGGCTATGCCTTTGGTCTGGGAAAATGGGGAGAAGATGCAAAAGACATATTCAAAGAAAACCTCAAGGGAGTGGATGTGGCTGTCCATTCCATATCCTCCAGTCTTTATGGAACCATGGACAATGATGATGTATTTCAGTATCTGGGAGGTCTCTCTCTTGCCGTAAAAAAAGAAAGCGGAGAAACTCCCTCCACACTTGTTACCATGCAACGTATTCCAGACCGGGTGAACATGGAAGATATAGCCATGACTATCGGCCGGGAGCTTCGATCCAGATATTTAAATCCCAAATGGATTGAGGGAATGAAAAAGGAAAATTATGCAGGTGCCAGGGAAATGTCAAATTTTGTTGAATACATGTGGGGCTGGCAGGTAACCGTGCCCTATTCAATTGACAAAACCAAATGGGAACAAACCTATGAAGTCTATGTTGAAGACAAATACGATATGGATCTAAAGGACTTTTTCAACAGGGAAAATCCCTGGGCTTACCAGTCCATAACAGCCCGCATGCTTGAAGCTGTCCGTAAAAACTACTGGCGAGCTGATGATAAGGCAAGAAAGAAGCTTGCAGTGGAATATGCGATAAATGTTGTAGAAAAAGGGGTGGCCTGCTGTGACCATACCTGCAATAATCCTTTCCTTAACCAGATGGTAGTGAATATCATTTCTTTACCGGGCATTATGTTGCCTGAAATGGTGGAAAAGTTCAAAATGGCCATTGAGCAGGCTATGGGTAAATTGCTGGCTCAGCAGGTTGCAAACAGAAAAAAATTGCAAAAAAGATTAAACCAGGGATTTAGAAAAAATCCGCTTGAACCTGTCAGTAAAATCTCTAAAACCGGTCTGCAGCAGAAAGCAGATTCAAAGCCGGGAGATAAAACAAAATCTGTTGAAGGTTATAAAATGGAAGAACTAAAATCAAAAGACCAAACCACAGATTTATCATCTTCCGGTGTCGAGTGGTTTGCATCCCTTTTTATCATCTTTATCATCGGATTATTTGCTTTCGGAGCCGGAAGAAAAAGGAAAGTAAAAAAATGAAAACACCTATTGTTATTGCTGCTTTCGGCACAACTACAAAAGCGCTTGAAACATATTCTTTAATTAACCAAAGATTAATTGAGCGTTTTCCTGATAACGAAATTCTCTGGTCTTATTCATCAAGGATGGTAAAAGACTGGATAAAAAAAAGACAGGATATTGATTTAAAACACCCGCACCAGGTTCTTTTTGAGTTGAAAGAAAAAGGTTATACATGGGCTGTGGTTCAGTCTCTTCACCTTTTAAACGGTCATGAATTCTACAGGCTCGTTGATGAGTCGCAGAATTGCGATATCAGAACATCAATAGGCCTTCCGCTTTTAAGCAGTCCTGAAGATTTTAATAAAGCAATTACAGCCCTGCAAGATTCTTTTCCCATACATGAGGATGAGGCCCTTGTAATGGTTGGACATGGTACGGATCATCCCTGCTGGTCAGTTTATGTTGCACTTAACCAGATGCTGCGCGAAAAACTTGGATTAAAAATATTTACTGGCGTTGTTGAAGGATACCCTGCAAAAGAAAAGATTGTTGAGGAGGTAAAAAAAGCCGGGTTCAAAAAAGTGCGCATTATCCCCTTCATGCTGGTTGCCGGTGTTCATTTTCATGAAGATCTTGCCGGAAATGAAGATTCCTGGAAAAGCGCTTTTGAAAAAGAAAAGATTTTTGTTACATTGGAGAAAAAGGGGCTTGGGAGTTATCCGGGTATTATCGATATATTTTCAAAGCATATCCAGGAAGCCCTGGATGTAATTCCTTGAGGAATAAAAAATGATCCGTTATTTTTCATTATATTCTGTTGTTATCGGCTGTTTTATTTGCCTTCTCGTATCCACTCCGCTCCGGGCTCAACATGGATCTGTTCCTGTTGAAGGTCAGGTGCAAACCCTGGCGCCCATTACCGTTACCGCCAAAAAAGTTTTTGAATATGTAAAAAACCATCCCCAGAATGTCGTCATTATGAACCAAAAGGAAATTAAGGATCGAAATTTTCTTGAGGCGGGAGAAGCCCTTGATTCCATGCCGGGAGTAGAGGTAAGAGAACGCAGCGGCGGTATGGGAACAAAGATTTCCATACGGGGAGGCGGCGGCTCCGGTCCGGTATTAATCCTGGTAGATGGCAGGCCAATCAATTCCAGCCAGTATGGCGGGGTTGATTTGGGCAATATTCCCATTGAGACCATCAAAGAAATCGTTGTGTTTAAACCCCCTGTGCCGGTCTGGCTCGGACCCGGAAGTTCGGCGGGCGCTGTTAATATTGTGACTTCCGGCTACTCTGAACGAACATCCGAGGAAAAAAAGAATAATGGACGGCTGAAAATGAACGGAGGATCTTACGGCACGGCAAACATCAGCGCTTCGTATATTATTCCTCAAAACCGGGGACAAACCAAGTTCGCAGCCGGAGGCGGTCATGAGGATGGGAAACGGACAAATAGTGACAGGGACAGCGGTAACTTCAGTTTTGGTTGGAGCAAGAAAAGCCGATCCGAAATTCAATATGATCTTAACGGCCGATATTACCATACAGAGCACGGGTGTCCCGGCCCTACGGATAATCCGACGCCTGATGCCAGGCAACGTTACCAGAAAGGATCACTCGATTTCCTCGTGGAAGGATTTTCAGGTGATACGTCAGAGTTCTCTTTGAAATCCTATCTGGACATGGAGGATCTCACGGACAGGTCCCAGTCAGGGGACAAATCGAGCTTAGAAGTTTATAAAATCGGGATGAACGGCGAAAACATCTGGTCCGACGACGAGGGTCGGGCATTACGTTTGGGCGGGTTACTCGAAGAAAACCGGATTAACCATGATATTTCCGGTAATCATCAGAGAAATAAATCCTCCCTTCATGTGCAGCACGACCTGGAAATTGAAGATGTTACGATAAGCGTGGGTCTGCGAGGAGACCATACCAACGATTTTGGCTGGTTTCCCGGTCTGAGCGCCGGCCTGAGCTATGCCATAGGGCCGGACACCTTGATTAAAGGCAATGCGGGTTTCTCTGTCAATGTCCCATCCTTTAATCAATTGTATCAGCCGAGCCATGGCTCCATTGACCAGGTAAGGGGAAATCCGGAGTTAAATGAAGAAGACATATATTCCTATGATCTGGGTCTGGAACACAAATTTACAACGGATATCACGGTCAATACCGCTTTATTTAGAACAGATACCAAAGACCTTATTATTTACCAAAGGAATGCTGATTTGATCTATCGACCGGTCAACATTTCACGCGCGTATAAACAGGGGGTAGAATTTTTATTGAAATTAAATTGGACCCGTTATATTTCTATGGATCTAAACTACATTTATCAGCACACTAAAAACAAGGAGACCGGTAATGAACTTGCATATTCTCCGGAACATAGTGCTAAACTCACCGGAAAATGGGAGCTTCCGGCTAAAACGAGGATCGAAACAATAGTTAAGTATGTTAGCAACCAGTACAGCAGTCCGGATACTGCCCGGAAAGAAAAGATTGATGCGTATTGTGTGGTGAATGTGAAGATCATTCAACCCATCATAATCGAATCTTTTCCCATAGAAATCTTTGTTCACGTTCATAACCTGTTTGACACGAATTTCGAGTCCCATGCCGGTTATCCTGACGATGGATTCAAATTCCTGTCCGGCATGCGTATAAACTTTTAAATAGGACCTCAATGGGTGCATTACCAGTTTGTTAATTGCTATCCAAGACTTTTTGGTTTCAGGTATCAGCTAATTCGTTTCTTACTCCTGACACCTGACACCTGATTGCAAGGCTTTCGCTCAAAAAATGAATAAGTTAATGGGTGAAAACCATTTTAACAAATCGGTAATGCTCCCACCTCAATTGGGTGTAATTAAAATATGGATAGGTATTAAAAGTAATTTTTGATATATTTCGAGATAAAAGAGGAGAAATCATGATAACCGTATTTATCAGCGGCGGACCGGTCATGTATCCGCTTCTGGCCTGTTCCATCATCGTATTGACCGTAATTATTGAACGGATTTTTTTCTGGATCGGAATAGATATGCGCCGGGACAAATCGCTCGTGGATGAAGTTCTCGAGCTATGCCAAGACGGGGACTGGGAGTCGGTGAGAATAAAGACCAAGGCTTCCAAAGACTATATTATTAAAATTCTTATCACCGGGATTCTTCATCGAGAATTTTCTATGGTTAAAGCCATGGAATCGGCCGCTGCCGAACAGATCAAGCGGATGCGCAAATATATGGGAATTATAGACACCATGATTACCGTGGCGCCGCTTCTGGGCATTTTTGGCACGGTCATCGGGATCATTCTTTCCTTTGAAGCGCTGGGCTCGGCGGGCATCGAACACCCGCAGGTTGTTACTGCGGGAATCGCACAGGCCCTGATCACCACGGCGGCCGGCCTGGGGATTGCGATACTTTCGGTCTTTCCATACAATTATTTTAATTCACGGGTTGAAAAGTCTGCACTTGCCATCGAAAAATACGCAACAAGTCTCGAAATCGTCTATGAAAAAATGGTCAATCATAACGGAAATCAAAAAAGGACCAAAAATGAAAGTTGATTTTCAGACAGGTAAAAAAGTCCGCATTGAAATGCTTCCCCTGATCGACATCGTATTTTTGCTCCTGGTATTTTTCATCTATGCAATGCTTTCCATGGCAGTGCATCGCGGGTTGCCGATTCTGCTTCCCACATCCTCATCCGCCAACATAGATAAATCATTGGTTCTTTCCGTAACTATAAAATCAGACGGAACCCTATATGTTGACAAAGAACAGATTGCCCTTAACGATCTGGCCACGGTTTTAAAAAGAAAAACCGGAGCCAATAAAGATCCGGGCGTATTGCTTTTTGCCGAGCGCAGCCTTTCATACCAAAATCTTTTCCGGGTGCTGGACCAGATCAGGATGGCGGATATCCATCGAATTTCTCTTCAGGCAGATGTTGAGCAGTGAAACGAATAATAATAGCGGCCATACTCGCTCTGGGTATACACGGAATTCTCCTGGGATTGAAATGCAATCCGCAAAAGAGAATAGTTAATGAAAAGCCGAAACTCAGAGTCATGAATATGAGTTTGGCCTTCAGTCAACCCAAGATGACGACACCCAAAACTGCTCTTAAAAAGCCGAAAATCAAAACAAAAAAACATCCTGTTGTCAAAAAACCAAAAAAAAGGTCAAAGCATTTTCCCAAGCCCAAACCCAAAAAAGTCATTAAAGATCTTATCCAAAAAGCGGAAAAGGACCGGTCAAAAGCCATTCCCGAAAAAACCGTTGATATGCCCAAAACTCCGGATATACCTGAACAGACTCAAATAGAACCGGTTTCTAAAGAGGCTGACAAAGAGGGTGAAACTCTGTCTGGAAGACAGATCATACGTGAGGCAAGACCTCTTTATCGATCCAATCCACCGCCCAAATATCCTGCAGTGGCCAGAAGAAGAGGATTTCAGGGTAACGTGGTCCTTGAAGTTCTGGTGGGCCAAATTGGAAATGTCATTGATTTGAATGTATTATCTTCCAGCGGATACCCGATTCTGGACCGGGCCGCGAAATCTTCGGTAAAAAACTGGACCTTCGAGCCCGGAATGAGAGGGCAAAAAAAAGTTGAGATGTGGGTTAGGGTTCCGATCCGGTTTGAACTCAAATAAAAGAATTATAGCCAAGCTCAGCTTTAATGCGAGGAGTTGATGTTAAATATTTTGGTTTCAGGTGTCAGGTTTCAGGTGTCAGCCTACAGCTTTCAGGTTTCAGGTGTCAGGAGACATGCAGCCCTGAGGCAACGATTCATCATTTACGCCATACACTGCCGGTTCCTCAGCGAACTGCCAGCGGCTTTTTCGCTCCGGGACTTTCCGCTCCAATGTTTTCTTTAATCCATTCAAGATACGAATGCATTCTTTTTAACGACCCATAATTTCTAATTTTTATAGACCTCAAGATCCTACACGTCCATATAATTGCTGTTGGTCCCCTCGTTTCCCCCTGACACCTGACACCTTATAAATATGTTTTTGGCCTTTTAAAACGTTTAATCCCAGTTAAACTTCATCCCTCCCATGATCCAGCGGTCGGGCATGGGGGTGAAGCCGGACTCAATGTATTTTTCGTTAAACAGATTTGTGGCCTCAAGAAAAACTTCATAGTTTGGAAATGTATATGTCAGACGGGTATCAACAACCGTATAGTTATCACCCACCATGCGTTTCTCATACCTTGCCTTGATGACTTGCTTCAATAAGGGAAGCCATGTAAGCACCACAGACCCGTTGATCTGATGCCGGAGGTAATCCAGAGCATATTTTGATTCCATTCCCTGTGTACTCCGGTCAGAGTCAAGGTAAGTATAGGCGACACCTACAGATGAGAGCCATTGGGTGTTGAAAAAAGATTGCGGGTAAAACGTTCCCCCCACCTCCCCTCCTTTTGTCCGGACGGTTGCAATGTTTCTTGCCTGCCAGGCCGTTTCTCCGGGCCGTCGCGACCAATCAATAACATCTTCTGAATCACGATAAAACAGGCTAAAATCAGCAGTAACCCCGTCGGTCAGCCATCGCAGCCCGGTCTCTCCGGTCCAGGCTTTTTCAGGTTTAAGGTCGGGATTCCCCTGATTTGCCGGAGTAAAATAGTAAAGTTCCGTATACGTTGGAACCCGGAAAGATTTTTCAAAAGAAGTAAACCAGGTTAATCCATCTGTCAATTCAATGCTCATATCCGCACCCGGCCAGTACTCCCAACCCCAGGAGCTGTAGTGAACCGCGGAAGCGCCCATACCAATGGTCAGCCTGTCAGAAAGATAAAGCTTGTGTTCAAGAAAAACACTTTGTCGCCAGCGATCGTGATCCCCCAGACTGGAACTTTCCATATCTTCAAGTTCTGCTTCTCCGCCGATTGATGTGGATCCCAGTCCGGATGTTATAAGGGTGTTTACTTGCACGCCAAGAACATCCGTCCGGTGGTCGTTTATGTTCCACATCTCATTGATATTAATTTTAAATTCATCCTTATGGCGTCGCCAGTGTATCCGGGGCATTATTTCCATATCTGCCATTTTAAGCTCAGCATTGCCATATAGCAGAAAGGTTTCCGTCTTTTCCCGCTGATCCGGAAAAATATCGCTATAAAATTTATAGGCGCCGAAATCTTTGTCACTGAACCCCATTCCCAGCTTAAATTTGTTAGATCCGTTTTTTAAAATACCCTTATAATTTATTGTTTTTATGTCAAAATCAGTATCTTTTCCTTCAAGGTAGCCCGAAGAGTACCGCCGGCTTGCCGATAGCCGGTTGGATATCTTGCCCGAACTCATTTCAGCCTGCGCACCCATATTATAATAGCCATATTCACCATATGCACCATGGACTCCAAACGAGTTGCCATTCACGTCACGAGTTATGATATTAATGACCCCTCCCATTGCATTGGGACCGTAAATTCTTGCCGCAGGTCCTTTAACGATTTCAATTCGTTCTATATCATTCAGGTTAACGGGAAGATCCATATTGTGATGACCGGTTTGAGGATCACTAACCGTAACACCGTCAACCATAATCAGTGTCTGCTCATAGGACCCTCCCCGGATTCCCACATCAGCCTGCACTCCATGAGCACCGCGCCGGCGAACATCCACACCGTTTACATGTTCAAGGATATCTGAAATATTGTCCGCCGGAAGAATTGCAATTTCCTCCCGGCTGATCACCGAAACCGAGCCAGCGGACGCTGAAAGACGGTAGGAAATACGGCTTCCGGTGACCACCACCGGATCAAGTTCGTAGTATTGAACATGGTTTTCCTGCGCCATGAGAGTGGCATTGCCGGCCAACACTAAAATTAATATGATTGCATATATTCTGTACATTGAATACATCCGACCGTATCTGGTTAACTCTTATTTTGTTTTTGGTTAACGAAGATGCCACTTATAACTAACCTTATTTTTTTTATCAAGCTGAATTTTAATTTGGGATGGAGGCTATTTCAACCGCTTATATTGCGTGGGTGTTGCCGAAATCTTGCATATGAAAGTCTCCGACTCGTGCAAAATTCAGGCACTAAAAAATTAGGGATCAAGGATTTATTGGGTTCTAAAAAACCTGGTCCTGGGGGCCAAGCCTGTCCCGCATTGCGAGAGTCAGAAATCAATGGCTCTGCCCGTATAAATCAACCGGAGTACTGGAGTATTGGAGTGTTGATTTAAAAAAAGAGCTTTAAACTTTTAGGTTTTATCCAGGGATCTGTTTTCTGAGGGCGATGAAAAAGGGGGTTCTTCCATTACTCCATTACTCCAGTACTCCGCAAATCGTTAAATGCCGGCAAACTAAATCCCCTCTGGAGATAATCAAAGCCGGGCCCTCTGGACCCGGATCTTTACTTAGATGTTAAAGTTCCTTGTCCAATAGCTTATTATTATTTTCATCTTCGGCAATTAAATTCATCAGATATTGGCCGTATTCGTTTCCTATCATTTCGGATGCAAGGTCTGCCAGTTCTTTTTTGTTTATGTACCCCAAGCTATAGGCAATCTCCTCGATGCATGATATTTTAAGTCCCTGCCGTTCCTGAATGGCCTGTACATAGCTTGCTGCCTGCTGCAATGCCTCTTGGGTTCCCGTATCCAGCCAGGCATAACCTCTTCCAAGAAGCTCCACATGGAGCTGACCTCTGCGCAGATACTCCAAATTAACGTCTGTAATCTCAATCTCTCCACGTTCGGACGGTTTGAGCTTTGCAGCAATTTCCACCACATCATTATCATAAACATAAAGACCCGGCACCGCATAATTGGATTTGGCTTTCTTTGGTTTTTCTTCTATTCCGGTAACGTTGCCCTGCTGATCAAAAGTTACAACTCCGTAACGTTCGGGGTCTTTTACCAGATACCCGAAAATCAAACCTCCTGTCTTGATTTGGACAGCTCTTAATAAAATATTTGTCAGTTTCGGGCCGTAAAATATATTGTCCCCGAGTATTAGACAAACCGAATCTTCTCCAATGAATGATTTGCCAATGATAAAGGCCTGCGCCAGTCCTTCGGGCCGTGGTTGTTCTTCGTAATACAGAGAAAGCCCAAGATGAGAACCGTCTCCGAGGAGTTTTTTAAATAAAGGTAAATCCTCAGGCGTAGAAATAAGAAGTATCTCTCGTATCCCGGCCAGCATCAAAACAGAGAGCGGGTAATAGACCATGGGCTTATCATAGATCGGTAAAAGCTGTTTGCTTACAACACGGGTAATTGGGTAAAGCCGGGTTCCGGAACCGCCGGCTAAAATTATTCCTTTCATATTCTATTTTCCTTTCTCATGCCATGACGATCTTTTCCTTTGCCCCATGAACTCCTTTTGTGGCATTTCGGGTATCAATAATCAGATTGGAATGCTTTACTATGTCGGTAAAGTCGAAGTCGGTGTGATCGGTAACAATGATCACGGCATCCATCTCGGCAAGGACTTCTTGGGTAATGGGAGTGGACTCCATCTGGAAATTGTATTTTCGGGTGGTATGCAGTTTGGGTATCCAGGGATCATTGTAGCTTACTATAGCGCCCTTTTCCAAAAGCATTTTCATGATTGCATAGCCCGGAGACTCTCTATCGTCATCCACGTCCTTTTTGTAGGCCATTCCAAGTATTAAAATGCGGCTTCCATTGAGGCTCTTTTTGTTTTTATTGAGAGCTTCCACTGTTTTTTCAATCACGTAATAAGGCATGGAGACATTGATCTCACCGGCCAGTTGAATAAAACGAGTTGAAAAATCATATTCTTTTGCTTTCCAGGCCAGATAAAACGGATCAATGGGAATACAATGTCCCCCCAGGCCGGGCCCGGGATAAAACGGCGTATAACCAAAGGGTTTTGTGCTTGCGGCGTCAATAACTTCAAACAGGTCGATTCCCATCTTGTGAGCAAGAATCTTGAGTTCGTTAACCAGGGCAATATTGACGGAACGAAATGTATTTTCAAGAAGCTTGGTCAGCTCTGCCGCCTGGGTAGAAGAAACAGGCACTGACCGGGTAATGGAGTTATACAGAGCCGTTGCCGCCTCCAGGCAGTAACTTGTGACGCCACCCACAACTTTGGGGATATTGGTAGCAGTAAATTTTTTGTTTCCCGGATCCTCCCTTTCGGGAGAAAAGGCAAGGAAAAAATCCTGCCCGACCTTCATATCATGTGACGAAAGTCGTGGGAGAAGCATTTCTTGGGTGGTCCCCGGATAGGTTGTACTCTCCAGAACAATAAGCTGCCCTCTGCGTAAGTTATTTGCAATGGTCTCCGTGGTTTCCAAAAGATAGCTTAAATCCGGCTCCATCTTGTCGGAAAGGGGTGTGGGCACGCAGATCAGGATGCAATCCGCATCGCTTAAGCGGCTAAAGTCGATGGTTACATCAAACCGTTTTGCATCGATGATTTTCTTAATTTGATCGGCAGGAATGTGCTTGATATAAGATTCTCCGTGAAGAATTTTATCGATCTTCCGTGAATCCAGATCAAAGCCGATCACATGAAAACCCTTTTCCCCAAAATGAATAGCCAGCGGCAATCCCACATAACCAAGACCGATGATACCGATTCTAGCTGTTTTTTTCTCTATCATCTCAAGCAGTTTTAATGCCATTTCCCCTTTGTTTCCCTCGTTCATATTTTTTAACCTTTCTGTACGTATTCAGGGGGTGTGCTTCCCCGAGTAACGATATTGGCGGAGTGGCTTCGTCATTTCAATGACTTAGAAGTGGGGGAGACCGCGGCTCCCGCATGCTTTTTTGCGGGAGAACGCGGAGGGGGCAGGAATGCCCCCGCTGCTAAGTCATTGAAATGACCAGACACGTAGACACCAGAGTGAAGCGGGGGAGCACACCCCCTGAATACCTACACCTTTCTTATCTATTATTGTCTGAAATTCTTTAAAAATCAAACCTCATACTCATAATATTAAGGGGCTCATTTCCGTGGTTTTCGAGAATAACCCTCTGATTTTCAGAAAGCGTCACGGACTCCCCTTTATTCAATAGCCTGCCCTGATTGTCTATTGTTGTTCTCGCCGATCCTCGGATAACAACCAAATGTTTTATGGTGGAGACATGGGCTTTGGTCTCAAACCTTGAACCGGGATATATGTTAAGTTTTGCTACCGTGCAGTCATCATTCATTTCCAGCACGGTTGAGGTTCCCCAGGGGTAGTATGATGTCTTATGCTTTTGATATTCACTCCGCCCCCTTTTCTTTAACTTTTCCACGATAGATTTTACATCCCGGCTGCTTTCCATATCGGAAACAAATACAGAGTCCGATGTTTCCACAACAACCATGTTTTTAATATTGTTCGTTGCAATCAGCCGTTCATATCCCATGATAAAACAATTTTTCGTATGGTTAGAAATAACGTCGCCGTCAATAACATTGCCGTTTGCATCCTTTGAAATGAAATCATACAAAGATTTCCACGATCCAATATCGCTCCATCCGAAGTCTGAAGGTAAGACAGCAGATTTATCTGTTTTTTCCATAACCGCATAATCAATAGAGATGTTCGGCAATCGTTCATAGTCTTTTTGAGATACCATATTTCCGGATAAATCCAGTTGCTCCATTTTTTTGAGAAGTTCGGGCTGGTGGATGTTTAACTCTTTTATCATTACAGATGCTTTAAATGTAAACATTCCACTATTCCAAAAAAAGTTGCCTGCTTCAATATATCTTTTAGCCGTTTCAATATCCGGTTTTTCAACAAATCTTTTTACAAAAAGGGCATGCTCCTTTATCTCACCGGCGCCCTCGATATATCCGTAGCCCGTTTCCGGATAATCGGGTTTGATTCCGAAGGTTACAATATGTCCCATCTCGGCAAGTTTTATTGAGGATAATATTTTTTCATGGAAAGCATCATTATTCCGGACCACATGATCAGCAGGAAATATGCATAACACCGCATCCTTTTCATTATTAAGGATGTGGAGCACGGCCAATAGAATGGCGGGCGCCGTATTGCGGCCGCAGGGCTCCGCAATGATCTTTTCATCTGTCCGGATACCGATTTCCTCAATATGTCTTGCAATTTCATGAACATGTTCTTTTCCACAGACAATTCGGATATTTTCTACGTCAAGCAAAGGGATCAGCCTTTTAATAGTACTTTGAATCAGTGAATCATTCCCCATAAATTTAACCAGTTGCTTGGGATAGAGTTCTCTGGATACGGGCCAGAGACGTGTTCCTGATCCACCCGCTAACAGGATCGGATATACATTCAGTTTATTTTTCATAGGGCCAATCCTTTTTTATATCCTGAGTTGAGCAATTTTTTGCGAAGAGATGTGCTGAAATCTTGATGCATAAGGGTTCGCGAAAACCGCAGGCATACCCGTGGATATGTCGAGGATTTTAGCGGATCCTTGATGCGCAAGAGATCGGCGCAGATCGAGTAAAAAATCGCTCGATTTAGGTATATGTTGCTTCTTTCTGATGCCATACCCATGCTGTTTTTATAATTGTTTCCAAGTCCTCATAATCGGGTTTCCAGCCAAGTGCTTTCTTTATTTTATCGGAACCGGCGATCAGAACTGCCGGATCACCCGGTCTTTTATCCGCTTCAATGGCCGGAATCGGTTTTCCGGTCACTTTTCTTGCCAGTTCGATCACCTCTCGAACGGAATACCCCCTGTTGTTTCCGAGGTTATACGCCTCACTGTCCCCTCCGGACAAAAGTGCATTAAGCGCCAGTAAGTGGGCTTTGGTCAGATCACTTACATGTATATAGTCTCTTATGCATGTTCCGTCGGGTGTCGGGTAACTGGTGCCAAAAATTTTTATATTTTCTCGCTGGCCGGTTGCCACCTCCAGAACTAAAGGAATAAGATGTGTTTCGTTGGAGTGTCTTTCTCCAATTTTACCGGATTCATCTGCGCCGGAGGCATTAAAATACCGAAGGCTTATGTATTTGAGGCCGTAGGCAAAATCACAATCTTTGAGCATCCTTTCAACGGCAATTTTGCTTTTACCATAGGGGTTGGTCGGGTTGCGGGGATGATTTTCCGTAATGGGAATTTCAACCGGCTCACCGTACACCGCCGCCGTAGAAGAAAAGATAAACCTCGTTACGTTATGGCGAATCATTGAATCCAAAAGTTCTGCGGTTGCCGCCATGTTGTTGCGGTAATACTTAAGCGGTTCTTCCACGGATTCACCAACCAGTGAAAATGCCGCAAAATGCATTACCGCGGAAATTTTATGAGTTGAAAATAGTCTTTCAAGCAGAACCCGATCACCCAGTCCTCCTTCTATAAATTCCCCGCCGGTCACCAATTCCCGGTGTCCAGTGGAAAGGTCATCCAGTGTAATAACAGCGTAACCTGAATCGAGAAGATCTTTAACCATGTGGGAGCCGATATATCCGGCGCCTCCCACAACCAGAATTTTTTCGTTTTTCATTTCTTAATGCTCCTAAGGGTCATAAAAAAACAAAAAATACGCAATTTCAATGCCATTAATTTAACGTCTCGGGATTTCTACAACTCAATTAAAATACATGATATCTTTGAGGTTTGAATGCTTGCCTCGAATATGGAATAATGGAATAGTGGAATTCTGGAAGGTTGGTTTTAAAAGGATATTGGCCAGTTTCAATTTTATCGTCAACACAAATTTTACCATTAACCCAATATTGCATTATCCCATAACCCATTATTCCATTATTCCAGCATTCCACCATTCCAATTGGGGCGAAACTCCAAACTTGATGAGAATAGTGTTGTTTTTCGAACATCTAAAAAACCAGTTTTCAGGTGTAATGAGTTTCTATCCATTTCTTATACTCCCCGCTTTTCACGCGCTCGACCCATTTCCGGTTATCCATATACCATTGAATGGTATCACGAATTCCGGTTTCAAAAGATTCTTTAGGACTCCAGTTCAAGTTCTCGTTTAATTTGCTGTAATCCACGGCATATCTTAAGTCATGGCCGGGTCTGTCCTTTACAAAGGTAATCAGATCCCTTCGGGAACGGCCGTGGCTCAATTTATTCTTCTCATCTAGAATATCACAAATCATTTCCACGACGGTAATGTTCTCCAACTCGCTGTTGCCGCCGACATTGTATGTTTCTCCGGACGGTCCATTTTTCATGATTGTCCAGATTGCTATGCAGTGATCTTTGACATACAGCCAGTCTCTTATATTTCTGCCATCCCCGTAAACCGGTAAGGGTTTTCCTTCAAATGCATTTAGGATAATCAGCGGAATGAGTTTTTCCGGAAACTGATACGGACCGTAATTGTTCGAACAGTTGGAGATAGTTATTGGCAGACCATAAGTCTTGTAATATGCCCGTACCAGATGATCTGAAGATGCCTTGGAAGCGGAATACGGACTGTTGGGTTTATAAGGCGTGGTTTCCTTAAAATGCCCTTCCCTTCCCAGGCTGCCGTAAACCTCGTCGGTGCTGATGTGGTGAAAGAGTCTCATACGGCCCTGGTAAATTCTTGCCGACTCCAGCAGGTTAAATGTCCCTATAATATTGGTCTGTATAAATGCATCGGGTTTTACGATGGACCTGTCCACATGGGATTCGGCGGCAAAATGACAGACACTGTCAATTCCATATTTTTCGAATATTTCGGCCATTTTATTTCTATCGCATATGTCGGCCTTTATAAAAACATACCGGTCTTTATCATCCGTTTCAATGTCAGCAAGATTTTCCGGATTACCTGCATATGTCAGTTTATCAACATTTACGACCCGGCCGGTAAAATCCGACTCCTTTAAAAGATATCTGACAAAATTGGCCCCTATAAACCCACACCCCCCGGTAACCAGCATGTTATTCATATTTTTACTTTCCCCTAAGATGAGCGTTTCAAATTCTAAAAGACACTCAACTATCTATTTTTTTTAATGAATTATCCTGATTTATATTTTTAAAATTTGAAACCCTGAGGGATTGTCGATCTTACCGCATCTACTGCGTCAGATGCCGTACCGCATAGTTGACTATAGCGGAACGGCATCT
>RPGQ01000014.1:122120-132979 GCA_004193595.1 Desulfobacteraceae bacterium Eth-SRB2
ATGCCGGTTTTCCAGAATGGAATTTTTCGGCCGTTTTGCACGAGTCGGAAATTCCTCGCTGGTGCAGGGAACAATCGTATGGGGTACTTGCATTGTGTTAAGAAAATATTCAGCCAGTTCAAACCAGGTGCAATACCCCTCTGCGGTGGCATGATAAATTCCTTGGGCATCTGTTTCGATGATCCGTTGGATCTGGAGGGCCAGTGCATAAGACCATGTGGGCGAACCGTACTGGTCATTGACCACCTTGATTTCGTCCTCCGGATTATTCAAGACCAGTTTAAGCATGGTTTTAAGAAAATTGTACCCATTGACGCCATACATCCATGCCGGCCTGAGGATAACGTGTCGATCGTCGCCGCTTAAAACGACTTTTTCGCTCTCATACTTGGTTTTCCCATAATATGAAACAGGATTGGGTTTATCCTTTTCCACATAAGGTTCCGGTATTTTTTTACTGCCGTCAAAAACATAATCCGTGGAGACATGAATCAGCCGGCACCCCTGTTTTTCTGAGCACTTAACAAGATTTTCCGTACCCGTCACATTTACATTCCAAGCCAAATCTTTTTCGATTTCACAATTGTCGACCTGGGTATATGCCGCACAATTGATTATAATGTTGGGCATGAATTTTTGGACCAACGCTTCCAGGTCAGATAGTCTTGTAATGTCCACCTCGTCTAAATCGATGGCCAGCACCTCATGCGTTTTACGAAATACTCGAACACAGTCGGTACCCAGCTGACCCTTACCACCTGTTACCAGAATTTTCATTATTTTTTGCCTCCTGCAACTTTCATTTTATATGTTTACCAAAGCTATAAAAAAAAGAAAGGTAAAAATCATGTGAGCTGACTTGAGGCTGTAAAAAAGAAATACCTTTACATTTTTTTAATAGCTGCCTAAAAAAAGAAATTCCTGTCCTGACAAGTTAACACCTCTGCCCTGCCCTCTGCACAGGAAAAGCTCCGGCAGGGATAAACATGGATAGCAAAGCCAACTAACTTATGTCTTCATTAGATATTCTTGCAGATCAATATGTAAACTATCTTATCTTCGAAAAAGGACTTTCGGAAAAAACCATAGAATCGTACACCAGCGATCTTGCCAGGCATTTTGATTTTTTAAAGCAAAAAGGAGTCAAAAAGATCGCTGATGCCGATACCCCCTTAATATTAAAACACCTGATTGCCTTGAGAAATGCCGGTCTGGGATCAAAATCATGTGCAAGGCATCTCATCACCTTAAGGGGATTTTACAAGTTCCTTGTCCAGGAGAAAATAATCGATTATGATCCTGCAAAGCTTATAGACCTGCCCAAAAGCGGTCTAAAGCTTCCGGATGTGCTCACGGTTGAAGAAGTGAATCTTCTTTTAAATATGCCGGATACCGGCAAACCCCTGGGAAAAAGAAATGCAGCAATGCTCGAACTCCTTTATGCCGCCGGATTGAGGGTTTCGGAACTTGTTAACGTAAAATTTCTGGATGTAAACCTTGAAGCCTGTTTTGTAAAAGTTTTCGGTAAAGGTTCAAAAGAAAGGGTTGTTCCCATCGGTGTTTGCGCAAAAGAGAAAATCGAAGATTATATAACTGTGGTCAGGCCTCTGCTTTTAAAAAACCAAATAAGCCCATATCTTTTTGTGGCAAGAGCAGGAAAACCCATGACCCGCCAGGGATTCTGGAAGCTTTTAAAACAGTATGCTCTGCAAGCGGGAATCAATAAAAAAATCACACCTCACCGTTTAAGGCACTCTTTTGCCAGCCATCTTATAGAGGGTGGCGCCGACTTGAGAGCGGTTCAGGTGATGCTCGGCCATGTTGATATTTCAACGACCCAGATTTATACTCACTTAGCCCGGGAACATCTCAGGCAGATGCATGAGAAATATCATCCCAGAGGCTAAAAATAAAGATGAACATCCAACATCGAACGTCCAACATCGAATGTTGAATGAAAAAAGATTAAAATCCGGAAATAGTTGAATGTTCGGTATTGGATGATTTTTTTTATTCGATTTTAGAATAATTTGAGGAGCGGAGCGACATCATTATTCGACGTTCGACGTTCAATGTTCAATGTTGGACGTTCATCTTTTTATACAACTTCGCATTTATACCCCCTATCAGCGACGTTGAAATGTCTTGATGGTAAGCTGCTTCCAGAAGGTGGTCTCTGTATCAGGGATTCCTGCCAGCGTACCATATTCCTTAGCCGTTTTTGGATCAGCTCTCCATATGGGATACGGCAACCCGCCAATGATACGATTAAAGAATATGGCTTCCAAAATAAGAAGAATTACAGCCCCGATTAATCCGAAAACCTGAAAGGAATTTTCTAGATATCCCATTGCTGCGATCAAGGCTGAAGCCGCTGCCGGCGGATGAACACATTTCATGGACACCATAATAACACCGATGAGACCCATGGAAAGTGCAATTATCATTACATGATACAAGTTCATCTCTGACTGATCGTAAAGGTTACCATGAGGATATATCATTCCCACAAGCCAAAGTGATAACAATCCTGAAATCACTGCCAGGGTATGGGAAAGAAAAACGTTCCTCGGACTCGCCGTCACTGACATCGGCGTATGGAAAAGAATGAACGCTGACGGCCCCAAAGGAGGAAAGAGTAAGGGAAGTTTTGTTATATAAGCAACAACAGTAATGATGCCAAGTGCGGTGGTTCCGGCTATGAATACGAAAACAACGACAATGATTCGTTTGTTTCCTATGCTCCTGATCAAGTACCCAAGTTGTAGCCTGGAAAAAAATGCAATCAATCGAAAAAGGAGGCTGCGCTGAGGTCCTAATGATTGAATATTTTTCACATTTCCTCCTTTTGGATTTCTGAACCTGCCTCAACAAGCAAATCATCGAGAATCGAGCCTGAATTCCGTCCGGAAAGCCCGAATAGTTCCAGAATATCTTTTAATGAGGCCTTGACTTCGGTTATACAATTAATAAACTCTAAACGGGTCATTGACAGCCACTGGGTCGCCATACTAAAGACACGCCTTGAACGCTCCTCATCGGGTCTTAAAATACTTGATAAATTCGAAGCAACAGCCATTGGAACAACAATTGTATTATCAAGTTCATATTCACTGATTTTTTCCATTGAAAGATTATGCGCTCCGATGTAACAGACCATTTCCTCGGGGAACCCCCACGACTGCACGATCCATGCGCCGGCCTGGGAGTGATCCCAGCCAAAATGTTCCCGCTCAATCTCCGATAATCGTTTGGGACTTTTGTGCCACTCTTGGATGACCGGCTCATAATATTCTTTCCAGACACAAAGCAGCACAGGGAGCGCTACGTCCGCCAGGAGTGAAGCAGTGAATGCCTTCTCCGGTTGGTCTTCAAATGATTTTTTTGAAAAAGAACGCGACATAATGGCCCGAATCAACGAATCAATCCAGAAAGCCTTATGGTCGAAAAGATCTCCTTTTGGTTTTGGAAGCGCATCCATGGTCGCAAAAGCAAGCGCTATAGAGCGGATATGGTTAAGCCCCAGTTGGGTAACCGCGCGCTTAATGTCGGTCACCGGTACTCGCAAGGAGAACAAAGATGAGTTGACTGTTTTTATCACCTTTGCAGCGATTGCGGTTGTAGAGGATATAAGCCCTACGACATTTTCGATGTCAGGCTCGGCTTTATTGGTCTCGACAATCAGTCGGTTCACCGCTGCAGGAAGCGGCGGAATTTCTATATCTTTGAACATTACACCGAAGTTTCCCGTCGCAATCGTCGAATGCCTGCGAATTTTTTCTATAAAGCCCATATTTTTTCTAACCTACCGGTTCTATTCTCTTTTCAAACAAACATTATTATAAACACATGATTAAAGCAGAAAACGTGCCAAAGAATTATAAAATATTTTATCTCTTTTATTTCAGGTAGATATAATTTATATGGCGAGGATTAAGAATGCGATAGGGTTAATTTTCAATACGAAAACAATTAAGGTGTCAAATTATTGACAAAAACTTTTCTATAATATTTTATGAAATTTCCGATTATCTTTGCCTGAACAAAGATGAATTGACAAGGGTCAAAAACAAGATTTACTTGACGAGATAGCTTCTAATCATCTTAATTATTTTTTATGATTTCATCGATCATATTTATCGTATTTTTTTTCATACTTGTCTTATTTTATCCGGCTGTTTCTTTGGTCTTATCTGTATCCGCATGGGTACTAAAACGACGGGCGGGGGGGAAAAATATTACGGATAAAAAACTCGGAGAAATTATAGATAAAAAAATAGATAAGTTAAAAGATCTTGTGTTTATCATTTCGGTTTTTTTTATATTTTTTTTCGTAGCTCCGTTTGCTGTTTTTTATATTATAAACACTGGAGCTATTAAGCTAATTTCTTGGTAGCCGCCCCTCGCAGTTCTTCTCTCAGAGTAAACGCATTTGATTTCCAATAAAAGAAAAAAGGTGTAAATCAAGACTGTTGTTTGCTAAAATTGCTATGGCTATTTGGTGTCAGGTTTCAGGTGCCAGCGCCTCTGTTCATCATTCCTGACACCTGACACCTGACACCTGACACCTAAAAAAAGCTTCGGAGCCACGGTTTGTCAATAGAAAGGCATCAGCGTTTACCAACGGTCTTGATTTCCACCCCCCTTCAATCAGGTTCAAAGTCAAGGCGGGGCGAGGGATTCAAACGCAGGAATATATGTAATATTTCGAGTATTGAATCCCTCGCCCCAACACAGAAATTGGGCCTGAGGGGAGGTTTTGAAACCACTTCTAATTCTTTTCTCAAAATATATTGACACGCTGGAATTGTTTTTTTATATTTCTGGGATGAAAGCCTATCAACTGACAATTCCCGCAGAAAACAAACCCTGCGTCCTGGCTAAAATTACGTCAATCCTTTCCCGGAAAAAGATCAATATTCGGTCTGCCTCCATATCTTCTTTTGGCGATTCCGGGTTAATCAATCTTATCGTAGACAATCCCAAACAGGGCCACAAGGTGCTGAGCAAAGAAGGCATCCCCGTGGAACTCAAAGAAGTTATTGCAGTGCTGATTGAGGATCGTCCGGGAGGCCTTGACAAACTGTTAGAGGTGCTTTGCGCTAAAAATATCAATATTGAAAACGGCTATGGCTTTGTAATAGAAAGCCGGAAAAATGCGGTTTTTGTTTTAGAGATTAAAGACTCGGCGCCGGCCAAGGATGTGATTGAAGCATCGGGATTCAAAGCTCTCACCCCCCAGCAGCTTTCCGAGATTGAGCCGTTTCATTACGTGGGATATTAAGTGCTCTGATTCATAAATAAAGTGACTAAAATTTGAAGTGAGCTAAAGTAAACTAAAGTTAAGGAACTCGACTGGGGCGAGGCCAGTTTAAAAATGATAGAATTCATTATACAAGGCACTTTAGATCACTTTTCACTTAAAACTTTTAAATAATATAAATAGGATACGTAATCTTATTTAAGAATGCGCGTACTAAGCTTTATCTTTGCAACGGTCGAGACTCTTTTACCAGGCCACAGGCACCCGAACCGTTTTTTTTGCTTTATTATTAAAAAGTAGATACCCATTGTTTCTGCCGTACAAAAACAAATCTTTTGTAATTTCCACATCAACCTTGCAGTAGTCGATAATCTCACGTATCCGTCCCTGTTTCCACCAGCGCAAGGCCTGAAGACCGTCTGCGGTCTTTTTTGCCCCCAGTGTCGCTCTGGCCAGGTGATCCAATGACAGTCTGTAGCCCAGACGATTATGCACCTCTTCAAGAATATCAAGGGTCGGGAGTTTCTTGAAATGAAAATCCGAATATCCGGAAAGTACCCGATAATCAAACCGTTTGATGTTAAAACCGATAACCAGATCGAATTTTTTAAGATGATCAATGAGCAAAGGAACCTGATCATCCAAAAACTCAACATATTCATCTTCCTTTGAATCGTAAACCACCACACAACTGATACCCATCAAATCAGCCCGGTTCCAACCGCCGACTTCCTGTGCGGAACGCTGAGTCTCTATGTCCAACACCCCGAAGTGAATGTTTTGTTTGGTTTTTTTTGCCTCAATTTTCGCCGGATTGGGTTTTGCATCGGCACTTTTCCGAAATTCTTTGGTTACGGTTTCGGACCTTTCTTTTATCCCGGTTTTTAAATCACCAACCCTTATGATTTTTTCAAGAATGAATTTTGCAGCGGCTTTGTCAATGGGTCTGTTGCCGGAACCGCATTTTGGTGAATGCACGCAGGAAGGACAACCGGATTCACAGGGACATGCGCTGATGGCCCCAAGGGTGTTCTCAAGAAGTTCCTTGGCCCGCTTAAATGCGTATGTGCTCAGCCCTGCCCCGCCCGGAACGCCGTCATAAATAAACACCGCGGCACCGCCGATTTGGGGATGAAACGGTGTGGAAATACCGCCGAGATCATTACGATCCGCCATTACCAGAAGCGGAAAAATACCAATGGCCGCATGTTCAATGGCATGAATTCCTCCCATAAAATGCAAATATTTTTCTTCAGCTTGTCTTTGAATCCCAAGGGGAATTTTAAACCACAGCCCATGGGTCTCAAAAATAAGGGGAGGAAGATCCAGGGGCACGATCCCTAACTTTTTTCTGGCATGTATTCGCCATTTTTCATATCCGGTTACCTTATCTGTAACTTTAAGTCGTCCGGTATAAGCAATTGTTCCACATACTTTTTTTTGTTCATATATATCCAGTATCTCGGTATTTTTGTTAGATCTTACCCGGGTGTAATAATCGACCCTGGCTCTGGAGACTTTTACGGTTCTTGTATCCAAATCAAGAGTATCCACAAGAAACGTGTGCCCTTTATGAAGATAAATGGCTCCCGGGTGGGTCTCCTTGAAAGCCCTGAAACCATCGACCGCTCCTTTGCTCTGTCCGGTCTTGCTGCTGACAATATTATACTGGCTGCCCGTTCCTCTGAGATTCACATGCCTGTGGGGCGATTGACGGCTGGAATATATCTCTTTGCCGTCCTGGCTCCGTAAAAGTTTACCCTCAAACTCCAGTTTCAAAACTATTTTTTTGACGGTTTCATGGGCCATGAACGGTTCATCGGGTTTTAGAGGCAGTTCCGAGGCCGCGCATACCAGGTGTTTTGACAGAATATCAGGATTGAAAGGATTTACCACCGCCGCTTCGGGCTCCTGTTTAATAAATTCTTTGGGATGGCGCATGAAATACTGATCCAGGGCGTCCTCCCCGGCAATAAGAACCAGCGCGGAATCCTGACCGCTGCGCCCTACCCTGCCGCCTCTTTGCCACGTGGCCACAACAGAACCCGGATATCCAACCAGCAGGCAAAGATCCAGATCTCCGATATCGATACCCAGCTCCAGCGCGCTGGTGGATATCACCGCCAAAAGCTCACCCTTGGCAAGTCGTGCTTCGATTTCCCTTCGTTCTTCAGGAAGAAATCCCGCACGGTAAGCGCTGATACGGTCGGCAAAGGCCCCGGATTGACTCCCCGCCCATATGGCAATCAACTCTGTCAGTTTTCTGGACTGGGTATATACGATGGTTCGCAACCCGCGATGAAGTGCTGCTTTGAGCAAAAGTATGGCGGTCTGGGCCGGCCCTTGAACCGGATTCATAAATACAAGATGCTTTGCGCCCATGGGCGCACCGCTCTTTGTGATGGTATCCACGGTAAGGCCTGTGAGTTGTTGGGCAAGCTGGGAGGGGTTGGACACCGTGGCAGAGCAAAAAATAAATGTGGGATCCGTTCCGTAAAAGGAACATATCCTTCGAAGCCGCCGGAATACCTGGGCCATGTGCGACCCCATGATTCCCCGGTACGTATGAACCTCATCAACCACCACCATATCAAGGCCACAAAAAAAATCGGCCCATTTATGGTGATGCGCAAGCAGTGACAGGTGAATCATTTCAGGATTTGTTAACAGAATATTGGGGGGCGCGTTCCTTATTCGTTTGCGATGCCAGGCCGTAGTGTCTCCGTCATAAATCTCAATGGCAGGTTTTATCTGCCCGCCGGTTTCCGCCATTTCTTTAAACGTACGCATTTGATCCTGAGCAAGCGCTTTTAAAGGGAAAATATAAAGGGCTTTGGATTCCGGATTTTTCAACACATTTTCCAGCACGGGAAGATTGTAAATAAGGGTTTTTCCGCTGGCGGTAGGCGTTGCCACAACAAGATGCCGCCCGGATCTTATCACATCAACGGCTTCTGCCTGGTGCTGGTAGAGATCCTGAATTCCGGCTGATCTCATAATCGTTTTTATTTGTTCGGGCCACGGTTTCCCGGGTTTTGACAGGATAGGAGCATGGTCGGGAATCACCATATGATGAACCACCTGATCCCCGAGACGTTCCGAAGCCATGAGCGAGTGTATATATTCTTTTATTCCTTTTGTTTCACGCATAAATTTGATACCTGAATCTTGCATGGAAATTAATGAGAATCTTTACCTTACGTATCTGAACCGGGTTTTTACAACATCATTCCCATACAAGATTTAGGTGATAGGTCTCTTTCATCTTGTTTATTTACTTGAAAAAATAAAAATCTGTTGTATTATGTCATAAATATTACCTTATGCCATATCTCATGACACAACCCCCTTTGCAAGAGAAAGAAGTGACGGGTTATACGAAACAAATTATTGAAGGACTTTTTCCCCTGAAGGAGGCAACCGGTTATCCTACATTTTTTCCCCGGGATCTATATATACCATGGTAAATCAAGTTGTTTTATTGGTTATCTTACTGTTTTTGTCCGGCTTTTTCTCTTCCGCGGAAACCGCTTTATTTTCCATAAGCAAAACAAAAGCCCGGCACATTGCCAAGAAAAAATCAAAGTCTTATCAGCTTATCAAGCGTATGAAGGATGATCCTCACCGGCTCCTTTCTTCCATTCTGATCGGAAACAATTTGGTGAATGTGGGCGCTGCCGCCCTGGCAACGTCTGTAACAATTAATATGTTCCCCAATTATGCAGTGGGGATTGCCACGGGCATCATGACGCTTCTGATTCTGGTTTTTGGCGAGGTCATCCCCAAATCCTTTGCCACTCGGAATAATATTATGATCGCAAGAATGATCATATATCCCATATACTGGTTCTCCATTTTATGTTACCCCATTATTATCTTCCTGAATTTTATACCCAAGCTGACCGGTAAAATCAAAAAAACGCCCAAGGTCACGGAGGAAGAATTGATGACCTTTGTTGAAGTGGTTGAAGAAGAAGGAGAAATCAAAGAGGAAGAAAAGAGACTCATACACAGAATTTTTGAATTCGACGATACCAGTACTTCCGAGATCATGACGCCGAGAACAGACATGTTCGTTATTGAAGCCAATGAAAAACTGGTTTTAGAAGATATCGTCAAGTCCGGTTTTACAAGAATTCCGGTAATCGAGAATGATATTGATCATGTTATCGGCATCATAAATATAAAAGATCTGTTCTTACATAAAACAACATCAGACACCCCCATTGATGTGCGAAAAATCATGACAAAACCGTATTTTGTCCCGGAAAATAAAAAATTAGACCGTCTGCTTCATGAATTCAAAATAAGAAAACATCATATGGCCATTGTTATAGATGAATATGGTGGTGTGTCCGGGCTCATAACCTTGGAAGACGCACTTGAAGAGATCGTGGGAGAGATCGTGGATGAAAGCGATAAGGAAGAACCCCATATTGTCAAACAAAAAGGCGGCAAAGAATGGCGGGTTCTGGGCATGGCTGATATTGATGAGGTCAATGAAATTATCGGAATGGATATCCCGGACTCCAAGGATTACGACACGTTTTCCGGATATGTCTTAAATACAATCGGAAAAATTCCAATGGAAAAGGAACAAATCCCCATTGGAACCTATATGGTTACCGTGGAAGAAATGGACGGAAACAGAGTAAAAAAATACAGTGTCAAACAGCAATCACAAAATTTGCCCGAACAATAATACAAATGAGTTCATAATTATTTAGACTTAAAACCAAAATGTTTTCTGACAGGATTAACCCCAGTACGATCTACCGGACCTACGGGGCAGGCTGGATTGACTTGATTTTTTTTCACGGCTTCCAGCCTCCGGCTCGTAGAGCCTGCGCCTCGGAGAGATGAAGCCGAGAAAACGTAATTCTGCTTTAGCAGAAAAAAGGTCAGACGAATAAAGACTGGATGTTTTCTCCCTTGCATTAATCTTTTGTTAGCTCAATAAGTGAACCCTTTCCCTCGAAGAGGGATGATGCATTTTGCCTTTTTTCCGAAAAGGCAAAAATATCTTGTTTATCCTGTAATCCTGTCTAAAAATTAATGCTTTATCATTAAGTTAGACAATATTGCCAGTAGGTTATCCAAAACATTTTAAACAACCCCGTGCGATCCGGCCAATGAAACATTTTCGGCATATTTCCTTTAGATTCATGTAGCCATCATTAGACAATCTAATACCAAATCTAATGATAGGGTATTAGAAAATCTAGTACCCCAAGACAAAAAATCTAGTACTAAAGTATTAGAAATTTTCATTAAAAAATCATACCATTGGCGTATTGACGGGATTATGCAAAGCATGTATAAGCTTGTTGGCTAAGGCGAATAAAATTCAAGAAAAATATTTCCGAAACTTAACGCAATTGAGTGAAAGTCGAGGATTATTTAGATCCCCCGATAACGGGATCTTCGTTTCACTGCGACAAGGCGTCATGGGTAAGGCCGGAAAAACACTAGGGCCTTCATTCTGGACAGTTTTTTTGTGCACAATGTGAAGAATGAAGACCCTTCAGCTGTTCACACGCTGAATATAGGATTCAAGGCAGATATAGAGGACTTTTGGCTTCTTTGATTGTCCGGC
>RPGQ01000066.1 GCA_004193595.1 Desulfobacteraceae bacterium Eth-SRB2
TGCCTGCGCCAGTGCAGCACCATGTCCCCCATCACCTCCAGATACCCCACTCTTCGGATATTGAGCCCCACAAGCTTCAGCCGGGTTTCAATCTCCTTCCGCGAATCAAGTCTTTTTCTCGAGCGGCTGCGCCAAACCGGCATTTCACAATCGTTTTGACCGTTTCCGAGATTGAACGCATATGATATTCTTCTAACCACTTTTGAGGATCTTGCCAGAGCGAATAAAGCATGTCATACCACCCAAGAGCCCCTTTATTCTTGAAAGTCACATTACTACATGGTAAAAAGTATGGTATGGCGTTATTTTCCGAAACCAGATTAGTGATCCATCGACACCCGTAAATACCATCTCCGAGAACTCCATCCAGATCGGGGTGGCAATCGAGTGTCTGGCCAAAAGCCTCCGGAAGCATGGTAGTTTCTCCAATCGAGTGATCTGGGCTTATGGATATACCTGAAATCAATTTATATTGAACTCCCACACCCATAACAGCATAAGAGAACCCCATCTTTGCAGAATAGTTCGATTTCGGAAAACTGTCGTCTGCCTGCTCCTTCCCTGCAGGGGTTGCAGACTTTGCTTTCTTGCGATCTTTATTAGAATTCTGTTTTTGTCGCAAATCGTGCGTAGTTCTCCTTATTTGAGGTGCTAAAACCAGTGCCATCGAACGAAAAAATCTCCTCTTTGCCCTCTACGCTTTCATTGGTTATCACTACGATTTCATCCAGAATTTTGTTTACAGGCTCTCGGTCGTATCCGCGCTCTATCGTTTTGTAAGAAAAATGACGGGCGATGTCCAATTTCTCCCGGAATAGAAGCAAAAACCCTTCAGCCAGCCTATTTGATGAGTTCACGTACGTCTGTAATAGTAGGGCTTTGGTGACGTCAGCCGGATCAGTTGCCGGTCTGCCCGGTCCCCGTTTTCTGGGCGATGTCCTCTCTTTTATCCATTTATCCGCCTCATCGATATGGGCACGTATTCATCGCGTTTCTTTCACTCTATATCCACTGTAAGCTGGAGCAGCTCTTGAATAAGAGTGAGTTGAATCATAAGTTTACTCCGATTGATCTGTTGTTCAAATACAGCAAGGTCTATCATGTCAATCTAAAAGATCATAGCATGATCACTGAGGTTCCAAAGAAGGTAAGGAATCTGGAGGAAAAACTTGGGTTGAACATATTCCCCAATTGATGCGGAGTTAAGGATTGAAAAAGAAAAAGTGTTGCGTAAATCTGTGTCTTAAATATGATGCAGCTATTCTTTATATATAATAAAAAAATGCTATAATCCATATAAATCCCTCATTTAAAAATTTGGTGGGATTTACGTGGACTGTAGATCGTCAGAATTTTTTTTGTCCCGCGCCGGGACCATCAAGGGAGTACTTTAGTACTCAACTAATTTCTATTTCCCCTTCTTTTTTTGTTTGATGAATTTGCCGTAGCACTTCTCAAAACACTCTTCTTTATGGGCTTGATCCATCCCATAAGCATCGATGCAGTC
>RPGQ01000067.1 GCA_004193595.1 Desulfobacteraceae bacterium Eth-SRB2
GATGCCATCCCAGTTGTTCGAGTTAGCGGTGTTGTTCGTGAGCGTGTTGTTGCTCGAATAATCCAGGTAGATGCCGTACCAGTTGTTCGAGTTAGCGGTGTTGTTCGTGAGCGTGTTGTTGCTCGAATAATCCAGGTAGATGCCGTCCCCCCAGTTGTTCGAGTTAGCGGTGTTGTTCGTGAACGTGTTGTTGCTCGAATAATCCAGGTAGATGCCGTCCCAGTTGTTCGAGTTAGCGGTGTTGTTTGTGAGCGTGTTGTTGCTCGAAGACCACATGTAGATGCCGTCGTAGCTGTTCGAGTTAGCGGTGTTGTTTGTGAGCGTATTGTTGCTCGAAGAAGATAGCTCGATGCCGCAGTCGTTGTTCGATGCATTGATGCGTTCTATCCTCGAATTCTTTGTGTATGCGAGTAACACTCCCTGTTGGTTATTCGTCAGTGTGAGGTCTTTAACCGTTATATTTGTGGAGTTCACAAGTCCAACAAAGCCTGCATCACCAGGAACTTCCTTGTTCTGTTGGTCGATCCAGTAATAGATCGGTTCTCCATCTACCAGGTTGCTTGTGTCTATGCTATGGGTGTAGTGAGAGAGCATGTAGCCATCAACGCCAAAGTTGTAACTGTTTTCAGACATTATGTTGTTTGTGAGCGTGTTGTTGCTCGAAGAATACAACAAGATGCCATCCCAGTTGTTCGAGTTAGCGGTGTTGTTCGTGAGCGTGTTGTTGCTCGAATAATCCAGGTAGATGCCGTCCCAGTTGTTCGAGTTAGCGGTGTTGTTCGTGAGCGTGTTGTTGCTCGAAGAAGATAGCTCGATGCCGCAGTCGTTGTTCGATGCATTGTTATAAGAGATGTTGCAATGTTCCACGCTGTGAAGATATATTCCAGCCTTCCAGTTTCCAGTCGCATTTTCGACAGTGAACCCGCTAATGTTCACGTAATCCTTGGTCACATTGAAGACGTGGTCATTTAAGTTTGATGCACTCACGATGCAATTCACACTACCGTTCTCTGATTTAATGGTTAAATACGACTTGCTCACGTCAATATTCTCTTTCGTTCCGGTGTATGCGTCGCGCACGATGATCGTGTCGCCGGCAGTGGCGTTATTCACAGCCTGCTGGATTGTCTGATTCCCGCCTTCAGGCACGTAAATCGTATCAGCGGATGCACATCCAATGCTTATAACTGCCAGTACTGCGAAAAGAAGTGCAAACACCGATATCTTCCAAGATATGTTTCTTTTGCTTTTCATTTCTTTCTTCTCCATTTTTTAGTTACTTTCACTATTTCTATTTATAAAATTTTCGATAATGTTCGTTATTTCTGCACACTGAGTGTGCAGTTTGTTCATTTTCGCAGTATTTTGATTTTACTATTCCAGTCAAGGTTAAGTTCGATTTCTTCGTTTAGCCCTGTCTTTGCCATCGCACTGGTGATCGTTACTTCACTTCCAATATCGATTTCATCGATTATGTT
>RPGQ01000068.1 GCA_004193595.1 Desulfobacteraceae bacterium Eth-SRB2
TCTCGCGGATGAGCTTCTCTTTGCCACCGCGAAACAACACGCCGTGTGGCATGACCGTTGCCATGTGGCCGTCGGATTTGAGGCTGGCAAGCATGTGCTGCACAAACATCAGATCTGCCTTCTTGCCGGTCTCAGGACACCATTCACGGAAGCGGCTTGGAAATTTCAGGTTAGCGCGGCTGTAGTTCTGCGAAAAAGGCGGATTGGCAAGCACACGATCAAACTTTCGCACCCGGCCGTTTTCCAGAATCTTTGGATTCTCCAGAGTGTCGTCGTTTTCTATTGTGAAGCGGGTGATGTTATGGAGGATCATGTTCATGTTGCAGATCGACCATACAGTGCCGTTGGAGTCCTGGCCATAGAGGGCGAGATCATTGGGGTCTTGCCCCTGCTCTTCCACGTATTGATGGGACTGGATCAAAAAGCCGCCTGAACCGGCGGTGGGATCGTATATCTCGTTGCCTGCTTTGGGTTTGGTGATCTGTACTAAAAGGCGTACTACTTCAGCAGGGGTGTAGAACTCACCACCTTTTTTGCCAGCGCTGTCGGCAAAGTACTTGATCAGGTATTCATAAGCAGCCCCCAGCAGATCGGGGAACTCAAAGTTTTCGTTTACCAATACGAACCGGGGCTGGTTGAAGTGATCCAAAAGATCTTTCCACTTTTGGTCAGGGATCTTTGTCTTGCCTTTGGTAGCATTAAAATCGATGTTGTTTTTTAGCACTCCAGCGAGGGAGTCGTTTTCCTCTTCGACTGCGGCAATGGCCTTGTTGAGCATGTTGCCAATATCGTGTTTTAGATCCTTCAACGCAGGAACCCAGTCACCGTTCTCGTCGACCCATGCCTCGTGCCATCGGGCGCGAACCGGAACAAAGAAAGTCTCGCCGTATGAGATTTTAGATGATATTTTAGCTTCCAGCAGTTCGTTGATAAGATCCGGTCGATCCTTCAGATGTGCGAAATCTTTCTTGCGCAATTGCTCACGCTTGCGGTCAAACTCATCAGACAAACGCTTCAGAAAGAGCATCCCAAAAATAAACTCTTTAAACTCGGAGGCATCCATCTTGCCACGTAGAATATCGGCGGACTTGAATAGGAAGCTTTCGAGTTGCGAGAGCGTTATTTTTTCAGTGGCCAATATTTATTCCCTCTGTGAACAATTTTCATTATGTATCAAATTTCAGTAGCAAGAGAACATAGTTGCGTTTATACTTTCTTATACGTTCAAAAATATCAAAAAGTTTCCGGGGTTCTGGTCACTGCGATGCGATGGTACACAAAGACCCGATATTTTTTATGCAAACATCTGGTTTGGATCTTTTTTCTTTAGCTCAATTAGTTTTTTCTGAGCTTTTCGTATATCGCTCATGGCGACCTTTTTTCCACCGTGTCGTAATG
>RPGQ01000069.1 GCA_004193595.1 Desulfobacteraceae bacterium Eth-SRB2
CCCACAACCGCACCGCCGAATCCATCAATCAGACTAGACTTCAGGCCCTGTCCAAAAAAGAACACTGTTTCATAGCTGAAATTTCCGCAGATTTTCCTGAACATGTCTACCCTACCCTGGCCACTCTTCTGTTTAAAGAGGGGGCACAGGTGATGTTTGTGCGCAATGATCCCTCTGCTGAAAAACTCTATTACAATGGTAAAATCGGCAAAATAACCAAAATTTCGAACAAAAAAATCAGCGTTATCTGCCCTGGCGATCACCAGGAAATCGTGGTTGAACCAATCATTTGGGAAAATATCAAATACACACTGAACGAAGAAAATAAGGAAATTGAAGAGAATATAATCGGTAAATTCAAGCAATACCCCCTGAAACTCGCATGGGCCATCACCATCCACAAGAGTCAGGGGCTGACTTTTGAAAAGGCCATTATTGATGCCAAAGCAGCTTTTGCCCATGGTCAAATTTATGTGGCCTTAAGCCGTTGTAAAACTATAGAGGGCATGGTGCTGAGCTCTCCCATCTCATCCAGGGGAATAAAAATGGACAAAGCAATAATGTGCTTTGACAAAGACTCTCACCAAAACCCGCCCTCCGAAAGCCGGCTTCAGGCAGCCACAATCAGTTACCAGCAGCAGCTATTGCTTGATTGTTTCGATTTTTCCTTATTGCGCAACAGTCTCAATTATCTTGCCCGGCTTTTGCTGGGTAACGCCAGAGTAGTTCAGGTTTCAGGCGTTGAAGATATTCACCAACTGGAGAAAAAGGCTACGGAAGATATTTTTGTTGTCAGTGAAAAATTTAAGCGGCAATTACGCACAATTTTTACGGATAGCGGTTTGCCCGAGTCAGATGCAATTATTTTGGAACGGATCAGCAAAGCGTCAGCATGGTTTCAGGAAAAGTTTACCGAAATTTTTAAGGAGTCAGTGAAAAAATTGCACGTCGAAACAGACAATACCGAACTTCGCAAAAAAATTGGGAATGCCCTGAGTAATCTTAAAAAAGAAATTGCCGTAAAGGTAGCCGGAGTACAATGCTGTGAAAAAGGATTTACACCGTCAAGTTTCCTGCGTGCTGTTTCAGTTGCTGAAATTGACTTTACCCCTGAAAAAGAAAAAAAGCGCCGGCCCCCGGCATACACCGAATCGGACGTTGCCCATCCTGAACTGTTCCAGACCCTGAAGGACTGGCGTTCCCGCAAGGCCAAGGAGGAAGAGGTTGCCCATTTTCAGGTTTTACACCAACGGGTATTGATCCAGATTGTGGTATACCTGCCTGACAATACTGCTGATCTAAGAAAAATAAATGGAGTCGGCAAGAAAACCATTAAGAAATATGGTG
>RPGQ01000070.1 GCA_004193595.1 Desulfobacteraceae bacterium Eth-SRB2
CGTCCTTTGCAATCGCCCACAACAATCTGGCCATTGTCTATTTCGAAAAGAAGAAATATAATCTGGCAATAAAACATGTGGATAAAGCGGTTGAACTCGGTTATGAAGTTGACCCTGAGCTATTAAAAGAGATCGAAACTTTTCGCAAAGAATTCGGTTAAGGTGTCGCCTTTTTAATAACCAAAACCTAAACCATGCCTAACGCGCCGCAATTCAAGTATTTTTTGTCACACAAAAAAAATCCTGTTCAAAAAGGCAGCCGGATATGGCCTGACCTCCTTCCCATGAGCAGACATCAGCAACCCAATGATACGGGTATTTGTGTGAGCCATGGAGATTATTTTACCGCCGCTCGAAATTTTCTGGAACAAGACGGATCTGAAATCATTACTCGTGCGGTTTCACAACATATGCATCGAGAGGTAACATGCCAAGAAATCCAAGAAATAAGAATCTTTCTCGAAAAACACGGTGAATTTTATCATCCGGCCCGGATTGAAACCATGTTACACGGGACGGCAATACCCTTTGTATTGAATGTAGCAATCTCCAATTCCGGCAAAAATTGTATTCAAAGAGAATATGGTCTTTTAAAACAGCTCCATGAAGATTTTTTGCTTTCATTTCTGCCCAAAGTTTTCGGCCAGGATTGTGTGTCTATTGCAGGTAATGAATTCAAAATGTTTTTAGGGGAGTGGTTCCAAGGATATAACGAGTTCCACATTTCCCTTGATCCGGCAGATGAAAGACATAAAATTGTTGTCTGGGATCATGAGCACGGCAACTATTTTCTTACAGACGACCAAGCGACAAATCTTTACCGACAAGCCGCCAGGATTCTTACCTGTTACTACAATGTCAAAACCTTCGAGCAGATACTCTCCTGGCATCATGCGGCCGGAGATTTTGTCTTAACATGCCAGAACAACAGGATCGATTTAAAACTCATCACTGTCAGACAGTACAGGCCCCTGTTTGAAAATGACAGCGGAAATGAAAATCCGGATGCCGAGCTGATACTGGAAGCATTGCTGGTGTTTTTTCTAAATCTTGCAATCAGAATTCGCCTTGACCGGCTGGACGGTGTCGGAGAAATCGTGTGGTCAGATGATACTTCGGTTGTTGGGATCCTTAAAGGTTTTTTCGAGGGCCTGGCTTTAAAACCGCCCATTGTCTCGATTCCAGGCCCTTTAACGGATTGTTTCCGAAATCATCTTCTATCTTGCAGTCAATCAGATTTGTTTGGTTTGTCACAAGCCA
>RPGQ01000071.1 GCA_004193595.1 Desulfobacteraceae bacterium Eth-SRB2
TCGACCTGTGCAAATGATTCGGAAGGAAACAACGTAAATGCACAAATCATTGCGATGCCGATAACGCTTGCGATGGCCATTTTATTATTATGTGCCAAGATGTTCACGAAAGATCCCATGTATAAAGGTTACGGGTGCTGAAATTCTGGAGTACTGGAGTGTTGGGCAAAAGCCACTAACAGCCATTATTCTATAAATCCAAGCACCCTGTGCACTCGTTCGCCTTGGGTCACTGACACGTGTCGCATACACTTTACCCCTTCCGACGGGCGACTTCATCCCCCAAAAAGGGGGAAAAATGGGGGAGAGAATGGAGAAATGGAGTACTGGAGTGGTGGAGTGGTGGGGATAAAGAATTGGAGTATTGTAGCGATGGGTAAAAGTGTGTTGGACAAATTTCAGAGGACACCGCCCACAACAAGGGGAAAATAAGGGATATTCTGCATGAGTAAGATTATTGATGGCTGAAATAATAAATATTTGGTTGACTTTTTCCGTCAATTGAGATATTTTAACCCTGTTTTAATATTTATTTAAAATAAATTGGCAGGGTGAAAATGTTGGAAATAGGAAATTATATTCCCAGGATTCTTGAAGATCAAATCAATGCCTATGCGAAATCACCGGAGATCATAGCCATTATAGGTCCTCGGCAGTGCGGTAAGACAACGCTTCTACACCATATTGCCGCCAACCTGAGATTCACAGAGACCAGTATCATTAATTTCGAAGACCGGGATGAACTTAATCTGTTCACGCATGATATAAAAGCCTTTGCCGAGCTTCATGTGCTGGGGCAGGAATTTCTTTTTATTGATGAATTTCAATATGCTACCAGTGGTGGAAAAAATTTAAAATATATTTATGATCATTTCCCCGTGAAAATTTTTATTACCGGTTCTTCGTCAACTGAATTATCCGTGCAGAGTATACAATACCTTGTGGGACGGATATTTGTATTTAATCTTTATCCATTCTCATTCAAGGAATATTTACGTTTCAAAGAACCCAAACTGGGGCAACTGATAGATAACAGGACGGAGATCGGTCCCGAAATTATAAAAAGGATCAACAGCCATTATGCCGATTTTCAAATCTATGGCGGATATCCAAGGGTGGCCCTTTCTTTAACAAACAAAGAAAAAGAAACCGTTATCAAGAACATTTTCAATACCTACCTGCTCCGTGAGATCAATCAGATACTCAATTATCGGGATGAATTCAAATTAACCCAACTGATCAACACACTCGCCCTTCAGATTGGAAGCAGCATAAACTATAACGAACTTTCATCGGTCACGGGATTCAACCACAAGGAACTGCTTGAAGCGATCGAACTCCTTGAAAAAACATTTGTTATTCAAAGAAGCACACCTTTTTATAAAAATAAGAGGCTGGAGCTTGTGAAATCGCCAAAGTTTTTTTTCGTCGACAATGGTTTCCGAAATATGGCCATTAAGAATTTCCTTCCGGCATCGAGCCGAACGGACGTCGGTGCCTTAAACGAAAATTTTATTGCAACGGAACTTATTAAAAAAGGCTACCCGATACGCTACTGGCGCACTAAATCCAAGGCTGAGGTAGACTTCATTATCGAGGACCGGGGCGAAATAATCCCGTTAGAAGTTAAAACAACCCTCAATAAACCGTCCGTTTCACGATCGTTTAGAAGTTTCCTCGAAAAATATGCACCATCGCGAGGATTTATTACTTCACAGCAATTGTATGATAAAGTCAAAGTAAACGACACATCCGTAAAGATGGTTCCACACTGGTATTTTGATCTTCATAAAACATAGGGTTTTGGATTAAAAGAAAAGGTGTCGGGTGTCAGGAATCGCAAGACCTAAAACCTGAACAGCCAGAGGCTGACAAGCACTGACACCTTAAACCCGAAACCTACATGTGCCCTGAAGACTGAAACCTGAATCAGCCATTAGCTTGATGGTATAAGTTTAAGGGGGCGGCACATCCTCTTAAAAGGGTTAAAAATGGGGGATATTGAGGGTCGGTTGCCGCATCAATTTTTTCATAATATATAATTCTGATTGACAGATTATGCGTTTTCTGGTAGTTTGTCCTGTATGATACCTCGTACTCTCGAAACAAAGCTGCGCGAACTGGCGGGCTATTACCCTGCTGTCTTGGTTACAGGTCCCCGGCAGTCGGGCAAGACAACCCTGTGCCAGATGGCGTACCCGGACAGACGCTATGTGTCGCTGGAAGCATTGGACATCCGTGATTTTGCACGTAGCGATCCACGGGGATTTTTGGCTGAGTACGCCGATGGCGCCATTATTGATGAAATCCAGCATGTCCCTGAATTGTTCAACTATTTGCAGAGCGATATTGACACCCGCCCGGATCCGGGCCGGTTCATCCTGACCGGTTCGCAGCATTTTGGATTATCGCAATCCATTGCCCAATCGCTGGCGGGACGCTGCGGCATTCTGGTGCTATTGCCACCCAGTCTGGAAGAACTGCGTTCCTTTTCGACCGCACCTGCCAACTTGTTCCCCCTGCTCTGGCAAGGGGCTTATCCCAGAATTTACGATCGTGACATTCCGGCTCACCAATGGTTGGCGGATTATACCGCCACCTACGTACAGCGCGACGTGCGTCAAGTTATCAACGTCAGTGACCTCCAAACCTTCACCGGATTTTTGAAACTCTGTGCCGGGCGTACGGCACAGGAGATCAATCTTTCGGCCCTCGGCAACGACGCCGGGGTGTCATACAATACCGTGCGCTCCTGGCTGTCTGTTCTGGAAACCAGCTACATCATCCATCGGCTGCCGGCATGGCACACCAACATCCGCAAGCAAGTGGTCAAAGCACCCAAGCTGCATTTTTTCGATAGCGGCCTGGCGTGTTACCTGTTGGGTATCCGCGAACCGGAGCAACTTCGCCTCCACCCCCTACGTGGTGCCATCTTCGAAAGCTGGGTCATCTCCGAAATCTACAAGGCCGGCGTGCATAGCGGCGTACAGCCCAGTTTGTTTCATTATCGGGAGGCCCGGGGGCTTGAAATCGACCTACTCATCGAGCAGGGCCAAGAACTGGCAACCGTCGAGATCAAGTCGGGCGCCACCACGACTGCGGATTTTTTCAAAAACCTCAAGCGCTTTTCTGATCGCATGAAAAGTGCGGGTAAGACACGCCGTATTCGAAGCCATGTTGTGTATGGCGGCGATGAATCTCAGCAACGCTCTGATGCACAGGTGCTGTCCTGGCGCCACGCTCGACGGGTGGTCGTGGGTGAATCGCCTGGAAAAATGGAGTAATGGCGTGTTGGAATACCGGCTATTGTTTTTTTCTTTACTTTTCTTGCAAAATTGGACATGGACTGTAATTTCAGAACTCCTGACCTGTATACGTAATTTCAACGTGATATGAAGGTTTAGTCGTAATTTCAGATGCAACAATTTGAACATCGAACATCGATCGTTCAACGTCGAATGTGGAAGGCGCTTCGCTTTGTCTTTATTATAAATGGTAGAATACATTATTCGATATTCAACGTTCGATGTTCGACGTTCATCTTTTATATGCCCTCAAGGTGTGGATTCCTCATTAAAATATGTTGAATCTGAATTTACGCCAGGTCAGTAGCCCTGAATTTGCGGATAATCCCCTTCAAGCTTTGAAACAAATTGTTTTCCTCGCGGCCTAAAAGATGACTTTTCCGCAGAGTTTTGCAAAATAGTCTTATGTTTCGCACTCAACAACAATTCATCACCCAAGATCTTGCCAAAAAAATGGTTTTTTTAACCGGTCCGCGGCAAGTGGGTAAAACGTATCTGGCACAAGAAATCGCAAAAGGCTTTCAGAAATCCGTCTATCTGAATTATGATTACTTCGAAGATCGTGACATCATCAAAAATGCCGGATGGTTGCTCGATACCGAACTCCTCATTCTGGATGAACTGCACAAGATGGAAGGCTGGAAGAACTATCTGAAAGGCGTTTATGATACAAAACCCGGAAATCTAAAAATTACCGTGACCGGCAGTGCCCGCCTCGATATGTTACGCAGAAGTGGCGATTCCATGGCCGGCCGTTTTTTTAACCACAGACTCAACCCCTTTTCTCTTGTGGAACTCCCGGGAAATGCAGAAAAAAACCTTGAAAGGCTTATAACAAGGGGCGGATTTCCAGAACCCTATCTGGCAGAAACGGAGGATGAGGCAAACCGATGGCGCATGCAGTATGTTGACGGACTGATACGGAATGATATCCTTGACTTTGAAAAAATTCATGATTTCAAAGCTATTCAGCTTACCCTCGAAATGCTCCGTCATCGTGTCGGATCATCGTTGTCGTTCACCTCTCTGGCAAGGGACATTCATTGCTCACCCAACACCATTAAGCGTTATGTTGAGATTCTCGAGGCACTTTTCATCATCTTCAGGATCACGCCCTATCATCGCAATATTGCACGATCACTTCTCAAGGAGCCAAAGATATACTTTTACGATACAGGTATGGTCAAGGGAGACGAAGGGGTCCGCTTTGAGAATCTGGTCGCATGCTGTTTACTAAAGCATTTGAATGCCATCGAGGACTACGAAGGAAAAAGAGCGGAACTCAAGTATCTGCGCACCAAAGAGAAAAAGGAAGTCGATTTTGCATTGGTCGTTGAAGACCGTCCCATTTCCTTGGTTGAAACCAAACTGTCCGATGTAACCGTCAGCCCGACACTTAAATATTTTAACCGGAAATACGGATTTTCCGCAATCCAGGTAATCAAGAATCTGCGTCAGGAAAGGATATCTGATCTGGTTGAATTGCGTAAAGGGGTCAATTTCTTGAAAACACTCAAATTATGAAAACCCACCCCTTCTCCCATCATTCCAATCGCCGTCTTTCCTGCACGAAGTATCCGTACAGGATAAACCTGATTCGTGAACCTTCTCTTTTATCCCTGGGACCCTTAACCTATCAGAAATGTCAAGCATCTTAATGGCAAAATAGTCATATAATACAGCCTTGTTTTGTGACTTTTTATCATAAAATATAAGGTTTGAATGTAGTGCTCAGCGTATCTTGACGCGACGATGGAAGGGTGGAGGGCGGTTTTAGTTACCTCGCTTCCTTTTTGCTTCAGACGGGATCTTCGACAGGTGTCAGTGCTTGTCAGCCCGCTTCAAGAAGAATAATTCGTTTCCATATGGAGAGATGGGGTGATGCGGTTACAGATTTTATTATTGACAATATACCATAAATATGTAAAATATGATTATCATATTATACATGGAGGTGTATAAATGGAAAAGCGCATATCTGCCACCCGGGCTGTAAGAGATTTTTCTGAAGTGCTCAATACAATAAAATTCAAAGGGATTCATTATATTATTGAAAGAGGCGGGAAACCAGTGGCATCTATGAAACCGATCGATGAAAAAACAGACATTAAGACGCTGGGAGAACTAAAAGCCTTACTGAAAAAACTGCCAAGATTAGATGAAGAATTAAATGCCTTTTTGGAGGATATTGAAGATATCCGTAAAGATCAGCCTCCTATCCCGGACATTTCACAAGTCTGAGGTGTTCATTAAATATTCGGGCTATGGCAATGGAGGATTTATGGGAGTAATTCTCGACACAAGTGTTCTTATTGAAGCCGAAAGACAAGAATCTGAAATCCAGCAATTTGCAGAAAGTCGAGAAGAAGAGGTCTTTGGACTGAGTGTTATCTCAGTTGCTGAGCTCCTTCACGGTGTGCACCGAGCAGATTCGACTAAAAGACGCATTAAGAGAAGCACTTACGTGGAGAAGGTCATTGAGCTGTTTCCAATCTATAATTTTGAAATCTCAATCGCCAGGATATACGCAGAGCTATGGTCTGATCTGAGCAAGAGAGGTATTCAGATCGGTGCCCATGACCTCATCATCGGTTCTACCGCCCTCTCCCTCGGGTTTTCAGTGGCCACCTACAATGAAAGGCATTTTGAAAAGATTGAGGGGCTCAAAATCGAAATGATATGGAAACGCTTTGAGAAATGACCTACGATTTTCATCCCGAAGCAGAAGACGAATTTCTTTCGGCTATCAATCCGCATTCCCGTTTAATCGATGCATCCGAGGCTTTATCCGGTTGGTGATGGCTGCCTTTTAAAAAAAATCTTGGCATGGTGGCAAAAAGTGATACCATTTCATCTGTGAACCGCAACCATCGAAAAACATTGGCCGCCGTATTGCCGATCCGGTCTCCGGCAATATTGACGGTTTCGTAAAAAGTCCAACTTCTGCGTTGTGCTGCATTTCGCAATCATTCAACGTACGATAAATACGCCTCATGATTACAAAATTTGCACGCCTTGAATTTGAACTTTTTACGATTTCATCAATATTGAATGGCGGAGAATAGAAGCCCTCTTCAAAGCTGCGGGCTGCAAGATCATCGAGGGTAGCGGCTCCAGAATTACTATTTTGCATAAAGGCCGAAAAGCGGCCTTCCACCGCCCGCATCCCGGCAAGGAAGCCTTGCGGTATCGGGTAAGCGCAGCCCGCGATTTTCTTAAGCTGATAGGAATTACGCCATGAAAAACGCTATGACTTACAAAGGCTATGCCGCTCGCATTGAGTTTGACGCCAAAAATCGTATTTTCTTTGGCCGCCTGGCGGGCATTCGAGATATCATCACCTTCCACGGCAAAACCGTGGATGAGCTGGAAGCAGCCTTCAAAGAGGCGGTTGACGATTATCTTGCCACCTGCGCCAAGCTGGGAGATGAGCCTAACAAACCATACTCCGGCAAACTCACCTTGCGCATTCCACCTATAGTTCATGCTGCTATTGCCACTGCAGCCGAGACCAGTGGTAAAAGCCTCAATAAATGGGTTGCTGATATACTGGATCAAGCCACGCATACACGTTAGGTTTTCTGGGCTATTCAAGTTCTTCATCTCCATTCAAGTCTGGAGGTAACTACTCAGGTTGTCGGTGAGATGGTCTGTCACCAGTGTTCATCTCCTGGTCTTGCCCGCGACGATCGCCTTTTCAATCGCATCCCTGTCCAATTTGTTGGCAAATTGTTCTATGTTTCTCTTCGTTTGTTCTGGTGCCACACATTATAGAAATCAGAATCCAAAGGTGTAGAACTCGCTCATCCAATCCTCGATGTGATTGGTGCCGGCAGCCAATTGCTCTCCTTGTCCTTAACGGTTATTTCAATCCGCATTCCCGTTTAATCTCTGCAATCTTGTCATCCAGCATCTTGTTGTATTCACCGGTTGCCACCTTTGCCTTGGTTCCTTCTGTACCCGTGGCAACACCTACAACGAGGCTGACCGGTACGATGGCAGTAACGCCGGCCGCCATCTGCTGGCTGGCATGGGTTTTTTCGCTTTGCAAGACCCTGATATCAGCCTCGGCAGTAGCGCAGTTCACCGGTTTTTTCGCGTCTGCTTCCCCTTTCTTAATGGTGGCTGTGGATGCACATGCAATTAAAAGTGTGCATAAAAAAATTGTCGTAATTGTCATGGTTACTTTTCTCATTTTTAACTCCTTTTTTGTTATTAATTCTTCGTAAACGCGGTTATTTCATCTCTCTAAACGTCTGAAACTAAGTAAATCAAATAAATAATAGATTTTCCCCATTTTGTTTACGATCAATTAGGGTATTAAATACAGGTTGCGGGTAGCTGAAGTATTCGGTCCGCGATCAGTTGGACATCATCACTATTGTTGATCACAATTCCCAAAGGAAGGTCGTTTTTGTAGACAAAATTTTTCAATGTTTGTATCTGACGTTGTTTAATCATGCTGCCGAACTTTATTTCAATAGGCAGCGTCCCAAACGTTCCTTCCACAATCATATCTATCTCAGCGCCATTTCTTGTTCGAAAGTAATAATAGTTCCAGTTTACAATTTCGGTTGCTTGAATTCCTTTAATTATTTCTTCGGAAATAAAGGCCTCAAATGCGGCACCTACATTGGGATAATTCAGGAGCTTTTCCCTTTTGGTAATGCCTTGGATATAATTGGATAGTCCGCTGTCTCGAATGTTGCCTTTCGGCATTTTAACAACTGACTTGCTGATGCTTTTCTCATAACTGGGTATATTTCTCCAGATATAACTGCCTTCAGCAATCTGCAGATAATCCCGAATCGACTTTTCGGAAATATCCAGAGACCTTCCCACCTGTGAACGATTAATAATTGTCCCGGTAAGCCCGGAAAGCATGGAAATAAAACGTTGGTATTTTACTAAGTCCAGCCTTGGAAAAAGCGTTCTGATATCTCTCTCAATATAGGTTTGTATGTAGTTTTCCATCCAGACATCATAAAAACGCTCGTCTTTCTCTAACACGGGCTCAGGGTATCCTCCTTTTAAAAAGGCCTGCATCAATTGATCATGAGATATTTCAGGCTCAAGATCTTTTAGGAAGTCTACGGTGGCATGATTTAAATCCTTATAAAAAATCTTATAAAAATCGGGCAACCCTGATATATATGTTTCATTGCCCTTAAATGTGCCCAGTTCAACCAGCCCCACACGGCCGGCCAGGCTCTCCGAGACCTTTTTTATCAAATATAGAGAACTGGATCCGGTTAATAAAAAACGATTCTTATGTTTTCTGTCACGATCAACAACACTGCGCAATTCTTGAAACAGGACAGGATATCTTTGTGCCTCATCAATGATGATTGAATGCGGGTGTTCTTTTATAAAAAACTCAAAATCACGGGTAACAAAATCAAAGTCCCTGCTGCGCTCAAGGTCAAAATATTGCCAGTCCGGCCTTAACATTTTAGCCAGGGTGGTCTTGCCGCACTGTCGAACCCCAAGGATGATGACAACCGGGAAATAGTCCAACAGTTCGTTGATTTTTTTTCCTAAATTTCGCCATAGGTCAGTCATATTCGTTTTATACAAACGAAATTTACTTATGTCAAGGATTATCTCCAAGCGTCAAATCTTGAAATACGAAAACCGGTGACCGGGTCAGGGCACATGTAGTGTTCAGGTGTCGGGTGTCAGGAAAAAAGTCGCCAGGTGTCAGGTGTCAGGAAATGCAAACTAAGTGCTCTAATTCATAAATACGATGACGTATTTTTGTATGGTCACTATTCCGTATAAGGTGAAGTCCAAAAGTTTGAAGTTTGAAGTGCCTAAAGTGAGCTAAAGTTGAGGAACATCCTATATTCTTTCTGTCAAGCACAAAGTGTAAATTTTCAATAAACAAATTATTTCAATAAGATATAAGAACGGCTGATTTCCGGACGCACTTCTCCTTACAGTTTTTTAAAAAATTTTCGGCGAATCTCTCACATCGGCGAACTACGCATCTAATCGTTACGTCTATCCGGCATACCCCGTCTAAACGGTGCTGCCAATCATTCCTTATCCAGATTGCAGAGTTCCAGAGAGAGGCCCATGATTGTCCCTCCCGAGATCATATGTCTCTACGTCCATGCCCGAGCTCTCTCGCCGAAATTTTAAATTCTCATTCACTCATTTTTTAAACAATCCGAATTAAATGATTTGTTCTTCTTCATTAAAGTCCAGGCAACCACAAGCATTTTAGCAGCAATTTTCACCCTCATTTTGGTCTTGATGCCCTGCTCGCGTTCACGGCCTTGAAGTAATTTGGTGTAATATTGCATAAAAACAAGATTATGGGTCGAAGCTACAAAAGCCGCCTGGTATAGACCATATCGCAAGGCTGCGTTGCCGCGCTTGGATATCTTTGGCACCACAGTATCGCTTTTCTTGCCACTACGCACAGCATTCAAATCATACCCGGCCATCTTCAAAACCTGCTTCCGATTTGCGAATCGATAAGGATTACCTATGGTGGCTAAAACCAATGCCGATATATAGGGACCGAAGCCTGGAATCGTCAACAACAAACTGTATTCAGTAAAATCAAGACTTATTTTCTCAATCAAATCTTTTGTCTCTTCGATCCGTTTACCGACGGTCCTGAGCATATCGACAAGCATATGCGCTTCAAACTCATTTGCTTCACCCATTTCACAACCAACTGACTCACAGGCCAGATGATGAATCTTGGCCAATCGCTTCAACTGGATGATTTTGCCTTTTCGCGCAGGCAGTGTCTTATAGAATTGATCAAATTCCATACCCGCTATCTCGCTTGGATTCAAAAATTCGCGGATGATGTCTAAACTTTGACTCTCACATTGTTTATAAAACCGGTCCAGTTCAGGAAAGTATTTCGCTAACAGGTTGTTGCGGATGCGCATCTTTAGACTATGCTGCTCTTTTTTTAAACGTCTTCTGAGCGACATTAGCTCCCGCAGCTGTCTGATCTGAGGTGATGGTGTCTCATAAAACAGGCATTTGCCCTGGGAGATTAAATCCGCAATATTAGCCGCACATTTGGTATCATGCTTATCCCAGCGCCCGTCCAAAAGCTCACGGTTTCTTTCCTTTAGCAAAAGGCGCAACTAAATGGGTAGATTTAAAAGCGAGATGACATCCCTTTGTTTCGAGCGCCCTCCAACCTGCTTTGTTCAAATCTGGCGTTCGAGGGTTTTTCGCAAATTATTAAAAGGATATACCTTTGGTGTACCTCTATTAGCGATCTATTGGCAAAAAATGCTATCAGAACTGCTAATAGAAATTCTTTAAAACAATTGGGCAGCAGCTCGAATTTAACCTTTGATCCTGATTTAAAAAAAATAAAGCAACCTTGAAGAGATTTGGAGTATTTCACCGTCTCTTGCCCTCAATACCTTAAAAAGCTTTCTCCTTCAGTCAAGGACATACAAAGACCGTAAAAAAGTGATTGGGGTAATTGTTTGATTGACAAAATGAATTAACACTTTCATGGATGTTAATCGGACGGGTAACTGGAGAGCTATGGAACTTAATAGAAAAAATTTACAATTGGCAATAACCAAAACGATTTGCAATAGTAATGAAGCATGATGGCAACTCCCCGTTTTCACTGCATTTGCTTTCGTGTTACAGGGTATCGGGTTGATTCAATCCTTATCATCCCCCTCATTCTCATCTTGAAGACCAGCGGACAGCTCTGCCTCGATTTCCTCGATGGTCGGCAGGACGGATTTCAAGTTGTCCGGCAAGGCCCGGGTCAGTCCGTATTCGGAGATGCCGATGGGTTTGTCTAGGCCTCGCAGCGCATACTCCGCCAGCACCCGCTTTTTGTCCTGGCAGAGGATCAGACCGATGGTGGGGTTGTCGGTTACATGCCGATACTTATCGTCCACCACGTTGCAATAAAAATTGATCTTGCCGGCGTATTCCGGCTTGAACGGCCCAACTTTCAGGTCGACTACGACAAACGACCCGAGCCCGAGATGGTAAAACAGCAGATCGATGTAAAAATCTTCCTCAGCGACATCGAGGTGCACCTGCCGTCCGACAAAGGCAAAACCTGCGCCGAGTTCCAGCAGGAACCGTTCAAGGTGCTTGACCAGTCCCGCCTCCAGCTCCCGCCGCGGAACGGTTTATCCAGTGTTAGAAAATCAAAAATATAGGGGTCTTTCAAGGTATCTCTGGCGAGTTTCGCATGCGGTTCCGGCAGTCGCATGTCGAAATTGGTCACCGCTGCGCCTTGGCGTTCATGAGCATTTGACTTGATCATTACGGCGAGTGTGTCGCGACTCCACCCCTGGGCAATCGCCTGCCGGGCATACCAAAAGCGGGTGGGCAGATCCTTGAGTTTCTGAATAAGGATGACATTGTGGGCCCAGGGCAATTGCGCAACGACCCGTTGCACAATTTGTGTTTCCCCCGAGCCTTGAGCCGATTGTTCCGAATCATTCGAGACAAATTTTGCCACAGGTTGTGGCCGAATTTTACCTGGTAAGGAGGTCCCGGATAATTCCGCAACTGGCCGTTGCGTAATTGCGAACAGGTCCGGGTATTCCCTCTTGAATTGGATCATGAGTTGTAGGTTTCGCTCGGAAAAGCCTTTAATCTCAGGGATTTCGTCTTTAAGGTCGACAGCCAACCGTCGCAGTAGGCCCTTGCCCCAACCTTCCAATCCCTGGCGTTTGGCAACCATGTGGCCAATGTCCCAATACATACGGATCATCTCGGCATTGGCGAACATCACCGCCCGGTTCTGGGCGTGTCGGATGCTCATTTTGATGTCGGCCAGCAGATCGCTGTATAGAGTCATGTCTGCCTTGTCGCCGGGATACAGCTTTTTCATGGGACCTCCCCCAAATAACCCCACCTTTTAAAAAAACATCCAGTATTCTTGGGCACATTCATGCTGAACGTGCCTTAACCCCTCATAAATAATTCGGAACGTATTTCGGAACACTTTGTAATTATGCGTTTTTCTGTCTCGAACAGTTAGAACAGCGGTGACTTGAATTCTTAGTGAGAGATTCAGGTTGGGAACGTCCTTAAGTTATCGGACATACTGTGAAGCGGCAGCAGGTGGTCATTACGACAGGAGAATCAAGGGGCGTTCCCGATATTCTCCCTGCTTAAAAAAGCTCTGAAGGTCTATAATTGAATACGGGAAAAAAATCAATGAAAATAAAGCTTCCCGCAGCAAACTGCGGGGTATCAAAGCGGAATTGCGCCGTAGCCATTCTAACGTTGAAATGATATAACGGAATAACCCGCCTTCGCTCTGATGAGCTTCGGCGCGGTTCACCTCGCTTATCATCCCTGCAGCCCCGCCGGGCGGGATCTTCGCTTCGCTACGACAAGATGCAGGGTATTCCGGCGAAGGCGAATAATTAGGTGATTCAATATGTTACAAAAACGGTGTGTTAGGGATGGTAAATTGTGCGGTTTTTACAAGACATTATTAACCGCGAATAAACGCAGATGAACACTAATTTTATTCACCGCCCGGTCCCAGGCTCGCTTGAGCCACAGAGTTCACAGATGGTTTTATTTCTTTATCCTTTCTGCCGAGTGGCCAGAAAGGATAAAACACACGCCCTGCGGGCAAAAGCTATTCAATTTTTTGTCTCTTTGCCGTAGGCTTCCTGTTTCTCTTTTACTGTGTACCCTATTTTCTTTTTCGGCTTGCTTTCAATCGTTAACAACTGATCTAAAGTTTCAAATACAATTTGAAACCGTTCTTCAGTTAACAACTTAAGTTCTTCCAACCCCCTTCTTAAGTCTTTATTATCTAAAAGCACCTGACGTAGTTTTGTAAATGTACGCATTATTTGGATATTTACCTGAACAGCCCTTTCGCTCTTCAAGACTGAAGAAAGCATAAGGATGCCATGTTCGGTAAATGCAAATGGAGGAATACGTAAACCCATTATATCTTGATTGGAGGTCGCAAATTGCGACCTCCAATTTTTTAATTCCTCTTTGCTGAGTTCAAACATGAAATCTTCCGGAAATCTTTCAATATTCCTTCGAACCTGCTCCTTTAAACGCTTTGTTTCCACGCCATAGAGTTCAGCAAGATCCCTGTCCAGCATCACTTTAATACCCCGTATCAGGTAGATTTTGCTCGCAATAAGTTCGATCGGCACCAACGTTTTCATTTTGTTTCTCGATCCCTATTATCAGCGTTCATCCGTGTCCAAACTCTTTAGGACATCCGTAGGACATCCGGGACGGTCATACAATTTTGCTTTTTGGCCTCTCGTTTATTCTTTGAAGACGTTGTTGACAATGTTGATTCAATCCCTCACCCACTCTTATCTAAAACATAACTCATCCATATTTCCCCGGATCCAGTTTTGGAAACAGATGTTGAAAAGTCACACACCTTGAACTTCAGGGTATCGAACAGTTCCCGGGCCTTTGGGTCCTCCCAGAGATAGAAAATTCTTCCCTCTGGATCTGTCCGGTCTCCGGAACCTTGTTTTAACGTGATTAAAACACTTCCATTGTCAGGTATTGCCGATGTGATGTTTTCAAAAACCTTTGAAAATCTTTCGTGGGGCACATGAACCGGGGCGCCTACAAGCATGACGGCATCCACAAGAATTGATGAAAAATCGTAAGTCTCGAAATTTCCTTCCATGACCTCACACCCGACATTGTCCCTGGCAAGTTCCGCAAGGCCCGGAGATCGTTCGAATCCGATCACATCAAACCCCCGCTTTTTCATCCAGAGCAGGTCCCGGCCGCTGCCACACCCCACGTCCAGGATAAACGCCTCAGCCGGTAGCCTTTGGGCCAGAGGATCCAAAAACGAGGTTGGATCAATGGAAAATGTTTTTTCGTGGTACGCCTTGTAATTTTTTTGGTAGTAGTCGGGCATTTTTCTGCCAAGATTCTGCGTTCAGAGGTTCAGGGTTTAGGGTTACGAGTTTCAAACAGTTATGCACATTTAAGAGTTAAGTGTTTTTACCGTAATCATCCTGGTTTTCCTTAACTTTAGCTCCTGCTATTTTTTGGTTTGTATTTCCAAACTCGCTTTTATCTCTTTTAATAAGCTTTTCATATAACGCGTCCGGAGCAATATCGGCGCCATTCGGCCAACATATAACTCCAAATTCGTCAATGGTAAGCCGTGCGAAATAATCAGGATCTTTTAACGGTTCGAAAACGGGTCCGAATAGCCGGTCTTTCAGTGAAATAACCCCATGAGTACCATCGGAAAATTCCACCTCGACTTTAAAGTCGTCCAGTGGTTTGGCGAAAATAATACGTTCCATAACATATTACTCCAAAGGTTTAATCTGTTTTAAAGGCTGATGAGCTTCTGCAAAATTCCAGTTCTCCATTAATTCATCTCGGTGTGCAAACGCCCATTCCAAAACCATAGCCAACGCACGCCGAGGCAAGGAACCTCTAAGCGCCTGTAATGTTTCAATACCAATGATGACCGAATGATCTCCATAATAGGCGTGAAAATGTGCCGGCCCATGGTCGTCAAAATACATTCGTATATAAATTCCAAAAAACACACTAATTGTCGGCATAAAAAGATCTCCGAAAAATTTCCTTAAGCTAACGACCAAATCTGCTCAGAAATCTTGGGAACGTTGATGCAGAACGTGCCTTAAACCTGTTTTATCTCTATTTGAGGTGCCAAATTGGCACCTCCAATCCCCCATCTCTTTTCTATACAATTCAAAAATAATATCCTTAAAACTTTTTTAAAACAACGCATCCACAGGCGTGAGCAAAAACTCTTCCAACGGGATCCCCTGGTTGCCGACAAGAAGTTTTTTTGTGGCAGGAAACTGTTTTGAGAATTCGGCAATCCCTGGTAGTCTGGTTTTATGTGCCGTGGTTTTAACCTCGATGGCGATCAATTCGTTTCCCCTGGACAGAACAAAATCAAGCTCTCGATTACGACCGGCCCAGTAAAACAGATCCATGTTCTTTCCGATCACAGAATTGAAAAGCGATGCCCCAACCGCTGTTTCCCCCAGTCGCCCCCATAGTTTCGGATTGTTCCGGGTGTCTTGCAGAGATCCATAGGCCGTAGCAGTCATCAGGCCGGTATTTAAAACCAGCAATTTAGGGCTGGATGCACGCTGCCGAACCTTTTCGCCGGCATACTTCGCCAAACCGGCCAGCAGTCCGGCTCCTTGCAACAAATTCAGGTAATGCGCGAGGGTGGTCGTGTTGCCGACATCCTGCAACTGGCCGATCATTTTCTGATAGGAAAGGATTTGCCCCGAATACGAGCATCCGAGTTCAAAAAGTCTTCTCAGTAATTCCGGTTTATGCACCCGGGTCATCAGCAAAATGTCTCTCGAGAGGGTCGTTTCGATCAATGAGTCTATAATGTAGCCGGCCCATCGCGCCCGATCCCCTATCAATGCAGCACTTCCCGGGTAGCCGCCATAATAGATGTACTCGTCCATCCCAAAACCAAAGGCCGCCTGCATTTCGGCATATGACCAATGGGTAATATGGTTCATTTCGAATCGTCCGGCAAGACTTTCGGTCAACCCTTTTTGAACCAGTAACGGCGAAGAACCCAGAATAAAAACATGGAGTGGCCGCCCTGAGAAGGTATCTTCATCCCACAAGCGTTTGACGGTTTCCGACCATCCCGGTAATTTCTGAATCTCATCTAAAACCAGGATGCCGATCCGGGCTTTAGTATGGGTTTTTAATCGGGTACGAACAACCTCCCATTGCTGCTCGATCCAGTCCGGACCTTTCAACGCAGGCTCGTCTGCCGTGGCATAATGTCCAGGCCAATCCAGTGATTTAAGCATCTGTTGGGCAAGGGTTGTTTTACCGGTCTGTCGGGGTCCGGAGAGAACCTGTATGAAACGCCTTGGCTCGTCTATTCTTTTTTTTATTTCATTATAAATCAGCCGCTTATACAATTCCCTCCCCTTCCTTATGCATTTTACTCAATATTATGAGTAAATTTACTCAATAAACTGAGCAAATATCAAGTCACACATATTTTTTATTAGCCACCCCAGTACGAGTTCGCAACTCAAGGGTTAAACCTTCTCTTCCAACAGTATTTATGATTTTACCGAATTAAGAAAGCTTTTGACTACAATTATGTCAACTTTTACCATACAGAGAGGGCGGGGGGCATCCCCCTCCGCACCCCTCGTTTTAAATTTATTTTTTATTCAATTTTCAATATACACAGACCTCGGAAAAAGGAGCATTTTTAAGCGTAATTTTTGGACACTCACCTTTTTTTAATCGGTGACTGGCCAACTTCAATCTGTAGTATTTTCCCGATCGGAATATAGGCGCTTAACGCATTTGTTAACGTTGGGCGCGCGAACATCGGTAAAATTACGACGGTACGGGTTATCCGAATATATCAAAAATGGAAATATCGTTAGTCAAATGGTTATACATCGCAGACATATTTGATGCCATGCAGTCGATGAGAGTTTATAAAGGATGCTAAACCGGTATCGCTGGTGTAAAATTTTGATATTAGAAAGGGACATCATGTTTAATCCTCTGCTGACAATTTTTAAAGTTACTCAACGAAAACCAAGCCATACTCAAAATTTGTAATTGCTATCGATCAACGCTCGATATTATTTTTTAAGCACTTTGTGTTTTCACCATTGTTATATTATCATAAAAGACAAACTTTCCTTTAACCGGGGAACCTCGGAACCATTAACATTCGCTCAGGACAAAGTGGGTCGATAGCAGGACACGTTCTAACTGGTATTAAATTCAAAATTCATCCATATATGGTTTAAGATCTAGGTGACCGAAGAACAAAACACTAATATCGCCATTATAAAGATTTAAACGAAACGCGCATAATTTCAAAGTGTTCCAATACATCGGATTATTGATGAGGTTAAAGGCGTAAATGTTCAGCATGAACGCGCGTCCGCAAGGACAAGACTGAAGTTTTGTTAGTTCACAAAAGGCCACAGGGTCTGCTCGTAGGCTATATATATAGACCGGGCTGAACCAACCACAATCCCCATTGATCGAAGTAACTCTGCCCGTATAAAATCAAACGGAGTAATGGAGCGTTAAGGTGTTGATTTAAAAATTTTTCAGATTTACACTGCCAGGGGATCTGTTTTCTACGAAGAGCGATGTAAAGGGGTTTCTTCCATTACTCCACCCTTGTGGCCAATGCTCAATTGCGTAAATCGTTATATGCCGACCAAACTAAATCCCTCACAGGGGATAATCAAAACCAGGCCTTCTGGACGGATGTATTTAACAGACCTGCCAAACCGTGCTGACAAGATAGAAGGAATGATTAGAACTGAACATCAAACTCATTAAATTATGGGGAATCGTTCTGTTATTGAAGGATGGAGTGTAAATATTGTATTGATGTTATAGGCTCGCTCCGCGCCGATCAAAATTACCCGAACCTTGAATTACATTGCGTCGAAAAAATAATCAAGAGTTAACCGTGTTGATCCCGATTTGATTTCTTAGCGAAGCACAAAGTGAGATAATCCACAAAAAGAGAGAAAATCAAAGCAAAGGGTACATAGGGCTATTCTATGTGAGAACCAAAATATCTATCAACAAGAATGAAAACGCAAAGCGGGCTGAAGTCAGCAAATGATGTTTTAAAGACCCATCCGATTTGAATACAGAAGCGGTTATTTTTGCCCCGCACTCGTCTGAGATGGCGTTGAAGTGCTCTTTGCCGATAAACCGAAAATGGAAGGATTAAATCTGTTGGATTTGCAGGATACACGCGGCCAATATGTGATTAAGAATATGATTTAATCGCGAAGCAATCCGGAAGGCTTTTATGAATACCGCTGAACAAAACCAGCGGATTCGGCGGGGAATGACTTTAAAATATCTTTTATCAAGCGATTTTGAACCGCGCCATTGGTTTATCGGGACCGAACTATATGTTATTGATGTTGAAGAGGTCAAATAAACCGCTTTTCGACCATCAGCAGAATACGGTTTGGCAAAGAAGGATATATTTTATTAACCGATTAAAGCAGAATACTTTTGAGTGTTAATCCAAATGGAAACTTTTCCGGAACAAAAGCTTATAGAGTTTTAATAAAACCCTGAAAGAAAAATGTAAAGAAAGGATATTATTTTTTGACAGGGTATAATGCCAAAACCACAGAGGTGATTATATTTATTACTCGCATATTAAATTAACCACAAATAAGGGTGTTATCACTTTTTTTCTGTGACATTTCCGGGAATAAATTTTCTTGCATGCTTGATACCTCGATGTGATATTTTTTATGAGGCTACTATGAAGAAACATTATTTGCAAGATAAATTAACACTATTAAAAATAATTCATTAAAAATAAACATGTTGATTATATGATTGTCCAATTTATTTATTAATCATTTCCACTTGTGATTGTCCAACAAATCATTGTGTAATAGCTGAGATGCTTGTACAATAAGACTTCCGGCGTTTCTATTCAATCTATGCTTCCCGAGGTCTGATGACCAGACGATTTTTCCCACACAGATCCATAATGACCTTCCGCCACCACACGCAAAGGAAAACCATGCTTTTGCGGAAGGGGCTTTCCGTTTACCGCATAGGCTAAAAAAACCTTATTGGAAAGGGCTGAGCAAAAGTTTTCCCACACAGATCCATAATGACCTTCCGCCACCACACGCAAAGGAAAACCATGCTTTTGCGGAAGGGGCTTTCCGTTTACCGCATAGGCTAAAAAAACCTTATTGGAAAGGGCTGAGCAAAAGACCCATTCCCGTGATGAATTCAAGCGATATTTTGAGAAATCGTCTCCGTGTGTTCATTTTCTCATCCTAATTTATAAAGTGTCTAATCCGCCAAATAACCAAGGCGAACAAGAGTGCTTAAAATTAAAACATACGTTTTTTCGCGCTTTCGCGTGGAATTCAGGGGGTCGAACAATTCCCGGGCCTTTGGGTCTTCCCACAGATAAAAGGTTCTTCCACATGAACCTATTCGATATCTTTTCTCTTCAAAGGCATTGAATCCGAGACCCGACATCATGGAAAAATTCCCGGGACCAGATCGCAAGCGTTTCTGGTTGTTTTACAAAGGGTTCAACCTCGCTACGTACCTGGTTCAGGTCCAATGTGTCAATTTTTTCACTCAATAACTTCCGAAATAAAACTTCATCCAGTGCATGCTTATCTGACCAATGGCCGCTCTGGCGCATGCGCTGTTCCAGGTGAGAAAGATGAAGTTCGGGTTTATTAGCAACGTACCAGACAAGATCGTACCAATCCCTTCCCTTTACCCTGTTTTTCCATTGCCGGCAAAGCACGGCGTGCATTTTGCCGGCAAATAGATTGGGCAGTGTATAGGTTCGCACAGCAAAAGGAATAGGCTGTAAAAGGAATTTTGATTCAGTGTCGAATCCCCCTGGTGGATCTGTATCCACTTCAAGTTTGATCTTGAGCATTTGACCACGGGGTACTTCCCTAACAATCGACTCGTCTGTAGTTATAACCAGGAGTTCATTCCATGCTTATCCGGTTGGCACATATAACTCGAAGAGGTAGTTTTCCACCCCGCACAACCGATAGTGGTGCGAGATCTGGGTTGACCCGATACGAGACAGTCCGCCAAATGCTCTACAAGCTGCGGGTTGCGGGCTGATAGTAGGAGAGCCGAAGACGCTACCGCCCTTACGTCGCTGGCCGAACACGGGACAAGGGGCACGTATGTGTCAACCGGATAAGCATGGTTCATTCAATGTGTTGGCCTTAAGAAATGCCGATTGTACAGGGCTGGCAATAGCCTTGTTCCTTTTTTCCATCCGAACATCAAAACCGAAGGCGCGTAATTCCTTTTCCAGAGCAGTAGGTCTTGTAAAGGGTCAAGAGACTATATGTTTTGATGATGTTCGCAAGCAACCCTACTCACGAGAAATACTCGCGAACCTGATTTATGGGCCTTCATATATCTCGCTGGAGTATGCACTCCACCATGGCAGATGTGGAAGCGGTAACTTCGATGCTGTTGGCTGATCACGGAAGTTTTCTTGCCGTGGCTGTTTATCACCACAGAATGAATTCCCCACACTTGACAGCATTCCGAACGGGGAGCGAATTAAAATGGGGAGATTGGGCGCTCATTTTTGATCGCAGTTCCGGAAAAGGCGATAGCTGACAAGCTACGCCTGGACCGGGTATCCATTCGCGCACTCAGGCTACCCGAACCCTATCTTTTGATGACCTTCGCGTGTTGAGCCTGCGACCATACCGGAAGGCGGACCGTACAGATCGGTATCGTTCAGAAGAAGATATTGCTGAGCAAAATTGCTCGTCTTCAAACGTGGGGGAGGTAACGCAAATGCATGAGGCTGTCGCCAGAATGATCTCAAAGTACGAATGCAGAAGCACGGAAGACTATACGCATGCATTACGTGAAATCATGCAGGAAATAGCCCTGCTTGGCTTATGGCGAAGCAATTTTTTCGAGAAGGCTGCATTTTACGGTGGCACGGCCCTGCGTATCCTGTATGGACTGGACAGGTTCTCCGAGGATTTGGATTTTTCCCTCCTTTCTCCCATGAACGGCTTTGATCTTGATAAATTGTTACAATTTTTCTATTGCCTCTGGACGGAATTACGCGCCTTCGGGTTTGATGTTCGGATGGAAGGAACAAGGCTATTGCTAATCAAATTCATCATACGGGATTAGCTTTCTGATAGGCTCGTTCATTTCGTAATCCTTGTTGCCGCCGGAGAATCTTGTACATGGCGCCTATTGGGGATATATTATACATATTCCACCATAGTAAGTCGATATTTTTCCGACATACTATCCTTATATCGACTAATTTACTCCAGTACGATCCGCCCTGGCGTTTGGCAACCATATGGCCAATGTCCCAATACATACGGATCATCTCGGCATTGGCAGACATTACCGCCCGGTTCTGGGCCTGCCGGATGCGCATTTTGATATCGACCGGCAGATCGCTGTATAGAGTCATGTCTGCCTTGTCGCCGGGAAATGGCTTTTTCATGGGGCCTCCCCCAAATACCCCAGTCCTTTAAAAAAAACATCCAGCATTCTCGGGGAGGTTGATGCTAAACGTTCCTTAACCCCTCATCAATAATCCGGGATGTATTTCGGAACACTTTGAAATTATGCGTTTTTCTGTCTCGTAAATTTAGCGACGGGGCCCCGATAGCGGGATCTACGCGCTGCTTCGACAGGCAGACCCACACGGATTTACCCTGTTAAATCCTCCGATGGAGGCCTACCAAAGGTAGCATTTAACAGGGCAGGCACGGACTTCTATTTATTCAGCCAGATCGGCTGTATAATCGCGAATCTTGTGTATGGCTTCCAGGATATCGTCCAAATAAAGGCGGGGATCCCTATGCATAGACGATCTCCCTTTCGATTATCGGCTTAATGCGAGGCTTCACCGTGTCCGCCATAACCAAATCCACCGGACGCTTTAGAACCTCCTCCAAACGGAACTTAAGGTCCATGTAGTGGTCGAATGTTGCCTCAGCCAACTCCACGATAATATCCACATCGCTTTCAGGACCTTCATCGCCTTTTGCAAACGATCCGAAGACACCAATCCGCTGTACGGTGAATCGATCGGCCAGTTCGGATTGAATTCCTTTGATGATCCGCAAAACGTAGACTTTATCCTTTTGTTTTTTCATCTGATTTTTCCCATGCTATATCATCTCTAATATTCTTAAACACGGCTAAATCCTACTATATTAAAATATCGAAAAAAAATAAAGGATTTACACATCTTAAATGTAAGATCTTATTCATCCTGATAGTCGGAGAAAAACGCAGATCCCGACATCGGGGCCCAGTTAAATCTTTTGTTCTTTATTTAACCGGGGTCGGGTGGAAATCAAGACCGTTGGTAAACGCTGATGCCTTTCTATTGACAAACCGTGGCTCCGAATTTTTTTAGGTTTCAGGTGTCAGGAATGATGAACAGAGGCGATGGAACCTGAAACCTGGCACCAGGCATACGGAAAGGAATAAATATGGGATATTTTTTAAAGCCATATTATGGGCAATTTTAATCACCCCACCTGACAACTGACAACTGAAACCAAATATCGAGCGTGGTTTGACCGTCTTCGGTCTGATATATTGTAGCTATCTCAGTCTGTTGAACAATTTCTAAACCTAATCTTATCCTTTCTTTATGTCTAACACCTTCCGAATTTTGAATGCAAAATCACGCTTATCCAGTGGTTTTTCAATGTAATCGGCAGCACCTATGGCATTTGCTTTTTTTTCATCTATCTTTTCGCTGAATCCGGTGCATAAGATAACAGGAATGTCCGGTCGTATGTTCAGGATTTCTTTAACCAACTTGTCACCGGTCATTTTAGGCATGGTCAGATCCGTTATTACCAAATCGAACTGGTCCGGCTGGGATCGAAACAGCTCCAACGCTTCAATGGGGCTTGTCATCGCATCAACTGTATACCCCAGTCGTTCCAGTCTTTGATTACCCATTTTCACCAACGATTCTTCATCATCAATAAAAAGTATTCTTTCACTTCCGGTAGGAAGTTCTCCCCCTGTTTCAGGTTCTACCATGGCTTTTTTGTCAACTGCAGGAAAAAAGATACTGAACCTGGTTCCTTTTCCAAGTTCGCTTTCAACTGTAATTAAACCGTTATGCCCTTTGACGATGCCGTGAACTACGGCCAAGCCCATCCCCGTGCCTTTCCCCAGTTCCTTTGTGGTAAAATAGGGATCAAAGATTCGATCAATTTTTTCCCGGGAAATGCCGTGTCCGGTGTCGCTTACAACCAGATTAACATACCGTCCCGGATTTAAATCCGTATATTGAGCCGCAGTATCTTCATCAAGTTCTACATTTTTAAGAGTGACGACAATAACACCGCCATCCGGCATGGCATGATCCGCATTGGTGCAAAGATTTATAAGAATCTGGTTGATTTGCGTGGGGTCTGCCAGAATGGTATCAACGTTTTTTGCCATATTTTGGCGAAGCTCAATGCTTGTGGGAATAGATGACCGCAGTAATTTGAGTGAATCTTTGACAATGGGGAGGATATTCGTTGGTTTTTTCTCCAATTTTGTTTTACGTGCAAAACTGAGGAGTTGACGTACGACGTCTTTTGCTCGGAGACAAGCTGTCAGGATTTCTTCCAAATTGAGTCGGGCAGGATTCCATTCAGGAACATCATCCATGGCCAGTTCGGTATTCCCAAGAATGATTCCAATAATATTGTTAAAATCATGGGCAATGCCGCCTGCCAGCGTCCCGATGGACTCCATCTTCAGCGCATGATGGAGCTGACCTTCCAGTTTCTTTTGCTCGGTGATATCTCTTAGATTTATAACACTGCCAATGGGCTTGCCGTTTCGGTCCTTATAAATCGCCGCACTCATATTTACATGAACAATATTTCTTTCTTTGGTGTATCGAAGCGTTTCAAAACCGGAAAAGTTTTCTCCGGCCAGCACTTTCTCAATCATTTTTTGAGTTTCCGGCCAGGCATCATCAGGTACAAAAAGATCCATTTTCTTGCCCAGACGTTCCTCCAGGGTCCATCCGAAAATACGCGTAAAGGCAGAGCTAAAGAATGTCACCTTGCCTTCCATATCATAGACGACGATAGGATCGAGACTTGTTTCAAGAACCGTACGATATTTTTCCTCGCTCTCCCTGAGCGCTTCTTCCGCCCGCTTACGATCGGTGATGTCTTTGACATGTTCGATAACTGCCGACACCCGGCCTTCGGCATCTTTTATGGGGTAGGCGGAAAGATCAATCCATCCTTCGGGATTCTCTTCTGTTGGATACGGGACGATTTTGCTTTGAGGTTTTCCAGTTTTGATGGCCCTAACGGATGGGCACCATGGGCATATGCTTTCTCTTTGTTGATAGACTTCATAACATTTTTTTCCAGTCAGAGGCTTCTGGTCGCCGTATAGCTTCTCCATCCATTGGTTGACACGGATAATGTTCAGTTCCGGATCTAAAACGCTGATCCCATCCTGTATCCCGTCGAACACGTTCTGGAGAAAACGTTCTTTTTCCAGTAGCGCATCCTCTGCCTGCTTGCGGTCCGTCAGCATTTTGTTGGCGTATTCTGCCATCTGGTCAAGTTCCACAAATTTAATCGTTTCCCGGTCAATTTCTTCATCAGAGTGTGCAGCCCGGTTAAAAAATGAGACAAAAAGATTCAAATCGTTCCTGAGTCCGCGGCTCAACCGGCTGAAAAACAGGAAAAAGAGCGCCACGATTCCCATAACAATCAGAATGGAGTAAAACATTTTTTCCTTTATCTGATCGTTTAATTTGGTTTGCATCACGGCAATATCCGTTTCCACATCATCAAGATACACGCCGGCGCCGACAAGCCATTGCAAGTCATGGATTCCATAGATAAAAGAGGCTTTTGGCGATTCTTTATTTGGGGTGGTTAATTTAATATGCGAGTAATAAATATATTCAGGTCTTTAGGTCATAGAGAATCAGATCTTCTTTAAGCGCTCGGGGACGTAAAGATCCTTATTCCTTTCTAAGATAAAACGCGCAGAGCTTCTCACAGTTTTTCATGGACCACCCCACTAAAAGTTGCGTTATTTTGAAGTTAAACCGCACTTGTGATGCAAAAGTGTTTAAGGCCTGGAATTATAGGAGAGAAGCAATATTTTTGTGTCAATATTGAATCCCCGGAAATCCAACTTATTTTTTATTGATAATAAATAAGATTTATTTTTTTATATAATCTTTCTGACGGAATAATCTTATTGACCCGGAACAAATGTTTTCTTTGATGTTGGGATTTTTAGTTGGATTTTTTGAAAATCGTATTGATTCAACTTAGATGAGGTGTGGGTTGGCGGGGAGACGCGTAAAGAAATGGAGGGAAAAAAATAAAAGTGTTGCTTCAAAAATAACTTAAAGCGATAGGGTTGTTTGCAAGTATTCGGGTTAATGGTCATTATCGTCATTATTACCGCAGGGGTGACCATTTTAGTTTTAAGACCTATTTTTTTCCATCAAGAGTTCAAGCCGGTGACACTGAATCCTGCCGAAGAGAAAAAGTTTTGGCTGCAAAATTAGAAAACTTGGATTCCATAGGGGCGGGTATTTACATAAGAAGGATGACGCCAACAACTTATCAAATCAGACCGGTTTGATCCGAATACCCCTCTCGATCCAGGACCAGCCCTTTCAAGGTAGTACTTCTAGCAATACTTTAGAAGTGCTATAACTAACGGTTATAATTAGCAATAAAACGCTGGACGTTCTTTGCTTTAAAAGTTATATTAAGAAGACAACTTCTTTTGGAGGTGAAGACAATGTTAAGTCCGATATTTAAAACTTTGTTAAAGCCCGATTTCGGTAATATGAAAACGTGGCATGATGGAACAATTATTAATCAACCAGTTGGACCAATGGTTCAATAGGACTTGCCGAACAACAATACACCAAAGATTTGTTGTTTTCAACGGTCTTGACATCATGAGCAAAGGTTGTCAGCGGAAGTCATCCATCAGTTCATGCAGCCTATCGGGCGTCAAAGACATATGCGTTTCAATCACATCGCTTTACAACAAGAAATCAGCAATTGCTTATCGAGGACCAATATATCTGCCGAGCTGGTACGCTATGCTGCAAAACAGGTAGAGCCGATCATTAAAACTTGGCGGAACCGTGCGCTCTCCATTGCCAGGGATGCGACTAAAAGCTACCGATGGAAATTTCTGTAATGTCGAAAAAAAGCCAGCATCGCATTGAAGAGCTGCGATTCATTTCATCGGACCGCTGCCAGGGGCAAATCTGGTGGTTTTATGATCCCGGTGTTGCGTCTGCCAATTGATGTATTTCCTTGTGAAGATGGTTTATTCCGGAATTGTCATGAAATTATGTGTTTTTCTATCTCGAACATTTAGAACAGCGGTGACTTGAATTCTTAATGAAATATTCAGGTTGGGAACGTCCTTAAGGACATACTGTGCGGGATGCATTTTTGTTATCGAGAACATAAAATTATCCATTTCAGTTAATTGGTGAAGAAAAATATATCGGCAAAGATCAAGAGCGAAGCAGGGTATATGAACAGCGCATATCTGCTATTTATTATTAACCGCTAGCCAAACATATACAGGCGTATTCGTATACGGCTGAAGAAACCCGTGATGGTGATACCGAGCTTTTATCATACTCCTAATTTATCAGAGACCAAGGCAAACGCTAAAGATTGCCGTATTATATAAAAGGCCGCTGGACGGTTAGGACAACTTTCAGCATCTTACAGAGCATTTTAATTCGGAAATGACACCTTGGGTTATCCTCCGGCTGCACTGTTTGGTTTCTGTATCGCACTTGTGTCGTACATTTATTTTATCAGTTATAAAGGCTGCGCTTGGTACATTACATGGAACAGATGTCATTGATAACCAAGTATCCGGCTATTATCTTGCATTAAAATCTCAGGAACATATCTTGAATGATGATCACCAATTGATTATAGGCATTGGGTTATCTTTCAACAGATGACCTGGTCGCTGGCAGTGTACTCAAAACTTGCGGCCAAAGGTGAAACTATCGAGCTTTTCAATGAAAAACATCCCGGGCCCAAAAACCCGGCAAAGCCGGCTAAAGCTGTGAAAATACACCCCATGTATCTACTGCTAAAATCCTGGCGCTGAGAAAGAAATAGAAGTACTACCTTGAAAGGGGTGGATCCGGAACCTTATAGTGAAAAAGACGGTAAAAGGGAGATTGGATTCACCGAAAGGGAACTCAACGGGCTACTGGCAAAGAATACGGATCTTGCAAAAAAGTTGGCGATTGAGTTATCCGACGATCTTATCAGTGCAAAATTACTCCTGCCCGTTGATGAAGACTTTCCCATCCTTGGAGGTAAAATTCTCCGTCTCAGATCCGGTATGGCTTTTACGTACAATAAGGGCAAACCCGTCGTCATTCTTAAAGGCATTACGATTATGGGTGTACCCATTCCAAATGCGTGGATGGGAGGAATAAAGAATGTAGATCTGGTTGAAAAATTTGGTACGGAAAAGGGTTTCTGGAAGATTTTTTCCGATGGAGTCGAGGACATTAAGGTAGAGGAAGGTCTTTTAAAGATAAAACTGAAGGAATGACCAAGGCCATGACAGAGCATCAGATTCGGAATCGTTTTATCCCTTTCAGGAAAGCGGATATTATTAAAATGTGCATCAACGATTCACGGCTTTCCAAACATGATCAAAATTTATTTAGACGGTTTTGCCATATTTTAGGAAGTCTGATTCATTTTGAGTTCCACCATCAAGTGGAAATGCTTAAAGACTGTTATTCACCTTTTAACCCCGATGCAGACACTCGGTTGAACTACGATTACTCAGAGCAAGAAAAAAAGGAGCAACAAAAAAAACTTGTCCAGACATTGACTACGATCCTTAATGCCGCCAATTTCCAAAAGATAACAAAGACCAATCTTGAAGAAGCTCTGAAAGAGGAGTCTCTCTTTAAAATCCGTCTTGGGGTTGAATTCAAAGATTTTGAGGAAGTTTTATTTTATCAGCGCGGCCAAAGCACTAAGCAAGAGACCCTCGTAAAATTTTTTGGGTTGAAGAAAGAGCCCATAACATTTACGAACTATGAAAGGGTTGTGATATATATCAAATTTAAAGAACAGGATTACTTTAAAGCCAAAAAGCAAAAAAATCTTTACTTCACGCCAGGTTCAACCATCATCAAACTTTTTCAAAATGTTCCCAAGGCGGATCTTGAGATGCTTTTTCCCAACAGCGAGGTCCGCATGAAAACCATCGATAAACTCATTATTGGTGTCCCGGCTGCAGTGAGCGGCATTGTTTTAACTGCAAGCAAGCTTGGGGGTACGATTCTTTTAATTGCCTCTGTAATTTCTTTCTGGCTCGGATTAACCCAAAACGAGGTAAAGATTAAGCAGCAGCACCTTATTGCCTTAGCCTTTGGTCTGGCCACGCTGGGTGGCTTTTTGTTTAAACAGATAAACAAGTTCAAAAACCGTAAAATTAAGTTTATGAAAGCGCTTTCCGACAACCTTTACTTTAAGAACCTTGACAACAACACAGGGGTGTTTCATCATCTTGTGGACACGGCCGAAGAAGAGGAGTTCAAAGAAGCGATTTTAGCATATTACTTTCTTCTGGTAGAGGATAGGGATCTCACAATAACGCAACTGGATGAAACCGTAGAACGCTGGTTCGAAAACAAACATAACTGCATGATTAATTTTGAAATTGAGGATGCTTTGCAGAAGCTGGAACGCTGGAATCTTGTGAATCGGGACAAAAACATCATTCGCAGAAAGAATATGAATGACGCTATGCAGCAACTCGATAAAATTTGGGACAATTACTTTCCATATCACAAGACTGACTAACCCGCAGGGTGAAAATTTTTGAGAAATTAAACAAGAAAGTTTTCGGTACACACTGTCACCTTACAACTAGAAACAAAATTGGTAACTTCTCAATAAGAGCACCAGGAAAAAGTCAAGAGAAAAAATCAACTTTTTTTAGGCAAAACTCCTCCATTCCGATCAAAGCCGGTTTTTGAAATTTAGATTAACTGGGCCTAAAAATTGCATTTTTAGTTATTCAAATTTCGGCCTTACAGGTGGAAAACCCTGTCCATAATGTCCGACTTTGGCAAACTGGTATGACTATATCTCTTGAATTTTCAAGGATCAGAGCACCTTGGAGCCATAATCAAAGAGTTCGGACGGACAGGGTGCGGCATTCTTATTGGAGCCGTCAATAGGCTTTCTTGTTGAGGAAAGCCTTGCGGCAGTTCTGGTAAAGCCATCCTGTCCGCCGAAACCGCAAAAACCTTTTACCGCAAAAGTTAAACCCAGTGTGAGTTTGGCTTATAATTTAAGCGTTATCTCATATAGTTCCTGCACCATGTTTCGCCATTGGCCTAAAGGACGATTTTTTTCAAAGCAGCTTCGAGTGCGCCTGCTTTATTCCATTTATCCCGGGGGGATGGCCAGCTCATTAGATAATAGCCTGCCCGTTCTTCCGGTTTGACTTCTGCATTACGGAGTCGCTGTGGCATATAGATTTGTGAAGTTCTCATTAAACACATAGCCTTACGGAGATATCGGCGGCCAATACCAAAGTCAGCATGTTGTCCGGCTGCTTCACGACGCTTGTAGTCGGCCATCAAATCTTCCGGGCCATGTAAACCCATGTGCAGGGCCGACTGAACTACATAGTCTTTGAGAATACGATTGCAACGTTTTGCTACTTTACCGGTACGGGTTTTACCCTGGGGGCCACCGGTCTGTTTGACCCTGGGGATAATGCCTGAGTATGACACCAGATTGTTTAATGGTTTTTGCTCATATGGATTTCCTATCTCAGCGGATACTCCGGCAGCCAGGACGATACCAATACCCCGAAAAGTTGTCAGGAATGCACCCTGTGTTTGCGCAAGCCATAGAGCAATTTCGTTTTCAAGCTGGATTATGCATGGCACAGGCACCTAAAATTAGCGACATGCTGAACTAGTAGCTGGAGATTTAATGATATATTCATCTGGCGTATTGAGCACGAGTACAGCATGTTCCTGAAGTTTAGCAGCAGTATTTTCAGGCTTTGCTGTGCCATATCGATGCAAGACTTCAATGAGCGTATGTCGTTTTCTACGACGTATCTGGAGTGGACTGAATCGGTTTTCCATGAGATACAACGAGCTTTTGAAAAGGCAGGATTCCGGTTTTTTTCTCATCAAGAAAGCCAGGAAAGAGACGATCAACAACCGTATGAATCCGATTTTTCTCTTCCGTTGACATGGAAACAAGATTTCTTCTGTGGCGAACCAGTGTACGAAGGTTACGATAGATACCGGACTGAGCAGGAGAACAGTTGGCCCTCCGGTTAAGCAGCATTGAAGCAATACCCATTAAGTCTAAGCGATCGGTACTGGCTTGTATGTTTGCTCGTTGTTCCTTGGCATCATGGGCGTTGACACCAGCGACTATCCATCCTCCGGCTCGTAAAGTGTTTGCAAAGTTCTCCGCGTAGGATCCGACATCTTCGCAGCCAAAGAAGACATGTTTAGAATCAATGCAACGACGGCTGCAAGATCGGGTTACCTGTTCGGTAAGATACTTGATGCCTTCCGGGGAGTTCTTAACGGAAAACGGTTTCCTGAGAATCTGGCCATAGCCATTACAAAACATCACAATATGATCTTTTTTGGCGTAATCGATTGGCACGCACATAATTTTTTCATTGTTTCCGGCTTCTTCAAACATACTAAGCAGCTCTTGACTTTGGTTTACATCTTTTTCATGGTGAAGCTCCTTTTTGTTTTTGCAGCTACTTCATTGCAGACTGCTTTTAAATTGCGCCACCGGTGTACCCGGATGGCTAATTAAACAATGGAGCTTCACCTACATTATTTCAACAAGGTTAACCAAGGAACTTGGTAACCACCAAAATATGTAATGGCGGCCCAAGTTATAGAGTTGAGGAGGCTCCGCGAGCTACACCCTACGGGCTCGCTCGCCTCCCCAACATCTATAACTTGGAAGTGTACCAGTTCTGGTGTATTAAATGATCATATTGACCCGAATCCATAATTTATTGAGATGTTATGTCAAGTGTTGGTAACCGTATTGTTATTCAAAGGTTTTATTGGTTCTCGCGAAGCCACGACGTCATTTGTTTAGTTCTGTTTTTTAAGTGGGATTAAAAAATAATCTGTGTTAATCTGCGTAATTTGCGGATAATTATTAATTGATTAAAAAAGGAGAACGCCATGACCTGGATAGTAAAAGCGTGCAAAAATTTAACGATGGTTCTTGTTTTATTCGCCTTTTTGGCCGTTGCGGAAAACATGAAGGACTGGGACTCACTTGAGCGAAGATTGGATGATACGGTTAAGGAACTCGCCGGAAAGAAAAGCATTGATCGAATGGAAGAAATGAAAAAAGATATCAATAAGGCCCGGCAGCAACAGGCGGATCGATTTAAAAAGATAGATGAAAGTGCTGAGGAAAAATAGAAACTTATAAACTTATGCCGCACTATAAAGAAATTCAGTCTCTAAGCCGAAAATATACGCCATTTTGGTTGTGGCTGAATCAGCGTCATGAGTATCCTCGCTTTCCGTCCATCCGAAGCCCGTTTTCAATAGTTTGCCACATTAATTCCGAAATCTAAAAATTTAACCGCAAATGGACGCAGATTAACACAGATTATTCCTTCTTCAGAAATGGCACGACACTCAGGGTGGTCATGACAAAAGATTTCTTTGCATGAACCTCCTGCAAAGACTTGTGCATTTGCAAATCCCATTTTGATGGCAATGTGTTCGATGCCTGCCGCTATTTCGTGGAGCAATTGAAATAATTCTCGGCGATCGCTGGAATAGAGAATTTTGGAAGGAACATCGATTTTGAAAAAAATCGCCTGATCATATTTTTCAAGTTGTTTTCTAAATGCTGAAGGCCCTGAAACATGAGGTGGGCAGCTTTTCGATAATCCGTAATTCTCGCATCTTGGTTCTCTACACATCTTGGCAAGATTGTCATCAACGATAATATCGGTTGTTGAAACAATCGCAACGTGGGTAGCTCCTGAACGGTATGCCTGTTGAATCAGTTTTTTAAGTTTGGTTTGTTGCATCATTTTAAAACGCTTGGGCAAGTGAAGCGTCGAATCTCAAGCTGTTGGAGGGTGATATTCGGTTTTTCGATATTTGGCCCAACGAGCTTGTGGCAATAAAAAAGTTCGATTCGATCACCCCCGATCCGACACACGATCTGACAAGATCTCCCGGGTCAATATTTGACCCGATAATATAACCACGTCTTTGTCAGCCTCGCCCAGCCACAGATTCAACAAAAAACAAGACATCATCTAGGCGGCCACCCTGCTGTTCGCCGATCAGGGGTTTGGGGAGAAACAACGTGTCTCCCCAATATTAAAAAAGGCCTTTTCAACTTTGATACCCCGCCTGCTTGCAGCGGGGAGATTTTTTTCTAAAGCAATAAAGTTATATGTGATTTAGACCGATAATTATATCGAATTAATATTATTGTTAAAAATTAGAATGTGGGCACCTATATGAAACAAAACCAAACAAAAATTGTGGAAAAATCAAAAGATAAAGAAATACATATTAATCGCCCAAAATTAGATAAAAAACGACTTTCAGATGTATTGTACCAGTTGAATATTACCAGAAAAAACTTTTTGATTTATCCACCGGGTCATGTCCAGACAAATCAAAGCATAAAAAAATGCCATGCTTTACTTCACGATTTGCTTGAATTGGCCGAAATTAACCATCGGGGTAAAGATAAGCTATTTGTTGACAACACAGTAATAGAAAATAAAGGTCATAATATCAAAGACTTTGCGTTATCGGCTAAAAATCACGAATTAGCCGGTATCACTTTTTACCGAAATATTTCTGGTGATGATCTTTCTTGTTTTTTTCAGCTGATGGCCAAAGACCCTGAAGAGATCGGAGATCTTGGAGGTTTTGACAAGGCCCTGGCACACAACAGGATTCAGACCATAAAAGTTCAGTTCATTGATTTCCGCGCATTTCATCATATAGAAGAAAAAGAGATAAATCGAACAAAAAACCAAGAATCTCAGACAAAAGGCTCTGCAATATGGACCGAATTTATCAGCGGCCTGCTTTCCGGTTCTTTAACGGCTTCTGATCAAGGAGTTCCAATAGAACAAACCAAAGGAATCAATCCTTCTCAAGTTGCATTATTTCTAAATGAGAATAAAATTGACACTAAAACGGCTTCTGATCAAGGAGTTCCAATAGAACAAACCAAAGGAATTAATCCATCTCAACTTGCATTGTTCCTGAATGAGAATAAAATTGACACCAAAACGGCTTCTGATCAAGGAGTTCCAATAGAACAAACCAAAGGAATTAATCCATCTCAACTTGCATTGTTCCTGAATGAGAATAAAATTGACACCAAAACGGCTTCTGATCAAGGGGTTTCAATAGAACAAATCAAAGGAATTAATCCATCTCAACTTGCATTATTCCTGAATGAGAATAAAATTGACACCAAAGTTGCCCTGGATACCTACCGATCCACTATAAGTAAACACATGGAGGAGGCTGGCGAATCCATCACTTCTCCATCAATATGTACTAATGATTTCTGTGAATTGGATCTATTACTTAAAAATTTAAATCCAAAACTAAAGAAACAATTTCTATCTGCGACCTACAATCAGTTTAATTCAGCGGGTGAGAATGAGGCGACAAAAAATTTATTGACTGATTTTTCTGAGCAAGTGGTTTTGGATATGCTAAGACAGGCAAATGAAGACGGTGAGGAAATTTCTCCATCACTAATGAATCTTGTTTACAGAATAACACATGCCCACGGTGGAATGAGTCATCCTGAAGGTGAAACCAACTTCAATGAATCGACAAATCCTCTAAATCTGCTTTCTGATACGGGAACGCTTCAAGATATTTTTACTCGCGAAAAATTTGAAGAATATGTAACAACCGATTATGAGAATACCTTAAACAATCTGTCCAGTGACTTAGATGACGAAGTCGTTGAAGTCAATAAGGCTTTACCCATCGAAGATTTCCAGAAAGATCTGGAGCCTTCTCATCTGGATTCGCAAATTGCCCATATTATATTAGCCTTTATGAACGACGAAATTAATCCTGTGGAATATGAGAATTACACCATTAAACTCGTCGAAATCGCCTATGATTTGTTAAGAACAGGGGGATTTCCCACGTTATTGAAGATCGTTAGAGCCCTGTTTAAAGATTATAAGGATAAATCCAATCCAGAAATTCAATCCCTGGCTAAAAACACATTAAAGAAATTTCGTGAAGCGCGGTTTATCTCCCTGGCGATCGTTTCTTTTGAGAAATGGGCGAAACCTGATGACAACGCCGCCTATGAGTTTCTACTATCCCTTGGCTCGATAGTCGTTTCGGAAATGATTGCGCTGTATGGAAAAGGGGAGAGGCCGGAAATTCAAAGTTTAATATTAAAGCTGTTGAATAAATTCCCGGAAGAAACATGTCTTGAAGCCAAAAGGCGGTTTAGTGATCCTCAACCATCCTTTGTAATCAACATGCTCACCCTGGTTCGTAAGTTAGGAACAGAAAAAGACGTTTCTATTGTGAAAAGGCTTTTGGAACATCATGATGCCGATGTTCGAATATCGGCACTGGTCACTATAATTGAGTTGGGAGATCCTGAAGGGCCGGATGTTATCAGGAATTTTCTCAGATCATTTCATACCAAAGAAAAATATAAAGTTATTGAAATGATAGGTACTTATAAAATGGCCGATATGGTACCAGATTTGATCTCTGCTATACCTCGGTGGACATTATTTAAGTTCCAATATGAAAAAAATGAGACCATTATCACCGCCCTTGGTAAAATTGGAAATCCAAGCGCAGTACCCGTGTTGGAAAAACTGGCAAATTGCAGATGGGCTATCTGGCCAAAAAGTTTAAACCGTATGAAGCTTGCCTTATATCAATCGCTTCATGGGTATGAATTGTCCCAAATCACCTCTCTGTTGAAAATGGGTCTGAAGTCCCAAGACAATCAAATTCGCCAGATATGCCAAAACATTGGGAATAGAAATTAACGTGTTCAATAGGGATGAGCAATGATATCAGATTTAAAAAACCCAGAACAAATCGAAAAGGTCATATCAAATATTAACGCTGCTGTAACAAACATGCGCCTTTATTCGACCAAACACCCTAAGATCAATCGCTACCTTGAAGATGCATATGGAGAACTTTACAGATTGTTTCTCGATAAGTCGCTTACGACCATTATGTTGATTGATACAGAGTCAGATGGTTGTTGATAGTATTAACGCCCTCAAAGAACAGGGTCCGTGGGGACCAATTTGCTCATACTAAAAGCTGTTAGAGGCATATCACTTTCAAATCTAGATTATCAGAAACAGGACTTCTATTTTCTCGTCAAACAACTCGCCAATCCACCAAGAAGGTGGAAACCATAAAAGCAGTGAAGATATCTGAAACTCAGCAGGAGTTGAATTACGCGTCGATGAAAAAACCGTAACACAAGAAGACATCCACCCTATCAGTTGATGAAAAGAACATCTATTGGCCCTTCGCTCGGTTCAGGATGATAAACTCAGTGAAAAGAATTCGAAGATATTAATGCAGCCAGATTTCGGAACGTAAATCCATAGATATTCCAGGCGGTAAAGATGAGGTGAAGTTAAAGCCTTCATTCGCGGTTTCCCTATGGAATTAATCCAATTCACATGCTGGCCAAAACTAAGTCTGTTGATGGAATATGCTTGCGCGTATTTGTCCAGTAATGGTAGCCCATGCTTACCATGAGTCAAGCTGAATCTTTAGGATTCAAAGGTGAGCAGCTCTATGAGATTGGAATCGCAGCAGTTCTTCACGATTCGGGAAAGTTGTTTATTCCCGATGAAATTTTGAATAAACCAGGCAGGTTAACGGACAATGAACGATCGATTATTGAGACACACACCGTAAAAGGAGCTCAGTATATACTTGGATTGAAAAATATTTCAAAATTGGCAGTCTTGGGCGCACTTGAACATCACATTAAGTACGACGGTACGGGTTATCCGAATATATCAAAAAAATGGAAGCCCAATATCGTTAGTCAAATGATTGCCATCGCAGACGTATTTGATGCCATGCGTAGTCGACGAGTTTATAAGGATGCTAAACCGGTATCGCTAATTGTAAAAATTTTGACCCAAGAAAAAGGGACATCATTTAATCCTCTGCTGGTTGACAATTTTTTAAAGTTACTCAACGAAAAATAAACCCATACTCAAGATTTATGTTTTCTGCTATCGATCAACGCTCGATATTATTTTAAGCACTTTGTGTTTTCGTATATCATAAGGGCAAACTTTCCTTTAACCGGGGAACCTCGGAACCGGTAACATTCGCTCAGGACAAAGTAGGTCCGATAGCTTAAGGACGTTCCCAACCTGAATTTTTTATTAAGAATTCAAGTCATCCCATATATGGTTTAAGATCACAAATTGTGACCTTAAATTCAGAAGAATAAAAAACAACCATATAATATCGCCGTACAAAATTTAAACAGAAAAACGCATAATTTCAAAGTGTTCCGAAATACATCCCGGATTATTGATGAGGGGTTAAGGCATGTTCAGCATGAACGTCCGCAAGGACCTAAAGACTGAAAATTTTATTGGGTTCTAAAGGCGGTCCTCCCTCCGGGCCGTAGGCCCTATGGAGCCAGAGGCTGGGCCAGAAGCCTGTCCCATGTTTGGGGAGTCAGAGATAATGGCTCTGCCCGTATAAATCGAAGCAGGTAATGGAGCGTTGGAGTGTTGATTTAAAGAGCTTTAAATTTTTCAGATTTCTCCAGGGATCTGTTTCTGAGGCGATGAAAGGGGTTTCTTCCATTACTCCACGCTCCAATGCTCCAGTACTCCGTAAATCGTTAAATGCCCGGCAAACTAAATCCCCTCTTTAGGGATTAATCAAAGCAGACCTTCTGGACGAATCTTTATTCTTTAGGCCTGCCAAACCGTGCTGACAAGATAGAAGGGTGGAAAAAAATGATGAAAAGAACTAATTTTATCAAACTCATTTAAAATTATGGGGGAATCATAGTTGTCTTTCTTAATATAACTTTTAAAGTAAAGAACGTCCAGCGTTTTTATTGCTAATTATAACCGTTAGTTATAGCACTTCTAAAGTATTGCTAGAAGTACTACCTTGAAAGGGCTGTTCCGGATCGAGAGGGGTATTCGGATCAAACCGGTCTGATTTGGATAAGTTGTTGGCGTCATCCTTCTTATGTGAGGTAACACCCGCCCCTATGGAATCCAAGTTTTCTAATTTTGCAGCCAAAACTTTTTCTTCGGCAGGATTCAGTGTCACCGGCTTGAACTCTGATGGAAAAAAATAGGTCTTAAAAACCAAAATGGTCACCCCTGCGGTAATAATGACGACAATGACCATTAACCCGAATACTTGCAAACAACCCCATCGCTTTTGGGTTATTTTTGAAGCAACACTTTTATTTTTTTCCTCCATTTTTACGTCTCCCGCCAACCCACACCTCATCTAAGTTGAATCAATACGATTTTCAAAAATCCAAACTGTAACCTTTAACATCAAAGAAAAACATTTGTTCCGTCAATAAGATTATTCCGTCAGTAAGATTATAAAGATAAATCTTATTTATTATCAATAAAAATAAGTTGGAGCCCCCCCCGGGGGATTCAATATTGACACAAAAATCATGCTTTCCTATAATTTGGTTTTAAACACTTTTGCATCACAAGTGCGGTTTAATCCGCAATAACGGACAACTTTTTAGTGGGGGGTGGTCCATGAAAAAAAACTGTGAGAAGCTCGGTGCGTTTTATCTGGGAAAGGAATATGATCTTACGTCCCGAGCGCTTAAAGAAGATCTGATTCTCTATGACTCCAAAGACCTGAATACCCATGCGGGGGTGTAAATCAAGACGGTTGTTTGCTAAGATTGCTATGGCTATTTGGTTTCAGGTGTCAGGTGTCAGGAAACATGTTCAGTAGTAATGGGCCAGCCCTGAGGGAACGATTCATTTTTTTACGCCATACACTGCCGTTTCCTCAGCTAACTGCCAGCGGCGTTCTCGCTCTGGGACTTTCCGTTCCAATGTTTTCTCTAATCCATTCAACATTCCGGAATGCATTCTTTGTAACCACCCCGAATTTATAAATACACCTTTTCTGTGATGTACCCTTTGAGTTTCGCCATGAACAGATGGTGAATGGTCTCAGCTGCTTCGCCCCTGGCGCGATTCACGCCTTCAATTTTGTTACGGATATAGCGGATCATCATTTTTCTCGGCGAGTTGGGCAGGAGCGCTGTTTGAGGAGCGCCTGGATTGGCTTCCGAACTCGTATTTTTCTTCTTGGGGCCACTTGTGCGTCAAGTCACAGACATGGATGGGTAATCGACACAACTTTTTATAGACCTCAAGATCCTCCACGTCCATAAAATTTCTATGGGTCACCTCGTTTCCCCCTTAATCCTTAACCCTGACACCTGACACCTGAAAAAAACTTCGGAGCCAGGGTTTGTCAATAGAAAGGCATCAGCGTTTACCAACGGTTTTGATTTCCATCCCATGCCCCTCGCCCTTACCGGCGGCTATTCAGCCGTCCAATTCCACTATCCTGCAAAATTGTCCTTGACCTTGCGAAAAATTGCTCAATAAACCGAGCAAAGGTCCAGCCGATTCCAGAAGGGGTTTACCATTTCCACATCAATGGATCATTATCCAATGGATCGGTGACCGTTTTTCCGATGTCATCGACAGCCGCCAGATCTCCTTCAGACAAGCGAACATCTGCAGCTGCGGCATTTTGAGCGGCTTGTTCGGCGTTGCGAGCGCCGGCGATGGCGCATATTCCGGGCCGGGAAATGATCCAGGCCAGGGCCAGCTGCCCCAAATTGATATTATTGGCTTTGGCTATGGGACGGAGTTTTTCCAATGCCTTCTGGACCCGATCATAATTTTCCGGCTGAAACAGTTTGTTTCTGAACCGGTGATCACCTTTGGCAAATTTATGGTCCGGACCGAACTTTCCGGTCAACACCCCCTGGGCCATGGAAGAATACGCCAGCAACGTGATATTGTTTTCAAGACAATACGGCATGGCATCTTTTTCAACCTTTCTCCAAAACAACGAATACGGCGGCTGGAGGCTGTGGATTCTTCCGTATTTTGCAGCGTCTTCCAACTGCAATCGGGAGAAATTGGAAACACCCACGGCGCGAATTTTACCCTGTGATTTCAAGTCGGTCATGGCGCGCATGGTTTCTTCCAAAGGAACTTTTTTGCTACCAAAGGAACCCGGGGGCCAATGGATCTGATAGAGATCTATATAGTCGGTGTTAAGATTTTTTAAAGATTCATGACATGCATCGATTACCTGCTGGTATTTTAGGTGATTCGAAAATACCTTGGTGGCGATTACAACTTTGTCACGCACATCCTGAAGAGCATTTCCGACAATTTTTTCTGAATGACCGTTACCATACACCTCTGCCGTATCGAATGTTGTGATACCCGCATCATAGGCTGCTTTTATCGCCTGTGTCGATTCAGTATCATCGATGCCCACCCACATGTCCTTGCCGGCTTGCCATGTTCCCATAATGATCGGGGATATTTTAATATTGGATGTGCCAAGCATACGAAGTTCCATAATTACCTCCATAGAATGTTCAGGGCTTGCCCGCAGGCAGGGACTTTGGAAATCTATACTCACTTTAACCCGATAAATATATTTGTCAAGGATGATAACAGGGATCGGCAGGGTAAACACATTTGATTTCGGTGCAGCGTAGCGACGGCGTGTTTCTCTTGGAAATCGACTGACTGTTTGAAGTTTAAAAACCCCATCTTTTCATCCGAAAATTTGAACAAAAGATTCTTCTTTTCATGAGTTGAGAAAAAGGTTTATAATTTTTAAGCATTCCACTTTAATCCTTTAATCCTTTAATCCTTTTAGGATCACCAACTCCTTTGGAGATGATCCTAAAAAAATTCTTGCAAATCTAACGGGTTGGACCTATCTTATACCCAAGTATGTGAGCATTTTTATTAAACTCGTAACACCGTAATTGGGCGTTAGATTATTTTTGAGACGGCTTTTACAAACATTGAGCACTGAACAGGAGGTAGTTTAGATGACAAAAACCCACACCTCTGCCAGAACGAGAACGCCGCTGGCAGTTAGCTGAGGAAACGGCAGTGTATGGCGTAAAAAATGAATCGTTCCCTCAGAGCTGGCCCATTACTACTGAACATGTTTCCTGACACCTGACAACTGAAACCAAATAGCCATAGCAATCTTAACAAACAACCGTTTTGATTTACACCCATTGGATAGTTGTCAGAAACAAGATATTTTCCGTAATTATAAGGTAGAAATGAAAAATATATCAAAATATATCAGCGGTATTTTTGGGGGACTGTTTTGGTTGTCATTGATGGCCGGATGCGCGTCTTATCCCGACAAGACCCTTTCTCCGGAAGCGCATCTGGTCCGGTTGACAGGCATTGTCCAGCGTGCCGTGGTCAAGATTACCACCTATGATGCTGAAAAGAAACCCATGGGTATCGGAAGCGGCTTTTTTGTTGATAAAGGCGGGGTTTTGATTACCAATTATCACGTTCTCAATGGGGCTTACGCGGCAGATGTCAAAACCTATGACGGGCGAGAATATCAGATCCAAAGGGTTTTGGCCTATAACAAAACCGCCGACCTGATTAAAATAAAAGTAAAGATCCCCGAAAAATCGGTTCACCGGGTAGAAGTGACTTCTGATGTTCCCGAAATCGCCGAGCGGATCCTCGTGGTGGGCAGCCCTCTGGGACTTGATCAAACGGTTAGCGTAGGCATTGTATCGGCAGTGCGGGAATTCCCCAACGTCGGTAAAATTTTCCAGATGTCCGCTCCGGCATCCCGTGGCTCCAGCGGCAGCCCGGTGATCAATATGGACGGAAAGGTCATCGGGGTTGTCTCTTTTATTCTGGAACCCGGTCAAAATCTAAATTTTGCCGTGGCCGGGCAAAGTGTATTGGACTTAAAGGATGAAAAAACCGTAATGACCTTGCCGGAGTGGACTTACAGTGTCAGCACTCAAAAGCCCGGATTGGCTGCCGAGCTGTGTAAAAAAGGCTTTGAATTTTCTATCCGGGGAAAATATAAAAAAGCGCTGGAGTATTACAAGGAAGCTGCCCAAAAAAATCCGGACCATGCCGAATCCTGGTATGGCCTGGGAAGCTGCTATGTGGGCCTTAAGCAGCCCCCCGAAGCCATCAAGGCGTTTAAAAAGGCCATACGAACGAGTCCGGACAAAACCAGGGCGAACTACTATCTCGGGAAATACTATCAAAGTCTGGGCCGGTACAAAGAAGCGATTGAATCTTTTCAAACGGCGCTCAGAATCAACCGGGACTACGGCCCGGCATATATTGGCCTGGCTGAAATATACAGCGGGCAGAAGCGGATAAACGACGAGAAAGAAGCCATTGAACAACTGGTACGGATTCATCCGGATTATGCTGCGTCCCACTATAACATCGGAATCACCTACGGAAAGCTGGAAAGGTATGGGGACGCTATCCATGCCTTTAAACGGGCACTGGAAATCGATCCCGAAATACCGGGGGGCATATTATCACATAGGGATTATGTATGGTAATCTTGGTAACTTAAAGGAAGAGGTCGCGGCCTACAAGCAGGCAATTCGCATGGCCCCCGATTTCGTGCCGGCCCACTTTAATATGGGTCTTTTCTATCTCAATGCGGGGCGGAAAGATGCCGCCCTGGAAGAATATAAAATACTCAAAAAATTGGATAAAAAAACTGCAGACAAGCTCTTCGATTTGATCTACAAATAATCTTGACGGTCTCGTAAAAAGTCCAACTTCTGCGTTGTGCTGCATTTCGTAATCATTCAACGTACGAAAAGTACGCCTCATGATTACAAAATTTGCGACGCCTTTTTATCCCGCCTCTGTTTGGCGGGGGAATTTGAACTTTTTACGAAACCGTCTAAATCGGACTTTTTACAAGTTCATCAATTAATGTCCATCCACAAATCTATATTTGGCACAAATTAAGTTTCCGTAAGTGTTCACATGTGTGCTTTCTCGTGTAACGATATTGGCGGGGTGGGCAGGGCTAACCAGGAGCCAGGGATTCGCGGGATCAGGGCTTGCCCGCCTCACCGCCCCGCAAGCGGCATCTTCGACCGGCGGGTTCAGGGATCAGGTCTTAGTTTTCTTTCGTGTTTCGTGATAATATTTCATCCGGCATTGGGTCGATTCACCAAAAAAATACCTATGCCCACCAAAACAAGCGCCAATACGAGACTGCCCGTAATCGGTTCGTTCAGGAGCACACCGCCGGCAATCACGCCAAAAAGCGGCGTGAGGAAGGTAAACGATGCCAGGCGGGACGGGGGATAGTGGCGGATGAGCCAAAACTAGGCCAGGTACGTGATGAACGCCACCCAAACCGTCTGGTACACAAGGCTGCCGGCAATCAGGGGGGTCATCAAAACAATACCGGGCTCATTTTTTACCAAAGATCCAAGGGGCAAAACCACCGCAGAAACCGCAAGCTGGTACAGCAGGGTTTTGCCGGGCTTGATCCTGGCAAGGGGACTGGCCTTGATGAGAACCGTGGTCGCCCCCCACAATACCGCGGCCACCGCCAGCATACCGTCACCCATGAGCATTCCATAGGTGGGATAACTCAGCGACTCTGTAAACACCACGACAACCCCCACAAAGGCGCAGCACAACCCCACGACTTGAATCCTCCGAAGGTGTTCTCCGGGGATAAAGAGCTGGGCTCCCAGAGCCACAACAAACGGCGACATATACAAAAAAATGACCGCTCGGGACGCATGGGTATAATCCAGACCCCAGTAGATCAGAATGAACTCTGCGGAAAAAAGAAGACCCGCCGCAATTCCCCACCACAGGGTGCCGTCCCTTTCCAGAATGGTTTCCCGGCGCACCGCCATCCAGATCCAGATAAAAGCCGTTGCGCCCACCGACCGGATACCGGATTGAAAAAGCGGCGAAATGCCGCGATTGGCAACCTTGATGGCCACCTGTTGCAGCCCCCAACTCACACACAGTACCAGCAAAATCGTCATGGCGGTCAGGTCTAAAACCTGTTTTTCGTTTCTACGGATATATGTAACGCTCATAAAGAAGCCGTATTTGACCTAATGGATAGATGTCGCCTACTTTCCCATTCTTTTATGCATCCCCTTGGCCGCACACAGTTCTTCCTGAGTCAGGGAACCGTCTTTGTTAATGTCTTTTGATTCGAAAATTTTTTCAGGATACCCCCGGTGGTGCTGGATTGTTATGAACTCTTCGAGGGTAACCGCACCGTCATGGTTGGTATCCATGGACTTAAAACGCTCCATACACTGAGTGCCCTCACCGCCGGCCGGACACGGTTGAAACGGTTGTTGGTTTTGCTCCGAGGAATAGCCGCTCAACGGCATGGCTAACGCCCACAGTGCAACGAAAACAATAAAGTATTTTATCTTCATACTTCCCTCCTCTTTTAATTTTTAGATTGTACCTGGGGTGGTGAAAATCGCCGTGTATACAGATGGAATTTTAATCCCATTTTTGTTCCATATCTTAAGGTTTCAGGCATACGGGAAGGAATAAATATGGGATATTTTTTAAAGCCATATTATGGGCAATTTTAATCACCCCAGATTGTACCCTGTGGTGTTTCAGAAACAACACATCCGCTTATACCTTAAACGGCCTGGAAAAAGGCGCTGCTTTGATTATTGAACCCCTTTTAAAATTTGAAACCCTCATCTTAGGTTGAAATATTCCGCAATGCTCATGAAGCCCGGGAACCGGTGATCGAGGACCATTGGGCCATGAGATCATCCCGGGTAATAATCGCGGTCACATCCGTTACATATTTACGGATGTTTTCAAGCCCGCCCTCCTGGCGGTCAACCAGGATCACCACCTTTACCACTTCCAGTCCTTCGGACCGGGCCCGTTCTACGGCCTGGATCGTGGAACCTCCGGTGGTGACCACATCATCGATAATCACAACCCGCTGTCCCGGATTCATATCTCCTTCGATCCACTTCACTATACCATGGTCTTTTTGGGTCTTGCGTATGGAAAAGGCATTCATGGGGGTTGCTTTTAATTCTGAAACAAAGGCGGCGGCAACCGCCACGGGATCGGCACCGAATGTCAGTCCCCCGATCCCGTCCGGTTTCAGATCTTTGATGGCATCGAACACCAGATGGCCCACCAAAAACATACCCCGGGGGCTCATTGTGGTGGGCTTACAATTGACATAAAAATGGCTCATTTTACCGGATACCAGTTTAAAACTCGGCTCCCGGCTGTATTTAAAAGATTTTTCACATATGATTTGGATAAGTTCCTGTTTCATCGTAACCGCGCTCCGTAACATAGGGTTATTTTTACTTGGCCATGAGATGCCTTACCGCTTCCTCCAGACCGTCCAGGGAAAGCTCGAACATGGGAAAAATCTGGCGGATGGTCGTAATGGTGGGGGTGTAGTCCCACATTTGCGAAGATGCCGGATTCAGCCACACACTATGGGGAAAGATTTGAGCAAGAGATTTAAGCTGCTCGATGCTCGGTTTTCCGCTCCGCTCCTTTACATGTATAGATCCGTCTGCAGCCATGAGTTCATAGGGAGCCATGCTTGCATCGCCCACCAGGATAAGGCGGGTCTGCGGATCAAAGGCGACAAGGTGTTCCATGGGAATAGGCTTGTTGGCTCTTGCCGGATCTTCCCAGAGCACGTCATATACCGTGTTGTGGAAATAGCAGGTTTTAAGATCCTTGAACTGGTCGCGGGCATAATCAAAAAGGGTCTGAACAACCGGTATGTAGGGATCCATGGACCATCCGCCGTTATCGATGGCAAGAATCACCTTGAGGCGGTCTTTTAAACGTTTTGAAAAAACGATTTCGATTTCTCCGCAGTTTTTCATGGTCCGGTAAATGGTTTTATCGATATCCACCTGATCTTCGGAACCCACGGGTATCATGTTGCGAAGCCGTTTTAAAGCTTCCCCAACCATGTCCTGGGTCAAAAGACCCCTGCGGGTATAATCTTTGTATCTTCTTTCCAGGGCAAGCTTTACCGCCGACTGGTTTCGGGAAATCCCTCCCACACGCATTCCTCCCGGGTGGTGCCCGGAATGGCCCACCGGCGATGATCCGCCCGTACCGATCCAGGTTGCGCCCCCGTAATGACGTCCTTTTTGATCGTTAAGGCGCGCTTTGAAGTATTGGATCAGTTCATCAGGGGTCAGTTGGAGCAACTCCGCTTCATCCATATCCAGAGCCTGGGCAAGGGCCTGGGGGTCTTTAAGCCATTCATCCAGCATGGCCCTGGAAATATCATCGATTCCAAACCCTTGATACTCGGACAGTTCCGCCCCTTCAAAGCGGTGGGCGAAAATCTGGTCATAAACATCAAAATACCGCTCGCTTTTCACAAGAATGGCCCGGGCCGATGTATAGAACTCATCCAGGGAATTTATCAATCCCATATCAAGGGCCTTCTGGAGGGTCAGAAACGACGTGGGGCTGACCTGAATTCCGGCATTTTTTAGGCTATAGAAAAAATCGATAAACATGGGCTCATTCCTAACCCGTAGGGGTGTGTAATTCAATGATGTTGGTTAACAGCGGTCATTTATTACTTTCCGTCGGAATTCGAAGGTCTGGTTTCAGGTGTCGGGTGTCAGGTGTCAGGTGTCAGGAGGACGAACGTAAAAGCTGACACCTGAACACTGACACCTGAAACCTGGATTGCTTGAGCTAAATCACCAACAATCTTGATTTACGCCCCCCATAGGGTGAAAATTTTCATGAAATATTCGGGTTAAATCACATGGCCGTGGCTTGTTGCTTCCTCGGCGCATTCGTAATCCTGGCTTTTCTTAAACAGAACCCCCAGGTAGGGAATGTCGCCTTTGATCAGGGTCTTGGGCTTAAAATCCGGATCGGATTTCAAGGCCCGGATCCAGTTGATCAGTTCCCGGGTTGCCGGCTTCTTTTCAACGGCATCAATTTTTCGCATTCTATAGAACGTTGTCATCACATTTTCCATGAGGTTGGAATCGATATCCGGGAAATGAACCCTTATGATTTTGCGCATCATTTTGGGGTCCGGAAAGGCGATGTGATGAAAATTGCATCTTCCCAAAAAGGGGTCGGACAGGTCTTTTTTGGCGTTTGACGTAATTATGATTACCGGACGATGCACAGCTTTCATGGTTTTATCAATCTCGACAATATCAAACTCCATTTGATCAAGCACATCCAGCATATCATCCTGAAAATCGGTATCGGCCTTGTCGATCTCATCAATCAACAGCACGGTCCTTTGTTTGGAGGTAAAAGACTGCCCGATCTTGCCCATTTTTATATAATCTTCAATATTGCTGACATCCCGTTGAGAATCGCCAAAACGGCTGTCGTTGAGGCGGGTCAGTGTGTCATACTGGTACAGGGCATCCACAAGCTTCATGCTCGATTTCACATTAAGGACAATCAGCGGCATGGGCAAACTCTCGGCAATGGCATGGGCCAGCATGGTTTTGCCGGTACCCGGCTCCCCTTTAAGAAGAAGCGGCATTTCAAGGGCCATGGAGACATTAACGATGCTGGCCAGCTCATCATCCAGAACGTACCGGGCGGCACCCGTAAATTTTTTGTTTGAAATGTTATTTTTCATTTAATAACCTCTTTCTAAATAAACGAGGGTTCGGAAAGTTTTTTCGATTCATTAGCTCCATAAATAATCAGCAGCTACAGCTCTGCCTGTTGAAACAGTTTGTTAAAGTCGAGTTTATTGACCAGGGATGTAAAAATTTCTCCCAGAACTTTTTCCAAATCACCCTGAAAAAGCAGTCGGTATCGTTCGGCATCGCCGCTGATGGTCTCTCTGGCGAGAAGCTTGTTATCTTTTATCAGTCGGGCTTCATAGCTGATTTGGGCAACCCATTTTCGATCAACCAGGTCCAGATAAAATTTTTGCAAATCGATTTCAATGACCGGTTCTGATTTTTCCGGTTCTGTTAATATTTTTATTCCCAGATTTTCAAGCCGTCTCGAAAATGCCGTCTCAAAAAGTGACGGAAGATTAAAGGCGCCGACCACATAGTCCTTTTTTTCCCCTTGGGATAAAGAAAATAAAAAAAGGCCGGTAAAGTTTTTAAATTTAGGTTTGGCTTTCTCACTAAAAATAGTTTTAACGGATCGCATATCCTTTATTTCAAGGAATATTTTCTTACCCTTGAGGTCATAGGATGATAACGGGAGATGGTAGTTGACATTAATATAAGATTTTGTGGCACAGGCAAGAACCAAAACAACAAAAAATATAATCGGGAATAACAACAAAAAATTATAAAATGTTTTTTTCATTGATGGAGCCTCCGTAGATTTTTTATTAAACCGTTAACAAAAATATCACAACATGCCAACAACTAAATTAAGCATTTTAAATTGTAACACCATATTACAAAAATGATAACTTTTTAATGTCTTAGCGTATGATATGATTGCGAAGAAAAAATGGATGCGAGACCTTTGCAAAATAATCTCTTTTGCCTGTCCGGTCAAATCCGTATTTAATATTTAACCGGCAACCCATTCCGGCAATCGCATATTTAGCGTTAAAGAAAAAGTCTTGACTTTTTTTTGTTCAGATTCTTATATCCCCTTATGCTGACAGAACTTGAAAATGAAATCGTCGCTTTAACTCAGGGCGACATCTCCATCACTCAGCGCCCATATTTAGAAATCGCACAAAAACTCGGGATTTCCGAAGAAACACTTCTTGAAAAGCTGAAAGGTCTTTGTGACAAAGGGGTGATCCGGCGATTTGGTGCAACCATATATCATCAGAAATCAGGGTTTCAGGCAAATGCCATGGTTGCGTGGAAGGTTGATGAAGACCGCGTTGATGAAGCCGGAGAAAAGATGGCTTCTTTTAAGGCGGTTTCACACTGTTACCGGCGGAATCCAACCCAAAGTTGGCCGTATAATCTTTATACAATGATTCATGCCAAAGATGAAGAATCTTGCCGGGGAATTGCCCGAAAAATTTCCATAGAAACTTCAATTAACAACTACACCCTTTTATTCAGTCGTAAGGAATTGAAAAAGACTTCCATGAAGTATTTTCCTACCGATGATGACGACTAACTCGCCGTGAAACGCGATACCCCACATATCCTTCTGGTAAATCCCTGGATACATGATTTTGCGGCTTATGACGTCTGGGCCAAGCCTCTGGGGCTTCTTACCCTTGCATCCATACTCCGGTATCATGGATTTAACATTACCTATATAGACTGCCTGGATCGTTTCCATCCAAAAGCGCCTCAAACCGATCCTTTTGCCAGACACGGCCGGGGACCTTATTTAAAAACCAAAATTCCAAAACCCGGTGGATTGGAAGACATCCCCCGTAACTTTTCCAGATACGGAATCGAGAAAAAATGGTTCAGGGAAGATCTTCTTTGCATAAAAAAGCCTGACCTGGTGTTAATGACCTCCATGATGACATACTGGTATACGGGAGTTCAAGAAACCATAGGTGTGATAAAAGATATCTTCCCTGATGTGACAATTGTTCTCGGAGGTATATATGCCAGTCTCTGTTATGAGCATGCACTGAACCATTCCGGCGCACACCGGATAGTAACAGGACCCGGAGAAAAGCACATCCTTAAAATGGTCGGTGAGTGTACCGGGTTTTCCGTGAACGCAAAGTTTGATCCCGATAACCTTGACACCTACCCTTATCCGGCATTTGAGCTTCAAAGAAAAATTAACTATATTCCGCTGCAAACTTCCAAAGGATGTCCGTTTGCCTGTAAATACTGTGCCTCATATTATTTAAACCCAAAAAGAATGGTGCGAAATCCCGAATCCGTTGTAGAAGAGATAAGGTTCCGGCATGAAAAATATAAAGTAAAAGATTTTGTATTCTACGATGATGCATTACTTGTGGATCCAGAAAAACATGCGGTTCCCCTGCTCGAGGGAATTATAAATGCAGGTCTAAGGGTCCGTTTTCACACACCCAATGCAGTCCATATCCGTGAGATTTCAAGACAGACCGCCCGGTTGATGTTTCAAGCGGGCTTCAAAACACTGCGTCTTGGACTTGAAACAACATCTCTTGATATCAGGAATGAACTAGATAAAAAGGTAACGGTTACAGAATTTATAAGGGCGGTGACCTGCCTGAAGGAGGCGGGCTTTGATAAAAACATGATTGGTGTATACCTGCTGGCAGGTCTGCCGGGACAACAGACCGAGTTCATTGAGAGTTCCATCCGGAGCGTCAAACAAACCGGCGCAACCCCCATTTTGGCTTATTATTCTCCCATTCCCAAAACAGCGCTGTGGGACCAGGCCGTTGCTTCCTCGCGCTACAATCTTGAATCAGACCCTATATTTACCAATAACGCCATATTGCCGTGCCAAAAAGAACCCTTTTCATGGCAAACCATCTCTCACCTTAAAAAACTGGCGGCAAATTAAACGGCTCGGGCTTACGGGTGCTTAAGCACAAGTTTCAGTCGGTTGGAAAGAAATACACGCCGTCGCGGAGCGTTCTCCCTATATTAGAATTCAAATGCGTTTGCCCTGGCCGTCAGTCTTCATTATCTTGATTCTTTAACAAGATATCGAGTATTTTGGGAATATAATCTTCGGCTTTACTGACATGAAATCGACAGGCACCCGCCCCCCGGTGCCCACCCCCTTCAAAGTTTGAAAGCATCAGTCCGACATTTACATTGCAATTTCGATTAAAAATACTATGCCCGACGCTCACGGCGACTTTTTCTTTATCGCCATTATCATATCGTATATTAACACTGACAACCGCCTCGGGAAACATGGAATAGACCAGGAAACGATTTCCGGCCGGTGTCTTATCAAATGAGCAAAAATCCGTAATGGATACGTGTTGCATGAGTTTGGTGTTTTCTTGTAAAATTTTTTTATATTCCTTATTCATTTCAACAACCGCATCACATCGTGCTTTTACTTCCGGATCTTGAAGAACCCTTTTTATGTCTAATTTTCTGAGCAGATCCACCAGTCGGTTCCAATAGGGCTCGTCATATTCATTACGGCCCAAAATCGTCATGGAAAGCAGGACATAATCGTATTTTTCAGGATGCAGCACTTCATCCAAAGATAAATCCGCAGAATCGATTTTGTCTGTTTCTTTGATTAATTCGCTGTAATCCCGTTGAAATTTGTCTTTATAATATTCAAAGACAATGCCTGCCGCTGAAGGGGCAATCTTAAAAGAGCCGTTAAACGGTTTATGGATTTTGTTGGTATGATGATGATCAAACCACATGGTACACCGTTCGTCATAAGGCAGGTTTGCAATGATATCGCCCTCATGAATATCAACATGCCCTTGTTGCATGTCACTGGGCTCGACCCATTTCACAGGTTCTTTTACATTTTCCGCTTCATATAGAAGCGCGGCGCATACAACACCGTCAAAATCCGGTCGGGTGACAATTCGCATATTACGTACTCCTGTATTCCATAAAAAAATTTGTGAAAAATCAGTATTTCAACCAGTTACTATATCCTAAATTGAGCAAATTTTTACTCGATCTGCACCGATCTCCCCGCTGACGCGGGATCTTGGACTTGCGCATCAAGGATCCGCGAAAATCCTACACATATCCATCCCCATGTCGTTCCGGGGCGGTTTTCGCAAACCTTTATGCATCAAGATCTCAGCACATCTCTTCGCAAAAAATCGCTTAACTTAGGTATATGTAATTACCGCAAAAAAATGTAAATGGCAAGGATGAGATTCTCTGAGCCGGATAGATTCATCATGAGAAATTCGAACGAACGTCTTTTAAATATTGTTCCCATTCCATGGGAAACAGCTGCTTTTTGGAGTTGTTGCATTCTTTGCAGGCGGCAACAACGTTTCCTTTTGTGCTTCGGCCGCCCCGGGAAATCGGAACAATATGGTCCATGGTAAGTTCTTTGGGCGGCGTAGGGCGCCCGCAGTAATGGCAGACCCCTTTGGCACACCGACGTTTCCACCACTGGGAACTCCGAAGCTCCCTTGCCTTGTGTCTCTCTCTCTTTATATCCCCTTCATCCAGATCTATTGCAAATGGTTCCATATTCAAAAATTTCATGCTAATCTCAGACCGATACTGTCAATCCATTTCTCGATTTCCGCAATTAATATTTCGTAAAATCTTTCGGACCCCCCCAGACCCCTCCGGCCGAAATAATAGTTTATTTCAAGAAAAAGCGGTAGTCTGCTTTTTCTTTGGGATGAAAAAAGCAGATCAAAGCCGGCCAGGTTGATCCCGGTCCGGGAACAAAAAGCCTTTACCGACGTAACCGCCAACGCCTGCAAGTCCGGATCAGAATGGGCGTCGATAACCGCTCCTCTGGTAAGATTTGAGCAAAAGTTCCGGGTGTTGTTTTGAACCCTCCAGTAAGAAATAAGGGTTTGGCCGATCACGACAATTCTCAACGACCGGTTGTTCGAAGGGATATACTCCTGTATTATAAATCCGGTATGGCCGCTAGCTTCATAATCTCCGGCGGTTTGCAAAATATCCTGAAATTCCGAGACGGATCGTATAAAATAAACCTGGTACCCTTCCCCTCCCCAATCGAATTTGAATACAAACGGAAAATCAAAGGCCGGCTTTGCAGGAAAACCGCCATAGTGTCCGGCAAATACGTCGACATTCAGATGTGTTTCAGTTCTTGGATGAGGTACATTTTCCCTTTGAAATAGTCGAACCTGGCCGATCTTACCCGGGTATTTGAATCTTGAATCGAGATTAGGAAACACATGCCTGCAGTTGTTATGTGCCATTTCGTAAAGGGATGGATAGCATCCCTGAGGCAGGATTACGGCATGGGCGGCCTTAATTGCCGCAAGATCATCAGCGGACGGCTCCCTCCCGGCACAAAGAATATTTTTATCTGCTTCAAAGCAAGGGTGATAAGACAAAATCATCAGTAGCCGAATTTTCTGAGTGCTTTGGTATCTTTTCCCCAGTTTTTATGTACCCGGACAAAGATCTTGAGAAAAACCTTGATCCCCACCATCTGTTCTATTTCTTTTCTTGCTTCCGTACCGATCATTTTCAGCTTGCTCCCGTTTTTGCCGATGATCATGCCTTTTTGTGACATCCGCTCAACATGAATGGTTGCATGAATTTTCACAAGGTCGCCTTTTTTCTCTTGGGAAAATGAATCTATGGTTACGGCAGTGGAATAAGGTATCTCCTGACCGGTTAAACGGAAAACCTGTTCACGTATCATTTCAGCGGCAAAAAAACGTTCCGGCAAATCGGTCAGGGTATCTTCGGGAAAAAAGGGCGGGCCTTTGGGCAGCAGCGCCTCCATGGCGTCAATAAGTTCTTCAATCTTGTCGCCAAGTATGGCGGAGACCGGAATTATGGCTTCAAATGAGTAGGCTTTTGCCCATTTATCTATAATTGAAAGGAGCACGGGTTTTTTAACAAGATCGGTCTTGTTAAGGGCAAGAACTACCGGATGTTTTATTTTATTGAGTTTTTTTACCAGAAAATCTTCTGAATCCGGGTCCGGATTTGCCACATCAACCATAACAAGAACAATATCCACATTCCCAAGTGCAGAAAGAGCTGCTTCCACAATCCTGATGTTTAAAGGGCGTTTTGCTTTATGAATTCCCGGGGTGTCGATGAAAACAAGTTGTGAACAAGGTCTGTGCACAACACCGAGGATACGGTTCCGGGTGGTTTGGGGTTTTTTGGAGGTAATGGAAATTTTTTCGCCCAGCATCTGGTTTAAAAGCGTGGATTTGCCCACGTTGGGCGCCCCCACAATGGCCACAAACCCGGATTTAAAATCAGCAACCGTATCCTTTATATCTGACATGATATATCTTTCACTACATTATGGCTGATAATCGATTAACGCCTCAATAGCATCCCATACCGCATCTTTTCCCAGACGTGATTTCGCCGAAAACAGGATCAGGTCATCTTTATCCACACTCAGGGCTTTTGCTATGGTAATATGTTGTTTCAACTGTTTTGTCTTGGAGAGCTTGTCCGCCTTTGTCAGTATCAATATATCGGGAATGTTGTAATAATACAACCATTCGATAAAATTAAGTTCTCGTATTCCGGGGATGCGCCGAACATCCATGATAAGAACCACTCCTTTCATCGTCTTTCGGGTTGAAAGGTATGTCTCAATCATGGGGCCCCATTTTCTTCTCACAGATTCCGGAACCTTTGCATATCCAAATCCCGGAAGATCCACAAAGGAAAACGTCTTGTTTATGAGAAAAAAGTTGATCAGCTGGGTACGTCCGGGGGTGGCGCTGGTCTTTACCAGGCGTTTACGGTTTACGAGGGTATTAATCAGAGAAGATTTACCCACATTGGAACGTCCGGAAAAAGCGATTTCCGGCAAAACCGCATCAGGATAATGCTTCGGTTTAACAGCACTTTTAACAAATTCGGCCGATTTTATGATCATATATGGATTTTCAAATATTATAAATTGTTTTTTTAGAGGAATTATTCAGTAAGAAATTTTATGGCAAATTAACCACAGTTTTCGCATTATTCCGAGTCATCGGCCATCGGGGTCGCCCATTAAAGGGTATGATATTATAACAAAACCTCATGAGCATCGCCTGTATTTCTTGATTACAGCTATGTTTTAAGAAAGTAATTCTCCAACCGGTCCATCCCCTGGGTGATGTTTTCCATAGAGGTTGCATATGAGAATCGAAGATATCCTTCGCCGTTTTTTCCGAAATCGATGCCGGGCGCCACACCCACATGCGCCTTTTCAAGAATATCAAAAGCGAGTTTATACGAGTCATGGGAAATGTGCTTTGCATTTGCAAACACATAAAAGGCCCCTGTGGGTTCCACGGTAATCCCGAGACCCATATCTTTAAGGCGGCGGATCATATATTGTCTTCGTTCATTATAAATCCGCTTCATCCGCAAAATATCTTCCCCGGCCTGCTTAAAAGCGGCGATTCCCGCTACCTGAACCATAGCATTGGCAGAAATAAAAAAATTTTGCTGAAGTTTTTGTATGGGGCGGATGAAATGTTTGGGTGCGATCAGGTAACCGAGTCGCAACCCCGTCATTGCATAGAGTTTTGAAAACCCGTTTAAGACAAACACCTTTTCCGTAAATTCCAGAATAGAGTGTTCTTTTCCCTCGTAAACCAGGCCATGATAGATTTCATCAGAGACAATATACGGTGAGTCCGGTTGTAAGGACAGGGTGGCAATTGCCTCCATTCGGTCTTTGGAAAGCAGGTTTCCGGTTGGATTGGACGGAGAGTTAATAAATATTGCTTTTGTTTTCCGGGTGATCTTTTTTTCAATGGCTTCGGGCCGGTATTGAAAGCCGTCTTCCTCGTACACAGGGATGAATACGGGCTCACCCTGCACGAATTTTATAAAATTAGGATAGCAGGCATAATGGGGATCTGAGACAATGACCTGGTCTCCTTTTTCCAAAAGGGCGGAGAACATGACAAACATGGCCGGAGAAGTGCCTGATGATATGACGATCTGATCGGGATCCACCGACACGCCGTATGTCTTTAAATAATGCTCACTGATGGCTTCTCTGAGCTCTATCATACCCAGGCTGTGCGTATAATGGGTATGGCCGTTGTCCAGTGCCTTGCAGGCAGCATCCTTAATACATTGAGGGGTATCAAAATCAGGTTCGCCAACTTCCAGGTGGATCACATGAACCCCCTGACGTTCCATTTGGTTGGCCCTCTCAAGAACGTCCATTACGATGAAAGGGGTCATTTCTTTGGTTCGATTGGATATCATTTCTGTACCTTAAACAACTTTGTTCAGAGGGTATTCTATAATACCCTCTGCACCGTGTTTCAAAAGTTTTGGGATAAGATCTCTGACAATACTGGTATCAACCACCGTTTCCACAGAAAACCAGTTTGAGTTGTAAAGCGGTGAAACCGTTGGCGCATTAAGACTGGGAAGCAAGGAGACAACCTTTTCAAGGCGAGTATCCGAAACATTCATTTTAATCCCCACAAGCTTTTCAGCCACAAGCGCACCTTTGAGTAATAGAGCAATCTGTTCAAGTTTTTCTTTTTTTTCAGGATCCTTCCACGAATCGTGGTTGACGATGAGTTGAGTACAGGTCTGCATAAATTCATGGACAATTTTCAGTCCGTGGGCCTTAATGGTGCTTTCCGTTTCAGTGACTTCCACGATGGCATCGGCAAGACCGGAAATGACTTTTGCTTCCGTGGCTCCCCAGGAAAATTCAACAGTGACATTAATGTTACGTTCGGAAAAATAGTTTTTGGTATATTCAACCAGTTCGGTCGATATTTTTTTCCCTTCAAGATCCTCAAGTTTTTTAATGGGAGAATCCGGGGCAACCGCCAGTACCCATCGAGCAGGTCTGGCACTTGTTTTGGAGTAGACAAGATCGGTGATCACGTGGACATCCGATTTGTTTTCAGCGGTCCAGTCCTTGCCCGTAAGTCCGGCATCCAGGGTGCCGTTTTCAACATGCCGGGACATTTCCTGAGCCCTGCACAGGGTACATTCGATGGTATCATCATTTATTTCAGGGAAATAGCTTCTGCCGTTTACATTAATTTTCCATCCGGAACGCTTGAACAGATTTATGGTTGCGTTTTGCAGGCTTCCCTTGGGAATCCCCAGTTTTAAAGGCGTTGTCATTTTTTATATACCTCCTCGGGATTAAATACCGGTTCCCCCATAATTCGGATGGCTCCATCTTCAACCTTTTTAAAAAAACAGCTTCTATATCCCATGTGACAGGCCGCGCCTCCCACCTGTTCAACTTTCAGCAATACCGTATCATCATCACAATCGACCCTGATTTCTTTTACTATCTGCATATTTCCGGACGTTTTTCCTTTTATCCAAAGGGATTGTCTGGTGCGACTGTAATAAGTGGCATTTCCGGTGGCAAGGGTTGCTTCCCATGCGTCTTGATTCATAAACGCCAGCATTAGAACCTCACCGGTTTCATAATCCTGAACAATGGCAGGTATCAATCCCCCCATCTTTTTAAAATCGAGTGTAATCATTAAAATATATGCTCCTTACAAAATTTTTATGGAAACCTTTCTTGATAACCAGAAGATAACATAAAGTCAATTTTTTTTTGAATTTGGGCCACGGAAAATAATAAATTTCCCCATCTTACTTATCTTTTGGGTAAATTCTCAATAAGTTCTGGTGTATTAAATGATCATATTGACCCAGCGCCATAATTTATTGAGATGTTACTCTTTTGGCTCCAATAAAAAATAGGGCCAAGGATTTTGACGGTTCACCTTACATTGACTTTCACGACAGTGATTGTTATGGTGCCCGGCTATGGAATCAGGAAATGTAGTTGAATATATCGACAGCAAAAAAATTATTTGTGCGATTGTTCTTGAAGTCAAGAATCAGAGACTGAGACTCCTAACCGAAACTAACCGGGAAGTCAACATTTCGGCAAGTCGTCTATCACATACGTGCGAAATGCGCCTGGATCCCTCCATGGGAAGAAATACCTTGGTCAGTACCTTAAAGGAAATAGCAGGCCGGCGAAAAGCATTAATACGCCAAATAAATGTCAAAGAATTATGGGAAGTTCTAAACACGGAACAAGAATGGATCGATCTGGACACAATGACCGGATTCTGTTTCCCGGAAAGTCCGACCTGCGATCACGAGTCTGCCGTTGTCAGGGCATTTTTTACAAACCGGCTTTATTTTAGATTTAACCATAATCGCTTTTTTCCCTATACCCAAGATCGGGTTGAACAAAAGATCCTTCAGGAAAGGGAAACAGCACGCAGAAATCGTATCGTCAAAGAGGGCGGAGAGTGGCTTAAAAACATCCTGAATGATAATCACCCCTCCCCTCCCGAAAACAAAACCCAAATTATAAATATTCTGAAATCATTTTATCTTTTCAAAAAGGAAAGCAAACATTATAACCTTACCAAAGCAATGCTTGTAAAGGCCGGCATCAATACTGATGAAGAAATATTTCAGGCTTTGGCTAAGCTGGGTTTTTTTGATAAAAACGAAAATACGGATCTTTACAGATATAATATATCAACTTCTTTCCCCGACAATGTCATGGAAAGAGCAACGGACCTGGCCGGTTTACAGCAGGATTTTTCGGATAACAGCATGCGCAAAAACCTGACCATGCTTTCATTGATGACCATCGACGGCCAGGCAACGTTAGATTTCGATGATGCCATCAGTATAGAAGATCATGGGGATCATTATACTCTGGGAATCCATATAATTGATGTGGGACATTTTATTAAAAAAGGAGATAGTATCGATCAAGAGGCTTTGGTTCGCGGAAGCTCAATTTATATGCCCGATCAAAAAATACCGATGCTTCCGGCCTGTCTTGCAGAAAATCTTTGCAGCCTGAAAGCCGGAGAATTACGCCCCGCCATCAGCATTATGGTGAATTTAAGCAAATTTTGCGAAATCATGGACTATGAAATAATCCCGAGCCTGATCCGGGTAGAGCATCAGCTCACGTATTACAATGTCAATATAATTGCTCGAGAAAGTAAGGAGATTCGTATACTCCGTGATATCGCAGAAAAATTCCGTGAGGACAGGATGGCTGCAGGAGCCGTTCAGATCACTTTGCCGGATATTAACATATGGGTCGATGAGAATAATGAAGTTACCGTGAACCGGATAAACAGGGAAAGTCCCGGAAGGATGCTGGTTTCGGAAATAATGATCATGGCAAACTGGCTCATGGCCAAATTCCTGGCGGAGCATAACACTCCGGCAATATACAGATCTCAAACAGCACCTCGTAATCGACTCTACAAGGGAACTGAAGGCTCTTTGTTCCAGAACTGTATGCAGCGAAGGCTGTTAAGCCGTTTTGTGCTGAACCCGAAGCCGGAACATCATTCAGGATTGGGTCTGAATGCCTATGTCACTGCAACGTCACCCATCAGGAAATACTTTGATCTGGCCACTCAGCGGCAGATACGGGCGGTCCTCGGCTTGGAAAAACCTTATACCATAAAAGAAATAGATAATATAATACAGATACTTGAACAGCCCATGAGCTGTGTATCAAAGCTTCAATTCAACCGGCAAAGGTACTGGTTGTTGAAATATCTTGAAAAAAGAATCGGGCAAAAAGAAGAGGCTGTTGTGCTTTACAAAAGAAGAAACAACTACCAGATACTCATATCCGAATACATGATAGAATGCGATCTGCCCATATCCAGCGGCATAGATTTGAAGCCCGAGGACCTGATTCAGATAACCATACAGCATGCCAATGCAAGAAGAAACTTACTGTCTGTGTTTATGGGCTGAGGGCACAGTCAAAAATGAATTTCCACAAAGACACTAAGACACCAAGAATAAACTTAGGGGCTTCGCCCCAGTTGGAATAGTGGAATAATGGAATGATGGGTTTGAAGGAGTTTTTTTACAATTAAAATGGGTTATTTCCGCCATTACTCACAATATTCCAGTATTCCAGCATGCCATTTTTCCCTGCCCATGGCATAAACAGGTTGCCATAAAAAAACACTTAACTTCAAAATGTTAAAAAATTATCTAAACGTAAATTTATTCATTTTTCTTAGTGCTTTTGTGACTTGGTGGCGAAAAAAAAGCCTATCGAAAAATTTCATGAAATCTTCGGGTTAAGGGTTTAAAAAGCCATGCGTGTATTATTCTCGTATTGTGATGGTTTTGATTGGGTGCCTGCCATGAAAACCCTGGATGATGTCCCGGAAGCCGAACCGGCTGAAAACCAAAATGCCGTGGTGGCCTTTGTTCATATCGAGCCCGGTGACGTTGAAGATGGAAGTTCGGCAGAGACAAAACTGATAAAAAACGCTAAGTGGCTGGCCAGAAAATGGAATATTACCCGGATTGTTCTCCATTCTTTTACCCACCTGGGAGAAGACAAGGCCGATCCTGACAAAGCCCAGGACCTGTTGGGCCGGGCGCAAATGCGTCTGGAGAACGCAGGTTACTCGGTTGTTCAGACTCCCTACGGATATTTTTTGGATCTATCCATAAAAGCGCCGGGGCACCCTCTGGCAAGAGTATACAAGGAATTTTAGGGCTCGCCAAAAAATACATCCCCATTTTCGTGAGCCGGAGTACCCGCAGATCGAAACGAACAGTTTTTTCAAAACCTCACGTGACAGAAATAACCTGCCCTTGTGTTATTCTTTGAAGATCATCCGGCGAAAGCTTGAACAGTGTATTGGAGGTTCCGGCAGCCGCCCAGATCTCCGTGTGTTTGAGAAGGTCTTCATCGATAAATGTTTCCAGAGGGTTGGAATGACCCAGAGGGGGAACACCGCCAATGGCAAAACCGGTTTTTGCACGAACAAAATCAGGATCCGCCATCTTTACGGGTTCTGAAAGGATATCTCGGATTTTTTTTGTATTGACCCGATTTGCGCCGCTGGCAACAATTAGAATCGGTTTTTTAGTCTTTTGGGTCATAAAAACAAGAGATTTTACAATCTGTTCTACCCGACATCCCACGGAGTTCGCCGCGTCTTGAGCACTGCGGGTGGTTTCCCTCATATTCAGCACCTGACATGCAAGCCCATGAGCCTTGAGTGCCTCCTCAACTTTCCGAACGCTTGTACTTAAATCATTCGGCATGGTTACTTTTCCAAGATTTCAAACCAATTCTTATCAGGATTTTTCTCAAGTAGTGTCCATCCAGAAATGAGAATTTTTGTTCAAGATCAAGGCATGCGAAAAAAATAACCACAGGCATATGTTTAATATTCCGAGGATTATTTTTTGAACATAACGCAGATATTGGGCAAAAAGACCATTTATGGATGGACACTAAAATTGTTGAATAAAGACAACCCCCATCGGGCTATTTATATTCATGTGTGCCCAAAACCACCTCGATACCGGTCTTGTTTTCCAGCATTTTAGCTATTTCCTCGGGATTGTTATAAGGGCAACCCGGTTTTGCATTTGCAAAACAAGAACTCAGGTATATTTTGTCCGGTTTCATTTCCGACATTTTTATGGCCATCCCCATGTTGGGGATCAAGGACCGGCCCGGGCATTCACATTTAACAAAGCCGATGACCTGGCAAGGCTCATCGAACATACCTTCTCCGAGCGCTGCAGCTTTGAGACAACGCCATTCTCCGGCACAACCGTAACCAGTGTCCATGTAAGCGCCACATCCTACGATAGCAACTTTTTTCATTTTATCCTCCTTTCTAATTCTTTATGATCTGTTCTTACCACGGCCCATGCCGCCGCCGCCCATACCTCTTCCACCACCCATTCCCATGATGCGGTTGTCGGCAGTATCGGCGGATAGCCCGTTGTGATCCGTAACGTTCGCTGTTTCTGCGGTTGTCAGATTTCCGTTTTTGTAGTTTTCCAGAACTTCCTTTACGGTTCCCGTGTTTCCGAGAAACACTTGGATTCCGGCCGCATAAAGGGTACTCACGGCATTGGGCCCGCAATTACCGGTTATTACAGCTTTGGCCCCTTTGGAAGCAACAAATTGAGCCGACTGAATTCCGGCCCCACTACCCAAGGCTCCGCTTTCATTGTCAAAAATCTCAAAACTCATATCGTCTGTATCCACGATTAAAAAAAAAGCACACCGGCCAAACCGTGGGTCGATCTGTGAATTAAGATCCTGGCCGGACGAACTAATGGCGACTTTCATAACTTAGTTTCCTTTCATATATACATCCTGTATCGGGTGTTATATAATTAAATGTTTCAGAAATTCCATAACTTGATGAAAATACATGTTTTAATACAATATATTTATACCACCAGAATGGAAGAATGGAATGCTGGAATATTGGGAGTAAAGGCGGAAACAAACCATCTTCATTGTGAATAAACTCCTTCAAACCCATCATTCCATTACTCCATTATTCCATCATTCCAATGGAGACCCGCCCCTTCGTTCCCCTTCCCGCCTCACCTTTCTTGTCTTGGCAGGCGGGGTGAAGCGAACTCACTTGATTTATACCGGTCGTTTTCCGCAGCAGCTACCCGGTCCGGCGCAGTCGGCCTGGCCGGGAGACAAACCACAGCAAGCGGTATCTCCGGGTCCGGGCATCCGGTTTTTATTCGGCCCGGACAGGTAGGAGTGAGCGGAAAGAAGTTTCTTCAGGTTATGGCCGCCACAAGTTTTGCATCCGGGCCTCTCATCCGAACCTGCAATGAGAAGTTCACTGGTCTCTCCGCAGTCCATACACAAAAAATCAAAAAGGGGCATGGCTATTCTCCTTAGCTCCAAAGAGACCTTTGCAAAACGCCCCTTTTTGCCCAATTTCTGCGTCCCCGCTGAGCGGGATCTACGCTTCGCTTCGACAGGCTCAAATTTTAATCCTCGAAATACTCAATGTATTCCTGTGGTTAAAATTATCGCCTTCCTTGAACTTGAACAAAAATGAACATTTTTCAAAGGTCTCCCAAAGTCGGTTAACATTCCAGTATTCCAATTCCGGACCCAAGCGCAGCAAAATTCTATGCGTTATGACCCGCGTGGATAATTTTCGATATTTTTCGCATAACTTTCAAAGTCGTTTTCCAAAATGAACTGTGAAATCATTTCACTCACTTTGTCAGCGGTATCTATACGATAAACACCTTTTTCATCTCGGCCTTCAATTTTCTTAGCATTCTCCACAATTGCTTTAAGAGAAGCAGCCGTCATTTCAACATTAACATTAACCGTAAGGGTTTCTTTTGATTCACTCATTTGGTTCAAAAACTCCTTTTAACAATATAACTTCCCTGTTCGCAACCCATATGACCGGATATCACTTGGCATTTTGCCTTTAACAGAAAAAAAATATTCTTTTCACAACTGCTCAACGTTTCGTAATTACCCTGCCCCTTGGCAATAATCAGATCAGCATGTGCAAAGCATTCCCTGAATTCTTTTGAGCATTTTTCCAAAACCGTTCCGGGTATATTCGAACCATTATCCATGACATTGACAAGTTCGGTCATACCTGTTTCCCTTGCATCTGCCATTGTCGCATCATTTATGATAGGACCGCCCCTTACGACAAATGTTACCTTGTCCACAGGCAATTCTTCTATCAGCAAACGATCAAAAACAATCTCTCCGCAATTGTCCCCCAAATAAAGAATATTTTTCGCTGAATCTATTGAAGCACACAATATCTCTACATTCCCGAACAATTTCACAGACATTGCTTGTTCAATAGTATCAATGATAATAGACCGGTCTATTTTTGCATTTACACCGAAATCAATAATATTTCCGGCGATGGCCATTCGAATGGCTATATCCATGGGGTTTGAAGAACTTCGGATCCGTTGTTTCAGGTCAGGATAAAGTTCGAGAGCAAAACGGTTAAACCTGTCTTTTATTTTTTTATAGGGGTCATGGATTCCGGAAAGTTCTCTGATTAATTTGTGGATATACTGACCCATCACCGGGGGTGATTGATCCAGGTCCATTTTGCTTGCTGCAGCAAGAACACCGCGAAGTACCTGCTCGTGAATATTTTCATCAGAGGTCGTTAACCTTGCTGCGTCAAGGGCCTGACGGATAAAACAGGGTATACAGTCATAAGTTGTTTTCATAGAATTACTGTCGTCTCAGTTCTTGGGGTGTCGTTTTCTTGACTTTTTACGAGACCATCAGTTATGAGTATAATCTCAAAAAAAATAAACTAATTCCTATTATCCGGATGGTCAAGCTGTTTTTTTATAAAATATGTTTTTTATTTTTCCGGGACCGCCACGATAATATAATGGTCATATGACCAGATAAATGCTTGACACATGGTATTATGTTAATTATATTTTAATCAAATGCTCATTTCATAAAGGTAATTTTATTATGCCAAGAATTAAAAAGCCGAGATTTGTATCAAGATATCCGACGATCACCGCTTTTGTGCCTCGGGGAATGTTTCAAACCGGTGAAGTTATTCTACCCGTGGAAGGACTTGAGGCCATAAGATTGAGCGATTTCGAACATCTTGACCAAGAGACCGCCGCAAAAATAATGGAGGTATCTCGCCAGACATACGGTAGAATTTTATCCGAAGCCCGTGGCATTATTTCAGAAGCGCTGGTAACGGGAAAGGCGCTCATCGTTGAGGGGGGCGCCTATGAAATGCGCGGAAAACACAGAAAACGCCGCAGAAGAGGCGGCAGGAATTTTTGAATTGTGTGTAGTAATACAAAGGAGGTGAGTTTTATGCCAAAAAAAGATGGAACAGGTCCAATGGGTAACGGCCGAATGACCGGAAGAGGTCGAGGGGCCTGTAACCCTGACCAAGGGACTTTTCGTGATAATGAGCAGGATGGCCGGAACGCAGCCAGAAGATCGGGGCAGGACAAAGGTTTGGGTCGGAATTCCGGCAGAGGTTTCGGACAAGGCCGCGGTCCCGGAAAAGGACGCGGAAATAGACGGTAAAACAAAAAAGCCGGGTCCGGAGGACCCGGCTTTTGATGTTTTATTTTCATAATGTTTTTATCCAAAAAATGGCGACATTTTTAACGAAATATCGATCTTAGAAATGAAGATAACCATAATATATGACAATACGGCGTGGGATAAAAATCTAAAATCTGACTGGGGATTTTCATGTTTGGTAGAAGTTTTTGGAAAAAATATACTCTTTGATACCGGCGCTAAAGCGGATATCCTCGATTATAATATGAAACAATTGAAAGTTAATCCTATGCAGATTGACGAGGTTTTTATTTCTCATTCACACTGGGATCATACCGGCGGGCTTTCCTATTTTCTCAACTTAAACCCGGTGACGGTTTATATCCCCGAATCCTTCGTATTATCAGATGATAAAGTAAATGTTATAAGGGTTAACAAAAAACGCAAACTACATGATAACATATATTCCACAGGTGAATTAAAACGTATCGAGCAGTCCTTAATTATAAAGGAACATACCGGTGTAACGGTGATTGCCGGATGTTCTCATCCGGGTGTCCGGGAAATTTTGCACGTCGCATCAGAAATTGGTAAAGTTACAACGCTCATTGGCGGGCTTCATGGATTCAATGATTTTAATCTGATTGATAATCTGGAAAATATCTGCCCGACCCATTGCACCCGGTTTATTCAGGAAATCAAAGATCTTTATCCCGGCAAAACCATCGAAGGCGGCGCGGGTAGAGTGATTATAATATAATAAGGAGAATGTGAGCATGTTTAAAATTCATCCCATTGTTGTGGGAACCAAAATTTTTGACAAAAGTATGATGACGTATCAGTACGGCAACGGCCAGGAATATACTATCCCTATTTACTGCTGGTATTTAGAAGGCGGGGACCGGAAAATCTTTGTGGATACCGGTGAGATGAGTCCGATCCAATCACCGGACAGGGAAACGTCCATCGGTGGAAAAATTTATACGTTCGAGCAAGGGCTATCCCGATGGGATCTATCACCGGCGGACATCGACATTGTCATCCACACCCATCTGCATAACGACCACTGTGAAAACGATTACAAATGTGAAAATGCTGAAATTTATGTTCACGAAAAAGAAATAGAAAGAATCCACAACCCTCACCCGCTCGATTATCGCTATCTTGAGGATTACATAGAGGATGTGGAGGAAAACGGACAGATACGAATGATTACCGGTGACAGGGAAATTCTACCGGGAATCCGGGTTATTCATACACCGGTTCATACTGAAGGTGGGTTGACCGTATTCATTGATACACCCGCCGGTCAGGCCGCCATAACCGGATTTTGTGTAATTAAAGAAAATTTTTACCCGCCGGTTCAAATAAAAGCTATGGAAATGGAGGTAATTCCTCCCGGGACACTTGTAAATGCCTATGATGCTTATGACATTATGCTAAAGGTTAAAAATATGGCGGATATACTGCTGCCGCTTCATGAACCGGAGTTTGCATCTATAGATACGATACCTTAATGATTTAACGTCTCGAGATTTCTACAACCAAATGAAAATATATGACAATTTTTGAGGTTTGAACAGTTGGCTCGAATATGGAATAATGGAATACTGAAATGTTGGTTTTTAAAAGGATTTTCGCCATTTTTAGTTTTATCTCCAAAACAAATTTTACCATTAACCCAATATTGCATTATCCCAAAACCCATTAATCCATTAATCCATTAATCCAATATTTCATTATTCCAATTGTGAGCGAAGCAAACTAACTTGTCCTTGGTGTCTTTGTGGCATTTTTTTTGTTCCGTCTTGTCCGGTTTTAGATATCCGGCCGGAAATCTTCAATTATTTTAGTTTTTTCGATAAAAGATTCAATATTATTATAGGCGGTTTCATAAATATTCATCACCGATTCCAATCTGTGATAAATGGGATCTTCAAATCCCAATAGCTTTCCCATTTTCTGTAACAGATTCTCCCCTTCTTTAAAATGATTCGCAATTTCACCAAGGATCTCCTTTCGTTTGTAATGCTTTTTTCGTTCCTTGGCGATAATCGGCAAAAGCCTCCGAACAGAATATTCAACCAGGGCATTTCTTGGCGCATTAAAATCTTTCGAGACATTATCAAGGGATACCAACGATTTTTTACTGATAACGAACGTTTTTTGAATTCGGTTTTGTTTGGTTAATTCAATATGTTGAATTTCACGAGCAATTGACCTTAACAACCCTGCATCTTCTACTAAATGATCAAAAAGGGACTTTTGTTTTATGCCCAAATGGACTGCCACAATACTGATAGCGTCGATGCATCCTTCCGTTAATTTAAAGGTTGCTCGAACAGATTGCCTGCCTATCAGATCTGCAGTGGAAGTCCGGGGCAGGGAAATGCCTTTTTCCCGTTTCTGTTTTTCATCTTTTTCCATCATTCTTACCTCGTTATCAATATCAAATTTATTACTAAATATATATTAGCATATTTAATAATGCAATATTTTTTTAAAATATTATATTGACAACATCAATTTTAACATTATTGTTTGTTTAACAATAAAAAAAGGTACTTAACCTTTAAAAATTACGACATCAGGAGGTGTTATTATGGAATTAATAAGATGGAATCCTCGAAGAGAGTTGTTCGGTTTGCACAATAGTATCAACCGTATGTTTGACAACTTTATTTCTCCGACGGTCAGGGGCGATGAAGCATTGTCCGTCTGGGGTTGGAATCCGGTAGTGGATATTTACGAAAATGAGGAGAATATTGTCATTACGGCGGAACTTCCGGGTGTTGACAAAAAAGATATGACTGTCGATATCAAAGGCAGAGTTCTTACATTGAAAGGTGAGCGTTTAACCGATAATGAAGTGAAAGAGGATAACTATTATCGGCAAGAAAGATGTTATGGGAAATTTGAAAGATGCTTTACCCTGCCTGTGGAAATTGACCCGGAAAAAATCAAGGCGGATTATAAAGACGGTGTTCTGAAAATAGCTATTCCCAAAACCGAGGAAAGTAAACCCAAACAGGTCTCGATTCATTAAACGATCATCTGTTGGTAAAAACAGGTAACTTTTGGGGTGGTTAGCACTTAACCGCCCCATTTATTTTTCCAGAACGTTTTTCAAAAGTCTCACCTTATGCTTTGAAGATCCTTGAGTATCGGTTTTATTTTAACCCGGTGTTCCGGCGGTATCATCAAAACTGTGATTTTTAGGTTAGGGATCAGACCCGTATACGGATTATCCAGGGTGTTGCTTTTATAGTTGTGTCGATTCTTTTTTGATCCCATGCATTTTAGAACATCGACCAGATTTCCCGAGAACCCCCCAGAATCGACATGCTCAATAAACTGTAAAAACAGATTGTTAACGGTTATAATAAATGGATCAACTTCGGCATATCCTTGTTTCCGGCAATCGTGTTTTGAAACAAAGCACCGGCACCCGAAAGGCCGAACCTGATAAATCGGACACAGATTGTCTTTTAAAAGCGGACAGCTCCCGTTCAAACTTTGGTTTTCCTCTACCGGAGGATCTTCCCCTTTCATGCAAAGATCCGCCAGTCTGTTTGTGGTGGTTTGGGGTTGAAAGCGTCTTTTGGGTATTGCCCTCTCAATATTTTCAAACAAACCTGTTTTTCCATATGAAATCATATGGGTTGCGATAAGATAGCCTTCAAGGGTCGTCAGGGTCACGTTACGGGTGCAGCAACCCGCACAATATTTTTTGCAGGCGATGTCCAGCTTGCTGACAAACTCGTCATAGATTCTGTAAATCTGATCTAAAACCGCTATCTTTATATTCAAATCCATTTATTTTTCCCTTCCAGACTCTTTTTCTAAACACCTTGACTTTGGGTAAAGCAATAGGTAATTTTTTTTATTAAGACAATAATTTTAACGGGAGGATGCCATGAAAAGCAACGTCTATTTTATAGATTTAAGGGCCACAGCCAAGGAAAACCTTGTTGCAAAACTTGCAAGGCTTTTGGAAACCGCCGGGCTTTCCGAAACAATCAAACAAAGGGATCTTGTTGCGGTCAAACTCCATTTTGGAGAGCAGGGGAATACCGCGTTTATCCGGCCTGTATTTCTACGGAAGATTGTGGAATCGATAAAAAATATCGGTGCGGTTCCGTTTCTGACCGATGCCAATACACTCTATGCCGGGACACGGAGCGATTCTCCCCATCATCTGTTAACCGCGATTCAAAACGGGTTTGCGTATGCTGTTGTGGATGCTCCTATTATCATTGCCGATGGATTAAGAGGTAAAAGTGAAACAGCAGTAACCATCAATCAGAAAAATTTTAAAAAAGTGTACATCGGATCGGATATTATGGAGGCCGATGCACTGGTATCTGTGGCCCATTTTAAAGGACATGAGCTCTCCGGTTTTGGCGGAACCATAAAAAATGTGGGAATGGGATGCGCTTCCCGCCGGGGGAAACTGGCGCAGCATTCAACCGTGGCGCCCCAAGTGATAAAGGAAAAATGTGTGGGATGCGGAGACTGTACGGATCACTGTTCACAAAACGCCCTGTCATTGGAAGAAGAAAAGGCGGTGCTGGACGCAAAAAAGTGCATCGGCTGCGGGGAATGTATTATTATCTGCCCCAACGATGCCATCGAGATCCAGTGGGATCAAGACATACCTGTTTTTTTGGAAAATATGGTGGAATACACCCTGGGTGTTTTAAAGAATAAAGCAGATAAAACATTGTTCGTAAATTTCATTACCGATATATCCCCGGCATGTGATTGTTACGGTCATAATGATGCCCCTATCGTAAGGAACATCGGTATCGTTGCGTCCACCGACCCGGTTGCCATTGATCAGGCATCCGTAGATCTTGTGAACCGGGAACAGGCGCTTCCGGAATCATGCCTTACAACGAACATGGAAAAAGGTGAGGATAAATTTAAGGGTATTTATCCTAACGTCGACTGGACCATTCAGCTCGATTATGCCCAAAGCCTTGGGCTTGGAAATCGAAGTTATACACTAAAAAAAATATAATCGGTGTTGTTTATTACGATATGAGCAAAAAAAAGAATTGATAGGAATTTGCCTTCAGCTATAGTTGACAAATTGTCTATGCGGGGTTTGTCGCGGCTCGATATTAAAATAGTATTTATTTTCCGGGGACTGCGCCTTGCCGGAGAGTTGTTTTACGGAATCACCAAAAAAATAGTTCATAATATCGTTGAGTCGGTTCCGAAGAACAGAATAAGAATAATGCCGTGCTGCAACCTCATAATTATAATTTACTATTTTTTCTCTTCGCTCCGGCGAGTCCATAATTTCTTTAACGCATTGGACGGTCTTTCTAGAAAGAAATCCGTCCATGACCGCAAGATCAAAACCTTGAGGCTCAATATCCCTGATAAATGTAGAATAACGATTAATCAGCATGGGTTTTTTAAAGTAGATGGCCTCTAGAAAAGCATTACCGAATCCTTCATACAGGCTGGGATATGTGATAAAATCAGCGAAGGGATAAACATCCCAGAGAGAATACCTGGCCCGACCATTACCATTGTTACACCAGGGGTCGGCGATTTTGGTGGTTAATAGTCCAAGATTGATGTCATGCTCGCAGGCATATTCTTTCAACCATTCCACATATTCGAATCCTTCATCACCGGCTTCATGGGACACCACCAGTTTGTTCCGGGAATCTTTCAGTTCCTTGACCAATTCAATGGCGTGTTCAATACCTTTACGCTGAATGATGCGGGTCGGCTGTAAAATCATCCGGTCATCCGGTTTTAAACCCATGGATTCCCGGAAAACACGGGCCGCTCCAATATCCAGAACCGGGGGGTTTTCAAAGTCGAGAACATTGGGAATGATAATCGAAGAAATCCCCGTACGAAGTGCCAGTTGTTCCTGGGCTTCGGAATTTATCACCACATGTTTGATATTGTCCAGCTTGGGAGGAAAGGCCATTCTAAGGTAATCGTTAACGGCATTTACTGAAAAACGGACCCGTTCCCAGTAAAAATCATGATGGTGAGCAATGGTTGGAATCTGGGTCTCCGCAATGATTTCCGTCAATGCCAGTCCCAAAGGGACGTGCATGGGAATAGTGAGAACATTTTCGGCAATCAGAAGGTCTATGTTGAAATGCTCGATGAATTCATGGAGTTGGACTTTAAGCAGTGATCTTAAATCGTGGATGGCTTGGGTAACCGGCGGTTTGCGGCCTTTTTTGCCCATAACCTGCGCATCGATCCATTTATTTTGCACATTTTGGAAATGCGCTACAGGGACAAGACAACTTTTATCACTATCCCGATCCAGTTCTCCGCCAAACCAGAAACAGTTGTGTCCATTTTTTTCAAAAACCTCAGCCCACTTACTCGATTCCAGAGTAACGCCGTCTATTCCTGAAAAGCGGGTTGAAACAAATCCGATGTTCTTTATCATAGCACAAAAGCTTTTTAAAATGAAACAGATCGGTTTATTTCATAGAAAATATTTTATCGAGTATTAGAAAAAAGATACAAAATCCATTTTAACAATCATCAATTTTTTTTTGCCTTTACTCCAATATATTTCTGTATGTCAATAAAAAAATCAATATATGGTGCTATTTGACAAAAAAAAACTGACACAGTTGCTTAAAAAAATTATATTGGGCTGTAAAACTTCATCCACCGCTCCAGCAAATCTCCGATCACAGCACATTCCAAGCCGAATGAGAGATATCCGGCATAACCTAAAAGCGGCATTTCAAAGATTTGAAATCCATGAACAAACGGGACGCTGTATTCCCATCTTGCCAGACTGTAATAGTTCCACATCTCCCAGAATCCTCCGCAAAAAAGAGCTGCGGCTGCGGACGTGATGATCAGGTGCCAATCTCCGTTAGCTATGCCCGACAGGACAGTGCATTCTTCGGTCAGGGTTTGGAGTGACACAATGACAATTAGAGGAGATACCCAGAGGAGAGGAAAAAGATAATTCGGCCAGACGCCGATGCCGGCCAGGCTGGCACCGGACATCAGTAGGGCAGCCCCTGCCAACATTTTGGGATACGGGAACCTCAAGGGACGAAAGTTACCCACGCCCTGCCGGATCCGGGAAGCACCGGCCATCCATTCCCGAGTTCCCAAAACCGTAGGAAGTACGGTTGAAAAAGAGAGTGTTGCGTAGCAGAAATACTCCCAGGAACTATAATGAACCCCGGTGTAGATCCAGTTCTGAACAAACCGGTTCAGGTATTCAAAGAACCACCAAAATGCGGCGCTTAAGGGAAAAAGCAGTAGAAAAAAACGGGTGCGGTCTATCATCATGCAGTGCCCGGTTCGTTTATGGCACAGGGCATTTATCACCAGGATGAAAGAAAACCACAAAGGAGTAAATGTGTGAGGCTGATATGGGGCAAAGCAGGGAAAACGTGTCCATGCCAATATCCATGAAACCGCACCGGTGATAATACCCATCCATCCCCACCAGGGGAAAGTATAAGTGGCCGAAGGTCTGATTTTAATCTGTCGGATTCGTACCATGGAGGTAACGATAAGGGGAAGAACCACTGCAAGAATAAAAAGGGTGTAAGCGATGAAGGCAACCCATGAAAAGGGTGCATGGCAAACATACCGGGTTTCAGGGGGAAACTCCAGGTACCGGGGTATCGGGTAACCTGCCAGAACCACACCCAGCATGGGCAACCCCAACAACATTCCCGTGAGGATAAAAAATTTCAAAAATAAGCTTTTCACAGATCTCACATGGGCTCTGATTAAAACCTTTACCGGAAAGATTTTTACTGGTATTCTTTTTTGTAAACGTTCACGGGTTCAGGGTTCAAAGGTTCAGGGTTAATGAGCTTGCGATATTTTACATGTTTTCGCTTTCAACATCAGCGACAACTCGTTTGATCTATGCTGATAACCAAAGAAATTGTGGGCATTAAGCTCGAAATTAAAGATAATCTACAAGCATCTTGTATATGTATCTTAAGCCCATTGTCCTTTTCAACACCTCGGCTTCATTTTTCAAAATGCGGAAACCGCAAATCCCCCAACCTTTGAACCGTGAACTTTGAACCGTGAACTTTGAACCGTGAACGGTTATTCTTTTTTTATATCAATTTAATCCATTATAACAGGATTTTCAGATGATTTCTCAATTTTTTCACATCTTTTGATCATGGAGACCTAAAAAATGGGCCGAACCATCCGAATAGGAGCACTGATATCCGGAACCGGGACAAACCTGCAGGCCATTATCGATTCCTGTGAATCGGGAAAAATAAACGGAAAAATAGTATTCGTGGGATCGGATAATCCCAATGCACGGGGTCTTGAAAAAGGGACCCGGCTTGGAGTTTCAACGTTTGTGGTGGATTATGGATCAATCATTCAAAATTTCAAAAATACACCGGAAAAGGTCGTACCCCCGGACGATTTCAACCTTAACGATCTGCTTTCAAAACAGACTCTTTTTTCAGCCCATGCCGACACTGAAACGGTGAAGGCCTTTATAATCACAAGGGCTGTTGCAGAGGCAAAACTTATTGATGCCATGAAGCATTATCCCTTCGATCTTCTGGTATTGGCCGGTTATATGAGGAATTTATCGCCTTATTTTATCGACAGGGTCAACAGGGATTCAGATATACCGCGTATAATGAATATCCATCCGGCACTGCTTCCGGCTTTTCCCGGTGTAGATGGATATGGGGACACATTCCGATATGGATGCAAGATTGGCGGGTGTACGGTACATTTTGTCGATTACGGTGAAGATTCAGGGCCGATTATCGGTCAGAAGGCTTATGAGATACTCGAGGATGATACCCTGGATTCCATCAGAGCAAAAGGCTTGAAGCTGGAGTGGGCACTTTATCCGGAATGTGTAAAAATGTTTGCCCAGGGGCGACTTAAAACTGTCCGGATGTCCTATCAATTGAGAAATGGCAAGAAAATGGAGAGAACCCTAGTGAAAATTATGCCGTCGCCGGAAGCTTAGGAGACCTTTCTGAATTTTGACGACTTATTTAAGTTAAAGGGGTTTTAGGAAAATTCAGTTTTTGCCCTATACTTGGAATAATGGAATGTTGGAATATTGGAATGATGTTTTTTATCTGAAAATGCCGCTGATCGTAAAAAGTCAAAATCCGACGGCAAAGTAAAAAGATCCAAATTCCCCCGCCAAACATAGGCGGGATAAAAAGGCGTCGCAAATCCTGAAGAATGAGGCGTACTTATAGAGACCTTTGAAAAACGTTCAATTTTGTTCAAGGCCAAGGAAGGCGAAAATTTTAACCACAGGAATACATTGAGTATTTTGAGGATTAAAATTTGAGTCTGACGCCGGAATTGGGCAAAAGGGGACATTTTGCAAAGGTCTCTTATAGTACGCTGCAGTGACGAAGGATGCAGCGCAACGCAGAAGTTGGATTTTTTACGAAGCCGTCAATTATAATACTTTTACCATCAAAGGTATGGCAACAAAGGTACCCAGAGAACTCCCCAGGTTGGTAAAAACAACCACCAAAAGTATCCGCGTTATCTTGTTTTTCCAGAACCCCTTTATGGAGAGTATGTCTTCCGGTAATTGTTCGAAATCCCTGACCTTGGGTTTCCGTGAAAAGGCTTCAACAAGACCGGCGACCCATCCTGCAGCAATCATGGGATTCAAGGAAGTCAAAGGGGCGGCCAGAACCGACGAGAGAATTGTCAGGGGATGAGCCAAAGCAATGATGGCGCCAAGACCTGCCAGAATACCGTTTGCCATAACCCACCACTTTATCATATCCGTTCCGGTATTGGCCCCGCCATGATAAAAACCTAAGACAAACAGAACAAGTATGGCCATGGGGATAATCCATTTTAATATGGCTGATGTTTTTCCTTTGGGCGGGATTTTCTCAAGACTTTCAAAATCAATCTCTTGGTTCCAGTATTTTTTAATACCGGGCACATGTCCTGCACCCACAACCGCAACAATTTTATTTCCGGGCGCCGTCCGGATTTTTTGGGTCAGATACCGGTCTCTCTCATCAATCAGTATATCTTTCAATGTCGGAAGTGATTTCCCAACATCGGCAAGAATCGTTTCAAGCACATCTTCCTGCTTCATTTTCTCTATGTCTTCTTCGCTAATTTCGTCGATGTTCCCCAAGGATAAAATGAGTTGAAACAACAGCTTGATTTTATCCCACAATCCCATGACACGCCATGTTTTTGTCAGGGTGATACGGATATCCCTGTCGGCAAGATGTATTCCTGCGCCCGAGGCCTCTCCGGCTTCAATGGCCTTTATCATTTCCTCCCCGGGTTTAATGTCAAATTTTTCTGCGATTCTTTTTTGAAAAGACGCCAGGAGAAGATTTGAAAGAAGAAGAAACGATTTTTTCTCCTTAATCACTTTAACGATATCTTTGTCCAGCCATCTGTCTTTTTGTCGAATGGACTGGAACCTGGATTCGCACAACTCCACACAGACCGTGTCAGGTTTTTCCGACTCAATAACATCGGCGACCAGCCGGACGCTCTCTTTTGATACGTGTGCCGTTCCCAAAAGTATGATTTCTTTGTCTTCAAATACGAGTCGATGTATGTTATGGAGGTTGTTTGTCATTTAAATTCGGTATATGTATGCTGCCCGGTTAATGATTTGATAAACTCGTAAAAAGTCCGATTTAGACGGTTTCGTAAAAAGTTCAAATTCCCCCGCCAAACATAGGCGGGATAAAAAGGCATCGCAAATTTCGTAATTATGAGGCGTACTTTTAGTACGTTGAATGATTACGAAATGCAGCACAACGTCCCGCTGAACTAAAGCGGGAGACTTTTTACGAAACCGTCAATGATTTTTCAATGTTGCTAACATAGTTATTACATTAACCATGTCAATACAACCTAAAACTTGCAGAACTTAGGGGCTTCGCCCCAATTGGAATAGTGGAATAATGGAGTAATGGAATAATGGGTTTGAAGGAGTTTTTTACAATTATAATGTCTTACTTCCGCCTTTATCCCCAATATTCCAACATTCCAGCATTCCATTATTCCATTCTGATGAAATAAACAGGTTGCCATTAATAAACCTGTATTTTAAACAAGTTGTAGAATTTCCGAAACGTTTGATTATGAGGCAATATATCTATGACAAACCAAATTCCACCGGATACCGTCGGCCATCTGATTATCAAAAAACCGTATTATCTTAACACAGGAGATGAGATCAAAATGTTTGAGGCTGCTTTTGATGCCAGGCTCCCGCTTATGCTGAAAGGTCCTACCGGATGCGGCAAGACCAGATTTGTTGAATATATGTCGTATCATTTAAAACGTCCCCTGATTACCGTTGCCTGCCATGAAGACCTGTTTGCTTCCGACCTTTTGGGACGCTACCTTTTAAAAAAGGACGAGACCGTATGGGTTGACGGTCCGTTAACACGGGCCGTGCGTATGGGTGCCATCTGCTATCTGGACGAAATTGTTGAAGCGCGAAAGGATACAACGGTTGTCATACATCCATTAACAGACATGCGGCGAACCCTTTCCATCGACAAAAAAGGAGAGTTGATTCACGCCCACCCGGATTTTATGATGGTGATATCGTATAATCCGGGATATCAATCGGTATTGAAAGACCTCAAACAGAGCACTCGCCAGCGCTTTATATCCCTTGAGTTTGATTATCCCGAATCCGAAAAAGAAGCCAAAATTGTTTCCCATGAAGGGAATATCGATATGAAATCCGCTTTGAAATTGGTATCTTTGGCGCAAAAAATAAGAAACATCAGAGAACATGGCCTTACCGAAGGGGCCAGTACCCGACTTTTAATTTATGCCGCTCAGATGATCGGACGGAATATTCCGGTTCACGATGCGTGCCGCTCCGCCATATGTCTTCCCTTAACCGATGATGCCAGGCTTCAGGAAACCCTGAACGATCTTATCGAAGATATCTTTTAGTTTTAAATAAAGACATGTCCCCGTTCTTTATGGAAGATCGCCTCAAGAAAACTTATTAAAACACACTCATAAGGAGGGATGATATGGAACGCCAGTGGTGCTCTTGGTGTTTTCGCAAATCTTGGCACTC
>RPGQ01000072.1:0-1309 GCA_004193595.1 Desulfobacteraceae bacterium Eth-SRB2
TTTTCTAATACCCTGGCAAGATTTGTAATAGAAGGAAGCTCTCCGCAGTATGCTGCGGGGTATCAAAGCGGAATTGCGTCATAGCCATTCCAACGTTAAATGATATAACCCGCCTTCGCTCTGATGAGATTCGACGCTGTTCACCTTGCCTTCTTGTCAAGCCGTAGCTTACAGCGAAGGCTGATCATGCCTGCAGCCCCGCTAGACGCGATTTCCGTTTCACTCCAACAAGCTGCAGGGTATTACGGCGAAGGCGAATAATGCCTGCGGTGAAATATAAAAAAGTTTCACGAGGTGAAAATGATCTGAGCGAAATTATTTTATACAATAATATAAGGCAACTATATCTCGATTAGGCTCTTAGCATAATGTGCCACGACAGAGGTGTGATGACGGATGATAGATATAAATGAGGTTGGGGAAAGCATACAACGCCAGGCTTTCCCTTATGGTATTCATTAGACTGTTATGTCTTATTTTTTAGCATCTTGATAATGTGCTTGGCTAAATAATCTTTGATTTCTCTATGACGAGGGACAGGTTGAGATATTTTTGTTTCAGGATTGTGATACCAATCGTGTTTACTTCCATGCCGAAGAAGGATACACTCTATTTTTTCCAATTCCCTGATTAGATCTCTTCTTTTCATGCGACTTCCAATTCATCTACTCTGCGCACACATGGAATATTTCCACTGGTAACCTCTTTATAGATATCTTTCAGGTTTTCTTTAAGTTCATCTAAAGATTCACCCTGAGTCATATAGTCCGGAAACTCTTCAAGATAACCCAAATACATATCCTCTTCTTTCCAATAAACATATTTCTTTGTTTCCATATGTTTTATCCCTCCTGACATTGGTTTTTGGATCGTACCAAGCTAACATATTGAAATGCTGATTGTTAATAGATATTTTTTGCCTGTTTTGCTCTGTAGAAGCCTCGTTTTGACCTCAAAATCATTCCTCTAAGCTCATGTTTTATTGCCAGACATAGCCGGAAATAAAAGGATTTCGATCCTCATTTAACCTGATCCCTGATTCTTTCTTTTACCCGATCAAAGGATGCAAAACTTGCCTTCCCTTCTTTTATATCTTTTTCTCTTGCCGCTAAAACATCCTGGTGCCATGCTGGTGAAGGGATTGAGTCAGGATCTCGACAAAGATCATCCCATATCTTTTCCATCATTGCTATCTTATCTGAATTTGTCATTTTATCTAAAGGCAATGAAATATCCATGTCATTCTCCTTTTATTTTAAATAGATGATATTAACTATAATTATTGTTTCAATTTTTTGCAATCTGGAAA
>RPGQ01000072.1:1409-11374 GCA_004193595.1 Desulfobacteraceae bacterium Eth-SRB2
GGCGCTGAAGAAATTCGTGCGGCCACGGACTGTGGGGAATATCCGATGATTTCCCGGATTCCCCGTAGTTCCAGACCATGAAACAGGATTTTTTCGTATATTTCGTCGATGCTTCTGGAATACCCGTTGATGCCCATGTATTGGGATTTGTCAAAAGAGGGGGGCGCTTGAATCTTGTCGGTTAAAATCGCCCGGGCGCTTGAGTGAATAATATCCATATTATCTTTAATGCCGTCCCTGATTTCAACGCACACCTCAAAAACCGACCCTTTTTTTCGGGTTTTACCGGCCATGAGGCGGATCAACTTTTTTTTCTGATCAAGCTTGATGCCTTGAAAAATACGCATGTCATCCAGACCGTGAAGCAAAAGACCCGGATTTTCATGCAGAGCGCCGTGGCCGAGCCATTCGGCGATCAGGGCGAAGGGGACCACGGGTTTTCCGTCCAGGATATGGGCATCCAGGATGGGATATGTGTGAACATCGATTTCCCGTTTAACGGTCAGGGAGAGTTTCTCTTTTTTCTTTAAATCTACGGGGGGGGCGGGGCTCGAGCATACGGTTTCGGCGATTTCCTGCTCTTTTGCCGGAATAAGATTGGCGCCGATAACCACTTCCACCGGAACCCTGGTGTCTCCCATCATCTCGTAGATCATACACATGGCCCCGGCATCCAAAGGAATCAATTCAACACCGTTTTGTTCAAATTTTCGTTTTAACGCCGAACATACCATTCCCCCGTCCCAGGGTCCCCAGTTGATGGCGGTGACCTTGCAATCCGGTCGTGTTATGGATTCTTGCTGTGCCATCTTGTTTAACACCTCATTGGCCATGGCATAATCCGCCTGACCGTTGTTTCCGATTCGGGCGGCCACGGATGAAAAAAGCACCAGGTATTTGAGGGGATCCTGCCGGGTGGCTTCAAGGAGCACGTTAAGACCCGTGACCTTGGTATCGAAAACCGTTTCAAACTGATCCAGGGTTTTATCGATAATGGTGCGATCTTCCAATGCACCGGCACCATGAATAATACCTTTGACCGGACCATGCTCGGATCGAACGTCATTTAAAATCGAGGTCACGGTATCAACATCACGAACATCTGCCGAAAAATAGCGCACATGGGAGCCGAGATTTCTGATGGTATCTAGATTTTTCATAATTTCCCGGTTCGCCATATGTTTTTTATACGCTTTTTCCAGCTGAACCGGTGTGATATTGGTGTTACCGAATTCATTTTCCAGGATTGCCTTTTTAATGGTCGCCTCATCGTGGATTTGGGCAAGCCATTCGGGTTCGGGAGTCGGCTCCGAAGATCGCCCCATAAGTACCAGGGTCGGTTTTGCATGTTTTGCAAGGGCACAGGCTGTGGCTGCGGTCACGCCCCGGGCCCCACCGGTGATCACAACAACATCGCCTGGGTCCAGGTCTATTTCCCCTTGAGGATAGGGCGAAGATTTTAGTTCTAATATGGATCGTGAGTCCGAATCCAGACCCACTTCAACCGGGCCCGAAGGATCGGAATTTAACAGTTCGGCCACAACCGCTTTTGCGATCCGGGTGTTTTCTTTCCAATCCGGCGCGATGTCCATGGCGTGACAAGAGACATTTTCCCATTCAAGGGATGCGGTTTTGGCAAGACCGGCCAGACCCCCCTGCAGCGGGGTGCTCATGCCCCGGCCTTTAAATCCGAAAGCGCCGTCCAGGCGCGTGATGGTGGCAAACAAGGCGCCGCCCTTTGCACCTGAATCCAAAAGATCCGGACCGAGCTGCTTTGTCAGTATAAAGGAATGTTTTAAAAAATGTTCATTCTTCATCGGGTTTTCAGCCACCATGACCAGCCCGGCAGCGTTTTTTACCGACGCTTGACCGGTTACCATATCTGAAACCATTTGTTTTGATAAAAGGACCGCATCCATGTTTTGCGATGAAAATTCTTGCGCAATGGCTTCCGAAAGCCCGGTTTCATCATCCGTGATATATACGGTGCGGTCTGCCGGCAGTTCCAACGGGATATTTTGAACAAAGGGCTGCTTAACAACAGACACCACGTTTCTGTGGATTTGGGCGGCCAGGTGTTTGGGGGAACGGTCAGTGTCTTCCGGGGATAACGGTTCCCATGAGTCTTGAACCGTATCCGTGTGAGACGCTGAAGACGCCGGTGAACCCTGGGATTCGGGTGTTTGGGTGGTTTCGGCACCGGCCAGATACTCCACGATCTGACCCAGTGTTTTCAGGCTTCCCATGATTTCAGGAGAGATGGCCGGTAGGTTGGGAATCTGTTCCTCAAGGGTAGAGAGTATTTCCACCCGTTTGATGGAATCGATACCCAGGTCGGACTCGATATTCATGTTCCATGCCCAGCATTTCGGTGGGATAGCCCGTTAACCGGCTTACGGTTTCCAGCATGCGGTTTTCTATTTCTTGATGATGATGATGATGATGATGATGATGATGATTGTTGGTTGATGATTCCGCGTCTTTTGTTTCCGGATCCGGGGGAACCTCACTATCCGGAGTTTCGGAAAGGTATTCCACGATCTGGCCGAGTGTTTTCAGGCTTCCCATGATTTCAGGAGAGATGGCCGGTAGGTTGGGAATCTGTTCTTCAAGGGTAGAGAGTATTTCCACCCGTTTGATGGAATCGATACCCAGGTCGGACTCGATATTCATGTCCATGCCCAGCATTTCGGTGGGATAGCCCGTTAACCGGCTTACGGTTTCCAGCATGCGGTTTTCTATTTGTTCTTGAGCGGTGTCCGACGGTTTCAGATCATTGCCTGCGGGTGTTAACTCAGGTTCTGGAACAGAAGCCTCCGGAGCCTCCGGTATTTGATGATCAGAAGGCACCGGCGATGCCATGGGATCCGGAGGTGAATAGATATCACGTTGCGTATCCGTGATTTCCGGATCAGGGTCGGTCTCATCAAAACCGGTCAGAGGCTCAACCGACTCGGGCAGTTGTTGTTTTAAGGGTTCAAGGCTAACCCCCGATGGTTTTATATCTGTTTTAATGCCCATGGAAGCCGCGGCCAACCGCTGAGTATTTTCCATCATATTTTGCAAGGTTCTTGCTGCCTGCGTCTGGGTTTCTAAAAACTTTTCATGGGTTTGGGCGGTTTGCATTTGAATGGCCTGCATGGATTTCAGACCTTCCCGGACGATATTTAATGCATCGGGGATGAAATTTTTTGAATGCTGTCTATTTTTCATGGTGCCTTGATTTTTGTTTAATTTTTTGGGGCGATCTCCCGGAGTTTTAAGGGAATCAACCGGGTGACCCCCTGTGGTATTCGGTTGTATGGCTTTGGGCTCAATGGCGGGTCTTTCGCGCAATGTGCGCTCTGCGTGGTGCTCCGTAGGCTGTGCTTTAACCTTTCTGCTCTCTTCTCTTTGCTCTTTGCCCTGTGCTTTGACTTCTGACTTCTGACTTCTGACTTCTGATTGTTGTGCTCTGTAATTCACCCCTGCAATGGGTATGCTCATACGCTGTTTTCTGGTTTCAGTGTAAGGCTCTTCCCACAGGCTTAAATCCACGAAATGTCCCAATGATGCCAGGTAACAGAGCGTTCCGGCAAGATCCGTGATTCCGGGCCGTTTTCCTAAAGAGGCGTCAAGGGCAATGGCCTGAAAATCCTGACCTTTTAATATGGATTTTACCAGGCCGGTCAAAACCGATTTCGGGCCCACCTCAACAAACGTTCGTGCGCCAGATTCAAATAAATTATTAATTTCGCTGACAAAATCGACAGGGGATAACAGGTGCCCGTGCAACAATTCTTTTGCTTTTCCAGGATCGGCAGGGTAGGGGGCGCCGGTGGTATTGGAAAATACCGGGATTTCCGAAGGAACCATGTCGATTTTTTCTATGGCCTGTGAAAAAGGCTTTTGGGCCTTTTTTACCAAACGGCTGTGAAACGCAGCGGAAACCGGAAGCCGGACGGTCCTGAATCCGTTCTGCCGGCATATTTCTTCGGCCCGGTGGATGGCATCCGTAGCGCCCGATAACACTCCCTGGTCGGGGCTGTTTCGATTTGCAAGAATAACACCTGTTTTATTTTCCTCAATCAGATGTTCGAGTTTGTCCAGCGGTCCGATGACCGCAAGCATGCCCCCGGTATTTTGGCCCGCCGCCGCCATTAAGCGGCCCCGGGTAATGGCCAGGTGCAGCAAGGTATCCAGATCCATACGGCCGGCAGCGCAAAGGGCTGAAAGTTCGCCAAAACTGTGCCCGCAGGTGAAATCGGCTAAGATGCCGAATCCTTGAAGTATGTTCAGCATTGCCATGCTTACCGCCCCGATAGCCGGTTGGGCAATGTCTGTTCTCCGTAGCGCTTGTTCCGGGTTTGTCTTTTCTTTTTCGCTTTGATCCGGAATCGGGTAGATCATATCGGTGAGCCGGCCATAATTTTTGTATTGGTCATTTGCATTTTCCAGAATTTTAAATGCATTCGGAAAGCTGCATACCAGGTCACGGCCCATTTCCGGGTATTGACTTCCCTGGCCCGGGAAAATAAATGCCATTTTTCCAGCAGGTTCATGGCTCCCGTAAAAAATATTCTCAAGCTGCCATGCATGTTGGGAACGGTTTGATTCAAGGGCATGTAACGCGCGGTCAAAAAGGCCGGTAAGATCCGTTGATGGTTCAAGGACCATCAGGAGTCGGTATGGATCCGATGTTGAAAAATCGGCCCTTGTTTTTGCCGTTTTTTTTGAAAGTTCTTCATAGGACAGACCCTTGTCAACATGGGTTTTGAGGTTGCCAAAATGCTCTTTTAGCTGGTCCTGGCTGGAAGCGGACAGGGCAACAATTTCAACAGATCCGTGCCACGTGATTTCCTGTTTGTGTTTCCGGTATTCTTCGACCACCAAATGAAAATTGCTTCCGCCAAATCCGAATGAACTGATCCCCGCTCTTCGCGGATGTTCGTTATTTGAAAACCAGGGTCTTGTGTTTGTATTTAGATAAAACGGGCTTTGATGAATATTCAGTTTTGGATCAGGTTCACCCACTTTCAAAGTGGGCGGCAGGACTTTATTGTAAATTGATAATGCGGCTTTCATCAGACCTGCGGCGCCTGCTGCGGCCTTGGTATGACCGATCATGGATTTCACAGAACCCAAAGCAACCCTTTTGTCACGGTTGTCTGATGTGCCAAAAAAACTGTTTAAGGCCTGAAACTCAACCTCATCGCCCACGATGGTGCCGGTGCCGTGTGCCTCGATAAGCTCAACCGTGGCAGGGTCTATGCCGGCTTGAGTGTATGCGGTTTGGAGCGCTTTTGTCTGTCCTTCGGCTCTGGGGGCATATATGCTTTGTGATTTTCCGTCACTGGAAGTCCCCACCCCTTTAATTACCGCATAAATCCTGTTGCCGTCTTTTTCCGCATCATAAAGTCGTTTCAGAACAAATATCCCGATGCCTTCGCCAAGCACCACGCCGTCAGCATTTTTTGAAAAAGGTCTTGAATCTCCGGTGGGCGAAAGAACAAATGTTTTGGAAAAGCACATATGCATGAAGATGTCGTTGAGCATGTCAACGCCGCCGGTAATCACCATGTCATTGCGTCCGGAGATGAGTTCCATGATTGCAAGATGGATGGCGCTCATGGAGCTTGCACAGGCAGCGTCAATAACACAGTTCGTGCCTCCAAGATCCAGACGATTGCAGATTCTTCCGGCCACAACGTTTCCCAAAAGCCCCGGGAAAGAGCTTTCCTGCCAGGATACATATGAATCGGATATTTTTTGGATGACTTCTTCAGTTTTTACCGGGTTAATTCCTGAGTCCTGGAGGGCTCTACGCCATATGGGATGGCCAAGTCTGGCGCCAAGGGGGATAACAAGCTCCTGTGTCCCGGTAACACCGAGTATTACGCTGGTTCGGTCACGGTTAAAATTATCCCCCGCACCATAACCGGAATTTTCCAGGGCTTTTTGCGCAACGATCAGACTCAAAAGTTGAGAGGTATCCGTGGCTTCAAGAGAAGAGGGGGGAATTCCGAACTCCGTGGGATCAAAAGAAATCGGAGAAATAAACCCTCCCCGTTTACAGTAAACATGATCGGGTTTTTTTTGGTCCGTGTCGTAATAATCTTCGGATAACCAGTGTGTTGCCGGTACATCGGTTATGGCATCTTCACCGTGAAAGAGGAGCCGCCAGTATTGTTTTAAACCGGGAGATTTGGGAAAAAGACATCCCATTCCGATGATGGCCACAGGCACACCCTGTGGTATTTTTTTATCTATGGGTTTCAATGATTATCTTTTGATGAATTCATAAAAAATAGAATTCATCATGTGTTTAATTTTTAGCAGTTTCTGACTTTTTATGAGATCTTAAAAAACTTCTGTTACAAACAAAATAATATCCGCTGGTGGACACAAGGCCACACAGAGCCCGAAGTTGATATCATGCGGTGGTCAGATCGGCAATACTCCGGATAACACAGCCGGTAAATCTGTTGAACTCCTCGATGGTCAGCTTGCCATAGGCCGGGAGGTACCGTAACCATCGGCAAAGACTCCGTCAAATTCTCGAAGAATTTTCCTTCAAGGTTATATGCATATGTTCCCCCGCTTCGCACCCTTGAAAAATTTAGGCGATCCGGTTCAAGAAAACCTATCATCTCCGTTATGCCTATATTGCCGCGCCAGCCAAATGGAATTCGCATCCGTTGAAATGGTGGAAAAGCCGGGCGTGCTGGAATGCTTATTTTTCGGCGTTAGTTTATCTTCGATCATCACCAAATGAAGCGGCAATCGACCGGTTGCAGGAGTTTAAAGGACATCCCCTTTGGTTTAATCTGGATCAAATTTCCAGCCCCAATGATCCTGAAATTAAAAGCGGCTGTGTTCAACTCTCTATTTTGAGGCGTGGACAACCTTGTCAGCAGCTTTCCGGCATATCTGGATCTGACACTTCCCTTTGGTGCCTTACCGGGTAAAGCGGAATCCATCGGGATTGAAAATCGTACGGTTGTTTGCCCCAACAAGCTATCGCAAAAGTTTCCAGGGTTGAAGTTGCCAGAAAATATTTTCACCGCCCTCCGGAAAAACTTCTGGCAACAACTGTGGTGGCAAGAAAATGATAAATCTAAGCAGAAGAAGCTGACTCCCTCTCAAAATCCATACCCATTGCCGAGATCTGACTGCAGAAGCAGATTCCGGCGATCATTATCGGATAACTTCCGCCGCAATTACGCTATTGCCCCACCATGATTGCCTCGGCGTGACGAAATTGACTGAAAAATACATACAGCACTTTGCGTGGACTTGGCGGTGGAGGCATTTTCGCTACTGCCGGATCTTCAGCCGCCGCCGCATTTGCCATGGGTGCCGCCTATATCCCACGCCGGTTCCGAATTAATCAGTCCTGCGTGGAAGGGCATCGTCCCAGACGGTCCGTCGGAATGCCGGCCGAAATGCGCCAGGCGGATGGATCCATGGCCCCGCCGCCGATAGATTAAAAGCTCCGATTGCCGGACCGCACCATATCTGGTAATCGATTTTTCTTGAAGGATCACCGGAATTGGCCCAGTTTGAGGATTGACCCAGATAGGATCGAAAAACCAGGGACATCTTGTGTCTGGGATCTTTTCGGGCCCGTTCGATCTGTTTTGGGTCATGGATTGCAAAATACTTCTTTGTCTGTTCCCATTCATCCTGGAAACTTTTTCTGAAAAAGTCACGTTCCAGCACCGCTTTTTGTTTTTCCGGAATATTTTCAAAACGGTCATAGTTACGATACAGATCGTAAAGTTTTGCGGCACGAAGCGGAAACATGGTTCCACGTTTTAATACCTGGACTTTAACTCCCATTTCGAACATATCGGCGGCAGGGGCCATGGTCACATCCGCCTGGCCGGCTTCGGCCAGCATTTGACGGACCGTCTGGGACGTGCCCGCTTCCACGCAGGACTGATTGATGGAACCGGTAAGGATATAGGCGGCACCCATGGCAAATGCGGCGGCGGCTGAATCCGGCGTGGCAATGCCTCCGCCAAGTCCTACGCAAGGGGGTCTGCTGTATCTGTATTTTTCAGTCAATTCGTCACGCAGGGCAATCATGGTGGGCAATAGCGTAATTGCCGGCCGGTTATCCGTGTGTCCGCCGGAATCTGCTTCTGCAGTCAGATCCTCGGCCATGGGTATGGATTTTGAGAGGTCAGCTTCTTCTGCCGTTATCATTTTTCTTGCCACCAGTTGTGCCAGAAGTTTTTCCGGAGGCGGTGAAAAATATTTTCTGGCAACTTCAACCCTGGAAACTTTTGCGATAACCTTGTTGGGGCAAACAACCGTACCGTTTTTGTCCCGATGGATTCCCTTTACCCGGTAGTGTACCAAGGGAAGTGTCAGATCCAGGTATGCCGAGCTGCTGACAAGGGTTATCCCACGCCTCAAATAGAGTTGAACCACAGCCGCTTCTAATTCAGGATCGTTGGGGCTGTTGATCAGATTAAACCCAAAGGGGATGTCCTTTAAACTTTCCTGCAACCGGTCGATTGCCGCTTCTATTTGATCGAGAGAAAGACCGGCAGCGCCGAAAAAACCAAGCATTCCGGCACGCCCGGCTTTTTCCACCATTTCAACGGATGTAATTCCATTGGCCATGGCGCCGGCAATATAGGCATAACGGAGATGATAGGTTTTCTTGAACCGCGGATCGCCTAAATTTTCAGGGTGCAGCGGGGGAACATATGCATATAACGGAAAACCTTCAGGGGGTGACGGAGTCTTTTTGCCGATGGTTACGGTACCTCCCCGGCCTATGGCAAGCTGACCATCGAGGTTCAACAGATTTACCGGCTGTGTTATCCGGAGTATTGCCGATCTGACCGCATGATATCCAACTTCGGGCTCTGTGTGGCCTTGTGTCCACCAACCGGATATTATTTTGTTTGTAACAGATGATTGCATTACGGTGAGATGTATACAAAGTATGCGGGTGTGTCAATAAGATAACAGAAGCTGGTGTGTAAATCAAGACTGTTGTTTGTTAAGATTGCCATGGCTATTTGGTTTCAGGTTTCAGGTTTCAGGTGTCAGGAGGCATGCAGCCCTGAGGGAACGATTCATCATTTACACCATACACTGCCGTTTCCTCAGTTAACTGCCAGCGGCGTTCTCTCTCTGGGACTTTCCGCTCCAATGTTTTCTCCAATCCATTCAACAAATGTGTAACCGACACAACTTTTTATAGACCTCAAGATCCTCAACGTCCATATAATTGCTATTGGTCGGCTCGTTTCCCCCTTAACCCTGACACCTGACACCTAAAAAAAGGCTTCGAAGCCACGGTTTGTCAATAGACAAGGATCAGCGTTTACCAACGGCCTTGATTTACACCCCAGAAGCTGGGAAACGTCAGGTGTTTTTTTTTCTTCCTGATAGTGAATAAAGTGCTAGGGCAAACGCATTTGAATCCCAGTACAAGGAGAACGCTCCACGACGGGGTGCTTCTCTTTCCAATCCACTGAAACTTGTGCTTAAGCACCCGTAAGCCCGAGCCGTTCCAGAGGCGTTAAGAACAATTCGTCGCCAAGTTATCCCACCGATTATTTTAGTCATAATTCCATTCGGCTCGGACTAACGCGTGCTAAAGCCCTTCAAACAGTCATTGGATTTCCAAGAGAAACACCCCGTCGCTACGCTGCACAGAAGTTAAATGCGTTTGCCCTGAGGTTTTGACTTTTTACGAGACCATCATTATAATAGCGTATGTTTTTTTTATAGCGGATAGTAAATAAGCTGTAAAAAGTTATCGACAAAAAGACTTTATTGGTATAAAAGGGAGGTTTCATTTTAGGAATAAAATTTTCGTAATAAGGACGAAGTTATGAAAAGCGGTAACACCAATAATAGAATCGGCATAGCCTCTTTACTTGAAAGCACAGAGATTAAAGACTACTTTAATACATTTTTAGTGCTTATTGGCGGGGTTGAATTTGTAATATTTGTCGCCC
>RPGQ01000073.1 GCA_004193595.1 Desulfobacteraceae bacterium Eth-SRB2
TAAATGGTGTCAAAGCCTGAATTGTGAATTAAAACATATTTTATATTATATTAGTAAGTTAATCTCTCTGCAAAACATTGATTTGTGGTTGCATGCAGCATGATGATGATAAGATTTCTCAGTCCCATAGATGAATATTCCTGTTCACTGAAGTGGCCAATTAAGCGGTTGTATTGGTGAGGTGTGAGAAACTCAGGAATTGTCTTGTAAATTTTTGGATATGGTATACCGGTGACGATCTTTTCAGGTATGATTCGGTAAAGCGTTAAAAAGGGGTAAAATTGCCTTAGGGTCCAGACCCGGAATTTTGTTACATGAATTGAAGGGGCATTACAAAAAAACAAGGGGGTCTTCATTCTTGACAGTTTTTTAGGCATAATGTGAAGAATGAGGACATGCCCCCCCACCGTCGCTGTTATCGTCAGGAAAAGATTTAGGCAGATGCGTCCGACTGGATAGATTGAATAGCATTTTGTGCTGCATGAACCAAGAATGAGGATCTAGACATACCGCGTTTTTTTGCAGCAGCATCAATCTGTTTTAACGTCATTTCAGGTACGGTGACATTCACCCTGACAGTACGGGGTTTGGCATCGGGCACCGAAACGACTAAATAAGCAATTGCATTGGCGTAATCAGGATCGCTCATAATATCTTCGAGCCGGGAGGGAACAGGCAATTGCTCACCGTCTTCAAGCATGCCATGGATATGAAGGGTCAGAGCTTCCTGAGCCATATCCTTAGCTTCATCGATATTTTTTCCAGCGGTGATGCATCCGGGAAAATCCGGAAACGATACGCCGAAATCTGATTTGGTTTCTTTGTGAACGATAGCAATATAATTCGCCATGGTAATACCTCAACTGAATTTGATACCTGACTGGCGCTCGATACTTTTTAATGTGCCAATTGGTATATCTTTTTTGGGATGTGGGACGGTGACTCGCCCTTTTCGATCTGGATGCCGGAATTGGGTGTGAGAGCCGGATGTTGCAATTTCGTACCACCCGTTTTGCTTAAGTATTTTGATAATTTTCCGACTGTCCATAGTGTGTATTAATACACATTTTAAAGGGGTTTGTCAATATTAACAATAGAGCGGATATCGGGATAAAAAAACAAGGGGGTCA
>RPGQ01000074.1 GCA_004193595.1 Desulfobacteraceae bacterium Eth-SRB2
GCGATATTAACCCACTTTACTTTGCTCATACGCCAGGGGCCTTTACGGGCACAGCCTGTGGTCACGGCATAGTTTCGGGACACTCCTCTTTTCAGGAGTTGACCCACACGGGTTTTGCGGTTCTTCCAATGCTTCCAGACCAACGCCCGGAGACGGCGCCTGATCCAATGTGGCAATGGACGTAAGCGGTTGAACGATTCGGTCAATCCATAATAGTTCCACCATCCGCTCATGAACTGATTCAGTTCATTGATCACCTGAGAAAGACTGCGCCCACGGCGGCGGGCCGTGATTTCACGTACCCGCTGTTTAAACCGTTTGATCGTTTTCCAGTGGATACGGATCTTGGAATTCTTGCGTGAATTCGTCAGGCAGAATCCCAGGTATTTGCGTTCCCACGGGCGACCTACGGCGCTCTTTTCCCGGTTTACCTCCAGCCGTAATTTCTTTTCGATAAAACGGCTGACACTTTCCATTACTCGGTCCCCTGCCCGCTTGCTTCCGACAAAGATGACACAGTCGTCTGCATAACGGACAAAGCACAGTCCACGCTTTTCAAGCTCTTTATCAAGTTCGTCAAGAACGATATTACTTAAAATCGGCGAAAGTGGCCCACCTTGGGGAGTACCTTCTTTTGTCGCCTTCTCAAGGCCGGCAATCATGACACCGGAATTCAGGAAACTGCGGATGAGTTTCAACACCCGCTTGTCAGTTATTTTCGTAGCCAATCGAGCCATAAGCCTATCATGGTTCACTCGGTCGAAAAATTTTGCCAAATCAATGTCAATTACATACCGCAGTCCGGATTCCACATATTCACGGTATTTGCGAATAGCGTCATGCTGTGAGCGCTTCGGGCGGAACCCCAAGCTATACTCGGAGAAGATATGATCCCAGATTCTGTTAAGCACCTGGGCCACCGCTTGTTGGATCACCCTGTCTAACACGGTCGGAATTCCTAATAAACGAACTCCGCCGGGCTTGGAAAAATGGGGTCATAAAAATGGGGTCAAGTCTACTATTGACCCATGGAAAATAGAATGTTATATGTTAAAATATGTCACGTCCACTTAGGATAGAATATCCCGGAGCATGGTATCATGTAATGAACCGTGGAAGACGGTCC
>RPGQ01000075.1:0-1442 GCA_004193595.1 Desulfobacteraceae bacterium Eth-SRB2
CATATAGCATGTCAAGTATTTATTACGTACTTTTAAAGAATATTTGGTTTCTAATTTAAACTGTAATTTCCAAAGGTTGGCATGGTTGGGAATGTATTTGGGTACGTCTTATCCGATCACCTATGTATACTATTATAACTAAAAGGAAGGATATAAACATGGACTGTGCCGCCATTTTAAAACGTTTATCCGAATACATAGACGGCACTTTAGATGCGCAAACCCGGGCACGGGTTGAAAAGCATATTGCAGTCTGTGAGAACTGTAAACAGGAGCTCGCTTCATTACGCGCGGTGGTTGAACAACTGGACGCTTTGGAGCCGGTTGAACCTCCGGCGGATTTTCTTGAGAAAATCCATGAACGTATGGAAGCGCGCTCCGGTTTCAACAAAATCGTTCGAAAGTTGTTTGTGCCCTTCCATATAAAGATCCCTCTGGAACTGGCAGCGGCCGCCACCGTTACCATTCTTGTTGTTTTGGTATTGAATATACAGCAGCCGGGAATTCAGATGATGAAGATCCCTGCAGCCTCCACATCCCAAAGCATGGCCGAAAAACCAAAAGAAGACCTTTTAAAACCGGCTTTAAGAAAGGAAGCCCAACGTTCGGCACCGGTTTTTGAAGAAGCTCCGGCAAAGGCATGGGACGCCGAAAATGTCCGGTCAGCCCGGAGATCCGTTGCAAAAAGCGTTACACCATCAATCCAAGTGGAATCTGAACCAAAGTCCTCTGTTCTCGCAAAGAAAAAGGCAAGTCAATTTGCCGGAAAAGGTCACTCCATAGAACTTGCCCTTGTGCTTAAAACAGGCGTCATTGGAGGTGCTTATAAACCCGGCATTGCCATGCAGGCGGCTCCGCTTCTTGAAAGCAACGAAAGCACGGTTGAAAAAAAGCGCGTCCATACAGACTTTTTTGAAAGAAAAATTAGTGACGGGGAAAAAGACCGAGCTGCCGACCTCCTTCCCCGAATGAAATATATCATTGATTTTGTAAAAGGAAAAGTTTTGACCGTAGAATATGACGGACAGGCAGAACAATTAAAATCAATTTTTTCGGAAATTCCCGCCAAAAACTACAAATCTTTTTGCAGAGAATTAACCGGCCTGGGCACCTTTCAAAACCCTCCACCCGGCCTTACGGATAAAAATCTGGAAACGATTCAGGTTCGGATCCGCTTCATAACTTTATAAAATCGCTTCCATCAATTTAGACGGTTTCGTAAAAAGTTCAAACTCCCCCGCCAAACATAGGCGGGATAAAAAGGCGTGTAAATTTTGTAATCATGAGGCGTACTTTTCGTACGTTGAATGATAACGAAATGCAGCACAACGCAGAAGTTGGGCTTTTTACGAAACCGTCAATTTTATTTTGGGAACTTTTTCTCATCCTCCTTGTCTAAGGGTGTAAAGGTTCAGAGGTTCCGGGTTCAGAGGTTCCGGGTT
>RPGQ01000075.1:1542-181259 GCA_004193595.1 Desulfobacteraceae bacterium Eth-SRB2
GGTTCAGAGGTTCCGGGTTCAGAGGTTCCGGGTTATGGGGGCTGGAAATCAAGACCGTTGGTAAACGCTGATTGCTTTCTATTGACAAACCGTGGCTCCGAAGCTTTTTTTAGGTTTCAGGTGTCAGGTGTCAGGAAGCTTTGAACCCGGAATTTCTGAACCCGGAACACTGACACCTGAAACCTCAATCTCAAACCTTTGAACCCAAATGTTTAGTGAAAAAGATGAACATCGAACATCGAACGTCCAACATCGAATGTTGAATGAAAGGCAAAAACAAAGGCAAGGATTTCATAAAAAAGCTCAGGGAGGCCCAAAGATAGTTAACGTTTATTCAGAAGTACCATTTATAAAAAACCTGACCGTTGAATTTTCGAATTGCTTTTTTATTCGATTAAAAAAACTTGAGGAGCGAAGCGACATCATTATTCGATGTTCAACGTTGGACGTTCGATGTTCGATGTTCAGCCCATCCGATGACCGACGTACATCTTTCAAAACAACCTTGAACCCAGAACTCTGAACCTTTGAACCTTGACCCTTTGAACCCCAATACAAGGAGGTAATATCAATGACACAAAAAAAAAGAATTTTTGTAATACTGATTCCGGCTCTAATTATAATCGCGGCCAACACTTTATATGCCCAGCCGGAAAAGGATGCAGACCAAACATTATCCCCGTATTTTCTGGTAAAGAGCCATGATACCGACGTTGATCAGCTCCCTCTAAAATCCACAGAGGCTCAAGTGAATATTTCAGGGGTCATTGCCGACGTCACGGTAACACAAGTCTATAAAAATGAAGGCAACAAGCCGTTGGAAGCCATCTACGTGTTTCCGGCATCCACAAGGGCTGCGGTTTACGGGATGAAAATGACCATCGGAGAGCGAACCATCACGGCAAAAATACGCGAGCGTGAGCAGGCCCGGCAGGAATACAACCAGGCCAAACAGGCGGGAAAAAGTGCATCTCTTTTAGAACAGCACCGGCCCAATGTTTTTCAGATGAATGTGGCCAACATTTTGCCTTCTGACGTCATTCAAGTAGAACTCAAATATACGGAACTGCTGATTCCCACGGATACGGTGTACGAGTTTGTCTATCCCACGGTTGTGGGGCCCCGCTATGTGGACCGCCAGGCTGATGAAGGGGGTTCGTCCGATACATGGACGACAAATCCCTATCTTCACCAGGGAGAAGCCCCCGCTTATACCTTTAATATTAGCGTTGACATTGCGGCAGGCCTTCCGATTCAAGACATGGCCTGCGATTCCCATAAGACCGGCGTCAATTACAAGGGACCTGATTTTGCCGCCGTTACGCTCGACCCATCCGAAAAACAGGGCGGAAACCGGGATTTCATTTTGAAATATCGACTCGCCGGCGGCAAGATTGAAACCGGGCTCCTTGTTTTTGAGGGAAAGGAAGAAAACTTTTTCCTGCTTATGATGCAGCCGCCCAAAAGGGTTGTCAAAAAACAAATTCCCCCCCGAGAGTATATATTCATCGTTGATGTATCAGGGTCCATGCACGGTTTCCCGCTAAATATATCCAAAAAGCTTCTTAAAGACTTAATCGGTAACCTTCGCCCCACAGATACATTCAATGTGCTGCTGTTTGCCGGGGGATCCCAACTCATGTCGGAACACTCCTTGCCGGCAAATCCGCAAAACATCACGCGGCCCATAAACACCATTGAACGACAGCGAGGCGGCGGCGGAACAAGGCTGTTACCCGCACTAAAAAAAGCGCTTTCCTTGCCAAAAATTGAAGGATTCTCTCGAAGCATTGTCATTGCCACAGACGGGTATGTTGCGGTTGAAGAACAAGCCTTTGACCTGATCCGGAACAATCTGGGACAGGCCAATATGTTTACCTTCGGAATTGGATCCAGCGTCAACCGCCATTTGATTGAAGGCATGGCACGGGTGGGAATGGGAGAGCCCTTTGTGATTACAAAACCCGAAAAAGCAGCCGAAAAAGCGAACAGATTCAGAAAGCTCATTGAATCTCCGGTGTTAACGGGAATCCAGGTCAACTTCGGTGGTTTTGAGGTTTATGATGTGGAACCGAAAAGTATTCCCGACGTTCTGGCAGATCGGCCCGTGATTGTGTTCGGAAAATGGCGCGGCAAGCCCCGGGGCAGTATCTCTATACAGGGAACCACCGGAGAACACGCCTTTTCGAAAAAAGTGGATGTTTCCGGGGCACCCCCGTTGCAGACAAATTCGGCCCTGCGTTACTTGTGGGCACGGCACCGGATCGCCCTTTTATCCGATTATAATAAACTCAACAAACAGGATGAACGGGTCAAAGAAGTGACCCAACTGGGTCTGACCTATAACCTCTTGACCGCCTACACCTCATTTGTTGCCGTGGACACTCAGATTCGCCTCCAGGATGGACAGGCGGTAACCGTTAAACAGCCTCTGCCACTCCCCCAGGGGGTTTCCGACTATGCTGTGGGCGGAAATAGGTCTTTTGCCGTGGCCGGAAAAACCGGATCTTCCTTATCATCCGCTCCTTCCGTATCTGGACTCAAAGGCAGGGTCATGGAAGAAAGCTTAGAATACAAAAAAGAGTGTTTTTTGCAAACAGTTAAACCGAAAAGTGACGCTTCAGCCCATGATAAAAACACCATTGAGGTAGGAGAAGTTATCGTAACCGGAGAGTTGCCGGAAAAATCCATCCGGGAACTTTTGAAAAAACATATCCGCTTATTTAACATATGTTTTCGGCAGGCGTTGGAAAAACAACCGAACTTAAAAGGAAAGGTTGTGTTCAAAATGGTTATAGATTCTGCCGGTGGCGTCACCAAAGTTGATCTGAATAAAGGAGACAAGAAAGGAAGTGAGTTTAAACGCTGCATGCTTCAGGAACTCAAAAAGCTGCACTTCCCGGCTTCAAAAGGAGGGAAAAAGAGCATTGTTTTGATTACCTTCGTGTTGAAATAAAGATCCGGGTCCAGAGGCGATTTAGTTTGCCGGCATTTAACGATTTACGGAGTTCTGGAGTATTGGAGTGGTGGAGTAATGGAAGAAACCCCTTTTTTCATCGCTCTCAGAAAACAGATCCCTGGAAAAAATCTGAAAGTTTAAAGCTCTTTTTTTTAAATCAACACTCCAATACTCCATTACTCCGGTTGATTTATACGGGCAGAGCCATTGATCTCTGACCTGGCCCTGAGGACAAGGTTTTAGGGCATATGAAAGCCTCCGACTCGTACAACATTCAGGTATTAAGATTATTTTTCGTATATCACGTTAAATCCTTGACGGGTTATCTATTTCATATAGTACCCGGACACTCTCCACTTTGTGTCCTTATCCATCATCGGAGTAACGGTCTCGATTGCAGATTTCTTGTTTTCAAACGAGGTCTCAAACTGAATGACCACGTACTCACCGTCTGGAGCACCGGGCAAGGAAGTCTTGTACGTCTTGCTCTTGACCTTTCTGGAAATCAGTTTTCCTAAGGGCTTCCTTACAATTTTCAAAGATTGCTCCCATTGTTGTTGTTTGACGGCGTTTTTGAAGTGTTGGGCCGCTTCCTTCCAACTCTCCACATATTTTCCATGGTCAACCATTGTAAGCCATTCTTGGGCTACGGCAACGGCTGCTTTTTCCTTTTCGGAGTCCCCTGCGGCAAAAACGCCCACGGATAGCAACAGGAACAGGCCGAGTAGACTTACGATGTTACGAACCATTTCTTGTCTCCTTTCTTCTTTGACCCAACGGTAACGTCACCGGCAGGTGTGGAGCACAGTCGAACACCTGCCAGGTGACTGTTTGGTTGAAGGACTTTTAAAACTAACTCCATTCCCAACAAATCCCGCAGTAAGCGCTGATTGCTTTTTATTAATCGGCGGTTAATGATGAAGCATGCTTAGCAGATGGTCATCTATTTATGGATGTTACTTTTATTTCCCCAGTTCAACCAGAAATTATTTTTCGGCTCCACAAAGAATCAATTCATTATTCTTTATGTGTATAATTTGTCTAAGTAACGAAAACTCAATTAAGTGATCGAAATTCCTTAAATATCAAATGGTTATAAAAAACTAGACTTTTATGTTATAATATGAGACAGTTACGGTGCAATCTAAATCAAGAATTGATGAGGCACCGTTAATGATGAAAAAAAACTTAAAACCTGGTCCAAAACCATTTTTACCCTTTTCTGCTGAGATTGAACAATTTATCAAGGCGATTTACTCCAAGCTTTCAGAAAAAGACAGGCGAGCATATGCTGCAATAGAAGCATTAAAATTACCGAGAGGTGGAAAAGCATATATTGTTGAACTTCTTGGTTGCAGTAGAAATACTCTACTTCGAGGGATAGCTGAATTAAACGACCCGGCCATGGTTGTAAAAGACAGAATCCGAAAGAAGGGAGCTGGACGAAAACCAATTATAGAAACAGTTGAAAATATAGATGAAGTCTTCCTCAAAGTCATTGACGACCATATTGCTGGAGATCCAATGAATGAAAAAATTCGTTGGACCAATTTAAGCCGCAAGAAAATTGCAGCAAAAATGAAAGAGGCAGGAATTAATATCAGTGTAACAGTGGTTAAAAAGCTGTTGAAAAAACATGGATTCAAAAAACGCAAGGCCCTTAAAAGTATGCCCATTGGGACCTCTAAAAATCGTAACGAGCAATTTGAAAAAATCACGCAATTAAAAGAACAATATTTTAAAGATGGCAACCCGGTAGTCAGTATGGACACAAAAAAAAAGAACTTTTAGGCAATCTATACCGGGATGGGCAAGTTTACACTACGGGTGTGATTGAAGTCTATGATCATGATTTTCCATATCTTGCTGATGGTATAGTGATTCCCCACGCCATTTATGATTTAAAATATAATAAGGCCCATGTGAACATTGGTGTTAATAAAGATACAAGTGAGTTTGCCTGTGACTCGATAAGGGTTTGGTGGGAAAACTATGGCAAGCTTCAATATCCCAATTGCACTTCCATCCTCATACTTGCAGATGGTGGGGGTAGCAACTCAAGTCGCCACTATATCTTCAAAGAAGACTTACAAAATCTTGTAGATGAGATCGGAGTAGAAATACGCATGGCACATTTCCCACCTTATACATCAAAATGGAACCCTATAGAACATCGGTTATTCCCCCATATTACGAGATCTTTAAAGGGCGTCATTTTAAAAAGTCATGATTATGTCAAAGAACTGATTAAAAATACAACAACACAAACGGGCTTAGAAGTTAAAGCCAACATTATAAAAAAAGTCTATAAAACTGGAAGAAAATATGCTGATAATTTCAAAGAAAATATGAGGATTATTTTTGATGATTACCTGGGGCAGTGGAATTATAGAACAATACCGAAAAAAACATGATTATGGTCAGTTTATTTTGTATCCATTGCTAAGGCAATCCTTTTATCAGGCGAGCACCTTTCCCAATACGTGAACCAACATGCTCATGTATAAAGTCTATATATGCCCTTCTATGTTCGTTATGACGAAGTACTGAACGATATATGGTACCAAGTAATTTTACGATTTCATCAGAAGATTTAGATGAAAGATCTTCCTTAATGGCCCGATCAACCGATATGAAACCATTCTCTTCTAATTTATTCGAAAAAGCCGTCTTTTCGTCCTTAAAATGAAATCTATCTAAAAGTTGCTTGATGATCTTTTTTATAACATTGTCATCAAGATGGCCGTTTTGTTCATCATCAAATTTACAAATTGCTGACTCAATAGCATTTGCTTGATCCTGAAGTGAAAAATCTTCTGACATATGTGACAACGAAAAAAATGGTACCTTCTTATAGTTTCTGATCGATTTCGTATCTTTGTAATAAGTACATCCATCACATTTATCAAATGATCGCGACTCTCCACAACATAGACTACAAATGAATCCGTTTTTGTAAATGCATTTTCTTTTTCCCTTTCGAGAATTACAGATCAGACATTTTGCCATATTTCAATTCCTTTTCTTTATTTTAATTTTGTATGAATTCCTTGAATATAAGTTTGAAATAGCCAGCAGTTAAAGCCTGTGAGTAGTGAAACGGGTCACAAGTCTTAACTGTCCGCGTTCATCGGCTTTACCAATTCTTCAAACTATTTCTCTGTATTCGATTCTAAAAATCGCCATAGATCATCCCAATCAATTGTTAGCCAATATTCAAATGGATGTATCCTGGGGTGATTAAAATTGCCCATAATATGGCTTTAAAAAATATCCCATATTTATTCCTTTCCGTATGCCTGGTGTCAGGTGTCAGGTTTCAGGTGTCAGCGCCTCTGTTCATCATTCCTGACACCTGACACCTGACACCTGAAGATATGGAACAAAAATGGGATTAAAATTCCATCTGTATACACGGCGATTTTCACCACCCCAGATGTATCCTATATCATAACGAAATTAACCACGGACCAACTAACCCATCTTTGTGAAAAAAGAGCAAAAAAGTGTATTTTGAACAAATATTTTATGGCACTACAAAAATATTTACTAGCTATTTCAATGTATTACAAACCGCATTTACGCAATTTCTCAATGTAGTGCCATACGGATAGCTTCAAACGAAGCAACCAATTGAAATAATTGTACTATCAAAATAAATGTAGTGCCATATGAAAATATAACTTATTGATATAATTATAAAAATATTTTAAAATCACGGAGATGGGCTAAACCAATAAAACCAGCCAAACGATCTCAACTATCCAAACCGTTGTATCCATCTATCAATTTATAAACGAATGGACCCTAAGAAAGGGTGTTAAAATAAATTAATGAAAAGCTTAAGAAAACAGTTGCTTAAACATAAGAAAGCCTCTATAAAGGAGTAGATTTTTCCAACAAAATTTGACCTTAAGGAGACTTTCCCATGCATCACAAAGCTATCAAGGCTGAGATTAAAAAACAACTGAAAACCCGGTATCCCAACTGGCAGTGTCTAACCAAAAAAGAAAAGAAAGCCATCGCCAAAAAGGTTTTAGATGAAGCTGTTAAAAATTATGATTTCAAACAAGATGTTACAACCCCTCATGAAGTATTGCTTGGAATTGAGTCCCAATTACCAACGGCTTCCATTATGAGTTTAGATGAAATGGGGCGATTTATTGAGGGCTGCAAAAACAGCATTCTATTCAAATTGAACCGAAAAAGTCGCCACCCTTTGCATATCAAGGACAAAGAACTCAGATTCATCGACGATTTGTTAGACGATAAAATTATCAACAATTTCTATCCCGCGATTTTCATGTAGAGAGTTTTTTCCTGATTCCGCCTGGCGATCCCGTGGAAATCAGCTACCGTGTAACTCTGCGGAGAAAGAGCTATGGATTATAAAGGCCACAGCTTTACGCCAGTCCCGCTATTAGGGATGGATAATAAGCAGAATCGGGCTTTTATAGGGTTGCCACTTAACCGTAAACAGATGCTCAGCCATGTTCAGATGTGTCAATTCAGATCGGGTTTAGCATTCTCACAACTGGTTAATTTAATGGTATATATTATATACCATCTCAGAGAGAGCGGGATTTTGGATGAAGGTTTTGTGCATTGCGTCGACTCAACTGAATTGCCCGTAGATCGTCAGCAACTGTTAGCGGTATTGAAAATCAAGGGGAAAAATATACGCATTTACGATGATATTGACTGCGATTGCGGAAAGCGTCGGAAATCTCTGTCGGTGTAAACAACTTTCCACGTCTACTGCATCACCTCTTGAAGTCCGACCCAACCTCGATAATTTTCAACCCACAACACGATAACGTTTCAGCATGTCCTCTCATCATCGCTTTAACTCTGGTTGCCATCTGTTAGTATGGTCTCTGGCAATGTTTTAAAAACAAATACAAAAATCCTTTCATAAACAGGTTGATTTTTAAGGTTTTTAAGATCTTTCCAAAATGCTTTGCGGTAGAGCACCTCCATTTTATTATTCCTCTGTCTCCAAATAATCCAGTGCCTCCGGCTTTAAAAGAGGGTTTGTGTACCTCTTCATCCATTGCCCTATTAAGGCACAATTTCTATCCTTCAGAAAACTTCAATAGATTTACTCCTCTTAGGCATTATTTTTTCCACACAGTTCAATAGGACAACAACAACCGCCTTTGCTGGCCTCTTTATTCAGTCGTAAATATTCAATCTCCTCCAGTTTTTACGATTAATTCTCCTTATTCTGTATTTGATTAAACCTACAGCCTTGAGAAATATGTTAAAAGATGCCCTTGCTTTTCCTTATGAAAATTAATAATATTTAGTTTCATTATTTCATCATACAATTTCAATCGCTTATAGTTTAAGTGGATGCTTTATCCATTTTTTAAATAATTACTGCCTAATTAAGAAATAGTCAAGAATATCCCAATATTATATGTTTTTTCAGGCCTCCTCAGCACCGCTGTGATCCTTTAAGTGCCTACATCAGCCCTTTCAAGGTAGTGCTTCTGTAACGTAAAAATAATTGCATTTATTGGCTAATTCTGAATCCCTGGATAGGTGTATGAATTATTATTTTTGTGTTAGTTTTGGGAAACAAAACAATCTAGATAAAAGTGATTAAGAAAAGACAAAATTGTTGTTGTCTATGACCATTAAAGGCTTTGCTCAATTAATTACTGTTCTTTCAATGCGTTATCTTGAAGAAGTACTACCTTGAAAGGCCTGGCGCCTACATCAATACGTAACTTCTCAATAAGTTCCGGCAAATTAGATGATGATATTGCAATTTTTCTAAAAAAATATGGTAAAAAATAAAAAAAGTTCGGGACAAACCCATTTCATTGTGCTATGCGCATAATGTATGAAAAGAACTTCAAAGCCTCCGACAATTATCAAAGACGAGAAGTCTCCGATTGTTTTGCAGCTATCGACCTTTATCGAGCACCAAGGAGTCATTATTCTTCAACAAGCAGAGCAAATCCAGCAACTCAAAGACGAAATCGCTCGACTTAAAAACCAACCTCCCAGACCAAAAATAAAACCAAGTCGTTTAGAAAATAAAACTGATAATAAAAAGAAACGCAAAGGTAAAAAGCGTCCCGGATCTAAAAAAAGAAAAAAAACAGCCAAACTAAAAATTCACGATACCATTCCTATTCCTCCGGATCATATCCCGGAAGGATCAGTGTTTAAAGGATCACGTATGGCTGCTATATAAGGGGTTAAAAAAATATAAAGAAAACCCCAATCCCGAAGATAAAAAGCGTTTGGAGGACATGTTTGACCAAATTCGTCTGAATATTTAAACGGTAAGCATTTTAGCCCCGAACTTATCTGTTTTATTTTAAAATTCAACATCACCATTTCTCTTCAGGAGTATGCGTTAATGTTACTGGCGGAACAGTTAGTTAATGAGTTTAAAATTGATATTTCAAAGGGTCAACTCAACAATATTCTTATTGAAAACAAAGATCGTTTCCACAAGGAAAAAGATGATATTTTATCCGTCGGTCTTCAGGTATCCAACTATATCAATGTCGATGATACCGGTGCGCCAGGCATAAAGGCTAAAACGGCTATTGCACCCATATTGGCAATGAATTATTTTCCTGGTTTGAAAGCACTGAAAGAAAAAGCCGCATTAATTTTTTAAGATTGCTACGTGCCGGGCACTCAGATTATTTGATAAATATGGATGCCATCATATATATGGAAACCAACAAACTGCCCAAACAAGCGATTAAACCCATCATCGCAAATATGGGAATGATATGTGCCAATGATTCCCAGTGGCTGGATTTTTTAGCCGACAATGGCATTGTAAAAGATCGACATGTACAAATAGCCACAGAGGGTGCACTGATCGGCAGCATCATTGAACATGGTATCTCAAAAGAACTGGTTATCATCAGTGATGATGCCGGTCAGTTTAATATCCTTTTGCGTGCCCTTTGCTGGATACATGCCAACAGAGCAATCGACAAAATTATTCCGTTTACCGATCAGGCCAAAAAAGATCTGATACAGTGCTTTGAACCCAGGATAATATTTTTCTATCCCACCCTCTATAGAAATCCTTTAAAATGCTTTAAACAAATTACAAAAAAAGAATGGTAGTATTTTGTCTACTACCAGAATTTATTGAGAAGTTACGCTTTGAACCCAGGATAATATTTTTCTCTTCCACTCTCTATAGAAATACTTTAAAATGCTTTAAACAAATTACAAAAAAAAGAGTGGTAGTATTTTGTCTACTACCAGAAGTTATTGAGAAGTTACATCAATACACGTCATCTTATTGATATCACTAATTATATCGTTTATAAATCGCAAAAATTATGGCCTTCAATTTTTCTGAATGAAGGGTTGAAAGTCATAATCGCCATAAGTGATTAATATTGTTAATTAAAAGAATTATACCACAATTCTTTGGTGTCTTCGTGTCAATGAGGTCCTACTTCGGGGTATCTGAGAATGCTTGATCGCGAGGTCATTGAATCCAAGTTGCGATTTTTAAGAGAATATCTAACTCAACCCGTTCCCCATTCAACCCGAAATATGGCCCGTTCAAACACCCCGCCCTGTCCGTGAGAAAGGCCGGTCCGGGTAAGAGAAAGCCCGTGATCTGCCGTCAAAATCAGCCTCCGTTTTTGCGCAGCACATATTTTTTTCAGCCCGGGCAATTCATTTTCAAGAAATCTGCACACCGCTGCGGGCATTTCGGCCAGGCGCAACACGCCGGCGTGGGCGCCCTCATCAACCAGAGAAATCCGGATCACGGCAGATTTGTCAGGTGCAAAGGGAGGAACAAGGTCTTCGAGTCCATGGATTTCGTTCCCTTTAAGGTGATGATACGGAATATCCCGTGAACTGAATTCATCCATGGCATCATGGGAAAATCCGAACAGAGCGGAAATCGCAGGCCCTGTTTTGGGAACCGCTTCAAGACGATGCCATGACAGCGAGGGGTCATCCATATCACATCTTACGCCGGCCATTGTCTCAAGCCATACATCCGGAGAAACCCCGTCAAGAATTACCACAATGGGATTGTCCTCTAACACGACAGGCTCAACCGGAGACAGCATATCCAGCCACTCTTTTCCTTTTTCCGCGACCACTTGCAGGTTCTGATCCACAAGGGAACGAAGTTCCTTTGTGCACCAGGAATCAACCCGTATCCGAGAAAGGGGAATCCGCACCCGAAGCATATGGGGAAGGGTGTCATTCCAAAGTGATGCAATGCTTTTTAGCACAGTTAATCGCCCGGTGATCTCCCCGGCAACTTTCGGATCAACATAATGGGAGTAAATTCCGGCATGACCCGGATCATCCGGTTTCTGCCGGGGTGCCTGGGAAAGAATTCGCCCGGCCAATAAAAGCCAGGCCATGCGAACGGCATTGGAATGAAAAGGCTCGTTTTGAATAAAGGCCAAAAGATCTCGATCATCCAAACGATTCAGCGCATCTTTCAGGTTCCGGGAAGGAAATTGCCGCTCTAACGCATCCTCCATTTCACGAATGTTCATGCGCACATCCTCTTTAAAAAGAGCCGGATGCATCATAGACCACCAGGAGAGGGGAAACATCCTTTCGTGCGTGGAGATATCACGATCATCCTGGATGGCAATCACCGTGTTTTCGCCGGATGCACATATCCATTGCGTTACGATTTCACTCACCTGGTTCGGTGCCAGCCTTCTGCCGCCCAGATGGGAATACAGGTCTTTTAATCCCCGCTTTTCGATCTTAACCCGGCCTGCCAGTGCCTTTGAAATTTCTTCAGCAGTCGTATAATCCAACAGGTCAAGAAGAACCGAAACAGAAGAGCGCTCATCCTCTAAAAGTGTAAGCAAGCTTTTCAACCGTTTAACCTTATCCGGATCCGCATCCGCAAGGGCAAAAATCCGGGCTGAGATGGCCTCTCTTACCCTGGGATTTTTCAGAATAACAAGATATTCCTTTAAACATTTTTCAATTATCTTCTCGCGACCCTCTTCTTTGAGAGGTTTGGGGGTTTCATTGGGAATAAATGCACAATTGCATACCGGTGAGCGCATCAATTCTTCGGAAAGATTTCTTTTGCACACGTCAACTTTGGGAGCGTCCAGTTTACGAAAAAGACCTTCCAAACCCGGGGGCCGGTCCAGAATTTCAATGGCGGCAAGCCGTTTTAACAGCACCATGGCTCTTTTGGCAAATCGGGAAAGCGGCTTTGCGGTAAAATGCGTGTAATGCGCGTTGTGCTTTTTGACGTAATACTCGGCATAGGCCGTCCGAAATCCATCAAATGCATCCTGTAACCGGGAAGGATCATCCGCCATTACCAGGTCGTCGGGATTTTCCATCAGCCCCATAACCGTGCGTTTAAGCGCTGCAATACCCGTGTCCTCACCACAGGCGCGATCAACGGCCGTGTGTTGAACATAATGATTCACAAAAACAAAATGTTCCGCCTGCCGGACCAGAAATTTTTTTATTTTCTTGATAAACTCAATATCATGTGAAGTCAGGTCATGATCCCGCCACGCTTTGAGAAAACGCTCCAGACCTTCCCGTGCAGGATAAGAAACTTTGATTTCTTCGGAAACAGAGATTAAGGCATTCAGACGGGAATTTAATGCGCCCAGGTCAAAGGCTTCAAATGCGGAAAATTCTGAAAACGCAGAAAGACGTTTTGCCGCCTCGGAAACGGTTCTTACCGCCCAGTCACGAAATTTGACAACAGACTGCCAGGCTTCGCGCTGCTGCCTCAATCCAAAAGATTCCCAACGGTCAGCCGGAGAAAGAAATGTACACTCATTCAGAAGGGTTTCCCGGTCGTATTTCCCGATGACTTCTCCGGGAGCCACTGCATCCGCGCTTTTAATTTTCAGAAGTTTGAGAAATTCCAAAGGCATTGCCCGGCCATTTTTAAGAAGTGTGATTAACCCGCCAAAAGCAAGGGCTGCAAGGAGAAAATATGCCGTATCTTCAGGAAGCCCGAACCTTCCGGTTTGCAAGGAATTCAGTACGTCCGAAAGCTTTGTCTCACCCGCGCTGCCCATCAGACCGAATAGGGTTGAAAGCAGGGCATGGTTTTCATGATCCGGTACAAAAATATATGAGCCCGCCCGTAATTCCACCAGTCCCAGGGGCACGGCAAGACCCTCGATGGCATCGTTTAATCCGCGCGAATGCGCCTCCCGAAGGCTGATGCTGCCCGGAAAGATAAACTCATTAATGAGGCGCTGATATAACATGGGCAAGGGAGATACTTTTCTGGGTGCAATCTCCCTGTATCCGGGATATCGTTCTTGAAGAAGGATTTCGCCGGCCTGATCAAGGAGTCTTTCAAAGCGTCTCATCTGTCGGATGACCGGTTCTACGCCCATTCTTAAGTCTGAAAATCTTCCCTCATAAAAAAGGCTCAATACCGCATCATGTGCAGCAGGACTGAGTTTTTCGACCGATTCCCGGGCCGTCTCAATGAGAGGGGCATCCGCCGGATTCGATGGATCCAGGCCCGAGGCGATCTGCTTGGTTGCAAAATATTCACGAAGAATCGATCTTTTCTTTTCGTCCATGGAAATGGGAATTTCCCACACGGCGGTATGTTCGGCATTAAAATCCGTTTTTCCGAGACTCATGACAACAGCAAAATCCGTATTCCCGCCGTATAACGCATGGTGAATCCGATCACTTACAGAAGCTTCTTCTCCCCGGCCTAAAAAGGAGACAAGAACCCGTCGGTCGCTCTTAAGCCATTTTACGGCATGATGAACCCCCCGCTCCATGAATTCGGGTCCGGGCCATGATGAGGATTCGGGCAGTTCGGCAAAGACCGATGTAATAAGCCGGTTATCGTCAGGAGAAATTTCCGATGCGGCTCTTAGAATTCTGGCTTTGAGTGTTTTCGTGGGATCTTCTTCTGTTATGACTTCGTACCTCACGTCCTTTGGATCACCGGTTTCAGAAGGATGTTTGACAAGAAATTTACTCTTTTCTACCAGAGGATCCAGAATCGCTTCTGAAACAAAATCAACGTTCAAGCTCGGGTCCTGATGGGAAAGCGCACAGGAAACCTGATCGGTTAAGTCTTTGACACAAGGGATATCCGCAGTGGGATGAATCCGGTAAAGAACCAGGATCCGGACAATTCTGCGGGCAAGCATCCTGTCTTCCGGGTCAATGGCCTGCTCGATCACCTCATCCAGATGGGGGACCACATACCTGGGATATATATTAAATCCGGAGAATTCAGCCAGTTTCTGGGAAAAATGTTCATAAATGCTGTCAGGCCCCAAAAGTTCATAGGCCTGACGATCCAGAATCCCTGATATCTGTCTGCTCTCATCCCCGGCAAGCTGTGAAAAAACAAAATCCACAATTCCCCTGTGCTCTGAAAAAAGATCGCCCAGACCGCCTAAAAGTGCGATAGTCACCGGATGAACCGGATACACGGCCTGAAACTCTTCAAAACGCCAGTTAAATGAAGGAAACTGCCTGCAAAAATAATCGTAAACCCTGTGAAGCGCATCACCGGATCCGGCTTTCTTTTTCACCAGTCGTTGGGATATCAGTGCTTTGATATGAACCGTGGAAAGGACAAATTTCACGGGAAAACGGTCCTTGATCTTTTGAAAGGTCACCTGGGAGATATCGCCGGTCCGCTCGATACTTTCCTGAACCGCCCCGATAATCCAAACCGGTTCTTTGCCGGCAAGTTCACCGATCAGTTGCAGGGTCCGTGCGTCTTCATTTAAGGCACGGGTATCGGGTTTTGAACGGAAAAACTCGGAAAGCTCATCCATGACAATCACAAGTCCGTCAAAACCGGAATCCCCAATGGCCCTTAAGACCTTTGCAAAGGTTTCGTGCCGCTCTTCAACAAGGGTTTCGGGCGCCGGCATGCCCATGCTTTTCATAAAGCGCATCCCTGCCGTATATGACTGACGGGGGTCTTTTCTGAGGTATTCATCAACCGCTTCCGGTGTTTTGGATATGCCTGCCTGCTCTGCAAAGCCTGCGGCCAGTTCTTTGTTTTCAAGCAGCGTCGCAAAGTAATTTAAAAATGCGGAAATCGGCGTTAATTTTATTTCAATATCGTGTGATGCAAGAGCCTTTTCTGTGGCTTCAACGATAATCCGTTCCAGAGGGGTTGAGCCCCTGTAATTAACCAGGGATATATCCACCGTTAAAAAACGGCGCCCCGAATCCCTGACACGGCGGAGCCCTCCGTGATGACGGGACAGCACTTCAGACCCCGGGCTGTGTTCAAGCCAGGCGGTAAGGGTGGCCAAAAAATGGGATTTGCCGGATCCGAAATCACCTTGCAGAAAAAACCCCCGGCCGAATTCTTTGAGCAGAGCATCCGAAATCACCGCAAAATGTGACGTTACCTCTGAAGTAAATACAAAACTTTTAGCAATAGATTCAGAGCGGGTCCTCCCCTCTTCCAGACGGATGACCGTCTGTACCGGCGGAACCTCGACAAGATCACCGATTTTCGGAAACCGACTCATCTTTTAGTCCAATTCTAGTCCAGGCATTTTTTTTATTTTTCGAATCCGGCCGTAAAGGGTTGTTTCCTCAGGATTCGATTCAACCAGTTCTTCGTAGAATTTTAACGCCCTTTCAACCTGTTCGGATTCCTTACAGGCCGAAACATAGGATGAATGAATATATATATCCTTTGGATCGAGCTTTAGCAGTTCTTCCATCATGGGAATCGCTTCCGACATCTTTCCTGATTTTTTTAGGGCAAATGCCTGCTGGCGCTGATTCCATAGGTCCGATCCCGTACGGATCAGTTCTTCATACTGTTTTAAGGCCAGCTCAGGGTTTCCTGCTTTTTTGCAAAGGGATGCATAAATCTCTTTGTAAACCGGCGGCCGGGATGAAATTTTCGCAAGCCTTCCCATTTTCTTAAGTACAGGCTCCAGTCCGTCCCGCTGGATCTCAAATTCTGTTAATGCCCATAGTGCCTGGGGAAGGTCCGTTTGAAGGTCAAGCCACTGACCGCAAATGTCAATGGCCTCATCCCATCGTTCTTGCCCGGCAAACGCTTTTACTTTCCATTCAAAAACCAACTCTTTGGGCATGTCCCATTGCCCCATACGCCTGAGCATTTTATCCCACTCTTTTTTTCCCGCAAGACAGGAAAGAATTCCTTTTTGAGCGGAAAATCTAATCTTTGGATCGCCCATGATTTCTTCATAATACCGGAGTGCTTCATCCGTACGCTTGAGGCCCCTGAGTGCATCTGCCATCGCAAGCATTGAATAGGGGTTGGAAGATTTGAGTGAAAGGGCCTTTTCCGCGACATGGAGTGCCTTTTTATATTCTCGAGCCCAAGTAAGTGCTGCGGCCTGCCGTGTGAGCCAAAACGGATTGTTTCTATTGCCTTCAAGATATTGCCGTTCCGCAAAATGTGCCGCTTGGGTATACCGACCCTTTTTGCGCAATTCATTGTATGTGTTGTATTCCTCTGACATTGTTTTTTACAAAACCGTCACGGATGAAAGCCTCCGGCTCATACAAGATTCAGGTATGAGATTATTTCAGACTTTTTAAAAGGGAAATAATTTCCTGGCCAAATTCCTTTTTCTGCCAGTTTTTCATTTCTTTTATTCTTCCCATGGCTCTTATATCCACGGGATTTTGTATTGCAATAGAGGTAATGAGCGCATTATTACAAATCATCCCTGGATCCATTTTAAGCGTTCTGACCTTTGAGGTTCTCCAGGACTTTAGGGCTGTTATCCGTGCCGGCACTTCATAGGGCAACCTCTGCGCCTTTTTATTCGGATACACCGGAAGGTTGTTATCCGGTATTTTCAAAGCCCCGGCCACCACTTCAATCAAATCATTGCCGTACATATGGATCTGTTTTTCACTCAACGCCTTTGTCCCTTTTAAGCGGCGTAAGGATACCGGCTTTGCCGTTGTGATTTTCATAATTGAATCGTTGCCGATTATTTTAAATAGCGGTTTATCTTTCTTTTCTGCAATGCTTTTACGAAACTGCAACAACGCTTCAAGCACGGCAAGGCTTTTGGACTTAAGACGTCCCGCGCCTTTGAATTTTAAAAATAACGGCTCTTCATCCCATAAAGCCGGTCTGACTTTGCTTAAATAATCGCATTCTTCAAGCACCCAGGCCAGACGACCTTTTTTTTCAAGCTCTTTTTCACAAACTTGGGCAATCGTAAGAAGATATTTAACATCACCGGCAGCATAATTGAGCATCTCTTTGGGCAACGGCCTTTTGGACCAGTCTTTTTTCTGGCATTTTTTGTCAAGAGTTATGCTTAAATATTTCTCTATTACCGCTTCCAACCCCGTTTCCTTAATCCCAAGGAACCGACATGCAAGCTCTGTGTCAAAAAGATTATTTATCTCAATGTTAAAATCCCGAAAAAGACTGCGCACATCATAATCAGCGCCGTGAAAAATCTTTTTAATATCAGGATTAGAAAAAAGCGGTTTAAGGGGGGATAAATTTTTAACCTCTAGGGTATCGACCACAATAGTCGATTTTTCCGTGGCCATCTGAACCAGACACACTTTTACCTGGAAATGGTACATGGAGTCTGCTTCCATATCAACAGCCACGGCCTTTCCCTTTTCAAGGGTTCTTACCGCTTTTTCAAGTCCGGCTTGGGTATCTATTATCTTATAGTGGGTTCCCATTCAATTTTCACTTGACCTGCTGGATTATTTCACCTAATTTATTTTTTTTATTCATTAAACAATAGGAATTTATTAAAGCAAGATCGACAAACTGTTGTCAATAATTGCAGGTTCCAAATAAAGTTTCCAATGCAGAAATAAGCAATTTTTCGCAAGGACAAGAAAATCAAGGAATACCGAGGAGGCGTACAAGTAGTACGCCGCACAAGGTATTCCGCAGATTGACGCAGAGATTGCGGAAAAGAGCCATTTCTGGATGGAAACTAATTAGGTGATATAATAATGATACACATAACATTTCCCGACGGTAATATAAAGAGTTTTGAAAACAGCCCTACAGGTTTGGATGTAGCAAAAAGTATTTCCGAGGGTTTCGCACGAAACTGCATCGCCATGGAGCTCAATTCCGTGCTTGTAGATTTAAATACAAAAATTGCCCAAGATTCCCAAATCAAGCTTATTACAACCAAAGATCCGGAAGCCATAAAAATACTCCGCCACAGTGCCTCCCACGTGATGGCCCAAGCGATTTTGCATCTTTACAAGGATGCCAAATTGACCATCGGACCGGCCGTGGAAGACGGCTTTTATTACGATATCGATATGGAACCGGTTTCGGAAGACGATTTTAAAAAAATCGAGGCTGAAATGAAAAAGGCCATCAAGGCCAAACAGCCGTTTAAGCGGGAAGTGGTCTCAAAATCCCAGGCATTAGAGTTTTATAAAAACGAGCCGTATAAACTCGAAATGATTTCGGAACTTAAAGAAGGAACCATTTCATTTTATAAACATGACGATTTTACGGATTTATGCCGCGGCCCGCATCTTCCCCACACAGGATTTATCAAAGCCGTAAAACTTATGAAGGTTTCAGGCGCGTACTGGCGGGCGGATCAGACAAAGGCCCAGCTTCAGAGAATTTACGGCACGGCCTTTTTCACAAAGAAAGAGCTTGATGCACACTTACATTTTCTTGAAGAGGCAAGAAAAAGAAATCACCGAAAAATCGGTATAGCGCTGGATCTTTTCAGTTTCCACGATGAAGCGCCGGGCATGCCCTTTTTTCATGCCAAAGGTATGATAATCTGGAACGCCCTTTTGGATTACTGGAAAGAAGAACACAGGACCGCAGGCTATGTGGAGACAAAAACACCGATTATGTTAAACCGCGGCCTGTGGGAGCAAAGCGGTCACTGGGACAATTACCGCGAGCATATGTACACAGCCATGGTTGATGAGGATGAATATGCCATTAAACCCATGAATTGTCCCGGCGGAATGCTCCTGTACGGCATGAGACCCCATTCTTATAAGGATTTACCGATTCGGGCTGCAGAAATCGGCCTTGTTCACAGACATGAATTGAGCGGTGTGTTGTCCGGTCTTTTCAGGGTCAGGGCATTTCATCAGGATGATGCCCATATTTTTATGACGCCCCACCAGATAGAAGATGAAATCCTGGGCGTCCTTAAACTGGTAGAACGAATATACAGCACCTTTGGACTCGGATTTCATCTGGAACTTTCCACACGTCCCGAAAAGTCCATCGGAAGCCATGAGGAGTGGGAAACCACAACACAAGGATTAAGGTCTGCACTCAACACCTACGGACAAAATTATAAAATAAACGAGGGTGACGGCGCTTTTTATGGCCCCAAAATAGATGTGCATATCAAAGATGCGCTGGGCCGGACCTGGCAGTGCGGAACCATCCAGCTTGATATGTCTCTGCCTGAAAGATTCAACCTTTCATATATTGACAAAAACAATGAAAAGCGTCGTCCCATAATGATCCACAGGGTCATCTACGGATCCATAGAGAGATTCTTTGGTATTCTGATTGAACACTTTGCAGGAAATTTTCCGCTCTGGATGGCCCCGGTACAGACGGTTCTTCTTCCCATAAATGATGACCTTGTAACCTATTCAAATGATATAAAAATAAAACTTGAAAAAGCCGGGGTGCGGACAGAAGTGGACCGCAGAACCGAAAGTCTGAACAAAAAAGTTCGAGATGCCCAGCTAAATAAAATTCCGCTTATCCTGACCATCGGTAACAAGGAAAAGGAATCCGGGAACCTTTCTGTAAGGACCCTGGACGGCAACGTCAGGTACGGGGTCACCCATGAAGAATTTTTAACCAGAGCTCTGTCACATATCCGTGAAAGAAAGCTGGATCTTGAGATTTTTAAATCGTAATTTCTTATGACATGAATTCTGCATTAACTTTTTTTTGTCGCCACAAAGGCACCAAGGCACTAAGAAAGAATAACAAAATAAAATCCTTTGTGTCTTTGTGACTTGGTGGCAAATATTTCTTGGTTATGCCTTGTCCGGGTTAGATATGAAAAAAAACGCCGGTATTACAACCCATAAAATCAAATGGTGCGATCTGCGCTGTGAGCATGCCGACTTTGCAAAGGTTGACGCTCTGGATGGAAGCTGCCACACTTTTCAGTCACTCTGGTGTAATAAACTTAAAAAACATGTAACCAAAAACGCACCCTGTGAAATTTTGTTCGGTAAAAGACGACCCACCACCGGGTTTTAGAATAGGGTTTAGGGGTTCTGGGTTCTGGGTTCAAGGTTCAGGGTTCAAGGTTCAGAGGTTCAGAAAATAATAGTTAATAAACAACGGTTAATAATTAATAATTGATTATTAGATCAGGTGTGTAATTCACTGATGTTGGTTAACAGCGGTCATTTATTACTTTCCATCGGAATTCGAAGGTCTGGTTTCAGGTGTCAGGTGTCAGGAGGACGAACCTAAGAGCTGACACCTGAACACTGACACCTGAAACCTGGATTGCTTGAGCTAAATCACCAACAATCTTGATTTACACCCTTAGATCAGGGTTTTGGAATATCCAGAGAAATTCGGGTTTCTAATCCCTGTAACTATAAAAAATAATAAAAATTTGAAAAAATTACACATTTTTTTTTATTACTGGTTTCCGATTATCATTTACTGCCTTTTAATTTTCATTCAGTCTTCGCATCCCTCCATTAAAATTGTCCCTAAATTGCCTCACATGGATAAGGTGCTCCATTTTGTCGGCTACGCTCTTCTCGGCGCCCTTTTTTTAAGGGCATTTAAAACATCGCGGATAAAAAATAATGTAAAACTCATGTTGATACTCAGTGTTCTTTTATCGTCTCTTTACGGAATCAGCGACGAAATTCACCAGTATCTTATTCCATACAGAGATGCTGATCTTATGGATGTCCTGGCGGACACGCTTGGCGGTATCATGGGGGTTTATATCTATCAGGCAATTTCAAGCAAGATTTCCGCCGGGTAAAAGAAGACCTTTGAAATGGACCTATACCGTGGAACCGGTAAAACAAAACTCATTGATTCTCAAGGCCGGAACCCGGGCCGCGTAACCGCCGAACTCATTCGTAAGCAAACGCGTGTCCCTGCCGACTCGATCCACATTCGCCAGTGCCTCAACGTATGACTGGGTAAAGCGAAGATTCTTAACCGGATAGGCCAACTCCCCATCTTTGACCATAAACAACCCGTCTCGGGTCATCCCCGTAATTACGCAATCCCTGGGATGCACAAGCCGGGTGTACCAGAACCGGTTGATATAAAGACCGCGCCGGGTTGAACGGATCATTTCTTGGATGCTCGAAGAACCGGGAGCCATAAAAAGATTGGTGGCCATGGGCTCAAGAGACCGCTGAGTCGGCAGCAATGCATGGCCGGTGGAGGTCCGGTCCATTTTTCTTCCGGTGATGCGATCATGCACGGGACTCGTCACCACGCCCCTAGACACGATATCCACCCGTTCCTTGGGTACCCCTTCAAAATCGAAGGGTACGGGTACACCCTCGGGATCCAGGCCGTCATCCCGGATAGATATGAGGTTGCTCATGGCCTTCACGCCCATCCGATCATTCATCCATGATCGTCCCTCCAGCAGAGACTGAGCCCCCATGCCGTAGTAATTGAGCATGTTGAGCAAATCTTCGGTTGCGTGCGGCGTCAGTACAACGGTGTAGTCACCCGAAGCAATCTCCCGTGGGTGTCTTGCATCTTCCGCTTTCTTGATTGCTTCTCGAAACAAGGACTCTATAGGAATATCATCCACGCGGAATCCCGAATCGTGTTCACGCCCCGAACTATCCTCTGACATGATAACCGTTTGAAAGTCCGCGCCGGTCCTGACGTAATAGGCGAAAAGCCCCCGTGAATTGGCAACCGCAATCTCGTGGGTTGCCGTGGAAAAAGTTCCCGAGCCATTGAGACCTTTCTCGGAAGCCAGACGGCATAGCGATCCAACGGCTCCGGCGCGCGCTTCAGGCGAACACTGGGCCGTATGCGGGTCAAAGGCTTCTACGTGTTTGTACTCGGCAGGTCCGGGGAGTCCCGGATAATCCGGGTCCTCCAGACTGGCCTGGGCGTTGGCGCGAGCCCGCGACACCAGTTTATCCAGCCCACGGCCGTCCAACCTGTTGGACGTTGCCAGCCCGATCCTTTTACCCCGAAGCAGGCGTACAATCAAGGTGGCGTTGCGTTCGGCCACGTTTTGGTGAATGGCGTTATTGGCGAAACGGGTGAGGCTTTGATCTTCAAACACAAGCAAAACTTCAATGGGATCGCTCCCCGCCCGGCGCAAAATATCTTTGCATATGTTTTCGGTTTTTTTTCGACCCAACATGTTCGTCTCAAGTTCTCACGCCGCCGACCGGTCAAGGCTTGCCTGCCAGGTCAACCGCAGCTTAGGCAAAGACTGGGGTGATTAAAATTGCCCATAGTATGGCTTTAAAATATATTCCATATTTATTCCTTCCCGTATGCCTGGTGCCAGGTTTCAGGTGCCAGCGCCTCTGTTCATCATTCCTGACACCTGAAACCTTAAGATATGGAACAAAAATGGGATTAAAATTCCATCTGTATACACGGCGATTTTCACCACCCCAGGCAAAGACCGATACCTATTGTTTGTATACGCCCACTCGTATATTTCTAAAGCGAGCCGGAGCCGCGCCATGACCGGTGTGGGCGATTTGTGACGGCTGTCCTTTTCCGCAGTTCGGCGTCCCCCACATGGTCCAATGTTTCAGGTTGCACACACCGTCGCAACTGTTCCAAAAATCCGGAGTAATGCCGGTATACGTGCAATTGCGCAACATGCGGCCCAACTTCCCGTTCTTGATCTCGTATCCCATTTCCGTGCCAAACTGAAAATTATAGCATTTGTCATCAATAGACCAGGAACGATTGGTCTCCATGTAAATGCCTGAATCGCTGTCTCCAATCAAATCCTCCAGGTCCCAGGCCCCGGGCTCAAGGCTGACGTTGGTCATGCGAATCAGGGGAATGCGGTTCCAACTTGACGCGCGCATGCAGCCGTTGGAGACTTTACCCAACCGGGAGGCGGTTTCCCTCGACATCAGATACCCCACAAAACGACCGTTTTCGACAATGGGGGCAGATTGGGCGGGTACACCCTCATCGTCCCAGCCAAATGTACCCAGGCCCAGGGGCCGGACACTGTCAGCGGTGATGTTTACCTGATCCGAACCGTAGCGCAAATGTCCCAGTTTATCGAGAGTCAGAAATGACGTACCCGCGTAGGCGACTTCGCTTCCGAAAACGCGATCCAGCTCAATGGGATGCCCGCAGGATTCATGGACTTGAAGGGCGACTTGGTCCCCACCGAGAATAACCGTTGTTATCGTGTCCGCCGGGCAAGAATCGGCGGTCAGCAAGGCACATGCTTCATTAGCGATACGCTCGGCGTTTCCGGGAAAATCCCACTCAGACACCACCTCCCAGCCCGCCGTGACCTGCTGGCGGCCAAAGGACGTGGGATAGGAACGCGTTTGCACTTCGCTTTCCGCCACCGCCGTGGCAATAATACCACCGCCGGTTTCCATGAGGGTCTGTTCGGTCAGCGCACTCTCGGTGTTGGCAAACCATTTTTTTTCGCGAACAAATACCAGGTTTCCCTGTCGAATCTTTACGGTTTCCACCCGACCCATCTCCCGATCAGCGGCAAGGAGTACATCCAACTTCTCCTCCAGTGAAACCTTGAAAGGATCAATCCCTACCGGCGTCATATAGGACCCGCGCCAGTTCACCGGAGGGCCGAGGTCCACGGGTTCGCCTGGCACCCGGGCAGAGGCACGGGCAATCACCAGAGACTGTTGGGAAACGCGCTCAATTTCTTCGGGGGTAAGGTCATGGCTGGAGGAGAACCCCCAGGCGCCGTCCACCAGGACCCGTATGCCGAATCCTATGGACTCTGAAGAATTGAGGGACTCCACAACCCCGTTCTTAACCCGGATGCTCTCCGTGTGGTTGTCCACAATACGAATATCCGTATATTGTGCCCCTCCCATCTGAACTTTATTGAGCGCCCGGTCTATAAGCGTCTTCAATCTTGACCTCCCGGCCGTATGGCTGAGGTAACAAATAGATATCTCAAAAACGATATCGGCGTGATATTTACCGGTTGAATTTGATATCTATCAAATTCGTTATGCTGAGGTCTGGCAAGAGATGTCAGATTTTGACAAGCCTGATTTTCATGAGGTCGTCTCAATATATCGCAAGTTCGAAGGCTGAAAGCCAGACCTCAATATATGGCATCTACTTTACTTTTTCCGAATGAGGAATATTGATCGAATCCCGCACTGTTTTTTTGATATGACGACTGAACACTATTAAAGAAGTTCGCACTCCTTCACAATTCAAGAATCATGCAAGTATCACAAAACCACAAACCTTGCCATACAGATCCGTCTACGACATTGTTCGCGTAACAAGTCGTATTTGTGCGTTTAAATCCATATTTCACAAAATTTTCAAAAAAAACAAACAATTAGCTTGCTTTCTCTCTAAATAAAGATTATTATATATTTAATCAATTAAGTCCTGTTTAATCTGCGGGACGGTTTCTTTCTGAAGGAACAACCCATTTGTCAAAGTGGCACCCTCCAGTTTGGGATTTTGAAAATCTTTTGAAGGGAGGATGTTATCATGACTAATGGAACTGTTAAGTGGTTTAGCGAACATAAAGGGTTCGGATTCATTGAGCAGGAAGACGGAGCAGATGTGTTTGTTCATCATTCAGCAATCAATGCAACCGGTTTTAAATCCCTCAATGAAGGCGACCGAGTTTCCTTTGATATAGAGCAAGGACAAAAAGGTCCTGCCGCTGCAAATGTCACTGTGATTTAACCTTATTTTCTGAGTAAAAAGGGCATTCCTTCTAATATTGAGGGGATGCCTTTTTGTTTGGTTTGAATTTATACTTTCACAATTCGCTATCATCAGACCTTAAACCTCAATAAAGTCTGCTCACAGATCTTTTTCTTTTCATCACTATCAAAAATAACGGCGTCTGAGGTGACAGTATGGCGAAATCACGTGAATCATTTAAAAAGCGTCAGAAAGAAATAGCAAGGAAAGAAAAGAAAGAACAAAAGAGACAACGCAAACTGGATAAAAACACTATAAAATCAGAAGAGAATCCAAATCAGTCCCAGAATGAAGGAGAGAACCTATAAGCATAGAGGCCGGCTGAAAAGGAGAAAAAACATGAAGAAAGGAGATTTAATCAACGAAGTTTCCAAGGTAGTAAAAACCAAAAAGGATGCACAGGCAGCCGAGGACTGTGTTCTTCCAAGCATTACCAAAGCATTGGAGAAAGGTGACGCACTGGTCTCTCGAAGGGCGCATCTTGAACGCATGGCATCGAATGGTACGATCCGTATGAAGTTGGGTGATGTTGTGAGGATGAGAATTGAAGAAACAGAATTACAGCATACCATGTTATATGCAGTACAAACAGAAGCTTATCTGCAAAAAGCTATCGATGCTTGGGGTAAGGATCTTTCAATGTTTGATATCAATCGTGATATGATTCAGCGTTTGCTCAATAGTGAAGCGAGTAGACTGAAGAGAGCTGGTAAAGATAACTATGCTGTCAATCGTTTAAGGACAGCTCTCCATGCTCTATTTCAATGGGCTATCGCCCGATATGATCTTGTTGATCAGAGAAACCCTGTGGCAAGAACTAAGAAGTTTCCCATTACTGAGAGGGTCAAGTATGTACCTGAGCAATGGGAATTAGATATGGTTGAACAAAACCTTAATGCTGAGCAAAGATTGCTGTTCCTGTTCGTATTGCAAACTGGATGTCGTTTAGGGGAAGCTCTCAACCTGAAGGTAAAGGATCTGGACTTCGATAAACGCCTTGTGACTCTCTGGAGTAGGAAATCGAAAGGAACCAACTTGGTGTACAGACGTGTACCTATGCCATTAATCGTGGATGAGTTTAAGCTACCAAGTTCACATAACGCGCGGATCTTCAAGACTTGGAGTTCTCATCCGGTCTTCCTCGATAAGACAATTCAAAGAGTGAATGACAAAAATGCTACGGGGGTTCTATCCAACTGGCAAGAGACATGGAAAACTAAAATGATGACTCGGTTCAATTGGCATAATCTCAGACACCGAGCCTGTTCACAATGGCTCAAGGATAATATGCCTATAATCGAAGTCATGCATCGACTCGGACATAAGAAACTGGCAGTGACGATGGCTTACGCTCAGCTATTAGGGTACAGCCATTTCACTTTAATGGGAAGTCAAGAGGTCGATAGTTGGGATTTTTAAAAGTACCAGAAATGCCAGCAAGATCAGAAAAGAAGTCGCTTTAACCTGATGATATAACTCCATAGCCATATCACTGCTAAGAAGTTCATCAGTATGAAAGAATTTCTGAAGATAAAATTAAAGTCAAACTTTTGATCGAACCAATTTGAACAACGACCGTTGATTCCATATCTGCAATTGATAACGGGCTTTTCGAGGCTTCAAAATTGTGAGATATCTCCAACCGAGCTGTAAGAAACCCAGATTTAAAATCTCTGCAATAGAGCGCATGGTTTTGTCTTTAAGAATATTTTCCTTTCACCAACCGGTATCTCAAAAGCATAATTTCCGTAAAACATAGAATATATCTAAAACATATCATATACTTACCTCTGGAGCATTTTTTAAGAAACATTTCAACAAAGGAGGTAGGTTATGAAAGTATCAAAAGCCATAAAAATCTGTTTAGACTATCACCGGAACCACTCTAAACCAAACACCATAAGATCATATGAGGCGATTCTCACAAAATTTGGTTTGATATTTGGCGACACAGATCTGGAAGAAATTTCCTCGGAGGATATTCTCACCTTTCTTGATAAAATTACAGACGGTACAAAGCAACAAACCAAACGAACTCGATATTCACATCTGGCGGCATTTTTCAATTTCATCATAAACAACATCGACGAACGAATACAAAACCCCTGTGCAAATCAACTACTGAAAAAGCTTTACAAAGCCAATACGCCTGTTCAATGGGACAGTTTTGAAAAAGAAACCATTGATGAAATTATTTTCCGAACTACCAAACTCCGGAACCGGCTAATCTTGGAACTAATGGCAAGGGGTGGTATGCGGATCGGTGAAGTATTGAAACTGACACCGGATGATATAGCGGGACAAAAATTAATTATCAGAGACCCAAAAAGTGGTCGTGAACAAGAAGTTATATTTATCACTCAAAAAATTGCAGATCGGCTGAAAGAATACATCAATTCAAAAAACATTGAGTTCAAGCAGAGGATATTTCCCATATCTTATGAGACAGCCAGATCTATGGTGAAAAAGGCCGGTGAAATTGTGGGTGTTCGCCTTCGACCCCATGATTTAAGACGCCGTGCTGCCACATATGCATCTCGCGCCGGCGTCCCATTGAAGCCTTAAATACCTACTGTTTGTATACGCCTACTCGTATGTTTCTAAAGCGAGCCGGAGCCGCGCCATGCCCGGTGTGGGCGATTTGTGACGGCTGTCCTTTTCCGCAGTTCGGCGTCCCCCACATGGTCCAATGTTTCCGGTTGCACACACCGTCGCAACTGTTCCAGAATTCCGGGGTAATGCCGGTATACGTGCAATTGCGCAACATGCGGCCCAACTTCCCGTTCTTGATCTCGTATCCCATTTCCGTGCCGAACTGAAAATTATAGCGTTTGTCATCAATAGACCAGGAACGATTGGTCTCCATGTATATGCCTGAATCACTGTCTCTAATCAAATCCTCCAGGTCCCAAGCCCCGGGCTCAAGGCTGACATTGGTCATGCGAATCAGGGGAATGCGGTTCCAACTTGACGCGCGCATACAGCCGTTGGAGACTTTACCCAACCGGGAGGCGGTTTCCCTCGACATCAGATACCCCACAAAACGACCGTTTTCGACAATGGGGGCAGATTGGGCGGGTACGCCCTCATCGTCCCAGCCAAATGTACCCAGGCCCAGGGGCCGGACACTGTCAGCGGTGATGTTTACCTGATCCGAACCGTAGCGCAAATGTCCCAGTTTATCGATAGTCAGAAATGACGTACCCGCGTAGGCGGCTTCGCTTCCGAAAACACGATCCAGCTCAATGGGATGCCCGCAGGATTCATGGACTTGAAGGGCGACTTGGTCCCCACCGAGAATAATCGTGGTTGTCGTGTCCGCCGGGCAGGGATCCGCAGTCAGCAACGCACGTGCTTCATTAGCGATACGCTCGGCGTTTCCGGGAAAATCCCACTCAGACACCACCTCCCAGCCCGCCGTGACCTGCTGGCGGCCAAAGGACGTGGGATAGGAACGCGTTTGCACTTCGCCTTCCGCCACGGCAGTGGCAACAATACCACCGCCGGTCTCGATGATGGTCTGTTCGGTCAGCGCACCCTCTGTGTTGGCAAACCATTTTTTTTCGCGAACAAATACCAGGTTTCCCTGTCGAATCTTTACGGTTTCCACCCGACTCATCTCCCGGTCAGCGGCGAGGAGCACATCCAACTTCTCCTCCAGTGAGACCTTGAAAGGATCAATCCCTACCGGCGTCATATAGGACCCGCGGTTGTTCACCGGAGGGCCGAGGTCCACGGGTTCGCCTGGCACCCGGGCAGAGGCACGGGCAATCACCAGAGACTGTTGGGAAACGCGCTCAATTTCTTCGGGGGTAAGGTCATGGCTGGAAGAGAACCCCCAGGCGCCATCCACCAAAACCCGGATGCCGAATCCTATGGACTCTGAAGAATTGAGGGACTCCACAACCCCGTTCTTAACCCGGATGCTCTCCGTGTGGTTGTCCACAATACGAATATCCGTATATTGTGCCCCTCCCATCTGAACTTTAGAGTCCTCATTCTTCAGAGCCCGTTGATTCGGCATCCGGGTTTTGTGGATGGCGCCTGGGGTTCTTCCAGCCATGACCTTGGCCCCGAAGAAATTGAGCGCAAAGCTCACCAGTCTCTGGTGATTGCCCGTGCCTCACCTGCCAGGCGAACTCCGTGGACCTCGGCCCTCCGGTGAACAAATCAAGGGTCCTGGTATATGACGCCGGGATTGATCCTTCGTCTCACTGCGAGAAGTTGATGTGCTCCTCGCCGCTGACCGGGAGATGGTCGGGTGGAAACCGTGATTCGACAGGGTTCTGGTATTTGTTCGTACCGGTTTGCCAACACAGAGGGTGCGCTGACCGAACAGATCATCAATATCGAGAATCGGCGGTGGTATTGTTACACTGCCGGAAGGCGAAGTGCAACGCGTTCATCCCACGTCCTTTCGGCCGCCAGCAGGTCACGGCGGGTTGGAGAGGTGGTGTCTGAGTGGATTTTCCTGAAACGCCGAGCGTATCGCTAATGAAGCACGCGTTGACTGGACCTCGCCCGGCGGGACAATAATGAACTAATGATTATCTCCGGTAATTCGTCGCCCTTCAAGTCCATGAATCCTGCGGGCATCCCATTGAGCTGATCGTTTTGAAGCGAATGCCTACGCGGGTACCGCCATTTCTGACTATCGATAAATCCACATTTGCGCTACGGTTCGATCAGGTAAACATCACCGCTGATATGTCCGGCCCCTGGGCCTGGCATTTGGTTGATCGATGAGGGCGTACCACCAATTCAAGTTCCCCATTGTCGAAAACGGTCGTTTTGTGGGCATCTGATGAGGAAACCGCCTCCGGGTTAAAGTTCCAACGGCTGTATGCGTCGGTTGGAACCGCATTCCCGATTCGCATGACTTCAATGTCAGCCTTTGAGCCTTGCCAGTGGACCTGATACCTTGATTAGAGACAGTGATCAGCATACATGGAGACCAATCGTTCCTGGCTCCATTGATGACAAACGCTATAATTTCAGTTCGCACGGAAATGGGGATACGAGATCAAGAACGCAGTTGGGCCGCATGTTGCGCAATTGTAACGTATACCGGCATTCTCGAATTCCCTGAACAGCTGCGACGGTGCAACCGGAAACATTGACCATGGGGACGCCGAACTGCGGAAAAGGACAGCCGTCACAAATCGCCCTTCAATACCGGGTACGCGCGGGTTCGCCTTTTAGAAAACATACAATGAGTAGGCGCATACAAACAGTAGGTATTTAAGGCTTCAATGGGGACGTCGGCGCGATGCTACGCCAAAAACGCTTTCCCAATACCAGGAAACTGGCCGATCACTTTGAGCTGTCACGAAAAACCGCACAGAGAAACATCGACTTTATGCGGAATCGCCTGATTGCCCCCCTGGAGTATGACCCTTCGAAAAAAGGATATTACTACCTGGACGAAACTTTTCAGCTCCCCCACCTTCTGGCCACCCAGGAAGAGATCCTTTCCGTGCTGCTGGCCCGCAACCTCCTGTCTTACACCGCCGGAGGATTTATCAGCCGGGCCATCAATGGTTTCGGCAAAAAACTGTTTGCCGCTACCGGCCGTTTCGGGCTGACCGCAGATCAAATGGACAAGGCTTTTTCCGCCACCTGGCACGGTTACGCGCCGGCCCAGGGGAATCTGTTTCGGCAGGTGGCTGATGCTCTGCTGAAACGGCATGTGATTCGATTCACCTACCGATCGCCCTCCACCGGACAAAAAACGTATCGCCTTGCCGAACCCCATCACCTTCAACATTACATGGCAAGCTGGGTTCTCATAGCCTGGTGCCGACTGCGTAACGACTGGCGCAAACTCTACCTTGCCCGCATGACCGATATCTTGGTCAAGCCCGAAACCTTTGACCCCAAACCAGCCGATCAATGGAAACACCTGCTCCAAGGCGCTTTCGGCATTTTTCAAGCCAAAGAAACCGTTACCGCAATATTGCGATTTACGCCCTTTCGCGCCAGCTGGATCAAAGAACAGATCTGGCATCCCGACCAAACCATGACCCATCTTGATGACGGCAGTTTGGACCTTTCGCTTCCGGTGGCCGATTTTCGCGAAATCAAATTAAAAATCCTCCAGTTCGGCGCCGATGTCGAGGTGATCTCACCGGAGGAACTTCGGCAGGAAGTGCGAAAAGAAATCGATAAGATGGAAAAAAAGTACAAATAATAAAAACTCTTCAGACATGGGATGCTATATGTCCCATATCGTATGTTATGATAAACCTCACTTTTTTCTCTATCAAAAAAAGTTTTATTACAAGTGAAGCGATCGGTTTGCCATAATTTTTGTAGATAATGAGACGATGTCAATTAATGCAAGATATTTTCATGTATGCGAAAAAGCAAGAACTGGTCACAAATTGTGACCTCAAGTTGGGGTGGACTCAGATATTTACCTATGGCCTTTTCTGAGCAGGGAGTCGCAATGCTCTCCAGTGTATTGCGGAGTAAACGTGTAATTCATGTTAATATTAAAATTATGCAAGCCTTTACCCAGCTTCGAAAGATGCTGTCAACCCATGAAGATTTAAAAAGATAAATTGAGTCAATGGAGAAAAAATACGACCAGCAATTTCAGATCGTATTTGAGGCTATAAAGCAACTTTTAGAAACTGATGAAAAACCCAAAAAGAAAATTGGATTTATGGTTAAAGAAAAACAATAAGCCTACGGCAAAAGGACGAAAAAGAGTAAAAAATATGGGGAATTAGGCATAAAAGATTCGAGGTCATTCTTGCCCCTTTTCCATACAACCTTTTTTACAGTGTCACCCCCAAGCGGGGCGTGGATGGAAACATTAACAATAATTAGGCCCTGAAGATCGTCCCCTGCATTGGGGGCGGGGATTAATTTTTCCAAATGACGAGGAGCAAATAGAAATAGGATGACATCCTACAAAAACCATTCATTTGGGAAAACAAACTGGCAAGGTTTGGTTTTAAAGCTTGAGAAAGGAGTTTCTTAATGAATGGTGAATTCATAGCTCACCGTCGTGAATCCGATCAAAAAGAGCAGACTGTTTGCAGCCATTTAGAGGAAGTTTCTGTCATCTGTAGAGAGCTTGCCCGCAAAATTGGTGTGCCAGAAGCAGGAAACATCTTGGGATTATTACATGATTTTGGAAAATATAGTCATGCGTTTCAGACATACATCCAGTCCGCCACTGGCATCCTCAACCCCGATATTGATAACGAATATGTAGATTCCAAAGCCCTGAGAGGTAAAATCGACCATTCCACCGCCGGAGCCCAATGGGTGTGGGATCGATTTCGTCGATATGGAGTTCAGGGCGGATTGGCGGGGCAGATATTGGCGGTGTGTCTTTCCTCCCACCATGGCGGCATGCTCGATTGTTTGAAACCAGATGGCACAAATGGCTTTCTGGACAGGATAAAGAAAGAGGATGAGAAAACCCACTTGCGGGAATGTTTGGCAGTTGCTGATGAAGCGGTGCTAAAAAAATTGCATGAACTATCCTCAGAGTCATTCCTGCATGATTTCTGCAGCCAACTTTTAAAAGTCGTTGCCCCCCAGAAAAAAGAGTCTGAGATAATCAAACAATTCAGGCTTGGTTTCTTCACTCGCTTCCTATTTAGTTGCCTAATTGATGCTGACCGGATCAACAGTGCAGATTTCGAAAAGCCTGAGAATGACCAATTCCGCACAACGGCACCAGTGGTTTGGCAAATTGCCATTAATCGTTTGGAAGAAAAACTGGCAAGTTTTTCGCTTGATAATGAAACAGATAAGGTTTACGAAATAAATAAAGCCCGCCGGGAGATTTCCGCCCAATGCAAAAAACGGGCTAATGATGCCCAGGGGATTTATACCCTCACTGTACCAACAGGGGGCGGTAAAACCTTTGCCAGTATGCGTTATGCCCTTCGCCATGCAAAGAAGCACAAACTTGATCACATCATTTATATTATCCCTTATACCTCTATTATTGAACAGAACGCCGAGGAGATTCGCAAGGTTCTTGAACACGAGAACGATGAATTCTCCTGGGTTTTGGAGCATCATTCTAATCTGGAACCGGAGACCCAGACCTGGCATTCAAAATTGGTGACGGAAAATTGGGATGCGCCCATTATATTCACCACCATGGTTCAGTTTCTGGAAGTTCTGTTTGGTGGTGGCACCCGTGGTGCCAGGCGGATGCATAATATTGCCAATTCTGTTTTGATATTTGATGAAATTCAGAGCCTTCCGATTAATTGCGTCCATCTCTTTTGCAATGGTATCCAGTTCTTCGTTGACCATGCCGGAAGTACGGCGATCCTTTGTACCGCCACTCAGCCGCTTCTGGATGATTTGAAATTCCAGAACAAAGGCCAGCTAACTCTCCCGGATAACCATGAACTGATTGTCAATATGACAGATGTATTTGAACAGTTCAAAAGGGTGGAAATTCGTAACCTGGTTAGAGTGGAGGGATGGACTGAGCATGAGCTTGGGGAGTTAATGGTTTCCCAGCTTACGGAAAAAGGAAATTGTCTGGTAATTGTCAACACAAAAAAATGGGCTCGCAAACTCTATGATTTTTGCTTGGGTCAAGTAGAGGATGATTCTATTTTTCATCTTAGCACCAGTCTCTGCCCTGCCCATCGTAAGAAAATTTTTAATAATGTCAAACAGCGGCTTGATGATGAATTACCCGTACTTTGTATCAGCACCCAGCTCATAGAGGCTGGGGTTAATATAGATTTCAATTCAGTTATCCGCTTCTTGGCAGGACTCGATTCCATTGCCCAGGCAGCCGGTCGCTGTAACCGAAACGGTAATCTATCAATGGCACAAGTCTATGTGGTGAACCCGCAGGATGAAGCAATTGATATGCTCCCTGATATTAAAGAGGGACGAGACAAGGCCTTGCGTATTTTTTCGGAGGAGGAAGATGCCGAGCTTCTGAATCCTGAGGTAATGACCCGCTATTTTTCTTATTATTTCTATGAACGGGCAAAACTCATGGCCTATCCATTGACCGAAAGACAGGCAGGAAGAAGTGACACACTGCTTAGTCTGCTCAGTGATAATCGGCTGAATATAGGCCGAACGAAATCATTACAGCTCCGGCAATCGTTTAAGACGGCAGGTAAGGCCTTCAAGGCTATTGATGCCCCGACCCAGGCGGTAATAGTACCCTATGGCGATGGCAAGGATATTATTGCCGGGCTTTGTGCTGATTTTGAACCTGCCAAAGCGTATCAACTTTTGAAACGAGCCCAGAAGTACAGTGTCAATGTTTTTCCCAATGTCTGGCAAAAATTGAAAGAGGTTAAGGCGGTAATGCCAGTGCAGGAAGGGGAAGAAATCTATTATCTGAATGAACGCTATTACAGCAATGATTTTGGGTTATCCACTGAGGAAGTCAGCAATATGGACACACAAATTGTATAGGAGGTGATCATATGAAAAACAGTATCACTTTTCGGGTCTGGGGGCGTTATGCCCTGTTTACCGATCCGGTAACGAAAACAGGTGGGGAGAAATGTTCCTACCATGTGCCGACTTATGAGGCCATCAAAGGAGTGTTGAAATCCATTTACTGGAAACCCACCATCATCTGGTATGTTGACAAGGTGCGAGTGATGAAGCCGCTCAGAACCCAGACCAAGGGCACAAAGCCTCTGGTCTGGGGCGGAGGAAATTCCCTGGCCATCTATACCTTTCTCCATGAAGTGGAATACCAGATACAGGCCCATTTTAAATGGAATGAATATCGCCCGGAACTTACCAGGGACCGTATTGACGGTAAGCATTTCAATATCGCCAAACGAATTCTGGATAAGGGTGGAAGGCAGGATATCTTTCTGGGTGTCCGTGACTGTCAAGCCTATGTGGAGCCGTGCCGGTTTGGTGATGGGGAAGGTGCCTATGATAATATCGATGAGCTCGGCTTTGGGCTTATGTTCCATGGTTTCGATTATCCGGATGAAACTGGTAAGGATGAGTTGGTCAGCCGTTTCTGGCACGCCACTATGCGTCATGGGGTGTTGGATTTTCCACGACCGAAAGAATGTGAGATCAGACGTTTTATTCGTAAGATGACACCAAAGGAGTTTGGTCTGGATGAAAACATTTACCCTGTTGAAAAAGAGGAGGCGGTGCTATGAGCTGGATGGCAAAACTGTATGAAACCTATGAGCCGGGTATAGCATTGGGTTTGCCGGATGAGGAAAATCTCATGCCAATCAGCCATACCTTGCAAAATGCTCATATCAATATCGTAATTGATGGGGAAGGCAATTTCAAACGGGCTTCGGTGCTTGAAAAAACACAGATTATTTTGCCTGCCACCGAAAAATCGGCAGGCAGAAGTGGCAAGGCTCCTCCTCCACACCCTTTGGCTGATAAGCTGCAATACGTAGCTAAAGATTACCCTGATTTTGGCGGGGAGAACTCTTTTTATTCTGAATATCATACATTGTTGGCAACCTGGTGTGAATATGAGTTTGCTCACCAAAAAGCACAGGCAGTGCTGAAATATATCGATAAGGGTGAGGTCATTGCAGATTTGGTTGCCGCAAATATTTTGCATGTTGATGAATATAAGAGATTGCGAAAGGAATGGCCCTTTGAGGTTACTGCAGGGAACCCACAGCCCATTATTTTTAAGATCCTGCCAAAGAAACAAGATAAAAAATCGAAAGAGAAATACACAGACCAGGGTTCTGCCCTTGTGTGCTGGTCTGTGGAGGAAAATGGTGATCCCACTAGTAATACATGGACTGATCAAAGTTTGCAGCAAAACTGGACTGACTTTGATGCCTTGGCTGAAGGTGCGAAGGGGCTTTGTTTTATTTCTGGTCAGGAGCAGAAATTGGCTGCCAATCATCCGGCTAAATTGCGCCATACAGGTGATAAGGCTAAACTCGTTTCAGCAAACGATATGTCTGGCTTTACCTTCCGAGGTCGTTTTACCGACACAAAAAAAAGCATAGCTGCTAACGGGAGTCAGTCGGTTGGTATTAGTTTGGACGTAACGCAAAAAGCCCATAATGCCTTACGCTGGCTTATCTCACGACAAGGCTATCGAAATGGTGATCAGGTTTATGTCACCTGGGCTGTCTCTGGTAAAGATATACCGAAGTCTTTGTCAGATTCATGGTCCCTGTTGGGCGATGATATTGTCCTGGATCCGGAAATTAAACAGGAAGAACCACAACACCAGGTAGATCAGAGCGTGGATCTTGGCGAATCTTTTGCCCATAAATTCAATAATTACCTGCGAGGGTATCGGGCAAAGCTGGAGCCAAATGAGCAAATCGTGGTAATGGGTCTGGATTCAGCAACACCTGGAAGAATGGGTATTATCTATTATCGGGAACTTCTCGTCTGTGAATTTCTGGACCGTATTCATGACTGGCATATCCAGTTTGCCTGGCCCCAGCGCCATATCAAGGAATATCCAAATCTGAAAAACAAGAAAAAACCCAACAGAAAAACAATCTGGCCGGTTAGCAGCCCGGTTCCCCGGGTTATTGCCGAAGCGGCCTATGGTGACATTTTAAAGAGTAATGATACCCTGAAAAAAAGTTTGCTGGAGCGGATACTGCCATGCATTGTTGATGGCCGTCCTTTTCCTCGGGATGTAATGATTGCGGCGGTGCGGCGGGTAAGTAATCGCAGTGCATATAAAAAGGATAAACAATGGTTGTGGGAAGAACATCTCGGGGTTGCCTGTGCTCTGTTCAAGGGGTTTTACATGCGTCACCCTGATGAAAAAAAAAGGAGAAAATATGCCATGTCATTAGAAGAAGATAGACAAACACGAGATTATTTATATGGTCGCCTGCTGGCTATAGCCGCACGTATTGAAGAGGTTGCCTTGAATGTTGGCGGAGAGAGCAGACCAACAACCGCAGCCAGATTAATGCAGCGTTTTGCGGATCGCCCCTTTTCTACCTGGCGTAATATTGAGCTGGGTTTGCAGCCCTATATACAGAGATTACAGGGAAAACGGGCTGGCTTTTTAACCAATCGTCAGAAAGAGTTGGATGCTGTGTATGCAGCTTTTTTACCGAATGATTTCACCAGTAAAAAGTCGCTCTCCGGCGAATTTCTGTTGGGTTATCATTGTCAGAAACAATACTGGCGAAATACAAAGTCAGACAATAACGAAAATTAATAAAGGAGACAGATCATGAGCCTGGAAAACAAAATTGATTTTGCCATTATTTTTAGTGTTAAAAATGCTAATCCAAACGGTGATCCTTTAAACGGCAATCGTCCCCGCATTGATTATGATGGTTATGGAGAGATCACCGATGTCTGTCTGAAAAGAAAAATTAGAGACAGGCTCTTGGAGTCGGGCGAGAGAATTTTTGTTCAGTCAGATGAAAAGAAAATTGATGGCATGCCAAATCTACGAGCAAGGGCTGAGTCTGATAAGTTCGGATTGGGCAAAGAAGCCTTTAAAATTGACAAGAAGAAGCCGGGAAAAAAGGATATAACAGCCAAGCTTGCCTGTGAAAAATGGTTTGATGTCCGTGCTTTTGGCCAGTTATTTGCTTTTGGAAAAGGAGATGATGCCTCTGGTGTTTCAATCCCTATTCGTGGTCCTGTCACTATCCAATCAGCCTTTAGTGTAGAGCCTGTTAGTATAACAAGTTCTCAAATTGTTAAAAGTGTTAATGCTGAGGAGGCGAAAGGAAAGAGTGATATAAGTTCAGATCGAATGGGCATGAAACATCGAGTTGATAAAGCAATTTATGTTGCGTTTGGCGCCATGTCTCCCCAACTATCAGAACGTACCGGTTTTAAAAATGATGATGCGGAAGTTATCAAGTCAGTATTGCCGAAACTTTTTGAAGGGGACGCCTCTTCTGCCAGGCCAGAGGGAAGTATGGCAATTGAGAAGGTTGTCTGGTGGCTGCATAGCAGCAAATCAGGGCAATATTCCTCCGCCAAGGTGCATCGTACCTTGCAGGTGGCCGATAACGGCAGTTTTGATGAAGATGGCTTAAAAAGTGCTTTGGTTGGTCTGGCACCGGAGATTATTGATGGCTTCTGATTGATCAATGATGCAGAAATTATCAAAAAACTTTATAGTACAGTCAAACAAGGCGAGAGAGGACAGACCGTGGTGTTTTTGCGACCAGTTCATTTCAAAGCGATCGCGGACCCATGACCAGATGCTGCAGGTGGCGCGGGGCGGTAAACAAAATTATGCCTACGGCGTGACCTGAGAGGTGCATGGCCTCCGGAACTTGTTCAGGGTGTCTGTATAGCCAGGGTGATATTTATTCTTGATTGACAGGAGGAGTGATGGAAACAAGCATGGCTGTCTTCAGAGGTAAGGAAATCAGGAAGACGATTCATAACAATGATTGGTGGTTTTCGGTTGCGGATGTTGTTGAGGCATTGACGGATAGCACCGATTGCCGCCAATACATAAAAAAAATGCGACAACGTGATTCGGAATTGAATTCCTACTGGGGTACAATTTGTACCCCCCTTCGTCTAAAAGCTCTTGACGGCAAAATGCGTAATCGTGACGATGAGTTAGCTAAAGGGTGGGGGCAAATTGTCACCCCCCTTTCGTTGGAAACATCTGGTGGCAAGCAGAAGGTCAACTGCGCCAACAATTAATATAGGTAATAAATTGGGTAACAAGTAGCGATATGTACTCCGAAGACGATCTCATACCACTGTCAGCCTTGCAGCATCTGATTTTTTGCGAGCGTCAATGTGCTTTGATTCATATTGAACAGGTTTGGGTCGAAAACCTGTTTACGGCCGAAGGAAGAATCATGCACGAACGGGTTGATACAGGCAATAAGGAATCCAGAGGCAATATTCGCATTGGGTATAGCATGCCTTTGCGGTCTTTACGCCTGGGCTTAACCGGTAAAGCCGATGTTGTCGAATTTCATCTGTTAAGTGATAATTCATTGTCCGGGAGTAAATCCAAGGTAAAATGGCAGCCGTTTCCGGTTGAGTACAAACGTGGCAGGCCTAAAAAGGATAGTTGTGACAAAGTTCAGCTTTGTGCTCAGGCTTTATGCCTGGAAGAGATGCTGAACACTGAAATCCCGGAGGGGGCGCTTTTTTACGGGAAAACCCGCCGAAGGCAGGATGTGGAATTTGACAGGGCTCTGAGGTTGGAAACAGAAAATGCGGCAAAACGAGCACATGAACTTATTAACGCGGGGAAAACCCCGAAACCGGTATATTCAAAAAAATGCGATAGCTGTTCTTTTGTGGGTTTGTGCCTGCCAAAAACAATAGAAAAAAACCGTTCCGTAAACCGTTATCTTAAAAACGCTATACAAAAATTATGAAAAAACATCTCAATACTCTTTTCGTGACCACGCAAGGAGCCTATTTGGCCAAAGAAGGCGAAACCGTTGTTGTTAAAGTGGAGCGATCGGTTCGCCTGCGTTTGCCGATACACACATTAGGGGGAATCGTCTGCTTCGGGAACATAATGTGCAGCCCATTCCTAATGGGATTTTGCGCCGAGCGTGATGTGGCTATCAGCTTTTTGTCTGAGTATGGACGTTTTCTCGCAAGAGTGCAGGGACCTGTATCCGGCAATGTGCTCTTGCGGCGTGAGCAATATCGACGCGCTGATGATATGGATGTTTCTGCAAATGTTGCAAAAGCTTTAGTAATAGGCAAACTTGCGAATTGCCGAACGGTTCTGCAACGTGTCCTGAGAGATCATTCCGATAAAATAAATAAATATGAAGTTCAACGGGCATCACAGCAAATCAACAGCTTTTTAATAGACTTACAATCAGATTTGCCGTTGAATGTTGTTCGGGGAATTGAAGGAAAAGCAGCACATACTTATTTTTCGGTATTTAACCATCTTATTACTTCCCAGAAAAAAGATTTTTATTTTCACGGGCGAAATCGCCGGCCCCCATTGGATAATGTAAATTGTCTGTTGTCGTTTCTGTACACGATTTTGATGCACGATATTCGTTCAGCCCTTGAATCCGTGGGTCTTGACTCAGCCGTGGGGTTTTTGCATAGGGATCGTCCGGGCCGTCCGGGGCTTGCTCTTGATCTCATGGAAGAGTTCCGACCTTTTTTGGCGGATCGTTTAACCTTATCATTAATAAATCTTGGCCAGGCAAAAAACAAAGGCTTCCAAAAAAAAGAATCCGGAGCTGTCTTAATGGCCGACGAAATGAGAAAAACTCTTTTGGTTGCCTATCAAAAACGCAAACAAGATGAAATATTCCATCCTTTTATTGAAGAGAAAGTTTCAATCGGCATGTTATTTCATATCCAGGCCTTATTGCTGGCTCGATATTTGCGTGGTGATCTGGACGGATATCCACCTTTTATTTGGAAATAGGATAAAATTATGCTTGTGTTGGTCAGTTACGATGTTTCTACAGTTGACAAGAAAGGTCCGCGCAGATTGCGGAGGGTGGCAAAAGTTTGTCAAGATTATGGACAACGGGTTCAGTATTCTGTTTTCGAGTGTATTGTTGACCCTGCACAATGGACAATTATGCGCCAAAAATTGATTGATGAGATAAAGCCTGAAAAAGATAGTTTGAGATTTTACTTTCTTGGCTCAAATTGGAAACGCCGCATAGAACATGTGGGTGCAAAACAAACGTTCGATCAGGAAGGTCCCTTGATTATTTAAAATCGCCTGCGAACCTTAAGTAAACATATTTTGCCCGGAGGGTTCGCATTTACCCTAACCCATTTAATATACAAAGAAAATTAAAAATGTTCTTTGACAATATAATACAACCCTTGATGCAGATGGAAGGTCCGCAAATATATAATGATAAGTATAATATTTTTATAAAGTTATAAGAGAACAGTCGCTCCCCGTGCGGGAGCGTGGATTGAAACCATCAGCATCAGTGAAATTAGACCTCACGGTCAGTCGCTCCCCGTGCGGGAGCGTGGATTGAAACATTACATTGATTTGGAGAAAATATGAGTAGGTGGGTCGCTCCCCGTGCGGGAGCGTGGATTGAAACTTAGTAGTTCTGATGTTTTCAAAAACAGTTTCATGTCGCTCCCCGTGCGGGAGCGTGGATTGAAACTCCATACATTGTATCGGGAACAAACCAATCACGTCGCTCCCCGTGCGGGAGCGTGGATTGAAACCCATCCCCAAGTGTCATATCATTGACACTTGCAACGTCGCTCCCCGTGCGGGAGCGTGGATTGAAACATACAATTGAGTAGTAGTATGAAATTGATATAAAGTCGCTCCCCGTGCGGGAGCGTGGATTGAAACTCTTGGCATGATCTCATAAGCCCATGTTTTAAAATGTCGCTCCCCGTGCGGGAGCGTGGATTGAAACTTGGTTGATATCTTCTACTAATTTTATGTAATCCGTCGCTCCCCGTGCGGGAGCGTGGATTGAAACCGGCTTTGACCTGTGCCCAGGCAGCTCTTGAAGGTCGCTCCCCGTGCGGGAGCGTGGATTGAAACATGCATACCTAACATTATCGATATGATGGTTCCCGTCGCTCCCCGTGCGGGAGCGTGGATTGAAACAAGCTTTTCATCATTATTTTAATACACTTGAACAGTCGCTCCCCGTGCGGGAGCGTGGATTGAAACTTTCACTAGCGTCTTTAATAGCTGCATCAAATAAGTCGCTCCCCGTGCGGGAGCGTGGATTGAAACGTCTACGATAAGATATCCATATTGGTTTACAATTGTCGCTCCCCGTGCGGGAGCGTGGATTGAAACCAGGCGCCGCCTCCAATATCGCCCTTCTCTACCAGTCGCTCCCCGTGCGGGAGCGTGGATTGAAACTTTCTATGCTTCTCCTTGCTTAATATGCGTTCACGTCGCTCCCCGTGCGGGAGCGTGGATTGAAACCCCTTACTTAATTATTGCATTTATAGTATTAAAGTCGCTCCCCGTGCGGGAGCGTGGATTGAAACTTTGGAATCTATCATGCTGGCCATTTTAAATCCAGTCGCTCCCCGTGCGGGAGCGTGGATTGAAACATTGTCACTATCAGCATCTATTTCGTTGTCACCAGTCGCTCCCCGTGCGGGAGCGTGGATTGAAACGGGTTTGGCGCTGACCCAATGGCATATAATAGGTGTCGCTCCCCGTGCGGGAGCGTGGATTGAAACACCAATACCCAGACAAAGAAAAGCCTTATATTGGTCGCTCCCCGTGCGGGAGCGTGGATTGAAACAGGATGGCCCGCCGGGCACAATGGTTAAATCAGGTCGCTCCCCGTGCGGGAGCGTGGATTGAAACATTTTGCAATGATGTAGAAAAATACCCGTTAAGAGTCGCTCCCCGTGCGGGAGCGTGGATTGAAACTGTTTCTCATCAACCAATAGATTTTGGTAAAAATGTCGCTCCCCGTGCGGGAGCGTGGATTGAAACCCATTTAGCGCGAGAACTGCAATATCCCCTATCACGTCGCTCCCCGTGCGGGAGCGTGGATTGAAACCTCTGGATATTGCCTCTGTAATGTAATTGACATAGTCGCTCCCCGTGCGGGAGCGTGGATTGAAACACAACCAAAGGGTGAATATACTGACGATATGATGTCGCTCCCCGTGCGGGAGCGTGGATTGAAACAATACTAAAGACAATTTCTTTATTCCACGTATAAGTCGCTCCCCGTGCGGGAGCGTGGATTGAAACTTCCAGGCGGGTAAGCTGAGTGTAGTGCTTGTCGTCGCTCCCCGTGCGGGAGCGTGGATTGAAACAGCGGTCCCGTGATTTTTTCACGCCCAGGGGAATGTCGCTCCCCGTGCGGGAGCGTGGATTGAAACTGCGGACCGGATATCTGTCTATGAACGCCCGCGAGTCGCTCCCCGTGCGGGAGCGTGGATTGAAACAGGATCTGCACGCAGAGGTGTTGAAGCTCCTGAAGTCGCTCCCCGTGCGGGAGCGTGGATTGAAACTTATTATTAGAAATGTTGCCAGGACATCCAGGAGTCGCTCCCCGTGCGGGAGCGTGGATTGAAACAAGCTCGCATGGCATCTAGTCGATTACCTGGCAAAGTCGCTCCCCGTGCGGGAGCGTGGATTGAAACCCATGGCATTATTGAAAAGAAAACCACTTAAAGATGTCGCTCCCCGTGCGGGAGCGTGGATTGAAACGCCTCAGATTCTTTTGTATCATTAGGTTGTTCTGGTCGCTCCCCGTGCGGGAGCGTGGATTGAAACATTCTAATAAAGCCGTCTCGATAGGGTTGGATACGTCGCTCCCCGTGCGGGAGCGTGGATTGAAACTTTATATCCCTTGGCATATCGCCTAATATAATCTGTCGCTCCCCGTGCGGGAGCGTGGATTGAAACAGTGGGTACAGCTATGATCATAATGTCAGGAGGAGTCGCTCCCCGTGCGGGAGCGTGGATTGAAACATCCCAGAGTTTACTGCCTTCATCCCGGAGTTTAGTCGCTCCCCGTGCGGGAGCGTGGATTGAAACAGGGAGTATTTTATGCTGCCAATGGTTTTACAAGGTCGCTCCCCGTGCGGGAGCGTGGATTGAAACTTGCCTGCTATGGTTCGACAGGCTGGAAAGCCTGGTCGCTCCCCGTGCGGGAGCGTGGATTGAAACAGTTCAAACTATTTCAGTCCAAACTATTTCAGTCGTCGCTCCCCGTGCGGGAGCGTGGATTGAAACATTTTTAATAGTTTAGCTCTGTTTTGCATGTTATAGTCGCTCCCCGTGCGGGAGCGTGGATTGAAACTGTCGTGCAAAAAAGAGCTTGGGCGACAGTAAAAGTCGCTCCCCGTGCGGGAGCGTGGATTGAAACTAGTGCTTCTCTGTAAAACTGTGCCTGAGTCGCGTCGCTCCCCGTGCGGGAGCGTGGATTGAAACAAAATATCCGTCTCAACTAACCGAATTAGACGTTGTCGCTCCCCGTGCGGGAGCGTGGATTGAAACTTTTTTTGTTTGTTTGTTTGTGTCCTTGCTTTTGTCGCTCCCCGTGCGGGAGCGTGGATTGAAACTATTTTGATGTCCATTAATAAATCTATTGCTCGGGTCGCTCCCCGTGCGGGAGCGTGGATTGAAACTTGGAAACCAGGGCCATTCGCTAATCATCGTTCCGTCGCTCCCCGTGCGGGAGCGTGGATTGAAACTGACAACTATCTGTGGATGCCATTTTTCTTTTGGTCGCTCCCCGTGCGGGAGCGTGGATTGAAACATGGCGGAACACCAGTTAGAACCAAACCTTTCCCGTCGCTCCCCGTGCGGGAGCGTGGATTGAAACATCACGAATCAATAGGGCAGAGAGCTGCTACGAAGTCGCTCCCCGTGCGGGAGCGTGGATTGAAACATCTACTATTACATCACCAGAAGCATCAGCTAATGGTCGCTCCCCGTGCGGGAGCGTGGATTGAAACATGATGATCGATATCGACCTACTGATTTGGTGGAGTCGCTCCCCGTGCGGGAGCGTGGATTGAAACAAGATAGTTAGACAGTTCATTAACATCAAAAAAATGTCGCTCCCCGTGCGGGAGCGTGGATTGAAACTAATCATGAAGGATATGCCGTCTTATTAGAAGAAGTCGCTCCCCGTGCGGGAGCGTGGATTGAAACAGTGCCAACAAACCCGAAATACAGCCTGAACAAACGTCGCTCCCCGTGCGGGAGCGTGGATTGAAACAATTAAATCTGTGATTATTTTGTCCTGATGCTTGTCGCTCCCCGTGCGGGAGCGTGGATTGAAACTTTTCCCAGCAATACTTTAACCGTTTCGGTTTCGTCGCTCCCCGTGCGGGAGCGTGGATTGAAACATCTAAATTTATATATTGTGAAGTGGTATGACAAGTCGCTCCCCGTGCGGGAGCGTGGATTGAAACAAGCGCCAATACTACCACAACCCATAATCGCTACTGTCGCTCCCCGTGCGGGAGCGTGGATTGAAACTTCTTTGCCATCAAGAAATTTTATAGCGTTATCAGTCGCTCCCCGTGCGGGAGCGTGGATTGAAACGTGCCGGTAATTCGGCCTTTACAGCTTTGATGAAGTCGCTCCCCGTGCGGGAGCGTGGATTGAAACATAATTACCCATTCAGGCTCGACAACATTCGTAGGTCGCTCCCCGTGCGGGAGCGTGGATTGAAACATCCCATAGTTTAATACTTTCATCCCATAGTTTAGTCGCTCCCCGTGCGGGAGCGTGGATTGAAACACTTACAGGCCAATTGGAAAAATATATCTATAAAGTCGCTCCCCGTGCGGGAGCGTGGATTGAAACACAGAGTTCAATTCTTGGGTTGGATGTTCGGATGAGGTCGCTCCCCGTGCGGGAGCGTGGATTGAAACCTTTTAATGTAATCTTCTGTCATACCACTTTTAGGTCGCTCCCCGTGCGGGAGCGTGGATTGAAACCAGCAGGAAACAACGGTTTTATTTCCTTTTGAATGTCGCTCCCCGTGCGGGAGCGTGGATTGAAACATCATCTGGATGTAACTTTAATGTCGGGTCAAACGTCGCTCCCCGTGCGGGAGCGTGGATTGAAACTGATGTCAAACATCATATTGGTAGTTCGACGATGTCGCTCCCCGTGCGGGAGCGTGGATTGAAACACGCCAAAAAGTATTCTCCACAACATTCATTTGGTCGCTCCCCGTGCGGGAGCGTGGATTGAAACCTCTTTTATATACCACATCCCTAATCGCATTTAGTCGCTCCCCGTGCGGGAGCGTGGATTGAAACCAGCCTGCCATTGGATAACAGGCTAGATGAAAAAGTCGCTCCCCGTGCGGGAGCGTGGATTGAAACGCACAAATCACAACATTGCATCATATCACCCCAAGTCGCTCCCCGTGCGGGAGCGTGGATTGAAACAATTGCCTCCGGATGGGAACTATTTATCCAGAGATGTCGCTCCCCGTGCGGGAGCGTGGATTGAAACTGATATCGACATTAACAAAATGCTTGAAGTCGAGTCGCTCCCCGTGCGGGAGCGTGGATTGAAACATGCATATTCGATTGATGCTACAGAAAGGACAATGTCGCTCCCCGTGCGGGAGCGTGGATTGAAACAAACATATATGGCGCAGGAAGTCGAGCGGCAGGTCGCTCCCCGTGCGGGAGCGTGGATTGAAACCGTCAATAAACCACAAAGGAAAGGAAAGGAAACGTCGCTCCCCGTGCGGGAGCGTGGATTGAAACCAATTCAGGTATTGGTGGATCTGTGGAAGTAAAAGTCGCTCCCCGTGCGGGAGCGTGGATTGAAACACATTATGGGGGAACCATAAGCTAATGAAGCGACGTCGCTCCCCGTGCGGGAGCGTGGATTGAAACCGACAGGGAGCCACAACACAAATGAAATACCAAGGTCGCTCCCCGTGCGGGAGCGTGGATTGAAACTTCGGATCATCTTCAAACGTTCCAGAACCGTCCAGGTCGCTCCCCGTGCGGGAGCGTGGATTGAAACATATTGGAGCAAGGCCCATATTAAAAATTACATAGTCGCTCCCCGTGCGGGAGCGTGGATTGAAACCTTCTCAAAATGCAAATGTGATGAGGAATCCGGTAGTCGCTCCCCGTGCGGGAGCGTGGATTGAAACAAACCAATCGTTAACTAATCGTTAATCAATTGATGTCGCTCCCCGTGCGGGAGCGTGGATTGAAACTACACTAATGTAATATAATTTAATCCACTTTTAAAGTCGCTCCCCGTGCGGGAGCGTGGATTGAAACAATGCTAACCCCGCATATTTTACAAAATCAAAATGTCGCTCCCCGTGCGGGAGCGTGGATTGAAACAGGAGAGGTCCTGGACGACAATAGAAGAAGCGGTTGTCGCTCCCCGTGCGGGAGCGTGGATTGAAACCCGCAATGCCGACACATTGGCCCGTTGCGGACCGTCGCTCCCCGTGCGGGAGCGTGGATTGAAACAAGTTTCGGCGTATAGCGTTCACCTTTTTCTTTTGTCGCTCCCCGTGCGGGAGCGTGGATTGAAACCGCACAAGATTCCCATTCATCGGCCTGATCTTCGGTCGCTCCCCGTGCGGGAGCGTGGATTGAAACGAGGATGGATGTGATTGAGATTGAGGTTGAAGTGAGTCGCTCCCCGTGCGGGAGCGTGGATTGAAACTTCTGCCCTGTAGTTTTAGTTGATAATTTCTTCGGTCGCTCCCCGTGCGGGAGCGTGGATTGAAACATATCACTTATATTCATCTTTCGTTAAACTGCCTGTCGCTCCCCGTGCGGGAGCGTGGATTGAAACCACAATCACATAACCCGAGCTCACCCACTTACGCACGTCGCTCCCCGTGCGGGAGCGTGGATTGAAACATTACTCTCTCTAGGCTGCATATCATCGATTTTTCGTCGCTCCCCGTGCGGGAGCGTGGATTGAAACTCCGGCCCATATAAAACCGCCAGGCCTCCAGCAAGTCGCTCCCCGTGCGGGAGCGTGGATTGAAACAGACTGGGAAACCAAATGTCTTCCGTTTCCCAGTGTCGCTCCCCGTGCGGGAGCGTGGATTGAAACGAGCTGTTCGGTATAGGTAAGGACGGCCATAAAAGTCGCTCCCCGTGCGGGAGCGTGGATTGAAACTCGGTCCGTTCGCCCGGAACAAGGGCGGCATGGTGTCGCTCCCCGTGCGGGAGCGTGGATTGAAACGGAGAGCATCTGGAATGGACGTGCAACAACTGCCGTCGCTCCCCGTGCGGGAGCGTGGATTGAAACTTGCGATGACAGCCATTACGAGCCGTGAGATCAAGTCGCTCCCCGTGCGGGAGCGTGGATTGAAACGAGTTCAAATCCGCTCTCTCCATGGCCCACCCCAAGTCGCTCCCCGTGCGGGAGCGTGGATTGAAACCGACGGATCGGACGGCGACCTGAAGTGTAAGGTCCGTCGCTCCCCGTGCGGGAGCGTGGATTGAAACAATTAGGGTCCTGAAGAGATGGGGATATGGAACCGTCGCTCCCCGTGCGGGAGCGTGGATTGAAACATCTAAATTTATATATTGTGAAGTGGTATGACAAGTCGCTCCCCGTGCGGGAGCGTGGATTGAAACACGCCCTTCCTGCCACTTAGGACCGGTCCATGTAGTCGCTCCCCGTGCGGGAGCGTGGATTGAAACCCCGGTAACGCACAATGTACCACACATTTGTTGAGTCGCTCCCCGTGCGGGAGCGTGGATTGAAACAGACTGTGTCATAGCCTTCCGGCATGTCCCGCAAGTCGCTCCCCGTGCGGGAGCGTGGATTGAAACGGCGGCATGATGGTGAAAAAATTCAACAGGTCAAGTCGCTCCCCGTGCGGGAGCGTGGATTGAAACACATGTGCCCTAAACCATATAGACGTGGCATAGGGTCGCTCCCCGTGCGGGAGCGTGGATTGAAACATGTCCTCGGCGCGGGAACCCATCCTTGCCTCAAGTCGCTCCCCGTGCGGGAGCGTGGATTGAAACAGAAGGCATGCCGCTTGGTTGGATTTGTGAACAGGTCGCTCCCCGTGCGGGAGCGTGGATTGAAACGCTCCGAACGCGGTTGCCGGGGCTGGACCGAAGCGTCGCTCCCCGTGCGGGAGCGTGGATTGAAACAGTTCATGAGCGCCGCCGTTGGCCTGGCTCCTGAAGTCGCTCCCCGTGCGGGAGCGTGGATTGAAACGACGTGGCGCCGCAAGATGTATTGGTTGAAGATGTCGCTCCCCGTGCGGGAGCGTGGATTGAAACAGACGTTCGATGTCCCAGGGCGTCCTGGATCGTGTCGCTCCCCGTGCGGGAGCGTGGATTGAAACTGCACACTCTGCCCCGGACTTTCCATCGCTTAGGTCGCTCCCCGTGCGGGAGCGTGGATTGAAACTTATATCAGGAGACAGTTCGGTCATTTCCTGGCGTCGCTCCCCGTGCGGGAGCGTGGATTGAAACTTTCGATAGCCTCTCCAATCCGGCCCACAATACGTCGCTCCCCGTGCGGGAGCGTGGATTGAAACTTGAGTCTGCTCCGGTTCACACAGGAACACTGAAGTCGCTCCCCGTGCGGGAGCGTGGATTGAAACTGCACACTCTGCCCCGGACTTTCCATCGCTTAGGTCGCTCCCCGTGCGGGAGCGTGGATTGAAACAGGAGGCATATCCAAAGCATTGGAAGGCCCTCTCGTCGCTCCCCGTGCGGGAGCGTGGATTGAAACCAGTTGCAAGCTTGTTCTCGGCATTTTGGACCCGGGTCGCTCCCCGTGCGGGAGCGTGGATTGAAACTTGAACCATACGGGCCACCAGAGTTTTTGCCCAGTCGCTCCCCGTGCGGGAGCGTGGATTGAAACTGGTAGTGTCATCTGGTCTGAAACTTACAAAGGTTTGTCGCTCCCCGTGCGGGAGCGTGGATTGAAACATTGTCCGCGTTGGTGCGGGTTTCCGTGCGGGAGCGTGGATTGAAACCCTTTGAGTTTAAGTAGTTTAGGTGGGGATTTATCGGGTTGAAGATAGGAATCCATTAAAACAAGGATTGAAACAAAAGAGCGGTCTCTTCTGAAAAAATGGGGTAAAAGAGAATAAAAGTGAGGGGGGAAATATAGACTTCAATAATTTCACTATAATCTTAAAAATTCGTCTGGCGACAATATTCTGATATCTCCGAACTCTTTAAGATCCAGAAGATGCTTGTCGCCGGATATGATGAATTCACAATCTGCTGTTACGGCACACTCTAATACTCTATTATCGTCGGGATCTTGGGAGATTAAATTTATTGTGATTTCCGGCTCAACAATCTCTGCGGCTTCAATAACTACTGAAAAGAACTCATCTATTTCATCTTGATCAAAATTAAATTTATGATAAGCAAGCACTCTTTTTATTTCGGAAAGCAGAGGCGGTGAAAGAATCAAGTTTAAATGACCAGATATACATTTTCTGAAAATTTCATGGGGTGCTCCCTGCCATCCAAAAGCCGAAATAATAACATTGGTATCAAGAACTATTTTCTTCCCCATTGAATGGCCTCGGCAACATCAATTTTGCTCACGCCCATTTCTATAAACTTATTGGCAACTATTTTCGATAAGTTTTCAAAACGTTTGCTCAAAGGAGGCCGTTGGATTTTCCTGATAATGATAGAATCTTTATTTTTAAAAACGAAAAACTTGTCATCCTTTTGTATATCAAGAGACTTTTTTATTTCCGGCGGAATTATCAAGTCTCCCGATTTATCTATAGTAATAATTTTTTCCATGATTTTCACCATAATGCTTTATGTTTATTGCTAAAATATCAGAACAGGTCAAACTTTTCAATTAAATAATGAAATCCGAGAGATAATTTCATGTAAAACAAAGATTGAAACTTAAATCTGCGTTAATCCGTGTTCATTCGCGGTTTCCTGCATTGAAGAACGAATTCCATCATAGACAGTATTTCTGGATCGAATGAAAAGGATTTAGCGGTCTAAATATTTTTGATTTAATTCGGGCTTGTGCGATTAGCCCGTGGGATATTTTTACGGCTGTCGGCATAATGACAAAAAGTTCGATACTTACGAATTGTGTTCAACTTCTTCCCGGTAAATGTCAAACTTGTCTTGAGCATGGCTTTTTAATCGATTTATCGTTTCAATATCCCTGGCGTTTCGGATATTTTTGGAGATCATCCTTAGAGAATAAAGATATCTGTTACGCAAATCCGGCCCTGCTTTATGCGTTTTAAGATGATTTTTCATTTTCTCAATCATATGGTCAAGCAGTGTTAACATTTCCATACGATATTGTTCTGTCTTATTTTTAACAATGATATCATTATGGATTTTAATTTTTTTGTATAATTCCCATGCGTCTTCCACCCTGTCATAGGGTTGAGGTGTTGATAAAATCTTCTTCAGTTTGTTAAAAGCCGCTATTATATTCGATTTATTTTTTAATTCAGGAATATTTTTTGTAAATTCTTCAATGGATTGGGTCAAAATTACCCAACGATCCAGATGACGGGTGTAAAATTCTGATAACATCTTTACATCATCAACCAGTTTAAAAATTGGGTCACGATGAATATAAAAAGCATTTATCAAGGAAAAAGAGTCGAGCTTGGCAGATATCGTTCGAATCAAAGACAGTCCACGATCTATTTGTTCTTTGCCGGGGAAATATGGCTTTTTTGCAAAAGAGTTATATGTATTCAGACAGCTTTCCCAATGCCGTATTTGCTCTGCTAAAAGCCTCGAAAATTCGTACTGGTCATCATCATTTTCAATACTACTCTTTCCGGTAAATTTTTGATAAAAATGCTTGGTGCGTTGAAATACGAGGTCATCAACGGATTTATTGGTGACTATCTCAACCTGTTGATCCGGATTCTCAAGTAAAATCTTTTTGACGTGATATGGATCGAGGCTTTGTTTATTTACTCTAAAATGAATTTTCAATTCTTGCGCCAGCCAGAAAATATTTTGCAAAATCGAAAATTCAGACCCTTCATGCCCTTCTTTTACATATTGAATAAATTCATCTAAAACAACCTGTCCATGGGTTTCGATCCGGCGTTTAATAGAATACAACAATCGGTCTTGCTGTTTTGAATGATTGTTTTCAAAACCAAATGTAAGCTGCCGGGGCCCTAATTCTATATCGTTAATATCCTGCTTTCTCATTAATATTACCTCAATTAAGTTAGTATCGAGGAATAGTTTCCTGTAATATTACAATAAATTATGAGGCGTACTCAATATCATTATTTAATATATCAGAACTTATTGAGAAGTTACACAAAATAAAATCCGTATGAGGAGCATACTTTTATATCCAAACTCACACCATAAAAAAACCCGGCCTGGAAACCAGGCCGGGTTTTTGGTTTTTCAATATACGTCTTGTTAATACATCGAGCTCTCCGGATGAAAGATATTGAGTTCCTTGAGATCATCTCCCAGGTACTCTCTTTCGTTGGGTCCCAGAACTCCCAGGGAAAGGCATATCAACGTCCACAGGTGTACCGTACCCCATGCATGGTCGCGCTGATCTGACAAATCATGAATCTGGGCATGGCAGTTGTGGCACGGCGCAATACAGTAATCCGCTTTGGTAGCCAGAATCTGGTCTGCTTTGAGCTTTCCGTAAGCACGACGTTCATCCGGATATCCGGATTGGAGAAAACCGCCGCCGCCGCCACAGCAATAGTTATTCGACATGTTCGGAGTCATATCAATAAAATTTTCTTCACCCACTACGGATTTGACAATAAACCGCAAATCTTTTGCAATTGGATCACCAAAACCTTTGCGAACGATCTGGCACGGATCCTGAACCGTAAACTTGATTTTCAAATCTTTATTCCAGTCTGAATTAACTTTCAGTTTTCCTTCACGGATCCATTTTGCATAATATTCGTAAATGTTTTTAACTACAAACTTATGCTCGATATTGAATTTTTTCAGTCCTGCCAGGACTGAGAAGGTTACGTGCCCTCACTCTGTATTGAGAAAAACTTTACACCCAAGGTCATCCGCCTGTTTGGCTGCGATCCGGGTAACATGTTCCCAGGAATCGTTATCTGCCAGGAACATACAGTAATTTTCTCCGCCCCAACCTTTACTCCCGTAAGTCCAGTCTGCCCCTACCAGGTGAAGAATCTTCCAGAGAGGCGGCATTTCGTCCGGTTCGGTGACCGGTTCCCGGGAATTTTGGTTCAAAAAGAACTCAGCGCCCTGCTTATCTATTGGCGCCTGCATATCTTTAAATTCGGGCTGAGCTTCCTGATACTCTTCAAGCACGTCTTCGACAACGAATTTAAAATCGTCCTCAGATGTACCCATGGCACTGCCGCTGTCATTTCTCAATGCCATATCGCATGATCCGAGGATCCCCTTGGGTCGCTCTTCCCTGGGCCAGGTTGCCCGGGCTTCATAAACCAGCTGGGGAATATCTATTTTCATGGGGCATACATAAATGCACCGCTGACAACCGGTGCACATCCAGACCCAGGGACTTTTCGTAACCTCTTCGTCCATGCCCAGAGCGGCCATGCGTAGAAACTTTCTGGGATCCATATCTGCCAGACCCGTAGCAGGACACCCTGAAGAACATGCACCGCATGTCAGACAAAGGTTAAGGTTCCCCCCATCCGGGAGAATCTCCTTTACCTTGTCCAGAAAAGTACTTTTCCTTTTGCCTCCAAGTTTGATTGCTTCTTCAGCCATATCGGATAATCCTCCATATCCTATTTATTTTAATGGACTTAAACCTAATTCATTTATTCTTTTTTCCATATCCACAACAATAGAAGAAAAGCCGCTTCCCATATTTGAAGCCGTGCCCACAAAGCAAAGCCTGTCCTTTTCAAGCCCTACCTCTTCCATCATCCGATATGCATCATTCACCCGCCATTGTGCAAATGTGTTTCCGTTTTCGGATTTACAATTTCCCGGATGACAGGCCATAACCAGAATACCATCAGCCCCTGCAACAAAGGCATTTAATATATAATCGAGATCAATCTTTCCCGCACAGGGAACCTTTATCATTCGAAGGCCTTCGGGGAGCGGCATCTTAAACATATCCGCCATCTCTCCGGCCTCAAAGGCGGAATTCTGACAACAAAACGCAAGGAGACGGGGGGTTCCGTTACCGGATACAACACCGCTTTTGACCTTTTCGGTCATATCTTCATCCTCAAATCCGCCGACCTGGATGGCATCCATGGGACACTCGCTGGCGCATATACCGCATCCCTGACAGGCCACAGGCGATATAATGGCCTTTTTATCTCCCCAGTAAATCGCCCCGTGGGGACAACACCGATAGCATGTCAGGCATATAACACACTTATCCTCATTAACAACCGCTTTGTTTTTAGCAACGATTTTCTTGCCGTCGCCAAGAAGATCCTTAACCTCAATGGCTATATTTTCAACATCGGTCCATGCTGACGGCAAGCTTGAAATTTCCCGAGTTGAACCGGCCACAAAAATTCCCTCTCTATTGGATCGAACCGGAAAAAAATGAACATTGTCACTTTGCAGGAATCCCGATGGACCCACGTTAATTCTCAGAATTTCGGCAAGTTCCTCATTCAAATGATTGGCACACATTTCCTCTTCAACCACAATAAAATCCGGTGAAATTTCTATGTTGCGTCTTGCAACCGAATCAAAAAAAGAAATGGTCTTGCCATTCTCGACGATTTCAGGTTTTTCGGTTAACTTGAAATAAACGGCTCCTTTTTCCCGGCTCTCTTTGTACATGCGTTCAAGGCCATTTGAAGCCACCTTTAAATCACCGGCATAAATGTAAGCATCACACCCGTCTATTTCCTGGAGGGCAAGAACACTTCTTAGGCCCCTTTCCAAAACCAGGGGATTTCCCTCCTGACCAAGGCTGACAAGAAAAGCTACGGTTTTGTTTGCAAATTTCTCTTTATCTGATTCAGAGGCCAATAATTCGTCCATTCGGCTTTGCGTCAGCACATTATCTGCCAGGGAAAGTCCATATTTTTCGTTCAAAGCCCCGGTGGCAAATTCGGTGGCAACCACAATGGCCCCGACATTTTGTTCAATGACTTCCGCCCCTTTTAATAGTCTGGCGGTGAAGTCTCCCGTAACCCCTGCCGCACTGACAAGACTGGCTTGAGTTAAAATTTCAACATTACTATCCGTCTTTATCTTATCCTCGAGATCTTGCAGTCCTTTAGACTCTTCTTTTAAACCGACTAAAGTTCCCGGTCCTTTCCGACCTCCCAATTCAGCGTCTTTTTCAACCAGGATAACCTTATATCCTGAACCGGCAATTTCAGAAGCAGCCTTTATACCCGTTAATCCTCCACCTAAAACCAGCACATCGGTGGCGATATTTATTTCTTCCATATCTGTATGTTTCATATCTGTCATTAGCTCACCCCCAAATGTTTTATAACCTCACTGGCTGCCTGGCCTGCATGGGCCATAGAGGCCGCTATGTCCTTGGGGCCTGCAACTGTTCCAGCAAGAAAAATGCCGCCCTTTAAGGTTGACGTACTGTTTAACTTGTCAATGCCGGCAAAAAACCCGTCTTCATTGAGGCCAACATCAAAAATGCCTGACAGGTCGTTATTGTCGGGACCGGGCATTATTCCAACAGACAAGACAAGCAGATCAAACTCCTCATTAATACAAAGGCCATCCTCTTCGTTCATGTAGCGCATCGAAAGCGAGTCATTTTCCATGGGGAAAACATCCACCGGAATATTTCTGACAAAACGAAAATCCGTCTTACATTTTTCATAAAATTCGGCATAGTTTTTGCCAACATTCTGGATATCCATATAAAAAATACTTATTTCCGCATCCGCATTTTTATGTTTGATTGTTTCGGCCATCCTCAAAGCATACGGACAACAAACCTGTGAACACCACAAATTTCCGAGATTTTCATCCCTGCTTCCCACACATTGAATAAAGGCTATCTTTTGGGCCGCCTTGCCGTCAGACGGTCTTACAACAGTGGCATTTTCTCTGATAATACGTTCCAGGTCCATACCGGTGACAACATTTGGAAATTTTTTATAGCCGTAGGTTCCCTTTTGTTCGGCATCAAAGGGCTGAAAGCCGCTTGCCAGGATTACAGCATCAACATCGAGCTTGCCGGAAAAACCCATGGTATCCAGTTCAACCGCACCTTCAGGCACGGCATCCGGATTTTCTTCACATTTTTCTTTATCAACAATCACATGAAGGGGAGAATTATTTTTTGAATATCCTCTGATAACCCCTTCTGTCGCGGAAACCGGTTGATAAGAACTCTTTTTTAAATCAACCGAAAACCTTCCGCTATTGTTAATTTTTTCCACGTCTGTTGCAAGATGAACCTTGATTTTAGGTTCATTAACCACGTTTTTAAGCATTGCTTCCACCGTGCACGCCCCACACTGCCGGCATTCATCCGTGGCCTTACAGCAGTACTGAATTGCATATCCGCCTAGAAATGGTGTCTTTTCAATTAGTTCCACATCGATATTAAATCGTGAAAGCTCCCAGGCGGCTGTGAGGCCGGCAATCCCTCCTCCTACGACCATAACTTTTTTGTTTTTTGTGCTCAATTGGAAACTCCTTTGATTAATGATTATTGCCTATTCCTTCCAATCGAAAATTTCAATGGTTAGACCTTGGGTCTTGGCAGCACTTTCGCCAGTTCGGCGATTTCCGGGACTTTGTGTTCCCATTCAATGGCCATCAAATGCACACCATGGACCCCTTTCAGTTCCTTGAATTCCTCGATCTGTTCGCAGGCGATTTTGATGCCCTCATCAGCCACTTTTTTCTTTTCAACCCCCTTCAGACGATCGATAAGCTCTTCCGGGACCTCTATTCCAGGCACTTTCTTTTGCATATACCTGGCCATACCCACATTCTTCATAGGTGTCACGCCGGCTAAAATATAGACCTTTTCTGTCAAACCCATGTCATTGGCTTGTTGTACCCATTTCCGAAACCTGTCCATGTTATAGATACACTGGGTCTGGATAAAATCAACTCCGGCGTTAATTTTTTTAGCCAGACGGTGAACGCGCCATTCATAGGGTTCGGCAAACGGATTGGCGGCCGCACCGATAAAAATTTTAGGCGGGTCCTCTATGTCCGTGCCGGACTGAAACTTGCCGTCATCACGCATGTTTTTAACCATGTTGATCAGCTGCATGGAATCGATGTCAAAAACTCCCATGGCATCGGGGTGGTCGCCGAACATACAATGGTCGCCGGAAAGACACAGCATGTTTCTTATGCCATGGGTATAGCCTCCCAAAATGTCGGCTTGCATGGCCAGACGGTTTCGATCCCTGCACACCATCTGAAAATTCGGCTCCAGCCCTTCCTGAATTAATAACAAACAGGCCGCCCAGCTGGACATACGGACAACAGCGGTCTGGTTGTCTGTAATATTGACCGCATCAACATTCCCCTTCAGGTATTGGGCCTTTTCCTTAACCTCTTTTGCGCCGGTGCCCCGGGGAGGACCCAACTCACCTGTAAATGCAAAATGGCCGGCCTCTAAAACTTTTTCCAAGTTACTTCCTGATTTCATCGGCTTCCCCTCTACTTATTTCAAAATTCATTCTTCAGTTATGGGTTGAATCGTAAATATTAACGATATTCAATCGTCCCACCATTTAATCATTCAACGACTCAAATATTACCCGGCTTCTTTCTTCTTTTCGTAACCCGGCTGCACCAATGTCCGGGGTTTCTGGTTTTGCCACGCGGTTATGGGTTGAAACTCCATGATTAAATCCAAACGGCCCTGTGCGGCCAGGCGCTCGTGTATCAAGAACCAGGCGCAGGGCTGATCCTGGCTAATTTCGCATTTGCCTCTGTCGGTTCCACCACATGGCCCGTTATATAGACCCTTGGCACACATGGTTACCGGGCAAATGCCGCCGGTATAACCCAATACACAGTTCCCGCAGGACCGGCATTTTTCCTCGTACCATCCCACACCCTTGTTTGCCCCGATACAGGTCGTATTTACGGCAGGAAATACCGGTTTGTTGGGATATCTTTCCGCCAAAAACTGGACCCCCGCGCCACAGGCCATAGACAGCAATGCGTCATACTCATCAACCACGTTTTCAAGTTCATCCAAAAATTCCATGTCACATTGTCGCTCCAACGTGGTGGCCCCCAGCTCAATAGGATTCCCATCAATTTTTCGTGCCATGTTCAGTTCGGCATTGAGGATCGCCACCTCTTTTTCGCCACCGGCAAGGCAGACAGCGACACACGTACCACAGCCCACGGTAAGAACCTTTTTGTAGTCCTTTAACATGGTCTTGATTTCATCAAAGGGCTTTCTCTCAGCTATAATCATGCGTCCTCCCTTCTGTTTTTGTTTATTGTGATTTAGAAAAATTTAAGGTTTACATTCATGGATTTTTTTTAAATTCACGAGATCCGGATAAATTTTACAGGATTTAAGTAAGTAAATTTAAAAGAAGTACATGCCAAATAAGTAAGCTGTTGTCAAGGGAACTGATGCATATTTTTGAGAAATATTTCATAATTCATTTTTGATGGATTTGCAAAAGATTAACATCATTAAGGGGTTGGTGTTTAACATTTTGTGTTTTGTGTGAGAAATATACTGACATGCCAGCGGGTTAGGCCCTCAAACCGTAACTTTTCAATACCTTAGCTCCTTAGTTGTAAATTTTGTGCTTTTTGTGGCAAAAATATTTAATCAGTATAATTTCTTTATTGTGAATAATTGAATATTTTCGATTGAAGTTTGAAGATTTAAGGAACTGTGACATTGACGATTGAATAGTGAATAGTGAAAATTTAAGGAATTCTATCAATTATATAAAAATGACATCGCGAAGCGATACAACAAATATTCAATATTCAGTTGTCAATATTCAATTAAATGGCTTCCCTAAATAGTCAATTGTCAATATTCAATTTTCAATCCTTTTTTGTTCCGGCTTGTCCGGGTTAGCACCCCTTATAATAAAGATTCCGGGTTGAAAGAGTTTAAAAGATTTGCTTGGCATAAATAAAATGTCATGTTACTAAAACAGGATGAAGAAACCAAACACCACCTGCTCAAAGAAAGCGCTTGTGGCCGACTGGCCGGCCCTGACACGAACATTCATAAAGCCGGAAGACGAGGCTGCCAGGTCCACATTGATCAAATACATGGAGCAGATTCTTTTCGGGCTCCACGATTTTTTAAAAAAACATGTAGGCTTCACCGAAGAGGTGAGCTTAAAGGATCTTGCCGCAAGGTTTACAGACACGGTTATCGGTAAAAATCCTGAAAAAAAACTGACGGACGTCATCACCGGCCTGATTGAAGATATCGCTCCCCATGCTGTTAATGTGGCCTCCCCGTATTTTGTGGGCCACATGACCTCCGCCATTCCCTTTTTCATGGTTCATCTTAAAAGCATTGTGGCCGCCCTGAATCAAAATGTGGTTAAAATCGAAACCTCGAAAGTGGTTTCGGTTGTGGAAAAACAGGTTTTGGCCAAAATTCACCGGTTGATTTTCCGAAAAAGCGACGCGTTTTACAATGAACACATCCAGAGCACCACTACGACGCTCGGCTGCTTTACGGAAAACGGCACATTATCCAACTTGACGGCGCTCTGGGTTGCCAGAAACGTTCTCTTTGCACCCAAAAACGGCTTTCACGGTGTGGAAAAAGAAGGTCTGCAGGCCGCATACAAGGCCTACGGAATCCAAAGAAGTGTGGTCCTTGTTTCCAGGCGCGGCCATTATTCTCTTAACAAGGCCGGCGGAATCTTAGGAATCGGCAACCACAACATTGTGGCCGTGGATGTGGATGAAAAAAGCAGAATCCATATCGGCAGTCTGAATAGAACCATTAAAGAGATAAAAAACAGCAATGAGAAAACAGCAATCCTTGCTATTGTGGGTATTGCAGGGAGCACGGAAACCGGTTCGGTGGACCCGCTTTCAACATTGGGCGAAATTTGTGCGGAAAATTCAATTCATTTTCATGTGGATGCGGCCTGGGGTGGTCCGACGCTAATGTCGGAAAAATACGGCCATCTTCTTAAGGGGATAGAACTCGCCGATTCCGTGACCATAGACGGACATAAGCAGTTTTATATGCCCATGAGCTGCGGCATGGTTTATTTTAAAGATCCTGAAATCATGGATGGAATCATCTACCATACCAATTATGTCAACCGGCCCGGTTCCGTGGATCTGGGCATAAAATCCCCTTCAGGATCCAGGGAAGCAAATTCCCTGATTTTAGACAGCGCGCTTAAGATAATGGGAAGCGGCGGGTATGCCCTTCTGATTGAACATGGCATAGAAACGGCCCGGGAGTTTGCCGATGAAATTAAAAAAAGACCTGATTTTCAGCTGGTTACTCCACCTGAACTCAACATTTTAACCTACAGATTATTTCCCGCCCACTTGCAAAAGCAAATTTTGGGCGCTGATGCGGAAGAAGAAATTCATATCAATGAAAAATTGAATGAAATCAACCGGAGAGTTCAGAGACTTCAAAGGGAGGCCGGCAACAGTTTCGTCTCCAGAACTACCCTAAAAATGAAAAACCATCTGGAACAAGATAAGGTGGTGTTACGGACTGTCATCATGAACCCCATGACAACTATAGAAATTTTGCGGAAAATTCTCGATGAACAGGAAAAGATATACAAAACCGCTTTTACCTAAACCGGACAAGCCGGAACCAAAAAAGATCGGTTTTATTTTTACCACGAAAATCACGAAGAAAAAGAAAAAAAATATAACCTTCGTGCTCTTCGTGTGCTTCGTGGTGTGATCAAACTTTTTTTGCCACAAAATGCACAAAATTCAATTTTAAGCGGCTAACCCGGACAAGCCGCCAAACCGCCCGAACCAGTTACCATCAAAGTTTCAACAAGATCACAGATCGTCTCTTAAAAGATCTTTGAAAAACGGTACACAAACCCCATGCCCCGGATAAATATACCTTAGCCCATTCAAGGTCGTGATTTTATTGATCGAGTCTTTTTGATCCTTCTTGCTTGCCACAAAAGTATTGCTGATCAGCTTCCCGTTTATGACCACCAGAAAATCTCCGGAAATAAGAATTCCGCTTTCCGGATCGAAAAAGGATGCCGAGTCGGGCCGGTGCCCCGGAGTGGGTATGGTTTGGAAACCCGGCAATACCGGCTCCTCGTTTTTAAAGAATGTTACACGGTCTAAAGTAAAACCTTTTTTAAACGGCGTCCCGTACAACCCCCCCATAAAGACATCGCCGATTCCCGGAAAATAGCCGGACGCTCTCATGCAGGGCATGATTATCTCCTTATAATCAGCAAAAGACGGAAACGGAATGCGCTGATCTCCCATAACAAAAGGCTTTGCCTTTTCGTGAAACCGGATTTCGCATTCTTTAAATATTGCTTTTAGATACGTCCAACCGGAAACATGATCCACATGAAAATGGGTGCAGACGACCCGTTTTAAAGGAGGCATGGGTTGCAATGCCTTAACCAGTGATTTTTTGTCAGACCACATACCGCAGTCAACAAGAAATGTGGCTTTTTGACGATTATCCTCGATCATATAAATATTACTGGCTTTGCCCATGAACTGGTGTATGGTTCGGTCGCCGGAAAGATTTTGTGTATGTGCAATCATTTTCCTGCTTTTTGCAAATGTATCAAATGTGATGAACTCGTAAAAAGTCCGATTTAGACGGTTTCGTAAAAAGTTCAAATTCAAGGCGTGCAAATTTTGTAATCATGAGGCGTACTTTTCGTACGTTGAATGATTGCGAAATGCAGCACAACGCAGAAGTTGGACTTTTTACGAGACCGTCAGGTTATAATCCATTACCACAGGATACCTCATAATCAGCTCAATAGATCTTGCGGATGTTTTAGCCGCTTCAGGAAAAACTCGCGTAAGGGTTCTGACATGTCTTAAGTTATCTGCGGTCCGGAGGATCAGCATGGCAAGATCTCCTTCTTCCATCTTGGCGACAGATAGGACCTTTTCCCAGGATTGGCCGTCGGCCCAGGCATAAAGTGTGGCGGCCGGCCGTAAAAACAGGGGTCTTACCTCAAACCCTCGATCTGTCATCTGTTTTGCAAACGGTTCCAGGCTTGTTTTTACCTTGCGAAAGGTTGTCATCAGCGTTTTTGGCTTGAACATTTTTTCAATACTGTCATCGGATTCCCGCTCATTTACAAATAATGCGATGATTGCGGCAAGGAGTGCGGGATCGGATTCAGGGAAAATCCCCAGCCTGAACCCCTGAGCGATCATGATCGGCTGATCCACTCTCAGCTGTGATGCCCATTTTCCGTCAGCCGTCAGCATGCCCTGTTCCGTTACATACCCGGTATCTTTCAGAAAGTTAAGATGGTGTAAAAAATCTTGCCATAATTGCTTTTGCTCATCTCTGAGAGATTTACGGGCTCCCCTTTTTTTTCTCGCCGTAATGATCATGTAGGTTGCAAAAGACTTTTTAAGAAGATCTTCTATCTTGTCGGGAGTATGGGACAAAAGCAGGTTAAGGGCCATGGAAAAGTTTATTTTGATCTGGCTGGCCACATCAGAAGGAGGCGATGTTATTAGTTTTGCAATTCGCCGTATATCCATAAATTTTCCCGGAACGGTTAGCGCAAATCCGATATGGTCCATTCCCCTTCGTCCGGCCCGACCGGTCATCTGGTGAAATTCAGTAGGGCTAAGCGGTAGGAAATCTTTGCCGTTAAACCTGTCTGAATTAAGAAGAACGATGGTTCTGGCAGGAAAATTTACACCCGCCGCAACCGTGGATGTTGCAAAAACCGCATCCAGAAGCCCTTCTGTCATCAAGGTCTCCAGCACCAGTTTCCATGCCGGAAGTTGACCGCTGTGATGGGAACCCACGGCCATATGTTCAAGGTGCCCCAATTGGCGGTGCTCGGCAATATGAGGGCTTTGTGACACAAGTTCCTGAATTCTTTGAATGCGCCGTGCCTTTCGATTTTCATCAAATGTCGGGATGTCCGCACACAGATCAAGTGCATGATCACAATCTGCCCGGGATTTAAGGAAAAATATCGACGGAAGGAGACGGTATTTATTAAGAACACTCATAATCTCACCGAAAGGGGGCAGCTTATGTGGAGGGGCAAGAACAGGAGGACGCTTGCTGTTAACATAAGCAAAGACTTTTTTATGAAGCTTGCTTTTTTTAGGACTTATAGTGTCGGTAAGGGGGAAAAGCGTCCCTGAAGGATGGAAAAACAGAGGATAAAGCGGCACCGGCCTTTTTGTTTCTTGGACGACGATACATTTCTTTGAACGAATTGACGAAAGCCATTTTGCGATAATATCCGCATTTCCTATTGTGGCCGAAAGCAAAAGAAGGGGTATCCTTGCGGGAAGATATATCATTATTTCTTCCCAGACCACCCCCCTGTCTTCATCTCCTAAAAAATGTGCTTCGTCCAGGATAACCAAATCGGTTAAAAGAGTTACCCCTTTATGCATTGCATCGTAAAGCTGATTGCGCAGAATCTCGGTGGTCCCGACCATAATCGGTGCATCAGGATTCTCTTTTCTGTCACCGGTTAGAATCCCGACATTTTCCGCCCCGAAGATTTCTGAAAATTCACCGTACTTTGTATTGCTCAACGCCTTTAAAGGGGAAGCATACCAAGATCTCCCTCCCTTTCTATGGACCCGGGCCATGGCCTGTTCTGCGATCCAGGTCTTGCCGGCGCCGGTCGGGACAGTGACAAGACAGTCCGTATCTCTGATTGCCGACAGTGCTTTTAGCTGGAACACATCGGGTTTAAACGGTTTTTTATCCGGTACTCCGATGGAGGCAAAAATTTTCTTCAGCCCGGCATCCGCCCCGGGCCTGATTTTAAGAACCCGGTGTCTGTAGCCGAATTTTCCTTTTCTCTGTGTTGGTTTAAAGACGTATCGTCTTCTTCGATTCATTAAAGCTTAGCGATCATCTCCTTGACATTTGTTTTTGCAATGGAATCCACATCATACGGTGAAACACCATCAAGATCCGCCTCTATCAACGCTTCATCATGCCGGATAAAACCAAGGAATTCAAAATCGTTCAGGTGTTTTTTTAAAAACTCCTCATCTTTTTGGCCCCGGATTTTGTTGCCCACCAAACCGATATTTTTTAAGCCGATCTCGGATGCCAGCTTTTTTATGTGACCTGCGGTATCCATACTTCGACGTCCCGGTTCCACAACCACAATAAGTTTATCCACGGCAGATGCCGTGGCTCTGCCCAGATGTTCGATTCCGGCTTCCATATCCATGACCACCACTTCGTCCCTGGCCAGAACAATATGAAGCATCAGTGCTCTTAAAAGAGTGCTTTCCGGGCATATGCATCCGCCCCCTCCTTTTTTAACCCCACCGAGCCGCATCAGCTTGATATTATCGAGTTTCGCCGACAGGGAATCCGGAAGATCATCCACCTTTGGGTTGAGTTTAAAAAAACCGCCAATGGTTCCCGGTTGTGCCTCGGTTCTCTCAAAAATAAGCTCTTTCATTTCGGCAATGGGTACAATTTTTTCAGCATCGGGAATACCCAATGCTGCTGCAAGATTTGCATCCGGATCCGCATCGATTGCCAGTACACGCTTTCCCTGATCATTTAATGTCCGTATCAAAATGGCGGAAAATGTTGTTTTGCCAACCCCACCTTTACCACTGACTGCTAGTTTCATATATATATCCTTCCTTTTTTATACCCCGTTTGAAAAAAAACGAACAACCGGGATTAAGGGTTATTTGTTATTCCAATTGGGGTCAAGCCCCTAAGTTTACCTTTGGTTTTCCCGATGAGATGGGGAAAGAAATTTCGGGATGGGCACTAATTAGTAGATACCTCCCGGATTTCTTTCACTTAGTTTCTAATATAATACATTGTGCGAATCAAGCAAGAAGATATATTGTTTGGTCTGTAAATGCTTTAATTTTGAGAAGTTACGGTCATTCATAGTAACATACCGGAATACATAGCTAAATACAGGATTGATTTTATATTATCTATCCTTTATGATAATCGAAATGAGAGATGAAACGTCAACAGTTAAGCCCCCTGCTATTCTGGCGCCGGCCGGAAACAAGGCCTCGTTTCTGGCCGCCCTGGCAGCCGGAGCCGATGAAATATATTGCGGGTTGAAGCAATTTTCAGCGCGCATGGAGGTCAAGAATTTTTCACTTGAAGAACTTTCAGCTCTGACCCGGTTGGCCCATGATAAAGGAACCAAAGTCCATGTGGCCATAAACTCCCTTTTAAAAACCGATGAACTGGACAGGGCAGGAACGTTTCTTAAGCTGCTGGACCGGTGGGTGAAACCAGACGCTCTCATCATTCAGGATCTTTCCCTTTTGCAGCTGGCCAGGCAAACCGGTTTTTCGGGCAAACTCCATTTATCGACCCTGTCCAATGTAAGCTTTGCATCCGCCCTTGAACTGGTTAAAAGTAAGTTGCGGGTTCATCGAATCGTTCTTCCCAGAGAACTGAACATAGACGAAATAAAGGCCATGGCGTTGGATTGCCCCAAGGGCCTGGACCTGGAACTATTTATACACGGAGCCCTTTGCTACGGGGTATCCGGAAGGTGTTACTGGAGCAGTTATCTGGGCGGTAAAAGCGGACTCAGGGGAAGATGCGTACAGCCCTGCCGCAGGGTTTATACTCAAAAAAACCAAAGCAAAAGATTTTTTTCATGCCGGGACCTCAGTCTGGATGTGCTTGCCAAAGTCCTTCTGGACATTCCCCAAGTCCGGGCCTGGAAGATTGAAGGCCGGAAAAAAAGTCCTCATTACGTTTTCTATACGGTTAAAGCTTACCGGATCTTAAGGGATCATGGAAGCGATCCCAAAATGAAGAAACAGGCGCTTACCCTGTTATCTTACGCTCTGGGCAGAACCGGCACCCACTATAATTTTCTCCCCCAAAGGCCTCAGAATCCGGTAAGCATTGACATTCAGACCGGCTCCGGTCTTCTTGTGGGAAAGGTAAAGGGGACCCAACAAAAGCCTTTTTTAATCCCGAGAGAGGAACTTTTGCCCGGCGATCTTATCCGCGTGGGATATGAGGACGAGTCATGGCACAGCACTCAAAGGGTGGGTAAATACGTACCCAAAGGCGGGCGTCTTTTTCTTAAAATTTCCTCGAAAACAAGTCCTAAAAAAGGAACCCCGATTTTCCTTACAGACCGGCGGGAAAAATCTCTTGAGGATATGCTGTCCGGCATTGAAAAAGAGTTGAACAAGAAACCGGCATTGAAAATTCCCCCTGCAACCTTTAATGTCAGGCTGCCAAAAAAATCAAGAAACAAAGCAACCGTCTCTGATCTTCATGTATTTCGCAAACCCGAAAAGGCAAAATCCAGGGGGTTGACAGGACTGTGGCTGCAATCTCAGGCCGAAAATAAAATGCCAAAAGATCCCGGTCACCGGCTCTGGTGGTGGCTTCCGCCGGTTATCTGGCCTAAAGATGAAATAAACTTCAAGGAACTCGTCAACCGTGTCCTGAAAAAGGGGGCACGGAATTTCGTGCTCAACGCTCCCTGGCAACTGGCCTTTTTCAGTACGCCAAAAAAATTGAACCTCTGGGCAGGGCCGTTTTGCAATATCACCAATCCATTAGCCATAAAAACACTGGCATCACTCGGCTTTAAAAGAGTCATTGTCAGCCCGGAACTTGGCCGCAAAGATTATTTTACGCTGCCCAAACACAGCCCTCTGCCCCTGGGAATCGTAATATCGGCCAACTGGCCCCTATGCGTTTCGCGCATAATTTCGGAAAATTTGGATACCCAAAAGCCATTGATAAGCCCCAAAGGCGAAGAATCCTGGGTCAATAAATTCGAATCCGACTACTGGGTATACCCCAACTGGAAACTCGATATAAGTGCCAAGCAAAACCAGCTTGAAAAAGCGGGATACTGTCTGTTCGTACATATAGTGGAACCGATTCCAAAAGAGGTGACCCTGAAAAAAAGACCCGGTTTATGGAATTGGGACCTGGATCTTCTTTGACGGCTTCGTAAAAAGTCCAACTTCTGCGTTGTGCTGCATTTCGTAATCATTCAACGTACGAAAAGTACGCCTCATGATTACAAAATTTGCGATGCCTTTTTATCCCGCCTATGTTTGGCGGGGGAATTTGGAGCTTTTTACTTTGCCGTCAGACTGTGACTTTTTGCGAGACTGTCTTCTTTAATGTTCTAATCCGTAAATTCGATTACGTATTTTATGTTAGGATATTTATCCTCGATTTTTTTTCAGAGGAGGTTCCAAGAAGTGACTAAAGTTTAAAATGAGCTAAAGTGCCTAAAATTAAGGAACACTGACAATTTGTATAAAAGCTGGAGCGTAGCGAGTCCTTTACTTTAGTTCACTTCAAACTTTAGCTCACTTGTAACTATTCCGGTTTGTCCGCGTTAGGATATTTATCTTCAATTTTAGGAACGTTAGATCACTTTAGGCACTTCAATTTTTTAATCGGAGGATGATTATGAAACCTGTATCAATATTTTACGAATCAATCGATGTCAGCTTGCAAACCGGTCCGGACATTTGCGACATTACGTTAGAACTCGATCAATTGGTAAGCAAATCCGGTATTGCATTCGGGAGTCTTTTCGCAACAATCGTGGGATCAACCGGGTCAATCACAACCATTGAATTCGAACCCGGTGTGGTGGAGGATTTGAAAAAAGCCATAAACCGGCTGGCCCCTCAGGATATGGAATACGAGCACGAAAAGGCATGGCATGACGGCAACGGACACAGCCATGTCCAGGCCGCACTGCTGGGTCCTTCCATTGCCCTGCCGGTTCGAAACGGTCGCCTTAAACTGGGGACCTGGCAGCAGGTGGTTGCAATCAATCACGATAATCGTCCACGAACACGGGCTATTGAAGTGACCATCACAGGGATCAAACAGGATGGGATGTAAATCAAGACGGTTGTTTGCTAAGATTGCTATGGCTATTTGGTTTCAGGTGTCAGGTGTCAGGAAACATGTTCAGTAGTAATGGGCCAACCCTGAGGGAACGATTCATTTTTTACGCCATACACTACCGTTTCCTCAGCTAACTGCCAGCGGCGTTCTCGCTCTGGGACTTTCCGTTCCAATGTTTTCTCTAATCCATTCAACATACGTTGGTCACCTCGTTTCCCCCTTAATCCTTAGCCCTGACACCTGGGGTTTTGAAAATCGCCGTGGATACAGATGGAATTTTAATCTCATTTTTGTTCCATATCTTAAGGTTTCAGGTTTCAGGAATGATGAACAGAGGCGCTGGAACCTGAAACCTGGCATCTGAAACCTGACACCAAGCATACGGAAAAGAATAAATATGGGATATTTTTTAAAGCCATATTATGGGCAATTTTAATCACCCCACCTGACACCTGACACCTGACACCTGACACCAAAAAAAACTTCGGAGCCACAGTTTGTCAATAGAAAGGCATCAGCGTTTACCAACGGTCTTGATTTCCACCCCAAAATAAGTTCTTTTTAAGGCACCCTTCCAGCTAGAAAAAAACCAATATCCTTAATTTTAGACATTTTAGACATTTTAGTCATTTTAGACGGGGATTATCCTTGACAAATGATCTTTTCATTATTAAAAGTTTTCGTTTGGGAAAATCGATATGGTATTGTAAAACCATTTATTATTAAAATAAAAAAATGAAAGGAGACGGTAACAAATGTCAAATTTAATTCCACCACACGGCGGCAAGGGATTGACCTGCTGCTTGCTTGAAGGCGCTGAGCTTGAGGCAGAAAAGAAAAAGGCCGAAGGGCTAAAAAAAATCACCGTATCTCATCGTGAAGTCGGTGACCTTATCATGATGGGTATCGGCGGATTCAGCCCGCTGACAGGCTTTATGACCAAAGCGGACTGGAAAGGAGTCTGCGAAAATTTCCTACTTGCCGATGGGACCTTCTGGCCCATTCCCGTGACCCTTTCCGTGGACAAAGCGGACGCCGACGCCATCAACCCAGGTGATGAAATCGCTCTTTGTGACCCGGATACCAATGAAATTATGGGAACCATGAAGGTTACGGAAAAATATGAATTGACCGAAGCCGACAAGAAATTTGAATGTGAAAAGGTATACATGGGAGAGGGCACTCCCACCGCCGAAGAGTTCTGGAAGATCGCAGGAGAAGATCATCCGGGCGTCCAAATGGTCATGGCACAAAAGGGATTCAATCTTGCCGGCCCTGTCAAGGTTTTGAGCGAAGGCGAGTATCCTGTCAAATATGCCGGCGTCTATATGAGACCCGAACAGTCTCGCAAAATCTTTGATGAAAAAGGATGGAGCGAAGTTGCCGCCCTGCAGCTCAGGAACCCCATGCACAGATCACACGAATACCTCTGCAAGATTGCCGTTGAAGTTTGTGACGGCGTATATATTCACTCTCTGGTGGGCAACCTGAAACCCGGAGACATTCCCGCCGATGTTCGCGTAAAATGTATCGACTCCCTCGTGAAGAACTACTTTGTAGATAAAAATGTTGTCCAGGGCGGCTATCCCCTTGACATGCGTTACGCCGGTCCCAGAGAAGGTCTTTTGCACGCAACCTTCCGTCAGAATTACGGATGCTCACGAATGATTATCGGACGTGACCATGCGGGCGTGGGCGATTTTTACGGCATGTTTGAAGCCCAGACCATCTTTGACAAGATCCCGACTCCGGACGATCCGGGTAAAGCGTTGCTCTGCAAACCCTTAAAGATCGACTGGACATTCTATTGCTACAAATGTGACGGCATGGCTTCACTCAGAACCTGTCCCCATGGTAAGGAAGACAGGGTTCTTCTTTCCGGAACCATGCTAAGAAAAATGCTTTCAGAGGGTGGAGACCTTCCCGATCACTTTGGACGGGATGAAGTTGTTGCAATCCTTAGAGAGTACTACGAAGGACTTACTGAAAAAGTTGAAATCAAGATGCACGGGGCCGCTACCGGCGAAAAAAAATAAATAGTTGAAAAAGCGAGTGGCTTGTTACTCGTTGCTTGTTAATAAAAAAGGGGAGACAAAAAATTGTCTCCCCTTTTTTTATATGTTTTTCAATGTTATCAAGTTAAATAGGACGCCCCAGTACCATCTGCCGGTCTGTCCCGGTACTTTCACGGGGAGCTACAGGGCAGGCAAATTTTCTCAGATATACACAGATAATATTGTTATTTTGTAATTTAAGAATCTTGATCATCTGTTTTCACCTGCCCGCTCGTGCCTTGCAGTGGCAGGCGGGTCTGTGTCCAAAAAAGGAAATTCCCATACTATTTCTATTGTCTCTCCGAATACTCGTTATACGCCATGGCCACCGTTCGGTAAACAATATGCGCCAGCTTTGAAAACGGTATAAATGCGAACAGGTCGAATACAAAGACAAGATGGATGAAATACATAAAATAGGTCAAACCTGCCAGACCTGCCAGCCGTGTTGCTTCGGTAAGTAAACCGGTGACGCCGAGACCCAGAACAAGTCCCAGAAGATACCAGTCCTGGTAGCTTGAGGTCTGATCGGTTTTGGCCTTGACCAGACGGTTTTTGATCAGCAGAGCACTGCCGATCACAAGGGCAACACCGCTGACATTTGCAAGCCACTTAACCGGATTTAACTGTGAGTAAGGACCATGCTGTTGAAAAACATAAAGCACAACAAAAAATATGTTGGTTACAATAAAAAGCCCGATAAATGACCAGAATACCATCAAATGGGGGGTTGCCCGATCGCTGTTTTCATCGCATTCAGTAAATTTATCATGTTTTAATATGGTCGGTAATATTCTCCATAACGCCTTGCCCAACCCAACGAAATCGAGCTCCTTCTTTTGGGTCTTTCCTTCCAGCACGGCATTTTCGTGAATATCATTGATAAATCTTTTCAACCCGATGCCAAAAATTACAACAGCCCATATGGACAGTGGTACGAAAATCATATCCACAAGCCATGAGGAAAAGAACAGATGATGTGCTATCCCGTGTTCCCCCAAAGGCGGTGAAAAATCGAGCAGACCCGTTATAAGGCCCAGAACCAGAAAAATCACCACGGGAATCCCCATAAGAAGGGGAAGCTTTCTGGGATCGTTAACAGCTTTTCCTATGGCCTTGGGCACGGCATAATCCGTAATGGCGTAAGAACGAACAGCGGCCAGCACTTCACCCGGTTTGGCGCCGCGAGGACACATGGTGGTACAATCCCCGCAATGATGGCACAGCCAGATGTCCAGATTATTGACCAGTCTGTCTTTTAATCCCCATGATGCGGCAATCATCTCCTTTCTGGGGAACGGTTTGGTGTCAGGAGAAATAGGGCAGACCACCGAACATGTAGCACATTGAAAGCACTTTTTCAGGGTGTCCCCCCCGAGCCCGACGATTTCTTTAATAAAATTTACATCAGGCTCAATCAGGTACTTGTCCGTCATGTGAATACCTCCTCATTATATTGATTATTGAAGATCAACGATTGACGATTGAAAAATTAATCTTCAATCGTCAATCGAAAATTATCAATCACTAGAATCCCTTAAAGGGGTTGGGGCCGAGTGCTTCAACCATTTCCACAAAATCATTTATCATTTTGGGGAGCTTGTCATAGTCATCAATGGCGACTTCGAATTGGGCCACCCGTTCTTCTTCCAGGGCCAGACTCACCAACGCTTCGCCGATTTTCTGCATTCTGATTTCCGCAAGTTCGCTCCCTTTGACAAAATGGCACTGATAGTCATCGCCATGCTTGCAGCCCAGGAGAAAAGCCCCGTCCATGCCCTGAGCAAAAGCGTCCTTAATCCAGATAACGTTCATGGATCCCAGGCATCGAACCGGAATAAACCGGACCTCGGCCGAATAGCTGAGCCGGTTCAAACCGGCAATATCAAGAGCCGGATAGGCATCGTTTTCACATACAAACCCGACAATCCTGAAAGGGGGCTCGTCATAATCATCTTCAGAAGGTACGCCGATGGCTTTGACCATGGATCCCACACTGTCGATATTGTAATCGGCAAAGCCGATGATACGTTCGGGACAGGCTCCCATGCAGGTACCGCAGCGCCTACAGCGGGTCATATTTGGCTTGGGCGTACCGGTTTCATCGTCATCCAGGGCGCCGAAGGGGCATTCCTCCGTACATCGCTTGCACTGGGTGCATCTCTGCATGAAAAAATCAGGGAAGGTCATGTCACCGGACCTGGGATGAACGGAAACACCCCGGTTTACCGATTCGATACACTGAATCGCTTTAAGAGCGGATCCTGTTGCATCTTCAATGGACTCTTCCATGGTCATGCTGCGTCGAACGGCGCCGGCAGCATAAATACCGGTTCTTTGGGTTTCATAAGGAAAGCAGATGAAATTTGAGTCACAATATCCTTCAAAAAGATCGATATCACGGAAACCCGGTCCCTGACGATACGCCAGATTAACCACCGGATCATCCACCGTAACCGGGACCATGCCGGTAGCCAAAACCACCATATCGGCCTTGACCTTAACCTTTTCACCCAGCAACGTATTATCCGCTTCCACGATCATGCCGTCACCGTTTTTGGAGACACCGATAACGTCACCTTTGGTTAAAAAGATCCCCTCGGTCTCCTGAAGACTTTTATAAAAGTTTTCCAAAAGCCCGGGGGTCCGCATGTGCTGGTAAAAAATATAGGCCTTTCCGTCATCATAATCTTCGCACACATACTTGGCCTGCTTAAGCGCAACCATGCTGGTGACCGAACCGCAATATTTAAAGTCGGCATCATCCTCGCCTTTACCGGGACTCTGGATAAAGACAACCGATTTGGCTTCTTTGCCGTCTGAAGTGGTGATCTTACCCTTGGCAGCCATCTCCTCAAACTGGTGGTTGGTAACCACATCCAGCAGTTCGCCAAATCCGAGATGGGCGAATTCATCTTTTTCTGGCGTGTACGGCCGCCATCCGGCAGCAAGTACCACGGCCCCGAACTTTTCACCGTTCGGATCGATCTGCAAAATGTCGAGCTTGCCCTCATTGTATTCCAGGTACTTTTTATGTTGCCCTTCAACATCCAGTTCTTTGCCGTTTTCATCAAATTTCATCTCTTCGGGCAGAGGAAACGGAACATCAAACTCGATCTTTTCACCCGGCTTTTTTAATGTTACCGTAAAATCCCCGGGCTCACCGGCAATACGGGCAACCATGGTTTGGGTTTTAACCGTAATATTGTCATACGCCTCGAGTTCTTTGATTTTGGCGCCAATGACCGGTGGAATAAGATTCTCATAAGGATCTTGAATGGGCAACTGTTTACGAACTTTAGCCGCATATCCACCCAAAGCGGGTTCTTTTTCAACGATGGTCACTTCATAACCGGTTTTGGCCGCATCAAGGGCAGCAGAGATACCGGTGATGCCGCCGCCGATAACCAGAATTTTTTTATTTAAGGTTTCAAGCTTGTACGGCTCCGGCAAATCGATTTTTTCAACTTTTGCCATCCCCATTTTCAGATAATCTTCGGCCAGCATCTGCACCCGATCAAAGTGCTCTTCATCATCTTTTTGTTCTTCGGTAAGCGCCGGAAATTCCGATCTGGGATGAGACCAGACCACCTGTTCTCTCAAATTCACCCGGTCCACAATACATCCGTCAAATTTAAAGACATCAAAATTAACCCGGCGGGAACAGGCGGCGATAACCAGTGTGTTTATGCCGTTTTCCTCAATGTCCTTCTTAATCAGCTCAACCCCTTCCTTGCCACAAAGAAAAGGATGAGTTTTAACAGGAAGACCTTCTTCGTCAGGAACTTCACACAGCGCTTCCATGTCAAGGGCATCCCCGATGCCGCAACCTGTGCAGATATATACACCATATTTTTTATCCATGGATAACCTCCTACCTCTTCACCAGGGTTTGAATCGCTTTAAGTGCCATACCGGTAGCATTCTGGTTTGACGAAACCACATCCGCCGGCTTATTGGCGCATCCTGCTGCAAACATTCCGCCTTTTTCAAAATCATTGATGATAAAGCCGTCTTCATTATATTTCAGATCGGCCGGCAGTTTGACGCTTGCAGTAGTGGGCTGCATCCCGGTGGCAAGGACAACCATTTCCACAGTTTGCTTTATTTTTTCACCGGTTACGGCATTTTCTGCAACCACGGTGATATTGCCTGTTCCCGGGTCTTCGCTCACTTCAGCGACCTTACCTTTGATTAAAAAGACATTTTCATCTTCTTTGATCTTCTGGTAAAACTTCTCATAGCGCTGGCCGGGCGCTCTTACATCGATATAAAAAATATATACCTTGGCATCAGGGTACTGTTCCCGGATGTAGGTGGTCTGTTTCAAAGACGCCATACAGCAAATATAAGAACAATAGGGAAGATGATTTTCGTCCCTTGACCCGGCGCATTGAACAAAACCAATGGTTTCGGGTTCCTTGTTATCCGACGGCCGGGCAATTTTCCCTTTGGTAGGCCCGTTGGGAGATGCAAGCCTTTCCATCATCATATTGGTAATAATATTCGGATATTGTCCGAAACCGAGATTGTCTATCTTGGTGGCGTCATAAGGCTCCCAGCCGGTAGCCCAAACAATGGCTCCCACCTTCAGGTTCATGGTTTTGACTTCCATATCAAGATCCACGGCGTCGTATTTACAGGCTTCCTTACACCGCTTGCCATCCTCAGTACCAATAATCTGAGGAGAAATTACATAACGGGCCGGAAAAGCCATTTCAAAGGGCAGATAAGCGCCCTTGATTTTATTCATTCCAAAATTAAAATCACTGGAAATTTCGGTTTCGCAGACCGCCTCACAATCACCACAGCAGGTACAGTTTTCATTAACATATCTTGGGCTCAACTTTATCGTAACATCATAGTTGCCGGGTGTTCCATCGACCTCTTCAACCTCTGCCAGTGTAAAAACCTTAATGTTAGGGTTATCCTTAATTCTCCTGAAATTAATTTCCAGTCCACAGCTTGGAGGACATAGCTTGGGGAAATATTGATTTAGCTGTGCCACTCTTCCGCCCAGGTAAGGATTTTTTTCCACCAAAAACACCTCGTAACCCACTTCGGCAGCTTCGAGGGTTGTGGTCAGCCCGCTGATCCCTCCTCCAACGACTAGAATACTTCCATTAGCAGGGCCTGCTTTGTGTTCTGTCATGCTATCCCTCCGTGCAATATGAATTCAGAAATCCTGACCTCAATCGAGACTGCATAGAATTCCGAATATTGTTTGGATTATTGAATGATAATTTCAAGATGGAGTGATGGGGTGATGGAGTAATGCTCCAGCACTTCATTACTCCGGATTTAGTAATATAATCTTTTCATATCACCCAATTCCTGTATGTCAGAAGTTCTGAAGTTCAGGGGTTTTAAAAAAACGACATCAAATTAATAAAAACCTCCAGGCATCATTAAGACACCTGGAGGTATGTCCGATTATGCTATCGCATGTCCATCATTAATCAGGGATGATCTTGATATAGTCTTTCTTGAACATTTCCCAGGTTCCGGCTTTGGGATCAAACTTGGAGTTGGTAAAGCAGAACCAGTTTTCATCATCCTGACTCGGATAGTCAGTCTGATAATAGAATCCCGGATAGCGAGTCTCTTTTCGGAACTGGATGTGACGCAGGTGAGATTCCACCGTCCAGATACGGTGCCAGATTTCCCAGCAGCGCATCAGTTCGTGGACGTCACCGGCGGCCAGCTTCTCGCAATCTTCGCGCATCATCTCGAGCTTTTCCATTACCATTTCAAGCGATGTGTTATTGGTTGTATAAAAGGTTGCCGTGCCCGCGCCATACTCGTGGGTTGCTTTCATCAGACGATAGGTCATCCCATCAGGTTTGAGATAATTGGGATTGATATCGATGGCAGTGGTATAATCACAATGTTCAAGAAAAGTTCTCACCGGCTTATAAATAATGTCAACCAGTTCCTGAGCCGTTTCTTTCAACGTCGGTGTAAAGTCGGCATTGTCACGCACGAATCTTGCCATGGTCTTGGCACATATCCGCCCTTCGGCATGTGACCCTGAAGAAAACTTATGGCCTGAACATCCCACACCGTCGCCGGCTGTAAACAGACCGTTAACCGTGGTCATACGGTTATATACCTTGTCTTTATATCTGATCTTGTAAGCTTCGGGGACCCAGTCAAAATCTGGACCGGAAGTCCAGAATCCGCAGCAACCGGAATGTGACCCCAGCAGATACGGCTCGGTGGGCATAATCTCGGAGTTTTTCTTTTCCGGCTCGGTATTGGTTCCGCACCACAGGTTGGCCTGTCCGCAGGTCATATCAAGAAAGTTTTCCCAGGCTTCTGACTCAAGGGCCTTGAGTTCTTTTTTGCTGACCGATCCACCCAATTCTTTCAGGGCGGTAATCGTATCCATCATAATCGGACCACGCCCTTCTTTCATCTCAACGAGCATCAGGTGGTTACGGAGACAGGTTGGTGTAATAGCGGCGGTTCCATAAGGAGCGTATTTCTCGAGCTCTGCCTTGGCCACATCACTGCCCACATACCCTTCGCCCAGACCGTTGAGTGTTTTGGCCTTGAACAACAGGAACCATGCCCCTACAGGCCCATATCCGTCTTTATAACGGGACGGGGTGAAACGGTTTTCCATCATGGAAAGTTCTGCGCCGATTTCCATGCCCATAGTGTAAGTGGAGCCTGCATTCCATACCGGATACCAGCAACGCCCTTTTCCTTCACCCACACTCCGGGGCTGGTAAATATTAACCGCACCGCCGCAGGCGATCAGACAGGTATTGCATTTTATGATAAAAACTTTGTTCTCACGAACAGAAAAACCGACCGCACCGGCAACCCGGTTTTCTTCGTTTGCATCCAGAAGAAGCTTAACGATAAAAACACGCTCAAGGACATTTTCATCTCCTATAGCCAGCTTGGCAGCCTCGGCCACGATCCTTTTGTAAGACTCGCCGTTGATCATGATCTGCCATTTGCCCGTACGCACAGGTTTTGCACCGGACTTTAAGGTGCCCACCTTCAGGCCCTTTTTCCCATCAAGTTTTTTCCCGTCGTCTGACATTTTCCAGATGGGAAGACCCCATTCTTCAAACAGATGTACAGAATCATCAATATGATAACCAAGGTCATAAATAAGGTCTTCACGCACAATGCCCATCAGGTCGTTGCGAACCATGCGGACATAGTCCTCCGGTGTGTTGTCCTGAAGATAGGTGTTGATTGCTGAAAGCCCCATGGCAACAGCGCCGCTGCGCTCAAGAGCAGCCTTGTCAACCATCAGAACTTTCTTGTCAGGCGCCCATTTTTTGACCTCAAAAGCAGCCCCGCAGGCAGCCATTCCGCCGCCCACAATCAGGATGTCAACTTCACGCTCTTCAACTTCAGGATCCTTGACTGCTTTGAGTTCTCCTAAAGCTTTATTTGGTAATGCCATATTATATCCTCCTTAAAATAAATATAATCATTATTAATCATTCACTCGACACTCGAACTCAATTTCGCAAAGCGTAGTCCGTTTAGACGGTTTCCGGTGTCGGCAACTGGTAGCCGTCTGCCTCTTCGGTTGAAAGCACCTCACTGTCAAGGTCCTTGCCTACCAGATCCAAGTAAGCATTGGCAGCACCTTCCGGGGTTGTCCGGATGGGGAACTTAAAGCGCTTGATGACACCGTTTCTAAACTTACAGGTCCACATAATATCCTCGGTTCCCAGCATCGGAATAACGCTGCTTCCAAGCGGAACAAAATCGGCATAACCTCTGACCTCAATTGCTTGTGTGGGGCAGATCTTTACGCATGAAAAACATTCCCAGCACTGATCCGGTTCTTGATTGTAAGCCTTCATTTCATTAGGCTCCAGAACCATCAGATCGTTTGGGCAAATGTACATGCAAGCAGTCTTATCCCCGCCTTTGCAGCCATCGCATTTTTCAGCAATTACAAAACTTGGCATTTACTTACCTCCTGATTTTTTTTTGATAAATGTTCAATATGTTAACCTCTTCCAACAATCTCCGGTACAATTTCTAAGCTTTTTGCACCTCCCTTCATTAATCTTAGCACTAAAGGCCATAATTTGTATTAATCATAAAAAAGTTTCTACCTGCTTTTTACAAAATCACGAAAAGCGTGATTAAGAATCCGAAATGATCGAATACACAATTATTCTATAAAATCAATAAGATAAACTGAAAAGAGAAATCAAAACGATTAGATAACAATTAAGATTATCCTTGTCAAGAACTTTTGAAAAAACTAATCTATAAATTTCTAAACATTACAATTTTATTTTGGCCTGATCATACATATAAATTTAACCATTTGAATATACACTACATATTGCTCTTAATGCCATTCATGTTGCGCAAACCATTCAGGTTATGAATCCCATCTAGTATATGGGCATCCGTTGAGATGGGTATGTACCATGATGGCCCATTTTAGTGCACTATGGATCTTCGTCCGGATGTGCATTTTTTGTTGACATATTTCACTCGATTGGTCATTTATTATTTGGACCTGGTTAGTGGTTGCGAGTTGCCGGTAATGTTATAGTGTAACGCAAAATGGAGAGACTTTTATGGAAAACAATATGACGCCCCTTTCGATAAACGATACGTTTAAATTTTCATGTTCAAAAAAGGTGCCCTGTTTCAATGAATGCTGCCGGGATCTTAACCAGTTTCTCTTTCCTTATGATATATTGCGCATGAAAAACCGACTCGACCTACCATCCAACCTGTTCCTTGAGCGATATACTTCTCAGCACACAGGCCCTGAAACCGGACTTCCGATCATCACCTTCAAAATGGATCCCTTTAGCGGATTAAAATGCCCGTTTGTGGGACCGTCCGGATGCAGCGTATACGAAGATCGACCGTCATCCTGCCGGACGTATCCCCTTGTTCGTATGGCATCACGATCCAGAGACACCGGCGCCATAACCGAGCAGTATTTTCTTTTAAAAGAGCCCCATTGTCTGGGATTTAAAAACGGGCGTATCTGGACCGTCCGGGAATGGATAGAAGATCAGGAAATTTTTGTCTATAATCAGATGAACGATCTGATGATGGAAATCATCAGCCTCAAAAATCGCCTGATTCCCGGTCCGCTGGATATCAAGTCGATGCTCATGTTTCACATGGCATGTTATGATCTGGATAATTTCAGATCCCATATATTTGACCGGGGAATCTTAGATGACGCCGACATCGACTCCGGTACTTTAGATGCGGTAAAGAATGACGATGTTGAGCTGTTAAAGCTTAGCTTTCAATGGATAAAGCACACCCTTTTTGGTGAAATGTGACAAGATTTACTTATAGGTTATTATACCCAACCCGGACAAGCCGGAACCAAAAAAGATCGGTTTTATTTTTACCACGAAGATCACGAAGGAAAAGAAGAATAAAATATATAACCTTCTTGCTCTTCGTGTACTTCGGGGTGTAATCAAACTTTTTTTGTCACAAAATGCACAAAATTTACAACTAAGCACCTAAAGTTCATATATAATTATTGCAACTTTTTGTTATTTAAAAATCCAGTTTATCCTGTAAATCCTGTCTAAAAAATCATGGAAATCAAAGATAAAGTAGCCTTAGTGCTCGGCGCCATAAAAGGGATCGGAAAAGGCATTGGACTTGCCCTTGCACGGGAAGGAGCAAAAGTCGCCTTAAATTATTTTGACTGGGAAGAAAGTCTGGATGAACTACAAAAGGACTTTGCCAAAACCGGTCAGGATTACCTGATTAACAAAACCGACCTGCTTAACACCGACAAGATTCAAGGACTTATTAAAAAAGTTATCGATCATTTCGGCCGCCTGGATATTTTGATAAACAACATCGAGCGCGGCGGATGGCCGGTGGTTCACGGGCCGTATATTCAAGAGCAGTGGGATCTTGAAATGGCCACCACTCTGCGCGCCAAAAGATGGATCTTCGATTCAGCTCTTCCGTATCTGAAGGCCTCCGGAAACGGGGTGGTCATAAATTTTTCTTCCATTGCCGGCATCGTCGGACGGTCCGGTCCGGCCGGTTATATATTCAATGAGGGTTATGCCGCTGCAAACCGAGGTGTTTCCCTTTTAACCGAGACCTGGGCCCGCATGGGAGCACCTGAGGTTCGCGTAAATGAAATCATGCTCGGTTTTGTTGAAACCCGGCATGGTGCAAAAACCAGGGGCTGGGGTCTGCTCAGCCATGAACAGAAAGCTGCTCTTTATGATCATACTTTGCTAAGGCGTACCGGCACCATAGAAGATGTGGTAAAAGCGGTAATTTTTATCATAAAAGACGCTCCTTTTATGACAGGAAGTGTTCTGCGGCTGGACGGCGGCTATATCTTAGGCGGCGATAAGGTTACGCCGATTCCGAAAGGCGTCCTGTAAGATTGATCTTTTATTTTTATTCTATTTTGCATCCTGTGCTGTTAATGCATTAAAATTAAACTCCTTATTTTTGCAACAGTCCCCGGGTGCGGAGCAGACTGGCCGACATTCCATATTTTTAAGACGACCGTTTCCGTTTTTATATTCATCGATAGCCTTGTGAAGTGCTTTTACTGCCAGTTGTATGCAGTGGTGTTTTTTTGCAGGAACATCTTCAAGCTGGTTGAAAACATCGTTGTCATCAATTTTCCGGGCATATTCAAGGTTTTTACCCTTAACGAGATCAACAGCAGCCATGGCCGCGGAAATCGCACCCGGACACCCAAGAACCTGGTAGCGAATATCTTTTATTGTGTTATGATCTATTTTAAGAAAGATTTTCAACGTATCTCCGCATGTGCCGAGCATCTCTGACACCTGGTCAGCATCCGGCAAAGTGCCCATATACGGTTTTTCAAGATAATAGTATATGGCTTTTTCCGAATACCCAAGATCTGTGAGTATTTTTCGCTCGTCTCCGTTATCGTTCTCAAATAATTTTTCAGTCTGATCTTTCTCTACACTATTTAATGAATGCATTGTAAAACTCCCTGAGATTAATATCCACTTCAAATGATTTTCGCGATAAGAATATGTATAAAAACATCATGTGTCAAGTGAGCGTTGTTTTTATCTGCATATTTGATATAAGCCCAGGCGAGTTTTGCAGCATAACGTAATAGGGGCCATACAGGCTGTTAGCAAACGAATCTGAGCATCTTTTTGACGACAAATATAATAATACCATGATTGCGCAGATTTCCTGGAACGGCAGCAGCACTGCGCAATCAATTGATTCGCGAATTCAAGAATTTGGCGGCATTTAAGATATACGAAAATGAGTCCTTAATATGCTGAGTTCAAGGAATTTATGAATTAAAAACGAAGGAGACCCACAGGGGCGACTATTCGGTGACTACCAGGTTATTCCATTTGGTACGTCTGTAACAATGGCCATATCTACCAGAATTAATTTTTCTGCCTGGGTACCGCACCAGTCATCAGGACGATTACCACGGCCGCAAAAGAATAACGCTTCGTAGCGTCAAAAGATTAACATATCTGATCTAATCAAAGATGATGATAAGTTTGTTACACCATTCTCTTCTTTTACGACCTTTCGAATTCGGTATATCCTATGCGTCTTTCGAATTTATCTTACTGATCATCGAGTCTTATTACGCGGTGATTCAAAGAAACCGTTTTCAGATTAAAATTATGGAATGCGGTATGAACACAGAACAGCTTTTGGTATTTTGTGAAGGCCTTTGAATAAACCATACCTGTTTGGATTCGAAAAAACCGGAAGTTTCGATTTCGCTGCGGGCATCATAGCCGTCACTGGAAACTTTTAATGGTTTGATACCTTGGGATACGTGCTGGTCAGAAATAACCATAGCGTTTTGAATAGGATGGATTTCTTTATAAGGATCTGCGTACCAGAACTAACGCGGCATTTAATAGTTGGGTGCAAATCCTTTCCGGTTCTCGCCTTATTACTGCCGCAATTAATATAAAACGCCAATGGTTATTGTTGAATTCACCTCGATTACTACAACCTCAATAATCCCAGTTTCCACTGCGTTTTTACCGCCAACCAACATTACTGCTTGTCCCTGTTGCGAGATGCAGTATTGATCAAAGAAAGCGCATCGTTGTACACACATCATATGTTGGTTGGCGGGAATGTAAAAGTGATGCTGCTGATTTGCGACACCACATCGCAGGTGCCATCTATGAAGCCTCGGTCCATGGCAATGAAGTAATTTTTGGAATGTTCACCCATGTTGGTAATGGCCTGCTGGATAACTTCTTTAGCAAAAATTTATATCAGCGACCTCAGTGTAAATATTTCAGTGTTCAATGGATTCAATTTCAGGGCATCAAGCACTGCACGAACTTTTACGAGGAAAAAGTTATGTTTTATGAATGGCTGTTACCTGATTAAAAGATTTTTCCAGTGCAGATGCACGGCAATGGCTGTTATGTAAAGAAGAATGCTCAAAGTCAGGCTTTGGGACCTCCGGATTCTTGTTGGTTTTACAGATCATTTTGCTCATCATCGGAGTCAATGAGATTTTGCTTACGATTACGTATTGCCTTCTCTTACCTGTCTGCCGTTGAAGCCTACAAGGCGCATGAGAGGCTGAGAATGAAGGATGACAGGGTCAATATGCCAAAAAAACTTAAGTCCGGCAACAATACGCATCAAATATATGAAAATGACAGACATAAACGGGACCTTGCTTTTTCTCTTTTTAGATATGGGCTCAATCCCCATAGATAGATCTTTAAAACCGAATTCATCGAGAAAGCAAAAGAACTCATCAAAAAGCCCTGCTTCGCCAAGGCCATAGACTTCGGGAATATCGTTACCGTCATCAAGATTTTTGGCTATGCCTGCCTGATCTCTATTGGCTGTATGCCAGGTTAAGCGGTCTGTGATATTGTGGAGTCGCTACGCACGATTAAGGTTAAGTAATAATGCATATGCCAGAGTTAAAGAGGGTTGTCAATGCGAGTGTCTTTATAAACATCTGATATTACTACATATATCGACACCCTATTTTTGCTTATGCTTGGATTTTTTTGTTCAAACGTCCGGGGGTATTGAATTGTATTTATCGTTCGTTTACGGTTGCAAGATGGCCGTTAATGCTGTGTTTTAAAGGCGTTGTGAAAAAACAATAAAAATCGAAAAAATCATATTTCTGGAATTTTTTTGAAAAAAAAGTGAAAATATTTTATATTTTGAACGAAAGTAGCTTTCTTATATCAAATATCCAGTGTTTTTATTTAATGTAATAAAGTACCTTGTCACCAATATAAAAAAATATTATGACAGCAGAAAATTTTCCATTATATGTACCTAACCAGGACGAGCCGGAACCAAAAATATTTGCCACCAAGGCACTAAGACCCGCCCGCCTCGCCTAAGGCGAAGCCGATGGCGGGCAGGCACAAAGGATATATTTATTATTCTTTCCCTCCGGGGCAGAGCCCCTCTAGGGCGGCGCCTTCGTGCCTTGGTGCCTTAGTCGCAGAATGGAAAAAGTTTTGCCACAAAAACCAGAAAGTTTACAACTAAGGAACTATAAATAAAAGGTGATAAATGTATTACTTATACATACTGACAATATTGGCTCTTTTGATTTCAGTTTTCAAAAGTCCGGACAAAACATCTAAAGCGGTCAAGATAGCGGTTAAAAAGTTTATTAATATTTTGCCTGCCTTTTTGAGCATGCTTATTCTGGTTTCAATTATTCTTTTTCTAATCCCTGATGAAATCATTTTAAAATATCTTGGAGATAAAAATAAATTCGTCGGCATAACCCTCGCCTCGTTTTTTGGTTCCGTCACTTTAATGCCCGGATTCATCGCCTATCCGTTGTGCGGAATTCTATTAAAAAAAGGGGTAACTTATATGGTATTATCCGCTTTTTCTACCACGTTAATGATGGTAGGGATACTCACTTATCCCATTGAGAAAGCGTATTTCGGAATAAAGGTAACCCTAATTAGAAATATGTTCAGTTTTTTCATAGCAATTGTCGTGGCCTTGATAACCGGAATTTTCTTTGGAGAAATAGGGTGATGTTTTCTGGTAATAAAATAAAAATATCGATCTTTTTTGCCTATATCTGTTTTGTGGCCGCTTCTTTTATTCTTAACTTTAACCCCGGCAAATTGATAGGGATAAATTTTTACAGTTTTTCCATAGAAATGCTTAAACTTCTGCCCTGTGCGTTTATTTTAATCGGATTATTTGAAGTATGGGTAAAAAGAAAAACAGTTGAAAAACATCTCGGTACGGAGTCAGGCTTTCGAGGGTATCTATGGACTATACTACTTGGCGGCACCACGGTCGGCGGTTTATATGTTGCTTTTCCCATAGCTTATTCTCTGCATTCCAAGGGAGCAAAACTGAGTGTTATATTCACCTACATAGGGGCTTCGGCAATTTGCAGAGTGCCGATGACAATATTTGAAGCCTCTTTTATGGGGATAAAATTTTCACTGATCCGGCTGCTTGCATCTGTGCCTTTAGTTATTGTAACTTCCATAGTATTGGGAAATTACCTGACAAAACGAAAATACAAAGTATTACCCGGTAAGTAAAAAGCCTGGCCCAAAGGACCAGGCTTTTCAGGGCAAAGATAAATTACGAGGTCTATATTTTAGCCTGTTGAAAAAAATCGCATTCAAATAATCCGGTTTTTACCGGTTCAGGAGGAGGAATATGATTAGATTATTGTTGGTAACACCGTACAGAAAGTCTTTGTTGGAATTGGCTTCAGCTATGGAAAAATATGACGATGTTGAATTAACATGGACTGAGTCAGGACAAAAAGCTCTGGATATGCTTTCGGAAACTTCCATGGATCTTGTTGTAACCGATAAAGAGCTTGGAGACATGACAGGACTTGAATTTGCAGAAAAATTGCTCCGGGTAAATCCAATGATCAACAGTGCCGTATTAAGCTCGCTGCCATCCCATGAATTTCATGAAGCCAGTGAGGGTCTTGGCGTTCTTGCACAATTACCGCTTCGCCCTGCCAAAGCAGATGCAGAAAACCTGTTAAAAGGCCTGAAAAACCTGAAAAACCTCACGGCAGGTATTACCATTGGCGATAAAGATCCGGGTCCATAGGGTCCGGCTTTGATTATCCCCAGATGGGATTTAGTTTGCAGGCATTTAAAGATTTACGGAGTATTGGAGTGGTGGAGTAATGGAAGAAATCCCTTTTTTCATCGCTCTCAGAAAACAGATCCCTGGAAAAACTCTGAAAGTTTAAAGCTCTTTTTTTTAAATCAACACTCCAGTACTCCGGTTGATTTATACGGGCAGAGCCATCAATCTCTGGTCTGGCCCAATGGACCAGGTTTTAAATGTAAAAATAAAAAACAGATATATTTCTGTGCAAAATTGATATGACCACAACTACAACTAAAAATTCTTATCCGCGCTCTAAAGATGTTTTTAATACCGGAAAAGTGCTTACCCTTTCTGTTTGCCATTTTATTCACGATATTTATTCCAGTTTTTTCGCGCCGCTCCTTCCTTTTCTCATGGAAAAGTTTTCCATGACGCTTGCTCAGGCCGGTTTTCTTTCTACAATAATGCAGATCCCCGCTCTTTTTAACCCGTTTATCGGTCTTCTGGCGGACAGGATATCTGTCCGTTATTTTATCATCCTCGCTCCGGCGACCACAGCCATACCCATGAGCCTTTTGGGTCTTGCACCCAGCTACGGTGTACTATCGCTCCTTTTTTTTGTTACCGGTGTCAGTGTTGCAGTTTTTCATGTCCCTGCCCCGGTTATGGTATCACAAGTATCCGGAAATAAAACAGGCAAAGGAATGAGTTTTTATATGGCAGGCGGTGAACTGGCCAGAACCATAGGGCCTATGGTCGCGGTAGGTTCAGTCTCGATTTTAAGTTTCCAAGGATACTACCCGATCATGATTTTCGGAATTCTGGCCTCGCTCTGGCTTTATTTCAAATTTCATGGAATTGATGTTCAGGTTAAAAAATCAGACAGAAAACCCCTGTTATACGCCTATCGTGAAATGAAACATATCCTCTTGCCGCTGACCGCCATACTGGTTACCCGGGGATTTATGCACGCATCAACAACTACTTTTCTTCCAACCTTTATCAAAATGGAAACAGGGAGTATCTGGCTGGCAGGATTCGGGCTCACTGCATTCGAAGCGTTTGGAGTAGCGGGTGTATTGTCATCAGGAATACTCAGCGATTATTTTGGCCGAAGAAAGATACTAATCATTTCCCTGATATGTGCTCCTGTGGGCCTGTTTTTATTTGTGTATACCGGTGGACTGCTGCGCTGCCTGATGCTTGTTGTCACCGGTTTTACACTCTTGTCTACCACGCCGGTTATGCTGGCAATCGTACAGGAAAATGCCAAAAGCAGTCCATCAACAGCCAATGGATTGTTTATGATGGTATCGTTTATTTCACGATCAGCCATTGTGGTAATCGTCGGAATCATCGCAGATCATATCGGTCTTCCATTAACCTACTCCATCAGTGCGGCAATAGGATTAATCAGCATACCGTTTATTCTGATGCTTCCTAAAAACAAGGCCATTCTTTGATAAAAAGCATCACAGACAATTTTTCATTTTACCTTCAGACTCTTTAATTTATTTCCGAGAAATGTTTGTAAACTGTTCACTGGAATCTTATTTTAACCATCAACCATCAACCAGTAACCATCAACCAGTAACGAGCAACCAGCAACCAGTAACGAGCAACCAGTAAAATTCGGGTTAAGCGCTTGACAAGAAAACATGTTGTCATATGTTACGCGCATAAGCTCATAACCGGAAGGAATTGTCAGCGTATGATTATCAGTATTGCAAGCGGAAAAGGCGGTACCGGAAAAACCACTGTGGCCACCAACCTGGCTGTTTCCATTGGTTCGGGTGTACAACTGCTGGACTGTGACGTGGAAGAGCCCAATGCTCACCTTTTTCTCAACCCGGTCATTGAAGAGAAAAAATCTGTTTTTACACCGGTCCCGAAAATTGATGAAGAAAAATGCACCTTCTGTAAAAAATGTGCTGAAATATGCAGGTTCAAGGCCATTGCTGTTATCGGAGAAATGGTGTTGACCTTTCCGGAACTTTGTCATAGTTGTGGCGGTTGCATGGAGGTCTGTCCTGAAAAAGCCGTCACCGAAACCGGTCGTAACCTGGGTGTGATTGAAATCGGCCACAAAAATAATGTCCATTTTGTACACGGTCGGTTGAGGATCGGTGAGGCCATGTCACCGCCTCTAATCAGAGAGGTTCGGTCATATACCCGTCCGGATCAGCTTACCATCATCGACGCGCCTCCGGGAACGTCATGCCCGGTAATCGCGGCCATGAAGGGAACTGATTTCGTCTTGATGGTGACCGAACCCACGCCCTTCGGCCTGCACGACTTGAAGCTGGCTGTGGAAGCGGTGAAACTTCTTGGAATTCCGACGGGACTGGTCATTAATCGCTCGGATATCGGTGACAATCGGGTAAAAGAATACGCTGAAAAAGAGAACCTGCCCATTTTAATGGAGATTCCCTTTGATCGTAAAATAGCGGAAGCGTATTCAAGAGGCGAACTCATTGTTGAAGAACTGCCGGGATGGAAAGAAAAATTCCTGAAATTATACGACAATATTAAAGAAATGGCAGTTTAAGGGAGAAAAGATTTTAATGAAAGAATTGGTTGTCATCAGCGGAAAAGGCGGCACCGGAAAAACGAGTATTATGGCGGCCTTTGCCTCATTGGCTAAAAATAAGGTCCTTTGCGATGCCGATGTAGATGCCGCTGATCTTCATTTGCTTACGGACCCGGAAATAAAAAAACGTTATGATTTTCAGGGAGGCGGCATTGCGGTTATTTATCCGGACAAATGCACCCAATGCGGCCTTTGCAGGGAGTTGTGTCGATGGGAAGCCATAAGCGAAGAGTTTGAAGTTGATTCTATCGAATGTGAGGGGTGTGGAGTTTGTGTGGATTTTTGCCCGGAGCAGGCCATCGAATTTCCGCTATCTACCTGCGGCCAATGGTTTATTTCCCATACCCGTTTTGGTCCCATGGTCCATGCCAGGTTGGGCATTGCCGAAGAAAATTCAGGCAAACTGGTTACCCTAATCCGCCAGGAAGCTAAAAAACTTGCCGAAAAAAATAAATTGGATCTGATCGTCACGGACGGTCCGCCGGGTGTGGGATGCCCGGTAATTGCTTCTATCGGCGGGGCTGCGGCCCTTCTTATCGTAACCGAGCCCACAGTTTCGGGATTGCATGACATGGAGCGGGTCGCACAATTGGCTGCTCATTTTAAGGTCCCGGGCATGGTGTGTGTAAACAAATTTGATCTTAATACTGACCAGACACAGGCCATTGAGAAACTGGCAAAAGAAAAAAAGATGATGGTTCTGGGGCGGATTCCTTTTGATCCGGTTTTTACGAGATCCATGGTGCAGGGAAAAACCATTTTTGAATATAATACGGAATCAATAACCGGTCAGGCAGTTAAACGGATATGGAGAAAAATTATTGAATCCCCTGAGATGAACGAAAAAGGAAATGTTTGATTCGAATACCATAAAAAATAAAATAAAGGAGAATTCTGTACAATGCAAAATGGAAGAATAGCGGTTCCCTCTATGGAAAAAGGCGGACTGGACGGTCAACGGTCGGGACATTTTGGTCACTGTGATGTTTTTACCCTGGTAGATGTTGAAGCAGGAGAGATCAAGGCAGTCACCACGATCTCAAATCAGAGTCATGTCCAGGGAGGATGTATGGTCCCGGTTAATCTCATGGCGGAACATAATGTAAACGCTTTAATTGTAGGAGGTATCGGCATGCGCCCGCTCATGGGGTTCAGACAGGCGGGTATCGATGTGTATCACGATGCCGTACGTCCTGAAATAAGACCGGTTGTGGAAGACCTGATCGCAGGGAAATTGTCTGCAATTACGGATAATCAGGTTTGCGGAGGCGGCCAGGGCGGCGTATGAATAAAAATAAACTGATTCGGAGAATGATATAATGAAAATAGCTGTAACATCGAAGGGACCTGAGCTTGATGATCCGGTTGATCCTCGCTTCGGGCGGGCCGCATATATACTTGTTGTGGATTCAGAAACCTTTGCTTTTGACGTTCTGGACAATAAAGAAAATGTTAATGCACTTAAAGGGGCCGGCATCCAGGCGGCCGGAATGGTGAGCGATAAGGGACCAGAGGTTTTAATTACCGGATTTTGCGGACCCAATGCATTTAAAGTTCTAAATGCCGCAAAAATCAAGGTGGCGTCTGATGCCCAAGGCACGGTCAGGGATGCCGTAGAGTCCTTTATTCAAGGGAAATTGACTTTTTCTGATCAGGCGAACGTTGAAGGTCAATGGTAAGAATGTTAGATCGGTCAGTGATTGAGCAGTCGAAAATTAACGTATTTGAGAATATAACCTATTGAACTTAAAGGGTTTTTATGAAGCTTTAGTTTTTGCCCTATACATGGAATGTTGGAATATTGGAATGATGTTTTTTAAAGGAAGTTTTCTGTTTATTTTATGTTTTTGTCAGGCACATAATACCAATAAACTATTGCTCCAGCACTTTAAAAGCCAGTTCTCCAGTATTCCATTATTCCAACATTCCAAATGTGATCACTTCGTTCTTCAGCATAAACTCAGCGAACCAAGTTCTTTGTAGGTGCTTTATGAAATTTCTGGTTATCGGTGGTGATGCAGCCGGAATGAGCGCTGCAAGCAGGGCAAAAAGAAATAATCCTGACTTAGATATTACCGTACTGGAAAAGACGCTGGATGTTTCATACAGTGCCTGCGGGATGCCATACAATATCGCCGATTCCAACAGGGAAATTGATGACCTTGTTGTCAGACAGGCAAGTGTTTTTCGGGACAAACAGGGTATCAATGTTTTGACCGGTCATTGCGTTGAATCGATTCATCCGCTGAAAAAAACCGTTACCGGCATATCGTTGCAGGGAAAAAATTTCCAGTTTTCCTATGATAAACTACTGATTGCAACCGGAGGGTCTCCGATCATACCCGATCTATCCGGTTTTGATCTTCCGGGGGTTTTGGCTTTAAAAAGCCTGGATGACGGAAGAAAAATCAAAGCGTACTTAAAAGCAAACACGGTTAAAAAAGCCGTTATCATCGGCATGGGATATATCGGTCTTGAAATGTGTGAAGCGCTCAGGGCCGGGTCCATAGAAGTGGATATGGTAAAATCCGGGCCCGTGTTTCTGCCCTGGATGGAAGAAGAAATGTCCGGTGTTGTCAAAAAAGAAGTGGAAACCCATAAAGTAACATTACATCCGGGTTATACACTGAAAAAAATTGACGCCGGGGGCCGACGGTTAAAGGTAATATGTTCCGATCTTATCCTTGAAGCCGATATGGTTCTGGTGGCCATTGGAATAAAACCAAACAGCGAGATTGCCTCCGGCGCAGGCCTTGATCTTGGCATAAGCCATGCGATCGCCGTGGACAGAAAACTCAAAACTTCGGATGAGAACATATATGCTGCAGGAGATTGTTCGGATGCCTATCACGTTGTTTCGGGAAAAAAAACGTGGATACCTCTGGCGTTACGGGCGAATCGCGCAGGTTGGGCGGTTGCCGACAATATCTGCGGCAAGGCGGTTGAGCTTCCGGGAATTGCCGGTACAGCGGTGTTTAAGGTATTTGATCTGGAAGTGGCGCGTACCGGCCTTACCATGAAAGAAGCTTTAAATTTTGGTTTTGAGCCTGAAAAGGTTATTGTTAAAACCCGATCGCGCGCCCATGCCCACCCCGGCGCGTCGGTCATCCATGTTTTAATGATCGGCAACAAAAAATCCAGACGTCTCTTGGGCGCCCAAATGGTGGGCAAGGAAGGCGTTGCACATAGAATTAATGCCATCGCCGTTGCATTGCACGGAAGAATGACCGTTGAAGAATACTACCAAACAGATCTGGCATACGCCCCGCCCTTTGGCCCGGTCTGGGACCCCACACTCACCGCAGCAAATCAATTGCTTAAAAAAATGAACTCAGGGGCTTCGCCCCAATTGGAATAATGGAATGATGGAGTAATGGAACAATGGGTTTTAAGGAGTTTTTTACAATTAAAATGGTTTATTCCCGCATTTATCCCCAATATTCCAGCATTCCATTCTTCCATTCTTATGGTATAAACAGGTTTCCATTAATAAACCTGTATTTTCATAAAGTTGTAGAATTCCCGAGACATTTAGTTATGAGGCTTAGACTTTCTTTATCACCGCCTTTTTCCGAAGCTCTTCAATGTACCCTTTGAGTTTTTTCCCTGTTTTTTCTTTTTTTAAATACTGACCAATTTTATCTTTTACCTCTTCATAACCCATAACCGATGCCGGTTTCTTATCCACAACTTTAATCAAATGGTATCCGAAGCGCGTTTCAACGATATCGCTGACTTCACCTGTTTTTAATTTAAATGCAACATCTGCAAAGGGTTTCACCATTTTTCCGCGTTCAAAATAACCGAGATCACCGCCCTTAGTATTGCTCGGACATTCTGAAATCTCTTTGGCAAGCACGGCAAAATCTTCGCCGGCCTTCAGCCTTTTTTGGACCTCTTGGAGTTTTGCCTTTTTTTCATCTTTTACGGACTGTTCGGCCTGGGAATCAACCTTGATTAAAATATGACTGGCTCTTACCTGCTCGGGTCTCTTGAAGGACTCCGGATGGGTATCGTAAAATGTCCTTATCTCCGGGTCCGGAATTACAATCAGGACCATGATCTTGTTATTAATAAGCTTATTGATAACATGCCCGCGTTCAATCCTTGATTGAAGTTCAGCTTCAGTAAGATCGGATTTAGCGATGAATTTTTTAAAATCAGCATCAGTGGGAAATCCTTTTTTGATTTTTTTAAGTTCCGTAGCAATGGCTTCGGGTTCAACCGTAATGCCCTTTTTTCGGCTTTCCTGAAACAGCAGTTCTTCGTCAATCATCTTTTCCTCAATATCCGTTTTGATTTTAGCCAATCTATCATCGGAAATTTGCTGTCCCTGCCGTAACATATGCTGTTTTACCTGATTTAATTTCCGGTCAAACTCGACTTTGGTAATCACGACTCCGTTAACCACGGCCAGTTTCTCCACCATGGGTTCCTTTTCCTCCGAAAAGGCCGTAACCACAGATAGCATTACAAGCAATATTGCCCCGAAAAGCAGAACCGGTGTTTTGTTTAAAAGTGTCATTAAAAATCTCCTTTGGTAGTTGATGAATTCGTAAAAGCAAGAATTCATCACGTTTAAGGTTTTAAGATTAAGTTCCTTAGTAGTAAATTTTGTGTTTTGTCTGGTAAAACTTTTTCCATTCTGCCACTAAGGCACCAAGGCACGAAAAAAAATATATCCTTTGTGTCTTAGTGCCTTGGTGGCAAATATTTTTGGTTCTCTCCGAGCCGTAGGCTTACGAGCCGGAGGCCGGCTTGTTCGGGTTAGATTTAAAAAACCAAAATCAAAGCGGATGCTTTTTCAGAAAATCCTTAATCAGCGGAATAATTCTGCCTGCCGCATCTTCGAGAACATAATGTCCCGCATCTTTAAATGCATGAACCTCTGCATTTGGGAAACGACGCCGCCACTCGGCAAAGTATGTGGAGTCAAAAACAAAATCGTGCTCGCCCCAGCAGATAAGCATGGGGATGTGGCTGAGTTTATACAGATTTTCATCAACATACTTGACAAGGCCATAACTTGGATCCTTCTCGCTGACGGGAATATCCTGAACAAATTTTAATGTTGCAATCCGGTTATTCCAACTGTTGTACGGAGCGATGAGGCCTGATTTAACATCTTTTTTCATTCCTTTGTAAGATGCCATGTAGAGCGCACCATAAGCAAACAAATTGAATCCTTGCACCGCCAGGGTCGCAAAAGGCGTGACATTTCGCACCAGCCTGAGTCTTATGGGAAGCGTTTTCCCTTTGGGTGGAAGAAAGGCGGCGGTATTCATAATCACGATTCGACGGATCCTTTGAGGGTATCTTACCGCATAGACCATACCGATCATTCCCCCCCAGTCGTGGAGCACCAGTGTAATTTTCTCCTTAACCCCAAGGTGTTCAAGAAAGTTTTCCAAATCACGGACACGGCTTTTCAATCTGTAATCGTATCGTTTAATGCCGGGTTTGTCAGACAGGCCGCACCCGATATGGTCCGGCGCTAGGGTACGGTATCGGCCTGACAGTTCCCGGATCAACTTGCGAAAATAGAAAGACCATGTTGGATTTCCGTGGATCATAACCACAGGATCACCGGCCCCCTGGTCCAGGAAATGATACTTCAGACCGTTTATTCCCATGTAATGGGACGGAAACGGGTAAAGATGATGAAAGGAAGAAATGTCTATTTGTCTCCCCCCGGAAACGGTATGTTGTCCATTAAGCGTCACTTGATAAGCCTTCTGCAAAAAAGATAATATCCAGTATCCGGAAACCAGTATCCAATATCTCGACTCAATCAACTTCAGTTACTATTTTATTAGGGCAACAGATGGGTGGTTCCCAAAAACATTTTCTTAACAGCTATAATTGCTATGGGTCACCTCGTTTCCCCCTTAACTTTGAAACCTGACACCTGACACCTAAAAAAAAGCTTCGGAGCCACGGTTTGTCAATAGACAAGGATCAGCGTTTACCAAGGGCCTTGATTTACACCCACTAACACCCGGGCTCCTACCACTTTATTCCCAGCATCAGGCAGTTCAGGCCGCTTCCGATACCGAAAAAACCAACAAGGTCATTTTTAACCAGAAACTCCCGTTCCTCGGCAATTGCGGCCGTGATGGGGAGGGACACCGTGCCCACGTTCCCGAGGTATTTGAACGTGGTGAAATCTTTCTCTTCCGGGATCCCGATAGACTCGAGTATATTTCTCTGATGGGTTGAGCCCACCTGATGGCAGATAACCTTGTCCGGTTTATCATCCGGCCAGGATAGTTTTTTCTTAAACGCCTTGTAGGTTTCTATACCCAGCGCCACACCATGCTGTAAAACGCCTACGGAATCCGTCTGCATCACATGGAGCCCGCTGGCCGGCATACCGGTATCCGGCCCCCATCGGCACAGTTTATGATGTCTGGTCGCACTTCTTACCACCCCTCCCAAAAGACGATGCCCCGTATCGGAGATAGATGCTTCCGTCATAATTACGGCCACCGCCCCTGATCCTCCGGTCAACGTGGCAACGGTCTTCTTAAAATGCTCCATATCCTTGGTTTCAAGGAGACGGTCAATGGTAAAATCCATAATCTGTCTTGCAGACTCGCAGGACACCACCAAACCGGCCTTGATATGGCCGAGTTCTATTGCATTTGCTACCTGGATCATCCCGTTTAAGACCCCCAGGCAGGCATTCGAAACATCGTAAATCTGGGTTTCCGGTCCAATTCCAAGACCGTGAGATATGGCGCAGGCGGTTGCGGGCTCTAAATTGTCCCTGCAAACACCTCCATATATGAGCATGCCTACCTCTTCAGGAGAAATCAAGGAAGAATCCAGGGCTTTTTGTCCGGCTTTTACGGCGCCTTCATACATGGGAAATCCCGGATCCCAGAATCTGCGCTCCCGGATTCCGGTTAGCGCCTCCAGTTGTCCCTTTTGAAAATGAAGGGCTTTATATAAAGGTTCAAGCCTCTTTTCAATGTCATCTGATGTGACCACGTTGGGCGCCAGCTCATACCCAAATGAATCGATATACACTTTTGTATACAACATGACTAAACTAATATTACCTCTTTTTGAGTCCCGCTTTAAGCGGGACGTTGTATAAAATCGCGAAGCGATTTTATCTCGGAATCAATCGAAAACCGAAATTTTCCATTTGATAAATATACAGCCCGTCCACTTTCAGAAATCCGTTTGCATATAGGGTCGGAACCGATGTGTTAATAATTTTAGTTACCACAGCTTCAACTTCAACCGTTTTATTTTCCGGAATCACCTGACCCCGGTATATCCAGTTATGCGGTTCCCCGGTAATCAGCTCAAACCGGTGACTGTTAACCAGATGCTCCCATCGATCAATGGCCATGAACTTGACCAGTTGAAGGAACGATTCTATTCCCAAAGAACCCGGCATTACGGGGTCCTGGTAAAAATGAGCCTTGAAAAACCACTCATCCGGTCTTACTTGTTTTACCCCGCGAATAAAACCCAGCCCTTGAGGGCCTCCGGTCCGAACATAAGTTTCAATCCTGTCGATCATGAGCAGCGCTTTTGCCGGCATTGCCAGAGAAGGAGCCGGATGAACCTCAGGATCTTCCGGCCAAAAAGGCGCATGGTTTTCAAAATTGCAGGAACGGCTCCCCTGCAGCTCAGCCGCTGCGGGACAATAGGCTTGCTGATCCGCCCCCCGGATGCCGATCTGCCGGGCCAGGGCCTGTTTCGCGAAAAAACCGAAGTAGGTATCGCCCGAATAAATTACTTCAGCATCCTGCAGCACCTTAAAATCAAAATGTTCGATGATCATCTCTCCGGCTTCGGAAACTTTCGTCATCCGGGCACGTATGGATAGTGTTTTTTTGTCCGGCAAAATCATACGATTCAACACGGCATTCCCGCCAAGATTCCTGAATTTCAGATCTTTTTCACTTCTAAGGGCAGATCCCAGATAGGCGGCCAGCCATCCGCACGGCTGCAGGGCAATCTCAAGCAATACGCAAAAGGGCATGGAAGAGGATCGGTCTGCTTTAAAATACCATTCATCAGGCGACACCTCATATTCAACTTCTATCCATCCCCCCGGTTTTAATGCCCATGCTTCGGGCTCAACCAAAACAATCCTGTCCAAAAAGGAATATGGCGGCCCCGGAAGTCTGGCAATTACCCTGTCTTTGTCAAACATTTTATACGGCTCACCGAATGCTTCAGAAGGCTTGCCAACAGCAAAAGCCAGTATTTTGTCGCGGTCGAAAAGTGCTGGTTGCTGGTTGCTGGATACTGGGTATCGCTGTTCTCCCTCTGTCCTCTGATCTCTGTCCTCTGATCTCTGACCTCTGTCTTCTGTCCTCTGACCGCTACCCTCTACCCTCTGATCCCTGAACCTTGAACCTTGAACCTTGAACCCTTTTTTTTCCCACACCTCTTCTATCTCTTCACGGGCAATGCCTGTCATCTTCATGGACATGTCTTTAAATAACACAATCCGTTGCCCGTCGGCAGACATGAGTGCGTCGGCAATCACATACGGTTCCGGGGCGTACCCGAGTTCCTTTATTTCCACTTCATACCAAACATGACGGGTTTCCGGAGTGACCGGCCCGCGGCATTTGAGTACGCTCTCAACCCCGACAACCGGTTCATAGCAAACCCCGGGCTTTGCCGTTACCCATCCCATACGCTGGATAAACACCCGGAGGGTATGGGCACAACATTCATACATGAGGGTTCCCGGCATAACCATATCATCCATGAAATGGCAGGTCAGAAACCAATTATCCGGGTTGATGTCGGCTTCCGCCCGGATCAGGCCCATCCCATAACGCCCGCCCTCAGGATCGAGCAGCAGAATCCGGTGTATCAGTTTCATCCTCCCGCCGGGCAACCTGAGCGATTCCGCAAGTTTAATTCCACGGAAAAAAGGGCCGAAACTCCCTGCAAGATCGCCGCGTCTCATCGCTTCTACCGCATCATCCGTGTAGCTTTCCGTGGTAACAGGAACAAGGTCTTTCCAGTCCCACGGCTTTTTACCCGCTTTGGGGCAGGTATCTTCTTCGGTTAAAATAATTCCGCCTGAATTTCGCACTTCTTCATGGGTAAAGAAACCGGCACATCCGTTATGCATGCTGATCAGACGGCTATTGCCGATAAAACCTTGGAACCGGAAAAAGAAAAGGTACGTATCCCCCTGGCGCACAAAATGGTCAATATCGATCTCATAGCGAATAACATCCCCCGGCCGGGGAAGTCTGCGATGGAATTTAACGACCGCATCCAGAAGCCGGTAACTCCTTTTTCCTTTGACCGCATGGTCGATGCCCAGGTACGAGCACAAAAAAAGGTCGGCCTGCCCGGCTTCCACCGATATGCACACCGGAGCACGGCCGCCGTCTAAATACCATGCGTCGGGAAGTACATCATGTTCCGTAACCACCCGGCCTGAACCCAGAGATCCTTTTTCTCCTTGCACCGAAATGATCCTGTCCACAAGCATCAGGGGTTCATCCGGCAGTCTGACCCTAACGTTGTAAGTATCCACCACTGCAAACTCCGGCCCCAGCACACGGGCAATCGATCCGGTGGCAAACTCCATGCACATGTCACGGCTGAAAGCCGGTTTAGCCGGTTCTTTTATTTTTTCTATTTGTTCTCTGTTTTCTAATTCCGGTTCTCCGGCCGGAAAGCCGGTGTCTGAAATCAGGGTCTCCATGAGACGTGTCTGTGCGTGGAACGTTTTTTCAAAGCCTAGGGTTAACTCATTTGAAAAATCAAGAAAGGTCTTATGAGCATCGGCCGTGGCTGTATTGCTCTCCGCCACAGCCTTCATGATCTCTTGATACCGGATACCGTTTGCTGGTTGCTGGATACTGGTTGCTGGATACTGGATAGCATTCTCTTTCCTCTTTTCTCTTTCCTCTATGCTCTGTCTTCTGTCTTCCGACCTCTGATCTCCGCTCTCTGGCCTCTGACCGCTGATCTCTGGTCCCTGTCCTCTGACACCTGACACCTGTCCTCTTTCCCCCGACACCTGACACCTGACACCTGACACCTGTCCTCTGTTTTCTGGCCTCTGCCCTCTGTCCTCTGTCCTCTGTCCTCTCTCCTCTGTCCCGGGCATAGACGGACACGGTGTTTTTCCACCCAAGGTCAGCGTTATCTGAAGATCTGATTCCTTCTCTGTAATGTCACCGATCATCGGGGCGTATGCATGATTCCCGTATAGTTTTTCAAAATCCACCCCCATCCTTTCGGCAATCAAAGTCCCCAGGAATTTAAGTATGGAAAGATATTCGTCTTCACCCCGAAAGCATGCGGATACTGCAAGGTGAGGCTTTTCATCGAGGATCCGGTTTATCATACCGGTGCAGGACGCATGGGGTCCCATTTCAAGGAAGATTCGGACACCGTCTTGATAGGCCTGTTCTATCAATGTGGTAAAGTTAAAACCGGAAATGGCTTGATCGAGAATTGAGGTTGCAGCACTTTCATCTGTGGGAGTGTAGGAGCGAGCAAGTGCGCAGCTGTAAAACCGGACGTCTTTTGGAGGGGTGGTTGGAAACATGTGAAGTTCTTTGTAAGCATCTGCCACCGGAGCCGCGGCATCACAGTGAACCGTAACCACCCCCTCGAGAAAGACGGCTTCACAGCCAAGTTCCTCGATAGCGGCCTTTACATGATTTTGTCTGCCGCCGATCACACATTGATCAGGCGTATTAACGATCAAAAGTTTTGCAAAAGGCCATTTGTCGACAACCGTGCGAACACCCTCAGCCGGGCGATTTACAACCGCAGCGCACCAGTTTATATCTTCATCCATGGGAATTCCCCATGCTTTGCGTGCCGCATGGCAGGGTCCGGCAAGTTCGGCAGAAAACAGGTCGGTAGCAAGCATCCGTTTTAACATGTTGTCCCGATCCGGCCATGCGCCCATGGCAAAAAGTGCTGCGGATTCTCCAAGGCTGTATCCGATAGCCGCATGGGGGGTTATACCGAAATTTCTTATAAGATTGGCCATAACCCCGCCGTAAACCACTTGTCCGAAGATCATATGCAACGGATTTGAAATGATGTTGTCATGGGCCGCTTTTTCCCAGCCCGGCTCCCATGATGTTCTCCACGGCACATAACAGTCCGGGATAAGCTGGCGCTTTAATTGATGGGTCTGGGCATCCATTTGGCGAAGAATTTCCGGCCACAGCACCCCCACACCTCTGCCCATTCCAACATAATGATTTCCCGACCCGGGAAAGACAAAGGCGATGTCACCGGTCATACCCAAAGGATGGGGAGAATAACCGATACCCCCCGGACCGTTCATGCGTTTGGGTTTATCGGACAAAATCGTGGTTTTAGCGTCTCTGATAAATTTCTCCAGTTCAAAGATACTGTCTGCCACAATGGATATTGCAAATTTTTTATCTTTATCCCATCTGTTTTTAAGATACCAGGATCGGGCCATACGTTCGATCTTTCGATCTGTTGCCAAATCTTTTTCTGACGACACAGAGGCCGGGTATGGCCGGCTCGATGAATCTTTGATATGAATATGAAGGGCATCAAGACCCTGGATCAATGTATTTTTACTGTCTCCTTCAATCACAAAAAGGCCCGGCCCCATAGCACCGAGGGGTCTTTTTCTTTCCCTGGTTACCTTTTCAGGTATCCGCTCAACGGATTCATATTCAACGCTTTCAAGGATTACATGCATGCAGTTGCCGTCTGTTGTCATGGCGCCGGTGCATGCCCTGCGGGGACCGTCTTTTCTGTCTCTGAGCCAGTATTGCGGAAAAGCGGGCATATGAAATGCGCCGGTTTTCCAGGATTGATGGCCGGATTTGATAAAGTTATTTAAGGGGGGAATGATCTCCTGGTACAGGCACAAACTGGTTTTAACCAATGACGCCAAGCCGGAGGCAGCTCCGGCATGCCCGATGTTCGGTTTTACGGATCCCAGGACGCACGGTTCCTTACGGCCCGCAAAAAACTCGTTAAGGGCTTGTGATTCGACCCGGTCTTCCAAAGGATTTCCGCTGCCGTGAGTTTCAAAAAAGCTTATTAAAGACGGCGAAATGCCGGCATCCTCAGCGCATCGTTTCAGAGAGAGAATATAAGCGTTTTTTGACGGCGTATGGGTGTTAATACCCCCCCGGCCGGCTTTTCCAATTCCCTTGATAACAGAATATATCCTGTCGCCATCTTTTATTGCCCGGTCAAGCCTTTTGAGCACCAGCGCTGCAGCGCCTTCGCCGGGAAGGGTTCCATCCGCCGACCGGTCAAAGGGACTTATTTTGTGACTTCGGGTAAACGGTCTTATCTGATTGGATGTGATCACACTGCGAACATCACCGCAAAGATCAACCGCTCCCACAAGAACGGCATTGGTTTCTTTTTGCTGAAGGGATCGCACCCCGATTTCAAGAGCCTTCAGACCGGAGGCCGCTTCATTGGATACCACATAGCTCGGACCTCCGAAACGAAATTCTCTGGCGATCCTGCTGGCGATAACTCCGCCAAGGGCACCCAGGGTTCGGGTGGCGGTAAGGGGCGGTCGAAATGCATCCCGTAACGATTCCAGCCAAATACCGGTTTCTTTTTCATCATCAAGAGTTAATCCCGGCAGGTTTGCTTTTTTCCACTTTTTAACTAAATTTTTAAGGTGCCAGCGGAGGTGAAAGTCCGTGGCTTCAAAGTCAAATTCGATGCCGATGTAGGCCCCCATGTCCGTTCGTTCTTGTCTAAGGGGAAAGCCTGCATCTTTCATGGCGTCGGCGGAGACTTTGAGCATTAAAAGATGCTGGAGAAGGATATCCGGGATTTCATTGGGAGGCATTCGAAATTCTCTGAGATTAATAGAGAGTTCATTCATGTATCCCCCCCAGGCTCCCTGTCCGTCAAGAATGCCCTCGGCGACAGTGTCACACCCGTTCCACCGGTCTTCAGGCCTTTTTGTGATGATGGATTCTCCTCTGAAAATGTTTTCCTGAAACTCTTTCAGAGATTTTAAGGAGCCGAAAGCAGATGCCATGCCGATAATCGCTACCGGGGGTTTTTTAATTGACGATTGACCATTGACGATTGACGATTGATGATTGGAAGTTGAAGAATGATAATCGGCAATTTTCGATCGGCAATTTTCAATTTCAGGGTCCCATTCTTCAAAAAGCAGGTGGCTGTTTATTCCTCCGAATCCGAATGCACTGACAGCAGCTCGCCGGGGAGTGTCTTTATCTTTCCGGATCCATTGTTCCGCCCGGGTTTGTACTCGAAACGGACTGTTATGAAGGGGACTTTTAGCCGGGGGCTTACTGAAATTGAGTGATGGCGGCAAGGTTTTGTTTTTTAATGCCAGAAGGGTTTTGATCATCCCGGCGGCGCCTGCACCGGTTAATAGATGGCCGATCATAGATTTGACGGAGCCGATGGCGCACTGTTGATTTGACCAGCCGGATTCACCCCAGAGCGTTCTCAAGCTTTCAAGTTCCACGGCATCTCCCACGGGTGTGCCGGCGCCATGGCATTCGATAAGATCGATGTCTTGAGGAGACCAGCCCGCGATTGCATAAGCGCTACGCATGGCCCGAACCTGACCGCCACTGTCCGGCGCCAGAAGATTGCCCCGCATGTCATTGGAAAGCCCGATACCTTTTATTAACGCATAAATATGGTCTTGATCCCGCAAAGCGTCATTCAGCCTTTTTAAGACCAGCATGCCCACGCCTTCTCCCACCACCAGACCGTCTGCACTTTGGTCAAACGGGGCACAACGGCCTGAAGGGGATAACGCCCGGAGCTGGCTGAAACCCACCTGAGTATAAAGAGATTCCGGTCTTGAGACGCCCCCGGCCAGCATGGCGTCTGCACGAAAAGAACGTAATTCATCGCAGGCAAATTTAACGGCATACAGGGATGAGGCACAAGCGGCATCCAGGGTATGGCTTCCGCCGCCCAGGCCGAGTCCTTCTGCAAGTATGGCTCCGGGCAGGCTGGTTACCCGGCCGGCCAAGCATTCCTCCCTGGAAATCCGTATCTGTTTATCCGGAGCCATATGGCCAAAAAGTTTTTTTTCAAAGGATGTTCCCAGTATCTTTCTTGTGATTGAAGAGGAAGCGTCCGTGGGCAATGCAATCGCAGCAAGAACGGTCCCGATATTTTTTTTATCAATCGACGGAGTCACACAGCTTGATAATACTTCCCGGCCCGTACTCAGCACCATTTGATGCAACGGATCCAGTTCTTTTAACAATTCCTCGTCAATATCAATTCCTTTGGGATCAAATTTAAAATCATGTATAAGGCAGGATCGCTTTGAAAAAGCTTTGTCCGGCATGGGATCGGAATTATACATAGAATCAGGTTCAACGATCCATCTGTCCCGGGGCACCTCAACCGTTGCATCAACCTTGTTAACGATGTTTTGCCAGAACGCATTCAGGTCCGGAGCCCCGGGGAACAGACACGCCATTCCCACGACTGCGATGGGTGTTCTTTTTTTCATAATTCCAGCCTTTGAAGCATTAGCGACCCAACATACCTGACAAACAGCCAGTAACCGAGGCTGCAACGTCAAGAAGCTTGTCGAACCAGTCTCTTTTATAAACATGACCGGTCAGGATGGAGCCTGCGGTATCAAGACCATTTTGCACAGGTTCCTGTCCTTGTCTTATATCAAAATTTTCCATTGGAGGGGTAGGATACTGAATTGCGGTTTCTGTAGTTGACTCTTTTTCACTTATAGCAATGAAATCTTGCTGTTCTGTTTCCGGGCGATCTTCCGGCAATTCAATTTTAATCGATTTCACATAAGCTAAATGCCATTTATCGAATATTTCTTTTTGGAATTTTAATCTAATTTCAGACTTCAGGTTGTCCAAGTTCCAGAGCATGTTTTTGAATTTGTGAACATTAGAAATAGAAATCCGAAAGATATTGTCGGCAATCTCTTGGTATATGGGTTGCAATTCATTTATGGATAAATTTTTTATATTCTGATCATCAGAATATTCAGATAGGATTCGGTGCAGATTTTTTAAACACACATGTTCATCAATCATTTTGTTTTTATATCCTTTTTTTTCATATTATGATTTGCTCAACCGTTGATCATCAGTGAGCGATTAACTGGTTTCCATCCAGAAATGGCCCTTTTCCGCAATCTCTGCGTCAATCTGCGGAATTACTTGTGCGGCGTACCACTTGTACGCCTCCGCGTAATTCCTTGATTTCCTTGACCTTGCGAAAAATTGCTCATTTCTGCATTGGAAACATAAGTTCTGCCCATTATTGATTTATGGATGGACATTAACTAAGGTTTCCGATTTTCGTACAATAGTTATATAAAAAAAACAATAAAATGTCTGTAATGCCGTAGAAAGATGTTTTGTAACCGTTCACGGTGCAGAAGCATGTAATTTACTTCCTAATGTGAAATAAAATTCATAAATTTTAGAAAAAACTTGGTTTGCTGCCAGTGTCGGTTATAGGCATCTATTTGGAATTTCAGCTAAAATATTTAATTGATATTTTTGGCATGATTTCTGCTTTCCATATCTGAAATATAAAAATAATCACTAAAATTTTAAACGTTCGGACGACTCCACACTTATTTTGGGTGACGGCTCAACCGAACTGAACTAAGCCTTGAATCAAACAAAAAAGCAATTCAAGGCCATTAAGGAAAGGCAGGGCATTTGATTGGCCCTGCTTTTTTTTGTTCAAGGTATAACGTATGAACAATTTCCTTCTTGCATTTTTATAAGGGGTGATTATAATTTTAAATTATGAAAGAACATAATGAAAAAATACCCAATCCAAAAGAAATTGAAAAAGAAATCGGCGATTTTCTTGCAAAGAAATTCGGCGGCAGTGTTAAAATGGTATCTCCGCTGGTCGTCCCCCATGAAGTCAGCTCCGAAAAGGTAGAAAAGCCTGCCAAAAAAAAAACAAAAATTGATTTCCACTTAAAACCCGAAGACCTTATCTCCTATCTTGATCAGTATATCGTGAAACAGGATGATGCCAAAGCAATTCTGGGCACAAAAATATGTACTCATTTCAACCGGATCAAACGCGCCGAAACCTATTGTGATGACATGGGTGATATGGTCGGCCACATCAAAAACAACATACTCATGTTCGGCCCGACCGGAGTTGGAAAAACATATATTATAAAACTGATCGCGAAAAAAATCCAAGTTCCTTTTGTAAAGGGAGACGCAACCAAATTCAGCGAAACCGGTTATGTGGGCGGTGATGTCGAAGACCTTGTCCGTGATCTTGTACGAGAAGCTGACGGTGATATTGAACTGGCTCAATACGGTATAATCTATATCGATGAAATCGATAAAATTGCGTCAAACCGGAATATTATTGGTGTTGATGTATCACGGTCAGGGGTTCAGCGCGCGCTTCTGAAACCCATGGAAGAGACCGAAGTGGATTTAAAGGTGCCCCATGATCCTATTTCGATGATTCAGGAGATCGAACGTTTTCGTAAAACCGGCAAACGGGAAAAACGTGCGGTCAACACCAGTAATATATTGTTCATTATGAGCGGCGCTTTTGGCGATCTGGCCCGGATTGTTAAAAAACGGATTGCCGACCAGGAAATCGGTTTTGGAGCAAAAATTAAAAATCACCGGGATGATAGTGCCATCCTTCAAAAGGTTAAAGCCGAAGATTTGATAGAATTCGGATTTGAAACCGAATTTGTCGGCCGTCTTCCGGTAAGAGCCATTTTTGAGAAGTTGACCCAAGAGGATCTTTTTGAAATCTTGAAAAATCCCAGCAACCCCATAATTCTCGGTAAAAAACTCGATTTTGCAGCATATGATATTGACGTAAAATTTGAAAAAAAGGCCCTTCGTATTCTTGCTGAAAAAGCCTTCAATGAAAACACCGGTGCCAGAGGCTTGGTTAGTGCCGTGGAAGGAGCACTTCTTTTGTTTGAAAAAAAATTGCCGTCGAGTGATATTAAAAAATTTCCGGTAACGGTTTCCGTGATCCAAGATCCCGAAAAATCGCTCGAAGACATGATGGTGTTATCAAACCGCAGCAAATTACATGAAACATTTGAAAAACTTGCTCGTGAAGAAAAAGAATATATCATAACGTACTTGTACTCAAACAAGAAAAACCTGGCGGAAAAATACGGTCTTACGTTGACCCCTTCTCGCATTGAAGTTGTGGCCTCTTATTACTCCAATCATACAATGGATATCGAAAAGGTAATCAACAAGATCAAATCATATTATGATGACATTAAAAAAATAGAATTGATCTTTTTTAAAAACAATGACATTAATATTGTTCTGGAAGATGATGCCATTGATTTTATTATTGAACAATTTGAGAAGAAAGATATTACCGTTGAAGATTATTATGAACAGATGAAAAACGATTTTAAACACGGTCTCAACCTGATTCGGGAAAAAACCGGAAAAAACCGTTTTTTTATCACAAGGGACGCTCTTTTGAATCCCGAGACGTTTATAGGCAAACTATATAAAAATGAGCTGAGTTTTGGCTTTTTGCCCGATGTATGACCCCTGAAACCTGATTTAATAATTAATAATCAATTATTAATTGTTAACCATTGATTATTAATCATTATTTCTTGAAACCTGAGCCCCAATTATCAATATGATCGGAATATCAAAACTTTACTGTGGAACCGTTGAGCCGTCCGATGCCCTTCGTTATGGGCGAATGTCCTCAAAATTACCTTCCCACCTTTTACAGTTTTCCAGCGATAAACGGCCGGTAATCGTCTGGAACATTACCCAGCGATGCAATTTAAAATGCGTTCACTGTTATGCCCATGCAAAAAACATTTCTTTTGACAGTGAGCTTTCAACCACGCAAGGCAAAAGTCTGTTAGATGATCTTGCAACATTTGGGGTTCCTGTTATTTTGTTTTCCGGGGGGGAACCTCTGACCCGAAAAGATCTTCCTGAACTTGCGGAATATGCCGTGAAAAAGGGGATGAGAGCGGTTATCTCCACAAACGGGACCCTGATAACCCCTGAAAAAGCACAAACCCTTAAAAAAATCGGTCTGTCATATGTGGGCATAAGTCTTGATGGCATGGAAGAAATTAATGACCGGTTCAGAGGCGTGAAGGGAGCTTTCAGAGCGGCTTTGCAAGGAATTGAAAACTGTAAAAAGGCGGGTATAAAAGTTGGGCTCCGCTTTACAATCAACAAATCGAATGTGGCTGAAATCCCAAAAATTTTTAAGCTTCTTGAAGAGATGGATATTCCGAGAGCATGCTTTTATCATCTGGTGTATGCGGGTCGCGGAACAGAACTCGTAAAGGAAGATCTGTCCCATCAGGAATCCCGAAAAGCCGTAGAACTTATTATGCATCTTACAAAAAAATTACATGATAAGGGGCTCAATAAAGAGGTGTTAACCGTGGACAATCACGCGGATGGGCCGTACCTTTATCTGAGGCTGCTTAAGGAAAATCCGGAGCGGGCCCGGGAGGTTCTTGAACTTCTTCAAATGAATGAGGGCAACAGCTCCGGCATAGGTTTCGGTTGCATCAGCTGGGATGGGGAGGTGCATGCCGATCAATTCTGGCGTCACTATAGTTTCGGCAATATCAAAGATCGGCCCTTTTCTGAAATCTGGACCGACATTTCGAATCCGCTCATGAAAAAACTTAAGGAGAAAAAAAAGTACGCCAAGGGAAGATGTGCCACATGCAAATGGCTGGACATCTGCGCCGGCAATTTCAGGGTACGATCCGAAGCGGTAACCGGTGATATCTGGGCACCGGATCCGGCATGTTATTTAACAGATGAAGAAATAGCGTGAGACCCTATCTCAAGCAAAACACCAATTAGTACCTGAAGCAAAAATCATGGGCGGGCAGGTTGACATCCAATATCTCTTTTGGAGTGATGGAGTATTGGAGTATTGGAAATTGCCGGGAGTCATTAATAAATTCAACTCTCCAATACTCCATCACTCCGTTACTCCAATGTAAGAAGAATAGTGCTTAAAGTTTTTTTCCATAAAATGCACAGAATATACAAATAAGGGACCCATAAAATGCTTTTCCCCGACTACAGGCCAAGACGGTTGCGGCAAAATGATGGGTTTCGTCGGATGATTCGCGAAACCAGAGTCTCGGTAGATGACCTGATACTCCCCCTTTTTGCCATTGACGGCAAAGGGATTAAAAATCCAATCGATTCCATGCCCGGGCAATTCCAGCTATCCATAGACCATCTGGTTAAAACATCAAAAAAAGCACACGAACTGGGTATCCCGGCGGTAATGCTTTTTGGAATACCGGACAAGAAAGATCCCCTGGCAACCCGGGCTTATGCCAAAGACGGCATTGTTCAAAAAGCGACACGTGCTCTGAAAGACAAGGTGCCGGATCTTAATGTCATCACCGATGTGTGTCTGTGCCAGTACACGGATCACGGCCACTGCGGGTTTGTTGACGGCCAAATCATAGACAATGACGCCACCCTGGATCTTCTGGCACGAACCGCACTGTCCCACGCAAAAGCCGGCGCGGATATGGTTGCCCCCTCGGATATGATGGACGGCCGTGTGGCCGAAATTCGTAATATACTGGATGAAAATGATTTAAGTCATATCCCGATCATGTCATATGCAGCCAAATACTGTTCTGCATTTTACGGACCGTTCCGTGATGCCGCGGATTCCGCCCCCAAATTCGGAGATCGCCGGACTTACCAGATGGACCCTGCCAATTCCCTGGAGGCCATTCGGGAAGTAACCCTGGATATAGAAGAAGGGGCGGATATCATCATGGTAAAACCGGCCCTTCCCTATCTTGACATTGTCTGCCGCATCCGCGAAGAGATAGATCTTCCTCTGGCGGCCTATAATGTCAGCGGTGAGTATGCCATGATAAAAGCGGCCGACAAAATGGGGTGGATAGACGGGAAAAAAGTTATGATGGAGTCTCTCACGGCCATCAAGCGAGCCGGGGCCGATATGATATTGACCTATTTTGCTATTGAAGCTGCAGAAGAATTAAGAGCATAGCCTAATTTCCATCCATAAATGGCTATTTTTCCGATGAGCGGCGTTCTCCGCGGGTTTCCGACCTCGACGTACTTCAAGTACGCCTCGGGCGAAAACCCTTGTGCGGCCTTGCTCATCGAAAAAATCCCTCATTTATAAATTGGAAACTACTTAGTGCTCAACGGAAAATTGCCTAAAGTGTAAGCATTCTATCAATTTAAATATTAAATGTGTTGCGCCTGTGGCGCTTTCCTTAACTTTAGCTCATTTTAGATCACTTCAAACTTTAGCTCACTATAAATCAATAAATACCATGAAAAACACGAACCATACATCCTCTGACACATCACATCCCAAAGGCAAAAACAAAAGCGCCGCACTGCGCCTGGTTGCCTGGGAAACCACACGCAACTGCAACCTTGCCTGTGTGCACTGCCGCGCATCCGCTGAACATGGCCCATTCACCGGAGAACTGGATACCCGGGCGTCTTTTCACCTTCTGGATCAAATCGCGAAGGTGGGAGAACCCATCGTCATTTTGACCGGCGGAGAACCGCTGTTGCGACCGGATATCTTTGATATCGCCAAATACGGTACCGACAAAGGGCTCAGAATGGTCATGGCGCCAAACGGCACCCTCATCACTGAAAAAACCACTCGGCAAATGGCGGATTCCGGCATTAAACGGATAAGCGTCAGCCTGGACGGTGCGACCAAAGAAAGCCATGACCGGTTCAGAGGAGTGGAAGGCGCCTTTGAAGGTGCGCTTCGCGGAATAAGACGGGTCAAAGATGCCGGGATAGAATTCCAAATAAACACTACGATTACCAAGACAAATCTTAGTGAAATACCCAAAATCCAGGAACTGGCCATAAACCTGGGCGCGGTTGCTCACCACATCTTTCTGTTGGTTCCCACCGGTCGCGGCAAGTATATTGTGGACCAGGAAATAACCGCAGAGGAGTATGAGCGAACATTAAACTGGTTTTATGACCAGAGGGAAAGGACGTCTTTACAGCTCAAAGCCACATGCGCTCCCCATTACTACCGCATCCTCAGGCAAAGAGCAAAACAAGAAGGAAAGTCGGTTACCTTCAAAACCCACGGCATGGATGCCGTCACCCGAGGATGCCTGGGAGGTACCGGCTTCTGTTTTGTTTCCTACCGGGGCATTGTTCAGCCCTGCGGATTTCTCCAGGTGAATTGCGGAGATATTACCAAAACATCCTTTGCGGACATCTGGAACCATTCGGATGTATTTTTATCCTTACGCAATTTCGATAATCTCAAAGGAAAATGTCATAGGTGTGAATTCAGAAAGGTTTGCGGGGGCTGCAGAGCCAGGGCCTATGAAGCAACCGGGGATTATCTGGCCGAAGAACCCCTGTGCAGTTATCAGCCGGCTTCCACCAACAAATGATCAAGCATCCATGTTAGCCCACCTTCCCCATCCCGCTTGAAGCGGGATTCATTTGGTGTCCCGTCACCAACTCAATCAGATAGCCAATTCAAAACCTGACTTGCTCTCTTGAAATTTTTCCTATATGAATTTGAATAATCGAGTTTGCCATTTCGGAAATAAATCATCAATAAAATTTAACTGATACCGATTGAATGTTCGAAACAAGGTCCTCAATAATATTAGAGTGTTGTCAATACAAGGTTTAGGCACGCAATCTTGAACGAAAAATCGGAATAAGGAGGAAAGGAAGACCACAATATATAGGATCGGGGGATAATCGGGGTTAGCCAATAATTCTTAACAAGGTCCATCGATATCTAAATGATATCATAACAAATTGATATTATAAAATATTTCATGTACTGGCAAGATATTTCAATATTCGGGAATTAAAAATGCATGAGCTTTCTCATCGCTGAAAATACCTTTTTTATCAATTATTAGCATAAGATCTCGAGCGTAAGCCCGTGGGTGTCTACTTACCAATATTATTTTAAGGAGTGTTATGAATAAGAAATTAATTATTATCGGTATCGGATTTGTTGGTGTTCTATTGCTGTGGATAGGGATTTCAATTTATCCGGACTGGTTGTGGTTTGAAAATTTGGGCTTTTCGCCTGTTTTCTGGACCATGCTGTTGGGCAAATTCGGGTTTGGATCGATGGTCTGGCTGCTTTTGGTCCTGATCATCGGCATTAACATTTACGCCGCCAATCGCTTAAACCCGCGTATCGGGATAGAGGGGGATTTTAAAGTTACCGACGATTATGCTTCCCAAATTGGCATTTCCGCTCCAACGCTAAAAACCCTGGTGACCGCTTTTATTCTAGTTCTCACCTTTTATATTGCTTCAAAAGGCTCCACTGAATGGGATTTGCTCCTGCGATATCTGTATCAGCAGCCTTTTGGCAGCACCGACCCTGTTTTTAACCGGGACATCGGTTTTTACTTGTTCTCGCTGCCTTTTTACATTTTCATCCAAAACGGATTGCTGATTCTTTTTGTCGTGGCTGCACTGGCCACGATGGGCTGGTATCTGAAAAACGGTGCCCTGAAAATAGAGGGTGACTTCCGTCAGGTTCAGGGTGCCCTACCCACTTTTCCTAAAATCACCCTTGCGGAAAACGTTAAAAAGCATCTTATTTTTCTGGGTGGAATCGTTGTACTGCTACTGACCTGGGCCTATCGTCTGAAAATGTTCGGGCTTTTATATTCCACCCAGGGACCGGCTTTCGGCGCCAGCTATACCGATGTTCACATCAAGGTTCTGGCCTATAAGGTAATCGTTTTTGTCTCGATAGGATTTGCCGTCGTCCTTTTTATCAACGCCTTTAAACTTAGGGCAAAAATAATCTGGATTAGTGCGGTAATCTGGATAGGCGTCGTGTTGGTGCTGGGAACGGGGCTCCCTATCCTGGTCCAAAAAGTTATCGTCAAACCCAATGAACTGGCCAAAGAATCCCCCTACATCGCCCACAATATCGATTATACCCGCAAGGCCTACAACCTGAATAAAATCAAAGTAGTCAATTTTGAAGTGAACGACCGGCTCAGTGCCCAGGATCTCAAGCAGCATGACGTAACGATCCAAAACATCCGGATCTGGGACGAGCGCCCGCTGCTTCAAACCTACCGGCAAATTCAAGCCATACGGCTGTATTACGATTTTAACAATGTCGACGTCGATCGGTATCCAGTCAACAACCAGTATCGCCAGCTCATGCTGGCCGCCCGGGAGCTGGTGGTCAACAAGCTGCCTCCCCAGGCCAATACCTGGGTCAACAGACACCTCATCTATACCCATGGCTACGGACTGGCCGCAAGCCCGGTCAATGAAGTGACCAGCGAGGGGCTGCCCCGCCTCTTTATCAAAGACCTGCCGCCTTCCTTTGAACCGGACCTGAGGGTCGTGCGCCCCGAGATCTATTATGGCGAAAAAACGGATGAGTATGTGATGGTAAAGACCAAAGCCCGGGAATTTGATTTTCCCAAGGGGGACAAAAATGTTTATAACACTTACCAGGGCAAGGGCGGTATCCATATCAAATCTTTTTTCAGAAGGCTTTTGTTTGCCATTGAGTTTTTGGATCCCCAGATACTGTTTACCACTTATTTAAGTCCGGAGAGCCGCATCATGTATAACCGGCGGATTAACATGCGGACGAATTCGATTGCCCCCTTTCTCGATTATGACGGTGATCCCTATCTGGTTGTTTCCGGTGGAAAGCTCTACTGGATTCAAGACGCCTACACGACCTCTGCGATGTATCCTTATTCGCGCCGGTCTCGCGGCATTTTTAATAAAAGACAGCTTAACTACATCCGCAATTCCGTCAAGGTCACCATCGATGCCTATAACGGGGATGTGGTTTTCTACATGATTGATGAAAAAGACCCCATCGTCAAAACCTATGCGCGGATCTTCCCGGATCTGTTTAAGCCTTTCAAGGAAATGCCCGCAGAGCTGAAAGAGCATATCCGCTACCCCAGAGATCTCTTTAAAATCCAAATGGAGACTTACACGAAATATCACATGGAAGATGTCCAGGTCTTCTACAACCAGGAAGACCTCTGGCAAATTCCGGATGAGGTCTATGGGGAGAGCCGTCAGAAAATGGAACCTTACTACATCATTATCAAGCTGCCCGAAGAGCAAAAGGCAGAATTTTTCCTGATGACCCCTTTCACCCCTTCCAAGAAAGATAATATGATCGGCTGGCTGGCGGCCCGATGTGACCTGCCCGACTACGGCAACCTGCTGGTCTACAAGCTGCCCAAGGAAAAACTGGTCTATGGACCGATGCAGATTGAAGCCAGGGTGGATCAGCAAACGGAAATTTCCCGGGAATTGAGCCTGTGGGGGCAGAGAGGTTCCCGAGTCATCCGGGGCAATCTATTGGCTATTCCCGTCAGTGATACCTTTATCTATGTGGAACCGGTATATCTGGAAGCTATCCAGGAAGAAAGCCAAATGTCCCCAACCGGCACCCCTCAGCCCGGCGGTAGAGCCAAGCCCCGGAAGGCAGGCGCGCTCGCGCGTCCCCAGCTGGAAGAGTCAAGGGCCGCTTCTCTGCCTGAGCTCAAAAGAGTCATTGTCGCGTTTAGCAATCGCCTGATTATGGAGGAAAACCTGGACAAGGCCTTGAGCAGTATCCTGGACGTTGAAATAACCCCGAAACATCCGGCTTCCCTGGCTATTCCTCAAATAAAGGGTGAAGGGTTATCCAAGCTCGGCGCGACGGCGCTGGACCACTATAATAAAGCCAAAGCATATCTGCGTCATGGCGATTGGACCGGCTACGGGAGGGAACTGGAAAATCTGGAAAAAATCCTTAAAGAAATGTCCGGAATGAAGAAGGAAAAAAAATAAAAAAATGTAAATTGTCTTAATTTGGATTGTTGGTATCATTGGCGGGGTTGTTGCCGGCATCCTTATATTTCTTGTATTAAGTTGGCTTTTTTATAATCCAAGATATTGAGATTGAATATTATGACAAGTCCCATGGCAAAAACTTCTATCTGTGCTCAGAATGGCCCCACCAGTTGTCAGCTCGGACAGGGACAGGCAATTTTAGACACTTTTTAATAGTTTCATAAGTTTTCAACCTCCCATGAAGTGTACTGGTGCCGATGTTTTTAAGGATGGAAAAACCAATAGTCGCTTGTTATTGGGCATTATTTCTTTATCCCCCGGCCTCCTTTGTCGGAAACTCTATCTCCGGCCTCATGGCACGAATGAGATTATCCAGCTCTTTGCCGGTGATGGTCTCTTTTTCCAGCAAAAGCTCTGCCAGTTTGTGAAGAATATCTATATTTTCATTTAGAATTTTCCTGGCACGGTTGTAGTTTCGGTCGATCAAGTTGTTCATTTCTTCATCAATTTTTCGCGCGGTTTTCTCGGAGTAATCCCGGTGCTGCGCAATTTCCCGACCGAGAAAAATCTGTTCTTTATCTTGTGAATAAGAAAGCGGGCCGAGCTCATCACTCATGCCCCATGCACACACCATTTTGCGGGCCAGATCGGTTGCCTGTTTGATATCGTCGGTTGCACCTGTACTGATGCGGCCGAAAACCAGCTCCTCGGCCACTCGCCCGCCAAAGGCTACCGACAATTCACTTTCCAGCTGGGATTTATATTTGAAATCACTTTCTTCCGGCAAAAACCAGGTCATACTGATCGCACGACCCCTGGGAATAATTGTTATCTTGTTAACCGCATCTGTGTCGGGTAAGAACCGGGCGACGAGAGAGTGACCGCCTTCGTGGTATGCTGTTGTTCTGCGGTCCTCTTCCTTTATGACTTTCGATTTGCGTTCCAGGCCCATGACGACTTTGTCCTTGGCATCTTCAAAGTCCTGCATATCAACCTTTTCTTTATTTCTTTTGGCCGCAAGAAGAGCTGCTTCATTGACAAGATTTTCTAGATCTGCGCCCGAAAAACCGGGTGTGCCTTTAGCCAGTGAATCGACGTGCACGTCAGATGCAACCGGCGTTTTTTTCATATATACTTTCAAAATCCCTTCACGGCCCTTGATATCCGGTAATGGCACGACCACCTGGCGGTCAAAACGCCCTGGGCGTAAAAGTGCCGGATCAAGTACATCTGGCCGGTTGGTAGCGGATATAAGGATCACCCCTTCGTTCGATTCAAACCCGTCCATTTCCACCAGAAGCTGATTTAGAGTCTGTTCTCTTTCGTCATGTCCACCCCCAAGTCCTGCTCCCCGGCGCCTGCCAACAGCATCGATCTCATCAATGAAGACGATACAGGGTGCATTCTTTTTACCTTGGACAAAAAGGTCCCTAACACGTGAAGCTCCCACACCAACAAACATTTCTACAAAATCCGAGCCGCTAATATGAAAGAACGGAACATCGGCCTCTCCGGCAATGGCCCGTGCCAAAAGGGTTTTGCCGGTACCGGGAGCGCCCATCAGAAGAACACCTTTAGGTATCCGGCCACCTAAACGCGTAAACTTTTTAGGCTCCTTGAGAAACTCGATAATTTCTCCCAGCTCTTCTTTGGCTTCATCGATTCCGGCAACATCTTCAAACGTCACTTTTTTCGATTGATCAGATTGCAAACGGGCTCGGCTTTTACCAAAAGACATGGCTTTGCCGCCGCCGGATTGCATCTGACGCATGAAATATATCCACACCCCGATGAGCAGAAACATCGGAAGCCCTGAAATCAACAGAGACATATACCAGGACCCCTCATCCGGCGGTTTTGCCTGGATAGACACCTCTTTTTGCTTGAGAATCATGATAAGGTCGCTGTCTTTGGGCGTGAACACTTTGAAACGACGACCGTCCACAGCCGAAACTGAAAGCTCCTGGTCTTGTATGACAACCTTGCTGACCTTGTCAGCATCAACCATGCCAAGGAACTCGGTGTAACTGATATTTATTGCAGACTCCGGCTTTTGATCGAAAAGACTATAGAGAACAATTATTAACACTGGAATAATGATCCATAAAGCCAGGTTTTTATTAAAGCGATTCAAATGCTGCTACCTCACGTAAAAAGTTTAATATGATTTAATGATGCAATGAAAATGATTTATAAAGGCGAGATTCAGGATAGCAATTTCGGGTCTTTTTGTCGAGTGCAAGGGTGCCTGTCGGTATTACAGGCACATCGAGAACAGCCTGGCTGCCCAGCTTCATGATAGAACCTTTTCCGAACTGACGTTCGATCTGAGTCATTGCAGCTTCTATGGCCTTTTCTCTGTCCACTTGAATGCTCATTATTAACCTCCAGGGTGGCTATAGTGACACCAGTCCAGGCTGGATGCAATATGATTTGGCTTCATATACGGCTATCATGACAATGTGGGTTGCGACGAGTTTTTGACTCGTTGCAGCGAAATCTGGGGGATGCTGCTGGAAGCTCGATTTATACATAGCTGTAGGCGTTCATAGGTTCAGGGTTCACCGTTCAGGGTTGCTTTTTTTCTTTGACCTTGCTCGTAGGCCAGCAAGTACTTGATGAAACCACGAATGGTAGCGCGGGTGCGTCCGGCATGATCATAAACATCCTGAAACTCAGCTTTCGTTATGTACTGTTGATCCAACGCCATGTAAAGCTCACTCTGGACTTCGGTACAAGACCGTTTTGCATACCGAAGAAAACGAACAAACTCCGGGTTTGTTTCCGAATCGAATCCTTCCGCTATATTGTGCATGGATGAACCTGCTGCATCCTGGATTTGCCTCTTCAATCCGAAGTCACGAGCAAACTTGGCCTTTTTTGTCAGACCATAAACCTTGCGAGTTAACTCCCGGGCCAACTGCCATTTCTCGATATCTTCAAATCGTTCTATTCTCATGCATTTTCCGTTATGGGTTATGGGTTGAACCTCTAAACCCAGAACCTCTGAACCCGTGAACGGTTACACATAGCTGTATCAATCGATTTTTTTATATCCCGGCTCAAGTTCAATAATAGTACCAGGATTGCCAATTCTTGTAAAAAAGATTTGCCGTATTTTCGGTGCATAAACATACAGACAATTATGCTTATGTTCAACCTGGTATCCTTCCTCAAAGGAGAGCCCCAGAAGGTTTCTCATAATCATTTTATTAACGTTACGGTGTCCGACAACAAGCGTATGGCCTGAACTCGCGACTGCATCCAGAAACATGGTAACCGGTTGCGCAATCCGCATATCAACCATTTTGAGATTTTCTCCACCTCCCGGAAGCATCACGTTTATTTCATCATCTAAAAATGACTGATACATCTTTTTAGAAAAATCATCAGAAAAAAAAGTCTTGTTTTCGCCTTCAAAAACACCAAGTTTTGCCTCATTAAGCGCTGGCATTCTCTCTAAAGGTATTTTTTTTTCCTCACTTATGGGTTGTGCGGTCTGAATAGTTCGTTGAAGCATACTTGTAAAAATCCGGGCAAGAGTAACCGGCTGCAACAGGAAGAAGAGGTTTTTCCTTTGCTTGTATCCTGCGGGGCTGAGCGGTCTGTCCTGCTGTCCCTGAATAAGGTCAATGGAATTCCAGTCGCTTTCGCCATGCCGTGCCAAGAGCAGACAGTTTTCCTGCAACCGGTCGAGGAATTCCTGTAATGAGTTATAGGTTTGACTGTTCAGCATAGCTGAATTCACTCAGATATTTGTTTATGCGCTTTTATAAGGTTGGTATTTTCCATAACCGGAATATGAAATTAAAACCAAGCAAAACGGACTGGATAATTATCAGCCATTGAATAAAGGCAGCATAACCGCTTATGGAATAGGCAATAATACCGAGAGAAAGATAAAACAGGCGGGTGTCGCTGCCGGCGCAAAGCCAGCAGAAAAACGGTTCAGCTCTATTTTTTGGATAATTTGCATGGAATACGGAACGAAACTTTTCCGATGATGCAGTAATAAGAAATACTGAACCCATATAAGCAAAGAAAATGGCTCCCCATGAAACATCAGGCAATGTTTTGTGCATTGAAAGCATGAGGGCACCCACAATAAGGAATTCGGCTGTCCGGTCAACCATGGTATCATAAAAATCACCAAGCCTGCTTGTGCTTTTTGTGAGGCGCGCAATCTCTCCGTCCACGCAGGACCAGATGCCGAAGAGCTGAATAAACACCACTCCGGCGATAAAATATCCCAGATATAAAAATAGCGCTGCAAAGAGAGCAAGAATGAAATCAATACAAGTCGCCGCATTGGCGGAAATCCCTCTCCGCACACAGAAACCGGTTATGTGGGCGGAAAGTCGGCGCTGGACCAGATAACTGTAAGTGCCGTCACTCGATTTTTTTGCGAGTTTCGGATATTTAGTATTATACCCGGAATCACCGGTATCATTTAAGCCTGCTGTTTTACCTTGGTTTCCCAATAACACCTCACAGTAAAAAAGTTGAAGTCTATCAATTATACTTTATCTGCTCAAGGCTATCTGAGTTTTATATCTTTCTTAAGCACATACTCTTCGAGATGACCGAGGAATTGTGTAATGTCAGACTTTGTAATGGCACCCATATTTGCAATACGAAAAGTGTTCTGCGTTGCGCCTTTACCCGGATATATCGTAAAACCCCGCTTGTAAAGAAAATCATGCATTTCAGAGAAACTGTAATTTTCATCTTCAGGCTCGATAATTGCCGTCAGTATCTTTGAACGAAATCTTTTCTCGACAAGAAACCGGAAACCGAGCATTTGCAGGCCATTTTCAAGAACTTCATGCATTTCGGCATACCTTTTTTCCCGGGACTGTTCTGTTTCCAGGAAATATTCGTTGATCGCCTGTCTCAGTGCATAGAAAATCTGGACCGGCGGTGTGAACTGCATTTCATGCTTTTGGGTAAAAAAGGAGTAGTTCTGATAAAGATTAAAATAGAAATTCCGAGGTTTGATCTCCTTTGTTTTTTCAAGAGACTCTTTTTTACAGATAACAAAGCTGAGCCCTGCCATTCCCTGGATACATTTGTTTGCCGAGGCCATAAGATAATGAATTTCGGAATCCTTAACATCAATGGGGATGCCTGCATACGATGACACGGTATCTGCAATTACTTCAACGCCAAATCTTGCGGCTGTACGGGAGATTGTGGTTATATCATTTAACATTCCCACCGTTGTCTCATGATGAACCAAGGCAATATGGGAGATGTCCCGTTTGTACTGTTCGAGCAATGTTTCAACCTTGTTGCAATCGACCGGTTTACCCCATTCTATATTGTAATCGATGTGGGATATGCCGTAACCGTTACATATCTGCTGCATCCGTTTGCCGTAGGCGCCATTGTTTATGATAAGCACCGATTTATCATGAGGGACAGCCGAGCTCAAACAGGCTTCAACCACACCGGTGCCTGATGAAGCAAAAAGCACTGATTCATACACCCCTTCACCATGAACAATCCTGACCAGATCCTGTCTGATACCTTCCACAAGGTCTCCAAACTCTTTTTCTCTAGGGCAAATATCATTGACAACCATGGCATATTTAACCGTATCGGTCGTGGTGGCAGGCCCCGGGTTGAGTAGAACATTTCTTTCGACTTTTTTCGAGATAATTATTTCTGAGTCTCTTTGTTCAATTAAAGGGTAGATCTTTTCACGGGCTTTACTTAGATGATTTCCATCGTCTATCTCTATCCATGCCAGGTTGTCTATGCACTGGTAATGAATGGTAACGTTATCACTTACGTCGACAAGGCAATCTTCGTACTGATATTGACTGCTATGCTTACATTTTTCCGGAGCAATATCCGTCATCTGCTTATATAGATCCAGCGAGATTTTTGAGATACCTACCAGCTCGCCCCCCAGGCATTTAATTTCATCACGGCGTTTTGACATGTTAACGACTCTGTCATGGCTGACACCAACGTAGACTTCATCACCCGCTCCGGTTTTACCAGAGAGTAATATGCAATTATCCTTAGGATAATTCTGGAGTGTTTGAAGGGCATTATACTCATAAACCAGGTCGGACTCTAAAAGCAGAAAATCACTATTGACATACTGAGAGGCGGTATAAAGAGACAGCATGCTGCCGGTAGTTGCAAAATCCGGGTTCAGTATCGTACGGACAAAAGGGTATTTTTCGGAAAGTTGATCATAGAACTCATGACAATAGCCGGTTACAATCACAATATCGATTATTCCGGTGCGAACAAGTTTGGCAATCGACTCCTCGATAATCGGCCTGTTTCCCAATTTTAAAAATCCCTTGGGACGGTCATCGAGTGTTCCTCTGAGACGGGACCCGAGCCCGGCCCCTAATATCACCGCTTTTCGAACGTTAAACATATTACTCCTTTTACTGAAAATTTCCGAGGTATTCCATGAATCGTTCTTTGACTTGTACCGGTTTAACCGATGGCCGGCCTAAACCTGCCGGAACACCCGGGCGTGTTTTGAGATGTATAAAGGCAGGCCCATTTTGCTCCATTGCCTGAGTCAGACAGCTTTTAAATTCATCGAGAACATCGGTGGAGAATACAGGGGAGTATCCAAAACCCTTCGCGATTACCGGGAAGGAAACATTATCGGATAGAGTCCTCTGGCCTCCGGTTGACTCGTGCACCTCATTATCGAGAAGAATGTGAATTAAATTGTGTGGAGCGTAAGTACACGTTGTTGCCATAGCGCCTGTTCTCATAAGCAATGCTCCATCGCCGTCAACCACAATCACTTTTAGCCCCGGTTTGTGAAAAGCGATACCGGTTCCAATAGAAAGCGCGCACCCCATGGAACCGACCATGTAAAGCTGGTTGTTGCGGTCATCGAGCATATACATTTCACGCCCGTTAAAACCTGTTGTTGCAATGACCGCAGTTCCTTTACCTGAAATTGATTGGATATCCATTAGTGCGTCGTTGCGGGTCGGCCTTTTATTGTACGGGAGGCAGAAGTTTTCTTCATGGGAAACAGTATGATGTATGGATCTGGTTTTATCGAATGAGCTCAGCTTATAAGGTTCGACAGCGCCTTTGCGCATGACAAATGCAAAAGGAAGCCGTTCTTCTGTCATGAATGCCTCTGCATGTTCAAAAGCCGCCGTGATTTCGTCGATTGATTCTGGAAAATATGACCATCCGATGCGCATGCTTTCAAGCAGAGCCGTTGTGATTTCCCCCATGAGTTCATGCTGCGGTTCATCTTTGGGACCGCCAGGTTCACCACGCAGGGTAACAATAAGCAACACGGGAATCCTGAAGGTATAATTCAGAGATGTTAGGGGGTTTACCGCGTTGCCAAGTCCGGAATTCTGGAACATGACAACGCTTCTCTTACCGGCCATGGCTGCGCCGCAAGCCAGGGCGACGGCATCCCCTTCGTTGGTAGCATTGATAAAACTAAATTCTTTGTTATCAATGACATAGTTAATAATCGGTTTAAGATATGAACATGGAGTGCCTGTATAGAAGCTAAAGCCCCGGTCCAAACATGAATGTAAAAAATCCTGGGCGCTGATCATTTTGCATTCCCTTCGGTTGAAGGGAGGTATCTCTTTTCGGCCTGCTGCAACTCATCTGCGTTCTGTAATTCAAAGACTTCGGCCAGGGTGGCTATGCGATCTTCCACCTCATGTAAGGACTGCAAATCGTATATATTTATAGCTGTTTGCCGCATTGCACCTATTGCCGACCTCATAAGATGGTTTGCCCATATTACCAGACTGATATCAAGGTCTCTGAATGTCTGTGTCGGAGTTTTGTAATACTTTGTCGGAACAATGACGATCGGCCCGCGGTTGCCCCACTCTCTCATGAATGACTCGATCTCTTCACAGGAGTCTATTTTACTATGTATAAGCACTGCATCAGCACCGGCCTGGTGGTAGGCCATGGCGCGTTTCAGCACCTCTTCCAGTCCCCACCCGGCAATAAATGCCTCCACACGGGCTATGAGACAGAAGTCATCATCTCGCTGGGAGTCTTTACCTGCTTTTATTTTGCCGCAAAACTCATCAATACCGGCAAGTGGCTGGAATTCACTGAGGAAGCTGTTGGTTTTGGGAAAAAGCTTATCTTCAATGCAGACACCGGAAATATCCCGCTGTTCAAGCTTCCTGACGAGGCGCCGCAGGTTGTTGAAGTTACCATAGCCCGTATCACCGTCCAGCAGAATGGGAATAGCGGTGCAATCACTCATGAATTCTGCCATTTCAAGCACCTGGGTCCAGCTGGCTTCATTATTGTCGCGAACACCAAACGATGCGCTTATTGAAAGTCCGCTGGCCCATATACCTTTGAAGCCTGACTGCTCAACGATGCGTGCCGACAAACCATTATGGGCTTCCATCAGAAATTCCAGTTCAAGACTACCAAGCATGTTTTTCAATCGGGTTGTTTTTTTCATTTCATATTGTTCTCCTTATTCGCCTTTATTTTAGTTTTCACAGGTCCGGTATCGAATGGGGGCACTTCTATTATGTCAGTCCGGATTTGACTGATGATACGGCTTCTTAAGAAACCGCACCTATGGGTCTAAATACGCCATAACCGCTTCTAATGGCTTTTTGATATCTGGAAATCCGGTAGGTCTGTATTGCCTGTGATCAAGGGTGGAGGGAATGCAATATTCCATCCAGTCGTCTGTACCGAAATATTCATTCAGTATCTTTGCAGAATTTTGGGGGACCATAACGGAAAACTCTTTAAATGGTTTTCTCTGTAATGGAAAAAAATCTTCGATATCATAGACGAACTTCTCCGGCGGGAGTGTCATTGCCTTTTTTTTATTAAAAACAGGCTCCCATACTCCAAGCCATGGGAATTTCCAGGAAACCCCTGGTATACTGTTCCCGTTCTTTGAATAGATACGGTATCCACACCGTGTTTTTAACTTAAGAAACGGCACCATTTTTAAAGGACTTATCCTGCGAATATCCTGCAAGACCGTATATCCTTTCCCTTCGAATTTTTCTATACACCGCGTTTCAAATTTTTTTATATCAAAAATAATGATATCCAGATCATCGTCCCATGGGATGAAATCCCCGTGACGAAGCAGTCCCAGCAGGGTCCCGAACATCAGGCAGTAATCCACGCCTGCCGACGTTAAAAGCTCATCAGCATCCCGCAGATGATTCATGGCCGCATCTTTTTCTTGAAAGAAGCCTGTTTTGCTAAAATATATTAGTTCAGGGTCTGTATTTTTATCCATACCGGGTTTTCTTTCCTTAATTTTCCATTCCAAAAATCGTAGACTTAGGATCACCGAACAAATAACTTTGGGCGAACAGCTTTTATATTAAACCGTCAAAAAACCCTTTCCCGGAGCAACATTGTATGGTTTTAAAACGTTTCTTGTCTGTGTATCAAACCCACAATCCGAGATTCGGCTTGCAGATGAACTTGGACAGCATCTGATTCTGAGGCAGTTGGCCTTGGGAAACGAAGCGGATAAGCACAACAGCATCATGACCCGATTGAGAGGTAGCTGTGCGAGTGGTGAAGAGTCCCACCGCCTTTATTTGGGACTTTCGTTATATAGCAGACCGAAACGGCCCTGTCAAACAGGTTTCTGAAGATGAATTTTTCATTCTTGGCAAAAAGGCCGGCATTGCTTCAACATCTATAAAATGATTGCCAAATGAAACGATAAAAATATATGTGGCTATGCACTTGACTCCCAATACTACTGCATATTGTGGTTGTCTTAATTTCTTAATGCTACATGTTGTGGTGTCGGGAGTATAGTGCATACCCACGAAAATATATATGGATTTAAAGATACTTCTTAATTCTCAGCTGCCGACAAAGGAGATATAGCCTTGAAAGATCTGATCAAACGCATAGCAAAGGCATTGGTTGACCATCCGGAACAGGTAGAGGTTTTGGAGTAGAGGGTGAACAGGTCTTGGTATTAGAACTTAAGGTGGCTAAAGAGGATGTTGGGAAGATAATCGGCAAACAGGGCCGGACTGCTCGCGCCATACGGACTATATTAAGCGCTGCTTCCGGCAAGGTAAAAAAACATACTGTCATAGAGATTATAGATTAGTACAATATTGCCCCTACCGATAAAAGGGGGGTGTTCTGCTGTAGGTCGTGCCTTTTTAAATTTTATGCTTTGGCCTCTTTTCGCAGCTCTTCAACCATGGTTTGCGCAAGGCTGAATTGGTATGTTCACTTGAAGGCCTGGTTTTACCAGATTCAGACTACTCAAGATTTTGTGGCGGCTTAAAACCTCGGATAAAGCTATGACCATCCCCTTGGATGGTGGATGTGAACTAATCCAAAGCTTCCGTTTTTTTAAAAATCGATACTTAGCTTGCTTTCGTCCCAAAGAAAGGTTATCATTTTTCCAATCAATAAAGATCCGTTCTTAATTGACGGGTCGGTTTCGTTCTAAAGGCAAGACTCATTTGCCCAAGTGGCAACCTTCAGTTTGGAACTATGAGAAATTTTTGAAAGGAGGATGTCATTATGGCGAATGGAATTGTAAAATGGTTTAACAGCGGCAAGGGTTTTGGCTTCATTGAGCAGGAAGACGGTCCGGATGTATTTGTTCATCATTCAGCAATCAATGCAGAAGGTTTTAAATCCCTCAATGAAGGCGACAGAGTTACTTTTGACATAGAGCAAGGAGAAAAAGGTCCTGCTGCGGTTAATGTCACTGTGGATTAGCTTGCCATTTCTGAGTTTTAAAAAAGGGCGTTCCATCGAATTATAAAGGAATGCCCTTTTTGTTTTGATAAAATGTCTACTCGTTTAGCCATTCGAGGTTCGCAAGTTGCTAAGAATCGATGATCTTTATTTGTTATTTCTTATTCGATAAATAACGGCACAACTGCTCCGTCGATACAATATGTGCAAAGCCAAACGCAAGATTCTTCAGAGATGCTATCTAAGCAATCATTATTCGCAAACTATTCGCCGCTGGTGATATCTGCAATGACTAAAAAGTATTAAGTGCCTGATTTTTTTAGTGATAAGATAATACCGTATCACCAAACGATAGTTTCCTCGATTCTTCTATCTATATTTGAACATCCGAATTTGTGATATGGTCAAAAAGCGAAAAAGAGGTTAGTTGTGGTATGTAATGGTGATCACACGGATCTGACCTGCTTCATTTCTTGTGCTTACTCCAACGTCTATCAAGGCGGGTTGATGTTGCGATCACTGCAATATAAGGCAATGCGCTTTATTTTTGTGATATCATATGGTTGTCTCTTAATAGGTTTTCACGGTAAAGGCTCTAACTTATTTTTACAGACCACAATATATAGTATATGCTCATTTCGCTGATTTTTTATAGCGCTGATTGATGTCTGCCTTTAGTGTGAATTCAACCCATTATAAATATTATGTTAACTTGTTTCCGAAATCACATGTCCAGATCAGTACATTAATAATTGCGATTTCGGCAGCAAACCTTCAATATTCATTATCCTTACAAGTTTTGATGACGTCTGCTATTGTAAATAAAGTTAAACTATCAAATGGCGGATCGGGTCCGCCCGGGGACTAATCCATGGCATCCACAACCTTGTATCCTTCCTTTTCCAGGGCCGGGTATAAATCAAGACTGTTGTTTGCTAAGATTGCCATGGCTATTTGGTTTCAGGTTTCAGGTTTCAGGAATAATGAACAGAGGCGCTGGCACCTGAAACCTGACACCAGGCATACGGGAAGGAATAAATATGGGATATTTTTTAAAGCCATATTATGGGCAATTTTAATCACCCCAGGTTTTACCCAAAACATCATATTCCCTGCCCGGACCAACTTTTTTTATTTCGCTACCGGAGTTTTCCCACTTTTTCTTCCACCGCTTTTAGGATCTTTCCGCTTCGCATGAGCTGCTTGATGGTATTTATGTCTTTGGACAGGATACGGTCCTTTTCCAGATGGGATACGGCATTTCTGATCACGGTATAAGCGGCCAGGGTGCCTTCACCGGGTTTAACATTGGTGAAAAGATCCAATGCCTGGGCGCCGCACAGCAGTTCAATAGCAATGACATTTTCCGTATTTTTTACGACTTCCCTGCACTTTCGCGAGGAAATGGTTCCCATGGACACATGATCTTCCTTGTTGGCCGAAGTGGGAATAGAATCTACACAAGCGGGATGACTGAGAACTTTGTTTTCGGAAACAAGGGATGCGGCGGTGTACTGTGCAATCATGAATCCTGAGTTAAGGCCGCCGTCACTCACCAGAAATGCCGGAAGTCCGCTCAGCTTGGGGTTGACAAGGCGCTCGATACGACGTTCTGAAATGTTTGCAAATTCCGAAACCGCCATACAAAGAAAATCCATGGCAAGAGCGATCGGCTGACCATGAAAATTCCCCCCCAACAAAAATTCCTGAGAGTCCGGAAAAATCAAAGGGTTATTTGTTGACGCGTTCATTTCTGTTTCCACCACTTTCTTGACGTAAGCGACGGCATCCTTGCCGGGGCCGTGGACCTGAGGGGAACACCTTAAGGTATAGGCGTCCTGAATACGGCAACAGTCCTTGTGAGAGGTCACAATATCGCTGTTCCGGGTGATCCGATACATGTTGTCGGCAGCGGCGGCCTGTCCCGGATGCGGTCGAGCCTGATGAATTCTCGGATCAAATTCCATCCGGCTCCCCATGAGCACTTCCAGACTCATGGCCGCCGCAATATCGATCAATTTAGAAAGTTCCAAAGCATCATAGACAGAAAGTGCGCCAATGGCCGTCATTACCTGGGTGCCGTTGATCAATGCAAGTCCTTCCGCCGCTTCCAACCGAAGGGGTTCTAACCCACACTGTTTCAAGGCTTCTAATCCGGATATTCGCCGGCCCTTGTAAAAAGCTTCTCCCTGACCGATCAAAACCAATGAAAGATGGGCCAGGGGAGCCAGGTCGCCACTGGCGCCCACAGACCCCTTTTCCGGGACAACGGGACAGACCCCCCGGTTAAGAATATTTATCAGATGATCAACGGTTTCCAGACGGATGCCGGAATGCCCTCTTGCCAGGTCCTTGATGCGAAGCGCCATAACCGCCCGAACGGTCTCCGGGTCGAGCATGTCCCCCACTCCCGCTGCATGACTCATGAGGATGTTTTCTTGAAGTTGCCGCGTGTCTTTCCTGGAGATGGGCACATCACTCAGCGCCCCGAAACCGGTGGTAACCCCGTAAATCGTTTTCCCCTCCTGAATCCATTGTTCAATCAATTCACGGGTTTTCTTTATCCGATTTTGAGATCCTTTGGTTAATTGAACGGTTGCCCCCTGTCTTGAGATATTCACCAAATCTTCAAGGGTCATGTCATCCATGCCCATATGGATTTCTGTCATAATACGCCCTTCCCGCTTTTTATGGTTGTCTGAACATGTGAACGGTAATATATTTTAGGATAATGATTTTTTCAAATAAAAAGGGAGATCCGAAATGCTGTTACGGATGGAGTGGTTGCGGCAGTGACGGCAAGATCGGCGGCCCTGTCCGCATTATATAATGTTAAAATAAATTTAAGTTCGATTAAAGACCGTTCCTTTGTTTATGAGGTGTCAAAACAGATAAAGCATCTGGAAAATGAAATCCGGAGAAAAGAAAAACAAGTGCTTATAAAAGCGGATCTGTAAATTGATAGGCTTATTAATGAGTTCGATCACATCTCGTGTCTCAACTGAAGGCAAACGGGCGGATCAGGTTCACCTTGGGGCTAATCCATGGCATCAAGTACCTTGTACCCTTCCTTTTCCAGGGCTTTTTTGATAACCGCGGTATTACAGGCCGAAAGCCGAAAATAATATTCTCGTTTACTGATTTCCTGTCCGGTAATCCCAACGTTTATAATATCTCCGCCATTATCGTTTATAATCTGTAAAACGTTTCTGAATGCACCCGGTTCATCACCAACAACCAGATCAATACGGGAACTGGCGGTAAGCAGACCCATCATGTCAATAAAGGCCCGGAGGATGTCCGTCTCGGTAATTATTCCCACAAGTTTGTCGTTTTTTACAACCGGTATCCCACCGATTTTGTGCTTATAAATGAGTCGTGCCGCACTCTCCACGTCATCATCGGGCCGAACCACTATAGGATTCCTTATGATCAAATCCGCAAGAGACACCTCTCCCAGCATGGAAGGAATAAAACCCTGTTTCAAATCCGCAAGAGTAACAAACCCCTTTAGTCTGTTACCCGTTCCAATTACCGGAAGATGCCGGATAGAATTAACTTTCATAAGTTCGATTGCCTCCTGGATAGAGGCGTTTTCCGTTATGGTGATGGGATCAGGAATCATTAATGCATTAATTTTCATGGCGTCTTCCTTTCAGGTTCTTATCGGCCGGCATTATCCAGTGCATTTAATACCAGTGTGATGGGCCTGTCTTCTTCACTTTTCCCGGCAAATCTTATGGGACCCGGCCTTCTGTAGCTGTCTTCTCCCGGCATCGCCGCAAGCCATTTTTCTCTAAATGCCTTTACTACTCTAAAAGAAGCGGAATTAACATCCACCAGACTTTTTTCCAGGACAAGGGCCAATTTCCCTTTCCTCTCCTCAAGGTGCATGAGCGGGGCAATGGGAATCCCGATGGGCTCCCATTTTGAAAAATCCTTTTCCAAATTCATTATTGCTGCCATTTGTCCCGTAGAACCGTTGGCGATAAGGCTAAAAACCGTCAGTCCAAGGTTATACGTATAATTGCAGTCAAATCGGGTGGGGTCGTTTCCCCTGCCGTCATAACCGTAAAAATGAATCTGTGTTTTGAATTTGGGCACCGATTTCTGAAAAATCTTTTCAACAGGAGCAGGAATCTTCTCATCTTTTGAAATTACACCTTCCTTTTCCAGGGCCTGTCTAAGGATCTTTGCAGATATTATGGACGATTTAATCAAGAAAAACTCGGAATCATCATAGTTTTTGAAAAGAATCGGCCCGAAGTAATCCGGATCAAGACCTCCTTTTTCAAGCGTCTTCCGGTAATACGATTTTTCTATTCCGATCTTGTAAGTTCCATTCTCCTTTAAAATGTCGAGGTAATCTTTGACCAGATCCATAAGAACTTTTTCTGTCTTAACCTGTGAAAACTGGAAATTTCCGTGACTGTCTCTCTCCATGAGAAGGCCTTCCTGAAAAAAATCAGGAATATCATTGAATAGCTCATCATCCCGTGTATTCCATATGGAAAAAGAAGCCCCTTCCCTTTCGAACCTGGCCATACGCCTCAGGTATTCCAGCTTATCTTCAAGAACCGGAAAATCTGCGTGGAAATTCGTGTCATGGGTTTGATTATATTCCGCAATGATTGTATTCAGCTTTAAGATAAAAATTTGTATTTCATTGATAAATTCCAAAACGCCCTCGGGTATTACAATCACGCCGTAGTTTTTTCCCACAGCAGCTCTTCTGACAATGCCGTCACAAATTACACGGGAAAGGTGTCTTAACGTCATTCCATAGGCATGATAATCCACGATCCCTTGTTTTTCAGCTTTTTGGATTCTCTCATTATCGATGTAATCGGATAGATCCTCACCGACAAGGGTCATATTGGCATGGGTCTGCAAAGCAACCTCAAGTGCCAGATGGCTGGCGACCCTTCCCATGACCTTGCAGATATGCCAGTATTTTACATCCGAACTGCTGTCTGTACACAAATTGGAGATAGCGTTGGCAAAGGCCCTGGCAGCCGTATGAAAACCAAAGGACATGGAGCACAAAACTTTCCCTTCCGCGTCTCTGACCTGTATATCACCGTCAATGGTCTTGGGAACCCCGATGACCTGAATGCGATCCTGGATCAATTCCTGTGCCAAAAATGCCGCATTGGTATTTGAATCATCACCACCGACTATGACAAGGGCATCCAGCCCCAGGCTTTTGCAGGTCTCTCTTGAAAGGGCCATTTTCTCTTTGGTATCTATTTTCGCGCGGCCGGTTTTTATCATGGTAAACCCGCCCAGGTTTCTGTAGGAATCCACAAGAGGGCCGGTTAGTTCAATGGCTTCATTTTCCATGATCCCGTCCGGACCGAGGATAAAACCGAAAATTCTGGTTTGGGAATTGACCTTTTTTGCAGCATCGTAAAGCCCTGCAATGACGTTATGTCCTCCGGGAGCCGGACCGCCTGAAAATACAACACCGATGGTATATTTTTTACCGTATCTTTGTTTGAGGGATTCTTCCGGAGAATCCAGTCCCACAATAGATTGAACTTTGTTATTTATAATATCCGGCAGTTGTTTCCGGGCTTGCCTGTCAATACTGAATTTGAAATCATCATTGTCCTTCAACACCGTATAGGGACTTGTAAATACGTCACATTTAGGAGGAATGTATTGACTTCGTTCAATCAGCTCCTGATTAATATTGCTGGCCGCTTTTTCAACTTCGGGATTTTTCAGGAGGTCTTCGATACTAATGAGGTCTTTGTCTTTCATGGTATCCCTCCGTTACAGGTTATTAAATGAAAATCGATGCTCTCATAAAAGCTGGTTATAACAAATTTTGGGGAGTATCAAATTTATAGCTTAAAATCAGACTGATATCTGAATAATGCAATAAACAAGTGTAAAGTGCCTAAAGTGATCTAAAGTGCCTAAAGTTGAGGAGTCGCTTCGCTCCACCATTTTATAAAATTGATAGAATTCAACAACTTTAGTTCACTTTAGATCACTTCAAACTTTAGTTCACTTTACTGTCGCGACTAATTAAATACGATAAAAACAGACGATTCGTAATAGCCTCCCCAAAATTCGATATAATCAGATAATATCTACTCTACAATGTTTGTGTCAAGTTTATTCGATTTCTGTGAGCGTTCACAGGTTCAGAGGTTCACGGTTCAGAGTTAATGGTCTTGCGATTTTTTTTATACACTGAAAATGGCCATAACCTGCTTTTTTTTTGCTTTAAGTTTTCACACTCCAAGTGTCAGTGTTTAGAATCACCGTCACTGACATCTGATACCTGTAAACAGTTACCGATTTCTTAATCCTTTAATATTCAATCTTCAATAGTCAATCTTCAATCTTTCTAAGCCTCCCAACCAGATATCCATCCATTAAAAGATGCACCAAATGATGCAGCACACAGAATACAAGGGCCAGTCCGTATTGAGGGAAAAGGGAAACCTGCAAAATCACCGAAAGAGGAAGTGTTTTCTGGCTGCCCATAAAGATAACACTTTCTCTCCTGCCTCTGCCCAGTTTTAAAAATTTACTGAAAAGGCCCGCGGAACTCAAAAGTATTCCATGGAAACCGATTACCAGTAAAAAAATGACGCCCACCGACCCTCCGGTGCCCATGATCGCATCTCTGGCCGATGACATGGCCATCCAAACAATTCCCAGGACCAAGCACTGGTTCAACACTTGCAGTTTCATGACAAATCGATCAATAAAAGATTTTGTGAAAAACTTTATTGTTAAACCGGTGCAAAGGGGTAAGAGGACATAAAATCCGAGCTTCATAACAATCGCCGGCTTATCAATGGAAACAACAGCGGTTCCGCCGACCAGATTCAGAAGGAGAGAGAGTGCAACCGGTATGGTAAAAACCGCAAGCCCGTTGGCCAGTATGGTGATCACCAATGCATGGGCCATATTTCCACCGGCAGCCCCGGTCATTACCACACCGCTGCTCAATGTTGTGGGCATCACCGCCACCAGAAAAACCCCTATTTTGATCCCGGTCTCCAGAGACGCCATGCCGAATAATGCTCCGGTTATGGGCGAAACAAGAAAAATTATTACCAGGGCAATTACAATACCTTTTATATCCATCAGCCCTGACCGTATCTGCCGGGCATTTAATATCAAACCTGAAAAAAAGAATATCAGAACAATCACGGCATCGGGCCCCCGATGCATCTTGAGCCACTTTCCAATACCGGAAACCGTTTCGGTGGTATCGGCAACAGTTATCGTAAAAACAAGGACAAGTCCTGCGATGAACCAGTATTTTTTTATTAATCCGGACAATGTAACCTATCCTATTGCACTTTGTTATTTTATGACTATAATTATTCTCTAAACTCGTCAGGTTTCCCGGGCCGGAAAAGCCGCGCTTGGCGATCCAACAGAAAAAAATGCCTTGTACATATAGCAGCTTGCAATTATTAATTCCATAAAGAATAGTATTTCTTTGCAGGACCAAAGGGCAAATACGTATATTCCACCACATATTGTACTCAAACAGCTAAAATTATACCGCCTGTTGTGTTTTTCCCTTTACAAACTAATTAATTCCTGTTATTTGTTTCGGTTAAATCTAATGTGGACAAAACCGGCAACAAAAAAAACACTTACACCAAAGGCAAAAAGACACAAAGGATAAATTTAGACGACTCGGAATTTCGACAATCTAATGAAAATAACAGGATGTTGAGGCTTAAATATTGTAGGCGTTCACGGGTTCAAAGGTTCAGGGGTTCAAGGTTTCATTCTCGTCCCCGGACTGCATTTGGGATGCGTATTTACGAAAAAAGCGTCAATTTCGTCAGGCCTAATCCAAAATTTGAAGCCAAATTGGCAATTACTTGGGAAAGTGAACATTTGTAACGAGGACTTCGGATCTTCAATGCCTTCTTTGTCCTTAACCCTGAACGTTGAACCCTGAACCTGTGAACGGTTACTAAATATTTAACTCGTGCATGGAATGTTGGAATAATGGAATGTTGGAATGTTGATCTTAAAATGATGCTATTCATTTATTTAATTCTCTATCAAGATGAATTTTACAATACCCCACATTTCCATTTTCCCAGAAACCATTATTCCAGCATTCCATTGTTCCATTATTCCAATTGTGAGCGAAGCGAACTCACTTGAATGAGGTATTGATGTTTAGCATATCCGGCCGATATGAGACTTGCAGAATTTTGGTGAAACAGGAGATTTAATCGCATGAAACTAAAAAAACTGGAACTCAATGGATTTAAATCCTTTGTTGAAAAAAACAGTATTGAATTTCCTCCAGGTATTTCTGCGGTTGTGGGTCCGAACGGTTGCGGCAAAAGCAATGTCGTAGATGCAATAAAATGGGTTATGGGAGAACAGAGTGTAAAGCAGCTCCGTGGAAAATCCATGGAAGATGTGATATTTTCAGGTACAAACGGAAAATCGGCAGTGAATATGGCAGAAGTCTCCTTAACCCTTGCAAACGACAACGGCCATGCTCCCGAAGAGTTCAAGGACTTTACCGAAATCATGTTAACCCGGCGCCTTTACCGGTCCGGAGAAAGCGCCTACTTCATCAATAAACAACAGTGCCGCCTTAAGGATATACATAATATTTTTATGGGAAGCGGCATGGGGACCAAATCCTATTCCGTGATACAACAGGGAAATATCGGTATAATTACGGATGCCGGACCCGAAGAAAGAAGAGTTTTTATTGAAGAAGCAGCAGGAATTACACGGTACAAGACCCGCAAAAAGGAAGCTCTTCGTAAAGTCCAGGCCACAAACCAAAACCTTTTGCGGGTTACAGACATCATCGCGGAAATAAAACGGCAGATGGCAGGCCTTAAACGTCAGGCCAAAAAGGCCGAACGGTATAAAAAGCATCAAAGGCGCATCAGGGCACTCGATATCGGCATTGCCCTGCATTACTATGATGAATACACTTATAAAATTGATGAAACCGACAGGGTATTAACAAATTTAAAAGATACGGACGTTGAAGATACAACCCGATTGAAAAAGCTGGATGCCGAAGTTGAAAAGATCAAGTTTCAGCGCTCGGAGAAAAATCAGGAGATTTCGAACCAAAAATCCCGCATATTCGAAACCCAGCGCAATATCGACCGAATGGAAAATGATATAGACCATTTTCGTAAAGATGTGGAACGGCTGATGATCGAATGTGGAGAACTTGAGTCTGCTCACAGTGACCTTGAAGAGAAGAACCGGGACTTAACGTCCGAAGTGGCTCAGGTTGAAAGCCAGAATATAAACATTCAGGGTAAAATAGAGACCGTAAGGTCGACCATCGACCAGGAGCGATCAGCCTCGCAAAACATTAAAGATCGAGTCTTTGTGTTGAATCAAGAACTTGAAACATGTAAGGCGGATCTAATGGATCTGGTGGCCCGGGAAGCCCAATACAAAAACATCTATCAAAACGCTACAAGCAACAAAGAAAGCCTTAAAAGACAACTTAAAATCAAAGATGAAGAAGAAGCCTTAACCCATCAGAAAGTGGAAAAACTCCGGGAGAAAAAAGTAACGGCCCAACAAAAATTTGATTCATATAAAAAAGAGATTCATGATTTAAATGACCGTCTCAACAGGGTCAAAAAACAGCTTGAAGAAAAAAACAAATCTCTTGCTAAGCAGGTTAAACGGGTTCAAACCGTTGATCTGGAGAGAAACCAGGCCAGGTCATCCTATACGGCGTTAAAAAAAATGGATGACAATTTCGAGTGGTACAAAGACGGCGTTCAAGCCATAATGAAAAAAAACAGGACCCATAAAGACGGTGTTGCGCCGGGAGAATTAGAAATCCATGACAGCAATGGTATTTTGGGACTGGTGGCGGACATCGTGGAGCCGAAACCTTCCTATGAAACTGCGGTGGAAGCGGTTCTTGGAGAATCATTACAGTACATTCTTGTCAAGGACCAAAAAGCAGGCATTGGCTCCATCGACTATCTCCAAACAACCGGTGAGGGACGGGGAGGCTTTATTCCTGTCTCTTCTGTCAAAGGCATCGGGTGTGACAGCATGGGGAAACCCGACGCCCAAAAAAGGCTGTTGAACCATGTTTCTGTTAAAGAGGGGTTTGAAAAGGTAACGGAAGCGCTTTTAGGACATGTGGTTGTTACCGCTGATATTGAAGAAGCCATAAAGATATTCAACAGCAACGGTGTATGGCAGACCATTGTTACCAAAGACGGCGATTTAATTTCCCATCAGGGCATCATGGTTGGCGGCAGTAAAGAAAAACTATCACAAATCCTTGCAAAAAAGCAGGAGATTAAAAACATAGGGCTTGAGATCCAAAGATTAAATCAGGAACATGAAACCGCCTGTCAGGATCAAAAAGAATTGGAATCTCAAGTTTGGGACATTGAAAGCGACCTGCAAAAACTTCAGGCTTTAAAGAAAAAAACCCAGCACCACGAAGTCGAAGCGGAAAAGGATCTTTACAAAGCAACCGAGGATCTTAAACACGCCCAAAGACATCTTGAAATCGTGCGTCTGGAGCAGGAACGTCTTCTGGGCGAAGAGAGCGATATTGATGAAGAAATGGCCAGATACAACGAGGCGGTTGAGAACATAGAAAATCAAGTTAAAAATGCTCAGGAAAGGGTCTCTGAAAAACTGGAACACATCGCCGCTTTCTCATCTGAAATGGAAGCGTTTGATCAAAAAATCGTGGATCTGAAGCTTAAACTGACCTCGTTAACCGCCAAACTGGAAAACAACACGAACACCTTTAGGCGGCTTAAAGAATATCATAATGATGGGATAAAACGGCTCAAACAGCTTTCCCGGGATATTTCCCAAAAAAAACAAAAAAGGACCTCTTTTAAACAAAAAATAGAAGATGATGAACAGATGCTTTCCGGCGGGTATGAAGATATGAAGCGCTTTGAGCAAGCACTGGAGAAAAATGAGGAGGTTTACACTGCCATCGAGACGAAGCTGAAAGAAAGTGACAGTATCATATCGGACATACAGACCCGGCGGGAAAAAATCGTGCAGAAAATTCGCTTGCTTGAGCTTGAACAATCAGAGCGGCACATTAAACGGGAAAACATCGCCAACCGCCTGGAAGAAACTTATCACAGCCCGTTATCGGTATTTAAATCGGAATTTGACAATACGGCAAATTCCCCGGACACATCCATAAATGATATGGAAGATAAACTTTTTCGGCTCAGAAAAGAAATTGCAGATATCGAAGATGTCAATCTTGGCGCCATAAAGGAGTATGAACAGCATAAAGACCGTTTTGATTTTCTTAATGAACAGCGTGACGATCTTGTAAAGGCAATCGACGACCTTCATAAAGTTGTCAAGAAGATAAATCGGATAACACAGGAACGATTTATCAAGACCTTCGATGAGATCAATACCAAGTTGAATGAGGTGTTCCCCCGTCTTTTCCAAGGCGGCTCCGCCAAACTCATCATGACAGAACCGGACAATCCCCTTGAAACCGGTGTAGAGTTCATGATTCATCCTCCGGGGAAAAAACTGACAAGAATGAGCCTTCTTTCCGGGGGAGAGAAAGCACTCTCAGCCATCGCATTGATTTTTTCCATCTTTTTAATTAAACCGGCATCTTTCTGTCTCATGGACGAAATCGATGCACCTCTTGATGATACGAATGTTTCTCGCTTCAATGATCTGCTTCAGGTCATTGGAGATAAATCTCAAATAATTATGATCACCCACAATAAAAGGTCCATGGAATTTGCCGATACCCTATTCGGAATCACTATGGAAAAAAAGGGGGTTTCCAAAATTGTTTCGGTAAACCTGCAGAAGGCAGAAGGATAAACTTGGGTATCCGTTCACGGGTTCAAGGTTCAACGTTCAGGGTTAAGAACAAAGAAGGCGTTGATTATCCGAAGTTCTCGTTACAAATGTTCATTTTCCCAAGAAATTGGCAATTTGGCTTAAAATTTTGGATTGACTTGACGAAACTGACGCTTTTCTTGTAAATACCCATTCCAAATGCAGCCTGCGGATGAGAATGGAACCTTGAACCCCTGAAACTTTGAACCGTGAACGGTTACAAACTTGGTTATGGCATTCACCTGGTTTAAAAAGAACAAAGATGCAAAGCATAAGGAACCGGTTCCCGGCCGGGAAAATGTTCCTGCCCAAAAAGCATCTCAACCCGAACCCAAAACTCAAAACCATGCGCTTTTGCCTTCCTCAACGGAAGAAAATCAGGAAAAATCGACCGGTTTTTTAAACCGCCTGAAAAAGGGCCTCTCAAAAACCCACAAAGTCCTTTCAACAGATATTAACGAGCTGTTTGCAGACAACCGGAAAATTAACGATGAACTGCTGGAGGAACTTGAAGAACTTCTCATCACTTCGGACATTGGTGTCCGGACTACCATGGATCTTATACAAAATATTTCAAAAAGATCTTCAGAAATATCCGGCGCCGATCAGCTCAAAAAGGCGCTTAAAGAAAAAATACTTGCCGTACTGAATTCGGGGAAACCTGCCCCACCAAAAATCACGATCAGACCTCACGTTATAATGGTCATCGGCGTAAACGGCGTGGGCAAAACAACGACCATCGGGAAGCTGGCGGCAAAATTTGCGGCTTCGGGGCAAAGGGTTATCATCGCCGCCGCCGACACGTTTCGGGCGGCGGCAATCGAACAGCTCGGGATATGGGCTCAAAGAGCAGGTGTAGAAATTGTAAAACATCAGGAAATGTCAGATCCTGCCGCTGTTGCATATGACGGAATTGAAGCGGCCATGGCAAGAGGTGCGGATGTTGTACTTGTAGATACTGCCGGGAGGATTCACACAAAAAAGAACTTGATGGAAGAACTTAAAAAAATAAAGCGCGCCATCTCAAAGAAACTTCCTCAAGCCCCTCATGAAATTCTTCTTGTTCTCGATGCCACAACCGGCCAAAACGCCATTTCACAGGCCGAGCTGTTTAATGATGCCCTTGACGTCACGGGAATCGCCCTTACAAAACTTGATGGAACCGCCAAGGGAGGAATCGTTGTCAGCATATGCAGTATGCTTGAAATTCCGTTAAAATATGTCGGCATCGGTGAAAAAATTGAGGATTTGCAGGAATTTGATTCCGTCCGGTTTGTTAACGCACTATTTTAGGAAAACGGTTGTACCGTATTTTAGGCGCTTAGTAATTATTTTTGTGTTTTTTGTGGCAAAACTTTTTTCTTCTCGCCACCAAGGCACCAAGACACTAAGAACGAATAACAAAATAAAATCCTTCGTGTCTTTGTGCCTTGGTGGCAAATATCTCTTGGTTCCGGATGTTTCGGGTTGGATTTATCCGCTTAAATATGAGATCTTGAGCAAATTACTCTCTCCAAATGCAGTAATAAAGCCCGATAAGGGCATTAAATATAAAAAAAGTGTTGTTATATGCTGTTTTATGTTGACATGATAAATTTGCTCATGTATGGATTTTTTAATATTACGTAACTTCTCAATAAGTTCTGGTGTATTAAATGATCATATTGACCCGCCAACTGATAATAAAATGTAACCTTTCTGGAACTCGCATTTAAGTGAGCCTAAAGAAAAAACAGTAGTCGATCCTTTAATATTAATTGTTTAAACACACCATCATATGTTTAAAAGATTAATGATCTTATTTGCTGTTTTTTCTTAAGGCTCACTAATCTGCTCAAACAGCCAGACCGGTTACATTTTATCACCAGTAGGCTCCATAATTTATTGAGATGTTACAATATTACCGTTTAACTGACTATTAATTAACAAAAAAAAGGGGGGATAAAATCATGACAAAAGTAGAATTAGTAGAAATGATGGCAAAGGATGCAAATATTTCCAAAGTTGCCGCCTTGGCCGCACTCGACTCTTTCATGACAAATGTAACAAAGGCGTTGAAGAAAAAGGACGGCAAAGTAACGTTAGTCGGATTTGGCACTTTTGTAAAAACCCGTCGAAAAGCTCGAAAAGGACGGAATCCTCAAACCGGTGATCCCATTAAAATAAAAGCTTGTAATGTCGTAAAGTTTAGACCCGGCAAGAAACTCAAAGATGCTATATAAATAATCCATTGAAGCGGTTTATTTATATGCACCCGAATAGATAAGCCGCTTCAATATGTAACCTCAAATCCATTAAACTCACCTTTATTTTCTTCCCATGTTACATCCACATTAAGGACTTTTGCATAGGGAGGTCCCTGTTTGCACCACGCGAGGATTGAATCAACATTTTCTTTGGAACCTTCAAACACGGCTGCAACGGTTCCATCCCGTTGATTTTTCACCCATCCGAAAACACCGTATCTGGCTGCGGCGTTCTTTGTCTCCAACCTGAAAAAGACGCCTTGAACTCTGCCACTGATCACGGCACGAGCTCTTACTTTGTTTTCCATGCACACCCCCCTTTTTGATTGACGATTGACGATGGGAACATTACCGATTTGTTAAAATGGTTTTCACCCATTAACTTATTCATTTTTTGAGCGAAAGCCTTGCAATCAGGTTTCAGGTGTCAGGAGTAAGAAACGAATTAGCTGATACCTGAAACCAAAAAGTTTTGGATAGCAATTAACAAACTGGTAATGCACCCTTGACCATTGATGATTTTTAATTGACAATCTTCATTCGTCAATCGTCAATTCCCTCAGGGTTTTCTCATCAATAATTTCCACACCCAAATCGGTTGCCCGTTTGAGTTTTGACCCGGGTGATGTTCCTGCCACAAGATAATCTGTGTTCCGGCTCACAGAAGCGGTTACTTTTCCCCCTGCCGTTTCGATGATCTTTTTAGCCTGGCTTCTTGTCAGGGTTTCAAGGGTGCCGGTAAGAACAAATACCTTTCCTTCCAGTCCACCTTGTTTTCGCGGTGTTTCACCCAAAATTCGAACCCCGCCGGCCACAATATCGTTCACTGCATTCCGGTTTTCATCCTGATTAAAAAAGTCTGCGATACTTTCAGCAACCACAGGCCCCACCCCTTGAATGGCTGTAAGATCATCTCGTGTTGAACTCATAAGTTTCTCAAGACTTCCAAAGGTTGTTGCAAGAATGCCGGCCACATGTTCCCCCACATGCCGGATTCCCAGAGAATAAATAAAACGGGCCAGAGTAATCTGTTTGCTTTTTTCAATGGCGTCTATAATATTTGCGGCAGATTTTTGTCCCATACGTTCCAGGTTTTTCAGCGTATCTTCATTCAACCCAAAGATATCCGCGTATGAAAAAAGCAATTCCTTATCTACCAGCTGCTCGACCAGTTTATCTCCCAGCCCGTCTATATCAAAAGCGCCCTTTGATGCGAAATGTTTGATTCGTTCTTTTACCTGGGCGGAACAGTTGGTGTTAATACACCGTAAGGCCGCCTCATCTTCAGCGCGAACCACAGAAGAATTGCATACCGGGCAATGTTGCGGCATTTTGAATCTTATTTCTTGGCCCGTCCTCTTGGAAGCAACCACCTTAACCACTTCGGGTATCACGTCTCCTGCCCGCTGGACCAGAACCGTATCGCCGACTCTTATATCTTTTCTTTTTATTTCATCTTCGTTGTGGAGGGTTGCACGGCTGACCCTGGCTCCGCCAATATTTACGGGAACAAGACGAGCCACAGGCGTTAACACGCCGGTTCTTCCGACCTGTACTTCTATGTGGGTTATCCGAGTCGTCTCCTGAAGCGCTTTAAACTTATAGGCGATGGCCCATCGCGGGCTTCGGGAGGTTGCTCCGAGAATCTGCTGCAATCCAATACCGTCGACTTTAATTACAACACCATCGATATCGTAAGGCAAAAGATGACGCTTTTCAGAAAGTTCCCTGTAATAGTCAAGGACTTCATTGAGGGTGATTTTACATCTGATATGCGGATTAATTCTAAACCCCAGCACTTGCAAAGCATACAGGGTGTCCCCGTGCGAATTGATATCAAAATCGGAGACAACACCGATACCGTAGAAAAATATTTCCAAAGGACGGTTGGCCGTAATTCTGGAATCGAGCTGCCTTAAAGATCCGGCCGCTGCATTTCTGGGATTGGCAAAGGGCGGTAGATTCTGTTGGAGACGTTCATGGTTTAATCGCTTGAACCCTTCTTTCCTGATAAAAACCTCCCCTCTTACCTCAAGGCGTGGGGGAATGTTTTTATCTTCTTTGTTTTCAAGGACCATGGGTGCCGATCGTATGGTCCGGGCGTTTGATGTAATCAACTCACCATTGAAACCATCACCGCGGGTGGACGCAGTGACCAGCCGGCCGTTTTCGTAGACAAGCTCAATAGCAACACCGTCTAATTTGGGTTCGGCAGTATAAATAATGTCACTATCCGTATCGAGATTTCTTTTTACGCGACGGTCAAACTCAATGATGTCCGAATCTTTAAACCCATTATCCAGGCTCAGCATGGGAATGGAATGCCCAACAGTTTCAAACTTATCAAGGGGTGGAGCGCCAACCCGCAACGTGGGCGAATCCGGGCTGGAAAGATCGGGATAGTCCGTCTCCAGCTTTATCAACTCTTGCATCATCCGGTCGTATTCGGAATCCGATATTTCCGGATCATCCAGCACATAATACCGGTAATTATGCCGGTGAAGCGCTTCCCTTAAATCCTCAACTTTTTTTATTACAAAAGAATCGATACCTTCTTGCATGATTTATTTGCTCTAATCATACGGGTTTTGCCAAGCTTGAAAGTTCATCTTTGACTTCATCAATAATCTCGTAAAACCACATCAAATCCTCTATGCTGAGACGACCCGCCCTTCGCTGGGACTCTCCTCCGTCTTTTTTCGTAAATACCCGGGGGCCGATCTGGAGTTTGGGCTCACCTTCGCCATATTTATTGATCGAAACAACAAGTCCGGTTTCTTCACATTGCCATTTGTTTAAAATTTTATCTTTTTCAGGGTCGAATGCCATTTTTTCCTCCGTATTATTAATTTCGCTTCACTCACAATTGGAATAATGGAATGATGGAGTAATGGAATGATGGGTTTGAAGGAGTTTTTTACAATTAAAATGGTTTATTTCCGCCCTTACTCCCAATATTCTCTCCGAGCCGTAGGCATTACGAGCCGGAGGCCAACATTCCAACATTCCACTCTTCCATTCTGATGGCATAAATAGGTTGCCATTCATAAACATGTATTTTCAAAAACTCTTAGAATTCCCGAGACGTTTAGTTACCCAAACTTACCATCCGGGCAAGTGATTTTGCAAGATTGTCAAGCGTACCTTCATCAGGAAAAGAGAGCTTCATTGTCAATTTGCCGTCTTCCCCCTTTTCAAGGCCTTCAGAAAGCCTTGCTTTAAATGTTTCGGCCAGCTGAACGGTCTGATCCGACGCATCTGTTCCGGCAAACATTTCATCGATAAAGGCAAAGGCGGCACCGATCAATTGTCCTCCCGCATTTGCAACCCGTTCTTTTCTTGCAAGAATTTCCGTCTCTTTTTCAACCTGCTTTCTTAAACTTTCATCCGGCGGTGCATCCGGTTTTGTACCAAGGAGAACTTCCAAACGCCGTTTTAGCTCCTCCATCCCGCTGGAAAGATCAACATCAGCAATCTGGGCATCCGGATCAAGCACTGCCAGAGCCATTCGTGTTTGGCAGCAAGCGTTCCCAAAAGGCTTTCTTCAAGTGTATCTTCCGTAACCATTATAAAAACCTGAACCGGTCTTTTCTGCCCCATGCGATGGACACGACTAATCCTTTGTTCCAAAACAGCCGGATTCCATGGCAGATCCACATTGATAACAGTATTTGCTGCCTGCAAATTCAGCCCTGTGGAACCGGCATTTGTGGTAACAAATAGTTTGCAGTTCGGGTCTTTCTGAAACTGGTGCATCAATCCCTGACGTTTTTTCTGAGGAACAGAGCCATCCAGTCTTACATATTTTAATTGACGCATTTCCAGCAACGGTTCGATTAAATTCAACATGGTTGTCCATTCGGAAAACAGGATGATTTTTCGATCTTCTTCAGCAATCAACTGGCCCAGCAGGTCATCCAGTTCCCCAAGCTTGGTTGAAAATCCCGGCGGCTGCTTATCGACTAAAAAAGTACTGTTTGCAGACATTCTACACATCAACAATGCTTTCTGAAGACGAAGAATATCCATTTCCGTAAGGTATTTTTTGTTGATAATTGTCCGGACGATTCTTTTATGCCCGTTGTGAATCTCAAATTGTTCATCAGTGGGGGGTATTCTCATGATTTCCGTGGTTCGAGGAGGCAATTCCTTTAAAACCATTTTTCTGGTTCGCCGAAGCAAGACAGGTTTAAGTTTTTTGCGAAGCACATCCAGATTTTTATAACCGAGCAGTTTGCCTCTTTCATCAATAACCCGGTATGTGTTGAAAAAGCGAAAAGCAGGCCCCAGACGACGATCATCAATAAACTCCACTACTGAATAAAGATCGTCCAGACGATTTTCAAGAGGCGTACCGGAAAGAACCAGCGCAAAAGGAGATTTAAGCGCTTTTACCATGCGGCTGGTTTTGGCTTCCCAGTTTTTTATCCGTTGCCCCTCATCCAGGATAATGAGATCCCACTTTACCTTTTCAATGGACAATACATCCCGAAGAACCTGCTCATAATTGCAAATCGTAAAAAAACAGGAACTATCATACTGATCCGCTCTTTCTTTAGCGCTTCCAATCACAAGTTGACAGCTGCGATTGCTAAACCGTTTAATCTCCAATCGCCATTGGGATTTAAGAGATGCCGGACAAATGACAAGGACTTTGGAAATATCAGCATCCTGAGATAATAACTTGGCAACTCCAATTCCCTGAACTGTTTTGCCCAGTCCCATATCATCTGCAATAACTGCCCTCCCGGCACCCACGGCAAATGCAATACCGTCAAGCTGGTACGGCAACAATTCGGTTTTTAAAAGTGTTTTTCGAAGGGGATGATTTTTCGGGTCTTTGCGTATTTCCTTAACCTTGTTTTTTACCCGTTCACGATACAAAACCTCGTTGATGTATTCCTCGGCATCAGGATAAATGGTAACCGGAAAACCAAGGTTTTCGATTTTACCGATTCGATCAATAAGATCCCTGACATCTTCAATACTCTTTTCCCGAAACGGCTTAAGAAGTTTTTTTATTTGAGAGTCAAGTCCTTCAGGAATCAGCAAACGCAACTCCAGTGTTTCTCCATAGTTAAGATAAACACAGATATCTTTAATCCGGCAAGGCGTCTTTTTTACCGATTTATTGAATCGTTTGCCGACCTTATCAAGAGCGTATAAAATATGCTTGCAGGTTCCCAGAGTATTTTTCCGATAATCAGGACAAGAGCAGAACGATTCACCTCTTTCCCAGCCTCTTAGAGCAACTCTATAGCATTTTCCGGAAGAATTATTGGTTACAATATAGTCTGTCCATAATACATCCTTATCCATGGATTTGAGTCGCATCTTTTCCTTTTGGGCTCTTTCAGCTCTCTCCTCAAATGCCCGTTGAACGAGTTCTTTTTCACTAAGGCTTTCCATAGGAACTCTTTCGGGCGGCGGTGCCGAAAGGCCCAACGAAAGTTTTTCTTCAAGAATCAAAGAAAAAGCTGCTCCCATATGCTCGCAAAAATTGTTGCATTGGCTGCATTGAATGTTCAAACGCTGATGCTTTGCAGGATCTAAGCGAATCGTAACCCTGGCCTCACCCAAATTGAGCTGGAAAAGATCTCTTTGCAAAACCACCTGTTCGTAAATATCAATGTCGTATTTTCCGCCTGATCTGATGAGGCGATCTCCCTGAGGCCCAAGCAGTTTACAGGCCTGCCGAAACGTAAGATGTGATAGTTTATCCTTAAGACTGATCATGTTTTTTGTTCCTTGATTCAAAGAAGTCATAGAATTAAGCTTTAAAAAGTGTAACTGGAAGTTGTTCCGCGCTTTTCTTTATTTCAACTTCCCAACTGCGAAGCGGATTGGAGTATGTCAGTTTTATAATTATACTCACCAGCTATGTCAAACTCATTTTGGCCCCTGCCTTTGAGTTTTGCCTCAAGGGTGGGATTGATCCATTTTACATTTTATTATTCAGGCGCAACATTTGCACAGAAAAATGTGTATGCATGCACTGTTTTTTGTGCATTCAAGCTTCATACCCCCTTTCCTGTGATGTAATTCTATAATAAAAATTCTTTTTCTTAAAAAAAATGACGTTCCCAATTGCCCGTGGAATAAGGGTATTTGAACATATTGCGCTTAAAAAACCCCCTTAATATTCAAACGGGTTTAACGCAAATACGGATTTGGCACGAAAATTGACATAAGAAATTAAAAACCCTGATCCAGAGGACCAGGCTTTGGTTTGCCCCTGAAAGGGGCTGTTTTACTTAAAGCCGAACAAGTTAAAAGTGTCTAAAGTGATCTAAAGTGCCTAAAGTTATGGTGTCGCTTCGCTCCGCTGTTTTTATATAATTGACAGAATTCCTTAACTTTAGCTCACTTTAAACTTTAGTTCACTTCAAACTCTTGCAGCGATTCTTCAGCCAGAGCCAGAGAACTCTGACATGGCTCAGGGGACTAGATTTTTCAGGACTAAATAACATTATAATCTTCATGCCTTGGTGTCTTAGTGGCAATGAAAAAACTTTTGCCACAAAATGCACAAAAATTACTTCTGAGGAAAATATCCAATGAGCAAACTACTTTTTATCGATGATGAAGAAGGAATTCGTCGTGCCGTGGTCCGTGCACTCAAGAATGCGCCCTATAGAACCTATACTGTAGAAAACGGTGAAGCAGGTATATCCTTCGTCAAAGATAATATTCTCGATATTGGAACGGTCATCTCGGACTACAAAATGCCGGGATTGAACGGTCTTGAAACACTTGGCGTCATCGGGTCCATGAATCCCGAAATTACGCGTATCATTCTTACCGGATACGCAACCATGGAAGCAGCCATTCAGGCCACAAATCAGGGAATCGACGGTTTCCTGACCAAACCCTTTGACAATATTGAACTCAGGGCCAAGCTCCACACCATTAATGTACGAAAGCGACTGAAACAATTTGTTTCAGAACCGGTTTATAAAAAGATTGAAAAATCACCCGGATCTCTGAAACCCACATCCCATGAAGTATCGATCCTTTTTTCCGATATTCGAAATTTTACCCGGATGTCCCAGCAGGTTCCGCCGGATAAGGTTGCGGCCTTTTTGAACAACGACTATTTTACCCCCTTGGGTGAAATCGCATACCAATATGACGGAACCGTGGACAAGCATATCGGTGACAGCATTATGGTGGTTTTCGGCTCGCCGGTTGAATGCAGCGATAATGCGATCAAAGCGGTAAAAACCGGCATTAAAATGCAAAAAAGAGCAAAGGAGATCGACACTAAACTTTATGAAAAAAATGGGCTGCGACTGAAAATCGGCATCGGCATTTCAACCGGAAAAGTCTTTTCCGGCATTTTGGGATCATTGAGAATCAAGGAGTTTACTTCCATTGGAATGCCGGTCAATATCGCCGCACGGCTACAAGGCATGGCAAAAGGCGGTGAAATCCTAATCAGTGAGTCCACTTATCAGCAACTTCCCGACGACATAGAAGTGGAAACCCTGCCTTCAGCAACGGTCAAAGGGGTTAATGAACCGATTGCTGTTTATCGGGTGAAAACATAGGTTCAATCCTTGAGGCGAATGGAACAGCCTGTTTCTATATTTTGGCCTGAAAAACGAACCCCTTCGGCACGATCAGGATAAACCTTGGTTATTTTTATCTCGCCGGTCTTAAGGCCGGGTATAAAGAACCGATGCTTTTCTACGCCTGTAAATACGCCGTTACAATTATAAACTTCAAATATATCACCCAGCGCTATCCCCACTTTTTCCCCGGAGGAAATAACTACTTTTTCTGCAAAGGTTGACGTAATGAATCCTTTCCAGGGCTGTAAAACGATCGCATCACAGATCTGTTCTCCCATATCCTCAGCAATTAATTTCAACGCATCATTTATGGTATGGGTGCTAATTTCACCGGTCCGGTCGGTTGAATCATAATATGATGCATCATCATATAATATATCCTCGTCCTCGATTCTGTGCGTATAACTCTTATCAAGCAGTTTTGCGCCGGTCTGGGTATCGTATACCTCAGTCATTACCTGAACCTGGGCATAGTTGTGAGTGTCTTTGAACCACAGGATTCCTCGAACCTCTTTATGATTTGTGATATCTATTAACGCTCCGGTTACCACCGCATTCAAACCGAGATGTCTGCCGGTTTTGGCCAGATCAAAATTGTCGATCAAGCCGGATGTCTTTGTGGGCAGGTTTGTAAGATAAGCCGGATAGCCGGAATCATAGGGCTCCAATACAAGGATGTCCTGGCATGACGTCTTAATGGTTTCCACAAGATCTTTATTGAAGCTTTCTTCTAATCCTTTGCCCACGAAAGGAGTTTTGTTTTTAAAAAACGCAATGCCCACCCTTTTTTTCAAATCTTCATCCGGAGCCTTATAATCCCGGACAATCCTCTTTGTCTTTTTTTTCACGCTGGAATAAGTAGAACATCCGGTAATAAGAGGGATACAAAGGGGCAAAAACAAAACCCATGCAAGCATAGAGACCTTTGAAAAAAGAGTTTTAATTTTTTTATTCATTATTTTTTCCTTTAAATTCTGCGGTAACTGTGGTGGTAATTCCGCCTCTTGCGGTAAAATCTCCGGTAACGTCCATGGACTTGGGTTCCAGTACGGCAACCAGGTCATTTAAAATCCGGTTGACCAGACTCTCATAGAAAATCCCCACGTTTCTATATTGCAACAGGTAATATTTTAAAGATTTTAATTCAACAATTTTAGTATCCGGCCGGTATTTGATGGTGATACAGCCCATATCGGGAAGTCCGGAAATGGGACACAGAGAGGTATACTCCGGTTGTTTAATGACAATATCAATGTCCCTTCGGGACTTAAATTCATATTCTATGCACTCCAGTACGTGGGCTTTAACCGTATCCGGGCTTTCAATATTATGTTTTATATTCTTTGCATTGGCTGGTGACATTGTTTGTTTTCTCCGTTTCACAGAGTGTAAAACTTGAGAGGCAATTTCTGTATTTACATCTTGTAATAATTGATAATACGCTCCGTGTCAAATAGACTGTCAGATTTTTTTAATCCCCTGACCCTAAAGCGGCGGCAGAGAATCTTGACACCGACAATTTTATCTGCTAACAGATCAAAATAATTAATGAAATTAAAAAGGAGTGTTATATGGGCTCAATCGATGAGTTAATTCTCAGGGCAACCAAAGAAATTGTCGTTAAATTTATTGAAACCGGACGGGTAGGTCCCGCCGGTTTCCATGAAACGTTCAAAACCGTTTACACCACTGTCGAAGAAATCGCCAAGGGTTCAAAACAAAAACCTGAAGAAGATACGGAAACAACCGAATCATAACACACGTTGCTTACGTCTCGGATATTTTACATTTGCTTGAAATTAATGATCTTTTAATAGCTTTTAGTTTATGCCATCAGAATGGAAGAATGGAATGATGGAATATTGGGGGAAAGGGCTGAAATAAACCATTTTAATTGTAAAAAAACTCATTTCCTTCAACTTGGTTCAGGACAATTTCACCCATCATTCCAATTGTGAGCGAAGCGAACTAACTTGTGGGTTTTGCATAATAAGAGGTGATCCAATGCCCAGGAAGCCGAATCCGCTGCTAACCGAACTTCTGGACAAAAACATTGACATGCCGGAAATCAATTGGGAAACCGTGCCCCCGGATGTAAACCCGGCGGATGCGTGGGACATGTACGATGAAACCGTGGAAGGTTGGGTGCCCGTCTGGTTTCCGACCTTCGGTCCCGGAGGCGGCAGGTCTTACGGCGAGTTTGAACGTGCCCATATGTTTAATGAGAGCCTGGAAAGAATCTTAAAGACCATGAAGCGGTGGCCCCTGTGGGGGTCGCCAAGCCAAAAAAAGTATGCGGTTGCCGTTGCCCTGCTCCAGTTATATTGCGAAACCAGGGGACGCTGTCCAAAGGTCTAATCCAATTTTTTCCAGGGTGAACCATCCGATCTGATTTCGATAATAACTAGTGTCCATCCATAAATGAGGATTTTTGTTCAAGATCAAGGCATGTGAAAATATTACATTCTGATTTGAATCTGTTATATCATGAAAACAACACAATATTTTGAATACACAAAACAAAGACCTGATCGTACTCAAATTAAAGATGAATGGATCAATTTTGTGATACAATATCCGGAAAAGACTGACATTCAGACCGATGGCCGGGTTAGAAAATGGGCAAAGATACAAGAGGTTGATAAATATCTTCGAGTAATCTTATTGGAAGATGGTGAGACAATTCATAATGCCTTTTTTGATCGGTCTTTTAAGGAGGATTAATGTATGAAAGTAAAATATTTTTCTGATACGGACACAGCTCATGTGGAATTTACGGATAAAGATGTCTATGAAACAAAAGAGATAAGCGAAAATATCTATATAGACATTGATGAAAAAGGAAATATCGTGAACATGACCATTGAGCATGCAAAAGCTAATGCGGGACTGTGGGAATTTTCATATCAAGAGATGTCTCCCCAAACAGCATAAAATGCCGAACATCAGCTTGGAGAAGGAGGCTCCTTACACTGCGTTTCATTCGCACCTCTCAAACTGGAATCTTGGGTATCAAAAAATAACCACCCCGGTAAGATCTGCCGGATCTGTCCCGGCATTTTCACTGGGACTTACAGGGCAGGCCGGGCAAGCAAAAAACCATTTAGGGATGCACACTTACTCGAAGCTTCCCTGCCCTTTGAATCTTAATCCGTTTATTCTTCTTCAGTCGTCGTGATGTGAGCCTTAGCCTTTCAACATCTCTTTTCAACAGTCTGCTCCGCCGAATCCTGGTCTTTCTTTTAAAATCCCCATATTTCCCGAACCTGTCGCCCATCAGCCTATCCCCTTAATCTATGATGACCCTAACCCGAATATTTCACGAAAATTTTCGAGAAGCTTTTTTATTAGCAATGAAAACAAATTGTTATTCACAATTTTGGTTCAAGTTGTCAGGTGACAGATTGTACCTAAAATTTTCTTGTTCAATTTACCAAAAATTTTATCCGGGATGATTTCACCCTCCAGGCGAGTCCGAGGCTCCCATTTCCTCGCTTTAAGCGGGATCTTCGAGCCGCGTTATCAAGGGCTTGCAGTAGTCTGCTACGGCTGTGCCCTTGTAGTTTCCTTGCATAAATGGCTCTTATTGACTTACAACCATGATCTATACAGATAAGAGGTCACAAATTAAACGCCTTGAGCTCTTTTGCTTCTTTAGTTCTTTGACAACTTCTGCGATTGCTTTTTCATTAAAAAATCTTTGTGCTTCGACAGAATCAGGTTCGTTTAGGCAGGTCCAAATCTTAAAGAAAATATCACTGAAAGGAACATCTTCCTGTTCTTTTAATCGCTGCAAAATATTCCTTATATTTTCTGAATCAATATCCGAGTTAATTTGAATCTTGAAAAGGTTGAGGGAGAAATTAGACACTTCATTTTCTTTTTGATTTGTTTTTTTCAATGTTTTTATATAATCGATATAAAGCTCCGTTAGCCGCAATACGTCATGAAAATTTCCTTCACATAATTTTAGCCAGATACTTAGCTTAATTGTGAATATGAATAAGTTGAAATCCTCTTTCTCTTTATCCTCTTTTTCCCTATATGCACTTATAATATCCTGAAAATGTTCACTGACAGTATCGTATTTAGCAAGTAGAATTAAAAATATACTAAGTTGAGGTTCTGAAAACTTCCTTTTTTTTTCTGATGCGTAAAAATGTTTTACATAATCTCTGGGCTTTAATGTGTTTATTAAAGGAAGGATATATTCTTTTTGTATTTTTTGAAAATCAAAATCTGCGGAAAGCGCATCGTAACCCAAATTGATATGCTTCAGGTATGCTAACAAAGCAAGTTCGTTGTCATTCATTTTTTCCAGAAGCCGGCCATAAGACAGATAAACTTTATAATATTCGGGTTTAATTTTAATAATACGTTCAAATTGCTTTAAGGCTTGGCCATAACGTTTCGCTCCCATTAAAGATTTTCCATAGGAGTTGATTACATCCTCGTCCTTGCTGTCAGCCATATGCTTTTCAAAAAGGTTAATCGCTTTTTTGTAATGCCCCTGGCCCAACAAAGAATCTCCCCATAACCAATAAGCATACTCCGATTTCGGATCGATTTTTATAGTTTCCTTGCATTTCTCAATGGCTTCTTTATAACGTTCCAATTTCCATAAGCAATCACACCACAATTCATAATAAAATGATTCTTCTGGATTAATCTTTATGGCTTGCTTAATTTTTTCAATCGCCTCTTCATAACGTTCTTGGTCACGTAGGCAAGCACCCCATCTCCAATAAGCCATCTCAGATTTTGGATTGATGTTAATTACCTTTTTATATTGTTTTTCTGCCTCATCGTATCGGCCTAATCCTCTGAAGCAATCGCCCATAGCTCCATTAGCTCGATATGATTTTGGGTTAATTTTTATTGCTTCCTTGAGTTTTTCAATCGCCTCTTCATAACGTTTTTGGTCACGTAAACATTCACCCCAGGCTCCATAGCTCGCCTCATGATTTGGATTGATTTCAATTGCCTTTTTGAAATGTTTTTCTGCTTTATTGTATTGGCCTAATCTCTTAAAACAATAGCCCATAGCTCCATAGGCCGCCTCATATTTTGGTTTAATTTTTATCGCTCCCTTGAATTTTTCAATCGCCTCTTCATAACGTTTTTGGTCACATAAACAGTAACCCCAGGTTCCATAGGCCGCCTCAGATTTTGGATTACTCTTTAATATATTTTTATATATTGCAACTGCCTCTTCATATTGATCGCTCTTTCTATAATCAAAGGCTTTTTTAAATAATTCCCTGTCGTTAGTTTCAACTATTGTTCTTTTCTCATCACTTATCGTTGAATCAACGCATAATTCAATAATTTTGCAGTAATCAGGATTACGGCTCAAAAAATCGACCGTTTGAACAATTAATTCTTTATAAGAAAAAACCGGCTTTTCTTCAGGAACATATGTTTCAATTTTATTTTTTTCTTGAATAATAGTGCTCGGCGAATAAAGTATTAATAATAGTTCCATGAGCCAACGGGTTTCTTCCCTGTGACTGCTGTCTCTCATTTGATACCATATTCGATACAGGTATTCATTTAAACAATAATAATTGGATTTTCCTTTAGAAAAGGCTATTCGGACATAGCCGTTCTCTTTAAGCTGTTTCAAATAGTTTCTTATCGTTGTTTGGGGCGCTTCGAGATGACGGGCTATTTCTTTGGGACTCTGCGCAGGTTCAAAAGCTGCAAGCGAATTTATTATATCCTCGAGATAATCTGGAATTTCTTTTAGTATTGCTTCAAAATAAGGTGTCAATTCATCCAGAATATTGTCCATAAAGGACAACATCTCACCAGGAACTTCGGTTCGGAGAATATCAGACAAAAAGACCGCCATTCTGGGATTTCCACCGGTAAATGCATATAGCGTCTTTAATCTTGCATTTTTAGCAACCACCTCTTTTGTTAATTCGGTATGTCCGCTTTCATATAAGAGATCAACGATCAAGGTTTTCATATCCTCAAATTCAAGATCTTCAAGTCTTCTTAGATGGAAGAAGTGATAAAAAGGATGGCTATGGTCATGGAGGGCGTTAAAAATTGTTGTTGCCGAGCCAATAATTAATAGAGCATCGCTGGTCTGAAGAAATGCTCTTAGTTTTTTCTGTTCTATTAAAGGGATCTTTTTGCCTAATAATTGCTGGAGATTTTCTGCTATGAGAATGATGAATTTGCCGGTTTCCCGGTGAAACCATGAAATCAGAGAAAAGAAACTATCTGCCCTCTCTGAAAGAGGTACTTTGCGAATTATTTCAATTTTTTGTTTTAGCTCATTTGACATCTGGTTTTTATCTTCTTCTAATTCCAGAAGAATTTCATTTGCCGTCCTTTCCAGAAATCTAGATAAATTGCCGGCCATTCGTAATTCTTCAGGAAATAATACAGGTATCCATAACTTTTTCAGTTTCCGATCTTTTTTTATTCTATGATAAAGAAGGGTCATTAAATGGGATTTGCCTATGCCGCGCGGACCGACAATCATCCAATGTTGTTTTGGAACTTCACCTTTTTCTATCTGAAGCTCTTTTAGGATGTTGTTCAATATATCCCATCGATCACTGCCCACCAATGTCTTTTCCAACTGTCTGTAAGACTTTTTTCGTGGATTATAAGCATACATTATTTAACTCCCGCTTTGCAGGCCCACCAGTCTTTTAACATTGGTGAAACGAATTTGAGGTTGCCTTTGTTGTGGATATCTCTCACTAAATACCCTTCATATATGAGTCTGTTTACTACTCTCTGGTATTCCTCATAATTACACCTTTCATACAATAGTAAATCATAAAGCTCTTTTTCGGAAACAGCCTCATAACATAAATGTTTTAGAACGACATTAGAACATTCTCTTTCAAGGGGAGAAAGATACTCTTCGAGCCTGGAATGAAAATGATTCAGATCATGATTGCCTCCCCGCAGCATAGCATCATAAATTGCCTTCACCTTACCTGAAGTAAAGGTTTTTTCTCTGGTGTCTTTTAAAGCCTTAAACATTATCTGGCCATAATAAGGAGAACCTTCTGTAATTTTTGATACCATAAACTGTATTCCATCCGGTTCTATTTCGATATTGGATTCTTGGGCTAAAGATTCTATAAGAAGCTTGGCTTCTGCGCTTTTGATGGGCGGAATTACAAACGACTCTAAGTCATTGATACGTTTACTTATTCCAATTTCTTCCAGAGTCTTTCTAAGGTTAATTGAACCACAAAGGACAAATTGATATTTACATTCACTATCCTGTACTTGCCGCAAAGAGCGAAGCCATCCGGTCAAGCTGTCGGTTACAGTTTTAAAATCTACCGGCTCCATCCCTTTGGTTTTAAAATTATGTAACATGTCCGGAAATTCATCAAATACGATTACAGTTCTTTTATCAAAAGAGTTCAGTCCGGTGATCATTGGCGTAATTTTTTCCTTCCATTTTGAAAAGTCGTAATCTCTTGTTTTTTCCTGAATCTCCAGTCCGACTTCCAAAGCATCGATTTTTTTCAAACGTGAGGCCAAAACATTCCAGCTAACTCCGAGAAATTGTCCTATCTCATCAATTTTTTTTCGAATACGATAAAGGTTCAGCAACTCTTTAAAAAATTTGGTACAAAATTTACTTACAGTTTCCTCTCCCTCAAGTTCAAAAAATAGTATATTAAATTCTTTTCTTTTCTCATCCTTAGCGTTTTCCTGACGGATGAACTCCTTTATTACGCTGGTCTTCCCAAACCTTCGTGGGGATTCAATGATAAAGGAACACTTTCTCACTAAATCTCGCATCTCATCAACAAGAAATAGGCGTGATTCAAGATAGTTTTTGTGAGTAACCGGAAAGCCTGTTATATTTTCCATTCTTTCTTCCTCCTGATTTTATATATAAGGCATAATACACCACACAAAACGATTTGTCAAGACTTACGTTATTTAATATATAACGTGATGCATATTATAACGTGTATTACTCATAAAGAACACTTTTATATTAATACTGTATCTAAATGAGAACTAGAATGAGAATGGGGGTCGCCATTCGCCATTCACCTTCGGAGATGCTTGGTCCGTATGAGGAGAAACTCTCACGGACGGTTCTTAGGGGGGAAAGGGGATGAGAACCCACGGACCTACCCGGTCCCGGCTTTCGATACCTGTTTATAACCGGCAAACCGATTGAGGTCATATTGCATTAATTCCTTACATGCTGAACTATTAACGGAACAATGAATCTCCCCGCAGAGCCCCGTTAGACGGGATCTTCGCTCTGCTACGACCCTGTTTGGCGGGATTTCCGTTTCACTCCAACAAGCTGCGGGGTATCAAAGCGGAATTGCGCCGTAGCCATTCTAACGTTGAAATGATATAGCGAAATTAACCCTCCTTCGATCTGATGAGCTTCGGCGCAGTTCACCTCGCCCGAATATAACATGATTCGGTTCCGTTATCATCTGTTGACTCGATTAAGCCTCCGGTGTAGCTTAAGGCGAGGGATCTTGGATTATATTTTGAAAAAAGATGGGGGGGACACTCAATGGAAAATCGCTATGCCAAGATAGTCAGCACCGGCCGCTACGTGCCGAAACGCGTCATGACTAATGCCGAATTTGAGCCCCTTGTCGGGGACGTTGATGCTTGGCTCAAGGAAAAGGTCGGTATTGCAGAGCGCCGCTGCGTTGCTGATGATGAAACAACCAGCGATATGTGTACGGCTGCCGCTCGTCAAGCCTTGGAGCGAGCCGACCTCGATCCCGCCGATGTAGACCTGATAATATTGGGCACGGATACGCCCGATTACATCAGCCCTGGCAGTGCTCCCATTTTGCAGCATAAACTAGGCGCTCTGAACAGCGGGACTTTTGATATCAACAGTGCCTGTGCATCCTGGATTACCGGTGTGGATGTTTCCGCCAAGCAGATCACCGTCGATACAAACATCAATAATGTTTTGGTCGTTGCCGGCTATGCCATGACCCGTTTTCTCGATTATCATGATAAGCGTACCTGCACCCTCTTCGGCGATGGGGCCGGTGCGGTAGTGATGAGTGTCAGCCACGAGCCGGGCTATCTGGCATCAAAGCTGATCTCTCAGGGTCAGTACTACAAATCATGGGGAATATACACCGGCGGGGCTGCCTTTCCTGTCAACGACAACGCTCTCAATCGTCCTGTTATGCAGTTTTTGGAAAAATTTCCGACAACCTTTAACAACGATAACTGGCCTCCGCTCATCCGCCAAACCGTTGCCAGGGCAGGCTTGGCCTCAGTGGACGAGGTTGATTTCTTTCTTTTCACCCAGTTGAACGTCAATACCATCAAAGATGTTATGCAACAGCTCAACCAACCAATGGAAAAAACCCACTGGATAATGGACAAATGGGGCTATACCGGTGCCGCCTGTATTCCTATGGCATTAGACGATGCACTGGTTGAAGGTAAAGATCCTCGGTCAGGAGATGTGGTTCTGTTCTGCGCGACCGGCGCCGGATTTGCGATCGCCTGTGCTATATTTAAATGGTAAGCTGCCTGAATATTGGTAGTTGATCTCTCAAATTAGACATTTCCGCCATATTTCCCCTATCAAAAATACACTGAGTATAAGAAAACTAGTACCATAAATCATAAAATCTAATACTAAAGTACTAGTTTTTTGCTCAAAAAATACGAAAAAATCATACCTTTGACCGATTGCATCTTAATATATCCTTTGGTAAAAGGGACATGGATTATTAAATTCTGTTTAGTATCCAAATAATCAAAAAATATTGTATGATATTTGGCAAAAATGCCAAGTTTCAAAAAACACGATATTTATGAGATAATCTCAATAGATCGCAGAAAATGCAAGACCTGAGGTAACAAATGGATATCTGAAAAATTGCTAATTAAATGCTTTGAGATAGGTAATTTTTACTGCAGAAAACGGCTGAACTGAGGGACCGGCGGGGGACTGCACCGGAACCGATTAAGAGTAACGAATTATGCTTTTAAATGAAACTGTAAAAGCCGCAAGATATAGCCGGTCCCTCTCCAGTGAATTATTTGGTCTTTTCGTGAATAGAAAGTTCTATTTCATCCAGTTCTCACATTCTTCAGCTAAAAATTCATTCATATCTTTAATGTCAGATTTCTTTTTGGACCGCTTTTTCCACTCATCGTAAAGATAGCTAAAGCATTCACCAGGCATATCAGTAGCCCAATCCTTAAATTCTGATTTGGAATCGTGCTCATACATATAAAGCCCCTTCAAAACCCCCATACAGTATAATTTTGCCTCTTTATACAGGCCCAATTCAATTAATCGAAAAATTTCTTGCTGAAATGGCTTTAATTCTTCTTCAATCATTTCTACTGCCATTTCATTTGGTGAAATATAACCATCGACAGTTGAGCCGGAACGATTCCACAGATCATGCACGTCAATCCCATCTAATGCCCAGAAAACATCATCGCAGATGCCTTCAAAATCTATACCCTTGATCATCTTCTCGGCAATGTCCAAAATTTTCTTTTGGATCTGTTTATCCGTTTTAGCCAATAACCTCAATATTTCTAAAGCTTCATTTGGAGATATTTTGTCGAGTATGTTTTTCATGTTTTAACTTGCTTTGACCGAACATATTTATTGTATTGTTTTCTCGCGAAGTAATGAAAATCGAAGATAGCAAGAAAGCGCAATAACCGTGCACATTAAAAAGTCATATTTCATCTTCAACTATCTCATTCCTATCATATATTTAAAAATTATCAACAATATTATTGTGTTTCACATCTTGAAGAAATATTAAAAAAAATAGCCAAGCGGCTTTTGACGCCCATATGGCATGTTATTCCGCTGCGGCATAACAACCCCATTTGAAAGGAGGGGGACAAATTGGACGGGGTTGATTTTAGGCGTTTCTTTTTTCATTGTTTGTGGTAATGAAGTCACATGCCACGTCAAGCCGGAATAGATGCGCCCGGCGCCTTGCATCATACCATATGCATCATATCATTTTTTTTGTAATTTCAAATAGTTCGTGGCTTTTGTGCCAGCTCGATTTCAGCGTTATGTTTCATAATTTTTCTTATTGAGAGGAGAGGTTCATGTCTGAATTCAATGATGTCACGATAATTAAAAAAGCAAATATTTACTTTGATGGAAAGGTTACCAGTCGCTCAGTTGTTTTTCCAGATGGGTCCCGAAAGACCCTCGGAATAATGCTTCCCGGGCAATATGAATTCAATACGGATGATAAAGAAATCATAGAAATTATTTCTGGAGATCTTGAAGTTTCATTGCCGGAAGAAGAAGGATGGAAAAGAATTAAAGATGGAGAAGCTTTCGAAGTTCCTGCTCAATCCAAATTCGGACTAAGGGTCAAAAGAATAACTGATTACTGCTGTTCCTTTGTTGGTTGAATCGCACTAAAACATAACAATGCAAATGTACTCTGACCCCTAAAGCCGTGGAGATTTTACATTTTGTATTATTTGGAGCTTAATTGCCTTTTACCTACGTTTTGTTAGCTTTGGGGTCAAAGGCAAACTTGATCCCATTTCTTGCCGAAGGGCCAGACATCGGCGTTAAGTTTTGCAAAGAACCGGTGAAAATCCTTCTTCAGGACCGCCCGGAGGCCGTTTACGTTCCATGAAAACAGTCTGATTGTTTTGGATGCCATTTTTATCTCTCTACTCGTTACTATCGTGACGTGGTTACGCCGATCCCGGCGCACATCCGGGTGGCCGGGCACCTGCTGCAAAAGGGCGATATCGGACGGCAGATGACCTGGCCGAAGGCCACCAGCAGTTCATTGTATTTGATCCAATGCCTGCGGGGCAGCTTTTTGCGCAGGGCAAACTCGGTTTTATCCGGGGTTTTGGTCCAGACATACCCGATGCGGTTGCTGATTCTGTGGACATGGGTGTCCACGCAGATGGCGGGCTTCCGGAAACCCTCCACCAGCACCAGGTTGGCGGTTTTGCGGCCTACGCCGGGAAGTTCCAGGAGCGCATCCAGATCGTCGGGGACGTTACCCTTGTACTTTTCAATGATTATCCGGCTGATTTCCACCAGACGGCCCGCTTTGGTGGGATAAAACCCGACCGGGTAAATGAGCTTTTGAATCTCGTTTTCACCCAGGGCCACGATTTGTTCCGGGGTTTGGGCCTGGGCAAAAAGCCTTTGGGCCGCCTTTGCGGTGACCTCGTCTTTGGTTCTTAAAGACAGCAGGGTGGAAATCAAGATTTGGAAAGGGGTTGCGCCCCGTTGGGCGATAAAGGTAATTACCGGTGGATTCCACTGCCGGTAATTGGATTCAATCGCGTGGACAAAACCATCGATGTCGAACTTTTCAGCGGATGTGCTCATATCGTCACCAATGTTCATAAAAATTGATAAAAGAGCTCTAAAAATGACCGTTTTTTGGTCCTAAACATACTATTTGGGGTGCTAAATAACAGACTCATAAATGGGAATCCAGGCTATTCAAAATATTTTCTATTTTTTTATTTACAACCGCAATAAAAAACATATTGTATGATCGCAAATTCTTAGATTAATAACGAAACTTCATGTCTCTTCCTTGGTCTAAAAATATTTGAAGGCCCGAACATTTGCGATTTACAAATGAAATCTTAAATGATATTAATTAATGACGTTTCAATCGTTAGGCACGTTATCTTAAACTTAAATTAAGCGATTTTTTACTCGATCTGAACCGATCTCTTGCGCATCAAGATCTCAGCACATCTCTTCGCAAAAAATCGCTCAACTTAGGTTAAAATTTCTCATAACCTGATAATACTTAATTTGTCTATGTGTTTTTGCAACCATACAACATCCTTGCAATTGCTTAAACTTTAATATAACATCCGTCAAAATGGATTTTCTTTTGAAACTGGCATGCTGTCTAAAACCGGCTTTCAATGTGAAACACTAATTGCTCCGAAGACTCGACATATGAAGTATGTCCTTAAAACATTTTGCGGTATTATTAACACGCGGCAAATTTTAATCGGTATAGCCATTCTGCTTCTGGGATCACTGGTATATCTGGTTGACCGCCCTCCCGACCAAACCTATTTTGTCCACAGCAGTCCTGTTAACATAAGTCTTTATAACGTCATCCCAAATTTATTCGGTCTTATCGGTAACAGTCTCCCGACATTTATTCATATATTTTCATTTATTTTGATAACGGCGGGTCTTATATGTTATCAGAAGAGAGGATGCCTAATTATTTGTATCAGTTGGTTTCTTGTAGATTGTGCTTTTGAGTTCGGGCAGAAATATGATTCATTGGCTTTAAAAATAATACCTGATTGGTTCGCAGGCATTCCATTTTTAGAAAATACCGAGAACTATTTTCTTTATGGTACCTTTGATTTTATTGACCTGGCTGCTATTACCATGGGTACGGTAATGGCCTACTTTGTACTACTATCTACAAATAAGAGTGAAAGGAAAATAGTGCCATGAAAAAAGTTAAAAATGAGCTTGGTAATAATTTGCGTTACATTTGCCTTATCGTTGTTATTGCTTTTGGATTAATAGGAATCGTTGGCTCCGGAGGCGGTGGTGGTGGAAACTCCGAATACCTTTCAACGGTATCTCTAACTGCTCAATATGCCGAAGGTTATTATGAAGCAGACGTTACGGTAAAAGTCGATACTAGTGATCCGGCGGATGATATATGTGATATTTATACTTTTTTTGCTGATGAGGTTAATGTAACGATAACTTCCACTTCGAAGGAAGATTTACCAGAAGGGGTTACGGCTAATCCGGTACAAATAATGTCTTACACCGTCGAATATATTGCTCTTGAAGATTCGCCTGCTGTCCCGACGAAACAGTTTAATTATCAGCAGACAATAGATCCTGACCATAGTGCTGTAATACCGATTCGGGTGATCGACCAGGAGGATAAAATTATTTCATCATCACCCTTAAATTATATAGATTATTTCAATTCAGGCGCAGCTTCATATGAATATACAGTTAGAGTAACACTAAGAGCGGAAGAAGTGCTATCCGGAGAAGGGACAAATCTCAAAGTTGAGTTTACTTTGTATTATTTGGATATAGCTGATGAATGTTATTAATCTAATCAAACATTAAGTACCTGACATCCGCCCTTTCAAGGGAGCGCTATTACCTTTTGCACGTTGCTTAAAACATTTTAAAGTAATTTTATAGAGAGGGAAATCGAACGTCGAAATGGGTGGAACATGTGTACAGGGTCAAGCTTGTCTAAGCGACCGGACCCGGGACTTTCTGACGTGGACTGAGGGTTCTTTATAATCGGCGACAAAATTAATCAGATGCCGGTATGTAATCTTTTTAACTCACCGATTCTTTAGTTATTACAAAGGGTTCAATCATCTATTCGGACACTGTAAGCTTACGACCAAGGGTTTAACTGTAGGCAATAAATGAGTCATCGCATGTCATTGCTTTTTGAAAATGATGTCCCCATAAAACGTTACAGCAGATTCGAGGGTATTATCCGTATCGGTCATGATGGCCACACCGGAGATGGTTGAAGGTTCTGTGCCAAACGCTTTTTTGTAGTCCTCGTACAAATTTCGCTCCTCTCGCACCCAGGTGTTTAACATTTTCTCACCGCTTCTCACCACAATCATCATTGCCCGCTCCGTGTATGGATTCGGAACCACGGTTCCTTGCTTTGCCTTGCTGCACCATATTTAATTGATTGCACCCTGCGGAGGGTATTCCCCATAAAAAAGGCGTGCGGCTTTGTATCTGGTTTTCTCCATGAAACTCAGTTTTGCCGGATCATAGGTAAAGGTAACATAAATCCGGGCAGGATAATCATCCCCCTGTTTTTTCGTGACATCCCCTTTTTCAAATATCTTCGTAATTTTCAATTGCCATGTGATGATCGGATATTCTGTGGGATCGATGCTGATTTTTCGAATTATTTCTGTTTTATTTTCCGAAAATAAATTTATATAACATACATCGAGGTTGTCAGAAAGGTCTTTAACCTGTGATAATTCTGTGTTAATAAGACTCATGTTTACATTGCCTTTTTTCAGCTTGAGCAGCGGACAAAATTAGCATTTAGGGGAACCGCTCAACTTAGTTCTATCTTCCGAATATCGGATTTTCGTTTTGAGACATTGCATCCATTTGAAACAAAAAAGCCGAGGCTATGGTACCTTGTTGTTTAGGTAACAACTTATGACGGTCTCGTAAAAAGTCCAACTTCTGCGTTGTGCTGCATTTCGCAATCATTCAACGTACGAAAAGTACGCCTCATGATTACAAAATTTGCACGCCTTGAATTTGAACTTTTTACGAAACCGTCCAAATCGAACTTTTTACGAGTTCATCAACTTATAAAACACACTTAAATTTTATTCATAGCTTATCAATAAGGAGCGTTTAAAATGGAAATTAAAACAATATTATGCCCGGTAGATTTCTCGGAAATCTCCGCTAACGCTTTGGAATACGCGGTCTTTTTAGCGTCTCATCATCATGCTGAGCTTCTGCTGCTGCATGTAGTGGAGCATCTTCATGAATTTGAGCATTACCAGATCCTTGTTTTCACGCCGCAGGAACTTTCGGAAAAAATGGAGAAGTACGCATATGAAGAGCTAAACAAATTAACCGAACCAATCAAAAAGACCATTAAAGTGGAAACCGTCATACGCCAGGGCAAGGCCTTTATTGAAATCATCAAAGAGGCCAAGGAAAAAGATATGGACTTGATTGTAATGGGCAGCCACGGCAGAACAGGCATTTCGCACATGTTCATGGGCAGCGTTGCCGAAAAAGTAGTTCGCAAAGCCAACTGTCCGGTGCTGATTGTCAGAGACAAAAACACTCAATTTGATATCCCATGAAAGCAAGTCTTTTTATGGGAATAACCGATCCCGTCAAAAAAATAAGCGGCTGACTTGATGCCTGTTCCCATAACCCAAGATAAGCGCAGCGGCCAAAAAGTTGGATGAATGGCAGTCAGCCGATTTATAACCTATAGGGGCTATTAGGGTCTGACCACAGCAAGTCGTTAAAAACATATCACCCGAATCGATCGTAAACAAAATGAGAAAAATATTTTATGAATACCATTAAAGGAAAATGTTTTTTCTGTTCATGGAGTGGCGGGAAGGACTCTTGTCTGGCTCTCTATCATGCAATTCAAAATGGTGGTATCCCAAAGCACCTTCTTACAATGTTCACAAAGCAAGGAAAGAGAAGCCGGGCTCATGGGCTACCTTTGAGCGTTCTTGAAACCCAAGCTCGAGCATTGTCTATTCCCCTCGTTATACGCAAAACATCCTGGGACGATTATGAATCGACTTTTCTCTCTGTCATTCGAAAATTCAAGAAAGATGGAGTTGATTATGGCGTTTTTGGCGATATCGATTTAGAAGCTCATCTTGAATGGGTCGAGCGAGTCTGTTCTTGGGTGAAGATACGGCCATACGAACCTCTTTGGAAAAGGGAACGGCGTGATCTTTTGAATGAATTTTTACAACTTGGTTTCAAGGCTACAATAATCGTCATCAAACAAGGTGCTTTGAGCAGCAGCTTTTTAGGAAAGACACTTGACCAACAGGTGATTAAAGATATGGAGAAGACCGGGATTGATGCTTCAGGAGAAAAAGGAGAATACCACACGATAGTTACCGATGGTCCAATTTTTTCTTCTGCAATTCATCTCCAACTAAAAGATCAGGTTGTTCGAGACGGTTACTGTTTTTTGGATGTTTCCTTAGGAGCAGAGATAAAAATGGAGGTATTCAATGAGTAAAAAAACACATCTTTATGTATTATGGACGAATGACAACCCGATTACAGCAGAAAAAATGGCATTTAGCTTCAGGCTTTAACAGAACCAAATGAAGCTCCCCGCAGCCCCTCCGGGCGGGATCTCCGCTCCGCTGCGATAAGCTGCAGGGTATTCAGGTGAAGGCGAATAAAGGAATCGATAATGAGCAGACATAAAATCAAATTTCTCCCCCACAACAAAGAAATAACAGTTATGCATGGAGAAAACCTTATCCGCGCTGCCATGGAAGCAGGAGTCCACATTAATGCTTCTTGCGGTGGAGAGGGTGTATGCGGAAAATGCCGTGTTATTATCGAAAATGGAAGTGTTGAGGGAGGAATAACTGAAAAATTAAGCAAAAAAGATATTGAAAAGGGCTACCGTCAGGCCTGTATGACATCTGTTCAGAGTGACCTCGTAGTCCGCATTCCAGTAGAATCGGAAGTTGATATCAGTGTTCTTAACCTTCAAAAAACTCCCAGACGGAAAGCTCAAATCTGGGAAATGAATCTTGAGGAATTAAAGGACAAAGGTCTTTTCATGCCTCCGGTTGAAAAGAAATACCTGGAACTCCCCGAGCCCACGTCACAGGACAATCTGCCGGATGTAACCAGACTAATCTCTTTCCTGAAAGCCAAACACGGTGAACATCGTCTTGTGGTTCAGCTTCCTGTAATCCGGAAAATTTCTGATATTTTAAGAAAAGACGGCTTCAGGGTTACGGCAACACTTGCCCGGCCCGTCCATTCCGGAAGAAAGACACATATTATAAATATTCAGCCGGGAGATACAACGGATCGGAACTATGCCATTGCCGTGGATATTGGGACAACAACCGTCTACAGCCAGTTAATGGATCTCATAACCGGCGATGTACCGGCCTCGTACGGTGATTATAACGGGCAGATCAGCTATGGCGAAGACGTCATCAGTCGAATTGTTTTCGCGGACAAGCCCGACGGCCTGCAAAAGCTTCACGAGGTGGTTATTGCAAACATTAACCGTCTAATAAAAAAGATGGTTAAACGGTCCGGGATCGATCCTGACGAGATTTCCACCATCTCTTTGGCAGGCAATACAACCATGACCCAGCTCATGCTAAAGGTCAACCCTAAATATATTCGGCTGTCACCCTATGTCCCGACTTCAACCCTTTTTGCGCCCATAAGGGCTACTTATCTGGGTCTTTCCCTGGGAGACCATGTGACCGCACTGGTATACCCGGCGATTTCAAGTTATGTGGGAGGCGATATTGTGGCCGGCGTCATGGGCTCGGGAATGTACCTCTCCGAAGAAATTACTCTTTTTATAGACATCGGTACCAATGCCGAAATTGTGATCGGCAACAAGGATTGGCTTGCCTGCGCCGCCTGTTCTGCAGGACCGGCATTTGAAGGCGGCGGCCTCAAGTTTGGAATGAGGGCTGCAAAAGGGGCCATTGAGGATTTTTCCATGGATCCTATAACCTTGGAACCTATGAATCTCACCATCGGTAATGTCAGGCCCAAAGGGATCTGCGGATCAGGACTGATTATAATTGCAGCCACGTTGTTTGAAATGGGTGTCATTGATAACCGGGGAAAATTCAACCGGGATCTGGATACACCGCGCATACGTGAGACGGACGGCATTTTTGAATATGTGCTTGCGTGGAAGCATGAAAATCAAATCGACAGAGATATTACCCTCACGGAACCGGATCTTGACAATCTCATACGCGCAAAAGGTGCCATATACAGTGGTTGTATGACCCTCCTTGAAGAAGTGGGACTGGGTATGGGTGACATTGATCGCATTTTTTTGGCAGGGGGGTTTGCAGTTATGTGGATCTGGAAAAAGCGATAACCATTGGTCTTTTGCCTGAAATAGATCCTGATAAAGTGAGGTTTATCGGTAACGGGTCTCTAATGGGCGCAAAAATGAGTTCTTTGACAAATCGCATCCGCAAAGATGTGGTGGAGGTTACCAAGAGGATGACAAACTTCGAATTGTCGGAAACCCTCTCTTTCATGAATAATTATATGGCCGCTCTTTTTTTACCCCATACAGACATGGAGCAATTCCCCAAACTAAAGGCACTCCTTGAAGCCCGAAAGGCCTTACGACAAAAAACCCTATCGAATCCAAATATGGGAGGTTGAACCGGATTTTCTTTGCCACCGGTTTACCCCCTGTCGCCCTATCTCATTTTTTCATCTACTGTTTTGCGTTGAAATACTAAAGAAACATAGGACCATAGGCTCAAAACAATGCCTGTGCCTGCTTTAACGACAGCCTCTGTTTTATCAGATGTTTTGGCTTCTGAATCAACATTTTCTCCGGTATGGCACAAGGCGTTCTTCCTTTCAAGTATGAAACTGAAAAAGACACCACAGGGTGTTTAATTCACTGATGTTGGTTAACAGCGGTCATTTATTACTTTCCATCGAAATTCGAAGGTCTGGTTTCAGGTGTCGGGTGTCAGGTGTCAGGAGGACGAACGTAAGAGCTGACACCTGAACACTGACACCTGAAACCTGGATTGCTTGAGCTAAATCACCAACAATCTTGATTTACACCCCACCACAGAAATTATGGATCTTAATTTTTATTCTGGAAAACTCTGTGGGCATAAAATGCCTTGATTAAAAATTAGCCGGTGGATTTTGGATAAAAATCCGGGTTGACAATAAAGTCGACATTTGGTATTTAATACAGTCGCAAAATTTGAATACCAGAAACAAAGATGGGCAAGCGATCCGGTCTGAAAGGTCTGGTGAAGGGTTATGGAAGAGCTTTAAACGCAAATTTTTATCCTGCAAATAAAGGAGAATCCCATGCAACAAGTTGCCGCCCCACTGGAAGATGAGAGGGCAAAAACGCTTGAAATTATTGAAAACAACAACCATGACCCCAAGCGGTTGGTAAAAATTCTTCAGGAAATACAAGCGGAGCTTGGCTATGTACCGGAAATTGCTCAAAGACTCACGGCAAAAAAAACAAATACACCGGCAAGTCAAATCTATGGCATACTGAGTTTCTACAATTTTTTCCGATTGTTTCCTCCGGGCAGACACAGTGTGAATGTATGCCTCGGGACGGCCTGTTATGTAAAAGGCGCTGAAAACATTTTGAAAGAGATTAGTTCCCGGTATGAACTTGAACCCGGTCAGACCACAAACGACAGAAGATTTTCACTCGATTTCGTACGATGTGTGGGATGTTGCGCCATTGGACCGGTCATGACGGTCAACGGTAAAGTCTATGGAAAGATGAAACCCGAAGAAGTAAAAGATGTCCTCGGGGAATATAAATAGAGGTGCTATCATGACAATAAAATCCACCAATGATCTTTTTGCCCTTAAGGGAAAAATTGAAAAAGAGAAATTCGAACTTTCCCAAAAAACACAGGTTATCGTCTACCAAGGGACCTGTGGCTATGCCTCCGGAGCAAAGGGGGTTCTGGACACGCTCAACACAGAATTACATGAAAGAAATCTCAAAGATATTGTCGTCCTGGAACATTCCTGTATGGGGTGCTGCTATATTGAACCTTATATCAGCGTAACAGAGCCGGAAGGCATCTCCACCCTTTATGGATACCTCACCCCTGAAAAGGTGACGCAAATTGTGGAAACGCACCTCATGGGAGGGGAAATCGTTCAGGAATACATGGTGGATATAAATACCCCGTTTTTCAGCCGCCAGGAAAAAAGGATTACGGAATTACTCGGAAAAATCGATCCCTTCAAGATTGAAGACTATATTTTTTACGATGGGTATCAGGGACTTTCCAAAACTCTGGGAATGAAACAGGTAGACGTGATAGAAAAAATCAAACGGTCGGGGTTGAGAGGAAGAGGGGGCGCCGGTTTTCCCACCGGCGTGAAATGGAATTTTGCATACAACACCGAGTCGAATCAAAAATATATGGTTTGTAATGCTGATGAAGGTGACCCCGGCGCCTACATGAACAGGGCCGAGCTGGAGGGAAACCCCCATGCGGTCCTGGAAGGGATGGCAATCGGGGGATACGCCATCGGCGCGAACAAAGGCTATATTTATGTAAGAGCGGAATATCCCCTGGCCGTAGATATACTTAATGAGGCCATTTCACAGGCCAAAGAGTATGGCCTCCTGGGAAATGGAATTCTGGGAACATCTTTCGATTTTGACATAGAGATCTTTCTAGGGTCCGGGGCTTTTGTCTGCGGTGAGGAGACAGCCCTTCTGGCATCCCTGGAGCAAAAACGGGGCAATCCCAGGCCACGGCCCCCATTTCCTGCAGTCGAGGGGCTTTTTGGCAAACCCACAGTAATAAACAACGTGGGAACACTGGCCAACCTGCCACTTATTATGTGTAAGGGCGCCGAATGGTGGAATTCCATAGGGTCTGAAACCACAAAAGGGACCAAAGTGTTCTCCCTGACCGGCCAAATTGCCCGGACCGGTCTGATTGAAGTCCCCATGGGAATTTCATTGAATGAAGTTGTATTCGACCTGGGAGGAGGGATAGCCGGGGGCAAAAAATTCAAGGCGGTTCAGCTCGGCGGTCCTTCCGGAGGATGCGTTCCCGCCGAACACCTCGACATTCCCATTGATTACGAATCCCTCCAGGACATCGGCTGCATCATGGGGTCCGGCGCCATGGTGGTTCTGAATCAAGATGCCTGTATGGTTGATACGGCAAGATTCTTTCTGGAATTTGATGCAGACGAATCTTGCGGGCAGTGTCTTCCTTGCCGGAGGGGTTTGCCTTTGATGATTGAGATTCTAAAGCGCATATCAGAAGGAAACGGCGAAATTAAAGATATAGAGACACTGGAAGACATCGCAACATTCATGCAAAAAACATCCCTTTGCGCTCTGGGTCAGACTGCCGCCAGCCCTACCCTCAGCACAATACGCCATTTTAGAAAAGAATATGAAGCCCACATTATCGAAAAGAAATGCCCGGCGGGTGTGTGTAAGGATCTTTTCCACTACGAAGTTGATGAAGAGCTCTGTAACGGCTGCCATCTGTGCGCACTAAAATGCCCTGAAGAAGCCATCACCGGTGAAAAAAAGGAACCACATCACATCGACCAGGATAAGTGCATCAAGTGTGGCAACTGCTACCATGCCTGTAAGTTTGATGCCGTTCTCATCAAATAATTAAAGAACAAGGAACACACCCACAATAACCTTCATAAAGAAAGATATAGAAACAAATGATGGAAGCGGCGGGACGATGTCTTCGCTATAACGCAGGGAGGTAAATGAGATGGTTTATGTCAATATCAACGGCAAGGATTTTAAAGCTGCGGAAGGTTCCAATTTGCTGGATGTCTGTGAAAATAACGGAATCCATATACCGCATTTGTGTCACAAAAAGGGTCTGAGCCCTGTCGGGGTTTGCCGTCTTTGTCTCGTAAAAGTCTCAGGAATGCGGGGTCTGGTTCCGGCCTGCAGTACAAAGGTCACGAAAGGAATGCAAGTGATTACTCACGATGAAGAGATCAACGCACTTCGTCGTGTGAACCTGGAAATGCTGTTATCCGAACATGAACACAACTGCCTTACCTGTGAAAGCAACGGGAGATGCGAACTTCAGAATTTGGTCTACGAGTTCGGGATTGATGCGGTACGCTTCTCCATCAATAAAGAAACAAAGCCGGTGGACAACTCCAGCGAGGTTATTGTCAGGGATCCAAACAAATGCATCCTCTGTGGCAGATGCGTTCGTGCCTGTCGGGAAATTGCCGGCAAAAATATTTTGGGATTTACCGATCGCGGTCCGGCCGTGGCCATCGGCGCCGGGTTTAACGAACCGTTAGGCTTTACGGAGTGCGCTTCCTGCGGGGCTTGTTTGCAGGCCTGTCCCACAGGAGCACTCACGGAAAAGCATGCTCGCTTTGAGGGGAGAAACTGGGAGTTTAATAAGGTCAGAACAACCTGCCCCCACTGCGGCGGGGGGTGTCAGATGGAGCTGTGGACCAAAGACAAGAAGGTTGTCAAAGTCTACGGGGTGGAGGAAGAAAACACCGAAAACAAAGGAAACCTTTGCGTCAAGGGAAGATTCGGTCTGGATTTCGTCCAAAGTCCGGAGCGTTTGAAAAAACCGCTGATCAAAAAAAACGGAAAACTTGAAGAAGCGGAATGGGACGAGGCGCTAACTCTTGTGGCAAGCAAATTTCAGGAAATAAAAAATACCCTCGGCCCCGATGCCCTGGCAGGAATCGCTTCTTCAAAATCGACAAACGAAGAATGCTACCTCTTCCAGAAATTCATACGCACCTGTTTTGGCACCAACAATATCGATTTCTGTACCCGTCTCTGCCATACGCCTAGTGCGGTGGCTCTCACCCGGGCTTTTGGAGGCGGGGCCATGACAAATTCCATGAGCCTGGTCGAGCACGCCGACGTTCTGCTGGTTGCCGGTTTGAACCTTACGGAAATGTATCCCGTTTTCGCCAGCGCCATGAAACAACGGGTGCTTTCCGGTAATCTCAAGCTCATTATCATTGACCCGCGAAGAACGGAAACCGCGGGATATGCAGACGTCTGGCTCAGCCCTCGCATTGGAACAGATATTGTCTGGATAAACGGCATGCTCCATGTGATACTCAATGAAGGTCTCTATGATGATGAATTCATAGAAAATAGAACCCAAGGGTTCGAGGACTTAAAAGAAATAATCTCTAAATATACCCCGGCCAGGGTGGAAGAAATTTCGGGAATCCCCGAGGCCAAAATCATAGAAGCGGCACGGCTCTACGGAAAAGCCCGCAGGGCGGCCATCCTCTATGGCATGGGGATAACCCAGCACATACATGGAACGGACAACGTGGGAGGACTCTGCAACCTGGCGCTTGCCACCGGTAACATCGGAAAACCGGGAACCGGCCTAAACACCATCGCAAAGCAAAACAACGGCCAGGGCGCCGGCGACATGGGGTGTTTGCCCCCTATCTATCCCGGCGGTCAACCGGTCTCCAATCCGGCGGTCCAAGGAAAATTTGAAAAGGCGTGGGGGGTAAATCTCTCGCCAAAACCGGGAATTACCGAAGCAAGCATGATCCTCGACAAAAATGCAATCAAAGGACTTTACGTAATGGGCGGAAACCCCATGCGGAGCGGTCCCAATATTTCCCGTATTCAAAATGTATTGGAAAATCTGGATTTTATGGTGGTTCAGGATATGTTTTTGACGGAGACCGCCAAGATCGCCCATGTGGTTCTTCCGGCCTGTTCTTTTGCCGAAAAAGATGGAACATTTACCAATACGGCCCGTTTCATACAGAGAGTGCGCAAGGCCTTTGACCCGATTGGAGAAAGCAAACCCGATTGGAAGATTATCTGTGATCTGAGCCAAAAAATGGGCTACACCATGTCCTACGGGCATCCCAAAGATATTATGAATGAAATCGCTTCACTGACGCCACCTTATGGGGGAATTTCGTACCGGCGGTTAGGAAAAGGAGGCCTTCGCTGGCCCTGTCCTCAAAAAGGCCATCCCGGAACCCGCTATCTTTGGGCCGAAACCTTTACCACCCCAAGCGGCAGGGGCATGTTTTCTCCGGCAGATTACCAGCCCCCCGCCGAATCCCCGGACAAAGAGTATCCTTTTATCTTAACAACGGGAAAAGATCTTTACCATCTCCAGACGGGCTCCTATACGCGTAACTCTGTGGCGCTTTTCAATTTGTCCCCTGAAGACGTGCTTGAAATCCATCCATCAGACGCAGATCAAGTCCAAGTCAAAAACGGAGAAGAAATCCACGTCCGTTCTCGAAGGGGTTCAATGAAGATTCATACCAAGGTGACCGATCGGGTCCCGGAGGGAACGGTTTTCACCACCCTCCATTCCGACAAGGTAGCGGTCAATGCGTTGACCATCGATGCTCTCGACCCCATGGCCAAAACTCCTGAGCTCAAACTTTGTGCGGTGAAATTAGAAAAGCCGGCCTAAATTTAAAAAAATGAACGTTCAACATGTTCATCTTTTTCAAAGGAGATCTTTTAATATTTGGTTTACAATTTTCGGATTGGCTTTGCCTTTTGTCTCTTTCATGACCTGGCCCACAAAAAAGCCGAAAAGCTTGGTTTTACCGTTTTTGTAGTCTTCCACTTCCTTTGAACACGCTCCAAGGACCTTTACTACAACCGCTTTGATGGCGGACTCGTCCGTAACCTGTACCAGTCCTTTTTCTTTTACGATTTCTTTGGGCGCTCTGCCGGTTTGAGCCATTTCATCAAATACGGTCTTTGCAATTTTGCCGCTGATAATATTATCGTCAATGAGTTTAAGAAGTTGGGCAAGATTGCCGGGGGAAATCGGCGACTCGGCAATTTGCTTGCCACGGGCGTTTAAAAGGCCCAGCAATGATCCCATGATCCAGTTGCTGACCGGCTTGGGATTGGGAAATTGTGTAACACATTCCTCAAAATAGTCTGCAAGCTCGTGGCTCGATGTCAGAAAACCGGAATCGTATGAAGGAAGGCCGTATTCATCCATAAAGCGCTTCTTTTTTTCATCCGGAAGTTCGGGAAGTTTTTTTCTGACCGAATCGATCCAATCATCGTCTATAACCAGCGGCAAAAGGTCGGGGTCCGGAAAATAGCGGTAGTCGTGGGCTTCTTCCTTACCCCGCATGGATATGGATTTGTTTTTAACAGGGTCCCACAATCGGGTTTCCTGAATGACCTGGCCGTGGTCTTCTAAAATTTCTTTTTGCCGGTTGATTTCAAAATAAAGCGCACTTTCAACATGCTTGAAAGAGTTTAAGTTTTTTATTTCCGCTCGGGTCCCAAAGGTCTCAGATCCTTTTGGACGTATGGATATATTGGCGTCACAGCGGAAGCTTCCTTCTTCCATGTTGCCGTCACTGATTCCGAGATAGCGAACAATGGATCTGAGATGTCGAAGATAAGCCCCGGCTTCTTCAGGCGTCCGTATATCCGGTTCACTCACGATTTCGATCAGAGGTACACCGGTACGGTTGAAATCGACCTTGCTCAACGGGCGGTCAGGATCATGGGACAACTTGCCCGCGTCTTCTTCCATGTGAATCCGTGTAATACCGATCCTTTTTGGGTGGCCGTTTATTTCTATCTCAATAAATCCGTTTTCGGCAATGGGCAGTTCATACTGGGAAATCTGGTATCCCTTGGGGAGGTCGGGATAGAAATAGTTTTTCCGGGCAAATCTACTCTCCCTGTTGATTATACAGTTTGTTGCCACAGCCATTCTCAGGGCATATTCAACCACCTTTTTATTAAGCACCGGAAGCACACCGGGCATACCCAGGCAAACCGGACAGGTGTGGGTATTGGGCGGCGCCCCGAATGATGTTGAACAGTTGCAGAAAATCTTTGTTTTCGTCTTGAGCTGAGCGTGGACTTCAAGCCCGATTACAGGTTCATATGTCATTTTAAATCCTTGCGTTTTGACGATTTCTTTGATGTTTTGAGGCAACACATTTGATAGACACGAAATTTTGAACCAAAGCAAAAAATTAGTCAAGCCATATTTAAAACCCGACCGTAAACCTTTCTCTGAAAAAATGTATTGACAATAAAAAGAATTGACATTACAGTTATACCATAAAAAGCATAAGTATTATATGTATAGTATGGGAGATGGCCATGGCACTTGTAAAAAAAACCATTGAGCTTGATCAGGCACAAATCAATCGCATTAAAATCGCATTAAAGGCCAAATCAGAAAAAGAAGCCATCAATACCGTTCTTAAACAATTTGATACGGATATTCAGTTGGCTGAAGTAACTCTGGCAGATGCCGGAAGTTTTGATTTTGAGGAGGTCTAAGACGTGCAAGAAAAAGTTGTTTTCGACACCAATATCTATATCGGCATATTCAATCATGGTCTTTATCAGCATGAAATCAGCGGGTTAAATAAGGTGATGTATATGGTTTATCCCGTTCTTCATGAATTGTGGATGGCCGCAAAGGGGAATGCCGAAATAAAGCATCTGATTCGCTTTGGCACTGTATTTGTTAAATTAGGTCGCCTGGTACAACCTGAGCCGTCTACTCAAATTTTAATCGGCCGTGTATGCCATAAACTTCGTTTTTCCGGAAAACTGGATCCTAAAAATCCGAGTGATTATAACGATGTTTGCATTGCGCTATTGGCCCGTCAAATCGGAGCCACGGTAATCACCCGAAATGTTGACGACTTTAAAAGAATTAATGAAGCGATTGGTTTTAATTTTAGAGATGCAAGTTAGGGGGTTCGCCCAATTGGAATGGTGGAATGCTGGAATATTGGAATATTTCTCTTAAAAGGATGTCATTCATTTATTTAATTCAGCATCAAGAGACGTTTTACAATAAACCAATTTCCCATTTTCCCAAAACCCATAATTCCATCATTCCATTGTTCCATTATTCCATTATTCCATTATTCCAATTTTGAGCAAAGCGAACGAACATAAATAATAATATTATCTGTGTATATCTGCGAAAATCTGCTTGCCCCGTAGCTCTGGCAGATGGTACTGGGGCGTCCTATTTAATGATAAAGGAATAAAATGAACTTTTTCCTGTGTGTGCTCGGAATGGTGATGGTCGTGGAAGGTCTTCCATATTTTGCATTTCCGGCAAAGATGAAGCTGGTTTTAGAAAAAGTCCTGGAACTGCCGGATAAGTCTTTGCAAAAATTCGGTCTTGCACTTATGCTCGCGGGAATTTTGCTCGTATATTTGGGAAAAAGATAGCACCCATGTTTTTATTGAGCGATTACAACTACGATCTGCCCGACGACCTCATTGCTCAAAAACCGGCAGATCAACGGGACCGTTCAAAACTTCTGTTCCTGCACAAGGAAACCGGCAGACTGTCCCATCATAAGTTTTATGAAATTTATGATCTCCTTTTGCCAACGGATTTACTGGTTTTAAACAACACCCAAGTGATTCCGGCACGACTTTTCGGGAAAAAGGATACCGGGGGCAAGGCGGAAGTTTTTATCCTTGATTACCCCGGCGGGCGTGAAAACCCTGGGCATAACGAACTTGTTTTAAGATGCCTGATTAAAACCTCAAAATCACCGAAAAACGGTACGCCGTTATTTTTTGGCCAAGGATTGCAAGCCAGGGTTATGGACTGTCAAGAAGGAATTTACACGGTAAAATTTTCATCTAAAGATAATTTTGAAAGTCTCCTTGACAGGATAGGACACGTTCCTTTGCCCCCATATATTAAACGGAACGATTGTAAGGATGACAGGACATCTTACCAGACCGTTTATGCTTCTCAAAAAGGCGCCGTTGCCGCACCCACGGCAGGACTCCATTTTTCCAAAAGACTTCTTAAAAAAATAGAAGAAAAAGGGGTCAGGATCGTTACAGTTACCCTGCATGTGGGTTACGGTACGTTTTTGCCGGTCAGGGTGTCGGATATAAGAGATCACAAAATCCATTCTGAGTGGTATTCTATTTCCAAAGAGACTGCCGATGTTATAAACCGTACCAAAACAAAAAGCAGACGCATCATTGCCGTGGGTACTACGTGCGTACGGGCTCTGGAGTATGCTTCAGACCACAGAGGGAAGGTTGCTCACGGTAGCGGAAGCTGCGATCTTTTCATTTATCCCGGGTACAGATTTAACGTTGTAGATGCAATGATTACGAATTTTCATCTTCCCAAATCGACTCTTTTAATGCTTGTATCCGCTTTTGCGGGTCGGGAGAAAATATTGAATGCATACCGGACGGCCATAGATAAAAAATACAGGTTGTTCAGTTACGGAGATGCCATGTTTATTGCATGATTCATGCTCTAATTAGATGTCTCGAAAATTTTACAATTTATTGAAAATAAAGGTGGTTTTTAGACTTATATTTTTAACTCGAACATGGAATATTGGAATTATGGAATATTGGAATTATGATTTAAAGAAGATGACATTCCTCTATTTAATTCACGTCAAAAGGAATTTTACAATAACCCAACCTTCCATTTTCCCAGAACCCAATATTCCAGTGTTCCAATATTCCAACATTCCAATTGTGAGCGAAGCGAACTAACTTACATGTCCAATTTCAAAATAGTTGCAACATCTGACACAACACGGGCAAGGGCCGGCGTCTTGCAGACCGCTCACGGTGAGGTAGAGACCCCCGTTTTTATGCCGGTGGGAACCCTTGGCACCGTAAAATCCCTGTCACCCGAAGAGCTTATTGGGTGCGGAACTCAGATGGTTCTGGGAAACACCTATCATCTGTACCTCAGACCCGGATGCGATGTTATCCGCCGTTTTGCAGGCCTCCACAATTTTATGCACTGGGATCGGCCTATTTTAACAGACAGCGGCGGCTTTCAGATCTTTTCCCTTGCCAAACTTGGAAAGGTTACGGATGAAGGCGCTTCTTTTCAATCCCATATCGATGGATCAAGTCATTTGCTGACCCCTGAAAAGTCGGTTGAAATACAGATTTGTCTGGGATCGAATATCATCATGTGCCTTGACGACTGCATCAAATATCCTGCAAGCCGTGAACATGCCAAAGAAGCACTCGAGCTTACCACCCGATGGGCAAAAAGATGTAAAAATGCTTTGAAAGAAGGCATCGGGTCTTTAGATCTAACCGTCTCAAAACCCCCTTTCCTTTTCGGTATCGTTCAGGGAGGCATGTTTAAGGACCTTAGAAAACGTTCAGCGGAAAATTTATCTGAAATCACTTTCAGCGGTTATGCCATTGGTGGGCTCAGTGTGGGTGAACCCAAGGAGATCATGTTTGAAATTGCGGATTTTACGCTGCCCATACTTCCGGATAATAAGCCTAAATATATCATGGGTACCGGAACTCCTGAAGATCTTGTAGAGCTTGTGGCCCTTGGGGCGGATATGTTCGATTGCGTCATCCCCACAAGGAACGCTCGAAACGGCCAGATGTTTACAAAAAAAGGCACCATAAATATTTGCAATGCACGCTTCAAATATGATATCAAACCTATTGAACCCGGATGTACTTGTTACACCTGCCAAAATTATTCCAGGGCCTACCTTCGACACCTTTACATGTCAAAAGAATTACTTGCGTATCGTTTAAATACGATTCATAATATTTATTTTTATATGAAACTGATGGAGCATATGCGAACAGCCATATGCCGGAACAAATTTGATGAATTTAGAAAAGCTTTTTATGAAGGCAAGTAAAAAGCTTGGCCCCAAAGGACCGGGCTTTGGTTATCCTTAGAGGGGGTTTAGTTTGACGGCATTTAACGATTTACGGAGTACTGGAGTATTGGAGTGGTGGAGTAATGGAAGAAACCCCTTTTTTCATCGCTCTCAAAAAAACAGATCCCTAGAGAAAATCTGAAAGTTTAAAGCTCTTTTTTTTAAATGAACACTCCAATACTCCATTACTCCGGTTGATTTATACGGGCAGAGCCATCTATATCAGGCATAGGCCAAAGGACCAGATTTTTCAAAGCAAAATAAATGAAGGGAGGGTATCATGAAAGAAAAAATTCAGGCGGTAATTGACAAAATCAGGCCCATGCTTCAGGCGGATGGGGGTGATGTGGAGTTTGTCGATGTGGTAGACGGCGTGGTCACAGTCAGGTTGCAGGGAGCATGTGCCGGATGTCCCATGTCCCAGATGACCCTTAAGAACGGAATTGAAAGATTTCTAAAAAAGGAAATTCCGGAGGTAAAGTCGGTGGAACGGGCAGACTAAAACGACTGCAAGATAAGGCTAAAATTTAACCTTTGCTGGAAATTTTTATAGAAAGAGCTTGCAAGCCATACCTTAATAAATATATATTTTTTGGTTAAAATTTTGTGTTAAAATAAGGTAGTCAAATGACCATAGCAAAGCATATCCAAACCATTATATCCGGATCTTCCTGGATCCGTAAAATGTTTGAAGAGGGTGCCCGCCTCAAGGCTGAGCATGGCGCTGAGAACGTATATGATTTCAGCCTGGGAAACCCCAACCTGGAGCCCCCTGAAAAATTCCGGGCGGCCCTCAGGGATGCCGCAGCGTCCTCGGATCCGGGGGTTCATGCTTATATGCCCAATACCGGATATCCGCATGTTCGCAAGTCTGTGGCTGATTATCTTTGCGGCGAACAGAAGGTGCAGGTTACCGAAAATGAGGTGATTATGACCTGCGGAGCATCCGGTGCTCTGAACGTTATCCTGAAAACAATTCTCGATCCCGGTGATGAGGTAATCACTCCGGCTCCTTTTTTTGTTGAATATACATATTATGTGGACAACCATGGCGGAAGCCTTAAAACCGTACCCACAAAACCGGATTTCAATCTGGACATTGAGGCCGTTTCCGCTGCGATAACTCAAAAGACCCGGGCCGTTTTAATCAATTCCCCGAACAATCCAACCGGCCAGGTATATTCAAAAGAAAGTCTTAATGATCTCGGAACCCTATTAACTGAAAAAGGAAAAGAACTGAACCGGACCCTGTATCTGATCGCAGATGAACCCTATCGCAAGATCATTTACAACGGGCAAAAAGTCCCAAGCATTTTTCAAAGTTATACTGAAAGCATCATTGCCACGTCATATTCAAAGGATATTTCCATTCCCGGGGAACGTATCGGTTATTTGGCGGTTAATCCCAAAGCTTGTTTTAAAAAAGAGCTTATCGGCGGCATGGCACTGGCCAACAGGATCCTCGGATTTGTCAATGCTCCGGCGCTGATGCAGCGGGTTGTGGCATCCGTTCAGGGCACAAGCGTGGATATCTCAGCGTATGCCCGGAAAAGAGAACTTCTGTGTAAGGGTCTGGAGGATTGTGGCTACGATTTCCTCACACCGGCAGGTGCGTTTTACCTTTTCCCCAAAACGCCGGTTCCTGATGATGTAACATTCGTACAGGCGCTTCAGGAGGAATTGATTCTTACTGTCCCGGGCAGCGGTTTTGGCGGACCGGGTCATTTCAGAATCGCCTTCTGCGTGTCCGATGACACCATAATAAATGCCATGCCCGGATTTAAACGGATCATGAAAAAATTTAGAAATTGATTTGTTCCAAAGAACTGAACTGTTACCAACTATTTAATTTTCAATCGTCAATTTTGATGAACTCGTAAAAAGTCCGATTTAGATGGTTTCGTAAAAAGTTCAAATTCAAGGCGTGCAAATTTTGTAATCATGAGGCGTACTTATTGTACGTTGAATGATTGCGAAATGCAGCACAACGCAGAAGTTGGGCTTTTTACGAAGCCGTCAATTTTCAATCATCAATTATAAAAGGAGGTTCTTATGAAAGTATTAAAAATAGACCATCTCGGAATAGCCGTAAACAGTATCCAAGACGGTAAAAAATTTTGGACAGATGCGCTGGGGCTTGAATTTGAAGGCTCCGAAACCGTTGAAGAGCAAAAAGTGACCACTGCTTTTTTCCCGGTGGGAGAAAGTGAAGTGGAGCTTCTTGAATCAACGGCGCCGGACGGACCCATCGCTAAATTCCTGGAAAAAAAGGGCCCCGGGATTCATCACGTTGCGTTTCGAGTGGAGAATGTTGAAGAGGCCCTGGCTGAATTAAAGGAAAAAGGAATACGGCTGATTGACGAAAAACCCAGAATGGGCGCCGGTGGCGCAAAAATCGCTTTTTTGCACCCCAAAGCCACGAATGGCATTCTGGTTGAACTTTGTGAAAGATAATATATTATTCCTTATTGCTCTAATTTGTAAATACGGTAACGCATTATATGACAGGCCACCACATTCAACGTAGCGAATGATCATAAAAGTGACTAAAATTTGAAGTGAGCTAAAGTTAAGGAACTCGCCTTGGGCGAGACCAATTTAAAATGATAGAATTCATTAACTTAAGGCACTTTAGATCACTTAAGGCACTTTAAACTTTTAAATTGAATATTGATATGATTTTTCAATTATTCAATCTTCAATTCTCAATCCAAAGGAGGATGTTATGCCTAAAAATCCTGATGTACAAGAATGGACAGATCTTGCCACCAAACAACTGAGAGGAAGACCGCTTGAGTCTCTTAACTGGGAGACGGATGAAGGCATATTGGTAAAACCCCTGTACACCGCAGAGGACCTTGAGGGGATGGAGCACGTGAACACCCTGCCGGGTTTCGCACCCTATGTTCGAGGCCCCATGGCCACCATGTATGCCGGAAGGCCCTGGACCGTCCGCCAGTATGCCGGTTTTTCCACGGCCAAAGAGTCCAATGAATTTTATAGAAATAACATGGCTGCCGGTCAGACCGGACTTTCGGTGGCCTTTGATCTTGCAACCCACAGGGGGTATGACTCGGATCATCCCAGGGTGGTGGGCGATATCGGCAAGGCCGGTGTTGCCATCGATTCTGTTGAGGATATGAAAATCCTTTTCGATCAGATTCCCTTGGACAAGATGACGGTTTCCATGACCATGAACGGCGCGGTTCTGCCGGTTATGGCCGGCTACATCGTGGCGGCAGAAGAACAGGGCGTAACGCATGAGCAACTGGGAGGCACTATTCAGAACGATATTTTAAAAGAATATCTGACCCGAAACACGTACATCTATCCTCCGGAACCTTCCATGAGAATTGTATCCGATATTATCGGATTCTGCTCCAAAAACATGCCCAAATATAATACCGTCAGTATCAGCGGGTATCATATGATGGAAGCAGGCGCCAACTCTGTTCTACAAACCGCATTTACACTGGCGGACGGCCTGGAGTATGTAAGGGCCGCTCTGGCAGCAGGACTGGATATCGACAAGTTTGCTCCGCGTCTGTCGTTTTTCTTCGGGGTCGGGATGAACTTTTTCATGGAAATCGCCATGTTAAGAGCCGCTCGTTTTCTGTGGCATGAAATCATCAGCCAGTTCAACCCTAAAAATCCAAAATCTACCATGTTACGGACCCATGTTCAGACATCTGGCTGGAGCCTGACAGAGCAGGACCCGTACAACAACATCATTCGAACCACCCTTGAATGTCTGTCTGCGGTTTTGGGCGGAACTCAGTCTTTGCATACCAACTCTTTTGATGAGGCGGTAAGTCTTCCCACCGCTCTATCCTCCCGGATTGCCAGAAACACTCAAATAGTTGTCCAGGAAGAATCCCAGGTTTGCCATGTGGTTGATCCTTTGGGAGGATCTTACTATGTTGAAGCCCTGACCGGTGGCATTATCAATGAGGCCAGAAAGATCATGGATGAGGTTGAGAAACTCGGCGGAATGGCCAAAGCCATTGAAACCGGGATGCCCAAGATGCGGATCGAAGAATCCGCCGCCAGGAAACAGGCCCGCATTGACCAGGGTAAAGACGTCATTGTGGGTGTCAACAAGTATCAAGTTGAAGAGGAACCCCTGGAAGGTCTTCTTGAAGTTTCCGAGGCTGTCCGCGATGGACAGATGGCAAGATTAAAAGAAATCAAAACAAAACGGGACAATGATGAAGTCCGGAGAACTCTGGAAGCCATAACCAACGCCTGCGGTTCCGGTGGAAACCTTCTGGAAGCCTGTCTTCCGGCAGTTCGGGCACGAGCCACGGTTGGAGAAATATCCGACGCCATGGAAAAGGTTTTCAACCGTTATGTGGCCACGACCCAGTGTATATCCGGAGCATATGCTGAAGAGTATGCTGACAGCGAAATATTTACGGCCGTTCGCAAAAGAACCGACGAATTCCAGGAAAAGCAGGGCCGAAGACCCCGAATTCTGGTGACAAAAATGGGCCAGGACGGTCATGACCGGGGAATTAAGGTGATCGCAACCGCCTTTGCAGACCTCGGGTTTGACGTAGACATCGGTCCCATGTTCCAGACACCTGAAGAAGCGGCCCAGATGGCTTTGGAGAACGATGTTCATGTTGTGGGGGTATCGAGTCTGGCGGCCGGCCATAAGGCCCTGGTTCCGCAACTTATTCAAGCTCTTAAAGAAAAAGGCGGCCAGGATATCAATGTTGTTGTGGGAGGAGTGATTCCTCCGGCGGATTACGATTTTCTGTATCAAGCCGGAGCCAAGGGCGTGTTCGGTCCCGGAACCGTGGTTACCGATTCCGCAAACAAAGTACTGAACACGTTGGAAGCGTAACTTAGAATTTTGTATTTTTGTGACAAAATACTTGTTTTCCGCCACCAAGGCACCAAGGCACGAAGATGAATTTAAATAAAATTGTTTTCCTTTGTGTCTTTGTGGCAATTTTTCCCGGTATGTCCGGGTTGAGGTTTAATCAAAAAAATGAAATATATTGCTCCATCCATACTGTCGGCTGATTTTTCAAAACTGGGAGATGAAATAAAATCGGTTGAAGCGGCCGGAGCAGACTGGATTCATGTAGACGTTATGGACGGCCATTTTGTACCGAACATCACCATAGGCCCTTTGGTGGTTGAGGCGGTCAGACGGGTGACCTCACTTCCTGTTGACGTCCATCTGATGATTGAAAATCCGGACCGCTACATCAAAGATTTTGCAAAAGCAGGAGCCGATTTAATTTCCGTTCAGGTAGAAGCCTGCGTTCACTTGAACCGGACCATACATATGATAAAGGAGTTTGACCGGCGTGCCGGGGTGGTGCTGAATCCCTCAACCCCTCTATCCTCGCTCGAATGGATAATGGAGGACGTTGACTTTATAATGATCATGAGCGTTAATCCGGGGTTCGGCGGTCAAAAGTTTATCCCCAATAGTTTGGACAGGGTCAGGGCCCTTCGCAAAATGATCCGGGACCGGGGGCTCGAAACCCTTATCGAGATTGACGGAGGGGTGAACGAAAAAACCATTAAAACGATTTCCGATGCCGGCGTTGATGTTTTTGTTGCCGGTTCGGCAATTTTCAAAAGTCCGGACTATAAAAAAACCATAGATAGATTCCGGGAGTTAATC